>JADKJH010000001.1 GCA_016722505.1 Holophagaceae bacterium
GTCGACAAAAAGCGCAAGCTGGAAATCGACACCGAAATCATCACAGCCATAGCTGCCGATTTCCTGGATAAAGGCGGTTGCGTTGAAGAAGTCGCCAAGAAGGTGCTCGATCTATGCAAGGGTGTTGTGGCATGCGCGCTTGCCCTGCCGAAATTGGGCAAATTATGCTTATTTTCGAACAACGGAAGCCTTTACCTTGGAAGGAAGGGCGAGGTCTATTACTTTGCCTCGGAAAGCTACCCGCTAGCTCAACTTGCCTGCGAGTCGGTCGAGCAAGTACGTAGGGACGGTGTAATCCTTGATATCCCTACCACTGCCGAAGAACCGGCTATTTTTGAGCTTGATCAGCGCACTAACAACCTGATACCCAGCCTAGGAAAACATCAGGGCGAAGAAGAAATGCTTGAGTACCAGCACTACGAGGTGCGGCGCTGTACCAAGTGCATCCTTCCCGAGACCATGCCCTTCATTTGGTTTGATGAGAAGGGCGTTTGCAACTATTGCCTTCACTACAAGCCACGAAACAAACCGCGGCCCACTGCCGAGCTATTCCATCTCGTGGAGGCTTACCGGCGCGCTGTTGGCGACGATTGTCTTGTTCCCTTCTCGGGGGGTCGTGATAGCAGCTACGGTCTTCATTTGATCGTCAAAGAACTGAAGATGAAGCCGATCACCTACACCTACGACTGGGGAATGGTGACAGACCTTGGGCGCCGCAACATCAGCCGCATGTGCGCGCAACTTGGCATTGAAAACATCATTATTGCCGATGACATAGCCCTCAAGCGGCGCAATATTGCTCGTAATCTGGCAGCATGGCTGAAGTCCCCTCACCTCGGCATGATTAGCATTCTGACGGCAGGCGACAAACATTTTTTCCGCCACATTGAAACGGTGAAACGGCAGACGGGCATTTCGCTGAACCTATGGGGGGTGAATCCATTGGAGGTCACACACTTTAAGGCTGGGTTCCTGGGGGTGCCTCCAGACTTCGAGGAAGAGCGTGTGTATTCTCATGGTGCCATGAAGCAACTACGCTACCAGTGGTTGCGGTGTAAGGCTATGCTGGACAGCCCAGGATATTTCAACAGCTCGCTTTGGGACACCTTGTCGGGTGAGTACTATCGCAGCTTTAATAAGAAGACCGGTTATCACCATATCTTCGACTTTTGGCGATGGGACGAGACCATCATCGATGACACCCTGCTGAATGAATACGATTGGGAGCGAGCGCCTGATACGAACACAACGTGGCGCATCGGGGACGGCACGGCCGCATTCTACAATTACATTTATTACACCGTTGCTGGTTTCACAGAGCACGATACGTTTCGTAGCAACCAGATCAGGGAAGGTGATGTGACTCGCGAGCAGGCCCTGGCGTTGGTGGAAGATGAGAATCGGCCCCGTTATCCAAACATCAAATGGTACCTCGACGCTATCGGGATGGAATTTTCGGATGTCATTCAGATTATTAACGCCATTCCCAAGCTCTATCGTTGAGGCATTTATTGATCATAGATGCGAGGGGAAATGATTCATTGATGTAAAAAGGGCCTTATATGCTTCGAAAAGAACATGTTCCTCTTTCTCCCAACACAATAATCCTTTCGCTTTTTGAGTATTAGATTTTAATTCGGAATACAGAGTTTTGTTTGTTTTGAAGATTTGTATTGTGTTGGCTATTGTATTTAGATCATGTGGATCGCAGCATAATCCTATTTTATACTTATTCACGACGCGTTCGATTTCCGGGAAATTACTACCAATAATGGGTGTTTCAGCTTGTATACTTTCAAATAGTTTGTTGGGGAGACTATAATAATAGCTTTGACAAGTATTTTGGATTAAAACAGATCCAACATCAACAGCACCAACAAATTGCCAAAGGTCAGCAACAGGTACTGCGTCTATGAATAAAACTTTGTCAGCGAATCCTATGTTTTTAGATATAGCTCGAATTTCTTGCATATAACTCTCATCACCATAACCAAGGATTACAACAGCGAGATTGTCAATTTTAGCTGATGCTAATATAAGATTTTCAATCCCCTATTTCTCATTATTGCACCATGGTACATTACAAGAAAAGTAGATACGGGAACTCGAAGTAGATCGCAAATCTCTATCCGTTTATTCATGCAATTTTCTTGATTAATTTCCCAGTGATTGTGCATATTGCGAACTACTATCGGGCGGGTCTGCAGGTGGTGAATTTTTTGAACTTCATCAGCTATTGAGTCGCTGACCATTATTGAAAAGGCCGTCTTACGCATAAGAAGCCCTTCCAATACTTTAATGATCCACGAAGATAGCCGGTTCCGTTTCTTATCTAAGTTTCTCCCAATCTCAAATTCGTGAGAATCGTAGATAAGCTTGGGAGAGTTGTTCCCCATACTCATCACAACGCTCAGCCACCCAATGGCTAAGGCTGTTAAGTCGTGGCAACTGATAATGTCGGGTTCAAGTTGACGAATTTTTCTAATTAACCTTATCCATAATTCAAGAATTCGGAGAATCCGGACAATCTTTGGCTGGTCATAAGATAAGATAGGCCGTAAGACTTGGCTTATGTTGTATCCCTCATCGGCCAGTATGAAAGATTCTTCGTCACTAGGAAATACAGCAACGACTTCACACCCAAGCTTCTTCAGAACAGATATTTCCCGCTTATCGCGATTTGCATGCGTAATATCACTCATCAAAAGCTTGACAATTTTTAGCGCCATGCTTATCCCCGAATGTTTAATTTTGATCGCGATTGGTATTTCGTGAATTCCTTTTCATAGATATTTGAAAGGATCATTTTTTCTTTTTCCCAAGATAATTCTGACTTAGCTAATTTTATATTATATTTTAAATTATTGAATAAAATATTATCATTTTTTATTTGATTGATAACATTCATAATATCATCAACATTCCCGGAATCACAGCATAATCCTATTTTATATTGTTTGACCACGCATTCAATTTCCGGGAAATTACTTCCAATGATTGGGGTTTCAGCTTGTACATTTTCAAATAATTTATTTGGGAGACTATAATAGTAGCTTTGACAAGTATTTTGGATTAAAACAGATCCAACATCAACAGCACCAACAAATTGCCAAAGGTCAGCAACAGGCACTGCGTCGAGAAATAATAGTTTATGGGTAAAACCGACATTATTCGCCAATGTTTTAATTTCTTGTTTATAGCCGCTTTCACCGTTACCAAGAATCACTACAGCAATATTGTCCATTCTTGCTGATGCGTGAATGAGATTTTCAATTCCTCGGTTCCTTAGGATGCCACCGTGGTACATGATCAGGAAAGTCGATATTGGTAATTGAAGCCGGTCACACAATTCTTTTCGTTTTTCCAAACACACCTCTGGATCGATCCTCCATTGATTTGCCATATTGCGAATCACGAGGGGTCGTACCGGAAGTTTATGGATTTTCTGGACTTCATCTGCTATGGAATTATTGACCATCATTGAGAGGTCGGCTCTGCGCATCAGGAAAGATTCCAGATGTTTGATTATCCAGCCATATAATTTGCTCCGTTTCTGACTCGTATTTCTACCCATCTCAAATTCATGTGAGTCGTAAATGAGTAGAGGCCGCCTCCTGGTGTAAAGAGCCCAAGAGGAGAGCCATCCGATAAGTAGGGCTATCAAGTCGTGACAACTTATGAAATCTGCATTAAAACGACGGGCATATAGGGCCCACCCTATAAGAGAAATGACTCGATTAAATGGAATCACTATCTTGGCGTCACCTAAAGGGCGGGTAGATTGTTCATGGACTGTGTAATTTTTATGATTTTAATTTTATTTGATTGCCCTTTAGCAATCACAATTATTTCGTGCCCTAAATCTTTTACAACAGAGAGTTCACGCTGATCACGACTCTCTGTTTGGAAATCACTTAGGACAATTTTCAAAAAAAGGGGCATCTAGAACACCTTTTGCCATCTGATGGGCCCATCCACGCGGCCTATCGCGCTAATCATATAGACCATAATTAATTTTTCTCGTCCCATCATTTTATAAATCCAATTCTTCGCGCGATGGCCATACCGTAACTCAAAATTGTCCTACTGAACCCCGTGGTTGGGTAATCAAAATGGCTATGAACAGGTTCGAGGAAGAGGCCATCCCACTCACTCCTGGTAATACCAAGTTTTTTAATAACAAGATCTAAATCCCCTTGTATCATGGCCTGGGTGTAGTGGTCAATCTGCACCTTAGCGAGTGCTTCCTCACAGGTGATCTGTCCAGTTACAATCAAACTCGAAAGATGCGCTAGCCTTTTATCGTATCCAAAGCGATTGACGAGCCACCACCCTTGAAAGAATCGAGTCCACCGAGATTCATAATGCTTCCCCCCATAGTATTGCCATCCAAACTCTTTCTCAAGTGTTGCTATTGCTTCAGCTTGATTATAATATAGCAAATCTAGAGGGCGGACTACCCTCATTCCTTGCAATATTGTATATATCAGACCATAGCGTGTCTCACTCATCCTTGGATAAGCATCTAAGGTCTGCGACCAAATTTTTGGTGAATAGCGCTTATATGTTTTATATCATTTGCACGGTGTCCCAAGCCTTTGGCAAAATTGATTCGCATGCATTATTTCCACCACTCAATACATATTTCACATGGTGTTTCGAGGCTGTTTTATAAAATGCAGCGAAAATGGCTTGATCCTGAGGAATATCTTGATTTGGCACCCCTGCGCGCAAAAAAGCATACTGTAAGTCAGCGATCTCATCCCAATCGATCACTGCTGTAACAAGATCAAAGGAACACGCTTTTACGATTTTCTCGATATTACGAACGGCTGTATCGGAATTCCATCCACAATCTGTGTGGACAACCAAGGGTCGCAAACCCTCCCGTTTTGCGATGTATGCCATGTAAGAGCTATCCACGCCCCCACTCAAGCCCAAGGCGCAATCGTATGGCTTTCCTTTGCCCTCGGCTTTGATCCGATCAATTAATGCACGAAAGGTTTTGGGATCACCTTCTGGTCTCCACTTGGTTGAGATCCCCTCTCGAAATGCCCGAACGTGGTTTGAGACTCCTTCATTATCGAAGGTGATGTCCGGATCCGTGGTATCCATGATCGAAACCGTGCACTGCTGATAGCCAGGTTCACCTTTGCGTATGATTTTCCCAATCATTGATAGACCTCTTCCATAAGTTCCTTCCGTGATGGGTAGGTTATCAATACCGCGTGATGCTTCCCCATGAATACAAAATAACTTCCTGCGGCCACCGCAGATGCCCCGCCAATGTGAATGGCGTCATGAAAATGTTTCAATGACCCTGCCCCCCCGCACGCCACCAAGGGGACCGAAATGGCACTGGTGACTTTTTGAACAAGGTCAAGGTCGAAACCTCCCATCACGCCGTCACGATCCATGGCCGTCAATAAAATCTCACCAGCCCCCAGATCTACAGCACGTTGGGCAGCTGCCACCGGGTCGAGTCCAGTAGCCTCTCTACCCCCGTTGATATAAACCTCGTAGGATCCAAGCATTTTCTTACGCACGTCAATGGACACCACCACACTTTGGCTGCCGAATTCCCGGGCGGCATCCCGGATCAAGTTCGGATTTTTCACTGCGCTAGTGTTTAATGACACCTTTTCGAAGCCCGCAGAAAAGAGTCGGACCATCTCCTGCATGGTTCGAATGCCCCCCCCATAGGCGGCTGGCATGAAGCATTCTCCGGCCAAGTCATGCAGCAATTCGATATTGGGGGGCCTATCGGATGGAGATGCGGTGATGTCTAAGATGATCAGTTCATCCACTTCCTTTTCATTGAAAAGGCGCACTGTGTTGAAACAATCACCTAGATAGACCGGGTCCTTGAATTTGCGTGTTTTTACAAACCCTGTATTCCTCAAGAGTAAGCAAGGGATAACCCGAACGGAATTCATACAGGCTTCGGTTCCAGCGTTGTTGGTGACGTTATAGGCACCCAATTAGAAAAGGCCTTGAAAAAATCCATTCCGAACCGATGGCTTTTCTCCGGGTGGAATTGGGTCCCAAGGATATTTTGTCGGCATACAGCACTCGTGAAAGAGCCACCATAATCGGTCCGCGTAAGAATGTCATCAGGGTTGTTGCATTTGATATAAAGTGAGTGGACAAAATAAAATCTTATATCTTGATCACTCAGGGGAAAAAGACTGGTGTTTCGAGAGATTTGGACTGTGTTCCACCCCATATGAGAATTTTGATCTGTGTTGAGCCGCTCTCAGACTTGAAACGAATTGTTTCTGCATCCAACCAGCCGAGGCCAGGTTTCATACCTTCTTCGCTATTTTTGCTGAACAACTGCATTCCCAGACAGATGCCGAGAATAGGAACCTTCTCCGTAAGAACCTTCTGGTTCAAGACCTCAATGTACCCACTCTCTCGTAATTTGATCATGGCGTTATCGAACGCACCAACCCCTGGCAGGACAATCCTGGTGGCATCCACGAGGTCCCCCGGATCAGAAGCCAATTTTGCTGAGACCCCAATCTTCCTCAACATGTTCATCACAGAACCTGTGTTTCCCATCCCGTAATCAATCACTGTGACAAATCCCATGCTAATTCCTTAATTTTTAATGGTTTATACTCTATGGTGTATTTTTAGAAGACTCTTTTTCAATGAATAATAGATTGATTTGATTTTCATTTTGTAGTCACGGTAGCCAAAATATCAGAACAAGTGATCATCCCTAAGATCTTACCTCTTTTGGAGCACCCAATCTACTGGAAGAGTAATCGCAGTCCCCCAACTAGAAACAAAGCAGAAAAAATATAAATTGATATGAATACAATGAACCGAATAAAACTAGTTCTCATTAGATAAAAATTAATACCTAAATCTATTATTTGATAAAAAGTATTTCCAATAGCGAAAGCAATTATTGTTGAATAAAGAGTTTTATAGCAATATATTCCAATACTCATTGATGTTACGATGAATAATATTTGAATAAAGGCGAGGACCGTGTTTATATGTGGTTTTTCTATGGCTACCCTACAGTAACTTGTACAATTATTGCAAAACATAAATAAGTATTGAAGTGCAAGTACTGAGGCAAATAATCCAGCCTCTCTCCATTTGTTCCCAAGTACAAACGTAAAAATGGGCCTGGCAAAGACCATCAAGGCTATTAAGGGAATGAACCCGATAAGCATGATATTCCTAACTAGAATATATGTAAATATCCCTAAGTCATTTGATTCTCTATGATATTCGGATGCCGTCTGAAAATAAACTGCATTAATGGGTGCGGCAACCAAGCTGATTGGAGCACCTAATAATCTCTGGCACATGGCGTACCCCCCCAACGCTACGTTCCCAAAACTCACAGAGATTAACTGATTGGGAAGCTGAACGCAAAACGTACTAATTATATTTGCTGAAAATTGATATTTTATCATGTTTTTATAATTTGTAATTATATATCGAATTTCTTGAAAATTGATGAATTCTATAAATGGGTTTAATCTATACAACATTTGTAGATTTACGGCAATCAAGCTAATGATGCCTCCGATTATAAATCCCTTGGACCCCAATCCTATAAGCCCTAAAGGGATGGTGACCCCTAAGGTAGATATTTGCCCTATAACAGCATTCCAAAACATAACTTTATATGCTTTAGCCCTGTTCATGTAGATTGATAACAACCCAGATAAATTATTTAAAACAGCAAAAATATATATAATAAAACATGACATTGAATAAGATATTTTTGTTTGTGCTATTTTAATAAAAAACGCTGAACATAAAGCAACTCCAAGGAGGGTAGATAAAATTATTAAGTGAATGAGGAATGTGGTCTGAAAAATATTCCTGGCTTTACTGTCGTCTTTTGGTAACATGATTGCTGAGTTTAATCCGAGAGTCCCAAATTGGGATACAATAACTGCGGTCGAAATCAATATATTATATTCTCCGAAAGCTTCTTGACTATAAATGCGACTAATGATAGGTATAGTGGCAAATGATACCATTTGAGCAATCAAATTGCCCGATAACAAGGTCATTACATTTTTTTTAAATTCTGTCTTCATCAAATGCTTCCATTTCAATGCGAATAAATCTTATTTTTTGATATATTAATTGAATTCATACAAAACCCGAGAAAGGCGAAGAAGAGGGGCGATTCCAAATAAGATCCAGAAAAAGGAGTGGAATAACACGAACAGAAAAGAAAATAAGGACAATGGTCTGAAAATCATTATCAGTTGTAACCTTAACTGCGCGAATGAAAAGTATCCCAATACCTAGGAGTAAAAACATTGCGGGGATAATCCCATATTGAACCAAAAATTCTATTGCGATGTTGTGAGGGTACCACCCTCGTGCCTCTTCTGGACTTGATCCCATTTTCCCAGCTAACATTACTCTATCGTTAATGATACCAATGCCGACGAGCGGGTGAGCCGAAATAATGTCCAAGGAATGCTTTCGCAGTTCCACCCGAACAGAGTCTTCAAAGACGGCTCGATCAGAAATTTTTTGAACTAGGCGGTTACTCATTTGCTGGGAAATAAGCATGTCCTCAATAACTAACAAAAATGTTTGCTCTTTTCCTGATGCCATGATTAACAATATCGAGAATAGAAATATGGAAAGTATTTTTTTTCTTTGACCTGATGTAATAATAAATAACATTTTTATAATTATAAATGATAAAAAACAAATAAGGGGACCTCGGGCACCTGCTGCAATAATCAGGAAAAGCCCCACCCCGGTAATTAATAAATAATATATAGAAAATCGCTTAAATAGAAAATTAGCAGTGATTGTAGTCATTACGAGTGCAGAATAACCTAGCGATTGACTATAATTCTGCTCTAAAAAACTTCCGATCCTCTCCCAACAAGTAGCGGGAATACCATCGCTAGGATTCCTAGTATGCTTGTTCTCTCAAGATAGTGCATCAACAAAGAATAATCTCGAATACTCCGTGCCAATATGTAGGAAGGGATTGATATAATAAATAATTTTATTCCGATATTTCTAATCATTTCATAAAATTCACCATGTAGTATTAACGCAATAGTCCAATATGAAAACAAAAATAGAAATAGCCAATAAACATCTATTTTAATTCGAGAATAAATTTTATTAAAAGACATTAATATAATTACAAATAATATAATATAAAAAATTACTACATCTAATTTTAGCGAATCACCTATGACTCTCCGTATAAATACTAGCAGTGCATTTTCAATCACTGAAAACCCAATGAGTGCACAAACAAGTAAGGTGATATAAAATTCTGTTGATTTCGACTGGGGATAGTCTAGGTATTCTACGGTCGGCATTTGCTTGCCTTAGATCCCCATACTATTGATGACATCTTGAACTCCACTTGGCTGCTTCCAATCCATTCTCTGATACACACTCAAATATTAAAGTGAATATCAATTGCTCGACATGACATTATAAACACGATATTGCCATGGAAGATTTCAGGCGATCAATTACAAAGGATTTGTCCATCTCCGGCCAAATCGGCAAACTAAGCACTTCTTTCGCCGCCTGCTCCGCCACAGGACATCGGGTTGCCGCGTGGCTTTCCAGATAAAGCTTCAAGTGATGGATGGGCAAGGGGTAATACACCATGGTCCCGATCCCTGCCTGGGCCAGGGCCGCTTGCACTTCATCCCTTCGGCCCGCTTTCACCCGCACCGTGAACTGGTGGAACACATGGCCATCCACGATCTTCGGCAGTACCAGAGACGGATTGCTTGAGAGTTGATCATGGTAGCCCTGAGCCACGGCGCGACGCTGGGTGTTCCATTCATCAATGTGGGGCAGCTTCACCCGCAGCATCGCGGCGTGCAGTTCATCCAGGCGGGAGTTGTAGCCCACGGCTTCGTTGTGGTACTTCTTCCGGCTGCCATGGGCGCGCAGCATACGGGCTTCGGCAGCCAGGGTCTCGTCATCGGTGGTGAGCATGCCGCCGTCGCCAAAAGCACTCAGATTCTTGGTGGGGAAGAAACTGAAACAGCCGAAGGCACCCATGGAGCCGGTCTGTTTGCCGTTCCAGGTGGCGCCAAAGCTCTGGGCACAATCCTCGACGATCTTCAATCCGTGCTTCTCAGCGATGGCCAGGATGCGGCCCATGTCGCAGGGCCGACCGAAGAGATGGACCGGGATGATGGCCTTGGTGCGGGCGGTGATGGCCGCTTCGATGAGACCGGGGTTGAGGTTGAAGGAATCTTCCTCGATATCCACGAAGACCGGCGTGGCGCCCACATGGCTGATGGCCTCGGCGGTGGCGAAGAAGGTGAAGGGGGTGGTGATGACTTCGTCTCCGGGGCCGATGCCCAGGGCGCGCAGGGCGATGTAGAGGGCGTCGGTGCCACTGTTCAGGCCGATGGCGTGCTTCACGCCCAAGTAGGTGGCGCATTCCTGCTCGAAGGCCTTTTCCTCGGGTCCCAAGATGAACTGACCTGAGCGCATGACCCGCTGGAAGGCGGCATTGAATTCGTCCCAGTGGGCCTGGATCTGGGGCTGGAGATCGAGGATAGGTATTTGTGTCTGAAGGCTCATCATCCCACCTTGCTCACAAGGCCCTTGGCGTCCTTATGGTACTTCTGGTCGTAGGTTGTTGTGGCCTCGCCCTGGGCATCGAAGGCCAGGCGCTCGCCCCGTTCGCACATGTGACCGATGAGCTTGGCGGGCACACCCGCCACCATGGCGTAGGGGGGCACATCCTTGGTGACCACCGCCCCGGCGGCCACGAAGGCGCACTCGTGAAGGGTGACACCGCACACGATGGTGGCATTGGCGCCGATGGAGGCGCCGCGTTTGACCAGGGTGGTCACATAATCTGCGCTGGTGTTGCGCGGGAAGAGGCAGCGTGGCGTGGTCACATTGGTGAATACCATGCTGGGGCCGCAGAACACGTAGTCTTCGAGAATGACCCCTTCGTAGAGGCTGACGTTGTTTTGGATCTTGCAGTAGTCGCCAATCCGCACACCGTTCATGACCATGGTGTTCTGGCCGAAGACGCAGTTCTTTCCGATCACGGCCTTGGGATACACGTGGGAGAAGTGCCAAATCTTGGTCCCTTCCCCGATTTGGGCACCCTCATCTACGATGGCGGTGGGATGGGAGTATGCGGGCTTTTCCATGGTCACTCCTTACAACAAGACAACATTGGCCTTGGGGCCATCTACCCGCTTCAAGGCGTTGCGGGTATCCAGGATCTGGGCAGATTCCTTCACCACCAGGTCATAGTCCACGGCGGTGTGATCGGTCAGGAGCAAAACAAGGTCAGCTTGTTTCAGGGTTGCCGCAGTGAGGGGAACGCTATATAGGTCATGGCCTTGCTCAGTGAAATGGGCGATATGGGGATCGTGGTAGGTCAGGGCGGCGCCTCGCAGAGCCAGCAGGTGCAGCACCTCGGCGCTGGGGCTTTCCCGGGGATCATCCACATCCTTTTTGTAGGCCACGCCCAACACCAGGACCTTTGCGCCCCGCAGGCCCATGCCCCGGTCGCTAAGGAGGCGCATGGACTTCTCCACCACGAACTCAGGCATGCGGCGGTTGATCTCTCCGGCCAGGGCAATGAAGCGCGTATTGAAATTGAACTCCCGCGCTTTCCATTCCAGATAGTGGGGATCCAGGGGGATGCAGTGGCCACCTACGCCGGGGCCGGGGTAAAAGGGCATGATGCCAAAGGGCTTGGTGAAGGCTGCGTCCAGCACTTCCCAAACATTGATGCCCATGCGGTCGCAGAGCAGGGTCAGTTCGTTCACTAGGGCGATGTTCACGGCCCGGAAGGTGTTCTCGAAGACCTTGGTCATTTCCGCCACGGCGGCACTGCTGACGGGCACGATGTTCAGGATGGTCTTGCGGTAAAGGCCACCGCCACCCGTCGACTGGCGGCATCAGAGGCCCCGACCACCTTGTTGGTGTTCTTGGTGGTGTAGCGGGCGTTGCCGGGATCTACTCGTTCGGGACTGTAGGCCAGGAAGAAGTCTTTTCCAGCCTTGAGCCCGGTGCTTTCCAGAATGGGCTGCATCACATCATCCGTGGTGCCGGGGTAGGTCGTACTTTCCAGGCTGATGAGCTGGCCAGGGCGCAGACGTTTGGCAATCTCGCGGGTCACGGCCTCGATGTACTGGAGGTCGGGGTTCAGATTCTTGGTCAGGGGGGTGGGTACGGCGATGACCAGCACATCCATCTCGCCCAAGCGATCCATGTCCGTGGTGGCTTGGATATAACCGCCCGACACCAACGCCCGTAATTCCTCGTCCTTCACGTCGCCAATGAAGTTCTTTCCCTGGTTGACCAGGTCCACACGGGTGGCGCTACGGTCGAAGCCCAGGACCTTGAATCCGACCTTGCCCTTCTCAACCGCAAAGGGCAGACCCACATAGCCCAAGCCGATGACACCCACCTTGGCGGTGGTGGCTTCGATACGCGCTAGGAGATCTGCCACCAATTCAGGTGTAGTGGTGGATGCGGAAGGGGTCATAATGATTTTCTTTCGAAATCGCGTCCCAGTGGAACAGATTGGGGCACGTAATGAAGGAAAACCTCTCGGCCCGTGAAGGCGGATTCATAAAGCGCGTTGATGATTTCCAAAGACTTGCGGCCTTCCAGCCCCGCCAGCATGGAGTTCCGGCCGGATTCCAGGCAATCCAGCACATCCAGGTAGAAAGGCAGATGGCCAAAGCCGTAGACGTTGGGGGGATCGGTGATGAGCTTATTAATTTCCTCATCGGCTGGTTCGGATTCCTGGAAGTTCCAGGTGACGGGGCGGTTCACGCTGAAGCCGCCGATGACTACCGAGGCTTTCTCGCCCAGTATTGAAATGCTGCCTTCCAAATCCTTGGGACGTGTGGCGGTGGTGGCCTCGACCACACCCAGAGCGCCGCTGTGGAATTTCAGGACCGCCACTCCGGTGTCCTCGGCTTCGATAGCCGCCAGGCGCGTGGCGACATAGGATTTCACACTTTCCACGGGGCCCATGAGCCATTGCAACAAATCAATGTGATGGCTGGCCTGGTTGGTGAAAACACCCCCATCCGACTTCCAGGTGCCACGCCAGGGATCCTGGTCGTAATAGGCCTGGTGGCGGGCCCAGCGGATCCTAACGGTACCCAGCACCATCTTGCCGAAACGCCCTGCATCCACAGCCTTCTTGAGAGCCTGGATGGGGGGATTGAAGCGGTTCTGCTTCACCACAAACAGTTTGGTCCCACAGCGTTCGCAGGTTTCGATAAGTTGGTCAGCCTTCTCAAGGGTCAGGGACATGGGCTTTTCCACCACGACCACCGGCACATGCGGGGCCAGTTCAATGCCGACCTCCGGGTGGGATCCCGAATCCGTAAGAATGGACACGATATCGGGCTTGGTAGCCTTCACCATGGTTAGAGCATCGGTGAAGGCCGGAACCTTCCATTCCGTTGACACCTTGTTCACTCGGTCTACTTGTACGTCGCACACAGCGACAAGCTTCAGGTTCGGAATCTGCTCGATGACCTTGAGGTGTCGCTCGGAGATCCGCCCACATCCCACCAGGGCAATGGTTTTCATGAATCAGCTCCTCAGTTCAGGTAATTTTATAATTGTATCTAATAATAAATTTTTTTCGTAATCTATTTCTTATACCCGTAATGATACGCATACCGATAGTACCGATACCCCACATTCATCAACATCACATCATTAAAGATGCAACCCTTGGGCTTGATGCCTGCGGTTTCAAAGCGCTTGATGGCGGCTTCGATTTCGTCCAGGGTGTGGGCCTTGGCTTTGGCGACCAGCAGGGTGGTGCCAACGTGACGGCCAATGATCACAGCATCGGTGACCGCCAGGACGGGGGGGGCATCTATGATCACGAGGTCGTAAACCTGGCAGATTTCCAGGATGAATTCGCTGAAGCGGTGGGACATCAGCAGGTCCGAGGGGTTGGGTGGCAGCGTGCCGCTGGTGATGATCTCCAAGCCTGGAATGTCCGTGGTGCGGACCGCTTGCCGCCAGGGTTTCTGCCCTGAAAGGATTTCCGACAGTCCACCCAAGGCCCCAGACCGGTGTTCCAGGCCGAAGTAATGGTGCAGATTGCCCCGGCGCATATCGCCATCCACCAGCAGCACCCGGTTGGCGGTGCCTCTGCTCTGGGCCAACAAGACGGAAAGATTGCTGCTGATAAAGGATTTACCGATGCCTGGTGCGGGCCCCGAAACCATGACCACACGGTTGGGTGCATCGCTCATGGTGAAACTTAATGAGGTCCGCAGGCTGAGCAGGCTTTCCACCGCCAGATCTTCGGGGTGGTCCTTGGCCAGAAGATGGGCGCCGGGGGTGTGGAGCTTCATACGGCGGAATTCAGCGGTCTGCAAGTCGCTATGGGGGATGGTGACCACCACCGGCAGGCCCAAACGGCTTTCGATCAGGCGGGGATCTTCCACCCCCTGATGCAGGGCGCGACGCAACAGCGTCAGGCCGATCCCTGAAAAAAGGCCAAGCAGCGTAGCCAACCCCACTACCGTGGATTTTTGCGGCTTGATGGGGGTCCTGGTGGGCATGGCGTGGTCCACAATGCGGGCGTTGCCGACCTCGCCGGCCCGGGTCACCTGAAGTTGCTGGGCGCTGTTGAGCATGGCGGTGTACAGCTCGGTGTTCACCTGCACATCCCTTGAGAGGCTTACCACTTCCTGCTGGGTTTTAGGCAGACCCTTGATCTTGGTGTTGATGCTGCCGGATTGGGTTTGCAGCTTGGCGATCTGCTGGTTCAGGGTGGCCACCACATCGGCGCCTTCTTTGTAGGTACGCAGCAGTTCATCTTTTTTCTGCTTGAGCTGGAGGATCTGGCCTTCCATGTTCACGCTCTGGGTGAGGATGAGCTGGGCTTCCTGGGGCAGATCCACAGAGCCTGAGCGGATGCGGAACTGGTTCAGGCGATCCTCGGCGGCATCGAGCTTGGCCTGCTGCATGGGCAACTGCTCTTGTAGAAACGCCAAGGGCTGGGAAGCTTCTTCGGCCTTGCGCTCGATATTCTGGCGCACGTACTGGCTTACGATCTCGTTCAGGATCTCGGCGCCCCGCCCAGGGTGGCGGTGCTCAAAACTCAGGCTCAGGATATTGCTCCACTTGCCCTTTTCGGTGACGGTCAAATCCCCACGAAGGGCCTCGATGGCATCGAGCAGAGGTTGGCGCGACAGGTTGAAGCGCTGGCCCGGTTTGCCGGTGAGGCGGCGCACCTGAAGCACCAGGGTCTGGCCCTCAAAGGTGGCCTTGGTTTCATCGCCCACCTTGCCGGTGGCCAAGAGCTCCTTGTTAGGGCCTTCCCAGCGGAAGGCGCCGTTCTCCAACGCAATCACCTTGAACGGAGTCTCCCGCAGATAATTGGGCAGCTCAAAGCGTTCGATGGCCAGTTCGGGGGCATCCGTGCGGCCCCGTACTCGCGCATCGCCGATGAAGCGGTTGTAGACGGGGCTGGCCTTGATATCCAGGGAAAGGGTTTCCACGGTGCGTCCCAGCACCAGGTTGCTTTTGATGATCTCGATCTCGGCCAGGGACCGGGGGGTTTGATCCAGCATGCCGCTCATGGCTTCCATCATCGGATTGGTGCTTTTGCCTTTTTTGTCCTCGATCTGCAGCATGGCGTTCACTTGGTAGATGGGGCTTTTACGCCAGGCGTAATAACTGCCCATCGCCATGGCCACTACGGTGGTCCCCAGGATCAGGTAACGGCCGTCCCACAGATTGGCCAGCATCTCGCCCAGGGAGACAGCGCCTTCATCATCCTGAAGGTTGGGCCGCATGGGAGTCTGGGTAGAGGCGTCGGCAGGGTTGGGGTCGTGATTGGGGAGCATTGAGGCCTTGAGGTGATGGGGGGGTGTCAGGTATGAGGTATGAGGTACGAGGTACGAGGTATGAGGTATGAGGTACGAGGTAAGAGCAAAGAGGTAAGAGCTAAGAGGAGCGAAGGCGGCTTGGGCTATCGTTACAAAATGGCTGGGGAGATATAGATGATTTATTTTTTATAACCGTAATGATAGGCATACCGGTAATACCGATACCCCACATTCATCAACATCACGTCGTTGAAAATGCAGCCCTTGGGCTTGATGCCGGCGGTTTCGAAGCGCTTGATGGCGGCGTGGATCTCGTCCAGGGTGTGGGCCTTGGCTTTGACGATGAGCAGGGTGGTGCCGGCCTGGCGGCCGATGATCACGGCATCGGTGACCGCCAGCACCGGCGGCGCGTCGATGATCACGATGTCGTAGGCCTGGGAGACTTCCAGGATGAAATCGCTGAAGCGGCTGGACATCAGCAGCTCCGAGGGGTTGGGGGGCAGGGTGCCGCTGGTGATGATCTCCAGGCCCGGCACTTCGGTGGCGCGGACCGCCTGCAGCCAGGGCTTTTGGCCCGACAGGATTTCCGACAGGCCGCCGGAGCGGTGGGTGAGGCCGAAGTACTGGTGCAGGTTGCCCCGGCGCATGTCGCCATCCACCAGCAGCACCCGGCTGGCGGCCCCGGTCTGGGCCAGCAGGGCCGAGAAATTGCTGCTGACAAAGGATTTGCCGATGCCCGGCGAGGGCCCGGAAATCATGACCACGCGGTTGCGGGCGTCGCTCATGGTGAAACTCAAGCTCGTGCGCAGGCTGCGCAGGCTTTCCACCGCCAGATCTTCGGGGTGGTCCCTGGCCAGGATGTGGGCGCCCGAACCATGGATCTTCATGCGGCGGAATTCCTCCACCTGCAGGTCGCTGTGGGGGATGGTGACCACCACCGGCAGGCCCAGGCGGCTTTCGATGAGGCGGGGATCTTCCACCGCCTGGTGCAGGGCGCGGCGCAGCAGGGTCAGACCGATGCCCGCGAAGATGCCCAGCAGCACCGCCAGGCCCATCACTGTGGATTTCTGGGGCTTGATGGGGCCAAGGCTGGGCATGGCGTGGTCCATGATGCGGGCGTTGCCGATCTCGCCGGCCCGGGCCACCTGGAGCTGCTGCGAATTGTTGAGCATGGCGGTGTACAGCTCGGTGTTCACCTGGACATCCCGCGACAGGCTCACGATCTCCTGCTGGGTTTTGGGCAGGCCCTTGATCTTGCTGTTGATGCTGCCGGATTCCTTTTGCAGCTTGGCGATCTGCTGGTTCAGGGTGGCCACCACATCGGCGCCTTCCTTGTAGGTGCGCAGCAGTTCATCTTTTTTCTGCTTGAGCTGCAGGATCTGGCCTTCCATGTCCACGCTTTGTTTCAGGATGAGCTGGGCTTCCTGGGGCAGATCCACGGAGCCGGACCGGATGCGGAACTGGTTCAGGCGGTTCTCGGCGGCATCGAGCTTGGCCCGCTGCAGGGGCATCTGCTCCTGCAGGAACGCCAAAGTCTGGGAGGCTTCCTCGGCCTTGCGCTCGATGTTCTGGCGCACGTACTGCCTCACGATCTCGTTCAGGATCTCGGCGCCCCGGCCGGGATTGCGGTGCTCGAAGCTGAGGCCCAGGATGTTGGTCTGCTTGCCCTTCTCGGCGATCTTCAGCCCTGCTCGAAGTACATCCATAGCCTTTAGCATGGGTTGGCGGGAGAGGTTGAAGCGCTGGCCGGGTTCGCCCGTCAGGCGGCGCACCTGCAGCACCAGGGGTTGGCCCTTGTAGGTGGCCTTGGTTTCATCGCCACTTTGCCCGTGGCCAGGATTTGTTTTTGGGCCCTTCCCACCGGAAGGTGCCGTTTCCAAGGCGATGATCTTGAAGTTGGTACCCCGCAGAAAGTTGGGCAGCTCAAAGCGTTCGATGACCAGCTCAGGGGCATCGTGCGGCCGCGCACCAGAGCATCGCCAATCAATCGGCCATAAGCAGGCGCGGCCTGGATATCCAGGGAAAGGGTTTCCACGGTGCGCCCCAGCACCAGGTTGCTCTTGATGATCTCGATTTCAGCGGCGGACTTGGCGGCCTGGTCCAGCAGGCTGTTCAGGGCCTCCATCATGGGGCTGCTGCTGCTGCTCTGCTTGTCCTCGATCTGCAGCATGGCCTCCACCTGGTAGATGGGGCTCTTGCGCCAAGCGTAATAGTACCCCAGTGCCAGCGCCAGCACCGTGGTGGCCAGGATGATGTAGCGGCCATCCCACAGATTGGCCAGCATCTCGCCCAGGGACACCTCGTTTTCCACATCCGCGATATCGGGCCTGATGGGGCCCTGGGGGTAGATGTCGTTGGGGTGGATGTCGGGATTGGGAATCATGTGGGCCTATTGAGGAGTGGGGGTATAGGAGGGCTGAGAAGTTGAGAGTCGAGAAGTTGAGAGTCGAGAAGTCGAGAAGTTGAGAGTCGAGAAGTTGAGAAGTTGAGAAGTTGAGAGTTGAGGGTCGAGGGTCGAGGGTTGAGAGTCGGTGAGCCGTGGGCTGTGAGGTATAAGCTAATGAGGATATAAGGGGAGGGGAATCGCACCGTGGCACTCCGCCCCTGCTCTGTGCTTATGCTGTTTCGGGAATGGGTAGATGCGCTCTCGTACGATTTGGGGGTCGCTGAAATATGATCGTGCCAATTCGTCATGGAAGTAGTCCTTCTGTGTGGCTTAATCATTATGCTGTGGACCATCCAAGGCGAGCGTCACAAAATTGCCGGAAGGGCTCGGATTATTTGGATCCGTGTGAATCTGAGGCCAGGATTTAAAACGTGAAGCGGGCTACTTGCAATCGACGAGCCTCAGCTTGAAATACCAAATCCGAGGCGTATCGCTCTTGCAGTATCGGGCCTCAGGCCCGATACTGCTACATTGAGGATGTGTTATGTGCCCAAAGCTTGGTGGACCATCTAATTCCAAAGGTGCAAAAATCCAGAAAGAATCGTCAGATCAGGTTCAATCCACACCGCTGAAGCCGATAGTTCATCCAACCAACGCCCATATGCCTAGTCATCCAGTGAAGACCTTCGTACCTGAGTTGCACATCCTTCCTGCAAACCAGCGGGACCTTTGGGAGTCGCTTCGCCCGCTCCAATATCGGGGGTTTGTGCTTTATGGGGGAACCGCGATTTCGCTTCGCCTTGGGCATCGGGTGTCTGTTGATTTCGACTTCTTTTCTGATCTTCCATTCGATCACTCCTCCCTGCTTGCGGACCTCCCGTTCGCCGAGCGTGCTCAAGTCATCCAGGAGGCTCCCAACACGCTCACCCTGCTGGTTTCCCCCCCCAGCGGCACCGGAGAGGGTGTCAAAGTTTCTTTCTTCGGAGGACTGGCTTTGGGGCGGGTAGAAGTGCCGGAATCCACTACCGATGGTGTTCTGTTCGCCGCCTCCTTCCTTGATTTGATGGGAACGAAACTAAAGGTGATCCAACAGCGGGCGGAGAAGAAGGATTACCTCGACATCCACGCCATGATCCATAGCGGAGTTCGCCTTGATCAAGGTTTGGGAGCGGCGAAGGCTCTCTATGGCCGAGCCTTCCAGCCAAGCGAAGCCCTGAAGGCCTTGGTTTATTTTCAGGACGGTAATCTGAGTGAACTTCCTGGGCCGATCCGTATTGAGCTAATAGAAGCGTCCGCTTCGGTGGAAAACGTCCCTGAGATGAGCAGGATCTCATCACAGCTAGGAATTGGAGCTGTCTGATGGATCGGGTCCTTGAGAAGGTCCTAATGCGAGATGCCGCTCGATACATTTGGTGGGAATCACCAGGTGAGGCAATGCTGCATCCAAACAGGGTGATCGCTCAGGTCATGAACATTGGAGATCTAGAGGATGCCCGCGAACTTCTCCGCTTAGCCGGAAGAGAATCGTTCCGGGAAACGATCATGCACTCTGAACCGGGTTGGTTCAACCCGCGATCCTGGCATTACTGGCACTATGCGTTAGGCCTCTGTGACCCATCCACTGCCGTTCCTTTGATGCCTGTTCGAAGGTTCCAGTGATGCCTCGGCCAATTGCATTGCCTGAACCGTGGAAAACCCTGGCTGAGAAATTGGGGGGCGTGGGAGCGCTGGCGGAGTCCCTGGGTGGAGTTGATCCAACCACCTTGCGGCGGTGGGCACGGGGCAGATTGCCAAACTGTTCTGCCAGAGCGCTCATCCTTGCTGTTTTCAAAAAGCACGGGATTGTTGCGCCGGTATTTGGGATCAGCGATCCTAAGCGCGTGTTTTAAAAGTAGTTGCGGCATGGCCGGGGTTCGGACGGCCACGGTGAGGGTGTGAAGGCACACCGGCGCGGACCGCACCCTGGCGCGAGGCCGTCACCGGACCACCTTAGAGCGTTTCCAATTCTCCAATGCTCATGGGCGCCTTGGGGTGAGTCGGGTAAGCCAGGGCTGGATGGCGCGCTGGATGCGGTCATGAGCTAGGCGATGGGCCTCAGAGCCCCGATGGATGGGGTCGGGGATTTCCTGCTGATCCTGCGGCAACCAGTGGCCGAGTAGGAATACGCGCCCTCTGGCGCTGGGAGCCATGCGCTCGCATTCCAGCTTTTGGGCCTGATCCATGACCAGGATCAGATCGGCGCTCAGGGCCAGCTCTGCGGTTACCTGGCGTCCGCGATGGGCAGTGATGTCTATTCCATCATGAGCCATCAAGGCTTTGGATTCAGGATGGGCAGAGTGGCCAATGAGAGCATCCAATCCCGCTGATGTGACCCGGATGGCGGGGCCCAGCGCTTTGCGCAACATGGCCTCAGCCAGTGGGCTGCGACAGTGGTTGCCTTCGCAGAGAACCAGAATGTGGTGGATGTTGGGCAGCATGGAGAGCGATAAGCGTTCCTATTTTGCTACTTGAAGGCCGTCTTGGAGTCAGCCGCGACTGTAGGCAGGCTCGTTACAAGCGATGTGGTGGGCAAGAGCAAGGTCACAACCTTGTTCCAACGCACCAAGGTGCCGGCATCCACATAAACCACATCCCGGGGTTGCAGCGCGAAACGATCAGCCATGACCATTCCCACAGGGCTGTAGGCATCCAGATGGAAAACATCCACTGTGTTTTCCGCCTTGCCGCGGCGAAGGACATAGATGGACCGGGGATCGGCACTCGCGTTGACGATGCCACCGGCCTCGGACAATGCTTGGGCCAGGGACAGGCGGCCGTGGTGGGTGGGGATGGAACTCGGGTTCCGAACCTCGCCCGTGAGGTAGACCGAGGATTCATCCCGGTTTTGGATCAGCAGGGAGTCGCCATCCTTGAGCAATATCTGATCAATGCGGTTGCCCCGGGACTGGAGATCCTGGAAGTTGAGCGTCCAAGTGCGCTCCCCGCGGGAAAGCACCAAGCGGCTCTGATCCGCAGAAGGCAAGAAGCCCCCCGCACGATTGATAGCTTCGGAAAGCGTAAAAGGGATGTCCGTAACGTTATACGTGGCGGGCTGGCGGACTTCGCCGCCAATGTAGATCTTCTGGGAGCGGAAGGCCACGACTTTGACATCCACCTGAGGCCGCTGGAGTACCTTGTTCAACTTTTCCGTCAGGATTTCCCGCACCTGGATGACCGTCAGCCCGCCGATCCGGACACGGCCGATGTAGGGGAAGTAAAGGTAGCCCTCTTCATCCACCAGCATGCCCGTGGCGGCATCGGTGCGGTACTGGCCCAAGGGCAGCGTGATTTCCGGGTGATCCCACACGGTGACCAGCAGGATGTCCTGGGGACCGACCTTGTAGGGCTCGATTTTGGCGGCCAGCAAATCAAGGCCCGTGACTACGGGCGTGGGGGTTCCATAAGCCAGCACGGTTTGCGCATTGAGCTGTCTCAAGGTGACCGTCTGCCCATTCATGCGCATGGTGGAATTCTTGTCTAGCCCCGACGTATCCATTTTCATGCCCGGCGCCCGGCAGGCAGTCAGCAGGAATGCCGCCGCCACCATGGACAGGCCCGTCAGTAAAGTAGGAAAGCGGGATGCGCGAGGCTTGATCTCATGTGGATTCATTGAGACACCTTTGAAAAGACAGTGGGTTGGACTATTGAAGACAAGGATTACAGAAGAACTATATCGGGAATCGCGCAGGTCGCGCGCCACAGGTGGGAAAATTGTGATCTTTTCCAAGATCTTGGTTGTGGGTTAACAAGCAGCCACGGATGTCGAAAATGAACTTGGTGAAATCCTTGAATCTTGAGTTTTTTTCTAGGTCATCCATGGTTGGATTAAGTGTCATGCGTCGAAACTGGATCTGGATCCTCCCCCTTTCTGTGGCCGCCACCATCGTGTGGCTCAGCAGTCGGCCCAGCTATCCCTTTGGAGTTTCCCTACCTCCGCCTTTTGACAAGCTGGCACACATGGCGGCCTTCGGCGTTCTAGCGGCATTCACAGAAATCGCCTGGCGCTACACACACCCCGAGCTGCCCTTGCTTAGGCGCCTTATCGTGATCTTCATTGTGGTCGCGATCTTTGGCGCCAGTGACGAGATCCATCAGTACTTTGTGCCTGGCCGCGCCTGCGATTTTTATGATTGGCTAGCCGATGCCACCGGTGGCGCCCTCGGCTTGGCCCTAGCCAGCCTGCCGCTGCTATGGCAGCGCAAAGTGACAGAATAGCCATTATTTATTCGCGCACACTTGTCCTAGCTCGGCAGGAGCCCCCTTCTTCTGACAGCAGCAAGGCCTTTCATGGTGGTGGCCGACGAAACGATGCTGGGAATTCCGGGCCAGAACCACACCACAAATTTCTCCGTGAAGGCTTGATGGAATTGGCTCCGGAATTCCAATTTCCCCTCGGTTTTGGCCTTCCCGGAAACCCTGGCTGCATTTGCTGGGAAGAAATATTCCGCCAACCAGCTCAACAAGATCAATGCGCTCTTTCTCCACACTTGGGAAAGCGATTGCTCGACGGTCTACCTGGGTCCGGAAATCTGCAACGTCTCAGGCATCCTGGTCCGGGCCCATCGGTCCTTGGGCCTTCGAGGCGCGGATTCCATCCACTTGGCATCCGCGCTACGGGTAGGGGCCAAACGGTCTTCGCTGACTTTCGCGGTGTTCGATCGAAATCTTGCCAAAGCGGCTAGCGCCGAAGGTTTCCCTTTATTGACTGATCCTTCTTTCGGGTTGTAGTGTTGTGGCCCTTCGTATCCGTATCCCTTGAACTGTTCGAGCCGGATGATTTTGCTCGTTTGGTGGAGTGGCTTACCGCCCTTCACTCCCACAAATGGCTGAAGCCTTTTCTCAAGTAGCGGGGAAAAGCCATCAGGCGCCGCTGGTCTTTTCCGTAGTAGTGACGCAGGTATCCCCCGCTCGGGAGCAGTCTTTGGCGCAACCACCGGGCTTTCAGCCATAGCCCAGGCAGCCCGCGGAGATTCATCCGTTGGAGGTAGAGCCAACTTTGCATGCGGCCCATGTCGATGGGTTCTTTCAAGGCCCCTTTGCTCAAACGCCCACGCACCCCGTCTGGGACTGACGTGTGAAATATTTCAATGGCCGATTGCATTCCATGCAGGCAGGTGCCACACAGTTTTTTCTCCAGGCAGACCGATACCAGATGTTCCCATTCAAGTTCCCTGAACCGCTGGCCGAGCACGTGCAGGTCATAGATCCATTTCAGGTAATCAGCCATCCCTTTCCGAATAAGCAGAGCCCGATGCGTGGTTGCGCAGGTACGCATGCACCAGCCCCAGGCCACGCGCGGTGGGCGCCAGCGCAGGCAACGCTATAGAGGCCAGGAAAAGCTCATCGAAACTGAATCGGTCCGCATAGACAGCCTCCCCTCCGATTCCCCAGTGCAGGTCCAATTCCAGATAGGTCGAGGAGTTCCGAGTGCGGAAGCAGGTCATTTCGTAGACGGCCAGATCTCCCGGAATTTCCGGCTGGATGTAATCCGTTTCACAGATGACCTTGGAAGCTTGTTTGGTGACTTGAAGTGTAGGAAACAGAAAATCAATGTCCGCCCGCTCGCGAAGGAAAGGCGCGGCATACACACTGTAAGCCAGAGCTGTACCCTTCAACAAGAGAACGGGAATGCCTTCCTGATCGAACCTTTTCAGGATGCGGCGGCATTCGGCTTCGCGAAACATGCTTGCGACCGCTTTCCGACGGGCTGCATCGGCAAACAGGCCGAGCAATTCAGAGGGAAGGAGAGTAGCCAGTGCCGGATTTTGCAGTCGCTCATGGATCAGCGCCACCACGCCTTCTTCATTGGCCACGGCGAGAATTTCAGACAAGTCATCGCATTGCACAGTTGCCAAGGCAGGGCCACCGTGGCCTTCGCCCCGCATCACGGCTGCTAGCCAAGAACGAATCATCATGATGGAAAGACCACAGAATTCTCCCGTAAGGTTCATCATAGCCAGAGAAAATCCGTGTTAATCCGTGTAATCCATGCCCAGATTTTTCTCTTCAGAATCATCCGTGGTCATTGGCTGAGCCACAGATGCCCCTTAAATCAAAAACGTTTCAGCCACGAATTCACGGATTTTCGCGGAGAAGAAACTGTGGCCCGCCCCGGTTCCCCGTCGCACTTCCAGGATGAGATATCGAACAATATGAATTTGAATATCTAACACTTGATGTTATATTTTCAGACATGCACGCACGGCATCTAGCCTCGAGTCTCTCCGCAGCCCTGGAAGATACTCCTGTCGTCTTTCTGGCTGGGGCCCGGCAGACCGGCAAGAGCACCTTGGTGCAGGCCCACCTGGCAAACGAAGCAAGGGAAAGGGTCTTTCGGACCTTCGATGATCTGGGAACGCTTGCTGCGGTCCAAGCGGACCCGGAGGGTTTCATCGCTTCCCTGGGCGAACGGGCCTTCCTGGACGAGATCCAACGCGCCCCGAAGTTGTTTCTCCCCATCAAGGCCTCGGTGGATCGCCATCGGATGCCTGGCCGCTTTGTGCTCACCGGCTCAGCCAATGTCCTGACCCTTCCAAAGGTGTCGGAAAGCCTGGCCGGAAGGATGGAGATCCTGACCCTGTGGCCACTCGCCCAGTCGGAACTCGAAGGTGTGACTTCCGGATTTGTAGATGCTTGCTTCCACGGGAATCCTCAAGCATTAAAAGTTGAAAAACTGGAACGCCGAGACCTGTTGGCACGAGTGCTGAGGGGCGGATATCCAGAAGTGGTAACCAGAAAGAGCCACAAAGCACGCACACGCTGGTTCGAGGCATATTTGACCACGGTGATCCAACGGGATCTCCGGGACCTCTCAGCTATAGATGGGATCGCCGCGCTTCCCCGCCTGCTTCAGTCTGTGGCGCTCCGCGTGGGCAGCCCCCTGAACATGGCGGACCTCGGGCGGACCCTCGGCCTGAACCAGATGACCTTGAAGCGATACCTGACACTCTTCGAAGCCCTCTACCTTGTGAAGCGGCTCCCACCTTGGTTCGAGAATATGGGAAAGCGCCTCGCCAAGACCCCGAAGCTCTACTTCAATGATGCGGGCCTTTTGGGGTATCTCCTGGACCTGGACCCGGAGTCGCTCGACGCCCGCCCGACCCTGGTCGGGCCCTTGGTCGAAAACTTCGTGGTCATGGAACTCACCAAGCTGGTGGCCTGGTCCTTGGTCCGCCCAAGCCTTTACCACATGCGGACCAGTGCTGGATTGGAAGTGGACATCGTGATGGAGAACCGCAAACGGGAATTGGTGGGCATCGAAGTGAAGGCTTCCATGACCCTGTCCGATTCCGACTTCAAGGGACTACGGGAACTCCAGAAAGCCGTGGGGAAGCGCATGAAGTGCGGCGTGGTGCTGTATGGCGGCCGGGAGATCCTCCCCTTCGGAAAAGGCCTGTGGGCCATGCCCATCCAGGCGCTGTGGGGTGTGGATGATGAATGATTCGCGGTGGATGGCTTCCAGCATCGGCACTGATCTCGGCAATCTGGCAGTCTTTACAGGGTTCGAGCGGGAAGAGCTTCAGGGGGTAGCAGACAACTGGCGGCTGGAACTGGCCCCCGCTCTTGAGACCGGCGCGGACTGCTACCAGATCGTGCGGGAACCCTGGTCTGAAGAGGCCCAACGGGTCTATGACAGCGCGAGGGCCAAGCGGGCCGCAAAGCAGGCGAATGCTGGCGCTCAACCGGACGGATTGATTCATCAACAGTGTGGCCACGAAGACGCGCTGGTGGGCAGCGGCGGCATCGTGTGGATTGCGCCGGGACGTCGAATCGCACGGGTGGCGCTCACCCCGGATTGTGAGGGTCCGTTCGATTTTGAAGAACTGATTGGCGCAGCCTTGACGCACACCTTGGCGCTGGTGGGTTGTCTTCCTCTGCACGGCATGGCCGCCGAAATAGATGGCATCGGCGTGCTGGCCCTAGGGGATTCCATGGCTGGCAAGTCCACGCTGGCCCTGGCGATCCTCCATGCGGGAGGGCGAATTGTTTCTGATGACTTTCTGCTGGCGCGATTCAAAGCTGATCAACTGGTGCTCAGCACGCTTCGACAGGATCTTTATGTTAGGGAAGGGAGCTACGAGTTGATTCCGACCGACCTCCGATCACTTTTCTCAAGTAGTGGCGCCGGTCCCGGTCGCATGAAACTGTGCCGCACCCTTGCCCCCGAGGCATTCTTGGATGAGCTATCTCCCCAAGTGGTCTGGTTCCTGGACGGTACTCGACGGCCTTCAAAGCTCCGAATCTCCAAGGTTAGTCAGGCCGAAGCCCTCAGTCTGCTACTCCGTGCTGGCAGCCCCATGTTCATTAGCAAGCGGTATGGAACAGAGCGGGTTGGGCTGAACCCTTGGCTGGTCCATGTCGTACAGTTATTCCAATTCTTTAAAATACGGCCAGGCTCTGATCTGCTATGTTCACCCACGCATATCATGCGAAAGTTGTTAAATCCAATAGTAAATAGATAAGATTTAGTCGCTCAATCAGCTCCAAGCACTTCTGAATTAGTACAATATTTTCAAAGTTCTGTTAAAAACTCTAATTTCACCGGATGCAGTGTGTGTAATGGGGGACCACTCGCTTCCAGTAAGTTCTACAACAACACGGGTAGCAGCTGGAGCCAATATATTATTAAGTGCACTAATTGGGGCATATCCACGAAATTGCGCCATGTAGGTAGAACCGAAATAATCCGCGACTGTGGTGAATACCATCCAGGGTTTAAGCGAATCCGAAATACCCGAACAGTGGATGGAAGTTTCGTATGTACCGTTATTATCCAAATCCTGCTCGACCCTACAATCAATTGTTGCACCAAGGCCAGTCGAACCCGGCGTGACACCCGCCCCCGGCCAAATGACCAAGTTGCAGAGGAAGGTCACATCCACGTATGTGCTAGAAACATCAGCAAGGAAAGGAATTGAAAATATTGAGGTTGGCGATGTGGGCCCACCCATAAGCCCCTGGGTCAAAAATATGCCCGAAGCAAAATCTGTTGTACCCGCATGGGTCATCAGAACCTTATTTGTCACTCCGCCGGAGAAAACCGTTGAGTCTGGGGTAGATGTAGTGGGCAACATTCCCGGCGACCTCATGGACATAAGGCCTCGGTGATTCACAGATATCCCTGGCGGTACTCGATCCTGGTAATACGGATCTGGGATTGGTTGTCTTTTACCCTCTTGTTGTTTCCAGCTATTGGCCTCTTGCCCCCAGGCAGCCCATGGTCCAAACAATAAGGGAACCATCATTGCAGTGCGAAATCTCACGATCCCTCCTAGTCCAAATCTAAATAATCCAATTCGAGATGAATCAGACCTTCTTACTTGGGAATGTAGAACCTGATTAAACCTTTTGAAAACCTCCGCCGCCGTCTGTTCTATTGCCAGAAGGAGCAGCATGAACAATTGAGGAAAGTGGGGAAGCAGTCACCACAGGGGAGAAGTAGGCTCGCTTACACGAAGCCATCACAGTCGCCACAGGAAACAAAACATCTAGATTGCTATTCATGAATACCCCCAGATCTCACAGTAGTGATTCTACTGCTTAATGGAACCAATAAAGAAAAACAAACTCAATCCGAAAGAATTTTCCGTATGAAACCCGAACAATAGTCAGGCAGTCAAACATGCCTGTCAAGTGTACCGGCGGCATCGAATCCGCAAAATGTCCGATTGTAAAATTTTTCAGTACAGTAGATTTCCCACAAGCATAAAAGGTTAGTATCATTACCAGATGTTTCTTCGACAAGGGCGTCCGTTGTTATCAGATCCAATATTCCTTCCTTTGCAAGGATCCCGGACCCTGGGCTCCAGCCCCGGCGAACGACCGAGTGGGCCGCCCCGATGATGCTCGTGTCGAATGCTGTCTTGTCTGGACGCAATCGCACCAGTTCGGGTAAATGACTGCTGGTTGCCCGTCTCAAAAGGTGCTTGGTTTGGCCTTCGGCTAGGTGGCTCCGGGGGTCCAGCGAGAAAACAAAATTAGTCAAATCCGCGTCTAACATCGAATTACGAGCTTCCTGGCCAAATGCTGCCGCGCGTTGCTCAATGCGCTCGTATACCTCATACCCGCAGTAGTTGATCAGGGTGCGGTAAATTTGCCCCACAGCCCTGGACTGATGTGGAAGCTGCAATCGCAGCGATTCCTCGATGCGGGCAGCCAACATGGAACGAGCCGACTTTGACAGCCAAGTCGGCCCAGGGTGTATACCCAGTCGTGATCGCAAGTTTCGTGGGCGGAGGGCTGCAAGCCAAATAGAACTGAGGCGGGGCAAGCCATATTGAAAGGCGATTTTCAGGGAGTCCTTAAGACTGCGGATCAGGTGCCCCGCAAGGAGGTCGTCTCTAAGAGACCGGGAGCTGCCTTGGAACCATTCATCCCCTCCTAGTCCCAAGAGTAGGACAGTTGCCCCGTGGTCGCGGGCACACGAAGCAAGCATATCTATGTGGTACATCGTTCCCGACACAGGCGTATCCATTGCCTCCGTCTGCTCAGGGAGGAAGTTGAGAGGATCCACAGAGGAAGCATTGATCTTCACCCCTACCGAGCTTGTGTGGGCGAGCATAGCGTCAATATACTTGGATTCATCACAATCGGAATCGTCGGGGAAGACCATAGAGATGGGTAGACCGCCTTGAGCCTTGTGAAGTCCTTGTTTCGTAAGGGCAGTTATGATCCCCCAGATGGTGGTGGAATCCAGGCCCCCGCTCATGGCCACCGCGAATTTTGAATCGGGCAAACTCCGCTCCACAGCCTGGAAGAGGAGCCCGCTCAGTTCCTCGGCCAGGTCATCAAGGCTACGTTTGGAGTAGTGATCCGGCGCTAACGGCAGCCAGTAGCGGTACACGCCGCGGCGCGTGCCATCGGTAAATTGGACGACGTGCGCCGCCATCACACGGCTGACGCCCTGCCAGCAGGTTTCTTCACGTGCGAGCGACACCCGTGCGATCAATTCGATCAGTACAGCATTGTTTAGTGGAACCCGAACACCGCAGCCAGCGATAGCCTGACGAATCTCGGTGGCGATGACCAGCAGGGTGTCAGATTGTGCGTAGAAGAGCGGCTTGGTGCCCAGGTGGCCGCGGATGGCGGATACATCCCCGTCCCGGGTATCCACGGCGATGGCCGAGAATTCACCGCGAGCTGCCTTGAGAAAGGCTTCGCCCCAGCGGGCGTAGGCGATGGCGAAGCGCTGGGCTGGGGTGGCGGTGGGGGGCCAGGACAGCGCAAAGCGCTGGGCCAGGTCATCCCAATTGCTGATCCAGCCGTGCAGAGCTACATGCCAGGGCCCCTCGGAACCCAGACTGGCGTCTTCTCCTAACGCCTGGATCCCCAGCACGCCCTGGGGAAGCGTGATGGAGGCCGGGACGCCCCGGTAGGGCGACCGTGCGGCAGCCCGGCGAAAGGCTTCTTCGGCAAGGCCGATGGCACCCGTGGCGCCGTTCCGTGGAATGACCGCGAAGATGGCGCCCATGCTAGTTCGCGGGCGAGAGGATGTGATGGTAGTCGCACTGGCTCATTAATCTGTTCCGTCAAAATTCAATATGGAGTTAAGTATGCGCCAATTGCTTTGAACCTAGCCTTCCCACAGATTTGAATGCGAAGGCAAAGCACCCCTTGGTAGATTGATCGGAACTCATTGATAAGCGATTTGGACTGATTCCGAGAAAACTCATTCCACCCACTGCATGAGAATAAATATTCCCGATCGGGAAAATTATTTAATGATTTACATCTTGATGATTAAGTTGTCCCGATCGGGAAATAAAGTATTGGCTTCCATGCCAAGTGACTGATAATTACCCGTACGGGAAATATCATGAGCCAACCCAACCTCGCTCCTGCTGATTTCGGCGAACTCATCCGTCGCACGCGCAAAGCCCAGGGTTTGCGCCAGGACGAATTGGCAGGTGCCGCAATGGTGGGACTGCGGTTCATTGTGGACCTGGAAGCCGGCAAGCCAACGGTCCAGCTTGGCAAGGTTCTGATGGTACTGGCCGCCCTGGGTTGTGCCATTTCCATCACGTCGCCCTCAGAGCCTAGTCTGGATGGCAAGGCATGAAACGCGTTCTGGTGGTGTGGTGGGAAGGCAAATCCGTTGGAGAGTTGACCCAAGACGAGGGCGGGGATCTGGGTTTTTCCTACTCTGCAGACTGGCTTGGGGATGAAAGAACCCAAGCCATTTCCGCCTCCTTGCCCAAGCGCGCGGAGTCCTTTTCCCGGCGGGAATGCCGTCCCTTTTTCGGGGGCCTCCTTCCGGAGGAACGGCAGCGGGAAGCAGTCGCCCAAAGTCTAGGAGTCTCTCCTGCCAACGATTTCGCCCTATTGGACCGACTCGGTGGCGACGTGGCGGGTGCCCTCCAGTTCCTGCACCCAGATGAACATCCTCCATCGCCATCAGGACTTTGGAAACCGCACCCACTGACGGACGAAGACCTAGTGAGGATTCTCGATGCCCTGCCCAGGCGTCCTCTACTAGCGGGCGAGGGGGGCTTGCGTCTTTCTTTGGCCGGCGCCCAAGCCAAGGTTCCGGTCGTTCTTGAAAAAGGCGCCATGGCGCTACCGCTGCCTGAACAACCTACGACCCACATCCTGAAGCCAGCCATCCCGCGGTTTGAAGCCACCACGGAGAACGAAGCGTTTGCCATGAAGTTGGCAGCCGCAGCCGGGTTGGACACAGCGGCGGTGGAACCCCGCATCGTGCGAACCCCCAGCGGCAAGGTTCTGACCCTGCTGTTGGTAGAGCGTTACGACCGGGCGCAGGACGCCATCCTCGGCGTGCGCCGTCTTCATCAGGAGGACTTTTGCCAAGCCCTCGGCGTTCCCACAGAGCGAAAGTACCAGAGCGAAGGCGGACCTTCCCTGAAGGAAGGCTTTTCGTTGCTCCGCCGCGTGTCGGCGCGCCCGGCTGCGGATGTGCTGAGATTGCTGGATGCCGTCATCTTCAACGCGGTCGTTGGCAACGCGGATGCCCACGCCAAGAACTTCTCAATTCTATACGGAAGCACCGGCCCCCGCCTTGCGCCGCTCTACGACCTGCTATCCACGGTGATCTATCCGGAACTGTCGGCTAAATTCGCCATGAAGATTGGTGGACAGGCGAGGCTGGAGGACCTGCATGCGCAAGGGTGGTCCGACTTCGCGAAAGAGGCGGAATTGGGACTGCCGTTCGTGCGCCGCCGGATTGGCGAGTTGGCAACCAGGATTTCAGAGGTGGCAACAGCGACTTGCGAAGGGTTAGCAATCTCGGGCCTGGATTTCGCCGCGCTGGAGCGATTGTCTGGTCTCGTGCAGGAACGGGCTGAGGTATGCGCAGCAAGCCTCGCGAGGAAGGGGTAGAGCCACCACAGGCAAAAATGTGCCAGGGCCCCTCGGAGCCGCCCAGTGTAAAAAATCCGTAGCTGTAGTTAATCACCCTCTTGCGCTCTTGCGATTCGTGGCCCATAGGCTACTGACATGCACGAGGGGGGCCACCCGGTCGCTTCGCTTCCTCTGCGTCCCCCTCGTGCTCCCCACGTGGTCTCCGGGCAAAGCCTGGAGGCGACGTCACGGGGTGAGGGAAGGGCCGCGAAATCTCTTTGCCACACCAGCGCTTTGGCGACCAGGAGACTCATCATGGGCCAGCCTCGCGGATGGAATTCAAGCGGCCCGGCGACGGGCTCGCGCCAAGGTGTGATCCGCGCCGGGCCGCCTGAATTCGCGGGCCCAGAGGCCCGCGGGCGCTGCGCGCCCCCGCGAAGCGATACCGGGTTGAATTCACTTTTCGCGGCCCTTCGCCAGAGCGCAGCGGCTTCGCGGCCCTTCGCGGGCATGCTTCCTCGGCTGAGATTGGGGGATAATCAGGTCGGATTTATTAAGGGGAGCGTCGTGGTCATCCTGCTTGCTGGGGGCGATAAAAAATCTCACTCACTTTACCGAGCGTTGTCCCCGGATGGGAATCCTGAAATGGCGACCTTTCTCAAAGTGGTCCATACCCTGAGCATATCCCTGCATGCGACAACGACGAGTTGAGCTGGTGGAACAGGTTGAGCCGGTGGAACCAAGCATCTGCATAGACTGCAGCATGTGCTGCGACGGAACGATGTATCGAACCGTGGACATTGAAGCGGGCGAGGATATCGCACCCTTGCAGGCAGCAGCCGTGGCATTCACGGTGGAAGCTGAATTGACATCATTTCTCCAGCCCTGTTCGGCCTTCTGCCATGGAAGCTGCTCAATTTACGACGGTCGTCCCTCGGTTTGTCGAAAGTATCGCTGTGCTTTGCTGCGCCGTGTCGATGCGGGCGAGGTCGCCTATGACGAGGCGCGGAAACTGATCGCCAACGCCACCGCCATTCGTGATCGGGTCCGGCATGAATTGGAACGGTTGGTGCAGCCGCAGGAGCCCTTGGCTCTTGACGGGCTATACAAGCCGATGTTCGCTCGCTGGGAATCCGCGACGGATCGAGCCGCCATGAAGAAGGCTCAGAGCAGACTAATACTCGATATCACAGCCTTGCGCGTCCTGCTATCCCGCTATTTCGAGCCGAGGGATTCCGAATCCCACAAGGCCGAAGAAACCAAGAATTTAGCCACCAAATTTATAGATTTTCACGTTATAGATTTTCACGGACAAAGATAGAGAACAGAGATCATAGATCAGTGGGCTGCGAGCTGTGTTTCCAGTGTGGCGAGGAACGCAGTGACATCTGCTTCGGCCTGCGGTGCCTCGACTTCGAATTCGGACACCAGGCGCGAGATGAGTTCGGTCGAATCCACTACACCGCCGAGCAGGGCAGACACAATGAATTCACTGGTTTCGTTCAGGGTGAGCACCTGCTCTCCCTCGATATCCAGGATCACACCCGTACCATCGGCAAGGGATGTGTGGGAGAACCGATCAGAATTAAGCGTGGCGGTAAGTACGTCCAAATCGGTCATTCATGGCTCCATGGGGATCACATCTGGAAAGGGCAGCTTGGCGATGCAAACGGTGTATTTGGTGGCATCTGATTGGAGATCAAGAGAATCAAGGATCAGGGATTGTACCCTTAATGCAGGTCCGACCTTGATCCGGGGGGAGTGGTTCGGGCTACTGCGTCCCTCTTTTCCCATCGAAGGCGACGTGGGATAGGTTGGGTTGATTTAGCGCAACACCCCCCAACTCCACCCAGGCATGGCCATCCATTACGCCGTCTTGGCTGCGCATGCCGATCTTCAGCTCCGGCGCGAAGCCGCGGCGCCGTAGCAGCCAGTAGACCATCAAGGCTTGCCGCAGACAGGTCACGGAGATGGGTCCGCGACGCCCGGCGATCTCCGCCAGTTCCGCCAACCGCTCAGCGGAACGCAGGGCATCGGGATCAAGGTCACGGACTGCAGCGTTGTGGGATAACCGTTCCAGCCAGCGTTGGGTACGGAACACGCCAAACACGCGCAGCGTAGCCGCAATCATAGGTAGGCCGACCATGAGCCCCAGCAATAGCCGCCGCTCCCTCCAGTCCAGCGCCAACCAACGAGCATAGGCACGACCTGAGACGCGGTGTCCGGGCTCTGCCCGGACACCGCGTGGGGAGCACGAGGGGGACGCAGAGAAAGCGAAGCGATCGGGCGGTCCCCCTCGTTCAGGACAGTTCACCTGGCCCTGGTCTGCGGCAGTTGGATCGGGGCCAGGTTGCTGATTGTTCATTGAACCTTCACCCATCCCGTTTCCCTTGATACAGCATAAGTTTACCGAATCGGAGACTTCTTGATCCACACTCAAACACGGCTTCTGCTGCCTTGCGAACCAGCATCCTAAATTATGGGTGTAGAGTGGATAAGCCTCTAGACCTCTCGCTCCATGAGACGCGGTTAGGCAATTTATTCATGTAAAATTCATCTCGAAATTTCGCATTTTCCCTTGTAAGTAATGAGAACTCTACCTAGATTACTGTAGGCTTATTTTAGCCCGCGGTTCCTTCCTTCAAGGATTCCGCTGGGTTCAGGATTCTGCCTCGACACTATCCATGGAGGTTCCTCTATGTGTTCAAACACATCCTCATTCGTCCGCAGGGTGAGCATCTTTTTGGCGACCTGCGCCCTCTCCAGCACGTTGTCGGCTCAAATTAGCGTTGGCGACCTTGGCGGGGGGGGCATTCGCGCGAAAGCGCCTGTTAAGGACGACCCCACCGGGCGCAGGGCCGCCATGCGCGAGTGGTATGGCGACTACACGCCCGAGTACCGCCAGTTCCTCATGGAAGCCGCCAGGCGGGAACGAGAGCGCTGGGGTTCGCTGATCCCAGGAAATCGTCTCTACCAACCGGTTCGGGCGGCGGGGAATCATTGGACGAACATTGGGCCTACTAATGCGACGTTTCAGATAAACGGTGGGACCAACATCAACGAGCGTGACTCAGGTCGTGTAGCGGCCCTTGTCATCCATCCGACGGACAACAACACGATCTACAACGCCACATCCGGAGGCGGGGTCTGGAAGACCACGGATGGCGGCATCAACTGGACACCGATCACCGAAGCCATTGGAAGCCTGTCTGTCGGTGATCTGGCCATGGACCCGGCCAATCCCAACACCCTTTACATGGGACTGGGCGATTCCTTTGACGGAACGGGCGTGGGCATGTTCAAGACCATTGATGGTGGCGCCAACTGGACCGGCCCGGTCTTTCTTGGGAATTCCACCGCCATCAATGCCGTGAGCGTGTCACCCACCGACCCCAATGTGGTATTGGCGGGCACGAATGCAGGCCTGTTCCGCTCCGCCAATGCCAATGGCGGCCTTGGCGGGGGCTCCTTCAGCCCCATCACCCTCGGATCGCTGGTGGATCCCCTTTGCTGGTCCCTGGTCCATGCCGGGGGCACCAATTGGGTCATCAGCGTGACCACGGGAACTATCCCCGGCTACACCATACCGAATGGCGTCAAACTCTTCTACAGCAGCGATGATGGGTTGACGTGGACAGCCCCCACTGGTTTTGCCGCCACTGGTGGACGCACCACGCTGGCCTCGGCCCCCAGCAACCGCGCCATCGTCTATGCCATGGTCGCCAGCGATATCCTCACCGACACCCAAAACGGTACGGATTTAATGCAACTTTACCGTTCCTCCGACGCTGGCCATACCTGGATCTGGTCTTCCCCCAAATCTGAGAACCAAATGAAAGGTTAGGGTTCATCCTTTTCAAGGAGAACCCTGAATGCGAAAAAGCAAATTGAGCGACGAGCAGATCATGGCGTTGTTGAGGGAGGCTGAGCGGGGCGAGAAGCCCATCGCGCAGTTGGCCCGGGAGCATGGTGTGACTGAGCAATCGGTCTATCGCTGGCGGCGGAAGTTCGGCGGGAGCACGGTGCCGGATGTGCGGCGGCTGAAGCAACTGGAGAAGGAGAACGGACGCCTGTTGCGGCTGCTGGGACAGCGGGATGTAGAGATTGACGCGATGAAGGAATTGATCGCAAAAAAATGGTGAGCGCTTCGCAGAAACGAGAAGGGGCAAGGATGCTGAAGGCGTGGCGGATTTCCGAAAGGCGGATCGCATCGCTCGTGGGCATTTCACGGTCGGGCCAGCGATACGTGGTCCGGCCGAAGCCTCAGGATCATCTGACGGAGCGCGTGAAAGCACTGAGCCTGGAACATCCGCGGTACGGGCAACCCCGCATATGGGCGTTGCTGCGGCGCAGCGGGATCGTCGTGAATCACAAAGCTCTGGCGCGGCTCTGGCAGAAGCTTGGGTTGCAGCTCAACCGGCGTCCGAGGCGGAAAAGATCCGTACGGGGAACGGCGTGCCCCCAGAAGGCAGAGCGTCCAAACCACGTGTGGACCTACGATTTCGTATTCGCGTGGACGATTGGCGGGATGTCGTTGAAGTTCCTGACACTGGAGGACGAGTACACGCGGGAATCGCTCGCGATTGAGGTGGGGCGCAGTTTTAAAGCGCTTCATGTGAAGGAGGTGTTGACCCGCGTGATCGCTGAGCGAGGGGCACCGGAGTTCATCCGCAGCGACAATGGCCCTGAGTTCATCGCCCATGAAGTCACCCTCTGGCTCGAAAGCCAGCGCATCGGGGTGCGCCATATCGCGCCCGGAAAGCCTTGGCAGAACGGCTTCGCTGAGAGTTTTAACGCCCGCTTCCGGGACGAATGCCTGGAGATGGAGCTTCCATAGCCTGGAAGAAGCGGGCGTCATCGCCCACGCTTTCCGGCGGAAATACAACGGTGAGCATCCGCATTCCTCGCTTGGCTTTCCTACGCCCAACGAATTTGCCGCCATCTGCACCACAGGGGCGCTGCCCCGAACCCCGGGATTTGACGCCTTGGGCCACCCCCGGTGCCACAAGAAAAAGGGCCAGCCAGAGCCAGCCCCCACCGTGCGGTGGCCCTGGATCGGCGCTCGGGTCGCTTCCCAGCGTTGCCCTATCCTCCGTCCAGATGCTGGAGACGCTACCATGATTCCGGGCCGAACCCCGCGCCAGGCCTTCTTTAACAACCCCAACCCACGGACCCTAACTTATCCCGTGGTCCTCAAATTGGGGGAAGACCAGATCAGCCATGGGTGCCTTGCTTTACCAGCGGGGAATTTTTCCTCTCCATGGCAGCGCTGTGGCAACCCCTTGGGGAGGGATGATCTTCGTGGGACCTTCAGGCATAGGTAAGTCGACGCTGGCTGCCCATTTCCACCGTGCCGGCTACCGGTTGGTCGCCGATGATGTCTGCGCCATCACACGAGATGCCACTGGGCGGCTGCAGGTGCTCCCGTCCTTTCCCCAATTGCGGCTGAAGATGGACGCGACAATCAGGCTCTTTGGTGAAGATGCATCGCCGCCTCCTTCCCATTTCGATGTGGACAAATTCGTCCTTCCTCTCGCTGAAGGCCATGCTTCCGCAGCAGTGCCCCTGGGCGCGGTGCATGTGTTGAAGGATACAGACGGCGGGGATCCTTTCCTGACTCCGATCCGTGGCTTCGAGAGCATTCGAGCTCTGGCCGACAATTTGTACCGCCCCCACTTCCTGCCAGGGCTGCAGACTCGCGGAGAGGTGTTGCGACTGGCGGGAGAGATCGCCCAAGCTGCGGAGGTCCTCCAGCTATCCCGGCACCGGGACCCAGCCCAACTCGACAGGTTGGTTCTTTGGCTTGAACAGGAGTGGAAAGAGCGGCCCCACTCTTGGCCAGATGCGAGCTAAGCTGTGCAATCTGGAACGTCTTGTTGCGGCTCCTTACACAAGCCCGCGACAGCAATGAGCCAGTTGTTCTACCACAACCGACAAGCCACTTACGGAACACTGAATGATGCCCCTGCGTCCCGAATCCCTCTTGACCCGGGCAATTGAACCGCTCTCCACGGATCTGGGCAATGAGACTGTGCTCATGAGCATCGAATCCGGGAGCTACTACGGTCTGGAGGGTACGGCCCAGCGGATCTGGATTCTATTGGCCACTCCTCGGTCTCTGCTCGACCTGGGCATCTGCTTGGCGAATGAGTACAAGGTGTCCCCCGAACAGTGCGTGAAGGACATCCTGCCCTTCATCGAGCAACTGCGGGCGGAAGGGCTACTGGCCGCCGATCCCTGATGTCCCCGCTTTCTATGGACTGGCGCCGCTATCGGGCCCTTCCGCCCGCGAAGCGGCGGCTGTTGAATGAAGCTCTGGCCCACTTGTTCATGGGCCAGGTCATTCTCGTGTGCGTTCCCTTCCGTCGCATGGCCGCCTGGCTAGGGGCGATAGGCATCGAAAGCACCACTCAAATTCCAGATGGACAGTTGCGGATGGTGGAAGACATCTCATGGGCAGTCCAAGCCATGGCGGGCCGGGTTCCCTGGGATAGCCAGTGCCTAGCTCAAGCGGTGGCGGGCTACCGGATGCTTATGAAACGCGGCATCCCTTCTACCTTGTATTTTGGCGTAAAGAAGGATCCGCAAGCGGCCTTCAGCGCCCACGCCTGGCTACGCTGCGGGTCATGTATCGTCACCGGAGCAGTCGGCCACAGCAACTACCGCATCATCTGCCAGTTTTCCAGGACCGTTCTCCAACCCGACAAGCGGGTTGTCTTTTGAGCGGCATTTTCGGTATTTTCCGCTTCGATGGTGCGCCTGTTCAGCACTCGGATCTCAATCGGATGTCCGAGGCCATGGCCTTCTATGGGGCTGATGGCGGAGATATCTGGCAGGGCCAGAAGACCGCTCTCCATGTTGGCATAGGCAGCCGTCTTCGCCATGTCACAACGGAAGACGCATATGAATCCCAACCCCTTGTCGCAGATGGTTTAGCACTGGTTGCCGCAGCCCGCTTGGACAACCGCGAAGAACTTATTGATGCTCTTGGCGTCTCGGGAAATGAAGCGTTCCATATGCCAGATAGCACCCTGTTGCTTGGGGCTTATCAGCGTTGGGGAGAGGCCTGCGTAGACCACCTTGTGGGGGATTGGTCCTTTGCGATCTGGGATCCATCACAACAATGCATGTTGGTGGCCCGGGACCACCACGGCAACACCGGGCTCTACTGGCACCAGGATGGCCACCGCCTAGCTTTTGCTACATCCCTGAAGGCCTTACTGGCCCTCTCTGACACACCGAAACACCCTGACCTTTTCAAAGTGGCCCAAATTCTTTCCGCTTGGCCCGGGGACGGAATCCGAACAGCGTATGAGGGCATTCAGGCTCTCCCGCCTGCCCACATCCTGAAGGTATCCAGGTCGGGTGCCGAGACACGTCGATACTGGTTTCCAGAATCCTTACAGCCACTGAAACTGCGCCGGGATGAGGATTACTTGGAGCAGTTCCTTGAAATCTACACCGCTGCGGTGAAAGCCCGCCTTCGAACCATGAAACCCGTGGGGGCCACCCTCTCTGCGGGACTTGACTCGGGTTCCATTGTGGCCCTGGCTGGGCCTCTGCTCGCCGGAACGGGTACAGGGCTGGTAGCCTTCACTGCAATCCCCCGTTTTAGCGATCAGTCTGCCCTTAAGCCCCGCCAAATTGGGAATGAATGGGATCTGGCTCATGCCACAGCCCTCATGGCAGGGATAGGTGTCCATCTCCCCATAAACGCCGAGGCTATGGGTATTTTAGAATCCCTTCAACGCCAAGTGGATATCCACGGTGGGCCAGGCCACTCCGGGGCCAATTACCACTGGATACTCACCATCCTTGAATTGGCACGTTCCCGCGGGTTAGGAGTGGTCCTTACAGGGCAGCAAGGGAATGCGACCGTTTCCGCCACTGGCGAAGCATCGTGGTTCTGGTCAAGCATATTCAGGGGAGATATCCGTGAGGCATGGCGGGCGCTCGAATCTTCAGAGCCAGATCCTTGGTTGGCATTCAGGCGACAAGTATTGAGCCCCCTCCTTAGGCCGCCATTGCAAGCTTTCCGCCGCCACCGGGCGTTGAGACAAGAGATTTGGCTTTCTGGGTCCGCTCTTTCTCCTGGCCTTTCGCGCGAATTGCAAATGGCATCACGGATGTGCGAAAGCGGACATGATCCGGCATTTGGGGGCTATCCAGAACCTGTGAACTTAGCCCTGCTGGGTCCCGGGCGCAACTCCATCGGGGCAATCTGGCATGAACTCGGCGCTTCCCACGGACTTGAGATCCGCGACCCGACTGCCGATCGGCGGATCATCGAATTCACTCTTCGCCTGCCTGCTTCCCAATTCCGGAATCACGGTGAGAATCGTTCCCTTATCCGGAGGGCCATGACTGGCCGGATGCCCTATGAAGTCCTTCATTCTCGGTTCAAAGGCCTCCAAGCTTCAGACCTAGGCACCAGGATCTTGGCGGAGCGGCCTGCCCTCGCCGCCGCTATTGATGACCTTTCCAACCACTCCCTTGCCAGTCGCTGCCTGGCACTTCCCAAGATGTCGAAAATTCTGGCGGATCTCAAAGCGGAGAATGCCGCTGCGGCTTATGCAGAATGTGGAACCATCCTGGTGCGTGGGTTGAATGTGGGCTTGTTCTTACAGCAGTTCTAGGACGGTACAAATTCGATTATTTTTTTGATTTTCCTAGTGTGTTCGTTAAGATGTTAATTGGGGGCCAACTATGAATCTCAGCACCGGAAAAACAGGTCCAACCGATCAAGATCATCGTCTTCCTTGGTGCCCGCCGACCTTGAAGAAGGGCGTCATCGGTGTTGAGACTAGGAACACCGGTGGCGCAGCTTTCGATGGTGCCCAACCAGGCCAGACAAGCTGACTTACCCGGATCAAAATCTCACCACTGATTTAGCCACCCACGCAATAAAATAGAAGGGTCAGGATCCGAAGATCCTGGCCCTTATTGGTTTTGAGTGCTTGGTGTGGGCGGCGAGAGAGGATGTGGGTCGTGGAGCGCGCACTGCGCGGGCGGCGAGGGAGGATGTGGGTCGTGGAGCGCGCACTGCGCGCGCAGCGGGGACCCTCAACCGACCGAGTAACCGCCGAGGCGGTTCGGGATCTCCACACAAAACAGCCGCCCCAAGGGCGGCTGTTTGGTTGGCGCGGGCGGTCTCGAACCGCCGACCCCCACCGTGTCAAGGTGGTGCTCTACCGCTGAGCTACGCGCCATCGCGGATCTTCAAGTGTATCGGGACCACCGCGGATGTCTAGAACCCCTATTCACGAATGGGAAAGATTGTGAACGTAGTGAGTGTGGAGGCTCCGCCCGATAGAGGGAAAGGCAGTAACGCCTTGGCCAGAAGAACGCTGGCTTCCGCAGGGGCGCGATTTGCGGCTTTCGATTTTCTGCGGACCACCATCCACCGCGTCGGCCTGCGGCCGACATAAGTGTCCATAACGTCTTGGCCAGAAGAGCGCTGGCCAAGGCGTAACGGACACTAAAATTGGTAACCAGCTGAAATCAGTAGGCTGTGAAGCTGGCTGTCTTTGTCCAATCTGCTGCGGGGGCGGCCTAGGATGCGTTTCACATCGGCGCCATATTCGATCTTGATGGGGAGACCGAGTTTAATGATGAGGCCCAGGCCCAGCGCGACTCGAAGCGGCGGGAAGGAGGGATTCAGGGAATCGGTTTCACGCCGAAGACTCTGGTACACCTGTCCTGCATCCAGGAACACCTCGCCCCAAATCGTCTTCCCGATGACCGGGAAGCGGTATTCCAGGTTCATCAACGCCAGTCCCTGACCCCCAATGGGTATGACTTGGTACAGAAGATATTTGCCATCCGGGGTCAGTACTGGCTCGTATTTGCCATCGGAGGTCTGCCGAAGGAAGGGGATGCTTCCTACGGGGCCGAGGAAGTCTGGTTCAGAGCCCCGAAAGGTGCCTGGACCGCCCGCGAAGAAGCGCTCCGCCAGTGGCAGTTCCTGGCTCGTGCTGGCGGTGGGCCGGGCCGCGCCGATGCGGAGACCAAGGCTCACAACGCCCGCGCTGGCTCGATATCCTACGGGCCAGGTCCATTGCTGGCGGGCATCCAGCTTCACGAAACTTGAATTCGTGCTGGTGCCAAAAAGCTGGTTTGCAAGTTCCAACCGCAACGAAGTAATGCTGCCATCGGTGGGGTCGTAGGGACTATCCCGAGTGTCACGAACCCATTGGGCGTAGGGTGCGGAAACAGTGGCTCTCGAAGGACTCCGGGTGGCTTGGTTCAACAAGTTCGGATTGTCAAAGGTAGGTTTGAAAGCAATCCATTTAGGAGTATTCAGATCCACTAGATCCACCAACCTGACATCGGATCGTTCGAAACGATGGCCTATCCTCAGCACGCTGGTGGAATTGAGCCGCCATTCCAGGCCATTAAGCACACGGCGGCGGCGGATCAGGTAGGCGGTCTGCTGTTCCTGGATATATGAGGCTTCGACGCGGTACTGAACTCGATCTGGCAGGATGCCAGCCAGAATGCCCGGGGAAAACCACGGGTCGGTATAACCGAGGGTGAAGCTATCCACCGAACGGGAAAAATCCCCCGTGGGGAACATCCGCCGGAGGGTGGAGTTGCGGATGGTGCCATCCCCGGCCCGCAGGCCGAAGTCCAAGGTCCGCCCCATGCCTTGGAAATTGAGGCGCTGCACTCCGTAGCCAAAGTTGTAGCCGGTGCTTTTGTCATAGCCGAAGGACTCACTGAAAACCCAATGGGAACGCTCCTCCAGGCGCAATACCAGGTCGCCTTCCTCCCAAGGGCTCTTCGATTCTGGGAGGTCAGAAGTACCGGCCACCTCATTCATGGTCACCGAATCCACCCGCTTGAAGGCTCCGAGATTGCCCAGGTTCGCCTGAGCCCGCCCCAACCGATCGAGATTCAATGGATCGCCCGGTTCAAGATCCTGCGTTTCCCGTGATACAGCGAGGGTCCTCGTTTCAAGGCTGCCCTGGACCACCCTCCTGCGAACAAAGGTCAAGGGCTGGGCTGGGACTTCGATGTGGATCGTAGCGCCCGTATCATCTTCTTCGGACCGAGGGGCGCGCACGATGGGCTTTGGGGAACCGAGAGCGGCTATGCCTTGATTGAGTTCGCTGAGCACGGAAGCCAGATTTGCGCGAACGTAAGGCACAGGCCGTTCTGTGAGAAGCCGGACGATCTTCCGCGGCTTGCCCAGTTCACTTGGAAGGATCTCCAGCACCGCGATGAGGCCATCCAACTCCCGCCGGTCCGAGCGATACCTGCGCCGATGTGAAAAGACCGGGTTCAGTAATTCAGGCTTATCCGCCACGGCCCGCAGCAGGCTTTCTCCCAAGGTCCAAGGATCCCATTCAGGCCCTTCAGGCAACTCAAGGTTGATCGCCCGTACTGTTCGCTTTGGACCTTCACGGATATTAAGAATCAGGTCCTGCTCACCATTGCGGGTTTCGACGCGGCGCCGGAGTTTGACATCCGAGTATCCCAGCAAGAGGTATCGGTTCGTGATCCGGGTTTCCACCTCGCTCAGGAGGTCGGGCGTGGCCCTTGGCGCATTGAACCAGAGGAGGCCAGAGGGCAGATTCGCGACCTTGGCGAGGTCCTTGTCGTTCAATTCCTGGTTTCCTTCAAACAAGATCCGTTTGATGTAGCGGCGCTCCCCTGTCTTGATTCGATAAGTAATGCGGACCTCTGACGGATTTTCGGTGGTGCCGGACACCACCTCGCGGACATGGCTTGATTCCACATCGAGGAACCCTTTGTCGCGGTAGTAGCGATCAATGCGCCGATCCCCTTCATCCAACAATTCGGGGCCATAGCGGTCTGTCCTAGCCAATGGAAGCAGTTCCTTCAAGGTTCTCTGGCTGAGCCATTTGCCCGTGGCTGATACACGCACGATTGGCCCCGGCGCCACAGAAAGAGTAAGCGTGCCATTGTTGGAGAAAGCTAGCTCCGCCTGGCCTTCCATCCGTTTATCTTTTACAAATCGTCGGCGGATTTTCCGGGCGGCCTGACGTCGCAAGTCCTGGGTCCAAAGGGTCCGGCCCACTTGAACTCCAGCGAGTTGCAACAGAGCCTCCAATCGGTAGGGGCCAAGGTTTCCATTTACGGCGACGCTTCTCACCAGGCTGGCGGCGCCCAGCTGCAACTTCAATATGAGGTGCGCGCCAGAAGCATCCTGCTCGGTCGCGAGCTTTGCCTGGGGATAACCTTCATCCCGCAGGCGCGCTTCAGCGATCCGGCGCCATTCCTCCAACCTGAGCGCGCCTAGGGGCTGACCCTTGCGCAGATCAGGGAAAAGCAGGGTTTTCGTTTTTGCGGGCAATGGATCGCCTTGCCAAACCCAGGATTGGAGGCGCGCCCAGGGCCGCAAAGTGATTCGTGCGATGCCGTCAGCGCCAAGGGTTCCGTTCACAGACTCGAAGCGGTCTGTGCCGCGGATCGCTTCGAGCACGAGATCGAATTGAACCGCAGAAAAAGGTTTTCCTTTCACCCAGCCTGAGGCCATCTCGGCGAATCCACGATCATCCGGACTGCCGCCTTCCCAAATGAAGCCTTGAAAGGCGCGCCCCGGCCCCATCGGCGAAGGAGCCTGAGCCGCGCTGCCACAGATGCCGACGGTAACGACACTCGCGATCAGCGCCGAAGCGCGAGCGGCGCACATTCTGTCAAAAACCTCAGAAACCGCTGAGCGATTCTTCTTCGGTGTCCTTCACGTCGAACACCGAGTGCAGGCTCGTCATGGTGATCAGGCTGAAGATGCGGGTATTCATGCCGCAGATGCGCAGTTCGCCGCCTTTTCCTTTCACGGAGGTGTAGCAGCCCACGAGTTCGCCGACACCAGAGGAATCCAGATAGCTCACTTTTGAAAAATTGATGAGAACCTTGCGTGCGCCCTGCTCCAACGCTGTGCGGACAGCTTCACCCAATTCCTGGTCTCCATCCCCAAGGGTGATCTTCCCTTCTGGATAAAGGATCGTCACATCGTTGTGTTGGCGGGTCGTCATCTTCATGAGGTGTTCCTCCTGGGTGGGTTAGAGAAGGTTGGGCCAGTGTAGCAAAAGTTTCAATAGTTGAATGTATTGCTCATTTCCACGCGTGGAAGCGCCGTGCCGCCGATGCGGACACCAAGAACCGCTTGGCCGTCTGCTATCCGATGTGTGCCTGCGCAATGAACTAGCCAGAAAAGCGCCGGTTATTCCACAACGGCCGCTAAAGTATTCATTACCCAGCGACCGCTGGACGAGGTCAAGGATGTCCGATCAGCTATCGCCGTTAAGTCCCCGCCGCAAGACCCGCCAGATCCTGGTGGGGAAAGTGCCCGTGGGAGGCGATGCCCCCATTCCTGTGCAAAGCATGACCAAAACCGACAGCCGGGACGTGGAAGCCACTGTCAGCCAAATCTACAGCTATGCAGGCGCAGGCTGCGAAATCGTGCGTGTAAGCGTGCCGACGAAAAAAGCCGGGGAAGTCTTCCATGAAATCTGTGCGCGCTCACCCATTCCTGTGGTGGCGGACATCCATTTCGACTATCGCCTGGCCCTGGTGGCTGCGGATGGCGGCGCCGCCTGCCTGCGCATCAATCCTGGCAATATCGGCGGCCAGGATCGTGTGCGCGCTGTGGTGGACAAGGCCGGAGAAAAAGGCATTTCCATCCGCATCGGTGTGAACGGCGGCTCCCTTGAGAAAGATCTGCTGGAGAAGTTCGGCACCGCCACGCCCGAAGCCATGGTGGAGTCTGCCCTGCGGCACCTGGAGATGCTCGAAAAAGAAGGCTTCCGCAATACAAAAATTAGTCTGAAGGCCAGCGATGTGGTGCGCACGGTGCAGGCATACCGCTTGCTGGCGAAGCAGGTGGATTATCCCTTCCATCTGGGCATCACCGAAGCGGGCACACCTTTTGGAGGCACCATCCGCTCCAGCATCGGCATGGGCATTCTGCTGGCGGAGGGCATCGGCGACACCATCCGCGTTTCCCTCACGGGGGACGGCGAGGAGGAATGCAGAGTCGGCCACGAGATGCTGCGCGCCCTTGGGCTGCGCGAAGGCGGCATCCGCATGGTGAGCTGCCCCTCCTGCGGCCGCGTTCAGATCGACCTGAACCGCGTGGCCAACGAGATCGAAGCGGGACTGAAAGCGATCAATCATGAGGGCATCACCTACGCGGTGATGGGCTGCGTGGTGAATGGCCCCGGCGAGGCCCGTGACGCGGACCTGGGGGTAGCGGGCGGCGCAGGGGAGGGACTGATCTACCGTCATGGAGAACTGATCCGCAAGGTGAAGGAAGAAGATCTTGTCCCAGCCTTCCTGGAAGAAGCAAAAAAATTCAAGGCGGAGAAAGAACTTGCTGGGGCTTAGGGATCGTTGTGCATTGGCCAGCGTTTTTCTGGCCAATGCACAACGATCCCTTATGTCGGCCGCAGGACGACGCGATGGGTGATGCTCCCGAGGCAGATTCAAGACCACAACAGAGAAAGAATCCTATGACCTGGGCGATGAACCATCCCTTTCTCGTACTGTTCTTTTTCCTCTGCATCGAGGCGTTGTTGCCGGTGCGGTTTCAACCCAGCGCCTGGATCTGCCGGGGCATGATCCGCGCCTACCAGATCACCCTCAGCTCCCACGTGCCGACCCAATGCCTGTTCACGCCATCCTGCAGCCACTATGGCCTGGGCTGCATCCGCCGCTATGGAACATTGCGCGGTGGAATCCTGACAACCTGGCGCCTGATCCGCTGTTCGCCCCTCACCAAGGGCGGCTTCGATCCAGTGCCGGGAGACGAAGATATCCACGCAGCAGGTGTTGAGATCCGCTGACGAAAGCGAGGACCCGTGAATAACGAACGTGGCGATAGTCAACAGGCTGAGTCGCTCGGCGGCGCGTTCACGCATCGGATGTCTAGATCAGCTCGAGTGCCGCAATGGTTCGTTCCCCATTGCCTGAAGTGGAAAAAGGCTGCCTCGATTGGCGCCAGGCTTGCCATCCTGTCGCTCTTGGCGTTGATAGCCCCTGCGAGGGCAGCCGACGCCCTCGACCCTTCAAGGGTATTGACGCAGTACAAGAATGACCGCTGGCAGACGGAACAGGGCCTCCCCCAGAACACCGTTCAAGCGCTGTCGCAAACCCGGGATGGCTACCTCTGGGTGGGGACCATGGATGGCCTGGCCAGGTTCGATGGGGTCCGATTCACAGTCTTCGATTCCCGCACCACCCCGGAGCTGGGCTCTGGATCGATCCTGGGTCTCATGGAGGACGCCGAAGGAAATCTCTGGATCGGCCGCACGGGCGGGGCTTCCATCTATCGGAATGGCCAATTCCAAGCCGCCTTCGCCGAAGAGACGACTGCCGGCGCTTCAGTCTGGTCGTTCTGTCAGGGTCCGGATGGGGTCGTGTGGGCCGCATCGGACAATGGCTTGGTCCGCTGGGAGAAGGGCCGCACGCGGGTTTATCGGAAAGCCGATGGGTTGCCAACCGATAAGCTCCGCGCCATCACTTTCGACTCTGAGGGCGTCCTTTGGATCGGAACCTCTGGCGGGGGACTTGTTTCGTTCTCGAATGGCCGTTTCGAGACCTTTTCGTCAGCAAACGGGTTCCCGAACGAACAGGTCCGGGCAGTCTGCCCCGCCCCGGACGGAGGCGTCTGGGCCGCAACCGCAGGCGGCGGGCTCGCCCATGTCCAGCATGGAAAGATCAAGGCCTATACCGTAGCCGATGGTCTTCCGACGAACCAGCTCTCAGCGCTCGCACTCGACGCGCAAGGAACGCTCTGGATCGGAACCTGGGGCTCCGGGCTATGCCGCATGCGGGCCGGTCGCTTCTCAAACCTCTCCTCAGCGGGGGGGCTCTCGGGAGACCAGGTCTGGTCCCTCTGCTCCGACCGCGAGGGCAGCCTCTGGGTTGGCACCTGGGTCGGGGGTCTGAACCGCTTGCGGAACAGGCACTTCGTCGTATTCGGCACCCCCGAGGGACTCTCCCATGACAACGCACGATCCGTCCTACAGGCGCGGGATGGCGCAATCTGGGTGGCCACAGCGGGCGGTGGTGTGAACCGGATCCAGGGCGAAAGGGTCACGACGATCCGCGAGAAGCAGGGTCTGCCTAGCGACGAGACATCTTCCCTCTGCGAAGACAAAGACGGCTCTCTTTGGATCGGTACCTACACGTCGGGTGTCGCTCGGCTGAAGGCAGGACGGCTCGCCACGTATGGCACCAACCAGGGTCTCCCGAGTCTAGATGTCCGTGCGCTCTACCAGGATCGAGCGGGGACCCTCTGGGCCGGGACGATGGGGGGCCTCGCCCGGTTTGACGGACATGGCTTTGTTTCCGTGCAGGCTAAGGGAGTGGCGATCGAGGCCATCGTAACCATTCTCGAAGACCGGGACGAAACACTCTGGTTCGGAACGGTGGGAAAAGGGCTCGCCCAGCTCCGCGATGGGACATTCCACTTTCTGACGAAGAAAGAAGGTCTCTCCTCCAATAGGGTCCTGGCCTTGCACGAGGATGGTCGTGGAAGCCTTTGGATCGGCACTAGCGGCGGCGGAATCAACCGCCTCCGGAATGGCCGGATCATCTCCATCCGCCCTGCCGACGGGCTCTGGGACGGAATTGTCCAGACGATCCTCGAAGACGGCGCAGGCAACTTCTGGATGACCTGCAACCGAGGGTTTTTCCGCACCCCAAGGTCAGAGCTTGATGCCTTCGCAGAGGGCCGCCTCGCGAAAGTAGTTTCAGTTGGTTACGGCCCCGCGGAGGCGCTCCGGAGCATCACTTTCTCGGGCGGCCAACTTCCTTCGGGCGCCATTGATTCCCGAGGACGATTGTGGTTCCCCACCTACAAGGGACTGGTTGTCGTCGACCCATCGAATCTCCCGCTGCCAGGCCCTGCTCCCGCCGTCAGAGTCGAGGACGTCACCGTGAATGGAGTTGACCAGCCCTCCAGCTCGGCCATACTCCTTCCCCCTGGATCAGGGCCCCTCTCAATCCGCTACACGGCAATGACGCTGCTTGACGCGGAGCGGGTCCAATTCCGTTACCGGATGGATGGCCTCCCAGGCGAGTGGGTGTACGCGGGAAGCCGGCGTGAAGCGTTCTTTCCCAGCCTTCCCCATGGCAGTTTCCGCTTCCGGGTGGCTGCATCGGCCGACGGAAAGTCATGGCGCGAAGCACCCACTACGCTCGCTGTCATCATCCAGCCATTCTTCTACCAGACGCCATGGTTCCTGGGCCTCGCACTCACAATAGTTCTGGTTGCCGTGGGAACTGTCTACCGGCTCAGGACTGTCCAGCTCAGGCTCCGGCACGCCGAGATGGAGCGGCTCGTCAAGGAGAAGACCGAGGAGTTGCGGCGTGTCAACGAGCATCTTTCCCAGCTCTCGTTCCTGGATGCCCTGACGGGCCTAGCAAACAGGCGGCGCTTCGACGAGGCGCTAGACGAAGAGTGGCGGCGCGCCCGACGGTTCAAAACCTCCATCGCCCTTGTGATGGTTGATGTGGACTCCTTCAAGGCCTACAACGATGCCCTCGGGCACCCTGAGGGGGACCGTTGCCTCAAGGCGATTGCCGGCGTTTTTCTCCACTCGGTCAGCCGCGCGGGAGACCTCGCGGCACGGTACGGAGGTGAGGAGTTTGTCATCCTCGTGCCCGGAGCCGACCGTCTTACGACCCTGGCTTTCGCCGAGATGCTCCGGCACACGTGTGAAGCGCTGGCGATCCCCCACCCGGCCTCTCCGACGGGACCTTTTGTCACCATCAGCCTCGGAGTGGCCGCCTGCCTTCCCGCTGAAGGAATGGCCATGGGCTCGTTGGTCTTGGAGGCCGACGCTGCCCTCTATCGAGCCAAAACGCCGGCCGGAATCGGGTCGCCTAGGAAGCATTACCGCGCCTCATGTGAGCGGACCACCCCGAAAGGGTTCTAACCGGGCTGTCCAGGTTGGGAGAATGCCCCAAACATGGCGAATGGGTAGACCGGATGGGTGGACCGGTTGGGTGGTCATTTTCGAACCGGATCTAGAGCGGGCCGGGTATTCAATCCAGTATGTGTTTAAACACATTTCATTCCCCCTGGGCGCGAGATACCGGACCCATCCGCCCTGCCCCTTCCAGGAACCGCCATGCCCCGCACCGAAGTCCTGATCACCACAATCGGTTGCCGAGTTCTCTTCAGAGGGGACCTGCGATTGAAAGCGTGTAGTGTTCCCAGGGGGAAAAACGGCTCGTTCGGAGCGCCCGGGGACCTTCTACCCAGTCTCCTGGATTTAGCTGATGTTTGGTGCCCTTCAAGTCCTGGGGGCGTCCAGGAAGCCAAGGGAAAGCAGCTCATTCATGCGACGAGGCAGGCAGAAAAATCTGTCTCCCCATTGAAACAATTCCTGTTCCGTCAACCTGCCCGGAGGCCAATTCAAGGAGAGGGTCTGATGCACAACACCTCCTAGGCCGCAGGCTTTCCCGATTTCGTTGGATCTAGTTCATAAACCACACACATCAAGGAGCCAATTCCATGCATCACGAAACCAAGCATTTGCAGAGGACTTCAACCTCCGCGTTCAGCCGCCTCGCCACCAGGACCGCTTCCATAGCCACCAGCCTCGGATTCGCCCTTCTTGTTGCGTCCCCAGCCGCCGCCCAAGGCACCTACACAGCCATTGATCTCACCCCAGCGGGTTATGGCGTGGCCAATGCCGCCACCAATGGAATGGCCGCCGGCTTGACGTCCACCTCGCCTTTGGCCTTCTCCGGCCGGGCCGCCCTGTGGACGAATAGCGGTCTTGTGGATCTTCACCCAGCGCTGCTGGATAATCCCGCCCTTGGCCTCACCGGCCGCTCGACCATCACCGGGTCCGCAGTCAACTTGCAAGTCGGCTGGGGAGCTGGTTCAGTGACGGGCAACCGCTCTGCCGCCATGGCATGGCGCGACACCCCAGAAAGCGCCACGATATTGAGCCTTCCCTTCGCAAGCTCCTCCTCCCAGGCCGTTAAGACAGACGGCGTGCAGATCGTCGGTTTTGCCAATCCCTACATCAAAGATGGCACCACCATAGGTCCCACTCGCGCCATCGTATGGGACGCCGCCACAGGAACCGCGGTTGATCTAGGAGACGGCGGCAACGGCGCCCAGGCCCTGGGCGTTGGCGGCGGCCAACAAGTGGGCTACGTGTTCAGAGGCGGCATTAATGCGGCACTTTGGACGGGCAGCGATAAGTCCCTGCTCGTCATCCATCCCAAGAATGCCGCGGCTTCGCAGGCCAACGGGACCGACGGAATCCGACAGGTGGGCTGGGCCGGCTATGATGTGCGCGTCCGGTCCGAAGCCGCCAAGGGCAGCCATGACGCCCGCTTCAACTACGCCACTGTGTGGACCGGCACTGTCGCAAGCGCGACGACCATCCATCCCTACCCCATCAACAACCCCACGACCTCCTTCTCCCACAGCTACGCCACGGCCGTGAACGGTCAGACCATCGTGGGCTACGCGGGAGACCAGACGGCCATCGGCACACCCGCCTATAACCACGCCATCGTTTGGGACGGCTCGCTGAATTCCATTGATCTCAATGCCTTCCTGCCCGCCGGTTTCGTAGGCTCACAGGCCTTCTCCGTTGATGCGCAGGGCAACATCGCCGGTGTCATGAGCACCGCAGACGGCCAACGCCACGCCGTGCTCTGGGTTCCGATTCCCTGACGCGCAACACCTGGTCCGCACCCGCACCGCAACCGCCCGCAGAATCCTGCGGGCGGATTTTTAGGTACAAGAGCCGCCGATGAAGCCGGGGATTGATGCCCGTGGAGTCGGCCCTACCGCCGCGTGCCGTGGAGGGGGTGGCCCTCGTTGTTCACACCATCCAAAGAGTGCACAGCAGCATCAAGGCCGCATCACGGTGGAAAGCCAGATGGGAAAAGGGACCACGTTCACCGTTTCGATCCCGTTCTCGGGTGATGTGCAGGTAGCTTCCAAATGGAGTGGAGCGTTTATGGCGTCGTTCTGAGGGTGTATAGCCTTCCCCTGGCGCACTCCGGAGCAGCGGGAGCACTTCGAGGACTGACTCCGCCACTTGAACCGGAAGGCGGAGTCGGCCCCTTCAGGGGCTCGAGGGCTAGGGGTAGTAAACCCCGACACGGCTGTACACGATGTTGCTTTCCATGGCGGTGACCACGACCCGGCCATCCGGGAGCAGTCCCGTGGTCCGCTGGGTCTGGTGGTAGGAGGCTGGAAAGCCTTGGAGGCTGAATGCCCCCGTGGCGGGGGTGTAGACCTCCGCCGCGCCGATTCCGTATCCGCCGGCTCCGGGGAGGGCGAGCACGGTGCCGTTCAGCAGCACCACCATTCCGAAGGAGAACTTCGGGTGCTGAAGCGATCCGGTGGGGGTGAACTGTCCCCCGGCGGGGTCGAAGAGCCAGGCTTCGGTAAGGCCCTTGATGATGGTGTTGGCATCGGAGGTGTACCCCCCAGCGACAAGCACCTTGCCCGAGGGGAGGAGCACCGCACTGTGCCGGGCTCTGGGCTGTCCGAGGCTGGTGGAGAGCGGTTGGAACACCCGGCTGACCGGATCCCAAATCTCCATGCTCGCCGTGAGATCCGACCTCATGTCGCGGCCTGTAACGCCGCCTGTGATGAGGACTCGGCCATCAGTCATCGCTGTGGCTGTGTGGCCATAACGCGGAACCCCCATGGGAGCGACTGCTACAAAGCCTCCCGCTCCACCGTTCAGGGCAGGGTCGAAGAGCTCGGCCATCGGGGTGGGAGGTTGGAAGGAGGTGCCAGGCCAGTCAGCGGTCGTGACCCCGCCGGTCACGAGGACTTTGCCGTCGGCGAGCAGGGTGGCCTGGTGGCCTGCCCGGCGGGTGCCCATATCCGGAAGGCGGGTGAACGCCTTGGTGGAGGGGTTGTAGACCTCCGCCGAGTTGAGGGGGGTCTCCCGGGATTGTTCAACGCCGCCGAGCAGCAAGACGCGCCCATCCTTCAGGAGGGTCGCGGTGTGTCCCATCCGGCCTTTACTCATCGGACCCGTTGCGGTGAACACCCCCAACCGGTCGCCGGAGGAGAGGTCCAGGAGTAGGGCGGTGTTATAGGCAATGCCAGAATCGGCGCCACCGGTGATCAGGCAGGTGCCGTTGGCCAGCACCGTCAGGGTGGGGCCCGCATGGGTGTACCAGACATCCGTGTAACCGTGCCGGAAGGGATCCACGATTCGCGCGTTTCCCCAAATCCCACCGCTCGCGCGGACGGTGATCGTGACCGTGGCGGTGCTGTTGGGGTCCTGGGGATGGGTCGCCTGGAGTCTATAGGTTCCGGAGATCCCCGGCGCGCTGTAGTTCGTGAGGTTCGAGTAAGGGTAGACGTAGAAATCGCCGCTGTTCGGCTCCAACAATCTCCAGTTCAGGAGCGCACCGTCCGACGAAGTGCCGTTGAACTGGGCGAAGCCTCCCGCGACCAGCGAGACAGTACTCGGGGTGATGCCGACCTGAAACTTCGGTGCTGGGGCCTTGTCCCCGCCACCACCGCCGCAACCCGGCAGCAGGCATACCAGCCCCAGCAAGGAACCCTGAACCCATCGGATCATCTGAATTTTCCCCAACCTTCGATTATAGGGGTGGCCGTCCGGACCTTCCAGCCTGCAGTTGGAATCTTGGTCACGGAATCCAGGTACGACGTGGGTTCCGCACCGCGCCGGCCTACCCCTTCTCCGCCCAGGCTCGGATCGCCTCCCTCAACTCCGCGAGACCCAGGGGCTTCACCAGGTGGGCGTTCATGCCGCAGCGGCACCGCAGGTAGCACACGCTCGCACAACCATGTGGCGCCCTCATGCATTCTCCGGCCACCACACGAAGGACAGAACCCACGCCCCTTGCAAGAGAAGGGCACCAGACGGTCGTGGCCACAGGTGGCGCAGTGGGCGCGGGCGAAGCCTTCCTTCAAATCCCCGCTGCGGAGGTACGTATCGAATTCGCGGTTCACGAACGACGGGAGCGGCCTGCCGTGGGCTTCGCAGGTGTCGCGGACACGGGGCCAGTACCGCGAGACGCAGCGGCGCAAGATCGTCTGGTCAGAACAGCGAGGTTCGTAGGTGTGGGTGGGGTACATCGAATATATTTCGTTTTATTTTCGCTTTATAATCAATCTGAATTCTTCAAGACGCCTAAGATTGCGCCCGCTATGGGTCGCAACGTTCGACGGTATCCACGTGGGCGATGATGATGACGTTGGCGGGGCAGTCCTTCTGCCCGATCACATCGTCCACCGCGCCGCCGTTCCGGGCCACGAGCACCCGATCTCCGGGGCCGGCCTGGACTCCATCAAGGGCCACCATGGTGCGATCACCGGGACGGCCGTCCTCCAGAATTTCGCGCACCAATAGGAGTTTCCGCCCCGCGAAAAAGGCATGCTTTTCAGTGGCGACCACCGGGGCAAGCACTTCGGCGATGAACATGGGGGTTCTCCTTGAGCTTGCCTAGATACTAAAAGGTTGAATTAAAGCAGCCACGAAGCCGCACGAAGGGACACCAATAAAAAACCTTCATGTGGTTCGTGTCCATTCGTGTCCCTTCGTGGCTTGATCCTCTAAAAATTGAGCTCAGACGGCCGAATCCACAAGTCCAACGATGCAGGCATCAATGGGTCCGTAGGCATTGGGAAGGGCCTTGGGGGCTTCTCGCGCATCAATGTACATCACGAGGTCGCCATCACGGGATGCCACCAGGTCCACGGCCGCCAGGGGATCTCCCAGAACCCGGTCGGATCCATCCACGGGCTGGATCATCCGAAGCTTGAGACCATCCAGGGACTCGAGTTTCTGCGTAGCGACCACTAGGCCCTTCACTCGCGCGAGAAGCATAGGCTCTCCAGACCTTCGTGCACGAGAGTCTGGATGCGCTCATGGGGGCGCGCCAGGATCTCGCTTTGGATGAATGCGCCTTCTTTTCGGAGTAGAGCTTCCGCAGTGGCGATGGCGGCCTCAACCTCCGCCAAATCACCGGTGAGCGTGAAGTAGCCCTTTCCGCCCATGTCCAGGTCGAAGGTGATTTCCAGCAGCCGCACCGCGGTGGTCTTGACAGCTTTGTCCGCAGCCTGGATCAGAGCGGCCAGGGCCTGGGCCTCGACGATGCCCAGCGCGTCCGTGGGGATGGTCGTGCTCCGTTTGCCCTGGAGGGCCGCAAGAACCTGCCCATGCAGATTCGGAATGAAGGTCCAACTTACGAGGCAGGGATCGGCCTTGTCTCGTCCCTCTTCCACGGCCTCCAAAAGATCAGCCTCCTTCCCGGTGACCTGGATCATGAATTTTCCAGAGCCCACGGGCCCTGCCCGGAGCAGGCGCACTTCTGCCTTCTTGAGCATGAGGTCCGTGACCATCAGCCCCTTGGCGATGCTGGACAACTCAATGATGCCGAGGGTCGGGACCGGGTTCGTTTTGGGTTTGGCCATGGAAGGATCCAGTCAGTCGCGGAAGATCAAACAATTCGAAAGTGGTCCTTGAGGACGCAGCGCCGGCGTCTTGTGAAATGGATGGCGTTGGTCATCCCTTCACCCGTGGGAGATGCGATGGTGAAGGAAGTGGAGCCAGGCCCTTCGAAGCCGAGGCCGTTGAAGTTGGCTCCGTTCTTGACGAAGATCGAGCAATTCACGGCGCGGGCCATCTCGTCGAGGTGGTCGATGTTCTTGGAGTACATGCTCGCGGTGTGCCGGAAGCCATGCTCGGCCTTCACTGCGAGTTCGATGGCTTCGTGGACATCCCGGGCCCGGGTGAATCCGATCAAGGGCATGAGCAGTTCAGCCTGGATGAAAGGGTGGTCGAAGGGCACGTCGGCGAAGATCAGGCGGGGGTCGCCCGTGAAGGAGATCCCTGCCGCGCGGAGGATGACGCTCGCGTCCTTGCCGACGAAATCCTTGTTCGGGTGCCAACCGTCCACGACCAGTTTCGCCACCGTCGCGATTTCAGTTCCACGCAGCTCATAGGCCCCTGCGGCAACAATGGCCGCCTTCAAGCGATCTGCGATGGCCTCCACCGCGATCACTTCCTTTTCGCAGACGCAGACGATGTTGTTGTCAAACGAAGCGCCTGCGACGATGCCGCGGCCTGCCTGTTCCAGATCCGCGGTCTCATCCACCACCACGGGCGGATTGCCCGGTCCCGCGGCGATCACCTTTTTCCCCGAAGCGAAGGCGGCCTTCACCACCGCCGGCCCACCGGTCACCACCACCAACCGGATGCCCGGCGCGCGCATCAGCTCATTGGCGGATTCGATCGTGGGTTCCGAAATACAGCAAAGAAGATTGGCGGGGGCCCCTTCGGCCACCAGCAAGCGATTTATGAGATCGATGGTGAAGGCCGTGGTGCGCTTGGCGGATGGGTGCGCGTTGAAGACCACCGCATTGCCGCCGGAGATCATGCCGATCCCATTGTTGATGACGGATTCGGATGGGTTGGTGGAGGGCGTGATGGCGCCGATCACGCCCCACGGAGCCAATTCCTCGAGACAGAGCCCGTGCTGGCCGGAGACGGCCTCCGCCCGGAGGATTTCAGGGCCGGGAGTCTTGTTGATGACCAGCAGGTTTTTCTTGATCTTGTCCTCATGACGGCCCATTCCGGTCTCCTGGACCGCGATGCTCGCCAGTTCCTGCACGCGGAGCCGGAGACCTTCCCGAAGGCGCTGGATGATCTCCATCCGGCGCTCCAGGCCGATGGACCGGTAGGCCTGGAAGGCTTTCTCCGCGGCATGGATGGCCGAGCTGACATCGGGGAAGCAGCCCATCTGCGCCCCGGACGCAGCCACTTCGGCCCCCTCCAACTCGCGGAGGACGCGTTCAGCAATTCTCGAGACCAGGGCTCGATCGATTTCCATAACTGAGCCTCACCACACGCACGCGTTCAGGATTTCTTGTAAACTTCCTCGCCGTCGAACTGGATGGCATCCACGATCCCGATGACGACAGCATCGACGGGGCGGCCTTCGCTCACGGGCGTCATCCGGGCGGAACTACCCTGGCAGACAATCACCCATTCGGAAGATCCGGCACCCACCGCATCCGAAGCCACGAGCGGATTGCCCTTGGCGGCGCCTTTCATATCCACTGGCTGGATCAGCAGCAACTTGTGGCCGACGATGCCGCTCACCTTCTGGCTCGCGACGACATCGCCCACCACCTTGGCGATCAACATGGCTGGACTCCAGAGAAACTAAAGGCTTAAGTGGTCGCGTTCGGGCGGCCCAGGGGAAGGACGGAGTCCACGTTCTCGTGGGGACGCGGAATGACATGCACGGAGACAATCTCACCGACCTTCTGCGCGGCCAGGGAACCGGCTTCCACCGCGGCCTTCACAGCCGCCACATCGCCGCGGATGATGGCGGTGACATAGCCGCCGCCGATTTTCTCGTAGCCGACCAGTTGGACCCGGGCCGCCTTCATCATGGCGTCGCAGGCTTCCGTCATGGCCACAAAACCCTTGGTTTCGATCATGCCGAGCGCTTCACTCATTGGTTTCTCCCTTGGAGGTTGGGTGGCGATGCGCCACGAAAATTTTTAGATACTCAGGCCTTGGTGCGGTAGGGACGGCCTTCGATGGAATTGATCGCATTGATGGCGGCTTGCATGGCGCTGTCGATCTCGGATTCGCTGCCGGCCATCATCAGGCGCCCTACGGCGCCATAGGGCTTGAGATCGATGAGGAAGACGTCGGCGGCCTTCTCGGCCTCGTTGGCAGCCAGCACGGCATAAGCTGCGGGGTCGCATTCAAAAAGGAACAGGGATTGGCCGGGAAGGATCATGTGGCCGTAGCGATTGCGGTTGATGATCTGCGCATGCATGGGTTCCACGGAGCGGATGACTTCGCAGGTGGCCACGTAGGGTGTCAGGCGGTCCTTCTCGGTGAGTCCGAAATTCCCGATGGCGGCCTCGCCGGCGGTGCGTACCTCCCCCTTGTCGAAGGCGTGGACTTCCAGCATGCCGAAGGTACGTTCCACCACCTGGGCCGCGGGTTGCACCTTGGCGGCCTTCAGTGCCACGTCCGTCATTTTGTTGATGGCGATTCCGGGGGCGACTTCGATGTAGATGGAGGCCTGCTCCTTGAGGGGCGGGAAGCCCCGGGAACCGAGGCCCACGAAGGCCGCGAGCTGCGGCTGGAGGGAATCGATGAAGACGTAGGCCCTGAGAGTCAGCTTGTCATCGCTCATGTCAGTACCCCTTCCCTTCGCCACCAGTGACGATGGCAATCCCTGAACTCGTCCCGATGCGCGTTGCGCCCGCGGCAATCATCTTCTTCGCATCCGCCATGGAACGCACACCGCCGGAGGCTTTCACACCCATTCTGGGGCCGACCGTCTTCCGCATGAGCGCGATATCGGCTTCGGTGGCGATGCTGCTTTTCACAAAGCCCGTGGAGGTTTTCACGAAGGTCGCGCCAGCCTTCTTGCAGATCTGGCAAGCGGTCACCTTTTCTTCGTCGGTGAGAAGGCCTGTCTCAAGAATCACCTTCGTGACCTTGTCCCGCGCGGCCTGGACCACGGCCCGGACATCCTTTTCCACCAGAAGCAGATCGCCGGACTTCAACGCCCCGATATTGATCACCATGTCGATCTCGTCGGCCCCATTGGCGATGGCTTCCCGGGTTTCGTAGGCCTTGGAGCGGAAATCCATGGCCCCCAAAGGGAACCCCACGACGCAGCAGACCTTGACGCGAGAGCCCCGGAGCAGATCCCGGCAGCGGGACACCCAGGAGGAGGTGACGCACACGGAGAAGAACCCATACTGGCGAGCTTCCTTGCAGAGTCGTTCCACCTCGTCGGCCATTGCCTCCGGCTTGAGCAGGGTGTGGTCGATCATGCCCGCCAGTTCCGTGTCGATCCCACCCGGGGCGGGACTGGTTGAGCCGCGGAGGATTGCCCTGTGCCTTTGTTTCCGATGGCCTTCAGCACTTCCTGGGTGATCAGATCCACTAGTTTTTTTTCGTCCATTCCAACTCCGCCTAGGCTGTCAATCCCACGATATCAGACGTCCCGTTCGATCTTGTCCACCCGTTTCTGGTGTCGTCCGCCCTCGAAAGGCGTGGCCAGCCAGGACAGGACCATCGCATCCACGACCTCTGGAGGATTGGCTGTCGCTCCCAAAGTGAGCACATTCGCATCGTTGTGCTGCCGGGAATTCAGAATCGACTTCATGTCGTAGCAAAGGGCTGCGCGGATTTTGGGAAAACGGTTGCAGACCATGGATGAACCGATGCCTGCTCCATCGATCATGATCCCCTGGGCGCAATCGCCCCGCAGGACCGCCTGGGCCACGGCTTTGGCGAAATCCGGGTAATCGCAGGCTTCCTTCCCATGGCAGCCCACGTCCAAAACCACATAGCCCTTCCCTTCCAGCAAGGCACGCAACCGTTCCTTCAGTTCGAAGCCCCCATGGTCAGAGCCGATGGCGATGCGCTTCCCGTTGCCGCGCCGGGAGAGTACCTCCCGCACGACCTCGGTGACCAGCTTTTCGACCTTCTCGGGATCCACGGGAATCCCTCCTGAAATTCAAGAAAAAAAGGCGCCGCCCCCCTATCGCATTCAAGGATGGCAGCCCGGATCAAGCAATTTTGCGGAAAGTCCAGTCTTGTAAAAAATTTTGCTCGCCCTGAATAAATAATCTACCACATTCGTTTGGGGACAACCAATGGAAGGTGCACCTCAGCCAGGGCACAGCCTTGTTCCGTCTGCCTGCATTGCGTTTCAATGGACAGTGGAGTCTCCCTTTGTGCATCACAGAAAAAATTCTGGCGGACCATGAAGCGCGCAAGGACGCCAGCGGCGTGGCCTGGTTCACTCGGGAAGACATGAACCGCCTGGGCATCCAAGAGGCTTTGTTCACAACCATGCAGGACGTGCAGCACGATCTTCGGTTGAAACGCAGCGGCCAGGTGGTGGAAAGCGAGGGCTGCACCAACCGTTGGTCCATCCAAGACACCGATGCTGTCAGGGGGAACCCGCACTCGCAGCCTGGATCGCACGACACGATGCCGACCGCAGTACCGCGGCTAGCTCCTTGATGCGGAATTGGCGGCAGACTTTTTTTTGGGGCTGTTTCACCTTTGCATGGACTCTGCTCACGGTGCCCCTCACCGTGCTAGGAATTCTGCTTGCTGTGCCATTTCTAGGGCCGCGCAAAGCCTTTTTCACCATCGGACCGCTTTGGGCCAGGCAGATGTTCTGGGTCTCGGGCATCACGCTGGATCGAAGAGGCTGGGAGGCCCTGCCTGAAGACATCCGCAGTACGCGCCAGCCAGTGATTTTCATGAGCAATCATGAAAGCCAGATGGACCCACCGCTCCTGATCAGCGCCATTCCGGTGCCTGCGGTCTACATCGCGAAAAAGGAAGTCAAGCTCATTCCCTTCGTGGGCTGGGCGGCCATGTGCGCTGGCGTGATCTGGATTGATCGCGGAAAACGCGATCGCGCGATTCAAAGCATTCAGGAAGCGGCCAACAAGATCCGACGCGGCCGCAATGTCGTGATTTTCGTGGAGGGCACCCGCACCCACACTGGCGAATTGCTGCCCTTCAAGAAAGGAGGCTTCCAGTTGGCCATGGATGCAGGGGTGCCCATCGTGCCTTTGGCCACCGTGGGCGGCTTTCAGACACTGCCAAGAGGCACGATTTTCGTGCGCCCCGGCCGCTACGTGGTGAGTTTTGGCGAACCCGTGGATACGGCTTCCTACACCAATAGGGAGGATCTCATGCAGGAGGTCCGCACCCGCATCGAGGCCCTCATCGCGGACGCGAGAAACCCTATTTGAAGGCTGGATCCCTGCCCGCAACCTTGCGCTTGCCGGTGTGGAGGCGATCTGCGAATTCCACCAGCGGTTTGGCTTCGGTTTTCAACCCGAGTTTCGCCAGGGTCCGAGCCATGAAGTACAGATTCAACGATGTCACGCGTTTCTCGTTGTGGCGGCGGGTGCTCCAATCCACCGCTTGGCAGCGCTTAAGGAAGGGTCCGTAAATCGCAAGAGTGCCTTGGGCATCCTTGGAGACGGCTTTCACAAGGCCTTGCAGCAGCACCTGGTTGGAATGGTCCGGAGGCCAGGCAGAGGCTAGTTCCGCAACATCTTGATCCACAGTCGCCGCATCGCCGCGCTCATAGGCGCAATAGGCATCCAGGCTTTTCAATACCGTGGAACCTGGAGCCTCCTTCAGGCCCCTGGCGATGCGAGCTTCCGCCTCGGCTTCCCGGCCCATCCACAGAAGAGAATCCGCGGCAGTGACGTAGGCGAATTCCTTCGAAGGGTTCAGCACAATGGACCGGTCCGCATGGCTCAACCCTGCCTCCAACTCTCCATCATTTTGCAAGAGCACGGCATAGCGGTAATGGGCCTGCGGGTTGTCAGGATCAAGGCCCAGAGCTTTTTCGAAATAGCGGCGGGCGACAAGATGGTTTTCCTCGCCATCCAACCCCGCGAAAACATCCGCCAGAACGTTATAGGCCCGTGTGTCGCCTGGGTCCATGCGAATGGCTTCCAGGGCGGCCTTGCTGGCGCCATCCACATCCCCGCGGCGCAGTCTGATGGCGGAGAGCGCGCGAAAGGCCATCTCGTTGTGGGGATCCAGCTGGATGGCCTTGTCCGCATGGGCTTTTGCATCCGTGAACAGGACCTGGGCCTCGTCGAATTTGCCTTGGTTAAGGGACCTGGCGCTGCCCAATTCCGAAATGGTCCAGGCCATGGCGGCGTGGGCAGGCGCGTAGTCCGGCTCCAGGTCCAAAGCCTGTTGAAGCGTGGATTTGGCCAGCAGCAGGGAGTCGATCCCACCTTTGGTGAACAGGGAATTGCCTTTGATGAAGAGTTCCCGCGTGCGGGGATTCTTGGCCCGGTACCGGATGCCGCCATCGTCGCTGCTGAGCCCCATTTCCTTGGGCAGGCGGCGTTGCAGTTCGTCCTCGATATCGAGCAGTTTGGCCTCGGATCTCTCCACAGAAAACTGCTTCAGCACCGTGCCGGTGGCGCTGTCGAGAATGCGGATGCCCATGCGCACCCGGCCTTCCACACCTTGATAAGTCCCCTGCACCACCCACTCGGCATTCAGCACTTTGGCCAGCTGGCCGAAGGAGCGGAGTGGTTTCCCTGGAATCTCGCCAAGCTGATGCATGGCCTCGGTGACCCGCAACCGGTCCACCACCAGAATGTCTTCCCGCGCCACAAGGCCCGAGGCCATGGCGTCGGCAAAACTGCTGCTGAGCCAAGCCTGGGATTCATCGCCCGTGAGCATTTCCACCGGCAGGATCGCCACGATGCGGCGGCCCTTCGCGAAATCCGTCGTAGAGGCCAACCGCGCCATTCCAAGACCGCTTTCGGGTATGCGGGACCGCCACCATGCGTAGCCTCCGACCGCCGCAAGCACCACAGCGGCAGCGGATGCGATGGGCCAAAGGCGCCGGGACTTGCCGATGATGGGAACTCCAGCCGTGCGCATCTGCTCCGTGGGCACCCCAGAAAGGAAAGGCGTCATCTGGGTGGCCTGACCTTCCTGCAAGGCCTCCACCACCGCTTGAAGCGTTGGAAAACGATCTTCAGGCGCTTTCGCCATCATCCGCTCAATCACCAAACCAAGATTCAGAGGCAGATCGGGCCGAGTGGCGCGCAAGGGCTCCGGTTGATCCTTCACAACGGCGAAGAGCGTCTCCACCAGAGACGCCTTGATGAAGGGATGCGCGCCAGTGGCCAGCTCATGGAGCACCACACCCAAGGAAAACTGGTCGCTGGAGGGCCCCACCGCCCAGCCGTTGGCCTGCTCGGGGCTCATGTAGGCCGGTGTGCCCTGGCTATAGCCCGGTGCCGTGCGTTCGATGAGCGTGGCGTGATGGCCTGTGGGGCCATTTACTGGAGTTGATGTCTGATGCTGCGCGATGCCGAAATCCAGGATCTTCAAGACCCCTTCGGAATTCAGAACCAGGTTGTCGGGTTTGATGTCGCGATGAACAAGGCCTTTTTGATGGGCGTAGTGCAGCGCGGCCGCAGCCTGCATCGCGATGCTCCTAAGCCAGGCTCCTTCCGCCTGTTTCCCTCCGAAATGGCTCAGGGTCCGGCCGATGGCCAGTTCCATCGCGATGAAGGGAGTACCTTCCACCTCGCCCGCTTCATAGATGTGCGCGATGTTCGGATGATTAAGCTGGCAGGCCATCTTGGCTTCATGCAGGAGCGCACGATGCCTGACCTCGTCCGCATTGCGGAGGATCTTCAGGGCGACCTCGCGTTCCAAGCGCAGGTCCAAGGCCCGCCATACGGTCCCCATGGCCCCTTCGCCTAGCCGCTCGAGCAGGCGGTACGAACCGAATGTCTGAAGTTCAGTGTTCAAACAGGAATCCGAAAAGATTGAGTATAAGGGACGAGGGAAGCCTAAGAGTGTGTCCTCAGAACCGGAATGCCACACCCAAGGATGTATGGCTCAGATCGGCATCATGGAAATCGCGCCGAGAATTCGGCAACGAGGTCAGCATTTGCTTAGCCTCGATCCCAACGTGGCTGTTGATATGGAAGAGAAATCCCAAGGACAGGACAAAAGCCAGTTTTTCTCCATATCCATCGTCCACATAGATGACGTCGGAACCAGGGGCGTAGGTATGTGAAATGCTCTGATACCAATGCGCTCCACCAACCCCAACGAGGAAATCCACCCCCGGATTCCGCGATGGCCCCATCTTGATCAGCCAGTCATAGCCGACATAGCGGGTATCTGCGCTGATGGATTGGACTTCGCCATAAACAGTGCGGTTCTTTCCATCGAAATGGCCGATCTCCACGCGCAAGCGGCCTTCCACATCCTCTCCTTGGCGGAAATAGAACGGGATGCCGATGTTGTAGCCGGTCTTATAGAGGCTCCCGGCTGTGTCTGTGGGGAGCATCATCTGGATATTCAGCCCGAAGCGGCTGGAGACCGGCCCGTCATGGTTCTGAGCTGACAGGATGCTGGCGGCGGTGAACAAAAGGATGGGCATAGCTTTTTGCATGGCATCTCCAGGAGATCTACAGGCCCATACGAGCACCTTCAGGCTATTCATGCAACCGGGAGACCACCCTGGGAACCAACAATGGCTATCGCGCAGAGGTAACGGAGATCGCCTTCAGGAAGGTCTCCACCGAAGCCCGCGCATCCTCTGGCTTGAGGCTTCGTTGAATCGCGCCAGCCTCCATGGCTTGCGTCGCATTCCAACGTTCCAGGCCCTGGAAAAGGCGATCCGCACCGGCATCTCCCAATATTTCCACCAACCGCACCGTGCCTCCAAAACCCGTGAGGATGCCATGCAGCGCAGCAGGATGAGCCAGCTTCAACACCCCCTTTGAAGCTGTGCCAACCTCGATCCCCCAGCGTTCCTGGCCGGACAAAGCAAGATCGCATCCCCCACCCATGGCGGCGCCGCTGATGAGCGTGAGGCTACGCCAGCCGGGCCACAGCAGGTGTTCCATCACCCGCTGGCCCCGCCGGGCAAAGGCATCAGCGGTGGACGCCTGCAGCTTGGAAACCTCATGGAGATCCGCCCCCGCGCAAAAATTGCGCCCACGGCCCTGCATCCAGCCTGCATCGCTCAAGCAGATCCGCCGCACACCAGACCAGCGCAACTCGATGAAAAGAAGGTCCAAAGCTTCCAACAAATCCACTCTCAAGCGATTCAGCCCGTCCTCTGAGGCAAGGCCAATCCCGGCCCAATCTTCGCCGCGCCGCAAGTCCAGGGAGGTAGGGCCGCTATAGATGCGCACTGATTTCACGAGAGCCCCAACTTTTCAAAAGCCGCATCCAGTGGTTCCACATCTGGGTCCCAATGGGGGGCGTCCGGCAACTGGTTGCGGAACCAGGTGGCCTGGCGCTTGGCAAAGGCTTGGGTCTCCTGAATGATTCCTTCGATTGCCGAATCGGGTGAACCTTCCGCCATCTCAACCAAACCCATATAGCCCAAAGGCCTCAGGGCCTCAAGGTCGCCACGGTGTCCGGCCGCCAGCAGGCTCCTCACTTCATCCTGCCAGCCCGCTTTCAATTGCTCCGCCACACGCATCTCCACGCGTTTGCGCTGCATCTCCCGGGTGGAAAGCACGACCAGGGCCCGCCAGCCCGCGGGAATACCGGAGCAAACACCCGTGAGCAATTCCGAAGCCTTTTGCCCCGTCGCCAGATGAAGCGCCAACGCCCTCAGCACCCGCGATGCATCATTGGGATGGAGTTCTGCCGCACGCTTGGGATCCAGCCCCATGAGCACCCGATGAAGGCGCGGTGTGCCGAGCACCTCGGACCAACGGCGCGCTTTGGCCACCGTGGCTTCAGGCACCCGTGGAAGATCTGTGAGCTGCTCCCAGATGCCCCGCAGATAGAGCCCAGATCCCGTGACCAGGACTGGATTTTCCACCTTCGCCAGCCACCTCCGCACCTGTTCCCCGAACAGCGCGGGGTTGGGCCGGGAAGACGGCTGGAGCAGGCCGTAGCCTATATGGGGAACCCCGCCCTGTTCTGCTTCCGAGGGCTGGCCTGTGCCGATGGCCAACCCTGCGATGGCCTGAAATGGATCGCCATTGATGACCATTCCTCCGACACGGCGCGCCACAGCTACCGCAAGGGTGGACTTGCCGGAAGCCGTTGGGCCCAGGATCGCGATCTTCATTGTTCCAAGGTAGCGGAACCTCTTTGCAAGTTCGCCCACCCATCAACAGTCCCCGATGAAATTCCGATACCTGATCCCAGCGCTCCTGTCCTCCTTGGCCTTCGCCCAGGTGGGGCCTTTCAGCCAATCGCCTTGGGCCCTGGTGGACCCGTTTGGTCTTCGGATCTTTCCCATGCAATCGCTTCGCGGCATCGTGCCCGAGGCTACGGTCATCGTGGAGGGAGATTACCCCCCGCTTTTCACCGAACGGGAAATTCGTTTCCTGGAGTTCCGGGCCGGATTGCTGGCAGATCTGCGGAAACGGTTGGAAGAAGATGTCGCCTCACCTTCACAAGGAGCCGGTGCGCCTGTTCGATACGCCGGAAATGCCGTACCGAGGATGTACCCGATGGGCGGCCTGAAGTGGAGGTGATCAAAGGTGGTCAGCCACCCAATTTTGGCAGCAGCGCTGCCGCCTGGTCCCGGCTCAATCGCGCGGCTTCGAGGGCGCTTTTCAACAGCGACTCGGGCTCTTGGTCCAGAAAAAGCAAGGCCTCGCACTGGGTTTTCAACCGCAGGATTTCCCCGCCTCGGTCTTCCAGATGCCGATCTGCAGCAGTCTGGAGAACCGACAGAAAACATTTCATCGCATCGCAAGCCGCGCTCAGCGTAGCGGCGCTGTTCCTGTGATCGCTCTGCAGCGCCAAGGCCGTGGCGAGAAAGCGCAGGCCGTCTTCAAAGCGCGCCTGGAGCGGTCCCACAGCGCCTCTAGCAGAGCTGTCAGCAGACACCTTTGGACTCCGGCGCCACCGCATAATCCCCCGTGAAGCAGGCATAGCAAAAACCTTGGCCTCCATCAGGATCCCGCACCGAAGCCTGCAGGTCTTCGAGGGTGAGATAGCCCAGCGTGTCCGCGTCCACGAAAGCGCGGATGGCTTCATTGTCGCGGTTGAAAGCGATGAGCTGTTCGCGGCTGGGCGTATCTATGCCATAGAAGCAGGAGTGGGTCGTGGGCGGGCTGGAGATGCGCATATGGACCTCGCTGGCGCCAGCGGCCCGCACCATCTCCACGATTTTTTTAGAGGTTGTGCCGCGCACGATGGAATCGTCCACCAGCACCACCCGCTTGCCTGCAAGTAGATCCCTCACAGGGTTGAGTTTCACCTTCACCCCGAAACTGCGGATGCTCTGTTTGGGCTCGATGAAGGTGCGGCCCACATAGTGATTCCGGATCAACCCGAATTCAAAAGGAATGCCGCTGGCCTCAGCGTAGCCTAATGCGGCGCTCATGCCGCTATCGGGCACAGGCACCACCAAATCGGCTTCCACCGGATGGCGTCGCGCCAGCATGCGTCCCATCTCGCGCCGGGTCGCCATGACGCTGCGATCAAACACATTGGAATCGGGCCGCGCGAAATAGACGTGTTCAAAAGAGCAAGGCTTGGGCTGCACCTTGGGGCGCGGAAACCTGGACTGCACCGCCGCGCCCCGCACAATCACCAATTCACCCGGTTCCACTTGCCGCACATAATCCGCACCCAGCAGATCGAATGCGCAAGTCTCGGAGGAAAACACGACGGCGCCGGACAGTCCACCCATCGAAAGGGGCCGGAACCCCCGTGGATCCCGGGCTGCCATGATGGCATCCTCCGTGAGGACCAGCAGGGAGAAGGCGCCCTCGCATCGCTTCAAGGCCTCCACGACCGCATCATCCACGTTCGTTGCGTGGGCTCGGTTGATGAGCGCCAGGATGACCTCTGAATCACTGGGGCTCGTGAAGGTATGGCCTTCCCGGATCAGTTCGGCGCGCAGGGTCTCTGTGTTGGTGAGATTGCCGTTGTGGCAGAGCGCGACCTGCCCGAAACGGCCATGGATCAAGAACGGATGGGCAGCGCTCGCCACATTGCCGCCCGTAGTGCTGTAGCGCGTGTGGCCGATTGCCGTATCCCCGGGCAGCGAATCAAGGGTCGGCTGATCAAAAATATCCGCCACGTGCCCTTGCGCTTTATATAGGAACAGCTTTCCAGCGTCTCGAGAACAGATGCCCGCGGCCTCCTGCCCCCGGTGCTGGAGGGCATAAAGGCCTAAATAAGTCTGCCGCGCTGCTTCGGTTTGGGGAGAAATCCCGAACACTCCACACTCATCCCTAAACGGCATGGCCACTCCAAACATAAATTCTATCTCGGAACCCTTTATTCTGTGGCCGCACCCCCTGAACGGAGACACCTATGGCTTCTGTGACCTCTATACCCCAATTGATTCCCATTCTGCTTCTTGCCACCCTGCCCTGTGCGGCCGATGGCCTTTCAGATCTGCTTGGAACCCTCGGCAAATTGCAGGGCACAGAAGCCATTCACGCCAAAGCCGAAATCCAGAATTGGAGCCAGAATGGCGAGGGCAAAAAGGCCCGCATCAAGCAGACCCACAGCACGGTGCAAATCGAGGACGGTCCCAATGGCTTGCGCCTTGGCTGGACTTCTGCGCAAATCCAGGGTGCCCGTAAAGAATCGCAGCTCAAAGCGGCGGACCCGGAAGCTGTGACACCGAACCTGGATTCCCTGAGCGCACTTAATGGCCTGGGCGCAACCACTTTCCTGAGCCAGAGCGACCATCTGCTCCAGCAGCTCAAGGGTGCCACCGTGATGGAGGACAGATCCGACAGCTACCAAGGCAAACCCGCGCGGCTGGTGGTTTTCAAGCTGGACCCAACCGTCGGCGCCGAAGAAAAGAGCATGATCAAGGACCGCAAGGAGACGCTGAAAGTTTGGCTCGACGGGCACAACGTGCCCTTTGCCACCGAACACGCCATCGCCATCAAAGCCTCGAAATTCCTCATCAGCTTCACCGCCAACAACCGCGAGGTGCGCAAACTGGCGGTTTTGGGCAACCGGCTGGTGGTTTCGAATGAAACCCAGGAAAACAGCGGCTCTGGAATGGGCTTTTCAAATACCTCCAAGAAAGTGACGGCCCTGTCGTTCTATTGAAGCGCTACCCTGTCTAGGCGAGACAGCTACTGGGTGGGCCTGTGTTCAAGGACATATTGCAACTCATTCCGCCCGAAGGCCTGAAGATCATCCTGGTCTTGCTCTTGTCCTTCCTTGTGGGTCTGGATCGTGAAGAACACAGTACCGAAGGCCACAAATCCTTCGGCGGTGTCCGCACCTTCCCCATCTTCGGGCTGGTGGGCTATGCCATGGCTCTGTTGTCGGGCGATCAAGTCCTGCCTGTGGCTCTGGGACTTTTGGTAGTGGGCGGATTCGGCATGTTGTCCTACTGGTTCAAGCGTGACCGCACCGAAGAAGCTGGCACCACCACGGAAGTCTCGGCGCTGGCGATCTATCTTGTGGGCGCTCTGGTATTCAAAGGGCAGTTCTGGATCGCCACCACCTTGGTGGTCATCCATCTCTTCCTGCTGGAACTGAAATCCGGGCTTGAGGGAATGGCGAAACGATTGGCGCCGACGGAAGTAATAGCTTTCACCAAATTCTTGCTTTTGACCGCGGTGATCCTGCCAGTGGTGCCGAACCGTGAATTCACGGCCTTCCAGATCAATCCATTCAAAACCTGGCTAGTGGTCGTGGCCGTCAGCGCTGTGTCCTATGGCAGCTATGTGCTGCAAAAAACATTAGGAGGCAAGGGCGGCATATTCCTTTCCGCGCTACTGGGCGGTGCCTATTCATCCACGGTCACCACCGTGGTGCTGGCGAAGCAAAGTGCCCGTGAACATCGTCCCAACGCCATCTCCGGCAGCATCCTCGCCGCTTCAGGAATGATGTACCTCCGCATGGCGGCATTGGTGGGCCTGTTCAACCGGGAACTGCTGTTCAAGCTCGGTCCGGCTTTCTGTTTGCTAGGCTTGATTGCGGTTCTCGGCGGCTGGATCTGGTCGCGTCGAAACGATGATGGCGCCGAAAAAATGGACCAAATCGAAACCGCGCGGAATCCGCTGGAGTTGAAAGCGGCGTTCCTTTTCGCAGCCATCTTCTTGGGCATGCTGCTAATCACGCATCTCGCGGTGACCCACCTGGGAACCGGAGGCGTCTATTCGCTGGCTGCCATCATGGGCCTTTCAGACGTGGATCCGTTCATCATGGGCATGACGCAAACCACTGCAGGCTCCACGCCGGTCCACGTGGCTTCCATCGCAATTCTGATCGCCGCATCCAGCAACAACCTCGTCAAAGGTTGCTACGCGCGCTTTTTCTCCGACTCATCCACGGGCCGTCGGAGCCTGGTATTACTTGTGATTCTGGCCCTGCTGGGATTGATCCCCGCGTGGTGGGTTTAAGCAGGTTTGAGGTGGCGAGGTATGAGGGGCGAGGGTCCATATGGTTGCGGCCAGAGGCCGCATCAACTAGCGCGCATGGGCGCGCCCCTCGTACCTCGAACGCCGTACCTCAATCCATGTTTTGTGTCTCCGTGATGCCATTGCCCAATCGTCCAGCACCCTCCAAAGGCGCCCTTGACCACTGTTGCAAGGTGCTCAGCAGCGCGGTGCCATCCTCTGGAGGGGCGGCCCCGGGCTTCAGGTTGAAGGCTTCGAGGTGCACTTCCAGGGTGGCGACCTCCCCGGTATCGAACTTCACTGTGGCATCGCAAAGCACCAGCGTATTCTTCCCCACTTCCAGAAGGCTGGCGAAACCCTGCACATTGGAGGGCACGGGGACTTCCCACACGGGATAGGTCTTCGCGCCAAAACGAAGGCCGTAAGGCTCTTGCCGCAGCGACGGCGCGGGTCCCGAGAAATACATAAGCCGCTCGGCGCGGGCCAGCAGCATCGTCTGGGCGAAGGGGGTTCCCACCTGGCGGTCCGCTTCCAGCCGCCAGCCACCGAGCCTGGGTTTTTGAACTCTGTTATTGGACCGTCTAGCGGGTGTTGGCATCAGCAGGAAATTCGTTTCCATGACCGCATCTTCACCCCGCATGCGCATCTTCACGTGATAGCGAAGGGCAGAGCCTTTCGGGAGCGCATCCTGCGGCATTTTTTTGGGTGTCTTGGTGGATTCATTCGCCGGGTGTGACAAGTCTTGGGGTGATGGGGCCACCGCTTCCGATGGCGCATTCTGCGCAGCCAACGCGACACCAACCACCCCAGACAAAAGCGAAGCCATGATCGCCACCATTGCTCTCTTCGCAGCCATCCGGCCCTCCACCTTCTACGATGCCAGATGCATGGCCCTTCATTCCATGTAAGGCTGGCGAAATGTGTAATTCTCCGATGGAGGCACGAATCCAGGGCTAATCTGGAGCATGCCGATCTGCTTTGACCTGGATGGAACCTTGGGCACTTTTGGCGGTGGCTACGTGTTGCTCCGGGAAGTGCTGGGGGAAGTCTGGGGCTCGCCGCCAATGCCGGAGGAACTCCGTGCCTGCCGTGGATCCACCGATTGGGAAATCATCGATGAACTGCACCGGTTGCGATTTGGATGCGGTCTTGAGAACCAGACCTATCAGGAATTCGAGATCGTGTGCCTTGCCCGGTTCCGCAGCACCTTCCACCCGGAAGGGAAACTGCCCGTCGCCTTTCAAGGCATCATCGAGGGCTTGCATCAACTGGTGGCGCGTGGTCATTCCGTCTGGCTGGTCTCGGGCAACGTACCGCTGGTATTGGATTTCAAAGCCCAGGCATTGAGCATTGACGAACGCGTCCATCGGTTGGGCAGCCTGCCTGGATGCAGCCGGGCAGATCTCATCCGAAGGGCCATGCTGGACAGCACAAGCCCACACCTTTATGTAGGGGACCGCCCCCATGATCAGGAAGCCGCAGAAGCGGCGGGCGTGCCATTTCTCTGCATTGGCGACGCGGTGCCTGGCGATCACCCGATCTTGAGTATTGACACCGGAGCCGAACAGCTTATCGAAATGGTCGAGAGGTTGGTGGGCCGGAGTTAATTCTCCGCATCTTTCGACGCGAGTTCGTCTAATGCCTTTTTCGAGCCTTCGTGGCCAGCTTCTGCAGCATGTTCGAACCACATTCTGGCCTGTACTGAATCCTTCATTCCCCCATGCCCGAAGCGAAGCAGTTCCGCTAGCTTTGCCATGGCTTCCACATGCCCGCCCTCTGCGGCTTTACGGAACCAGCGCCGAGCCTCGGCTCCATCCAGGGGAGTTTCGGGGCCGCCCTTTAGGAAGGCCATCCCGCGTTCGAAACAAGCCTTTGGATCGCCTTCCTCGGCCTTGGCCTGATGGCGTCGCCCCGTCATGCTCCAATGCATACCGCGGCGGGTTGACGTCCAGAAGAAGAAAAAGAACAGTGCTGGCACCACGATTCCAATGCCAAGGAATGTGGCCACGACCCAAGCCGGGGCAAGCAGATGCACGAAGCCGATGAAGCTCAGGGCAAAGCCCAAAATACCCAAGATCACCAGCACCCGCAGGGCACGAGAAGAAGCCAGAAGAGCCACTTGAACCATGGACCATGGATCGCTTCACCCATCCATTCATCCAATCCATCGGCCATCGTGTTTGCGATGCGCATCAGCGGATCCCGCGGGGATTCGGAAGGCAGCGGCAGCAAAGCGCTGCGGGATGGCGACCTAAATTCGAGTTTCTCGGCGCGCCGATGCCAGAAGCCCGCCATCTCGGCGTCCGGCTCCATGCCCTCCCCTTTTTCATAAGCTCCTGCCAACCATTCAGCCGCGGTTCTCCAGCCCATTTCGGCCGCCCGGCGATAGGCAGTGCGCCCCTCCTCTGGATTTGCGGCCATGCCAATGCCCCAACGCAGCATTTCACCCATCCGGAAGGTGGCCTCCGCGTGGCCCAGCACTGCGGCCCGGCGATAATAATCCATGGCCTTTTCCCGCAGGCCAATGCCATATCCGCCACCCTCACAGTAGAGCCCTAATTCGAAATGTGCTTCCGCGTTATCCAGCTTCGCCGCGCGTTCAAGGTAGGCAATGCCCTGAGGCACGTTGTACGCATTCCGGCCCCAGCGCAACCAAGCTGCGCCGGGATCCTTCGTGAACTTCGAGCATAGGGCGCGGATGCCATTTTCAAGAGCTGAGAGCATGGACCTATCTTCGCACGGCCCTACTACTCAACGCGGTTTTCAGCTCGGATTCAGCACGCCCCTGCGCGTAACCAGACCAGCGCGTTCGCAGCTTCCCCTTTTCATCCACGATGATCGTGGTTGGAATGCCACTGATGGGTCCGAAGGGTTCCAATGACCCTCGATTCTCGGGCACAAAAGCTTTGAGTGGCATCGGGTGGCCGCTGAGGTAGGCATTCACGTCCGTGAATCCACCATCGTCAACAGAAATAGGAAGCACCGCGTAGCGGCTGTCGGCCTCGGCCTGGAGCTTCGCCACCTCGGGGAGGCTTGCCCTGCATGGAGGGCACCAGGTGGCCCAAACATCCACCACCACGACTTTCCCAGCGTATTCGACCAAGGTATGGCGGCCCCCTTCGGCATCCAAGAAAGCCACGGAGCGCACATCGGCGCCAACGCGCGGCGAGTTGTCGCGTTTCACCCTCCAGATACCGAACAAGAGCACCAGGCCAACCAGACCGAGTGTCGCGAAACAACCCCAGCGGCCCCACTGCTCGCGTATGCGTTCCATCGCGTCTTCACTCATCGCCGCCCTCCATGGCAAAGTAAAGCATGGCATCACCAATCATCTCCCCAAAGGAACTTGCTGCGCTTGAAGCCGCAGTTTTGTTGGATGCGCGCTCGAAAACAGCTTTTGATGCGGGTCATCTGCGGGGTGCGCTGAACGTGGATCCGGGCGTGCAATTAAGCGCTGCCTCATCGCCTGGTTTTGATCCAGCAACAGGCGGGCGGCATCCGCTGCCATCCCTAAGCCAGTGGCGGACGACCCTGGGCTTACTGGGCATCGGGTCTGGTACGCCTGTGGTCATCTACGACGATCAAGCCGGCGCCAACGCCGCCGCAAGAGCCTGGTGGATGCTGAAGGCCATCGGCCATGAGGCCGCGCAGGTTCTGGACGGCGGCTTGAAGGCTGCTCTGGGCGCTGGGCTCGACCTCACATCTGATCCACCCACCGCAGAACCCTGCGCGCACTACCCCGCCACTGCCTGGCTGCTTCCCACGGTGGATCTCGATGTGGTGGAAAAGCTCGCGAAGCATCCCGAATGGCGAGTGGTGGATGTACGTGCCAGCGAGCGATATCAGGGGATCACAGAGCCATTGGATCCCGTGGCTGGCCATATCCCTGGCGCTGTGAACCTTGCCTTCTCCAACAATGTTGACGCCGAAGGCCGCTTTAAGTCCCCCGCGGAACTACGCGCGCTCTATACCCAGTTGCTGGGTGGCCTGCGCCCGGACCATCTCGTCGTCCATTGCGGCTCTGGCATCACCGCCTGCCATACACTGCTGGCCCTGGAGCATGCAGGCCTGCCGGGCTCGGCGCTCTATGCGGGCAGCTGGAGTGAATGGTGCCGCAGCGGCAAGCCTGTTGCGACTGGCGTGGAACCGTGAACCCCCGGCGCCACCCTTCATGAATCCATGGCGCGGCCTGGGCGGCCTACCGCGCGATGTGTGGGTGCTGTCGGCTGCCACCTTCATCAATCGCGCCGGGACCATGGCCCTGCCTTTTCTCGCGCTCTACCTGATGAAACAGATGGGCCTGGGCGCGGCGCGGGCGGGCCAGGGTTTCATCGTCTTTGGTCTGGGCGCGATGATCGCCGCCCCGCTGGGAGGCTGGCTGGCAGACCGGTTCGGCCCCTTGAAAGTCATGCGGGCCTCACTGCTGTTGTCCGGCCTGCTGATGCTGGCCTTGCCGCTCGTCAAGGACGTGCGCAGCTTTTTTCTGCTCATCGGCTTTTGGGCATTGGTGAGCGAAGGCTTCCGGCCCGCGTCCATGTCTATCCTCACCGACCTGGCGCCGCCAGAACTGCGGAAGGCTGTGTTCAGCCTGAATCGGCTGGCTATCAATCTGGGCATGAGCGTGGGCCCGGCGCTGGGCGGATTCATCGCCACGCGTTCCTATCACGGGCTTTTCTGGGTGGATGGCGCCACGACACTGGCTGCGTGGGCCGTGCTGATGCTGATGGTGCGCAACCGGCCCCACAAACATGAGGCCGGTAAAGGGTTTCCGCTGGTCTCGGCGCTGCGGGATCCGGTGCTGGGTTATTTCCTGTTCGCGATCATTCCAGTAGTGATCGTGTTCTTCCAGCATGAGGGCCCGATGCCGATCTACCTTGTCCGGGATCTCAAGCTACGGGAAAGCTTTTACGGTTCACTGTTCACGATCAACACGTTGATGATCGTGGCCCTCGAGGTGCGGCTCAATCTGGCCACTGCGCACTGGCCCCACCGCCGGACGCTGATGCTTGGCAGCCTGCTCTACGCCGTCGGATTCGGTGCCATGGCGTTGGCTCACACACCCGGCATGATCGTGGCGACTGTGGTGGTCTGGACCTTTGGTGAAATGACCCTGTTTCCAGCCATGTCTGACTATGTGGCCTCCATCGCGCCCCAAGCCCAGCGAGGTGCCTACATGGGGATCTACGCACTGACCTTCAGCCTGGCCTTCAGTTTCGGCCCCTGGCTTGGAACCTGGATGCTCGATGCCTGGGGCGGCCTCGTGCTTTGGCCCTTGATGGGGGTCCTCGGAATGGTGTCGGCGCTGGCGCTGGCGCGAATTCGGCCCAGCACCCAGGCTTTCTAGGCATTTCTACGGAAGCATCAGGTCCCGGCGATCAACAAGCTTGTACTTGGCATTCTTCCAGGTAGCGTCTTTGGGCTCGACATTGATTTCGTCGGGCTTCAACTCCTTCGGCTTGTGTTTTGGATTGCCATCAAACAGGAAGACCTGTTCGAGTTCGCGAAAGGCTTCGTTGCCTTCTGGCAGCATCACGTATCGCACGATCCATTGAGAGATGCGCGGGTCATCCGCATCAGCCATGCCGTAAACCTCGTAAAGGTAATGGCGGGTGTCCACCAAGGCTACAGCATGGCTCGCGGCCCGCAGCCAGCTTGGCGGCGCAGGCTCCCCGTGGAATGGAGGAACGGCTCCGATGGAGCGCGATCCGTCAGGCTCTTCTCCAGCTTGCATGGGAAGAGAGAGTAGGAAGGCGGAAAGCAAGAAGGGAAAGACTACGTGTCGCATAAGGTCCGAACTCCCAATGACTCTGATTACAGCCTGACTTGCTAGGCGATTGTTGCCCGTCAATTTTCTGTAATTTCCATCACCTTTTGGATCTAGGACTCCCAGAGCAATTCTGCCTCGCCATGAACGCGGTCGGGGGGCCCATGCCCTCCTACCCCCCACCGTTCGCCGGTCGTTTTCTTCCGCTCATCGAAGCGGTGGGAACCAACTTGCCGATCCCCGTTAAGCTGGAGCCATAGCTTCCGGAGGCACCAATGAGCGAGTCCGAATCCCTGTATGGAACCCCTGAAAAACCAGCGGCCCCGCCCCCATCGCTAGGGTTGATGGACCAATTCATCGGGGTGTTCACAGAGCCTGTGGTGACGTTCAAGAAGCTGCAGGCAGCGCCGTCTTGGGTTGGAGCCCTGGTGGTCCTGATCCTCACCAGCCTGCTGGTGGCCGGGGTCTGGGGCTTCAAGGTGGACGTGGATGCCATGCTGCGTCCCGGCTTCGAAGCCAATCCGAAAATGACCCAGGAACAGATGGACCAGGCGATCTCCTTTATGGGGCGCTTCTTCCCCTACATCGCCATCGTTCAAACGCTCATCATCATTCCGATCGCGGTCTTCTTCATGGCCCTCATCTACTGGTTGGTCGGCAAGGCGGCATCCGAAGGCGAACCTCCTTCATACACCCACGCCCTCAGCGCCACGGTGGTGCCCAGTTTGGTGATGGTGCCCCATTCCTTCCTGATCCTCGTGATGGCCTTCCTGCGTCCCGTGGGCGGCCTCACCCCCGAGAAGCTCGCCCCCAGTTCCGCCGGATTCTTTGTGAACGCCGCGAACCCGAAGGTCCACGCCCTGCTCTACGCCCTGGATCCATTCACCATCGGCAGCCTCGTCCTGGGATTCCTCGCCCTCCGCCACACCATGCGGATGAAGACCGGTGGCGCCCTTGCCTGCACAATGTTGGCGGTCCTCTTCACCCTCGGATTCCGCGTCCTCGGAGCCAAGTAGATGGCAAGCCGCAAGAACAAGATCCTCCTCGGAGTTGGCGTGGCCCTGGTGGCCCTCATCGGCCTCGGCATAGCCTTCGGTAGCAGCAAGGAAGATCCCGACGCCTATTCCTGGGATCTGATTTCCAAGGGCGACATCCGCGAAACCATCCAGGCTTCCGGTGAAATCCAGGCCAAGACCCGCGTGAATGTGGGCACCAACGTGGCCGGTGAGATCAAGGCCATCCATGTGGTGGACGGGCAGGAAGTGAAGGCCGGAGAACTGTTGGTGACCATTGACCAGATCCGGCTTCAACAGGAAATGGCCCGCGCCACAGCGGCTCTGGACGGCGCGAAGAAGGATGCCGAGCGCATGAAAGCCACCATGGACCGTGCTGAGCAAACCTTTATACGGCAGGAAAGCCTCTTCAAGCAGGGACTCATCAGCGACGAGGATTTCCGCCAGGCCAGGCTCGTTAAACAGAATGCGGAACTCACGTTCCAAGGGGCCAAGTCAAACACTGCGCAAAGCGAAGCGAATCTTGGATCCATGCGCGACAACCTGAGCAAGACGACCCTGCGGGCACCCATTGATGGCCGCATCACGAGCCTGAAAGCAGAGAAGGGCGAGATGGCCATCCCAGGTATGAGCAACCTTCCGGGCGCCACGCTGATGATCATTTCCGACATGCACGAGCTGATGGCCGAAGTGAAAGTCAATGAAAGCGAGGTGGTCCGCGTCAAGCCAGGTCAAGTGTCTCAAGTGACGGTGGAATCCCTTCAAGGCCGTGTCTTCACCGGCAAGGTGGCCGAAGTGGCCACCGGCAGCGAGGGCACCGGCGCCGACGCCAACATGTACAAGGTGAAGGTCGCCCTGGACATGTCGGCGAAGGATGTGGACAAGCTGCGGCCCGGCATGAGTGCTCGGGCCGTCATTCTCACCAGTGAAGTGAAGAACGTGCTGCGCGTGCCCTTGCAGGCTGTGCTGGAACGGGATGGATCCTTAGAGGAAGCCCAGAAACAGGGCCTCCTGGCCCCGGCTTCCCACAGCGTGGCCATGGCCGTGAAGAACGGAAAGGCGCAGGAGATTCCGGTGCAGACGGGCATCGCCAACACCCAGTATTTTGAAGCCAAGGGCGGCCTGAACGAGGGCGACAAGGTGCTCACGGGCCCCATCCGCAAACTCAAGGACTTGAAAGACCGGGCTTCGGTGAAGCTGAAAGCCAGGTCCGACACGGAGCTGGAAGCGGCCGCGAAAAAACGCAAGGCCGGCGCGGAGAAAAAATAATGAACATCCAGGAGCCCGTGTCCGCGGCAGTGCGCGCGCTCAAGGCCAACAAGATGCGCTCGGCCCTGACCACCCTCGGCATCATCATCGGCGTCGCCGCAGTAATCATTGTGGTGAGCCTGGTGCAGGGGCTGCAGAGCAGCATCCTGAAGGAAATCGAAAAGGCCGGAAGCCAGACGCTGTTCGTGCGGCCGGTCTTTCCCACGGACATGCCCTATGAGGAATTCACCAAGATCAAGAACAAGGATCTGACCATTGAGGACATGCGCGCCCTGCAACGCACCGTGCCCCAGGTGACGCAGATGACGCCGCTCTTCTTCACGGGCTCCGAGGTGAAAGCCGAGGGCCACAGCTCCACCGTGAGCATCATCATGACCGACGAGACCTACCTGGAGCTCAACAGCGTCAATCTGGCGTCCGGCCGCAACTTCGTGCCGTCGGATGTGCGGCTGGGCAACAAGGTGGCGGTGGTGGGGCCCCACGTGGTGGAGAAGCTGGGCATGAAGGGCAATCCCATCGGCAAGTCCATCAGCACGCCCTCGCTGAGCCTGGAGATCATCGGCGTCCTGGAGGAACAGGGCTCCTCCCTGGGCAATGATCCCGACAACATGGTGGTCATTCCCCTCACCACGGGCATGGCACAGCTCACGGACGCCCAGCGCCGCCAGCTCTTTTTCCAGGCCCGCATAGACCCGCGGGTGTCCGCCGATGACGGCGCGGACTTGCTGGAGGACGCCTTGCGCCGCATCAAGGGCCTCCGGGGCAAGGAGCCGTCAGGCTTCAAGGTCTTCAGTCCCAAGCAGATCACGGGCATCATCGGCAGCATCACCAACGTCATCACCGCCGTGGCGGGCGGCATGGTGTCCATCGCGCTGCTGGTGGGCGGCATCGGCATCATGAACATCATGCTGGTGAGCGTCACCGAACGCACCCGCGAGATCGGAGTTCGCAAGGCCGTGGGCGCCAAACGCAAAGACATCCTGCTGCAATTCCTGATTGAAGCATCCTTTCTCTGTATCTTCGGCGGGGCCGTAGGCATCATCCTGGGCTACGCCCTCGGTGCCATCCTCGGCAAGCTCATGTTCGGCCAGATGGGCGGCATCCCGCTGTGGGCAGTGGTTTCAGCCTTCATGGTGCCCGCAGGTATTGGGTTGATCTTCGGGATGTACCCCGCCGCCAAGGCCAGCAAGCTCGATCCCATCGACGCATTAAGGTATGAGTGAGCCATGAGCTATGAGCTTCATGGGGATACGGTCGGAGGCCGCGACCTTACTAAAGGCGCGCCGGAGGCGCCTCCAAATCACCTCATAGCTCGTACCTCATAGCTCACAACCCCGCCAGGCGTAATCCCGGCGATACTGCATCATGCTCCTGCCACATCCATGGATGATCTTCGGCCTCGGCCTTGGCCTGCTGCTGGCTGTCTGGCTGCTGCGGAGATGGATCCGGCGCCGGGTCTACCGCGCGGCGGTGCGCACGCGGCGGGAACTGGGTTTCCACTTGAATCCCATCACTGTCACCAGGAAACAGAAACTGAAACGCGAACTGGTGGAAGATCCCCGGCTCCAGGCCCTGGTGCGGGAAGAGTGCGCCAACACCGGCACCGAAGAAGCCCAGGCCTGGATGCGCGTGACGGATTATCTGGACGAGATCATCCCGAATTTCAATCTGCTGACGGCCTACCGTTTCGGCAAGAAAGCCGCGTCCGTGCTGCTGCGGTCTTTTTATCGCGTGCGCATCGGCCGCAGCGCCGAGGCGCAGCTGAATTGCATCCCCCGCCATGCGTCGGTGGTCTATGTCATGAACCACCGCAGCAACGCCGATTACCTGCTGGTGGCCTTCCTTCTGGCGAACCGCGTGGCCATTTCCTACGCCGTGGGCGAATGGGCCCGCATCTGGCCCCTGGAGCGCCTGTTCAAGAGTTTTGGTTCGTTCTTCGTGCGCCGTAAATTCCGCGACCCGCTCTACCACGCGGTGCTGGAACGCTACGTGCAACGGGCGGTCGAAGCAGGCATCACCCAAGGTATTTTCCTGGAAGGCGGGCTGAGCCGCGACGGCGCTCTGCAACCGCCGAAGCTGGGCCTGCTGGACTACATGGCCCGCGCCAACGCGAAGGAGCTCGTCTTCATTCCTGTAGGTATCAATTACGATCGCGTGGTCGAGGACAGCACCCTGGTCCGCGAACTAAGCGGCCTGCCCAAGCGCGGGCTCCACATCAATTTCCGGCGCTCCGCATTCTGGCTTTTTGGGCTCATGTTCCGAGGCACGCTTGGCCGCTTCTACCGGTTTGGATATGCCATCGCGAACTTCGGCCCGCCCCTCAACATCGGCGAACTTACTGATGGCGCCGATATATGGGGCATGGAATGGGAGGAACGCAAACCCGTCATGGACCGAGTGGCGCACAAGCTGCTGCAGGCCGTCGGAGACCAGGTTCCCATCACACCCGTAGCCATGGTGGCTTGGTGCTGGATGCAGATGAAAAGCGAATCCGTGAGCCCTCTGGCCCTGCGCCAAAAAGCCTTGGAAACCCTGGCCTGGGCTGCAGAGCGGAACCTCCCGCTGTACATGGCCAGGGGGAATTTCCAGCGCATTTTCGAGATGGGCCTACGGGTGCTAACCCTGCGGGGCATCCTGGTGGCCGACGCCGACACTTTGAAATCGGATCCCGAAAAAGCGCTCCTGCTCAACTACTACGCCAATAGCATCGCCCATCATTTCTGATCGTCCGGACCTACCTCCTCGCGACAACTGAAGTCTTAATTCCGACCTCAGGCATTCCATGGCCCACCCAATACGCAAGATGGCCTTGATGAATGCAGCCTGCTGTGGATTATGGATTGTGGATTACGCTGATTCACATGGTCTGAGTGCAGCTAAGATTTAAATTCCATGCCCCTTTCCCCTGCTGCATCGTCTTCTTGGATCCGCCGCGCGCTGAATCAATTGCCCTTCCTTCCTCGGGCCTTGGATTTGGTGCGGGAGTCGGCGGGGAAGTTGGTGTGGGCGTGGCTTGGACTGCTGTTGGTCCAAGGTTTGCTCCCCCTGGCGCCGGTGCTGCTGATCAAGGCTTTGGTGGAGGCCTTGGTGCGCGGAGCCGGTCTCAAATCCGTGCTGGTGTTGGTGGGACTGCTGGGACTCTCGCTGCTCTTTATGCAGGTGCTGGAAAGCCTGGCCCAATGGGTGCGCGCCTTGCAGTCCGAGCGGGTTCAAGACCATGTGCTTGGATTGATCCAGACCCAGGCCCAAGTCCTGGATCTGGGTTTTCTGGAGACCCCCGAATACTACGATCAATTACATCGGGCCCGGGTGGACGCACTGACCCGGCCCGTGTTGCTGCTGGAAAACCTGGGTGCGCTGGCCCAGAACGGCCTGACCTTGGCGGCCATGGCTGTGTTGCTGCTGCGCTTCGCGCCTTGGCTCCCGTTGCTTCTGCTGGGTTCCATGGTCCCGGCCTTATGGGTGGTGGCGCGGAATGCTCTGCGCCAACATGCCTGGCGCCAGAGCCGCACTCCCATGGTGCGGAAAACCAATTATCTGGATTGGCTCCTGACGGAACGGGAATCCGCCCTGGAGCTGCGGCTTTTCAATCTGGGCGGGCATTACAGAGATGCTTTCCAGTCGCTCCGCGGACAGCTTCGGGGCGAGCAAGCGGACCTTGCTGGCCAGCAGGTGCGGGGTGAGCTGGTGGCCGGAGCCATAGCCGTCGGTGGTGTGGTGCTCGGCCTAGCCTGGATGGTTTCACGCACGATAACTGCGCAGGCATCACTTGGGGATCTGGCGCTCTTCGCCCAGGTTTTCTATCAGGGCCAACGCTTGCTGCACACCCTGCTCGGGCAGGCTGGCGAAATCTACCGCAACATGCTTTTCCTGGAAAACCTGTTCGAGTTCCTGGACCTTCGGCCCTTGATCACAGACCCGCCAGCACCCCAAGCGCTGCTACCAAAAACGGCCCCATCGCTGCACTTCGAGAATATCCGATTCCGCTACCCGGGCAGTGGCCGCTGGGCGCTGGATGGATTCGATCTTCAGGTGCCAGCAGGCGGTGTGGTAGCCATCGTCGGTGACAATGGCGCCGGGAAAAGCACCCTCATCAAGCTGCTCTGCCGCTTCTACGATCCGAATGAGGGCCGGTTGCTGGTTGGTGGGCGGGATGTGCGAGATCTCCCTCAACACGATCTTCGCCGCCACATCACGGTGCTCTTTCAAAACCCAGTCCATTACCACGCCACCGCCACGGAGAACATCGCCCAAAGCGATCTGAGCGCCCTGGCTGATGAAACCCGCATTCGCAAGGCCGCTGCGGAATCCGGGGCGCAGCAGCCCATCGAACGCCTGCCTCAGGGCTATGACACCCTGCTGGGCAACTGGTTCGGAGGCACAGAGTTGAGCGGCGGCGAGTGGCAGCGGGTGGCTTTGGCCCGGGCTTTTCTGAGCCCAGCGCCATTGCTCGTATTGGACGAACCCACCAGCGCCATGGACTCCTGGGCTGAAGGTGATTGGCTGGACCGGTTCCGAGGTCTGGCAACGGGCCGGACGGTATTTCTCATCACCCATCGCTTTACCACCGCCATGAGGGCGGACCGCATCCATGTCATGGCAGAAGGCCGTATCACCGAGGCAGGCACACACGCCGAACTGCTTGCCCAGAATGGCCGATACGCGGAGTCATGGAGAAGGCAGATGGAAGGGAATCTTTGATCAGCTGGTAGCTTCATTTCCCTCATGGGATTTAATCTACCCGGCTGCTCATGCAGCTATATTCTTTCCATGAGATCCTCCATCCCTTCGAAAATCCTGCTGTCAATGCTGACAGCGCTTCCTGGTGCCGCTCAGGACCGCCTTCCGGTTTTTGAAACCCGGTGGACGGCGGAATCCTGGCAGATGCCAGCCGCCGGTGAGCGGCATATGGGAATGCTTGGACTCCAGGTGAACCGCCGTTGGGACTCAGGCGTCTATGCCGGCCTTGGAGGTTGGGGCAGCATGACCGGCGAACGGGGCGGCTTTATCACCATGGGCTTTGACGGCGGCTGGCGGGTACCTCTGACGGAACACCTAGGCCTGGACACCGGGCTTTGGGTGGGCGGCGGCGGCGCGGGGCGGGCTTCGGTCGGGGGCGGACTGATGCTGCGAGGCCACAGTGGGCTGAGCTGGGAGACCCAACATGGAACCTACAATCTGGAATGGTCCCGCGTCCGTTTTCCCAACGGTGCCATTGATAGCCGACAGGTGGCTCTGACAGCCGTTTTCCCCTTCCATATGCCAGCCTGGAACGCCCATGCTGCAGAAGCCCTGGCGCTGCCAAGCCTGGGACATTTCCGTGAGATGTCGGTCTTGCTTACGATCCAACGCTACAGCCCGTCCCAATCGGTAAGAGCCTTGGGTGGAAAACCTGATCGGGCTCCCTTGGATCTTGGGGGGCTGGAACTGCGGCTGAGTTTGGGAAAACATGCCTTTGTCGTGCTGGATTCAGCAGCGGCGGCACGGGGCAAAGCTGACGGGTACATGGATGTTTTCATGGGTCTGGGGTACAGCGTGGATCTAAAGGACTCTGGCGGCCTGCGCGGCGTGGTGAAACTGGCTGCCGGTCCCGCGGGAGGCGGCAATCTGGACGTGGGCGGCGGCACGGCCTTCAAGGCCACCGTAGGACTGGATGCGATCATCGGGAAGGATGGACTGCTGTCGGTATCTGGCGGCTATATCACGGCCCCATCGGCCAGCTTCAAGGCACGGGTGGTTCAGATCGAAGCCGGGCGGCGGTTCACATTCGGAACAACCTCGGGTCCGCGGACCTCTTCAGATTGGGCCTGGTCCTGGACCGGCTGGGCTTTCCGGCCTTCGTTCCTTCGCATGGCAAAGGCCCAGCGCCGTGGAAATGCTGAGCCGTTGCCCATCGAGTTTGTCGGCCTGCATTTCTCCCATGATTTGGGGGCGGGCTTCGAGACAGTGGGCCAAGGAAATTTCGCCACGTCGGGCAAGGCCGGGGGGTTTGCGCAGGGTTTAGTGGGCTTGGCTTGGCGCAGCCCAGCCCTGTTCGGCGCAGGCCCGCGATTAAGGCTCCAGGGACTCATCGGGGCCTCGGGAGGTGGCGGCGTGGACACGTCAGGAGGCTTGGTGACCCAGCCCTCGGCAGGCCTGGAGCAGGACCTCAGCGCCGGATGGAGCCTGCAAGTCCAGACCGGGCGTAGCCGCGCGCCGAATGGAAAGTTGGACACGAGCTTTCTGGAGGGTGGCCTTGCCTGGCGCTTCAAGGTTCCGACACGGTTGTGACAGGCAGATGAATTGGAATCATTCTGCTGCCGCGGGCGGAGCCGGGGGACTCGACGCACGATCAAATAGGACGTAGGCCGCGAGGGCCAGTGCCCCAGCTAAAGCGATGAAGGCAAGCCCCAGCAGGGCATACCTAGTTATCCGGACAAGAAGGTACTGACGTTTTTTTTGCTTGGTGTACCTGAATCCAGTCTGCTGACAACTCCGGCAAATGTACTCGCCGTACCGATTCCTGTGGCAATCCTGACGGGCCACTTCGATTCCGCAACCAGCGCATTGCTTGGATAGGGGCATGTTCGAACCATCCAATCTCAGGAACGATGGGATCAGGATAGCTAAAATGGCGTGGTTTAATCGATATTTTCAAAGCGGGCTACTGTAATGCCCATGTGCAATGCCCATGATACCAACATGGCGGTAACGACCAGTTGATTCGGCAGCGCCGGGAATTGCCTGGAATGGTCTGGAATTGGGGACGATGCCTTGGCCGGAGACCTGTATGAATTGGCGAGCTACGTCATCTATTCGTGAGGACAGGAGGTCAAATCTTTTTCCCTGGGTCTTCAGCTGATGGGCTGGACTTGGCCTCGACGGTGATGGTGTGGGCTTCGTCGTAGGGTGTCACATCCTTGGGCGTTTCAGCCGTTGGGAAGGCTGCTGCGGGCGTTTGTTTATTCAGCCCACGGCTGGCGATGGCAAGGGCGATGGTCCAGGTTGGCGCCAGTTCCAGCCCGGGAATCAATTCCACCACGATGGAGGGAAGGAAGGCCCAGTGCCAACCCACCAGAGCTGAAAGTAGCGCCATGGCGATGAAGTCCAGAATCACGGTGACCGGTGAAAAAACACCTTCCACCGTGGCGGGAAAAATGAACACCTGGAGCGCATCCGTGCCCACTGCCACTACCCAGGCCACTTTCAATCGGAGGGGAGATACATTACTACGCATCAAATCACCAATTGTTCCCATGCTACGTGGTAATAGTCGAAAATACCTTGGCGTTCTTGCCGCTCCTGTTCACCGATGCTGATATAAACCTTAGCGAACACCACCCGCCGGACACCTCGCCGCACCAGCGCACGGGCACAGGTAAGGCAGGGTTCGTGGGTGACGTAGGCTGTTGCTACAGGGCCATCGCAAAACCCGAGTGCATTTTCTTCAGCATGGCTGGTGTGCAGGCAACGCGTGGTTTCATTGCAGGTCTCAGGGGTGCAGTGCGGCATGCCCGGCAGAGCTCCATTGAACCCGGCCGCGGCGATGCCGCCATCGGGGCGCAGGAGCACGGTTCCGACTTTCAGGCGGCAGCAGGTGCCCAAGCGGCTCAACTCCTGCGCCATGTTTAGGAATACCTCATCCTTGAGGGCTGATCGTGAGGTTGGAGCAGCGTTCATATCGGTCATGGGAGGGCATCCAGAAAGCTTCATCCTAACGAATCGCACCACGAATTTGATATCAGTTGGCCAGCAGGACCTTGCCTCGGCGTCCAGGTTCATCGGCTTTCTCGATGGCCGCCTGGAATTCAGCAAGCGGGAATATGGCTTCCACCGGTGGTGAGATCTGGCCTTTGGACATGGCTTCCAGGAGCGCGGTGATGATGGCATCGCGTTCATTCTTGGGCGTTCTGATCTTCCAATCCGTGAGCCAGAATCCTCGGATGGTGAGGGTGCGGAAAATCAATTGGCCACCGGCCACCTTGAGCGGATCCATGGAAAGCGCGCCATAGACAAGCAAAGTTCCATCGCGTTTTAGCAGCATGGCCAGCGAACCGCCCATGCTTCCCCCCACTGCATCCACTCCTGCGGCCGCACCTCTGGCCCCTACGATGGTCTGGGCTTTATCCATCCAGTTTGGATCCTCGGTGCAAAGCACCGCGTCGGCGCCTTCAGCCAGCAACTCTGCCACTTGCGCGGGCCTGCGCACTAGATTCAGCGTCTTGTAGCCACGCAGCTTGGCGATCTGGATGAGGCAGCGGCCCACCACAGACCCAGCTGCGGTTTGGACCAACCAGTCATCGGCGCCAAGTTTCAATTCTTCCACGGCCATGATCCAGGCAGTGAGGGGGTTCACGATGACCTGGGCAGCTGCTTCATCCGTCAAACCATCGGGGATGGCAACGAGGTTGTCAGCGGTAGTGACCACGTAATCCGCCCAGGTGCCCTGGACGCCGAGAGGCACCACTCGTTGACCGATGGAAAAACCAGAAACCCCCTGCCCGACTGAATCTACCAGGGCAAGGCCCTCCAGCCCGGCGATGGCTGGGAGAGGCGGCTTGCGGCCATAGACACCTTTCACCTGAAGCACATCAGAGGGATTGATGGGGCGCAGTTTCATCGCCAGGCGCACTTCGCCCGGGCCTGGCGCTGGCACGGGAAGGTGCCTCATGCGCAGAGCTGCGCTGGGCTCACCGGGCTGCTCGAATTGCAACGCTCGCATCAATTTTTCAGAACCCATTAATGTTTCTCCTTGGAAAGTGGCACAACCTGAGCTCCCACGTCCGCCACGGAAATACCTAGTGCATCGCCCGAAAGACGTAGCGTGGCACGGATATCCCTGCCCGATTTAGTGTAGTTGGCCTGGATTTGGGGAACTGATCCGCGCAATGCGCCTTCGATCTCCCACCCAGCCTTCTCCAGCGCAGCGCGATAGGCGGCTAAAAATTCCGCTGCGGATGGAATTTCGGATAATTGGTATTCCTTATCAATGAAGTTGACCATAGCGATGGACTCACTCCCATCAGGCAGCTTCAGGCCAACTGGAGCCTGGCTTACCGCGCTGCCAACGAGCTTTGCGCCAACCCAAGGCGGTAGATATGGAAAGTCCTCCTTCCCGGTGGGAAGTTCCGGCGTGGACCCAGGGGCTGGCAAAACAAGCACTCTAGGCGAACCCTTCTCGACCAGCACCACCTTCAGTTCCCCTCCCCCCACGGGCGCGATGCGCACCCAACTTTCCACAGCTCCCACGAGGCGCTTTGCAATGCCGCGCTCCTCCCACTGCCAAGTCCAGCCAGCATCCTCCAGAACCGGCTTGTAGCGGGCCAGGAGGGTGATTGCGCCTAGGGGACGGACATCCAAGGAGCGCAGGAAGAAGCGCCAGGTGCGGCCCTGCACGGGCACCTTCACAAGCCGTTGGGTCGCGGGATTGAGCAGATCGAAGGACTCACTATCGTAGGGCCATGCCTCACGATTCATGGCCTTCACCTCCATGCCCGAAGGCAGTGGGAAATAAGCCGGCAAGGGAAGGGCCGACGGTGGCGCCTGGGCGGGCGCCGCAGCACACACCAATGCAGCCAGGCCAAGGCGGAAATGAAAGGAGATCATGCCTCCATGGTATCTGGATGATGCAGGGCTTTAGTGTGTTTCAGTTCCGTAGGGGTTTGCCCTTGGTGAGGATGCTATCCATGCGGGCCTGGGTCTTTTCATAACCGCAGAGCCGCGCGAAAGCTTGGCGCTCCAGTTCCAGGATGCGTTCTTCGGTGACTTCCTGCACGGGGCTCACATCGCCGCCGCAAAGGATGTAGGCCAGTTCGCCCATGATGATGGCGTCGTGTTCCGACGCCAAACCCTGGTGCTGGAAATCTTTGACCGCGCTCTTGAGGGCTTCCACACCGCCGAGTCCCGGCAGTTTGAACGTGCGTTCCTCGACCGGCTTGAAGTCCGCGGCCATCTTGAGCACTTCCTGTTTCGCGTCGTTGAGCAGGAAGGCCTTGTTCATCACGCGCCGGTCCGTGCGGCGCAGATAACCGTTGCGCTGGGCCTCATCGAAGCTCGTGTTCACGTTGGCGGTTCCGATGAATCCGAAAGCCGCTTTGATCTTCGGCATGGGGCCCAATTCACCCTTGGCCTTCATGGCTTCTTCCATGCGCAGGAGCATTTGTAGACAGCCGCCGCCGGCGGGAATGACACCCACACCCACTTCCACCAAACCCATGTAGAGTTCCGCGTGGCCCACCACCCGCTGGCAGGACATGGTCAATTCGCAACCACCCCCCAGAGCCAGATTGAAAGGCGCCGCCACGGTGGGAAAGGGCGCGTAGGTGAGCATCCGCGCCGCGTACTGCAAGCGTCGGGCCGCCTCCTCGATCACATCGAACTGCTTGTCCTTGGCGGCATTCAGCACGAAAACGAGATTGGCGCCGGCGCTGAAATGCTGGCCCTGGTTGCCCAGCACCAGGCCCTTGAACCTGCCCGGAATATATTTCTGGAGCGCATCCTCCATAAGCATCACGATGCCGTCGTCGAGCGCGTTCATCTTGGTGCGGAATTGCAGGCAGGCCACATCGTCGCCGATGTCGATGAGCTGCGCGGAGGAGTTTTCGACGATGACCTTGCCGCGGCCGATCTCGCGTTTCAGCTGGATGACTTTCTTGTCTTCCAGGATCGGCACGAACTGCAAAGTTTTGGGATCAAGTTGGGCGGAAGGCACGCCATGTTCCCACTGATAGAAGCTGGAAACGCCCTTGGCAAGCATCTTCCGCACGAGATCGGGAACGACTAGTTCCTCGAAGTCCATGCGCGACACCACGCGATCCACGCCCAGCGCATCCCACAATTCAAAGGGTCCGAGATCGAAGGCGAAACCATTCTTGATGGCGTTGTCCACGTTGAGCGGCAGGTCGGTCACTTCGCCCAGGCGGTTCACGGCATACGTGAGGTTCGGCGCGATGCAGCGCCAGGCTAGCTTTCCGGCCTCGCTGTCGCTGGTGAGCAGGGTCCGCACGCGCTCGGCGGGATCATCAATGCCCTTCAGTTCCTTCAGGATCGGCCAATCTTTTTTGATCTGCAGCCGGTACTCGCGGGTGGCGGGATCCAGGGCCAGAAATGTCTTCTTGCCCTTCTCATCCTTCTCGCCTTTTTTGAAAAACCCGCCCTTGGTCTTGTTGCCCAGGAGCTTGTTGTCGAGCATCCACTGGAGATAATCCGGGCGCTTGAAGACATCGTGGGCTTCATCGTTGGGGCACAGGTCGTACACGTTCTGGGCGGTGGCGGACATGATGTCCACACCCGCCAGATCCGCAGTCCGGAAAGAGGCTGATTTGGCGCGGGCCGCGGCATCGCCCAGCACCGAATCAATGACTTCGAATGGAATGTGTTCCGCCAGCGCCAGATGCAATACGGACATGATTCCGTGAATGCCGATGCGATTGCCGATGAAGGTTGGCGAGTCGAAGGCGGGCACCACCTCCTTGCCCAATTTTTCTTCGAGCCAGGCACCGAATTCCGCAGCGTGGGCGGGGTCCACATCCGGTCCCTTCACGAACTCCAGCAGCCGCAGATAGCGCACGGGATTGAAAAAATGTGTGATGACGAAATGTTTCTGGAATGCCTCGGTACGGCCTTCCACCAGAAGTTTCAAGGGAATGCCAGAGGTGTTGGAGCTGATCCACGCGCCCGGTTTCAGGTGCTTTTCAAGCCGTGCGTACAAATCGCGTTTGACCTGGAGATCTTCCTTCACGACCTCCACCACCCAATCGCAATCCGCCAGGCGGTCCAGGTGGTCCCGCAGGTTCCCCGCGCGGATCTTCTTAAGATAGGACTCATGCATCATCAACGCGGGCTTGCTCTTGCGCAGGCCTGCGATGGCGCCTTCCGCCAGTTTGTCCGGCGCCGCATCGTCAATGACGATATCCAGCAGTTCCACCGAGCATCCCGCCGATGCCACATGAGCCGCGATCCCGCTGCCCATCACACCGGAACCAAGTACGCCTACTTTCTTAATGTCCATGGTCAACCTCGATAATTTAAACCGCGAATGGCGCGAATTCACGCGAATATTTGGTCGGGAAAAAACCAGGAATGACGTTGCGGAATGCGAAATTATCGAAAATTATTTTTCGCGTTCATTTGCGCCATTCGCGGTTCCAAATCAAATCCTCTCGATCACCGTCGCGATGCCCTGGCCGCCGCCGATGCACATGGTGGCCAGGCCGTAGCGGCCCTTGCCCTCTTCCAGGCGGCTCAAAAGGGTCGTGAGAATGCGCGCGCCGCTGCATCCCAGTGGATGGCCGATGGCGATGGCCCCGCCCCAGGCATTGACTTTGGACGGGTCAAATCCACCTTCGCGGATCACCGCGATGCTCTGCGCGGCGAAGGCCTCGTTTAATTCAACAACGTCGAGTTGATCCATGGTCAATCCCAGGCGGCCAAGGATTTTTCGGGTGGCCGGCACCGGGCCGATGCCCATGCGATCAGGCTCCACGCCAGCTACCGCGCCTCCAAGGATGCGGGCACGAGGTTTCAGCCCCGCGGCCTTGGCCGCATCCTCTTCCATGACCAGCATGAAGGCTGCCCCATCCGTGAGCGGAGAACTGTTGCCAGCGGTTACACTTCCATCCTTCAAGAAGACCGCTTTGAGTTCGCCGAGCTTGTCGATGGAGGTGTCGCCCCTCACGCATTCATCGCGGTCCACGGTCACTTCCTTGCCTTCCAGATTCTTGGTTTGATAGGGCACCGTTTCTTTCGTGTACTTGCCAGCGGACCAGGCAGCGGCACCCTTCTGGTGGCTGTTGTATGCGAATTCATCTTGCTCGCGCCGAGTGATGCCATATTCCTTAGCCAGAGTTTCGGCTGTGATGCCCATGGAACAGTAGGCCTGGGGATAGTGCTCGGAGAGCCATGGATCAAGGCTAGGATTGAAGCCACCCATGGGCACCTTGGACATGGATTCCACACCACCCGCCAGGAACACATCACCGGCGCCCGCAAGAATGGCGCGCGCCGCCATGAGCACCGACTCCTGGCTGGAGCCGCAGAAACGGTTCACGGTGGTGGCGCTGGAAGTAAAGGGCAGGCCCGCGCGGAAAGCCACCATGCGCGCCAGATTCATGCCCTGCTCGCCTTCAGGCATAGCGCAGCCCACAATGACATCTTCCAGCCCGCTCCAGTCCTTCAACAGCGGCTTGATGGCCTCGATGACCAGCGCGCCCATAGTCTCTGGTCGCGTGGCAGCAGTGCTGCCTTTGATGGCACGACCAATGGGTGTGCGCTTGGCTTCAACGATAACGGCAGATCGCATAGTGGGCTCCTTGATGCAGTGAGCCTAGCACCGAGACCCATCTGATTTCATCGCTTACCCTCGGTCGAATGAAAACTATTTTGCAAAGGATTCCATCTCGCACAAAAAAGCCCCCGCCGAGGCGGGGGCTTGGGTAGTCGGACGAATAAAACGTGTCGGACTAGTGCGACCTTAACGAAGCCTTTTGATGAGTCTCCTCCTGACCACCGCCGATGGGACCACCGAAGGTAAGGTGGCGATCCGAGAACCTCGGACCCGTCGGGCCCGTGGCTCCACCAGGTTGACCGAAGCCGATAGTGCCAGCAGGACCAGCCGTGGGTGGGATCGGGTAGAGAGGATTGCCCGCACCAAAGTCAACCACGAACACACCAGACAGGCAGTCTGCCCAGGCCATTGGATAACGCATGGCATTGGGTTCCTTCGCCATATCAAAGCCCTTGCTGTCTGGGCCTTCATTGCCGTTCATCCAGATATTCCGGACCTTGACAGCATAAGTGAAGCTGTAAGGAGCGATCGGAGTCCAGGCATCCATGGTGTCCATGGCGCGGAAGCTAGGCAGGTTGAGGGTCTGGATGGCACCAATTCCACCCTTGTGGCCCACACGGACCTTCATGATGGGAATCCAACCATAGGCGGGATTCTGGAAGCCATTGGGGGTGTATAGCGTGACTTCGTAACCGCTGGGGTTGCGGAGATCATTGACGCCTGGCTGCCAGGTGAGCTGGATATTGGAATCCGCGTGCAGACGGTTGTCGGTTCCACGAGCGTTGCCATCCGCCAGTTTGTAGCTGGGAATGCCGCCCAAGGGCGATCCGAAAGCCAACCCGTTTGCGCTGAGATCAGCTGTGCCATTGAAAATGTCGAGCTTGGTGCCGATGGCATTGGTGCCCGTGGCGGTGTTGATCTTCATGTCGTTGATGGCCAACTGGCGGACTGGGGTCACAACCGGCTTAGCATTCGCCAGCAGTGAATCACCTTTGGGAGCAACGATACCAGCCGACAGTACGACCTTCTGGATAGGAGTCCCAGCCAGAGAAGCCTGCGGATACATCAGCTTGCCGATGTAGTTGTGTTTGAGTTCCACAACTTCCTGATACCCGGAAGGGAGGAAGCTGGAGGTGTAGCTGGCCAACACCTGCGGGAAGCCGGTGGCGCCGACGTCCAGGTGGGTGAGGTTATTCCACCACTGCGCGAGCACAGGGGCTCCGGGCTCGATGCCAGCTTCACCCAGGAGCGAATTGCCATAGGCATCCGTGCCGCGGTTCTGGATGGCATACACGATCAGGCTGTTGGAAACCAAGCCGTCGAGTGTTGGGGCAGTAGCTGTATCGAAGGTGCCAAGCGTATTGTCAGGACCGCTAGCAGCGATGGATGGATCCACCAGGCGTGCCCGGGGAGCATTGCCGTACTGAGCCGGAGCGGCTGCGAGGGCGCGAAGCTGCTCGAACTGGGTCACGGCCCAGCCGCCCATGCCAATACCACTATTGATGGCCTGGTTCACACCACCCAGCTGAGTGCCGATTTCCGAGAAGGAGATCTGGGACTGGGTGTCCGTCAGACCATAGTCCATATAGAAATCAGCCGCGACCGTGTGGCCACCTTGGGCAAGCGTCGGAGCAGAGGGGCCTCCGCCGCTCAGGTAAGAACCCGCATAGGTTCCATAGGCATCCAGGATGGTGGGATCCTGCTTCATCCACAAGAAGAAGGAATTGTCCCCGCTTCCAGTCTCAATGAGCGCTGGGTTGACATTATTGTCACCGGAGTAAGCGGTTTGGACCAGGTTGTCGTGCCAATCCACCGCAAGAGCAGAGAAGGTGTCCTGGTAGTTTCCTGCCCACACATTCGCATCAGGAATGATGGCGTTCTGGCCGAATGGTGTGCCTGCCTGGTAGGCATTGCCAGAGTAGAAGCCCAAGTAGACAGAAACATCAGGATGGACATAGCCACGGATTCCAGTGAAAGGCAGGTCCGTGTAGCCCGAGCCACCCGCTGGGGTAGTCAGGGTGTTCAGCAGGTTGAAATGACCCGCCGCTTCAGCCGGCACCCACAAGGAATTGGTAACAGCGTGAATGGGCTGGCTGGGGGCTGCAGTGACACCCTGGCCAATGAAAGCCAGGCCTGTGGACTGGGCGAAACCCAGCTTCCAGTAGTTGGTGGCATCCGTCTCAGAGGTGCCATTGTAGTTGCCTGTGAAGAAGAACCGCGCGCGACCGCCCATGTTGGGGGTGGCCACCTGCATGACGTCGGTGGTGCCCCATGTATTGGCCGTGCCATTGGCTGGATAGCCAGGTGCGGTATTGGTCACCAGGGTTGGCCAGGTGAAGCTCAACCGCAAGCGTGCATCGGGGTTCGAAGAGGTGTTAACAGCAGTGTCATCAACATTGGGGAAGTTGCCGAAGTTGCTCCAGGTATCCGAGAAGTACACCGGCCGACCAGCCAGAACCTGCTGGTAGTTCACTTCGCTCTGAGCGCAACCCGCAGCCCACTGGATGGGATAAGCCCAGGTGCGAGCAGCATAAAAGCTTCCGAAAGTAAGAGATACGTTTCCGTCTACGCCGCCCTGGGCAGGTAGATCTGGATAACGGACCTTGTTGTACCCATCCCAATTGCCGCCGAACGCACCGCCCCAGGGCAGGGCCAGACCTGTTGCATTGAAGAGGTAGGGCGAATTGGAAGGAATTACACGCGCATCCGCTTCATTTTCAGTGAAGGCAGACCCGTCCAAAGTAACCGATATTGGTGCGGCTGAAGAACCCACAAACTGAGTGTAAGTGGCCGTGGTGCCTGCACCTGAAGGAGGAACACCCGCTGCGTGAGAAGCCGGGTTGAAGAGGGTATTCAGCGGGTTGCCTGGTGAGAAGAAGGCGTTCACATCGCTATTGTTGGTATCCAAACCATCGAGCGTATGCCAGTTTCCTGCAGTCAACTGGGCTGCTCCACCCCACAGACCCGGAGCGGCGTAAGTGTTGGAGGCGGCGCCAGTGGCGGCATAGCCGGAGGCAGGCGCCCCGAGCACGCTGGGGTTGGCGCGACCGAACAGGTTGGAGCCATAGGTCGAGGTGCCACCAGCGGCGAGGAATTCAGCATTGCCCGCGCCACTGCTTACGCCGATGGGCAGGTAGTTGAAGGTATAGAGGGCAGGATATCCAACGCTCAGGCTGTTGTAGGCAGAGGCGAAGTTTCCAACGGAATTATAGATACCTCTCGGATAGGCCCAGGTCTCATCAGTCGCGTCATCCAAGCGGAAACGGAAGCGGCTGTTGAAGAACTTGACCGTGCCAAAGATCGGGAAGATGTTCACGGCGTTGGTGCTGGACAGCGTGTACTGGTCCTCGACCTTCAACGGGAAGTTGTAGGCATTCGGTGTTCCAGTGAAGCAGTACAGGTAGCGGCCCAACTGGTACTGGATGCGAATCGGCGCCCAGGCCACGGTGTAGGTCGCGGGGCTTGGAATGGCGCCCAGCCACGGATTGTAGAAGCCGTTGGGAATCGTTCCGGAGGTCAGCACGTTGGGGTAGTTGCCCGTGGTGTCGAAGGTCGGGTAATTGCCGACCGTCAGCACACCGATACCATTAACTGTGTTGTACGGCGCGTTGCCGAAGAACACCTGGATCGCGTCCTGGTGGCCGTGATTGACGTTGGTGTTCGGATCCGCGATGTTCGTGTCCGATCCCGCCGTCCCTGGCGCTCCGATGGCCCAGATCCACTTGCTCGGCGTTCCCGGTGTCGCCGTGTCGCTGGCTACCGGCTCCTGGATCGCCGGGCGACCCACGTTCGGCGCACTCGCTGTCCCTGCTCCCGTGTTCACGCCTGCCGTGATCGTCGGAATATTGATCGTCGTCAGCGCTCCGATGGAAGGCTGATGGTTCGGCTGGACCTTGATCACCAGCGTCGTCTCCTGGGACTGTCCAGGCGTGACCACTCCGCCGATCAGCTGATCCGCGATGATCGTGAACGACCAGTTCGCCGGATCCTGGACGGGGAAGCCGGGAAGCAAGGTTCCCTGCAGCGCGTCCTTGTTCATTCCCACCGTCATCACCGCGCCGTTGGTTCCCGGGTTGCCCTGGCCATTGCCTGGACGCCACACGATCTCGCCCGGCGTCCGCGTGTCCGCCCCGGTTCCCGGCACGACATACGGATAGCGGCCGCCCGCTGGCGACGCATTCTGATCCGTGGTTGCCACGAACGGCGAACCGAATCGGAATACCGAGTTCACCTTCACCGTGTACACCACTTGGTCGTTCTCAGCGTCTGTCGCCGTCACGCCCGCGCGCCATCCCTTGTTCCCTGCCAACGTCACGTACTCGCTATTCGCCGCGTTCGTGTCCAGGAAGTTGAAACGGTTGTACCCCGTGATTTCCTGTCGCAGGTTCGCTGGATCATGGAACTGCACGCCCGTCACCGTCTCGGTGTACGTCTGCGTCGAGAAGTTCGGCTTGCTATCAGCCAGGAAGCTGCTGGAGAAGGTCTTTTCATCCCACAGTCCACCCACATCCGTCACTCGCACGGTCAGTGTGCGCGGGCCCAGTGTGCTGGAACTCGACGTCAACAACCCGCCGGAGGACAGCGAGAAACCCGCCACCGGGGAGACGAGCGTCCAGGTCAGCGCCGAGCCGCCCACACCATCATCCGTCGCCGTAAGCTGCAGCGAGATGTTGTGGTTCAGGTGGACATCAGGAATCGTCGCCGTGGTGATATTTGGCTTCGTGTTGTTGCTCACCACCGGAAGGGTGAACGTCTGCACCGTCACGCCGCCATGGCCATCATTGGCCGAGAACGTGAAGGTCGGATTCGCTGCCACATCCGCCAGGACGGGCGTGTAGGTCAGAACGCCACCCGAGAAAGTCCCGGGACCCGCGGTCTTGGTGATGGTGATGGTGTCACCCTCTGGATCCAAATCCGTGATGGGGGGTGTAGCTCAAAGCCAGGCCCACCAGACCTGAGGTCGGAGGCGCGCTGGTGAAGTGAGGCGCCACATTCGCCGTCACGACCACCGAAGCGGTCTTGGCGGGAGAAGCAGCTCCCTTGGAGTCCGTCGCGATGACCGAGATGATCGCAGGCGCGGAAGCAGGGGCCACAACAGTGGGTGTGAAGGTCAGCACAGATCCAGAGATCGTCGCGCCCGCCGTGGTGGTGCTGAAGGTGATCGCATCACCCTCGGGATCCACAGCCGACAGGTTGTAGATGGATGAGTGGGCGGTCACGGCGGTGTTGGCGCCAGAGATCGTCACACTGCCCGGAGCCGCATTGCTGGCCGTGGGTGCCGACGAAGACGACCCGCCGCAGCCGATCATCACCAGCGAAAACGCCGTGAGAGCCGAAATGCCGAGCGCATTCCGGAGTTTCGGGTTGAGGTTGTTCATAGAGCCTCCTAGGGAAGAATCCAGACCTTACGGCCAGATATGAAGTAAAAAACAGGTACAGGACTAGCTAAGAAGAAAGACCGTTTGGTCAGATAAAGATTAAAGCATCATGAAAGGTATCAGGAAAGAAAAGATGTGATCAATTCAATGAGTTAAATTCAACAAGAAGAAATTCTTGCCTACCTGGGGTATGGTTTAGAACGTTCAGGTTAAGAAAATATAGAAACAATGATAGCCCTAAAATGGGTCTAATTCCCCACCTTGATTCCGATACTCTCATGTCCATGCCTCCTCCTATTGCTGTATCCCCAATGGAACCCTTGCTGGCTGAATGCAGGAAGGTCATTGTCGGCCAAAACCATTTGCTCAATCGGCTGCTGGTGGCTCTGCTGTGCCGCGGACACGTACTGCTGGAGGGGCTGCCAGGCCTTGCTAAGACTCGCACTATCAAGACGCTGGCCGGGGCAAGCAGGATGATTTTCCGCCGCATCCAATTCACACCGGACCTGCTGCCTAGCGATGTGGTTGGAACCCTGATTTTCGATCCGAAAAATATGACCTTCACACCTAAGAGGGGTCCCATATTTGCGAATTTGTTGTTGGCGGACGAAATCAACCGGGCGCCCTCCAAAGTTCAAAGCGCGCTATTAGAGGCGATGGAAGAACGTCAAGTGACGCTGGGCGATGAAAGCTTCCTATTGCCCGATCCATTCCTGGTGCTGGCCACGCAGAATCCTTTGGAGCAGGAGGGCACTTTCCCTTTGCCTGAAGCTCAGATGGACCGGTTCCTATTCAAGCTCAGGGTGGATTACCCTGGGCCCGCCGAGGAAGTTGAGGTTCTGCGCCGGGCCGATGGCAATGAAGAACTGGTAAGGGCAATCGCCGACGGCCCTACAATTCTGGCCCTGGGCCAGCAGGCTGCAAGGGTCCACATGGACGACGCCATCCGCAACTACATCGTCAAACTGGTGCAGGCCACACGGCCTGGACATGGCAAGGACTGGAAAGGTAGGGAGAACATCCGTTGCGGCGCCAGCCCCCGGGCTTCCCTGGCACTGCAGAGTTCATCCAAGGCACTGGCCTTTCTCGCCGGCCGGGACCACGTCTTGCCGGATGATGTGATCAGCCTGGCCCCGGATGTGATGCGCCACCGCCTGTTGCTCACCTATGAAAGCGAAGCGGATGGTCTGATAACGGATCAGGTGATCACGCAACTCCTCCAGTCAGTCGCAAGGCCATAGGATTCATTTTCTAGTCTGTTGACCGAAGGACATGGATCAGGCCATCCTGGCAATGGCTTTGACGGGAAGGAGGTTGCGATGAGTAGTAGCACGACGATCGCTGAACCTCCGTCGTCCAAGCCGCGCGCTGGGAACTGAGGCCCCACTCCTTAGATGTTGGTTGGTGGAGGCTGAAGCATCCTGGTTCCGCGGCCATGGATTGGTTTGCGCCTTTGCATCAAATTGACTTAAGTCATTCGGATTGCGGACCGGCATAAGGGCCGTGGCAAAGTAACCTGAACTGCACATGTTATTTTGGCACGGCCCATAACCGGTTTCCGCACGGAAACCAGACTGATCCCGACTTCCTTCGGCTCGCGCCATGATCAATAGTTTTCTCAATAGCATGTGGGGCCAGGCCAACGCGCTTTTCGCGCCTAAGCGGAAGCGCTATCTGGACCTGCTGGTGCTGGTGGCTCTGGTCGGCATCCTGTACGGATTGGTGATCGTGGGAAAGGAATGGACTGGAGCGCAGCGGCCTTCGGTGGACATCGACCTGCACCTGTCGGCGCTCCCCAAGTACATGCTCTTCAGCATTGTGCGGGCCACGGTGGCCTTCTCCATCTGCATCGGCCTGACCTTTACCCTGGCCTATTGGGCGGCCAAAGATCCCATCGCGGAACGCTTCCTCATCCCGATCCTGGACATCCTCCAATCAGTACCCATCCTAGCTTTCCTGCCCCCAGTGATCATCGCGATGCTGGCGATCTTCCCCCGGAGCAACATCGGCCTGGAGCTCTCGGCGGCCATCCTCATCGTCACCTGCCAGGCCTGGAACATGATCTTCAGCTTCTACCAGAGCCTGAAGACCATCCCGCCGGAACTGGAGGAGCTGGCCACCACCTACCAGCTGAGCTGGTACCAGAAGCTGCGCTGGATCGAGCTCCCCTTCGCCACGCCCGGCCTTTCCTGGAACTCCATGGTGAGCGTGGCCAACGGCTGGTTCTTCCTGATGTCGGCGGAAGCTTTCAGCACGGGAAACCAGAACTTCCGCCTGCCGGGCATCGGCGCCTACATGCAGACCGCCGTCGAAACGGGCAACACCACCGCCAAGTGGAGCGCCATCGTGGCCATGCTTCTGCTGGTGGTGGCGTTGGACCGGTTGCTTTGGCGGCCCGTGATGGCCTGGGCCCAAGGCTTCCAGATGGACGAGAGCTTGAATCCGGAGCGGCCGAAAAGCCTGATCCTCAGCATCATCCGCCGTTCGCGGCTGCTCCGTTGGCTCGAACATGTCCGCACCGAGCGGTTGATGAAACGGATCCCCAATCCAAAGGTCTTGCCCAAATTATTTCCCCAGGAGCCGGAGCAAAGGCGGCGCGCCATTGGCTTTTTGGCGGCGGGAATCCTGATGGTGCTGCTCCTGTTTCTGGCGGCGGGCGGACTGAAACTCTACAAAATCCTGGCCCTGGTGAGCCGGGAGGACTGGTCCAGGCTCTTCAAGGCCGGCGGCGTCAGCATGGCTCGGGTCCTGGCCTCGACCCTGCTTGCAACTCTTTGGACGGTTCCAGCGGGGCTCTGGATCGGACTCAATCCCAAATGGGCCAAACGGCTTCAACCCGTGGTCCAGGTGGTGGTGAGCTATCCCGTCAGCCTGCTCTTCGCAGCCATCGCCGCGTCCATGCTGCGCTTCCACGTCGGCCTGGGCGCCACCAGCGTGCTGCTCATGGTGCTGAGCACCCAGTGGTACCTGCTCTTCAACATCATCGCCGGCGCCCAGGCGATCCCTTCGGACCTGCGGGAGATGGGCAAGGCCTTCCGGCTCACGCGGTGGAAGCGCTTCACCACGCTGTATTTCCCGGCGATCTTCCCCTTCCTGGTGACTGGCTGGGTGACGGCCACCGGCGGGGCCTGGAACGCCAGCATCATCACCGAGTTCGTGAGCGGCGAAGGCAAGACCTACTCCACCTTCGGATTGGGCAGCCAGCTGCAGCTGGCCACCGAGGCCCACAGCATTCCCCTCATCGCCGCCTCGAGCCTGCTCATGGCGGTCCTGGTGGTGCTCTTCAACCGCATCGTCTGGCTGCCGCTCTACCGCATGGCCGAGACGCGCTACACACTGGATCGGTGACCCATGTACCTGTGCGAACTCAAAGGTGTGCAAATGCGGTTTCCCGGGCCCAAGGGCCAGGTGAAACGGGTCCTGGAGGATTTCAACCTCTCCGTGAAACCCGATGAAGTGCTCTGCCTGGTGGGTCCCAACGGCAGCGGAAAATCCACGCTGCTGCGCATCATGTCGGGGTTGCTGAATCCCACCAAGGGCGAAGTCCGCTGGCATGGCGAGCGTTTGCGGGGCCTCAATCTCAGCGTGGCGATGGTCTTCCAGACCTTCGCCCTGGTGCCCTGGATGACCGTGGAGGAGAACGTGCGCATGGTGCTGCGGGCCCGGGAAATGCCCGAAGAAGAGGTCCGGGAGAAGGCCGCCAGCGCCATCCAGAAGGTGGGCCTCGAGGGTTTCGAGGAAGCCTTCCCCCGGGAGCTTTCCAGGGGCATCAAGCAGCGCGTGGGCGTGGCCCGCGCGCTGGCGGTGGACCCGGAGATCCTGGTGATGGACGATCCCTTCAGCCAGGTGGACGCCCTGACCGCCGAAGCGCTCCGGCAGGAGATCCTGGATATCTGGAGCAACGCCGAAAGGAACCCCAGCTCCATCGTGCTGGTGAGCCACAGCATCTCCGAAGCGGTTCTCATGGCAGATCGCGTGGCGATTCTGGGGGGTGTGCCCAGTTCCATCCGCACGGTGGTGGAAATCCCCTTGCCCCGGCCCCGGGATCCGCGCAGCAGCGAATTCCGGCGGCTCGTGGACCAGCTCCACGATGTCATCGCCTCGGCGGAACTGCCAGACGTCTCGATCACCACCGTGACCCAGGATCTGGACAGCGACATCATCGAACCCCTGCCTTTCGCCAACACCGGCGACATCCTGGGCCTGCTGGAATTCCTGGACACCCAGCAGGGCGGAAGCTGTGACCTGTTCCAGGTGGTCTCCCACACCCACGTTCCCTTCGAAAAGGTGCTGCCTATCGTAAAGAGCGCGGAAATGCTTGAACTGGTGGACACACCCCGGCGGAACGTGAAATTGACCCTGCTGGGAAAGCGGTTCGTCGCGGCGGACATGGATAGCCGCAAGGAAATCTGGAAAGCCCAGTTGCTGGATCTAAAGCTGTTCCGTGTGGTGAAGGATCTTATCGAGTTGAGGGAAGGCGAATTGTCGAAAGAGGAGCTGCTTTCCGAACTCACCATGAGGCTGCCCATGGAAAACCTGGAGAACACTTTCGGGACCCTGGTGACGTGGGGCCGGTTCGGGGAACTGTTCGCTTATCGCGAGGATCGCGGCGTCCTCACCCCGGAATGACTCTGAGATTCCGTTGCCCCACCTGACCACCCCCATATCTCGCAGGACATCTAGTCCTGCGCTCCCGCTCGTCGCTTCACTCCTTGCGGACGGGGCCCCGTGGGGCCGGTTCGGGGAGCTGTTCGCTTATCGCGAAGACCGCGGCGTGTTGACTCCCGAATAAGGCGTTCCTCACTCAGGCTTGAATTTAGGAACTGGTGGAGCCAGCGCGGCCATGGCGATGCCCGCCAGGATCAACCCTGCTCCGAGGCCTTGAAGCGGTTTCACCGGTTCGCTCAGCAGCATCCATCCGAGAAGGACCGTGGCGATGGCCTGTGTGAGCAGACCAACGCTCCCTAGGCTCGCGCTGACGTGGCCGAGGCCCCAGGTGATGAGCCACCATGCCAGCACCTGCACCACCAGGCCCAGGCCCGCCAGCGCAAGCCAGGCCCGCGGCGGGAATCCGCTGAACGCGGCGCCTTGGACCGCGCCGATCAGGCCGAAGCCGATAAGACAGGTGATCACGACCCAGAGCAACGCCATGAGCGCACTGAGATGAGTCCGGGCTTTGGCAATGGCCAGGGTGAAGACCGCATACCAGATGGAGGCGATTCCACCCAGCAGCTCGCCCCGGCCCGTACCCCACCGGGCGCCTTTGGCAAAACCCAATACCAGGGCTCCAGCCAAGGCAAGCAGAAGCCCGGCCCAGAACCGTTTGCGCAGCCGCACGGACATGAAAGCGACGGAAATAAGGGCCACCCACAACGGTGCCAAACCCACGAGCAACGTCGCATTGGCGACAGTGGTGTAGTTCATGGCCGCATGCCATGTCCAGAGATCCCCCGTGAAGCAGAGTCCCGCCGCGATGGCCCAAAGCGTTCCACGGCGTTCCGCCTCTGGTGTGACACCCTCCCGTTTCGGGCTCCGCCACGCCAGGATCAACAGGCCCGGAAGAGCGAACAGCATTCGGTAGAAGCCCACCATCACCGGGCTCGCGGGGGCCGACCACCTCACGAAGATGCCGGCGAAGCCAAGCAATGCCGCTCCGAGGATGGTCACCAGGAGTCCCGTGCGGTAGTTGCTCTGCGTCATCCATCCAGGATGGCACGGGGATTCAATTTGCCCAGCGGCTGACCTGCTCCCAGACATCCTGGTCGTTGGCCTGGCCATTCAAGAGAATAGCGAAGACCCTCAGTTTCCCATCAGGCATCTGGATCACGCCGCAAACGGTATCCACTCCGCTTAGATGTCCGGTTTTGCATCGCACACGGCGGGCGAGATTCGGATCCTTGATCTTCAGTTTCCACGGTTCGCCACCGATGATTTTGAGTGAAGACTGGAATTCCGGGCCCACTTCGAAATCGTTCCAGGCCCCGCGCAGCACAACCGCAAGCGTGCGCGCGGATAGCCGATTGTCCTTGCTCAGCCCGGAAGCGTCCGTGATACGGATCTTGTCGGGGCCCAGTCCGTAATTACTCTGATAAAAGGATTGCACCTTGGCCACGCCCTTGGGCCAGGAACCATCGCCCAAGGCCTTCAGCAGCGTTTCCGCCATGAAATTATTCGAGAACTTGTTGACGTCCTGGATCAACATCCGCAAGGGAGGAGAAGGGAAATCCATGATTTTGTTTTTCGAGGTAGCACTGGTCTGGATGCCCTCGAAATTGATCCCAGATTCAAGGAAGATGCGTTGAAAGGTGGTGTAGGCCAGAGCATCGGGATCTGAAACCAGCTTGCCCGTTTCATCGCGGTTGAAATTCACCGCCAGGGCCGTGACGGGAGGCGTGGTATTTGAGCTTGTGTTCTCCCAACCCGGGCCATAGCGCTGGTTGTCGAAAGCGCTTTGATCCAGCCGCAGGCGTCCTGTCACCCGATATACACCCATCCGCTTGAGGTCCTGGGCAAGAATCCAGATACGCTCCGAGGTAAGGAAGGGGTCGCCTCCGCCTTTAATGATTAAATCGCCGCGGACGATGTTGCCGCTTAGATCGCCGTAGACCCCGGTCTTCAGTTCATAGTCCGGTTTCCAGATCCTGAGGATGGCGTAGGTGGAAATAATTTTTGTGGTGCTAGCCGGCAGAAGGGCCGAATCAGGGTTGTGGGATTCCAACAACCTTCCGTTTTGCAAATCCCAGATGCCGGCCGAAACCTGCACGCCTCTGGCTTCCAGCCTTTGTGCCCAGGCATCGAAAGTCTCGCTGGGGCCAGGAGCTTGCGCCATGGTTGTGGCTGCGCGGCCGCGAGCATGCACTCCCACCGCGAGGGCCGCCGCTGCAACAAGCGCGATCGGCAGCAAGTATTTTCGTGTTGCGATCTTCAAACGCCACCCCCTGGCTTGACGGGTGTGCCCCCCCCGTTATCTTGGGAGCCAGAATCCTTGCCGGAACCACCCGGTGATGTCGGTGTGGATGGCCCTGGAACGCCTGTCGGAAGCCCCAGCAAATTGCTGGTGGCCGTAAAAGCCCAATCGCTATAAATGGTTTTGCTATTATAGACCTTGAAACTGTCCTTAGGGCTTTTGCTTTTCACGCCCACGATGGGCAAGCTCCGCGTATCGCCGGTCACGCCAGGCTGTACCGCATAGATCAGGTCCCACTCCCCGGATTCGGTCATGGGGTCTTTGTAGATTTTTCGGATGATCCGGGGCTTTACGGTATCAAGCTCCATGAGGGACATCGGGTACCGCCCCGATTTCGCAGCAAAGATCCGGATCGCCTTGGCGATGCTTTCACCACGGAAAATCAGCTCTGCTTCCTGCTCGCGCTGGACCTCGGTGGTGATGGCCGGAATCCCTTTCATGAGCAGGATCCCCATGATGGTGATGAGCGCCAAGAGCATGGCCATGACGAAACCACGTTGACCACCTCGACCATCGCCTCCACCAGGACGATCCGTTTCCGCGGCATGCCACGATCCCCACTGGAAGCGGCGGCAGGCTGGAGGGCATCTAGGCAGGAGGAAGGTCATGGTTCAAGCCTAACGTGCCGGAAAGTGCCGATGCGTTCCTATTTCGCTTTCCCCAATACCCACATGAGCGCCTCCACGGCTTTAGGGTCGAATTGCCGGCCCGATTCGCCACGGATTTCTTCCATCACTTTGGCTAGGGCTTTAGGTGCTTTGTAGCCCTTGCCTGTGGTCATCACATCAAAGGCCTCCACCAGCCCGATGATACGGCTTCCCACAGGGATTTCTTCTGCCGCAAGACCGTCGGGATAACCCTTGCCATCCCATCGTTCATGGTGGTGGCGGATGATCTTCAATACATCAAAGGGAAACCGAAGATCCTTCAGGAACGCCGCCGCCAGCACCGGGTGCGTCCGCGCCTTGGCCAATTCCGCAGCGGTCAGCTCAGGTTTGGTCATCATCTCGGGATCCAACAGCAGCGAACCCACATCATGAAGAATCGCCGCGATGCTGATGGCCTCCACATCCACCGTGGGCAGGTCCATGCGCAGCGCAACCCCTCGAGAGACTTTCGCGCAAGTAAGGCTGTGCTCCTTCATCTTTGGGGAACGGCCCTCACCGGATTTCAGGATGCGGTGGCTGACAGATAAAAACGCACGGTGATAGCGTTCGTGAAGCCGCTCTTCCTCCAGGTGCAGATTCAACAGGCTCGCGACCTGGCGAATCAAACCCATCTCAAGATCCGTGAAGGATTGATCTGAAATCCGGAAGAGCAGAAGCAGGTCGCCGCCTGCCTGATCCGGTTTTTCCAGATCGCCAAACTGAAGGGGAATACAGCTTGCGAAGGTCCCTGTCAGAGGCATCACTTCACGCTTTTCAGGGTGCGACAAGACACGCAGATCCACTTTTTTTACAGCAGGAAGATTTCCAGAAGCATGCTCCAGCAGCTGCTGCTGAAGTTCCGCGGACAGAGGGCGGTCGCTATAGGCGAGCAACGGACGGAGTTTCTCGGCCTCGTGCATCCAGAGAACCGCCGCATCAAGGGGTATCATCTGAAACAGCAATTTCGCGGCTTGCCAGAAGAATTCCTTCTGCTCCCGTGAAGGCATGCTGCGGCGTTTCGAATCCACGAATTCCTCATCCTGCGAATCTGCGGCCGCAAGGACGGGGATATCAGCAGAGGCGGTTTGATCCTGGGGCAATCCAGGGGATGGCCCAGGGGATGGCAGGGGGTGGATCCCTGTATTTGTCTCATGCCCCCACGGCAACTGGCTGTAGCCCTCCCTTTTGGTACGCTTGCCGACGCTGCGTGAGCGTTCCCCTTGCGGTAAAGCTTGAGGTGCCTGGGGGGATCCAAAATCCGACATCTCCGGGATAAGGCCCTCACCCGGAATGGGTGGCGGCAATGTCTTCATTGGCATGGTGACGCTCTTGGCCGAGGCTGAAGACTCGCCAAAAAGCCGGAATTTCATCAGCACTTCCACGACATCGTTGCAAATCCTCAGGGTGGGCTTTTCATCTTGATCCATGTCGTAAAACACGCCCTTTTTGCGGTCCCTTTGCAACAGAAGACCCACCCAGTCACCTTTCAGATAGATGGGTGCCAACAAGAACCGGGGGTCATCCGAGCCCTCCAAAAAAGCATCCAACTCACGGAACCCCTCAGGTTCATTCACAGCGAAAGCGCGCTTCTCCCGCTGGATCCAGATCAGCAAGGGGTCGTTAGCCAGAAGGCAGGAAGGCGCATGGCTGCCCCGGGGCCAGCCGTATTCGCTGACGTTCTGGAAAGAACCCGTATCGTCGTACCCCTTGGGCACCCGGAGATAGAGCACTCCTTTGGTGCTTCCCAATTCCTCCAGGCATCGGTAGAGCTCCTGCGTGCACTGGTATGCCAGTTCGTCGCTGAAAGCCGGATGGGATGGAGTCATGGTCGGGGAAGGCCGAGGCCGGAGAGTAAAAGGGTCCAGGTAGAAGGGATTGGAAGAACTCGATCCTAGGCCAAATCCGCATCAGTTGCTAGGAGCAGCAGCAGGTTCAAGCCCCAAGCCCTGAGTCCCGAGCCCCGGGTCCCAAAGGTGTGCCTGGAGACTTCCCACGTTCAGGCCACGGTCAATCCATCCCGTCAGGTTCTTCAGTTGTGATCCGAAACCGCATTCAAAGAAGTTGGTCCCGAGCCCCTTCAAACCCATCACAGCCATCGGCCAATTCACAGCAGATGCAATGCTGACGATGGTTTCTTCCCAGGCCTCGAAGCCGCCATCCAGAATCCGGCCGTCCAAGGGAGACACCAGAGGAAAGGACGGATTATTAGGCGCCCAGGCTTCCAATCGCGCCTTGATATACGGAATCAACGGCGCCATGTGATCACAGTGAAGGGGATGCCTCACCGGCAGCAACCCACATTTCAGAGAGTGCGGTGTGACTTCCGAAATGAATTCATGTAACGCAATTTGCGGTCCCGAGACTGTGAATTGCGCCTTCCCATTGATATTCGAAAGCAGCAGATCCAGATGCAGTTCCAGTTCAGCGCGGATGCGTGATTCCTCTATCCCGATGACGAAGGCCATGCCCATCTGCCCAGCTGAGAATCTGGCCTCGGCACAGTCTTCGGTTGCCCTGATGAGTTCAAGAGTCGCCTCCAGGGGCACCACCTCCGCTGCCACGATGGCAGAGAAGAAACCCATGGAATGCCCCGAAGCGCCGGCCGGCAGCGGCATTCCGGCGGCTCGTTGGGCCCGGTACAGCGCCACAGAATGGGCCAGCACGACGCAGGGCGCATGGCGCTGGGCCCGCAATGCCTCCAATGGTCCATGGGACATCCAGCCGCGAAGAGCATAGCCGGTGGATGCCTCGGCCTTCGCCATGGTTTCATTCCATTCCGGGTTGGAATCCCAGCCTCCAGACATGCCGATGGATTCGGTGGCCTGGCCCGGAAAGACGAGGATCGGCGCTGTCGGTGTCAATTAGGCACGTGCAAGAAAAACTCCGGGACCAAGTAAGGGTGTGGCGCGTTGCGATTTGTTATTTTGCCAAAACGGCTAGGCCTTTGGGCGTTTTGAAATAAACTCATGACCTATGATGGCCCCACGAGGGCTCTCGCAGGACCTGGAGAACCTTCGCATGCAAGCCAGTGATTACATGATCCACCTTTTCATGACCCTCTTTCTCATTTTCGGGGTCTATCAGTTCTACTTTTGGTGCCAGCGGCAGAGATTGCGCCCGGTGCTTCAGTTCAGCACCAAAGTGGATGACCTGATTCCCTTCTGGCCTGCCTGGGCATGGGTTTACAGCTTTCTTTACTACCCGGCCATCATCTATTTGAACTGGGTGGTGGGTTCGCCTCGACACTTCAATCATCTGGCCATGAGCTTTTTCATACTGTTTGGAATGCAGATGGCTTTCTTTCTCCTCTTTCCTGTGGAAACCCCGGGGCACTGGAGGGATCTGGCCCAGGGGGAAGGCCTTTCCAAACGGTTTCTGCGCTTTGTGCAGAAATTCGATGCGCCCTCAAATTGTTTTCCCAGCATGCATGTGTCCGTGGCCATGCTCACCGCCCTCCACGCAAGCCCCAGGCTTGGTCCAGGGGCTTTCGCATTCCCCTTGCTCATCGCCATCTCCTGCCTGTTCACCAAGCAGCACTACATCGTGGATCTACCCTTCGGCGCCGTGGTTGGCTGGGCAGCCTTCAAGGCCTTTCTCTGGATGGGCGGCGCCGCTGCCTGAAGCAGGACGGCCTCATCACTCGTGATAATGCGCCAGCACCAGGAAGCAGGGTCCTCCGGCGATGACTTCCATCCCATAAGCTTCGGCCTTGCGGATGGCTTCGACGCTTTCCGCGCCGGGTTGCATCCATACGATTTGAATTCCTGCGGCAGCGGCAGCTTCGACAACTTGTTCCGTAATGGCAGGTGGCGTGATGACGGAGATCGCGCGGAGTTTCACGGGGACATCCCCAAGGGTGGCATAGGCCCTCAGTCCTTCGATTTCCGTGGCTCGGGGGTTGATGGGATAGACTTCCATCCCACGCTGCTGATAGGCCCGCAGCACCTTGTTGCCATACTTATCACGGTCTGAGCTGGCTCCAACCACGGCATAGGGCCCAGAAGCCATGAATGACTTGATGCGTTCGTCAAGGCCGCTGTTCATGGATACCCCCCGATGGCAGTATCACCCGGCCAGCGAAGGGGCGCGACTGGTTCTTCGCGGACTGGGATTTGAAATCAGACTTTCTCCAGCACCGCCACCAGCAGCTTCCAGAAAGCTCCGACGGAAGGGATGCTCACATGTTCGTCGGGTGTGTGGACATCCCACATGTTGGGACCGAAGGAGACCATTTCCATCTCGGGATATTTCTCCCCGATAAGGCCGCATTCCAATCCTGCGTGGATAGCTACGATAGCGAGATCCTTGCTGAAAACCTGCTGGTTCACATCATTGACTAGCTTCACAAGAGAGGCACCAGGCTCGGGCTTCCAGCCAGGATAGGCACCAGAGAGGTGGGCGTCGAAGCCCGCCAGCGCGCAGACCGCAGCGATGCGCTCGGTGAGGGCGAGCTTGGAAGCGTCAATGGAGCTGCGGGTAAGGAGATTCACTTCCACAGCTCCATCGGAAACATCTATGACGCCCATATTCGTGGAGGTTTGCACCAGCCCCGGGATATCAGGGCTCATGGCCTCTACGCCATGGGGTAAAGCCAGCAAGAGATGGACAACTGCCATGGCATCTGGCTCGGACATGACTTGTTCCGCCCGGCTTGGTTCCAGGGCGAAAGCAAGGCCCGGGTCGAAAGCACCGCAGGCGGTTTTCCAATGGGCTTCCTGGCGGGCCAGTTCTGCTTTGAACATCGGCTCCTTGGCCGGATCCATGAGCAAGTAGGCCGAAGCCTCGCGAGGAATCGCGTTGCGCTTGTTGCCACCCTTGATGGCGGCCAATTGGAAGCCGAATTGGGACTGCATGGCGTTGAGCACTTGCGCCAGAAGGCGGATGGCATTCCCTCGGCCCGCATTGATATCTATTCCGGAGTGTCCGCCCTTGAGGCCGAAAACTTTCAAGCGATAGGCACTGGTGCCCGGCTTGGGAGATTCCATATTCAGCTTGCGAGCCACGATGGTATCTACCCCTCCTGCGCAGCCGATGGTCAGGAAACCTTCCTCCTCGCTATCCAGGTTGAGCAGGTACTTGGCTTTCAGCCACCCGGGCTGGATGCCGTTGGCGCCGGTGAGGCCGGTTTCTTCATCAATGGTCACGATGACCTCGAGGGGACCATGCTGGATATCTTCGCTCGCCAACACCGCCAAAGCCGCGCAAACGCCTACACCATTGTCCGCTCCTAGCGTGGTGCCATTGGCCCGCAGCATATCGCAATCCCGCCGCAGTTGGATGGGGTCGCGGGTGAAATCGTGGGAGGTGCTTTCATTTTTTTCGCAAACCATGTCCACATGGGCTTGAAGACAGGCCACAGGGCGGCCCTCGCGGCCAGGTTTCGCCTTCTTGCGGATAAGCACATTGCCTACCGCATCGCGTTCCACCTCGCACCCAAGTTTCCGACCCTGTTCAGCCACCCATTCGGCAGCCGCTGCCTCGTTCTTGGAACCGCGGGGAATCTTTGAAAGTTCAGAAAAATAGTCCCAAAGGGTCTGGGGATCAAGGCCGGCAAGCAGGCTTTCCATCGTCAACTCCATCAGGCCAGAAAGAGCGGCCAGCATGTGGAATTCTAGGCTGCGGGCCGGGTGACTGCGGTCACGGCAAGTTCAAGCCCTGAAGCGTCCGCACCCGGGTGTCCCCTCGCAGGGTCTCCACGGCTTCGCAAGCGGCCAGCGCGGCGTTGAGATTCGTGAGGCAGGGAATTTTCAACCTCAGGGATTCTTTGCGGATCGCGCCTTCATCAAAGTAGGCCTCGCGGCCCAAGGGCGTGTTGATGACCCAGCCAATCTCGCCATTTTTCAGGAGATCCACGGCATGAGGGCGGCCCTCATTCACTTTGAAGATGTGGCGCACCTTGAGGCCGTCCACTGTCTCCAAATGGCGTGCGGTGCCCTCGGTGGCGCAAAGCGTAAAACCTAGACCCGTGAGTTTCTTCGCGAGCTCCGAAAGTTTAGGCTTGTCGTGGTCGCTGACACTGAGAAACACGGTGCCTGAAAGCGGCAGGGGCACGCCTGCGGCGATGAGCGCTTTGGCGTAAGCTTCGCCAAAGCTATCGCCGATGCCCATGACCTCGCCCGTGGATTTCATTTCGGGACCTAGCACCGGGTCCACGCCAGGGAATTTCGCGAAGGGAAAGACCACACCCTTCACCGCCACCGCCAGCGCTTTTCCATCACTGATTTTCTGCTCGGATAGGGACTGCCCCAACCCGATGCGCGCCGCGACACCCGCCCAATTCACACCCGTAGCTTTGCTGATGAACGGCACCGTGCGGCTGGCCCTTGGGTTGGCTTCAAGACAATAGGCAATGCCATCTTTAATGGCCCACTGCAGGTTCATCAGGCCTTGAACCCCTAGCGCCAGCGCAAGTTTACGACTCTGATCACGCACTTTCCCGAGCACGGCTTCATCCACGCCCGCCGCAGGGAATACCGCGAAACTGTCACCACTATGGATGCCGGCTTCTTCGATGTGCGCCATCACCCCGGCGATGAAGACATCCTTGCCATCACACACCAGATCCACGTCCAATTCCTGGGCACCGTCCAGGTAGCGATCCAGCAGCACGGGCTGATCTTCATTCACCGCCGTGGCTTCACGCATGTATTTTGAGAGCCCTTCATCATCAAAGACCACTGCCATGGCGCGGCCACCCAACACAAAACTGGGCCGCACCATCACTGGGTATCCGATTTCATGAGCCACGGTTCGAGCTTGATCGAAACTGAAGGCCATCCCCCATTCCGCCACCGGAATGGCGAGACGTGAAAGCACATGGCCAAATCGCTCACGATCTTCCGCATCCATGATCGTCTGATGCGATGTCCCCAGAAGCGATACGCCTTCCGCATGCAAACGCCCCGACAGTTTCAACGGAGTCTGGCCGCCGAATTGGGTGAAGACGCCCAACAGGTCTCCGTTCTGGGCCTCGCGGCGCACGATGGCTTCAACGTGTTCATGGGTGAGTGGTTCGAAGTAGAGCCGGTCTGACGTGTCGAAATCCGTGCTGACGGTTTCGGGGTTGCAGTTGATGAGAATGGCTTCCACTCCGCTGGCGCGGATGGCCTCCACGGCCTGGACACAGCAGCAGTCGAACTCCACACCCTGCCCGATGCGGTTGGGGCCGCTGCCCAGAACGATGGCTTTTTTACGACCCGACGGCGGCGCCTCGTTGCCATCGGTTTCCCCTTCCTGGCCGTATTCCCACGTGGAGTACAGGTACGGTGTTTCCGCTTCGAATTCTCCGGCGCAAGTGTCCACGCGCTTGAAGACCTGATGGATGCCGAATTCGTGGCGGCGCGTCTTCACTTCCGTGTCCTGGCCTCCGCAGCAGGCGGCAATTTGCCCATCACTGAACCCTGCGCGCTTGGCCTTCTCCAGCAGTTCGGCAGGCAGGCGGTCAAGGCCGAATCCACGGAGCCGTCCTTCCAGAATCACGATCTCTTCCATCTCCCGGAGGAACCATTCGGTGATCTTCGTCAGGCGGTGCAGCGCCTCCACCGTATGTCCGGCCTTCAGCGCGTGATAGAGCCAGAAGATCCGCTCGGGACCCGGAATGAGCAGATGTTCTCGGAGCCGAGCCAGATCCAGCTTCCCTTCCATGGCGCCACTGAGTCCCTGATGTCCTTCCTCCAGCGAGCGCAGGCCCTTTTGCAGGGCCTCCTGGAACGTGCGGCCGATGGCCATGACTTCGCCTACGCTTTTCATCTGGGTTCCAAGCACCTTTTCCGCCTGGGGAAACTTCTCGAAGGTGAAGCGCGGAATCTTGATGACGATGTAATCCAGCACTGGCTCGAACGCAGCCTTGGTGCGGCCCGTGATGACATTGGGCAGTTCCCAGAGCCGGTAGCCCAGCGCGAGTTTCGTCGCCACCCAGGCGATGGGAAAGCCCGTGGCCTTTGATGCCAGGGCAGAGCTGCGCGAAACCCGTGGATTCATTTCGATGACGATGATGCGGGCGTCTTCAGGGTTCAGGGCGAACTGGATGTTGGATCCCCCGGTTTCCACGCCGACACCCCGGATGACGGCGATGGCCGCGTTCCGCATGCGTTGATACTCGGGGTCCGTGAGCGTGAGGGCGGGTGCCACGGTGATGCTGTCGCCCGTGTGGATGCCCATGGGATCGATATTTTCGATGGAGCAAATGACCTCAACGTTGTCATCCAGATCACGCACCACTTCCAGTTCGAACTCCTTCCAGCCAAGGATGCTTTCTTCTATGAGCAGTTGCTTGGTGGGAGAAAGATCCAGGCCGCGCTGGCAGATGGTGTCGAATTCTTCGATGTTGTAGGCGATGCCCCCGCCGCTGCCGCCCAGCGTGAACGAAGGCCGGATGATGGCCGGAAACCCGGTCGCTTGCAGCAGCTCACGGGCTTCGTCCATGGTGTGCGCGAAGCCTCCGCGGCAGGTTTCCAGGCCGAGTTCGTCCATCAGCGCCTTGAAGACTTTCCTGTCCTCACCGCGCTCGATGGCTGCGGGCTGAGCGCCGATGAGTTTCACACCGTACTTCTCAAGAACGCCGCTCTGATGCGCTTCCATGGCCAGGTTCAACGCGGTCTGCCCGCCCACCGTCGGGAGAATCGCATCAGGCTTTTCTATCTGGATGATCTTCTCAAGCACCATCAGGGTGAGCGGCTCGATGTAGGTCGCATCCGCCCGCGATGGATCCGTCATGATGCTCGCGGGGTTGGAGTTCAGCAGGATCGTGCGGATGCCTTCTTCGCGGAGAGCCTTCAGTGCTTGGGTTCCCGAGTAGTCGAACTCACAGGCCTGCCCGATCTGGATGGGACCGCTGCCGAGGACGAGGACCGAACTGATGTCCGTGCGTCTAGGCATGGTGGGCCTCCATCAACTGGACGAACCGCCCGAAGGCGCCTCGCGCATCGTGAGGCCCTGGGCTCGCCTCGGGATGATGTTGCAATGAGAAGATCGGCAATGATTTGTGCCGCAGCCCCTCGACTGTGCCGTCGCTGAGGTGCCGGTGCGTCACTTCGATTTCCAAAGGCAAGGTTTTATCATCCACCGCGAAGCCATGGTTTTGCGCTGTGATCTCCACCCGGCCCGTCTGCAAATCGATGACCGGTTGATTGGCGCCTCGGTGCCCGAACTTAAGCTTGAAGGTGGAACCACCAAAGGCATGGCCTAGCAATTGATGCCCGAGGCAAATTCCAAAAATGGGGCGGTTGCCAACGAGCTTGGCGACTTCGCTTTGCATGCCTGGAAGGGCCGCTGGATCGCCGGGGCCGTTGCTCAGGAAAACTCCATCAAAGCGCGTCGCCAGCAGTTCGGAGGCGGGCGTATCCCAGGGAAATACTTCCAAATGCAGCCCCGCCAAGTGCAGCAGCTTCAGTATGGAAACCTTGATGCCGCCATCCAGTACGGCTACTCGGAACCTTGCGTCTTCGTTGGCGATTTCATATCGTTCCCTGCAACTAACCGCCGGACAAAGGGCCTGGCCGGTCATGTCGGGAAGCACGGAGGCCTTGGCCATTCCTGCTTCCAAGCTGCCATTGGATTCGGTCCAGATGACCGCCGGTTGCGAGCCTGCATCCCTGATGTGCTGGGTGAGTGACCGGGTATCCAACTCGGTCATCAAAGGAATCCGGTGCCGCTTGAGCCAGCCCCCGAGATCGCTCTCCGACAGCCGGTGATCCGGTGTGCCCGAAACCCTGCGGCAGAGCATTCCAGCAGCCCAAGGCTTTGAGGACTCCTGAAGGCCTGAATGGATGCCGTAGATGCCCTGCTCGGGGAAGGTCATGGTCACCAATTGTCCCGCGAAGCTAGGATCCGTAAGGATCTCCTGGTAACCCGCCATGGCCGTGGTGAAGACTGCTTCGCCACCGCCACCGAAGCCCAATGGCGCGCGGCCCCTGAACACCGCGCCGTCCTTGAGGATCAGATGGGCCCGCATGGATTTCTCCCTCTAAAAAACCCCGCGAGTGCATGGGCATCGCAGGGTTGTGATGGGATGGGTTCTTTGGGAACCTTCCAGAGTATAGCGATGAAATTTATGCATTAATATGCTGTTTTATTCAAGCCGGATGCAGGATAATAATCGTTTCCCCTGGAACAGCTCTAGCTCGCCACAATAGATCCATGTGGTCCAGTGATGATCTCTATTTTATGCGGCTCGCCCTGGACGAAGCAGAGTTGGCAGCCCGCAAAGATGAAGTCCCCATCGGCGCCATCCTCGTGGTGGAAGGCCAGGTGGCTGGCCGGGGCCACAACAGCCCCGTGTCCCTGCACGATCCTTCAGCCCATGCGGAAATCCAAGCCCTGCGGGACGCCGCGGGCTATCTTCGGAACTACCGTTTAAGCGGGGCCACGCTCTACGTGACCCTGGAACCCTGCCTAATGTGTTTCGGCGCCCTGATCCACGCCCGCGTGGCCCGGGTGGTCTACGGCGCCAGCGATCCCAAAGTGGGTGTGAGCCGCCTTCTTCCCGCCCTGGAAAGCGCCCGCCTGAATCATGTGATTGAATTCAAAGGGGGATTGCTGGAACCCGAATGCCGAGCCCAGCTTCACGTCTTCTTCAAAGCCAAGCGGACCCAATCCTGATAATCTGGATGGTCCTGGAGAGATGGCTGAGTGGTTGAAGGCACCTGACTCGAAATCAGACGTAGGGCAACTTACCGGGGGTTCGAATCCCTCTCTCTCCGCCAAAAGGCCGCCGAAGGCGGCTTTTCTGGCGGAGAGAGGCCCCTTCCGCTTTCCCCGCCCTCCCCCCCCCCCCCGGGCCCCCCGGGGGGGGGGGGGGGGGGGGTGGGGGGGCCGGGGCGTCCCCGCGGGGGGGCGGCCGGGGGGGGGCCCCCCCCCCCCCCCCCCCGGCGGGCCCCCGCCCCCCCCCCCCGCCCCGGAGGGGCCCGGGGGGGGGGGGGGGGAGGGGGGGAGGGGGGGGCCGCGGGGGCGGGCCGCCGAAGGCGGAGGACCGCCCGCAGCCAGGGCGGGGGCGAGGGGCCCCACACCGGGGGAGCCCCGTAGGTGTGGGTCGTGATCTCAAGGGTGTCGAGCGGCTTTTTTGACGGAGAGAGAGGGATTCAAATGGCGGTGGCGCGGGGTTGAAAGAGTCTCACCTCCGTGAGCCGCAGGCGAGTGAGAGCCCGCACCGCGAGGTGAATCCCAAGAGCCCCGCTGGGTCGTGATCTCCAGGGTGTCCCGTCGCTTGCCTAATTTATGGGGCTGGGTTGGATGAGTTGACGAGCCCGCGGGGGCCGCCGGGGGGTTCGCCGGTCCCCGGTTTCCTCCTCCCCCCGGGGGCCCGGGGGGGGGCCGGCCGGCCGGGGGCGCCCCCCCCCGGGACGCGGTGGCCCCCCGGGCCCCCCGGGGGGGCCGGGCCCCCCTGTTCCCGGGGGGGGGGGGTTTTCCGCCCCGGTCCCGGCGGGGCTGTTTTTCTCTCGCTTCCCCGGCCGCCCGCCGGGGGGGCCCCGGGCCGGGGCGGCCCCCCCGGGGGGGGGGGGGGTTTCTCCCGGGGGGGGGGGTTTTGCGGGGGGGGGTTTGGGGGCAAAGGGGGGGGGGGGGACCTGCCCGCTTCCGGGGGCGGAAAACCGGCCCCCCGCGGGGTCCCGGGGGGCCGCCCCCCCGGTTTTTTTCGCCCCCGGGCCCGGGCCGCCCTTTCGGGAGGGAGGGGGCGGTTCCCTTTCTTCGGGGGCCGCGGGGTTGTTTTCGTTTCCCCCCGGAGACCGCTTCCCGGGTTTGGGGGGGCGGGCCCTTTAAGAGGGGGGCCGGGGGCCCGGGGCCCCGGGGGGGCCCCCCCCCCCCCCCCGCCCCGCCGGCCCGGTCTGCTTGTCCAAAAGAGGGGGCGGCGTTTTCTCCTCCCGGGGGGGGGGGGCCCCCAAAAGGGGGGCGGGGGGCTTTTTTTCCCCCCCTTTTGTTTTTGGGGGGGGCCCCGGGGCCCCGCGGGCCCTTTGGTTTGCCGGGGCCTTTTCCGAAAAAGGTTCCGGGGCCCCCGCCCCTTTTTTGCCCCCCCGGCGGGGCGCCCGCGTTTTCCCGGCTTATTCCAGACAACGTCAAAAATACTCCCGCCCTTCGCCGCCGCAGCCTCATCTGCCTCAGCCATGCCTCATCCCGCCTGCGCGTTCTGAAGAAACGGATGAAGTTCCAAACAGAAATAGCTAGACAAAGCAGGGCCGCGCCGATGATGCCGAATCGAACCCCCATTTGGTTGGGAATACTTTGGGGGACATAGACTGCCCCACCCCCAAACAGAAGGCTCAACAGGAGGGTGATCCTACCTCGTTTTTTGAGGGGCGATAGATCCTTTGCAACCACGGTCCGGCGAAGATCCGCCAAGAAATCCATCTGTTCATCCTGATTGAGAGCGCCCCGGGAGCGTTCGATTTCCAGCTTCTCCAGAGCTTGGGTCAATTCCCCGGAATAATCGTCGAGCTGTGAAGCCCTTGCTTTCAGCTCCATCACGGACCTCGCTTCTGAGGCAGGATGAGGGCTCTTCTGGCGGGACCTATCCTGCATCCCAAAAAGCTAATCTCTTCAGAAGGGTATTAAGTCACAATTGGGCATCACAGGAAGGTTATGGCACCTTGGTCCCAGAGGGCCAGCAGCAGATCCCCGAACTCGAGTCTCCCTGGCCGGATTTTATGAACTGCGCATAGCTGAGATCCCCTTCGCTGATGTGGTGGCGCAGCCACCCCCATGAAGGTCGTCACCAGCAGGGCCATCGAATCTTGCCTTTCTTCGAATCGTTGGGACAATTCCCAAGCTTCTCCGTCAACAGCTCGTGTTCGCGGATATGGGACAGCAGATCAGGGAATCCGTGCTGGGCCATGATCGCCTCCTCAGTGCGGAAGTGCTCCCCGGGTGTCTGCCATGAGGGTCTGCACTAAAGCTCCGATTTCTCCCCTGCTGCCTCCTTGGCCGACAGCGAGCTGGACCCTATCAAGGGTTGCGAAAAGGCGTTTGTGCTGTTCATCAATGATCGGGATGCCTGTTTCGTACTGTGGCTTCCATTCGATTTGGCCATCTTGTACCTCTGGTTGCCCAAGGGCATGGTGGTCGCCCCCGGAGGGTTCCGCACTTCTTGGAGATCAGCATGGCGTGGTCTTCATCAAGGCAGGCGGGAAATGTGACTTTCCCCCAGGAATCAGGGACAGTGGTTTGCATGTGACTCGGGTCACCCCGAAAACCCATGCTTGGCCTCATCCTGCGCCCGTGTTACCTTCGATATTCCCTGTGCAAAGAGGGAGCCACATTCTGGAGAGTTGTCCGAGTGGTTTAAGGAGCACGCCTGGAAAGCGTGTAAAGGCGCAAGTTCGGGGGGTCGATCCCCACTCTCCGCCAAAGAGCCGCCGAAAGGCGGCTCGCTTTGGCGGAGAGTGGGGATCGGCAATGCGCGCAGGTCGGACTAGGCGGAGGAACGCGAGAGCGTTCATAGCCGGTCCCGCGCAGCGGAAGTCCGTGCGCAGCCAGTGCCGCGGAACGGAGCGCGGAGCGCGGAGTGAATCCCAAGCGCACGCGTGGGTCGACATCACCCTCGTGACCAAGGCGGCTCGCTTTTTGGCGGAGAGTGGGGGATTCGAACGGCAATGGCGCGCAGGTCGGACTAGGCGGAGAACGCGAGAGCGTTCATAGCCGGTCCCGCGCAGCGGGAAGTCCGTGCGCAGCCAGTGCCGCGGAACGGAGCGCGGAGCGCGGAGTGAATCCCAAGAGCACGCGTGGGTCGACATCACCCTCGTGACCAAGGCGGCTCGCTTTTTGGCGGCGAGTGGGGGATTCGAACGAAAGATCCGCCGGAATTCAGGTGGTCGAACTTCGCTCTACAATCTCCTATGCGACCTTTCTGGATTCTTGCTACCACATTCCTGCTTGGGCTTTCGCTTCAAGCCCAGGAGCCTTTTCTTGCCAAACCTTTCTTGCAGATGGGGGCCGAGCCGAAAGCGGATCGGATGGACTTGGTCTGGCTGGCCCGGGACAAGGATGCGGGTTGGGTAGTGGAGGTGCAAGCCCAACCCAAGGGACCATGGAAAGCTCAGCCCACCCCGTCCACAAGCTTAGGCCCTGAGCGAGCCTGCCGAGGCATAGGATCTACACCGCGCGCCTTGGCGGGCTGAAGCCTGGCGTAGCTTTCCGGTATCGCGAGCAATGGATGGCAAGACGATTTTCCAGTCAGAAGGCCATGGTCCAAAGAACGCAAGCCAGCCTCAACGTATTGTCCTTTACGGCGATGGGGCCTCTGGATCCCTGCATCAAAAAGCCATCACCTTCCAAATTGGAGCGCAAAACCCCGACTCGGTGGTTGTGTTGGGGGATATCGTATACGACCGGGGGCGGGCATCCGAGTACCTGGGCCGCTACTTCCCCATCTATAACGCGGATGTGGCTGATCCAGCCCTAGGGGCGCCACTGCTGCGAAGCGTTCCTACTGTGGGCGTCCTCGGGAACCATGACGTGGCGCCCCTGAACGCCCGTGGCGACCGGCCCTCGGATGGCCTTGCCTACTACCTTTATTGGAATCTCCCGATGAATGGGCCGGAATTGCAGGCGGCTGGTCCGAACACGCCCATGATCCAGCCCATGTTCTGGTCGCAATTTCTTCAAGGTGCGGGACCGCGATTTCCCAAAATGGGCAACTACTCATTTGAGCTCGGCAATGCCCACTGGACCGTGCTTGACTCGAATCCCTACGTGAATTGGGAGGAACCAGCCCTGAAGGCATGGTTGGAATCGGACCTGCGTCGGGCATCCAAAGCCACATGGCGCTTCGTGGCCTTTCATCATCCAGGCTTTAACAGTTCCATAGCGCACTTCCAGGATCAGTGGATGCGGCTGCTATCGCCCACTTTTGAAAAATACAGGGTGCAGATGGTTTTCTCTGGCCATGTCCACGCCTACCAACGGAGCCTTCCCCTGACCTTCAAACCCGATGCTGGGGCCGCAGCAAAAATTACGCAAAGCCGTGAAGGAGAGGTGAACGGGGGGTTCAACCTCGACAGGGCTTTTGATGGAACCAAAGCAACGAAGGCGAAGGGCATCATTTACATCATTTCAGGCGCCGGTGGAGCTGAGCTCTACAACACCAAGCAGGATGACAAACCAGAGACCTGGCAAGCCTTCACCAAAGTCATGGTGAGCGACCGATATTCTTTTACGGTGCTTGACCTTAAAGGCAAACGTTTGGAGATGCACCAGCTGGGTGAAGATGGCAAGGAAATTGACCGCTTCATATTGACGCAGTAAGAGCGTGTCACAGCGGCCTCCTGATACCTTGGAATCATGACGTTTTGGCCTCCATCCCCCAAGCTAGCGGCGATCTACGCGGTCGTTGTTTTCCTGCTGTTGGTGCTGGCGCCTGGACCTGGCCCCATTTCCCTCCGGTTGCTTCGCCTATATCCCAAAAAGATAGGCTCGGCCGCGGTAGGCTGGGCGGCCAACCGAACATTGCCGGTCTTTTTGCGCAAGCCACTGCTTGGCAGCTTCGCAAACGGCTATGGATTGAACCTCGAAGAAGCGGAACTCCCTTTACAAAATTACGTCAGCCTTCAATCGCTTTTCACCCGGCGCTTGAAACCTGGCCAGCGACCGCAGGAACCAGCGATTCCCGGCTTCATCAACAGTCCCGTGGACGGCCGTATCATCGCGTGCGGCCGAATTGAAAAGGGTATGGCGATCCAGGCGAAGGGATTGTCGTACCGCATTACGGAATTGCTCAAGCACGATACAAATGCGAAGCGGTTCGAAGGTGGCCACTACCTGACGCTTTACCTCGCACCCAAGGACTATCACCGCATCCATGTGCCCCTGACGGGCCGCGTCAGCGCTGTGGGCCGCGTGGAGGGTGAACTTTGGCCTGTGAATGATGCTTCCACCTTGAATGTCGGGAAATTGTACGAACGCAACCGCCGCGCCACCTGGGTCGCCACCGGGAGCGGAGCAGATGATGGACTTGAAGTGGCCGCGATCCTGGTGGGTGCGACCCACGTCGGTGGCGTGCTCATTGATGAGCGCTGGCGGCAAGGCCACGTATTGCCCAAAGACGGATCCTTCGCGGTAGCGGATCTGCCCTGCGAGCCTGGCCAGGACCTTGGCTGTTTCGCTTTTGGAAGCACGGTGGTGCTGCTTATCGCGGGACCCAAGGCCGAAGCATGGAGCCCTGTGCGGAGGGATGGAGATGTGAAAGTTGGGCAGCGCCTTGGAGCTTTTGAATGACAGACGATCTCTTTAATCAGGAACCCCTCTTCGAGAGTGGCGGCGACCTTGCTGGCGCGCTGGAAGCGCTGCTGCTGGCCAGCGGCGAGGTATTGGATCTCGCCAAGCTCCGGGAGCTGCTTAGCCTAGGCGAAGGCGCCATCCGGCAAGGCCTGGAAATGCTTTCCGATCGGCTGCAACCACCCCGGGGGTCACGCCTACTGGAGGTGGGCGGTGGCTGGAGACTCGCCACAGCCCCCGAATATACGGAATTGGTGAGCAAGCTCGTCACCACCATCCGCAGCGGAAAATTAACCCCCGCCCAAGTCGAAACGCTGGCCATCATCGCCTATCGCCAACCCGTCACAGGGCCCGAAATCAACGAGATCCGCGGCATCACTGCCTCCACCAACCAGCTTAAAAGCCTGCTGGAGCGTGAGCTGGTGGAAATCGCGGGGCGTAAATCCGTGGTGGGCCGTCCCATGATGTACATCACCACGCGAAAATTCCTGCTTCACTTTGGACTTCAAAGCCTATCGGACCTTCCACACCTCGGCGATTTCGGCGAGGGCAACCTGGAGGCAATGGCCCTAAGCCAGCTTGAACAACCCATGCCCGAAGGCTCCTTATTTGACGGCGAACATGAGGTGGATGGAATCCAGCCCATTTCATCCATGGATGAGTTAGAGGAAGAGTCGAAAGAAGCGATCGCACCCTCCGATGAGTGAGGCCACCTACAAGGGCTGGACGCGCCCTGGCCCCATGCCACCGGGTGGCGTCGAGACCGAAGAGGGCGAAACCCTCGACTACCTCTGCGGCCACTTCCGCATGTTCCAATACGCAAAGGGGCATCGCTTTTCGGTGGACGATCTGCTGACGGGCTGGTTCGGGACGCGCTGGTGTCCAAGGCCCGAGCGCATCGCGGACCTGGGCTCGGGCATCGGCAGCGTGGGCATGGTGGCGGCGTGGCGCTGCCCTGGCGCCACGATCCACACCGTGGAAGCCCAGGAAATAAGTGTGCATCTCGCCCGGAAAAGCGCGCGCTACAACGGTCTGGAAGACCGCTATCACATCCACCTGGGCGATCTTCGGGAGGACGCGCTGCTCGAATTCGCCCCCTTCGATCTCGTGCTGGGATCACCGCCCTACTGGCCCGTGGGCACGCGTGCAGGCGGACCATCCGCAGGCCGTGCCCGCGCGCCTGGAGGTGCGCGGCGACATCGGCGACTACGCGAATGCCGCGGTGAAGCTGCTGGCGCCGGGCGGCGTCTTCGCCTGCGTGTTTCCGCTGGACCAGGTCCAGCGCGCCGAAGCCGCCTACCGCGAAGCGGGCATGACGCTGCTGCACCGGCAGGATGTGATCTTCAAGCAGGGCGATCCCTACGGCGTCGGCCTGTTCGCCGGGAGCCGCGCCGCGGATCTGCCGGAAGCCCTACGCGATCATCCCGAGCTGCCGGGACATGAAGCGCCGCTCATCATCCGGCGGGCCGATGGCAGCGTCCACCCCAGCATCGCCCGCTTCCGCCTGAGCTGCGGCTTTCCGCCGGGACTCATTCAGTAGCTTGGAGAGGCGCCACCTTGTCCTGGAAAATCCTGAGGGCTCCGGCTAGTTCCTCCGGCTTCAATCTGCCGGCCTCTGGTTCTTCGATGATCCGTTTCCAGGGGCCCGGCGCACTCCACGCATAGTCTCCGAAAACCACCACGGGTGTGCCCTCGCGAAGGATGGTGCGCTGGTCCGGCGCCAGGATCCAGGACTGGCACCAGCGGTAGATCCACTCGCTGTCATCGGCGGCCAGGCGGAGGCAGGCGTGGCTGTCGGGGTAGCCGGGCAGGTCGTATTGGTGGAAGGAGATCCCATTCCAGTTGTGCAGGTTGACGTACCACTTCAGTTGCCACTCATCGTTGAAGGTGCTGCGGCGCTCCTTCTGGCACCAATTGGTGTGGTAGAGCCCTGTGAACGTGGGACTGGCTTCGCGCCCCGAGGACACGGGACCCCAACGAACCATCCGGCCTGCTTCGTAAGCCGCCCAGGCCTGGAGGCGCAGGGAGACCGCGATCAGCTTGGGCTGGTCCTCAAGCTCCTTCCACTTGGATGGAAACGGCGCGAGATCAAGCCAAGGCTCGGCCGACACAGGTAGCACCAGACTGTCCCCTTGTCTTGCGTGGCGCAGGTCTATGCGGTTGAGCTTCAGCGCTTCATCGAACCGTTGCGAGCCCAAGGATTCCTGGAGTTTCTGAAGTTCCTTTGATGTGGTGATCTGATAGGCGCGGAAGCGTTGGGCTGGCTTCGGCTTTTCAATTGCGAGGACGGATTCGACTGGGCCTCTGTCGGGTTTCTCCGGCCGATGCCTATCGCATGCGGGGATGAGAAGGGCAAGCATCAGACAGAGGAGGCTGCCAAAGCTCCGCTCTTGGTGGTGAGCCATGTCAGCTCGGCATTCATGGAAAGCCTGTTTGAATCCCATAGGTAAGTTAACCCTCCACCGCCTCCCGGAATCGCCTAGCTCCGGCGGCCAGCCCGTCGGGATGGCCATCGACCCAGCTGGCGACGATGAGCATGAAATCGTTTGATCCCACTGCGGCGCGGTAGCCCTCCAATCCGGCGGGCTGCTTGCCGCCTTGGAGGATGGGCATGATGGGCTTGGTCCCATCAAGAGGACGGTGGGCCGCCTGCATGAGTTCGCGGGTGGCATCCGCGGGATAGTCTGGAGTCGAGAAGGGGCCTGGCGTCACGAACCAGTCCGCGCCCAATTGACGTAGCCAGCCGCAGAGCACGGCATCCGAAATCCCCCAACCTCCGTGTCTCGATAGCAGATCTGAGAAGGTGTTGTGCGCCAGGATCGGCATCCTGGCCTCCCGGGCCAATCGGGGGAGCAGGCCTGGGCCCTGGATGAAGGGAGCCACCAGGATGGCATCCACGCCCAGCTCGCTGGCCATATTCCAGCGGGCTTCCAATTCTTCAGGTTCGCAGATGAGGTTGGCGATGTAGAGCTTGGGTTCTCCACTGCGCTCGCGGGCCTCGTCCCGAGCCATGATCATGATCTGCAGATGCTCGCGGAAAGCATCGTCATCGGGGAAACAAGCCAGCTCGTCATCCTTGACCAGGTGGAAGCCCCCAATCAGCACCTCCCGATTGAGCAGGGCCATGGTTTTTGTATCGAGACCCACACCGGGACGCATGGAACGGCAGAGCAGCGGTCCTGGAGGATTCCCCAGTTTTGCCCGGATCCCCTGGACCCCAAAGGCCGGACCCGGACCAAAAGTACCTGGCAGCAATGCGTCCATAAGCCTGAAGCTGGTGATGAATCCCAAGCGGGGAAGTTCGCCCACCAGGATGTTCAGGATCTGGCTCGGGCGGCCCGTCATCAAGCGGATCGGGAATGCCAGCTCGATGTCCCACCTTTCGCGGGATTCGGATCCCTGCCCTTCCTGGGGATAGACTTCCGTGGATAGCGAGTAGGCCGGAATCCCTCCCTCGATAGCATCCGCCTTACTGATGGAGCGGACACGGATGGTCCAGCCCTTCAGCGGTTCAGGCATGACGAACCCTGGAATGCTCACAGTGGCCGCGCTCTGCTCCATCGCCATTCCCACGGCGGCCACTTCGGCATCGCAGACGGCGGAGATCCGATAGGTCGCAAAGAGGTAGTCGGCGGGGTCCAAATCCTTTGACCAGGCGAACAGTTCCGGGTGTGTGCATGAACCAAGATTTCCAGAACTCATGCCAGCCACTCCTTCAATGATGGCGCCAGCGCCCAATCCTCTTCGGTGGTCAGCTTGATGTTGGTCCTCTCGCCTGGAACCGAACGCACAGGCAGGCCGGCTCGAAGGACAAGCTGGAGGGTGGACTGTTCCGACCAGCCCTTCGAGTCGGCCTCGGCCAGGACCTGCTTCAGGATATCTCGGTCAAAAGCCTGGGGCGCCTGGAAGACGCCGACCTGGTGGGACCGGAAATGCTCCAGGACGATATCGTCCTCGATCCGGGCGACTGGAACATCAGGTTGGAGGAAGGCCCCTGCGACCCCCGTTATCCGCGCGGCGGCGGCCACTGCCCGCATGAGGCCTGTGCTGGCGAAGGGCCGGGCGGCATCCTGCACCAATAGCCAAGGCTTGGTGGAGGCCTCCACAAGGCGGGCAATCGTTTCCTGGCGCGTGGTCCCTCCAAGGATGCCGCGGCAACCGGGACACAAGGCTGGCAAGCGTCCCAGCATCCCCGGCGGAACAGCGATGATCACTTCAGAACCCACGCTACGGGCCTTGGCCGCCAACCAGCTCACCAAGGGTTTCCCACCCAGTTCGAGAAATGCCTTAGGCCCCCGCCCCATTCGTTCACCACTACCCGCCGCAGGGATGAGGATGCTCAAGTCGGAAAGTGGCGTGTCTTTCACTATTGCCTGCATAGTCATTTGGACCCGCCATGGATCCGAATATTGAAGGCAGGACCATCGAGCCGAATCTGAAGGTCTGTCAAAAAGGGGTCCTCTTTGCGCAGAATGATCTGCTCAATGAGTGCCTTTGCCCGGACAACCTTCCCCTCTGCAAGAGCTTCGATCAATCTGAAATAGCTCATGCACAGGACCTCTGGGATGGACTCAGGAGTCCGGGTAGGGTTGGACAGAACCGTATCGTAGTGAGGATCCGGAACCTGCCAATCCGGCCCATAGATCTCGGTCAGGTACTGCTCAGGCGGATCGGGCACCTTCCACGATTGCCCCCTCCAGGACCACTCCCTCGGACCGAAGGATTTCAGTCGGCAGAGAATAGGCGAGGGACGATTGTCCGAGCCGCAAAGGATGCTGCTCCCTTCTGGTTTAAGAAAGAAGATGTCCAGGGAAAAGTCGGATTCCGCGTGTTTGAAGCTCCGGTACCAGGGGCGGTCTGAAGGCAGGGAACCCTGGACCCAGGGAACTGTGAACGCGCCCCCGGCGCAAAGGGCTTCGACAACACGCGAACGGTCCACTTCCCAGGGAACTCCAAGATCCAGATCCTTGTCGTTGGCCAGTAGATCACCATCCCGCACCACTCCGAGCAAGGTCCCAGCAAAAAGATAGAAAGCAATGCCAGCGCCATCCAACCGTTCTTTTGCGGCCAGCAAGGCCTTTCGGGCGCGATCCCGAGTGGAGCTCTGCGGTGTGGATTCTGGAGTCGGAATGCCTTCCTCCTCCAACCGAAGGATGGCTTTGCGGAAGGCCTCGGTGGCCCCCTCCAAATCCCCGGCTTCCTTCAAGGCCTGGCCTTGAAGCACGAAGCGCCCGGAAGAACTCGGAAGGAGTGCTTCGGCCTCCCCATCGCGCCCGAGGGCGTAGAGCGACAGCGCGGCATTCTGCCGGGCCGGCATCCATTCCGGATGGAGGGTGAAAGCGCGATGGAAGGCGTTGTGGGCGCGTTCCGCCTCTCCTGCATGAAGCAGCAACACGCCCAAGTTATTCCAAATCAGAGGGCGATTTGGCGCAAGGGCAAGGCTCCGCTCGAAACAGGAGCGCGCCTTCAGGCTCTGGTCAATCCCCACCAAGGCGACACCGAGGTGCGCCCAGACATCGGCGTCATCTTTCAGGAGTTCTGCGGCCTGGGAAAGGACTTGTACGGCTTCCACACAACAACCCCGGTTCAGGTGAGCCAAGCCCTCCGAATACTTCTGCTTTCCTTCTGTTAGTGCCTGATTCGAGAAGTGCAGAGAGCCTGAGAACCAATTTGAAACCATGGATGGGAGGACCCTCAGGAAATAATTAGTTTACCCTCAACTGAAGTCAGCCGATCGGGATCCCGACCGCGACAGAGCAAGCACCCTTCCAACAACTCCAATCATGGATACTCGTGAAGCTTTTGTTTGCGCCCGATACTTCTGATCTTCCGAACTGGGGCTGCCGGGTGATGGGAGCTTGGTTCAAAGCGACCATGGTCAGGAATGGACAATCAGCATCCTGGCTGGCCCCCAGCCTGTGGTTTATGCAGCAGCATCCTTCCCTGCCGAATCTGAACACGATGGCGGATCTCCACCGCTATGCACGGGAAGTGCAGGCCGGACGAATCCTTACGGATATCGCAGCAGTGATTCAACAATGTGATGCGGTGCTCCTGAATGGGGAGAACTTCATCAGGCCAGGTGCCCACAAGGGCAGGATGCTGCTGTTCCTGGCTTATCTGGTCAAGCACGTTTTCAGGAAACCGTGCATGTTGACCAATCACACGGTGGAGTTGGATGATCCTGCCTTGACCGCGATTGTCCGGGAAGTCTACCCGATGTTGGATGAGATCAATTTCAGGGAGGAAACCTCAGCGGAAGCTTGTTCTGCCTTGGTGAAGCCGGGACAAGGGAAACAATGGAAGGTTATTCCCGACGTAGCCTTCGCGGTCCCCGCCGCGCCGCTCTCCGCCTGGAGCGCCATGGGTTGCCGGGATGGGCAGTTCTCTGCCTGGCCTGACACAGCTGAAGGATTTGATCCCCGAACGCCCTATGTGACCGTTTGCGCCAGCTCGATCTATTCACTACCCCAGCACCAACATTTGGATGTCGTTCCCTCCTTCGTCCAGCTTTGTCGCCGTTTAAGGCAGGAGATCGGCCCCGTGGTCCTAGCGGCCCCGTGCGAGGTGGATACGAAGATCATGCGGCAGGTCCAGGCCGCAACGGGCTTTCCGCTCCTTGGAATCAATCTGCCGGTGCGCCAGGCCATCGACATCATCGGTAATGCGTCGGTCCATGTGGGTGGCCGCTGGCATTTGGGAATCTTCGCTGCCACGGGCGGTACACCGACCGTGGCCCTGGGTGCAAACAGCCATAAGGTTCACAGCTTGATGCGGATGCTGGGCATGGAGCACCCCATATTCGATGCGCTACGGCTGGAAGGACAAATTGAAGCCATCGTCGCCCAGGCACGCGCCCACATCGAGGCTGGCCCGGTTCTGCGCCATCGCCTGCAGGATCGCAGCAGAAAACTCGGCGCGCAGGTGGACCAAAACCTGGACTGGATCCGCGCGAAGGCCGGCACTGCATGAATCAGAGGCCGGACCCAGGATCATCTGGGTCAAGGATCCATGATCCATGGGTGGTGGGTGGGGCGCTGCTTCACAGAAGATTGGAGGCTTTATGACGTAGGCCTGCGGCTGATAACCGCAGGCGCAGCAACCCGCTTCGCTCTACGCTCTTCGACTCACTTCGGAGCATTATCCATCGAGTGGGCCTGCGGACGATATAGAGGCGCGGTTGCTCCTAATCCTCTTCCTCGTAATCTGCGTTGTGCCACACGTTCTGGGTGTCGTCGTTGTCTTCGAGGGCGTCCAGGAGTTTCAGGAAACTCGCGAGCTTAGAGCCTTCCAGATGGACTTCGTTGGCGGCGGCCTTGATGATCTGGGCTTCGAGCACGGGCAGCTTGGCGGCGTCCACGGCATCTTTGACAGCCTGGTAGGCCTCAGGGCTGGTGGTGATGACCCAGGCGCCACCCTGGTCCTGCACGTCGTCGGCACCGGCTTCCAATGCCACTTCCATGACCTTGTCTTCAGAAACCTCCGCGTCCACCACGATCTGGCCCTGCTTGGTGAACAGGTAGGCCACGGAATTCATGGCGCCAAGTTCGCTGCCGAACTTGGTGAAGCAGCTGCGGATCTCAGGCGTGGTGCGGTTCTTGTTATCGGTCACCGCCTCGATGATGATGGCCACGCCGCCAGGGCCGTAGCCTTCGTATTGAACTTCTTCATAGGTCACGCCTTCAAGTTCGCCGGTGCCCTTTTTGATAGCGCGCTCCCAGTTGTCCTTGGGCATGTTGGCACCCTTGGCCGTATCAACCGCCAAGCGCAAGCGTGGGTTGCTCGCGACGTCACCGCCACCCAATCGCGCGGCCACTGTGATTTCCTTGAGGATCCTGGTGAAGACCTTGCCGCGCTTGGCATCGGCTGCACCCTTCTTGTGCTTGATGGTGGACCATTTACTGTGGCCGGACATCGGAACTCCTTGTGAATTTAATAAATCTTGGATTGAGGATTCAATTTCTATTCAGCCCCGGACCGAGCGTCGCGATACGCGGGCGTAAGGTGGCGGCTCCACGCGGACCATGGGGCGCTCCAACATGAACTGGTACCACTGTTCGCCATAGACCTTCATCTTCATCGGCTTGTTGTTCTGCAACAAGGTGCGGTTGCTCAGGAGACGCTCATCCCCCTTGCAGATGCTGAGCCCCTTGTTCAGAACTTCGATGGCTTTGGCGCGGTCGCCCATCTCCAGCAGGACGTAGGCATAAACTGCGTAAAGAAGGCTCTCCTTCTTGCCTGTCTTCAAGGCCAGATCGAATGTCTCGCGCGCTTTTTTCTTCTCGCCGCGCTTCCATTGGAGAATCCCCAGCATGGCCTTGGCGATGTAGTGCTGCATGGAGGCAGTGCGCAGCAGGGGCTCAGCCTCGTCATTATTCTGCCGAAGGTATTGCACTACGCCGATCTGGCCATCAATGGAGCCTTTGACCATGAACTGCTTGGATGAATATTTATAACCTTCTTTCATCACGGTGATCGCCGCATCGAATTTCTGTTTCTTCAGCAACTCGCCGGCACGGCCAAAGATCTTTTCAAGCTCTTGCTGGACTTTCCGGCCTAAGTAGATGAAGAGAGCCACGCCAGCCGCAAGGCCCAAGGGCGCGCCGATCCACGGCGTGATTCTCAGCAAAGTTGTGAGGATCACCAAGACCGCGGCAGCGCCAAGGCTCAAGAGCAGATTGATCACGAAGGCTCCGGCAGGAGGCCTGATTCAGGCCAAAGAGCCATGGTATCGCGACGGCACGCCCGGAGCCATCACAGATCCCTAGATCCCTATGAGATGACGCCGCTCCGGGGTTTGGGGGTGCGCTTGCGGCGAACGGTCCGGCGCAAGGGGGTGGCGGCAACACTTGCACTGGGGTCTTTTCGGGGCCGTCCTGGCCCCCGTTTCGGGATCGAGGGATCAGCGGTTGAAGCCTTGACCTTTTTGGCCTTCACCTTTTTGGGTTTGACGATGCGTTTCAACGCGCCGGCGGCCCGGCCGGTGACGACAACGCGGGATCCATCTTTCAAGACTTTGATTTTGCTGCCTGGTTTACGGCCTCGTTTAAGGTTCATTGGAAGCGGCTCTACCTCGAGGAATTCCCTCTCCAATTGACCTTGCAAGACAAGCATTTCACCTTTGTCTTTTTCGTGGTCGTGTCCACACAAATGGAGAAAACCATGGATCACCAGCGTCTCCACTTCCCGACGCCGCGAGACCCCAAGCTTCTGTGCCATCTTTTCCGCGACAGGCAAGCAGATGACGAGGTCGCCAAGATGGGGATAAGCACCTGCTTCTGGTTCGGCTGGAAAGCTTAATACATCGGTGGTGAGATTGATTCCACGATGCTCCCGGTTGAGCCTCCGCATGTGGCGGTCATCAACGTAACTTATGGATATGCCTTGAGCTTTAGGCGCAAGGCGATCTCTCAACTTGCGCACCAGAATGCCCAAAGATTGTTCACCAGGGCCCCTAAATTTACTTTTACTGGACCAGTCAATCTTGAAGGGAATCGTGGTTCCTTCCATGTCACCCTCGCTTTACCCAGGACAGGCATCATCAAAAATCACAGTTATACAAGGGTTTGTCAATATCTCATGGCAATTATTATGTATTTTATCCGATCCATAATTTGGGGGTATTGTTCACAATTATAATTTAAATATTATTATAATTTAAGTTATAGTATTTGTTTAAATTCATTCGAGAGATGGAGTCCATGCGAACACAAAAGCCCAGCTATCGAGGTATTGTGTCAGGTGGTCCCTCAGCTGCCAGAAGAACTCCTCCCCAAGATCCAGGTCTACTTGGATCTGTTGGACCGTTGGAACAAAACCCACGCCTTGACATCTCTGGCGGCCACGGACCGGATGGAAGAATTGATCCTGGATTCCTCGGCTCTCTTTCCGTTTGTCAGCCGATTGCCAGCAGGCACACGAGTGGTGGATTTTGGATCTGGAATGGGAATTCCCGCAGTGCCTATAGCCCTTTTTCGCCCGGATTTGGATATCCGCGCCATGGACAAGGCCAAGAAGAAGATGGCCTTCCTGCGGCAGGTGGTCATGGAGCTGGCCCTGCCCAATCTCACGGTGCTGGAGGGTCGCGCGGAAGATTTGCCACCCCAAGAAGCTGGCGCAGGCACAGCCAAAGCCGCTGGCTCACCCACGCTATTGGCGACCTGGTGGTCGCGGCATGGACAAAAGGGGGCGCCACTTTGGGCACTGAAGGGCCCATCAGCAGAATCTGAGCCCATCCCCGAAGGCTGGACCTGCACACTTCACCCATACCGCCTCCCCACGCGGGGGTTCAGGCAGATTTTGGAATTGCATAAGCCCTAGGAGCTTGATGAATTGGGTTTGGGGAAACCCGTATTGCTTCAACGGGTGACGAGATCGCCGATCCGAATTTCTTCGGAGGATCGCACGATGCGGCAAGTCGAGGCGGTTTCACCCGTCTTGACCACCAACAGCTGTCCCAGCAGATAGTTGGTTGATTCCATCACCGCATCCCGAGGATTGCGCGCCTCGGTGACCGGGAAAGATCTTTTGCGCAAGCCGATCATGACATCGCCAACCTGCAAGCCATCCGCGCTGCCTTTGTCAATGATGACCAATTCACCCTGGGCGGTTATCCCGTGGTTATCCCGCGCATAGATGACCGTCCCGAGATCCTTGATGGTGACGGGTTCCGTGATGTCCGTGCGGAGCTTGACTGGAATATTGGCGGGCTCAGTGAAAGGCGCCACGCGATCTCCAAGGCGGACCCCATCCATGCAGTGCTCAAGGATCGCCACGGAGCCCTTTAGGCAGCACGGCTGTCACATGCAGGACGCCAACCTGCTGCACCACATCACCAAGGGGATGCCGATGATGCGGGTCAGAGGGGTGGAACAACTGCTTGGCTCGCACTTGAAGGATCACGAAGCGGTCCCCAACCTTCAGGCCCTTGTCCTGACCGCCATTCAAATAGACCGTTTCTCCATCCGCCAAAGTATTGCGTTCTGGATGTTTTGTCCCAGCAATAGTGAGGGCGCCCAATTCACGGAACAGGGCATCGGAGCCCTTAGTGGCCAGATAAGGCATTTGGACGAAATCCTGGAAACCGAATCCCATTTCATCCCGCTGCTTGCCTTCAACTTTACGTCGATCGGGAGGCAACTGGGCTATGTCCTGAGGTGCAGCGACATCCGGTGTTTCGCGGGGTGCTGGAGTTCCTGGAGCAACCTCCTGGACTTCGGCGGCACCATCCCCCTTGCTGTTTTTATCAATGGGTTGCTTGGAACCATCTACGAGAAGTGGATCGCCAGGGTAAATCCAGTGAGAATCCTTTACCCATTGATTCAGTTCCCAGATCTGGGGCCAAGCCCTTGCATTGCCAAGATAGCGCCCCGCCAAACCCCAGAAAGTATCGCCTTTCTGCACGATATGCAGACGCTGGCCTTCGGGAACGTTGATTTCTTTGGGATAACTCCACCTGGATTGATGCTCGGCCACTTTTACCACGCCCGCAGGGGTGGCAGCTTGAGCCGGGGAGGATGCAGCGGCGGCAGAATCCGCAGGTTTGGGGGCATCTTGAGCCGCGAGACTTAGGGTCAATACCGTCAGCCATGGCGCTACGGCAAAGGGGCGCAGCCACTTGTGTAAAACCATCACATTCTCCCTAGGGTTAGGTTACAAAGATTATAGATCGTCCAATCGGATCATGTCGGAAAAAGCTTTCGACCTGTCATCCAGGTCCTTATTTTGGACCGTTTCCAGACGGCCGGTCCCGAATTGCTCAACTGTGAAACTCGCCATCACCGTACCCGTGATAACCGCGTTTTTGAGGGCTGCAAGGTCCATTCGCCCGAGTTGAGCGAGTTTTCCAAGAAATCCGCCCGCAAACGTATCCCCGGCCCCGGTGGGGTCCATAATATCTTCAAGCGGATAGGCAGGAGCTGAAAACACACAGCCTTCGGTCATCAACACGGCACCATATTCACCTCTTTTGATGACCAATACCTTAGGCCCAAAACTTAGGACCTTCCGATAAGCCTTCAATAGATTGTGTTCAAGCGTCAATTCGCGGACCTCCATCTCGTTTACAAGCAAGATATCTACCTCTTTCAGAACTTCGGCCAATTCCTTGCGGGACCCCCGAATCCAATAATTCATAGTGTCCAGGGCAACCCACCGTGGCCGTGTGGCCATTTGATGAACCACATCCAACTGGAGACTAGGCTCAATATTTCCCAGAAACAGATAACGTGATTGCCTGAAAGCTTCGGGTAAATGTGGATGGAAGTCTGCAAATACGTTGAGTTGCGTGTCCAGGGTCACAGCCTCATTAAGCTCATCGCCATAAGAGCCCTTCCAACGGAAACTGCGGCCTGATTTCTGTTCCAGCCCGGCAAGATCGATGGGGCGACCCTCAAAAACGGCTCGGTGATCGGGCAGGAAATCTGTCCCCACCACGGCCACCAATTGAGTAGGCGAGAAATGGCTGGCACTTAGGGTGAAATAGGTCGCAGAGCCACCTAAAAGGTTTTGCCTGCTCCCCCCGGGGGTTTCAAGGTCATCGAAAGCAACACTTCCTACAGCCAAAAGGCTCATGGCATCTCCACACAGGTCCGAATGGGGGGATCAGGCTTCCTCTTTACTTCTGGTTTCCAATTGGGCTGGCTGGCCTAGATAGAGTACCCAAGCCTGGGCCCCCCCCATGGGGATGGGCGCCTGCGCATAGCGGCTGATGAATTGGGCCTGGGGTGTCGTCAAAAAGGCTAGGAAGCCCTGTTTCAAAGCCTCATTTGGCCCAAGGACAACCAACAGGGTCCGCCACCGCAAAGCCATGCCGTCGCGAATCCGCTCCTTCAGCCGCTCCTTGGCGTCATTCAAACTATGCCTACGGAGATCCAATGTCCCATCTACCTCGACGGCCATTCCGGCGGCCAGATGCATAAGCACCGGTCCAGATCGAAGACGCCCAACCTCCGTCGGCTCAATTGAGGGGATTGCTCCATCAATGGTCGCGATTGAAGGAATTTCAGCACGCTCCTCAACCGCGGGCGGCAAGGTGGGAACCTCGGACTTGACCGCAGGCGGTTGGGATATAGCCCCAGTAGAGGAAGACTGCTCCGACGGGCTTGGGGCTGAGAAGACAGGGTTTTTTGAGAGGGGCCGCAGTCCCTTTAGATCCCCCAGTGCCTGACTGAAATCATCAGCGGCTATTTCAGAATTAAGTACCTTTGCTGCAGTATTTTGATTAAACGAAAAAGGGCTTGCCGACGGAAGATCGTCATCCGCCTCCTTTACGGGATTGTTTGCCGGGGGTGATGGAGGTACCGCCACCCCACCCATTGCTCGAAGGAATAGCAGGTCTGCATCCTCAAGTGATTGACTGGGAGGCGGCGGCTGAACCGGTTTGGGTGGGGGAACTGGAGGTCCGCTGGATTCCAAATCCGGTTTCAATTGGGCTTTAAGCTGTGCTAAATCCTGTTTCCAGACCATTTTTTCATCTCGCTTTGGGACCAGTTTAATCCACAAGCTGCCCCTCAGCACGTCTCAATGCCGTTGCATCCTTGCAACAGCCCGCAGCATAAAGTGTCATAAGACACGCGGCGAGTAATTGCATAATTGTTGTAATGGATTATTTTAATATTTCTTGGCATGGCCCTGGCTATGCAAAAGGAAGGAGGAAACAATGCGAATCTTGAAACTTTCCGCCCTGGCACTCGTCCTCGGCACGACCTCGGCCCTCATGGCACAGGATCCCCATCTGGGATTCGGAATCAACCTGGGCTTCCCCACAGGGGATTTCCGCAGCAAAACCTACCCGCCCACCGTGGATGTGCCGGTAGAACCATTCGATGGCTACGACGTGGGACTCGGTGGGCAAATGACCATCAGTTTCCCGGTCGATCCCACCTTTGCCATCCGGATGAATTTCAACGCCATGTCCACCAGTGGAACCAGCACGGCCACTGGGTACACAGACCAGACCCTCAAACATGAACTTTTCGGAATCGGCGGGGAAATGCAATTCTTCCTCAATGGTGGGGCGATGAGACACCGAGGCACATTCCTGCTGTTGGGGGCCTCTGCGGATTTCGAGCGTTTCGACCGGAGCGACAGCAGCAATACCTGGGATTGGTGGGGAGATACACCGACGGACACCACGCGCAAAAGCCGCTTGGCTGGAACGGCTGGGATCGGCCACAGCTTCGGCTATGGCGGGGGGGCCCGGTTCAACCTGGAAGTCACCTTCCACAAGACCCTTTCCGGCAATGACATCGCGAGAAAAGAACCTCCCTCAGCGGACTTCATGAAAGTGAGCTTCGGCTGGGTATTCTAGGCTGCGTCTTTTTTGAAAAGCCCCGCTTTCGCGGGGCTTTTCTATGTCTTTATGCCGATTTCTTTCTACGTTTTTTTTTGCGGGTTGGGTTTGGCCGTGTCTTGGGTTTCCGGTGGATCCTCGATGCCCATCAACCCATTCACAAAGCGCTGACAGTCTTGATTGGAAGCATCGAGCCTCCGGAGGCGCCGACCGTAGGCCAATCGGTCAAAGCGCGGTTTTGCATCATCTGATTTCACTTGTTCCAGCTTGTCCACCACGAACTGCCCCACAGAACCAGCTTGGGCGATTTCCAGTTTTTCTTTAGCGATGAATCCATTCCATTCCGCCGCTGATTTATCGAACAGCATCTTGTCTTCACTAAGCCGCGAAAGGATTTCCTGAATGGTCCTGAGCGAAGTCTCGCTGTGCTGGATCGCCTTCTTGCGTTCATCAAGCGCCACCTTGAGTTGTTGGCGGGTCTTGAGTTGGGCCTCGGTCATTCCTACTTGGGCTTCCAGGCCCTTCAAGCGCTGTTCCTGATCAGCGATTTCCTTCTTCCATTGAACCAACCGTTCTTCGTGCTGCTTCTGGATGGAACCCAAAGTAGCTTGGGCCCGGGCAGCATTTTCCGCAGCAGATTTTCCCGCTGCCTGCAGCATGGCCACGGCTGCTTCCCAATCACCTTCCAGCACCGCGGCCCTAGCCCCAAAGTTACGCACGGTTGTGAGTGAATACATCTCGTTGTAGTCCGAAGGGCTCACCGACTGGGCTTCCTTCTGAAGCACCCCCTCCACCGCTTGACGCACGGAAATGGCGTCACCTCTTTCCAAGGCGGCTTCCCATTGAGGACGCAACGTCAACAGGCGATCCGTCAAAGTCTGTGCAAAGACTGGCGGGGCAGCCAGAAATAGCGCTGCTGGGAGCAGCACTGCGGCGAAGCGTTTCATGAAATCAATTCCCCTTCTTCTTCTTGCTCTTGCTCTTGGCAGGGGCCTTCTTTTCTGGTTCAGGAGCGGCCTTGCCAAGCAACACATCCAGTTGCTTCAGAGACTTTTTGTTATTGGGGTCCAAGAAGAGGAGGCGGTTCACGAAACCAATCTTGTCGGTCTTGGTGGCCCGGGTCTCCAGGTTCGTGGGATTCATCACCGCATTCACATATTTGATCTTGTCTCCTTTGAACTGAGGCGATTCGATCTGCTCTTTCTCCGACTTGATGCTCTTTTCAATGCCAGCGATCGGGCCTTCGAAATGGCTGGCGTCTTCTTTCAATCCATCCACCATGTCCTGAAGCTGTTTGACGACCATGGGGCCTTTTTGCACGTTGTCTTCGTGGGTCTTGAAGTTTTTCAATTCCACCTCCTCAGACTCGCTGCGTGTGGCCTTCTCCAGCAATTCCTTTTTACGGGCCGCGCCTTCTTGAAGGAAGGCCTTGCCGGCGGTTTCAGCCTTCCTCCAGGTGTCCATGACCGGGGCCAGCGCACTTGCGGCTCCAGCGTGGTTTTCCTCGGCGATTTCCTTGGCCTTGCGGAAGTATCCTACGGCCTTCTCCCAGTCGCCAGCGGTGACCGCGGCTTTGCCAGCCAACGTATAGATGTTCATCAACGCGCCGAATTCGGTCGAGCTGGCCAACCCCTTGGCGGGCGATGATTTGTCAAATTCCAACTTATTGGCGGGCATCATAGCCTCGGCCTTGGCTAGGGCCTGCTTGCCCTCGAAGGATGTCAAGAGTTGGTTGATGGCGGGACTCTCGGCCTTGAAGCGCTGAGCCAAAGCGGGAGCTTGGTCCTGGGCGGCGAGGGTGGAAACCAGAACTGGGATAAGAAAAATCGCCTTCATTAGAATCTCCTAGATGAACCCATTAGCGTACACGGGAAAAGGCTCCGGGATCAGGGTTCAAACGATTCCAGGCCAGAGAACAGAAAGGGTGACCGAGCGGTGGTTGATCGGAAATCCGCTCCCAATATCCTCCCGCAGATCGAAGAAAAAATAACGTGGAGATTGCGTGTAGATACGCACAGATTGCTAAACCAACGCCGAGGTTTGCATACCGGAGAGCCTTGAGCTTAGGGCGCAGTCCTTTCAGTCCTTGAAAGAAATATTGGGGCTTCGCTCAAGAATCAAGTTCACCAGACGCTCGATTTCATCCACCACCAGAAAGCGGATAGGAGATAAGGGTTCCAAGGGTGGCCCGCCGCCATTAGAATCCCTGGCCTCAGAAAGGATCACGAAAAGCGGTCCTGACCGGGTCAGAGTGCTCACCTGCTTCCATGGAATCCGTCCCGCGCCCAGCCAATGCGCGAAACCTCTGGGCAGATACGCAAGCTCTACCGCGATCCCCAATTCATCAACAAACACCTGGGTTCCTTCCATGAGCACAAGGCCGAGAATAGAGGCCAACAGCAGGATCCCAGCCACCAACACAGCCACGATGGCCAAGGTCATCAGCAGCCAAGCCCGCCATGGGTCATCACCCACAGCCCTGGCTTGGATGATGACCGATTGAAGGATCGGCATCTGTTCCAGGAGGGAGGCCAAGGCCCGCGCACCCACGAGCCACGAACCGGCGCAAAGCAGCAGCGCCAGTGTGCGTTGCAGGGCACTGGGCCGAAACACCAATGGGGTGGCAGCGCTCAACGCGTGGTCTCCATTTCCTTGAGTATCGCCAGCGCCGCTCCTGCGGGGTCCGGCGCCTGGGTGATGGGCCGCCCCACCACCAGCCAGGTGGCACCATTGCGCAAGGCTTGGGCAGGGTCCATCACCCGGGCTTGGTCCAGGGCCTGTTCACCGCGTGGACGAATGCCTGGCGTCAAACGGTGGAAGGATTCTCCACAGGCATCCCGCACCAAGCCAGCCTCCATGGCCGAACAGACCACGCCATCGCAGCCGCATTCCCTTGCGAGTTTGGCCAGGTGGAGCGCAAGGTCCCGGGGATCATCAAGGGAACCCATGCGGGCCAGCGCCTCCCGGTCAAGGCTAGTGAGCACCGTCACAGCCAGCAACTCGGTTTGCCCCCCCGCAGCCCGATGTGCCCGCACCGCTTCCGCAGCGGTCTCCATCATCAAGGCGCCTCCTGAGGCATGGATATTGACTAGGCGGGGGTCCAGCTTCAACACAGCCTCCAGGGCGCGCTTTACCGTGTTCGGGATGTCATGGAACTTTAAATCCAGAAAAATCGGGGCGAAAACTTGCAATTCCTTCACCAATCCCGGGCCCGCCGCACAAAATAACTCCAGGCCTACTTTCAACATTCCCACCTTGCCTTCAAGACGCTGGGCCATTGCAAGCGCCTCACCCGCCGTAGGCAGATCCAGCGCCACCACCAAACGCTCTCGACTTGAACTCTCCACCGTCACTCCTGAACCGGCTTACATTCTCACAGAAAGGCTAGGCTCTTACATGATTCCCTACACAGTCCCTCCTCCGATGATTCAGTCCGCGGAACAAGTGGTTCCTCTGAAGGAAGCCGTGGAAAAGGTGTTGCAGGACTTCGACATGGAAGACCCTGCCCTCCCCCTGCGAAATCCCGAAGTGGCCCGCAAGGACCAACCGCCGCTACGCTGGCTTCGCTCCGCAGCCCTGTCGGACATTCCGGAAAACCCATTCCGCAAAGGCACCAATTCCTCATCGGAAGCCGAAGCTCTGCTCACCCTGCTGAAGACTGACCGCGATCAGGCCAAGACCATCGAAACGCTACTGCTCAATCTCAAAATGAAAGAGCCTGGTACAGCTATGGCGCTTTGGCGATGGGCCAAGCGGCAGGAGCGCATCAAACCCTGGAATTCTTCCACCCGGCAAATTTGGGAGGACAAACTCATGGCCGGGAGCGCGCCAGCCATGCTGAATGGCTATGCCCTCCGCCACGCCCTTTGTTGGGCGCTAGCCGACAAGGATGAAGCGCGTTTTGCAGCGTTGAAGGCCGTGCGGGCCCAGGATGCCCCGACGCTGTTTGCCCCCTTCCAGGGGCTTTTCGGGTGGTTCGGCGAAATATCTCCGGTCATGCGCTTGTGGGTGATGCCCGGGCTTGAGTATCAGGACAGACGGCTGGACACGCTCCTTGCATTTGATGGAAGCAAGCCAAGCCGCATCTGGATCTCACCCGAAAGCGATCCGCCGCAAAAGTTACCTACCCACACGGCCTGGATCGTTCCAACCGAAGCAGGCAGCCAGACCCCGGATGACACCACCCTGAGCCAAGTTGAGCTATCCGCCGGAACAGGCATCTCCAAGCGCCTTGCTGCCGCGAAAGGGCTGGCCTACCTTGCGCCCAGCCGGACGGAATTCGAAAGCCTGGGGCTAGTGTTTTTCCCGATTATCATCGAGCTGGATTCAAAGGGTGCGATCCAGAGCATCCGCATGGGCGATGCGGCGCCACAAACCCCGTAGCTTGCTTGACGCTAGCCAATACCTGCCCCCTGCAACAAACCCGTAACCGCTCCCCACACCATCTGGCTCCAGTAGTGGAAGCCCCGCTTGGCAGGCCTGGAGGTGTAGGCCGCATGGAGGCGGTCCTTCAGGATCGGATAGTTGCCGTCAGGATCCAGTACCGCCGAAGTGATGGGACTGTTGATCCCGTCCGAGTCATCAAATGTTTTCCAGCGCTCCTTGCCATCCCAGACAAAGTTCATTTCTTGCCGGTTTTCTAGCCAGATTCGGAGTTTGACTGGCCGGATCAAGCTTCCCCGCCTCACCAAAGTAATGAAGCCCCGATGGCCCAAGGACGTGGGCTGGGGAGGAGAAAACACGGATCCCTTATTCGGGCTATCCATCCACCCACCGGCAGTGATTTCCACGCTTCCGACTTTGGAAATGGCGTAATCCAGAATGTCCGTGCCTTCTACAAAATCCCGCCAGAATTGGGCAAGATCGCGGCCTGAGACACGCTCTGCGATGCGCCGGAAATCGTCCCTGCCGGGATGCTTGAATCGCATTTCCGAGGTGTAGGCGCGCATCACTTCTTCCATCAGCGGACGGCCCAATTGAGCCTCCAGTTGATTCAACACAAGCGTAGGTTTGGAGTAGGCCGCGGTGCCATAGCTGCCCCAGTCCCGATCCTTGTAACCAGGTTGATTGAGTGGATCCACTGAAGGGGCATTCCAATAGCCTGCCCACTCCAAGAAATCCGCTGGCGCATGAAAACGACGGCTGCCGAATAGCGATTGATAGCGCTGGTCTATGGCCTTGAAAGTGAACCAACTGTTGAATCCTTCATCCAGCCATGGTTCTTCGAATTCATTGGAGGCCAGCATTCCATAAAAGAATTGGTGGCCGAACTCATGGATGGTCACCACCTCCGGCAGGATCCGTTGTTTGAAGGGATCGAATGTGACGGAGCTGGCAGTGATGAAGGTTGGATATTCCATGCCATCGGCGCCGCTCGCGCCTTTTGGCGTATCCACCACCGTAAGCGTCGGATAGGGATAGCGGAAATACCAATCTTCGGAAAGCCGCAAGGCCGCTTCCACGGCCTCCTTCTGGCGCTTCAGGGTGTTCAGATGTTCCGGCTGGTAGAAGTAGAACACCTGAACCTTGCGGTAATCCTGGCGCTCCACCGCCCAACTGCCTTTCGGCATCACCGCCCATGCGAAATCATGCACATCCTCAGCGTGGAGTTTCCAAATGAAGGAGAGCTTGCGCTCTGGATCTGGCCGCGCGTCGAATGACTTACCCTGCGCATCCACATAGGGAATGGCCGTGCCGGTATGGGCTAGCCTGAGCAGGTTCGGCAAGGAAAGCTCGACATCATAAGTACCAAAGTCAGCGAAGAATTCAGTGAACGCATGGTACGCCTCGCAACTCCAGTGCTCACCCTGGTAGACGCCCACCTTGGGGAACCACTGGCCCGACATCAGGAAATGCCCCGCCCACCCGCTTCGCGCAAAGACGCGTGGGTACCGGTTCTCCCAAGCGATCTCAACAGCGATGCTTTCACCTGGCTGCACTTCGTGCGGCAGCTTCACCCAGTAGACGGTTTCATCCTTGCCGTAGTGGCCTTCGAGGTCGCGCCCTTCCATCCGCACCCAGCGCAATTTGCAATAGCCCCAGGATTGTGGATCTTTGGGATTGCGCAGCGTGTCGCCACGCAAACTGCCGCCGCTTTCCTTCACGAAAAGGCTCTGCGGCCCCTTGAACGCATTCAGGTAGAGATGGAGAGGAAAATCCCGTGTGGCCTTGGTTCCCGTATTCCGCCAAGTGATGACTTCCTTGGCCTGAAGGGTTTTTTCTGGCCAATCCAGAGCTCCCTCGATCCGGTAATTCGCGATGCGCGGCGACAAGGGTTGCTCGAACCATTTCTCAGGGGTCCAGGCCGAAAGCGAAGTGCAAGTCACACTCAACAACAGCAGCAAACGGCGCATGAAAACTCCGGAACCCAATTAACCCGTTACGACCAAATAGATCATTCTCCTAGATGATAGACCGGCAGAAGGCGTCCTAACGCTCTGGCCAGAAAAGCACCGGCCACACCGTCGCTTCCCCAAGAGCGAACGCAACGAGTTGTAGTCTGCTTAAACTCCCGCCTTGCCTAATGCTGCGCCACTGTTACACTGATCATTCCGGCGCGGGGTGGAGCAGTCCGGTAGCTCGTTGGGCTCATAACCCAAAGGTCGCAGGTTCAAATCCTGCCCCCGCTACCAATCGTCGTGATCATAAGGCCCGAGAAATCAACACTTCTCGGGCCTTTGTCCATTCCGTGCAAATTCACGGGTATGGACATCCTGAGACATCTGAGAACACCTCAGACACCGCTTTTGACCTCTGCGGTGGCAAAAAGGGTGGCAACACCCCCTCAGGATTTGGACAGCACGGAGACTCGCGGCCTAGTTGGGATCACCCCCCACAACCGCACCGAAACCGGTGCCTAGGAGGCTCCATGCCCCGTCCTCAAATCCTTCCTCTCGACGGCATTCGCCGCACGATCACCCTCCCCCCAGACCTCGACGAGCTACTCTCCGTCGAGGCCGCCCGCACGAAGACATCGATCTCCCTAGTGATCGTTGCCCTCGTGCGCCTGGGGATCATCCGTAAGGAACAGGTCCTTTCCACCGGAGACCTCGACGCTCGGGTCTTCCCAAAGAACTGGAATGGCTCTGACCTACGGGAGCGGCTCCTGCATCTTCGTATGCGCCAGCGAGACCTAGCTAAGGCCGCTGGCATCCATCCGAATACTCTTAATTCCTGGATCCGGGGTCATCACTCCATACCTGCCAATCGCCTCCCCATCCTCCAGAAAGCTCTTCTTGAGTGGGTCGCTGAACCTGATTCATTCCGCATTGGCGGACGCTCACCCTGGAGTTGATTAGCCAGATCAGCAGGATCTTGTTATCGGTCGACCCCTACCCAACTCTCAAAGCACAAACAAAGCGCCCGGAAATCCCGGGCGCTTAATCATTTGAGCTTGGGTGATTAGTTCTAGGCGGCCTTGCTGCGCTTCCTCGGCTTCAGATCCTCATCCACCTCGGTGGCCGTGAGGTAGGGCTTCAAGATCTCGGAGGGCTGGAGGCAACTTCCGCTGTGCAGCTCCAGGGCTGTCCAAATCGCCACAGCAGAGGCGAGGATTTTGTCATGGGCCTCCCTGGTCTGCGTCCAGGTGCGCTCATGCTGCGCGCGTTCCTTGGTCAGGCCTTCGCTCTGTTCAGCGGCGAGGCGGACCACCAGCTCCACCTGCTGACGGAATTGGGGGCCACTTAAGTATTTCTTCAGCGACTGAACATGGGCCTCGTCCAGGTTGGCGGCCCGACCAGCCCGCTCCATAGCAAGCAGTCCTTGGCGCAGGGCCATGACCAGGGCCAGCACGGTGTCGTGGGAGGCCACCCAGACATCTTCCACAAGCAAGAGATGCTCCACTCCTACCGGCAGCGTACGGCTAACGATGATGACTGTTTCGGCCCCGTCGGCAGCCCGATCCCTTTGGGCTTTGGCAATCCATCCATGCTCAAAGGTCTGGGTCCACTTGCATTCGATCAGGAGTTTTCTGGAACCGGAGTGCGGAATGGTGAGGAGAAGGTCCGCGCCGCGCTGCCCCTTCTTGGTGCGAACAACGGTGTCGCCATCGGATTGGAAGGCCTCCTTCAGGCGTCGTTCCAGGACATCTTCTGCAGCTTGGCCAGTGGCGTCCGAAGGGGCCCCCTCAGCCTTCTTGTGCAACGTCTCGATCTCCAACCGCAGTTTTTGCATCTGATTCTCGTGGCGCCGTTGCACCACGACCTGCTCCTGGGTTATTTCGGTGCGGATACGCTCCCGCTCGGTGCGCAGAGTCTTTTCGAATTGAGCCTTCTGACGCACCTGCTCATCGCTGGTGGCTGTCCGCTCAGCCTCGCGAACTCCTTCAGCCAGGCGCACAGAGAAGGCCAGCTCCCGCTGAACCATTTGGGACCGAAGGTCGTCCAAGTGTTTCTGCAGTTGCGTCACTCCTGTCTGGCGCCCCATTTCAAAGGAAGCCTGCTTTTCAACAACGGCGTTGGACAGGTCGGATTGAAGCGTGACCAGTTTCTGCTTCAAATCTCGCTCTTCGACGCCACATTTCCAAACGAGTTCCTGGGCATGATTGAGCTGGGCCACCTTTAGTTTGGCTTCGTCTTGCAATCGCTTCAGGAGGCCCTGCTGACTGTGTTCAGCCTTCGCACGTGCAGCGATGAGTGCAGTGGCATGCTCATCAGCCAGTTTCTTTGCCTGGTCCTGTAGGCGGGTTTCAACCTGCTCTTTTATCTTCTTCATTTGCTGCTCCCACCGAGCTCGATCATTGGTGGCAGCGAGTTCGAGTTTGGCCGTCTGATCAGCGACAGCATGGGCAACCGCATCCACGATGGGGATATCGGCTCCGCAGGACGGGCAATGGATGGTCAGGCCATCCTGTGGTTGAACTGGGCGTTTTCTCATGGAGTTTCTCCTGGGGATCGTCGGTCCAAAGGAGCGGGCACGACGCGGTCTGCACCTCGCAAAGAGGTGGTGTTTGGGGGAGCTCGGCCTTATCTGGTCTCTCGCTCACAAGGCGTGTCGACCAAAATAGTCCTGAGCGGTAGTGGGTGGTAGTTGAAAAGCCTTAGGTTCGGGTCAGGTGAAAGTCTGGCCCGGAGGACTTTGAGGACTTCCTCGGTTCCTCTCCGGTGTGAGTTTTCTGCTGGTCAAATGATTCATGAATTGGCTCCCGCTGATCTACCTGTGCAGACAAGTATTCAGCCGAAAAACCAAGCCCCAAGTGCCCCACCACTGAGTGGATTGATGAGGGAAAAGCATCTGCTTCGCTCCCATTTTTGTATGTTCCCGAACACGAGATGTTGTCCAACACCGACAAGAAAAGGCCCATGTCGATAGACTGGCTTCCCATGACTTCAGCCCCCACTTCCATTCTTCTATTGCATGGCCTCGGCGGCAGCGGGGAGGGCTCCGTGAAGCTGCTGGAGCAGACGCTGCGGGCGCGAGGATGGGACGATGCCATCTACCTGCGACCGACCCTAGCAATGGTCCACGAAGTCATTCCAGAACGCCCTGCCCAGCAGCGGTTTCGCCAAGCCCTCCTAGAGATGGAGACATTTCTTGATGGGCGTGTGCCCCACGTGACCCTCGGCTTCAGTTTCGGCGGACTGCTCGCTGCCTTTGCGCCTTCCACGAGGCGCATGGCAGTCTGTAGCCCTTGGAATCTCGTACCGGCGGATGCTCTGATTCGAACTTCGGCAAGACCTGGCTTGGCCGTGCTTCAGGGCGGATGCGACACGATGGTGTCGCCAGAATCTAGCCTGAAGGCCCTACCTATTAACGTTCCGCGAACTCTGGACCCCGAAGGGACCCATGCATTCGACGAATGGATGGACCGCATTGCTGCCTGGACTCAAACAACCTGGCAGGCCTGAGGCGGGCCCACCCATCACATCCCAAAACACTTCAACTTCATGAAGGCCTATAGGGTGAACGGCGTGTCCTGACAGGCCTTTGCGAGCCGCCCAGGTTTACTGAATTCAGTAACTCTCGCTTCAATGCCACCCTAGGGGCGCGTTGGCTCTTCATCCAACTAGAGACCTTGACCTTCCTTTCTCTGGTTTGGCAGGCTTGGTCTGGCGCACTCAATTTTCGTGTCGCTCGGGTTAAGCATTAACCCTTGTAGGATTACGTTAATATGTTCATTTTATTTCTATGTTCACGATACGTGAACGTAGAAATAAAATGAACATTCATGTTGACCGAGAACCATTCAAGTCATATGTTCATAAATACGATGTGTTCACGGATCGTGAACACTCATAAATGGTGAACACATGGACAAACTGATTCATCCAAAAACAACCGCCGAAACAGCCCTTAGGAAGTTCGAGGAGCTCACGGGGTTTGCCTGCAGGCTCCTTGAGTGGGAGCCCGTGCAGACCGGGAACACCCAGCGGGTACCCGATGCGCAGGTGGAAGTGAGGATTGGCCAGAGAAATTTGGTCTTTGTCGCCGAGGTGAAGCGACGCATCGATAGGGTGGGAATGCTCCACCAGGTCAAAAATCAACTGCAGGCCTTCGGCAGACCAGGGCTCCTGATTACCCACCACCTCACCCAGGAACTCGCACAGCAATGCCGTGAGCTGGACCTTCCCTTCATGGACACCGCCGGAAATGCATATTTGAAAGACCAAGAAACGTTCATCTTGGTCACGGGACAACGACCGGCCGCTGGAGTGGAAAGGGCCGAGAAAGCGTTTCGGGCCTTCGATCGAACTGGACTCAAAGTCTTGTATGCATTTATCTGCCAGCCGGAATTGCTCAATGCACCGTATCGAGTTATCGCAAAGGCAGCGGGAGTGGCTCTTGGAACCGTAGGCTGGATCTTCACAGATCTTCGTGACCACGGATTCCTTGTGGAAGCGGAGAAAGGTGCTCGAAAACTCCTGGAGCGAGACCGCCTGTACCAAAACTGGATCGGAAACTACCCCACTCGTCTACGAAACAAATTGGTCACCAGGCGTTTCGCGGCCCCAGACCCTGAATGGTGGAAGGAAGCTCAACCCAGAGAGTACGGAGCGTACTGGGGAGGCGAGGTGGCCGCCGCCAAGTTGACGAAGTATTTGATCCCGAAGACATGCACCCTCTACACCCTCGAAGACCCTAAACATCTGATCATTCGTCATCGCCTGCGCCCTGATCCCTTGGGGACAATCGAAATTTTGGATGCATTCTGGGAGCACGCTCTTCCACAAGCGGGTGATCAGTATCCTGATGTGGTGCATCCCCTCCTTGTGGAGGCGGATCTGATGGCAGTCGGTGACCCAAGAACCATCGAGACCGCGAAGATGATCCATGAACAACACCTTGCTTGAGCTCAAGCGCCCTTTGGACGCCTCACTGATCGCCCTCCTGAGCGATGTGGATAAGGTCTGCCGATCCGTTACTGTGCGGTACCTGCTCTCAGGATCGATGGCGCGAGAAATCGTGCTGGCTCATGCCTTCGGCCTGGCACCCGGCCGTGCTACTGCAGATGTTGATTTCGGTATTTCAGTTGCGAGTTGGGACCAGTTCAAGCTTCTGCGTCAGGCATTCCTAAATTCAGGCGTATTTGAAAAAGACTCCAATCCCAGTGTTTTTTGGAGCCTGCGGCCTGGCCGCCTTCAGGTGGATGTGGTTCCTTTCGGAGGAATTGAACAGGCCGATGGCACCATTGTGTGGCCGCCAGAGGAACGGCAACAAACGAATGTACTTGGCTATGAGACGGCTTTGCAGCATGCGTGGATCATTCCCGTCACACCCGAGATCCATGTTCCAGTCGCATCTATGGCCGGAACAGTCCTCTTAAAATTGATGGCATGGAAAGATCGTGGCTTAAGCCGAGGTGGCAAAGATGCCCTGGACCTGATGACCGTTCTGGAGAACTACGATCGTGTGCTTGGGGAGGATGCCATCTTCGGACCGCACCAGGACCTGCTGGTGGCATATCAATTTGATCAGGCCAACACCGCAGCCCAGATACTCGGTTCAGAGGTCCGAGCCATCGCGGATGCCCGCGCCCTTGAAGTGTTGCTGAGTCTCTTCACCACGGAAGGACGAGACAAGCTGCAGACAAACATGATCCAAGGACGGCAGGTCGTCGACCTAGAACCTTCGTTCTTGCATGCAGGCAACCTACTCGCAGCATTGGAGAGAGGGCTCAGAACTGGTCTAGATCTCCCCAGTTAAGCACCTCCGTCTTCCTCGACCTGATGCGATCGAAACCAGGTTGAAATCACTTTGCTCAAGGAGCAGAACTTCCTGCACCTCGCTGACCACAAGACATCGTCCAACCCTAACTAGAGTCACCCACTGTCTATCTTCTTGTGCTATCCCCATCTGTGGCCAATTGAACTCCATGCCCGACAAGGGTTGGGCTAATTTTTCCGCCCCCAGGCAGGAGTGCAATGAACCATGATGGATTGAAACGGGATTGTCATGCTGCCTGAGCAACTGAAGCCGAACGCGATTATCCGGGGTCCCCTCTTCCCTGAACCGGTGCAAGTCGTTGTGGCCACGCAGATGGGTGGAAACGTAAAATTCAACGGCTACGGACTCAAGACCAGTAAGTCCTACAACATCATTTTGACCGCAGAGCAGATCGCTCTGTTGGAGGTCACTCCGGAAACGGAGCCCTTCGACGGGAATCCCAAACACTTTCAACTCGGCATCGAGTCGCTGCGGCTGGGTTGGGCGTATGAGTACGATCCCTACTTCAGCCTGAGCATCGCCCGGGTGGACCCGCTCCCGCACCAGCTAGAGGCTGTCTACGACTATTTCTTGAAGCTGCCACGCATCCGCTTCCTGCTTGCGGATGATCCCGGCGCAGGCAAAACCATCATGGCCGGGCTGCTCATCAAGGAGCTGAAGATCCGGGGGCTGATTAAGCGGATTCTGATCATCACGCCCGCCAACCTGACCTTTCAGTGGCAGCGGGAGATGAAGGACAAATTCAGAGAGAATTTTGAGGTAGTGCGCGGCGATGTGCTCCGGGCCAACTACGGGAGCAATCCCTGGCAGGAGAAGGACCAGGTCATCACTTCGGTGAGCTGGGTCTCGACCATTGAGGATGCCAAGGACAGTCTGCTGCGGAGCCAATGGGATCTCATCATCGTGGATGAAGCCCACAAGATGAGCGCTTACAGCAGTGAGAAAAAGACCCTCGCCTACAAGCTGGGGGAGGCGCTGTCAGAACTCACGGATCACTTCCTCCTGATGACGGCGACGCCGCACAAGGGCAATGCTGAGCATTTCTGCCGCTTCCTGGAACTGCTCGACAAAGACATTTACGGCGATGTGAGCAGCTTGGAAGAGGCCATTAAACGGCACGAGGCTCCGTTCTACTTGCGCCGCGTGAAGGAAGCGATGGTCAGTTTCCCCGACCCGGAAACGGGTGAGGTGAAGTGTTTGTTCACCAAGCGCAACGTACAAACCATTCCGTTCGACCTAAATGCGGACGAGTACGATTTCTATCGCGAACTCACCAATTTCGTCGAAGACCAGTCCATCAAAGCCGCGTCCGAAGACAGCGCCCGCAGCCGCGTCCTGGGTTTCACCATGGCCATGTTGCAGCGGCGCTTTGCCTCCAGCCTTTGTGCGGTGCGCCGCAGTCTGGAAAGAATGCGCACCAAGCGCGAGGAGATCCTGAAGGACGCGCACGCTTCTGTGCAGCAATTTGGGAGGCATGCTTCTGCTCGGCGATTGAACACATGGTGAACAACACTTCGTCGAGGTGATCCTCCAGACGATGCCGCTTGGTGTCCCGCCATAGCCTGCGCGTGTTCCAGAAGTGGGGAGAGACAATGCACAAAGAAAGGGCTCCCGTTCCCTCCTTTCGGTATTCCTTGGGTGGCGGCAGGTCTGGCTCAGGTTCTGGGGCCCAGCGACGTCTGCGTCGGGGCTCTGGAGGCGGTGGTGGTGGTGGCGGCGGGGGTGGCAACTCCACGAGGTTGAAGGACTCTCGAATACAGAAAGTCACAAAGGTATCCAGAATCAGCACGCCGGTCTTGCTGGTGCGAGGAGACTCGTGACCGTAGACGTCTCTGGCATGTGGATCGGGCGGCACCACCTCCAACACCAGCCCGCTGCGCTCCAAGGCTTCATACAGACCCTGGCACATATTCAGAGCCCGATCGAGCTGGCTGGGTGTCACTGCAATATCAGCGCAGACTTGTTTCTTGCGAACATCCTCAGAATCAAGACCCGAAGAAACCAACAGAGGGCGAGAGGCCTCCAGATCGGGGTTTAAGGAGCCTCCGGCCTTCAAGGGAGTGACCTTGGGGATGACTATCCCGAGCTTCTCGATCCGCTGACGGGACTCCTCCTTCCACTGATGCTGTTCCCCGCCGGTGGTCTGGGAAGTGGCGTAAGTGGTTGGGTCATTCCTTCCCGCTCTCGGCAAGGGAACACGAAGGTGCTGACGCGTCACCGGCCCCTTGGCCCAATAGCCTCGTCCCGGCAGGGGAACTTTGAGTTTCCGAGCGATCTTGGCGAGTCCAACATCCGCGACGCTGACCGTTCGACTGCCTGAGACGCAGGTGCGCGCCAAGTTCATCTCCGTGTTCGCGGTAGCCGCCGAGACGGGACAAATTCTCGCCAGCCGCAGGGCGACACGTGCGATAAGCCAGGTAAGCCTGGGTGTCAAATCTGTTCCCCAGGTGGTTTTTGCGGATTGGGTGCTGCCTGACGGCACAATTGTGAGCCGACATAGCCCGTTGCTGCGGCCAATTGAGGGCTTGGCACTGACAGTGGATCTCTCGCCTCGGCGCGTGGCCAATGTCTCTTCCGCAATGACGAACGCGGCCTATCGTGTGCCGGTTTTTGTCGCTTGCTCGGTAGGGGACGGGGAGGGACCTACTCCGATTGGAGTCCCATCCCATGGGTTCACGGTAAAAGGCCTCGAACTTTCAAGTAAGGCAGTCTCTCGAGAGGTCATCACCGATCTGTCTCAAGGCGCGGACTGCTACGGCGAGGATGGCGGCTTTGTCGTGGTGGAAACAGATCCCGCCGTGCGGGCGGTCCTGAAAAGCGAAATCGACCTGAGCAACTCGTCCTCTGGTGATCCCTCCTCTCGCATGACGGATCGCTATGTTGCGCCGAGTCGAAACATCACCGGCACCTGGACGTCTGATGGCACGAATATCACGGTCACGCTGAGGGTCGTGGACCTGCAAGGCAATGAGCTTCTGAACAGGAGCGCCACCGGTCCGCTCAACCAGTTTCTCGATGTCAACGCCAAGGCCGCCCGCGAACTGGCAGCAGCCATGTCCTGCTCCGGCCCCGGCGACCTGTTGCTCGACTTCGAAAGCGTCATCATCGAGAAGTGGGGGGTGTTTACCCAACAGGACACGTTCCAGGCCAAGGTCACAGGTCTCCTACTACGGACAGGAAGAGGCGAATGGGAATGGGCGGCCCAGGCGCCGTTAGATGCTACTGGAAGCCGTATCGAAATGCTGAAGCCTGAGTGCACGGTCACAGGGCCGCAGCCCCGAGCCACGAAACCTTTTCGCGTCGTGAGGGGCGGGTTCGTCTGGTCGCCTCATGCTGTCACCGGTCAGCGTCATGTGAGCGACATCTGGATCGTTGTGGATCCGGGCGCCATCAATACTGCGGACAGCGGAAATATCACCATCGCTTGCCGGGTACCGGGAGGAAGTGCCGAAACAGTTACCGGCTTCACACCGTTCTCCGACCTGTTCGACATGCTACATGGGGGCGATGGAACGATCCGGGGTTGGGCCATCCTGGGCGGTGAGGTATTCGCGCGCCGGACCTTCCACCAGACGGGCAAGGCGCTCGGAGCGGTTACGGAAACAACGACCTTCACACTGCGCCGGGCAGCCAAGACTGAGCGACCTCCCAAACCTGCGAAGCCTCCCGCAGTCCTGAGGGTGGATGGCAAGGCCCCCATCACTTAGGCGAAAACTCTTGGTCCCAGGGCTGCTCCGTTACGGGAGAATTCCTTTGTGCGCTACGACGAACCCCTCTTCCGGCCTCCCAGTGAAGCCGATTCCTTCATCCTGCAGGCAACCCTCGGTTGCTCCTGGAACGCCTGCACCTACTGTGCGATGTACCGAGGCAAACACTACCAGGTGAGGCCGCTCGACGAGGTCCTGGCTGATATCCACGAAGGCGGCATCAAATTTTCGGAAGATGTGCGGCACGTCTTTGTGGCCGACGGCGACCCACTGGGAATGGCTCTTGAACAATGGGAACCCATCCTGCTCGCCCTTGCGGCCTCGTTTCCACGCCTTCGGCGCGTCAGCACCTACGCAACTGCGCGCAACCTGCTGGAGAAATCGCCGCAGGATTTAGAACGCCTGCGGGAACTGGGGCTCACACTGCTCTACATCGGCCCAGAATCCGGCGATGACGTGACGCTCCGGCGCATCGCCAAAGGGGCGGACGCTGCCGAGCACGTGGAGGCCGCCCGTAAAGCCAAAGCCGCGGGAATGGAGCAGTCGCTGATCTTTCTGCTCGGCGCCGGGGGGCGTGAGCGCAGCGAAGAACATGCGCGAGCTTCAGGCCGCTTGGCCACGGCCATGGATCCCCGTTTCCTCTCGACCCTGACTCTCACCGTTGTCCCTGGCACACCGCTTTCAACCCTCGAAAACCAAGGGCGCTTTGAGCTTCCTGGCATCCATGAGCTGCTCACCGAGCTGCGCTGGTTTGTTGAAGAGGCCCGGCCAAGTGCCGCCATCTTCCGCTCCAACCACGCCTCCAACTATCTGCCCATCGGAGGCCGTCTCCCGCGTGATCGCGAAACCATACTTGCAGCCATTGACGAGGCTCTCGCCGGTCGAGTTCCCCTAAGGCCGGAGTGGGCGCGAGGGTTGTAACTTGCGTCTTGACCTCAACGCGCGGGTTGGCTGGGTCCTCTCGCACATTTCCCATGGCCTTGTAAGCAAACTGAGGGGATTTCAGTCCCAATCCATCTCAATCGGCTTCATCAATCTGCGCTCTTCATTTCTTGATTGAGGCTTGTCCAGCGCATCGGAGTGGTCGAGCGGTTGATCTGAAGCCGGATCTTTTCCTGTTTCGACTGTTCTTGGAAGCTTTTTGGGCCGTTCCATGGGCCTCAAACCGCCGACACGAGCAGTCTTCAAGGCCTCAATGAAATCGTTCGATTGGAGGACTGTTGCGATACCCCAGCGCCGGGAAATTGTGGATGCTGAATTTTGGACTTCTTCGAGGATTTTCTCAGTGACGATCTGGGCATCCAGGATGTCCCAAACCTCGGATGGCTTTCGCTGTGATCGGGCGAGCAGAGCATTGGCAAGGTAAGCATTAAGGATCAGCTCCGCCCTTCGGTAAAGCATTGCTTCTTTGCTTGGAAGCCCTCCCGCCAATTCTGACCGCACCGCCACGAGCGTATTTTCGATGAGCCATGCCAAGCGGCGCTCCAGGCCGTATTCAAGGAATTGAGCCCGCAGAGCGTTTAAATTGATCCGATCAATGTTGCGAACCAAGACCGGCGCAAGCGAAGTGGTGTGCCGCGCAGACTCCGCTCCAAGAAGCGCCTCTCGAACCACGTCTCCGACTTCTGCAAGACGTTCGCTTGGAAGGACAGTCGAGCGCTCGTGAAGGTGGGCGCCAAGGCGCGCAAGGGCATTCTGAAGCTCGGAATCGGCCCCTGTCCGCTTCGGAGCGAAATGACTGACCGGAACATTGAAGAGACTCAAGATTTCCAGGAATTGCTCTGCCGTGAAGGACCCTTGGCCACGCTCGATTTCGGAGAAACGCCCTTGGGACAATCCAAGCTTTGTAGACAAGTCCGCCTGAGTCCAGCGACGCCCCTCTCTCAGGGCTCGGATTTTCCCGGCGATTTCAGTCCTGATTTTGTTCCGTTTTGAAATTTCCATATTGTTTTTTCGATAATATTATCGAGATATCAATAATTTAATTTCATAGATTGAAATGTCAAGGCTTAATATTTTCAGAGAAATGAATCCCGGCGCCAGTTTATGTGGGGTCTCCCACGCCAGCCACCCTTCAAAATCATCCCATCCAGTTCCTTGGCACCACGACTGGTGCGGACGGGATCCTGGATCTGCCCCGCACGGGAATCAGAATGTCTCAGCTCTCAACTGTTCAAGCCGTCTGCGGATTTCATCCCGCCCAGCTCGGAACCGGACCCGCAGATCTTCTGGGGTGAGCGAGGGATCATCGCTGGCGGGATCAGGAATGGGCCAGTGAATCCGTTCGGCCTTACCTAAAAAGAGCGGACAGACCTCTTCTGCGCAGAGGGTAACGACCAAATCCACTGAGTTGGGCTCAATGTCCTGGACGCTCTTGGAGGTGTGGGCCGACGCATCAATGCCCTGTTCGGCCAGCACCTCGATCGCATAGGGATTCACCCGGCTGGGCTGGCTGCCCGCGCTCTGGATCCGCAGCCCCGGAAACATTTGTCGAGCGAGCCCTTCGGCCATCTGAGAGCGGGCGCTGTTGGCGACGCAGAGAAACAAGATGCTTTTTGGAGTCATGGGAGTTCCCAGGAGCGAGGTAAGGTGGCCGTCCCAACTACTTGCAGCAGCCAGCATCCACCAGGTTTTCTGGACTTTCCGGATACCAGCGGCGTCTGAGCCAAAGGGCGACATTCACCAATCCGATCAAGGCAGGCACTTCCACCAGTGGTCCGATGACTGCGGCAAAAGCCGCGCCGTGGGCGATGCCGAAGGTCCCCACGGCCACGGCAATGGCCAGCTCGAAGTCATTGGAGGCGGCGGTGAACGAGAGTGTGGCGGAATGGCCGTAGGGCGCGCCCATGAAACGGCTGAACCAGAATGAGCCCAGGAACATCACGAGGAAATACAACAGCAGCGGCAGCGCTACGCGGCCCACATCCAGGGGAACCTTGACGATGCTGTCGCCCTTCAGGCTGAACATCACGATGATGGTGAAGAGCAGCGAGATCAGGGTGATGGGGCTGATCCTGGGGACGAACCGGTGCTCATACCAGTCGTGCCCTTTCAGCCGGACCAGCGCCAACCGGGTGAGGAGGCCGCCGAAGAACGGTATGCCGAGGTAGATCATCACCGTCTTGGCGATCTCCGCCATGGTGATGTTGATCGCGACCCTCTCCATGCCGATCCAGGCGGGCGCCACCGTCAGGAAGAACCATGCGTAGACTGAGTAGAGCAGCATCTGGAAAACGGCGTTCAGAGCCACCAGACCGGCGCAGTATTCACGGTTCCCGCCGGCGAGGTCGTTCCACACGATGACCATGGCGATGCAGCGCGCGAGGCCCACCAGGATCAGGCCCGTCATGTACTCGGGCTTGTCCCGCAGGAAAATCACGGCCAGGGCGAACATGACGATGGGCCCGACGACCCAGTTCTGCACGAGGGAGAAGGCCAGGACCTTGCGGTCGAGGAACACCTTGCCCATGTCCTCATAGTGAACTTTCGCGAGGACCGGATACATCATCAGAATGAGGCCCGCGGCGATCGGAAGGCTCGTGGTGCCAACGTTCAGGCTGTTGATCGCCCGATTGAAACCGGGAAGGGTGTTGCCCAGCAGGATTCCCAGGCCCATGGCCAGGAAGATCCACAAGGTCAGAAACCGATCGAGAAAAGAGAGGCGCTTGGGCGCGTTCACAAGTGGACTCCGGTCAGGTGGGATGAAGCTGATTGAGTGAAGGAGAGCGGCTCCAGCACGACGCGGGAAGCATGGTTCAGGAGTTCGTTCACATGCTTCGCCTCCTGGGCCCGGCGAGCCCGGAGAATCGGATCCGTGACCTTGAGCGGTGCCAGGCTCTGGTTCACTACCCAGGCGAACGGATAGATCTCGGCGCGGGCCAGGTCTCGTTCGAGCTGCATGGCTTCGTGGATGGGCGTGGCCTCCGGAAGGGTCACCAGCAGGATGCGCGTGAAGGCCGGATCCCGCAGCCGGGGGAGAAGCTGCCGCACGGTTTCCGGCATATCGCTGGTGGTGCGGAGCACCTCTCGGTGGTAGGCCTCTGCTGCATCCAAGAGAAGCAAGGTGTGCCCTGTAGGGGCCGTATCAATGACGACGAACTCATCCTGCCCCTGCGCAACGGTATCTGAGAAAGCCCGGAAAACAGCGATCTCCTCCGTGCACGGAGAGCGGAGATCCTCTTCAAGCATCGCTCGCCCCTCCGCATCTAGCTGCTGGCCTGCGGTCGCCAGGACTTCTTCTCGGTACCGCTGCACAACCAGCTCGGGATCGATGCGGGTCACACGAAGGGTGGGCGGACGTTTACCAACAGCCTGCTCTACGTGGGCAGCCGGGTCAGTGGTGGTGAGTGTGACTCGGAATCCCTGTTCCGCCAGCCGAGTGGCCAGGTGAGCCGCCAGTGTGGTCTTTCCCACGCCGCCCTTGCCCATGGTCATCACTACGCCCTTGCCCTGGACGGCGATGCTATCCACGAGGGCGGACAAGGTGTCAAAGCGGGCTAGATCGATCACTCCGCTCAAGAGCAGTGCTGGAGGCGCCAGTTCCGTGGCCCCCATGCTTCGGAGCGCTGGGATGCCCACCAGGCCATAGGGCAGCAAAGGTACCGCCGTCCGGGGAAGGTGTTGGAGTCCTGCGGGCATGTCTTCCAATGCCTCGCCAGCTTGAGCTTCCATAGCAACGGCGAGGGCGTCCGATGGATCAGTAGCCTTGAAGATGCCATTGAGGATCAGGTGGACATTCTGGATGCCAAGCTGGGCAAGCTCCGCGCGGGTGCGCTCTGCTTCCTGCAAGGAAGGCCGATCAGGTCTCGCCACTAGTACTAGGGTGGTTCGCGCACCATCGCGCAGTGCGGCGTTGGAGGCCGCATAGAGGGTTTTCTGGGCAGCGAGCCCTGAGAGTGGACCGAGGCAGGAGTTTCCGCCGACGCTCGTATCAATGAAGCTGGACCAGGCTGCGGGTAGCTCCAGCAAGCGCAGGGTATGGCCCGTGGGTGCGGTGTCGAACAGAATGTGGTCGTAGGCAGCCGTCCTGACAGGGTCACCCAGCAGCTTCGAGAATTCATCGAACGCTGCGATCTCAGTGGTGCAGGCCCCCGAAAGCTGCTCTTCCATGCTCGCAACCACGGCATCGGGCAGCACCCCTCGAACCGGACCGACCATGCGCTCCCGGTAGGCTCGGGCGGCTTCTTCCGGGTCAATGTTCAGGGCCATCAAGCCAGGCACCCCAGGTACAGGTAGAGGCGCGCCCGTAAGGGCAATGCCCAGCACTTCATCCAAATTGGAGGCCGGGTCAGTGCTGACGAGCAGCACCCGATTTCCAGCTTCCGCAAGGCTGATGGCCATGGCGCAGGCAGAGGATGTTTTGCCGACACCCCCCTTGCCCGTAAAGAACAGGATCGGTGTGGGATGGGGGAGGAGCAAAGACATGGTGGGCCCTTTTCTAGCAGCAACTGCTGCTGGTCCCGCCGGATCCACCACAGCAACTCGTCGAAGGCGTCGTCGAAGGCGCTGTCGAAGGCTCGGCGGGCTGTTGGACTTCAGCGCTACCGGGGCGTTCCGCAACCGGCTCAATTAAATAGCGGGCAGCAAGACCGAGGATTGTTCTTGCAGGAGCTTCCTTGACGCTTTGCGCGGTCTCGACGGCGCGCACCATATCCTCCCGAGACACCCCCAGCTTCCGGGCCTTGTCGTAGTGGAACTTGAAGCATGGTTCGCAGTTCGAGGCAATGGCTGCGCCGATGGAAACCAGCTCCTGGACAGCTTCTGTGTAGATGGAAGGCGCCGGAGCCTTCACACCCGCCCAGGCGGCGAGTTGATCTCGGGCCGGATATTTCCCACTGGATTGGACTTTGCCATCCACCTTGATCAAGGGCAATGCCCCCTCGCCTTGGGCCTGAAGCGCAGCTTTGACATCGGCGTCTCCGGCAAAGGCCAAAGACTGTTGCGAGAGATTGAAACGCTCCACCGGAACACCTTGAGCCTTCAGCCACTCGAGATCAGCGGCAAAGCGCACCAGCTGGGGATCCACGGTGGGTCCGCAGACGCCAGTGGGGCAGCACATTGCAGGATCGAATACTTGGACGCTGGCCATGGAGGGCTCCCTTTGAGTTGGATTGTTTAAGCTGCGGAGTGGCTGACTCGAATCTGGATTTATCGGTGCGACGAGTGAAACAGGAGATGAATTTCTGGAGCGGGCAGAGCCTTCACGGGAATTCCATTCAGGGGCAGTTGGAATCGCGGCAGCCGCCACCGCAGCAGTTGTCCCAGACGTAGTCCGTGAGTTTCTTCAAGGTCTCGAACCGCGCAGCATAGCGGATGGTGGTTCCCTGGCGGGTGGCTTCCAGCAGCCCCGCCAACGACAGTTCCGAAATGTGATGGCTCAGGGTCGAGCCCGGGATGCCCAGCCTTGCCTGGATCTCGCCGACGGGGGTCCCCGCCACAGGACCCTGGACTACCAATCGAAGAATCGCCAAGCGGGCCGGGTGGCCGAGTGCTTTCAGCCGCTGGGACATGAGGGTAAGGAGGGGATCAGAAGCCGCCATGACAATATTCTATATTTCTAGTTTTATCGAATCAACTAATGATTTGCCGACCGGTCTTTTGCCCGGAATTGAAGGACATCCACGGCTTTCGGATCAATTGGGTCCGCGATGCCATTCTCAGAGCGTGTCTTGGCTCTCCGGATCAGCGCCGCTGCCATTCCGAATGCGCGTGAAGGTTGCACCCTGTCCGGGCGTGACGATCCGCAGCAGGCACGCTCCGCCTTCGATATAGAGCTCGGCCTGGCAGGGTTCCTCGGTAAGGACGCAGGCCAAATCCTCCAACTCGGTGATGCCGTTCTCCAACTGCTCCAGCAAAGCCAGGGGATCATGTTGGAAGGTGGCCAGACAGGCATGCGCGGGCAGGCGTGTCCCTGCGGTTTCTCCGCTGTCCCCGGGATTCAAAGCGGCCGCCTCCAGCAACGCCCCGGAATATCCAAAGTAGGTGACGATATCGGCGGCAATGGCAGCCACCTCTCGTTCTGAAAAACAGGAATTGAAGAAGGCCACCTGAAGGGCTGTGGTGTCCGGGTCGGCGTGGGTTTCCAGGAAGCCGGCGAAACGCGCGAACAACTCGGAGGGCCTCAGGTCAAGCGCATCCAGCAGCATCGCGAACCATGGAACAGCCTTTCCCTGGTTGTACAGAAGATCGCACGCATGCGCCGTCCGTGCCGCTGCGTGCATGTCGGCCTCGCTGAAACCCGGCGATTTCACCACGGTGTAGGGAATCTCTTTCAGGTGCTCAAGGCCGAATTCCGGTGCCGTTTCATGAAGCCGCGTGCCGGGCAGCACAGACAACGGAAAGATATCCAGATGGTTTGGAACAAGGCTGAGCGCGAAATCGAGGCTGGCATGGAAGCCTTCCAGCGTGTCCCCCGGCAACCCATAGATCAGGTCGAATCCATAGGTTGCGCCAGCCTCGTGCAGCAGCAGAACCTTGGCCTCGAAGTCCTCGGGATCAATGCTGCGGTTGATATTCCGTAGCACTGCATCATCAGCGCTCTGCAATCCAATTTGAAGGGAACATTTGATGGATGCGAAGAGCCGGGCCAACTCAGCGTCGATGAATTCGCTTCGGATCTCGAAGAAAAAGTGGATGGCTGGAGCCTCTGCGGCGATCAGCCGCAGGATGGCCTTGGCCTGGCGCTTGTCGAAGTTGAAGGTGGGGTCCAGCACGAAGACTTGGCTGACCCCGCAAGCCTCGAATAAATGCAGCTCGGCCTTCACGCGATCCATGGGAACGCGGCGGGTGCCTTGGGTCCCGCGAGACTCGAAACAGAAATCGCAGCGGAAGGGGCATCCCCTGGACAGCTCCCACAGCATGCCCGGATAAGCCGAAGGATCCAGGCTCCCATCCAGGTAGGGCGACGGCAGCGTCGCAAGATCCTTCACTGGAGAAGGGCGGATGGCCCTCCGGATTTCGTCAGGTGGAGCGCCCCGAAGCAGATTTCCCAGAAACTCCACGATGATTTCTTCGCCCTCGCCAGGCAACACGAAATCCAGGAAGCCCTCGCTCAGCATGCCCGCTGGATCAGCAGAGGCTTCGGAGCCCCCGGCAAACAAGAGGATGGATGGTTTCCTGACCTTTAAAATGCAGGCGATCTCCCGGCTTTGCAGACGGTTCCAGACATAGATGGAAAATCCCACCCAGTCAGGATCAAGGGCCAGGATCTGCTCTGCGCAGGCCTCAGCCGACTGGTCGAGAAAGAGATCCAGGATGCGTGTGCGGATGGACTCCGGAAAGGCCCGTTTCACCACCGAAGCCAGCATGGCCGGGCCCAGCGGCACCGCGCGTGCAGAGGCTTCGATGTGAATGGCGGCCAGTACCAGGTGCATGCGCGTTTCCTGTCCGATCATAGCGAGCCCTCGCGGTCTGGACGAATCATGCCTGGGCCCAATACCGTTCAGTTAAATCAGCCACGAAGCCACTCAGCGCGGTCACATGCCGCAACCAAAAACCGGATTCACCGCCAAGACGCCAAGAGCGCCAAGAAAACACCCATGCGCCAGCTTCACGGATGAAATTCAGGTGGCTCGGCGGTGGCCTCGCACTTTGGTGTGATCCGCGCCGGGCCACCTGAATTTGCGGGCCTTCAGCCCGCAGGCGCTACGCGCCCCGTGAAGCGATTTTGTGCCGGAATCCAGGGTGGTTGGACTTGGCGTTCTTGGCGTCTTGGCGGTGAAATTCTTTCCTCTAGGTTGGAACACAAGTTAAACCATTACAGCAAGTAGATGAGATTGCTGTGTAACTTCTGCTTAAAAAAAGACGAAGTTGAAGATTAGTAGTACGAAGGGCACGAATAAAAGTCTTCGTGTCCTATTCGTGTCTCTTCGTGGCTACTTTTTCTCCAAAATGAACGGTATCGGGCCTAAGCCGACGACAGCCACTCCCATATGGCCGATTCCGTGATGGATTGGGCAGTCCCGAAAAAGCGCGCTTATCTGGTGGCGTGAGAAACTGTCTCCATGCTGCATCTCCGCCCTTCCGATTATCGTGTCATGCCCTGGAAGGACGGGGGCGGAAGCACCACAGAGATCGCCATCGAACCTGAGGGAGCCAGCCTTTCGGATCCATTTGTTTGGCGTGTCAGCTCGGCAAGGGTGGATGCTTCCGGCCCCTTCTCCCGCTTCCCTGGGTACGTGCGCTCACTGGTGTTGCTGGAAGGGGCTGGGCTGCTGCTGGACATTGAGGGGATTGAGGGGATTGAGGGGATTGAGGGGATTGAGGGGATTGAGAGGACCGGGACAACCGATAGGAAAGCCCGCCAGCGCTTAAAAGATATCCGGCTTCCAGTGGTTTTCTCCGGTGCTCACCATGTGAACGCAACGCTCATCCAAGGGCCGTGCGTGGATTTCGGAGTCATCAGCGATCCGAGCCGGGTGAGAGTGGCGATCGAGGTGGTCATCTTGGGGCAAGAGGAAACATCGTTCACCCTGGCCCCCACCACCCTGCTCTTCGCACCTCGCGGATTCGTCCAAGTGGACCCTTCCGGTATTGAACTCGGCCCCAGGGAATCCCTCTATTTCAAAGACGTTTCCACAGCGGCCCAAAACATGACGCTTACCCTTCGGAGCGGTGTACTGGACACACCGCTCATAGCCGTCATGCTTTGGCCTCTTTCACCCCATCAAGAAGCAACCCAATCCCAGGAAATTACCCATGGCTGAGCTAGGCATCTGGAGCGACTTGACCCTCATCCGAATGACCCCTCAGGGCGCGTCTCTGGATGGAGGTGAGTTAGGCGAGGTTTTTCTCCCGTTGGACCAAGCTCCAGCCGGTTGCATGGCCGGCCAGGCCATAGCGGCATTCTTGTACCTGGACAATGAAGGGCGTCTTAACGCAACCACCCGGAAGCCGCTGGCGCAGCGGGGCGAAGTGGCCAACCTGAAAATCGCCACAGTGAATAAGCTCGGCGCTTTCCTGGCTTGGGGCCTGCCCCAAAACCTGTTCTTGCCCTGGAAGGAAGTAAAACGGGAGCAGAAGCACCTGATCCAGGAAGGTCAAAAAATCATGGTGGTTCTCTTCACAGATGAGGATGGCCGGATGAATGCCTCCACCCGGTTAGAGGAATTCCTGGGCGATGAAGCCGAAGGATTTAAGGAAGGCGACAAGGTTTCCCTGGTGATCTGCGACCCAACGGATTTGGGTGTCCGCGTGGTCGTCAACCATCGCTACTGGGGCATGGTGCACACCAGCGATATTTTCTGCAAGCTCACCCGCGGCGAAATCCGGGATGGCTACATCAAGGCGCTACGCGCCGACCACAAGCTGAATGTCTCCCTCAGCCCACCTGGATACACCAAGGTTGGCGATATCGCCCAAGGCGTTCTTGATGTCTTGAAACGCCAGGGCGGGTTCATGTCCATCACGGACAAGAGCAGACCTGAAGAGATCTACGCGTTGTTCGGCATCAGCAAAAAGGTATTCAAGCAAACCCTCGGCGCTCTCTACAAAACCAGGCGCATCGTGATCGGAAATGACGGCATCCGCCTGGTCCGGGACGATCCGCGATGAAACCTGCGGCGCCCCTCAAATACCTCGGCGCTTATGCCCCGGCTTTACAGGCCCAGGTGTGCGAGCTGATCGCCCAGGACCGCTTGGGCGAATACCTCAGCAGCAGGTATCAAGCGACTCACCAAGTTAGTAACGACAAGGCCTTGCGTCTTGCCGCGCTGGAGTTGAAGGACCGCTTCATGCGCAATACCCCACCGCTCGACAAGGTGGTTTATGACAGCAAGCTTCAAGTGCTCAGGGATGCCCTTGGCACGCACACAACGGTGTCCCGGGTGCAAGGCCAGCGACTCAAGTCCAGCCGTGAAATTCGCGTGGCGACGGTGTTCCGAGATGCCCCTGCGGAATTCCTGAAGATGATACTCGTCCATGAATTAGCGCATCTGAAGGAGAGCGACCACAACAAGGCTTTCTACCAGCTGTGCACCCACATGGCGCCGGATTACCACCAGCTGGAATTGGACCTGCGGCTGTATCTGACATTTTTGGAATGCGGGAAAGCAAAGAGGACACCCGATCTCCGGCCCTCCGATAAGGGTTTTCAATAGACCGGCCGGGTCCCGAATCTCGTCGTCTTCGCCATGACCAGATATTTGATGAGCTTCATCTTGAGCTTGTATGCAGCGAAATCCACAGCCGCGATTTCAGCCTTGGTGAGCTTTTCTACCGCCTCTAGGATCCCTGCGGCAGCACCGGCGATCTTTGGCAACCGGCTCTCCATCACCCACGAAAAATCGTCCTCCTCGTTCAGCAGGTAGACGGGGTTTGAGATGAAGTTCACCAGCGGAACGCCCGCCATGTACCAGTCGCCCCCATCGGTCGGCGGGTAAGGACCGAGTGGCCCCTCGGGCGGAAGCAGGAATGCGCGGTCCACCTCGTTGTCATGGAGATTGGCGAGGACAACATCAACCATGGCTTGATTGAACGGCAGGAATACGCCCGTGCCTTCAGCAAGGCCGCTTTCCTCCAGCTGACCATTTTCACTTTCCACTGCTTCTTTGGCGACATGCTCTACGGTGATTTCCAATGCGACTTTCGGCACAACGTCAATGGCATGGTCCGCAATGAAATGACGGGTACCGATGGATCCATAGAAATGGCCCGCAGAAAATAGAACCACGATCTTCCGACGTGGTTTCTTCCCACGGGCGAAATGCCTAGCCAGCGCAAGGATGACCGAGCAGCCAGAGGCATCCTCCACCGGAGACACGAAGGGAGAATCGTGGTGGCAATGCAAGACAATGCACTCGTCGGTCTCCCCCGGAATCTCGCCCACGACATTGTGAGTCACGGATGGACCGCGATGACCGGCGAGTGTCAAACGAACCTTCGCTCCCTGTTCTGCAAGCTGGCGGATCTCCGGGCCATCATCGCGGCTCACCCAGAAGCCGGGAAGCGGTTTGTCGAGGATGTCCTTTTCCTTGAATCCGTATGGAGCATACATCCGGCAGGAGCCGCCGGGCTGGTCCTTCAAGATGCCGATGAATCCGACAGCCCCCCGCTCAAACGCCTTGCGGTACAAATGCCATCCGAGCCGCACCCACGTGGCTGGGTGGCGGACATCCTTGAGGGTGTCCTCCGGGTCGTATTTCCCCATGGAGAATTTGCTGATCAACTCGACATCAAGCAGCGGAAATCCGATTTCAGTGACAACCACTTTGCCTGCCCAGCCACCGCGATGCATGAACGCCTCTGAGTCGGCGTAGACCAGGTTCGTTTCAAGCCCGTCTGGGGGAGTGAACCGGCAGTAAGGAATCCACTGGGCGTTGAAAGCTTTCAGGCCCGCACCCGTATCAATCTCCACCCGCGACTGTTCGGGCTGGAAGGTTTCCACCGGAATCGGTTCCTTGCGAATATTGCTGAGGCCAAATTCCTTCAGTTTGCCGATGAGATAGTCCTCGTTGGCGAGCCCAGCCGGTGAACCGGCCCGCCTGGGCCCAAACGAGGCCATCTCGCGAATCCAACCCAGCATCTCGGTGCTTGAAAATGAAGCTTGGTGATCCATGGCCGCAATTTCTTAATAGGTGAAAGTGAACAAAAAACCGGGGAGAACCCTACCAGCCCGCGGCATGAAGCTTCTGTCTGGTCACCTCATCGGCGGGTTTGGCCACCAGCCCGCCGCGGGTGTTGAGAAAAAGGTCGAAGCGGCCACCGTCTACCATGGGCAAATAAGCGCCGCTTCCGTAGTCCGCATCCACGAAGGGCAGCATCCGCGGAAAACGGTGTTTCAGGGTCCACACATCGAACAACGCATCATCATTCAGCCCATGCACACTGCGCATGGCCTCGCGCTCCTGCACGATACTGAGATAGCGTCCGCCGATGCGTTCCAACTGATAGAGCGGTGGAAAGCCAACCAGCTGCGCAGGTACCTTCCAGCGCACCACCCGTGCGTCCACTTCCCACTGGTCGCCGTGCAGATCCAGCGTGCGTGCCTTGCTGGAAGCGGGAACGAGGGTGACCTGGAAATGCTGGGGTCCGAGCTGTTTCATGGACAACTGGGCCACCGGAATGTCGTCAGCGAAATGCAGATAGTTGTGCAAGGCCAGCGAGAGTCCACCCAGGACCAACGCAAGCAGCAGAAACCCTACTCCGAACACGCTCCGCAGAAAGCGGCCCATGCCGTGGGTACGACGAATACCCACCATCAGCAGCACCGCGATGATCAACAGGAGCAATACCGGGATCAGCAGGATGATGCTGGGACTGAACTGGCTGACCGGCATGGCTACCTCTCGCGGGGACCAAAGGTTCGACGCAGCAAACGCCCCGCCCTCAAGCGACTATAGCGCGGCCACAACAACCACTCATGGCAGGAAGACCTAAAATCCAATGGGTTATCAGGGGAATTGAATTACCAAGGATCCGCGGACTTCTTGCTCCCGGTTTCAGCAATACTCAGCAATGCCCAACAATGCTCGATGCTCTTCCTTGCCTGATCCAGAAATTCCGCATGAATCATCAGGGTCAAGAGCGGTGCATAATCGGAACGGTTCCACCACTTCAAGGAGTCAACCATGGCCGCAAAACGCATCCTTATGCTCGTCGGAGATTTCGGCGAGGATTACGAAATCATGGTGCCCTTCCAGGCCCTGTTTGCCGTGGGCCATACAGTCCATGCGGTATGCCCGGATAAGAAGGCCGGTGAATCCATCGCCACGGCCATCCACGATTTCGAAGGACACCAGACTTATTCAGAAAAGCCAGGCCATCGTTTCACCCTGAATGCGGCCTTTTCGGAGGTGGATCCTGGCCAGTATGATGCCTTGGTGGTACCCGGTGGCCGCGCTCCGGAATACCTGCGGCTCAATCCAAAGGTGCTGGACATCGTCCGTCATTTCTTTACGGCGAAGAAACCGGTTGCCGCCATCTGCCACGGGGCTCAACTGCTCGCCGCTGCTGGCGTTCTGGAAGGGCGGACCTGCTCCGCCTATCCCGCCTGCCGCGCCGAAGTGGAAATCGCCAAAGGGAAGTATGCCGAGATCGCCATCGACGCCGCTGTCACCGACGGGAATCTCGTTACAGCTCCCGCCTGGCCCGCCCACCCTGCGTGGATCGCCCAGTTCCTGCAAGTGCTGGGAACCCGCATCACGCTCTGAACCGAGAAGCTGGAACTTCAATGCCGGTCTACAGTCGGGCTCTAATGATCACGCATCGGTTTGCCGATTTGCCAATTTGCCAATTTTTCAATGAAGGGCCCGGTAATCCCCGGGTCCTTTGATTTTCCTGATCGTCAGAACAATTCCTGAAGGGACTGAATAAATTCGAATCCTGGGCCCACGTCTACCTCAGGTTACGATAGCTACTCAAGCAGCCTCCAGAATCCATCGTCCCCTGCCGTGAAGACCACCCAACCAAAGGCAACGTATCCCATGGAAGCTCCGTTCCCCGACACCACCCCGACCTACGACACTGGCGAGCCCGGCCCCGCGTCCTCGAATCGCTGGCGGCTATGGTTGGTGGTGGCTGTGGTGATGATTTTGCTCGCCATCATCCTCATGTCGTGTTCAGCCAAAGGGTCGAAGAGCGGTAGCGCCACCGGGGCTACCCGTGCCGTGCCTGTGGTGGTCGCCAAGGCTCGGAAAGGCGATATGGCGGTTAGCCTCACGGGCCTCGGCACGGTCACCGCCCTGAACACCGTCACGGTCCGCAGCCGTGTGGACGGGCAACTTGTAAAGGTCGCCTTCTCCGAAGGCCAGATGGTAAGCCAGGGGGATCTTCTCGCGGAGATTGATCCTCGGCCCTTCCAGGTCCAGCTCATGCAAGCCGAGGGACAGCTGGCGAAGGATGAGGCCGCCTTCAAGAATGCCAGCATGGACCAGGAGCGGTTCCGCAGCCTAGTGCAGCAGGGCATCCTTCCCAAGCAACAATTGGATGCCCAGATCTCCACGGTGAACCAGGTCGAAGGCGCTTTGAAGTCCGACAGAGCCCAGGTGGAAAGCGCCAAACTCAACCTGACCTTCAGCCGCATCACAGCACCCATCTCGGGGCGCGTAGGCCTTAGGCTGGTGGATCTCGGCAACATGGTGCGCGCCGCGGATCCCACCGGTCTGGCGGTGATCGCCCCCATCCAACCCATCAACGTGGTCTTCACCATTCCCGCGGACAGCATCCAAAAAGTGATGTCGCAGAGCCGGAAAGGGGTCCATCTGTCGGTGGAAGCCTGGGATCGGGACCTTAAAAACCGCCTCGCCACTGGTTCATTGGCGGCCATTGACAATCAGGTGGACACCACCACCGGCACAGTGCGGCTGAAAGCGCTCTTCGCCAACGCCGATGCATCCCTTTTTCCGAACCAGTTCGTCAACGCGCGGCTTCAGGTGGATACGGTCCGCGATACCGTGATCGTCCCTACCGCAGCGGTCCAACGCAGTCCCCAGGGATCGTTTGTCTACACAGTCAAAGGCGACAGCACCGTAGAGATGCGGCCTATCGAAGTACAGGGCACCGAGGGCGACGATACAGCCGTGAAGCGTGGGCTTGAGGCCGGTGAAATGGTCGTCACTGATGGCCTTGAGAAGCTGCGGCCCGGAAGCAAGGTGAGCCTTCCGAAGCCGGAGAGCGCCACCCCCGGAAAAGGCAAGTAGCTGTGGGATTGAAGCAGGAGAGATCCCCCCAAGGACCGCAGTCGAGGCGCGGAGCATGAACCCTTCGCGCCCCTTCATCCTGCGGCCCATCGCGACATCGCTCCTGATGGCGGGGCTGCTGCTGGTGGGGATCCTCGCGTTCCGCCAACTGCCGGTCTCGGCCTTGCCGCAGGTGGACTACCCCACCATCCAGGTGGTGACCTTCTATCCGGGCGCCAGTCCCGATGTGATGGCCTCGGCCATCACGGCTCCGCTGGAGCGCCAGTTCGGCCAGCTCCCGGGGCTGAACCGCATGTCCTCCACCAGCTCCGGCGGCAGTTCCATCATCACGCTGCAGTTCGTGCTGGATTTGAACATCGATGTGGCCGAACAGCAGGTCCAGGCGGCCGTCAACGCGGCCGGTACCTACCTGCCCCGGGACCTCCCCAATCCGCCCATCTACAGCAAGACCAACCCCGCCGACGCGCCCATCCTCACGCTGGCCCTCACCTCCAAGACTCTGCCCTTATCGGAAGTGGAGGACTTCGCCGACACGCGCCTGGCCCAGAAGATTTCACAGCTGCCAGGGGTGGGATTGGTCAGCATCAGCGGCGGCCAAAAACCCGCGGTGCGGATCCAGGCCAACCCGGGCGCCCTGGCCTCCTACGGCCTGACCCTTGGCGATGTCCGCACGGCGGTGGGCCAGAGCAATGTGAACCAGGCCAAGGGCAGCTTCAACGGCGCCCGCCAGGCCTATTCCATCGGCGCCAACGACCAGCTTCTGACCAGCGATCAATACCGTCCTCTGGTGGTGGCCTACAAGAATGGCGCGCCGATCATCCTGTCCGACGTGGCCACGGTCATCGACGACGTGGAGAACACCCGGCTGGCGGCCTGGAAGAACACGACCCCCGCCGTGATCCTGAATATCCAGCGCCAGCCCGGAGCCAACATCATCGCGGTGGTGGACCGGGTCAAGGAACTGCTGCCCCAGCTCCGGGCCTCCCTGCCCTCTTCGGTCGAACTCACCACCCTCACGGATCGCACCACCACGATCCGCGCCTCGGTCGAGGATGTGGAATTCACGCTGCTGCTCACCATCGCCCTGGTGGTGATGGTGATCTTCCTCTTCCTGCGCACCCTGGCGGCCACCATCATCCCCAGCGTGGCGGTGCCATTGTCGCTCGTGGGCACCTTCGGCGTGATGTACCTGCTGGGCTACAGCCTGAACAACCTCACCCTCATGGCGCTGACGATCTCCACGGGCTTCGTCGTGGACGATGCCATCGTGATGATCGAGAACATCTCGCGGTACATCGAGGATGGGGACACGCCCCTCCAGGCCGCGCTGAAGGGCTCCGCGCAGATTGGCTTCACCATCCTGGCCCTCACTGTCTCGCTCATCGCCGTGCTGATCCCGCTGCTCTTCATGGGCGACATCGTGGGCCGGCTCTTCCGCGAATTCGCCGTGACCCTGAGCGTCACGATCCTGGTGTCCGCCGTGGTCTCGCTGACGCTGACGCCGATGATGTGCGCCAAGCTTCTGCACCATATTCCGCCATCCGAACAGAGCCGTTTCTACCGTTCCTCCGAGCGCGTGTTCCAGCGGATCATCGCCTTCTACGGACGCACGCTCACCCGGGTGCTCAAGCACCAGACGGCCACCCTCGTCGTGGCGGTCGTCACGCTGGCCTCCACAGTGCTGCTCTACCTCGCGATTCCCAAGGGCTTCTTCCCGGTGCAGGACACGGGCGTGATCCTCGGCATTTCCGAAGCGCCGCAGTCGGTATCCTTCACGGCCATGGCCGAACGGCAGCAGACTCTGGCGAAGGTGATCCTCCAGGATCCAGGCGTGGAGAGCCTGTCGTCCTTCATCGGCATCGACGGCACGAACACCACGCTCAACAGCGGCCGCATCCAGATCAACCTCAAGCCCCTGGACGAGCGCCGCCTGAGCGCCAGCGACATTATCCGTCGGCTGCAGCCCGAGCTCGCCAAGGTCGACGGGATCAAGCTCTACATGCAGCCCGTGCAGGATCTCACCGTGGAGGACCGCGTCAGCCGCACCCAGTACCAATACACGCTGGAGGACGCCGACGCCAAGGAGCTGGGGGAATGGGTGCCGCGCTTCGTGGACCGCCTCCAGGCCATTCCGGAACTCCGGGATGTCGCCAGCGACCAGCAGATCTCAGGCCTGCAGGCCCGGATCATCCTGGACCGCACCACGGCTTCGCGGCTGGGCATCACGCCCCAGATGCTCGACGACGCGCTCTACGACGCCTTCGGCCAGCGGCAGGTATCCACCATGTTCACCCAGCTGAACCAGTACCGCGTCGTGCTGGAGGCCACGCCGGGCCTGCAGCAGCGCCCCGAGGATCTCTCAAATATCTTCGTGCGGTCAGCTTCAGGCGGAGCCGTTCCTCTCAGCGCTTTTACTCGGATCGAAACCACCACCGCGCCCCTGGCTGTGAACCACCAAGGCCAGTTCCCCACCGCCACCATCTCCTTCAATCTGGCACCGGGGGTCTCCCTGGGCGATGCCGTGAAGGCCATCCAGAAGGCGCGGACGGAACTCGACCTTCCCCCCAGCATCAAGGCCGGTTTCCAGGGCACCGCCCAGGCCTTCCGGGCCTCCCTGGTCAACACGCCGCTGCTGATCCTCGCCGCGGTGCTGACGGTCTACATCCTGCTGGGCGTGCTGTACGAAAGCTACATCCACCCCATCACGATCCTTTCGACCCTGCCCTCGGCGGGAGTCGGCGCACTTTTGTCGCTCATGATGTGCCGCACGGATTTCAGCGTCATCGCGCTCATCGGCATCATCCTGCTCATCGGCATCGTGGAGAAGAACGCCATCATGATGATCGACTTCGCCTTGGAGGCTGAGCGGCAGCATGGCCTTCCACCCGAGGAGGCCATCTTCCAGGCTTCGCTCCTGCGCTTCAGGCCCATCATCATGACCACGATGGCGGCCCTCCTGGGCGGTGTGCCCTTGGCCCTGGGATCCGGCGTCGGCGCGGAACTGCGGCGTCCCCTCGGCATCGGCATCGTGGGCGGACTCATCTTCAGCCAGGTGTTGACCCTGTACACGACCCCGGTCATCTACCTGGCCTTCGACCGGCTGTCGCGGCGCTTGCGAGGCCTGAAGACAGCGGCTCCCGACACCGAAGCCGAAGGCCTGATCGCCGGACCCATTCCGTGAACATCTCCGCCCCGTTCATCCGCCGCCCGGTAGCCACTACGCTCCTGACCGTCGCGTTGGCCCTGCTGGGGGCCATCGCCTACCAGTTCCTCCCGGTATCGCCGCTGCCCCAGGTGGAGTTCCCCACCATCCAGGTGCAGGCGGGGTTGCCGGGCGCGAGCCCGGAGACCATGGCATCGTCGGTGGCCACGCCGCTGGAGCGCCAGTTCGGACGCATCGCGGGCGTGACCGAAATGACCTCCGCCAGCTCCCTGGGCGGCACCAACATCACCCTGCAGTTCGATCTGAGCCGCAGCATCGACGCCGCCGCCCGCGACGTCCAGGCGGCCATCAACGCAGCCCGGGGCGATCTGCCCGCCAACCTGCCCAACAACCCGTCCTACCGCAAGGTCAACCCGGCGGATTCCCCGGTCTTGATGCTGGTGCTGACCTCGAAGATCATCCCTCGCGAACGCATGTACGACATCGCGTCCACGGTGTTGCAGCAAAAGCTTTCCCAAGTGAAGGGCGTGGGCCAGGTGTTCGTGTGGGGCGGCGCGCTTCCGGCCGTGCGGGTGGATGTGAATCCCGTCGCCCTCAACAGCAACGGCCTCTCGCTGGAGGATGTCCGCTTCGCCATCAACGCCGCCAACATCAACCGGCCCAAAGGCGATCTTTCCACGCCGGCGACCACCTGGTCCCTCGCCACCACGGACCAGCTCAAGACTGCTTCCGAATACCAGAACCTCATTCTCCGCTACAAGAGCGGCGCTGCCCTCCGGCTCGCCGACGTCGCCCGGGTCACGGATTCCGTGGAGAACATCCAGAACGCCGCCCTGTCCAACGGTGTGCCCGCCATCATCGTGCCCATCTTCCGGCAGCCGGATGCGAACATCATCGAAACCGTGGACCGGGTGCGGGCGGTGCTTCCCGAGATGCAGGCCTTCCTGCCGCCGGCCATGGAACTCCATGTGCTCATCGACACCACCCGCACCATCCGCACCTCCGTGCGGGATGTCCAGCGGGCCTTGATGATCTCCATCTCCCTGGTCATCCTCGTGGTGTTCATCTTCCTCCGCAGCGTGCGCTCCACGCTCATTCCCAGCGTGGCGGTGCCCATCTCGCTCATCGGCACCTTCGGCGTGATGTACTTGCTGGGCTACACCATCGACAACTTGTCGCTCATGGCCCTCACCGTCGCCACAGGCTTCGTGGTGGATGACGCCATCGTGGTGGTGGAGAACATCACGCGGCATCTCGAAGCCGGGATGGAGCCCATGGAGGCCGCCCTCCACGGCGCCAAGGAGATCGGTTTCACCGTCATCTCCATCAGCACGTCCCTTATCGCGGTCTTTATTCCCATCCTGCTGATGGGCGGCATCGTGGGCCGGCTCTTCCGGGAATTCGCGGTCACGCTCTCCGTGGCCATCGTGATCTCCATGGTGGTGTCGCTCACCACCACGCCGATGATGTGTTCGCGGCTGCTCAGGCCCCACCGCACCGAGACCCACGGGAAGGTGTTCCAGGCCACCGAGCGGGTTTTCCAATGGATCATGGGGCACTACAAGACATCGCTGGCCTGGGTGCTCCGCCACCAGAAGGCGACCCTGGCCGTCGCCATCGGCACCGCGTTCGCGACGGTGATCCTCTACATCGTGATCCCCAAGGGCTTCTTTCCACAGCAGGACACGGGCCGCATCAACGGTTCCATCCAGGCCGCGCAGGATATCTCCTTCCGCAGCCTGGAACGGATCATGACGGAGTTCGTGGAGATCGTGCAGAAGGATCCTTCCGTGGAGAATGTCACTGCCTTCGTGGGCGGCGGCAACACTGGCCGCATGTTCTCGTCCCTGAAACCCCTTGAGCAGCGGAAGGACCGGGAGAACGCCGACCAGGTCATCGCGCGGCTCCGCAGCAAGACCGCCCACATCCCCGGCGCCAGCCTTTTCATGCAGCCGGTGCAGGATCTCCGCATCGGCGGCCGGCCCGGCAGCGCCCAGTACCAGTACACGCTCCAGGGCGATGATGCGCGGGAACTCTTCGAGTGGGCGCCCAAGGTCATGCAGAAGCTGCGCACCCTGCCCGAAGTGACCGATGTGAATTCGGACCTTCAGAACAAGGGGCTCGAAGCCTCCCTGGTCATAGACCGCGCCACGGCGGCCCGCCTGGGCATCTCCACCCAGGCCATCGACAACACGCTGTACGACGCCTTCGGCCAGCGCTTTGTGTCCACCACCTACACCCAATTGAACCAGTACCACGTGGTGATGGAGGTGGACGATCCCTTCATGCAGACGCCCGAAGGGTTGCGCAGCATCTACGTCCGCTCCAACGAAGGAAAGCTCGTGCCCTTAGGCGCCTTCACCACCCTGGAGCGTCGCAATACTGCGCTCTCCGTGAACCACCAGGGCCAGTTGCCCTCGGTCACGCTTTCCTTCAACCTGCCATCAGGCGTGGCCCTTGGCGACGCGGTGACCGCCATCGACAAAGCCGAACAATCCATCCGCCTGCCCGGCACCATCCGCGGCAGCTACATGGGCACGGCCCAGGCCTTCAAGGCTTCCCTGGCGAACCAGCCCCTGCTGCTGCTGGCGGCCTTCCTGGTGGTCTACATCGTGCTGGGCGTCCTCTATGAAAGCCTGATCCATCCGTTCACCATCCTGACCACGCTGCCCTCGGCGGGTGTGGGCGCCCTGCTGGCCCTGCTGGCCTTCCGCACCGAATTGAGCGTCATCGCCTTCATCGGCATCATTCTGCTCATCGGCATCGTGAAGAAGAACGCCATCCTGATGATCGACTTCGCCATCGAGGTGGAACGCCGTGAAGGCAAGACCCCCGAAGAAGCCATCTTCCAGGCCTGCCTGTTGCGCTTCCGCCCCATCACCATGACCACCATGGCGGCGATGCTGGGCGGCCTGCCCCTAGCCATCGGCATGGGCACCGGCGCCGAACTGCGCCGCCCCCTGGGCATCGCCATTGTGGGCGGCCTGCTGTTCAGTCAGCTGCTCACACTCTACACCACGCCCGTCATTTACCTATACATGGATCGCTTGCGCCATCGCTGGACCCGTTGGACCCGCAGGCGCGGCAAGGCTGTCGCATAGCACGATGCCTGCCCGATCAATCCATCAATCTCCATCAATCCGCTTTCACCGCCCAGCGCAATTTTGCGGAGCTGGATCGGGGATTGTCCCTCCGCTCCTCGAAAGAAGCCCGGATGGGTTCCTGGGCCACGCTGGAATAGATTCCTTCCCGATGGCCACGTTGGAAGGCTTTCTTCACGCGGCGGTCCTCTCCGGAATGGAAGGTGAGGATGGCCACCCTGGCTCCTGGTTTCAAACAGTTGGGGAGATAGGCTAGAAATTGATCCAGCACCTTGAACTCGTCGTTCACGGCAATTCTCAGGGCCTGGAAGGTGCGCTGCAGCGTCCCCCGGGTGTCCTCTTCCAGGGTGTCGGCAGGACACTCTTCCCGCGCCACCCGGCGCACCAGCTCCGCAAGGTGGGTGGTGGTGAGGATGGGCTTCTTGCTGACTTCCGAGACGATGGCGCGGGCCAAAGCTTCAGCCATGGGTTCGTCAGAATTCTCCTGGAACAATGCCGCTAGATCTGATTGATCCAGGCTCTGCAGCAGTGCCGACGCAGCACACCCCCGTTGAGGATTCAAGCGCAAATCCAGCGGACCCTCGGCCTTGTAGGTGAAGCCTCGGGCGGGGTTGTCAATCTGCATGGAGGACACACCTAAATCCGCCAGCACAAGATCAAAACCTTCACCAATGTCGGCCTTCAAATGCGGCAGTCCTGCGAAATTCATGCGTCGCACAATCAGCGCATCTTCGCCAAAACCGGCAGCACGCAGTCGAGCTTCGGTGCGGGGTAGTTCGATGGGATCCACATCCAGCGCGAAAAGACGACCGCCGGGCAGCAGGTGTTGCAGGATTTCCGACGCGTGGCCGCCGAAGCCCAAGGTGGCGTCCAGGCCAGTTTCTCCGGCTTTGGGCGCAAGAATCTTCAGAATCTCCCGAACGCAAATAGGGCGGTGGGTGCCCGCAGGCGTCTGCCCTCGCGCTCGGACCTTTTGCTGTTCGGCGCCATGGGCATCGGGATTCAGTTCTTTGTACTTGTCCTGGAAACGGCGAGGATTGGCGCCCTTGTAGCGCACCCTGCGTTTGTGGGGTTGGATCTCATCGGCCATGACCTGATTGTCTCCCAAGGCAAGGGCGGATTGGAGATCAGGCTTTCGTCGCCCACAAGACCAGGTCGGAAGCCTCAGGGCTCCAGGGAAGGCCAGTCATGCTGCCAAAGGTTTCGCGCACCTCGAAACCAGCGGCGCGGAGAGGCCCCTCAAGCTCAGAGCGCCTCCAGCCTCGAAGCTGGACATTTTGCGCGGAGATCAGCTCCAGAGGCGGTTCCAATCCTGGGCGGTAGCGAAGGGTGGCGGGAGTGAAGATCAGCGTTCCATCAGGCTTTGGGGTCATCAGGCGCATGAAGATTGTTTCTTCGCCTTCAGCCACACCAGGGCGCAAGGCGAGGGGAAATGTCCGCTCGCCGCGGTCCAGAATCCGATCGTAATTCAGCAGCTGCAGCAGGAACGGCGCGCCCGAAACCAAGCGGCTGGCCAGTCCAGTGAAGAACCGCTGCAGGACGTCGAGTTCCCTGAGGTGAGGCAGTGTATTCCCAAGGCAGATGGCACCTCCGTAACCGTCTGGGACAAGAGCCACGAGGGACGCAAGATCGCCCTGGACATAGCGCGGGTCCGAGGCATCTCCTTCGTCGGAATCTACCTCGGAAGCGGCTTGGATCTGCGCCTCGGAGGCATCCACCCCGGTTACACCGAATCCAAGCGAACGGAGGAAACGGCTGTGTTCCCCCGTGCCACAGCCAAGGTCAAGGACCTTCTTGATGGGAGCCGTCCCCAGCACCCGCTCGATGAACGGCGCCTCTCGGCGCAGGCGCTCGGGCCAAGCGATGAGCCCGCGGTACTGGATCTGACCATAAGCATCCTCAGGTTTTCCGTTCTCCACGGTGCCTCCATGGCAGAGCATAGCCCGTCCACAAGTTTGCTCAGGTCTTCAGGTCCGCACTCCAAATGGCTGATTACCGCGCCGGGATATTCACTGGTTCCACTTTCCAGATTTCTCGGCAATAGTCGCGGATGGAGCGGTCCGATGAAAAGTAACCCATCCGCGCCACGGTCTGGACAGCGCGGCGGGTCCAGGCCTCGGTGTCGCAATAGGCGATGGACACACGTTCCTCCGCTTCCACATAGGCGCGGTAATCGCTGAGCACCATGTATTCATCATGTTCGAGGAGCGAACGAATCAGGGGCGCATACCGTTCACGGTCGCCACCGGAAAGTTGACCTGACCCGATCAAGTCGAGGGCCGCCCGCAACTCCGCATCGCTCTCGGCCAATTCCCAGGGGCGGTAACCGGCCGCCTTCCTCTCCCGCACCTCGTCCGCCCTGAGCCCGAACAAGTAGAAATTATCCGCGCCCACATGCTCGCGGATTTCCACGTTCGCGCCATCGAGGGTGCCAATGGTCAAGGCCCCGTTCAAAGACTGCTTCATGTTGCCTGTTCCGGACGCTTCTTTTCCTGCGGTGGAAATTTGCACCGACAAGTCGGCCGCAGGATAAATGCGTTCGGCGATTTTCACATTGAAATCGGGCACGAACAGCACCGAGATCCACTGCCGCACATCAGGATCAAGCCGAGCCCAATCCGCGACATCGTGGATCAAGCGGATCACGAGCTTGGCCATGAAGTAGCCCGGAGCAGCCTTCCCCGCGAATAAAAAGGTCCGCCGGGTCTCTGGCAGAACGCCAGCTTGGATGCGCAGGCAGGAGGTGACGACGTGCAGCAAATTCAGAACCTGCCGCTTGTATTCATGGATCCGCTTCACCTGCACGCTCAGCAATGTTTTCGGATCCAGATCCAGCCCTGTGGCCAGGTTCACATGCTCTGCCAGCAAGCGTTTGTTCTCATGTTTGACACGGCGGAAAGCAGCCCTGAAGGCAGCATCGTTCGCCAGCGGTTCGAGTTTGCTCAAGTGATCGAGGTTGACCTGCCAGCCGTCGCCGATGGCATCTGTGATCAACCCGGCCAGGCCCGGATTGGCCAAGGCCAGGAAACGCCGTGGCGTGATCCCGTTGGTCACGTTGGAGAATCGCGCTGGGTACATCTCCGCGAAATCCTTGAGAACGGTTTCCTTCAACAGCCTGGAGTGCATGTCCGCGACGCCGTTGATCGTATGGCACCCCACGCAGGCGACATGCGCCATGCGGACATAGCGCTCGCCACGCTCGTCCACCAGGGACATCCGCCCGACACGGGTTTCGTCCCCTGGATATTTACTGCGCACGACCGACAAAAATCTCTGGTTGATCTCGAACACGATCTCAAGATGGCGCGGCAGCAAGCTCCCGAACAAGGGTAGCCCCCAGGTTTCCAGCGCCTCGGGCAACAGGGTGTGATTCGTATATCCGAACGACTTCACCGTGATGGCCCAAGCTTCTTCCCACCCCAAGTCGTACTCGTCCACCAGGATCCGCATGAGTTCCAGCACCGCCAGCGCCGGATGCGTGTCGTTGAGTTGGATCGCGTATTTTTCGTGGAGGTGGTGGATGGACGGCGCACGCTGCAGATGGATGCGGATCATGTCTCTCAGTGAACACGCCACCAGCAGGTACTGCTGCTCCAGCCGGAGTTGTCGGCCAGAAAGCGCGACATCGTTCGGGTACAGCACCTTCGAGATGGTTTCGCTCCGCACCTTGTCTTCCACCGCGCGGTAGTAGTCGCCTGCGTTGAAGGCCTGGAAGTCGAAGGCTTCCGAAGCGACCGCGTGCCAGAGCCGGAGGAAATTCGCGGTTTCCGTGCCATAACCGAGCACCGGCGTATCGTAGGGTATCCCATTGACCATGCGCGCTGGCGTCCATTTCACGCGGAATCGCCCGTGTTCATCCGTGTAGTGGTGGGTAGCCCCTCCAAAACCCACGGGATGGAGAATTTGCGGGCGTGGGATCTCCCATGGATTGCCGTAGCGCAACCACTTGTCGGCGAGTTCGATCTGTTGCCCATTCTGGATCTTCTGATCGAAGATGCCGTATTCGTACCGGATGCCGTAGCCGATGGCTGGAATGCTCAGCGTCGCGAGCGAGTCCATGTAACAAGCTGCCAAACGGCCAAGCCCGCCGTTGCCAAGTCCCGGTTCTTCTTCGTGGGCCAGCAGGGCGTCCAAGGACAGATTCAATGGCTTGAGGGCTTCGCGGACTGCGTCTTCGATCCGAAGGCAAAGAACGTTGTTGCCCAACTGAGGCCCGAGCAGAAACTCCGCGGACAGGTACGCCACGGTGCGGCTGCCTTCTTCGAAGTACGTCCTCGCCGTGCGTGTCCAGCGTGAGAGCAAGCGGTCCCGCACCACATAGGCCAGCGCAAGATAGTGGTCGTTGAGAGTAGCAACGGCCGGGAACTTGGCTTGCTGATAGAACAATTTTTCGATGAAGTCGCGGCGCAGCGAATCCGCATCGACAGGTATGACCGCATCATCGAAACCGACACGTGTGGAAAGGAGAGGCGGACCATCCATGGTTTCCTCCGCAGAAGGGGGCTTTGACCGCCGAGTGTACGCCTGCCCTGGCAGGACTGGATGCGCAAACATCAAATGCGCAGGATTGTGCTGGACCGCACCAGTTACCGGGCTTGCCGCACAAAAGCGCCAAGAGCGCCAAGGCAGAGTCCGTACACCAACTGAAGGCCCTTGCGCGAACAGGCGTCTACCCCATGTTGGATACCATCCCCAAAGTGATCCTTGGGTGTCAGTCCGGATTTCATCGGCAACCGTCCGGGAGGTGGAGAATGCCAATGCGGCTAGGAAAGTCCTTGCAGGCAAAGAGATCTACAGCCCTGAAAAGAACGCTGGTCCATCCGGAATCGCGGAAAGGCCTGCCTTCGGTGGCCGTCTTGCCTTTTCTCGACTTGCGCCAGGACACCATTGACGCCTACCTCAGCGAAGGCCTGGCCGAGGAGGTTCTGCAGGCCTTGAACCAGATAGAGGATCTCCGGGTGATATCCAGGACAACCTCGTTTCTCTTTGGGGGGTCAGACCTGCCATTGGCGGAGATAGGTCGCCGCCTTCATGCGAATGCCATTCTGGGGGGCTCCCTCCTGAAACGAGAGCATCTCCTGACCCTGAAAGCTGAGTTGCTGGAAGTTGCATCCGACCGGCTGCTCTGGTCCAAGTCCTACGATTTCGATCGCAAGGACCTCTTCGCGGCCCTGGAGGATATCGTCGCGTGCGTTGCCTCCGCCTTGCACCTGACCGCCTTCATCAAGCCAAGGCATGCGGTGGATCTGGAGGCCTATGAGTACTACCTGAAGGGCCGGCAATACTACTTCCGGTTCAACCGCCACGGTATGGGCTTCGCCGCTGAGATGTTCCGGCACGCCCTGGACATCGACCCGAACTATGCCTCGGCCTGGGCGGGCCTGGGCAACTGCGCAGCTTATTCGTACATCTACATCGATCGCACCGCATCTCAACGGGAACTTGCCGAATCCTGCAGCCAGAAGGCTTTGGAATTGGATCCCGACCTTGCCGAAGCCCACACCTCCCGGGGTGTAGCGCTTTCTGCCGCTGGAAGGGCGGAAGAAGCCGAAGCAGCCTTCGAAAAGGCACTCTGCCTGGATCCCAGCCTATACGAAGGGGCCTATTTCTACGCCCGGCATTGCTTGGCCGCGGGCAAACCGGAAATGGCCATCCAGTTCTTCGAATGGGCCGCAGTCCTGCGACCCGAGGATTTCCAAGCGATTTTGCTGGTGGCCCAGGTCTATCACAGCCTTGGCGTGGAGGATGAAGCGGAGAGCGCCCGAAGGAAAGGCTTGGCCCTGGTGGAGCAACGCCTGGAACGCGCTCCGGATGATGTGCGGGCCCGTTACCTGGGAGCCAATGCCCTTGTGGCCCTGGGAGAGCGGGAAAAGGGTCTGGCCTGGGCCCGAATGGCCCGGAGCATGGATCCAAACGATCCCATGCTTCTCTACAATCTGGGTTGCATCCATGCGCTGGCCGGTGATGTCGAAGAGGCCCTGGACTGTCTGGACATAGCGGTTGCCGGGGGCCTCTCCCAAAAGAATTGGATCCTTCATGACGGCGATCTGGATGCCATCCGTTCCCACCCGCGTTATCAAGGGTTGATAGCTTTGATGGAGAGCTGAAGGGATCCATAGCACAGCTGTCCGGCTGGGTTTCCCGTTCCCCAGCCCATGGTGGCAACCTTGCCACACAAGACGCGGTGTCCGGGCTTTGCCCGGACACCGCGTGGGGAGCACGAGGGGGACGCAGAGGAAGCGAAGCGACCGGGCGGTCCCCCTCGTTCATGACAGATCTTGCCTTTGGGCAACCGCCGCCCGCCGATAGACTAGAGGATTCGCCCCAAGGCGAGGATTCCCCTGCTAGACGGGAATCCCGCACCCGGCCCGGCTGGAGTCCCATGATCTCGTTTTCCAACGTCAGCAAACAATACGGCAAGCAGGTGCTCTTCATTGACGCGGACTTTCAGCTCAATGATGGCGAGAAGGTGGGCCTGGTGGGCCCCAACGGCGCCGGGAAATCCACGCTATTCCGCATGATCATGGGCGAGGAAGTGGCCGACGACGGCACCGTGAGCCTGCCGAAAAAGATCTCCATCGGCTACTTCCGCCAGGAAGTGGACGAGATGTCCGGCCGCCCCGTGCTGGACGAAGCCATCGCTGGCAGCGGGCGCCTGGGCGACCTGCACCACGAATTGATGGACCTCCAGCACGGCATGTCGGACCCCGAACGAGGCGATGATTTGGAAGCCGTCATTGACCGCTTCGGCCACGTGCAGGAGGAGTACCAGCACCTGGGAGGCTACGAACTGGAAGCCAGGGCCCGCGCCTGCCTGCACGGCCTGGGTTTCGAGGACGAGCAGATCGATGGCGACGTTGGCGCCTTGTCCGGCGGCTGGAAGATGCGCGTCTCCATGGCCAAGGTGCTGCTGGGCAAATTCGATGTGCTGCTGCTGGACGAGCCCACGAACCACCTGGACATCGAGTCCATCATCTGGCTGGAGGGCTTCCTGAAAAGCCTGCCCTCCACGCTGCTGATGACTTCCCACGACAAGGATTTCATGAACCGCATCGTCACCAAGGTCATCGAGATCGACGGCGGCGACATCATCACCTACTCGGGCAACTACGATTTTTATGTGACCGAGCGGGAACAGCGCGAGGCCAACCAGGAAGCGGCCTACGCGCGGCAGCAGGCCAAGCTCGCCAAAGAGCAGCGCTTCATCGAACGCTTTTCCGCCCACGCTGCCAAAGCCGCGCAAGTGCAGAGCCGGGTGAAGGCTCTGGACAAGATCGAACGCATCGAACTGCCGAAAAAGCGGCGGACCGTGAAATGGGACTTCCGCATTCCAGGCCGTTCCGGGGACGACGTGGCCATGATCACCGGGCTCTCGAAAAGTTACGGAAAGCGGACCCTTTACGACCGGTTCGATTTCCATGTACGGCGCGGCGAACGCTGGTGCGTCATGGGCAAGAACGGGACCGGCAAATCCACGCTGCTCAAGATGGTGGCGGGCGTCGTCGAACCCGATGCGGGCACGGTGCGCCTGGGGGCGAGCCTGAAGGTGGGCTATTTCTCGCAACAGGCCCTGGAACTGCTCAATCCCGACCTCACGGTCCAGGAGCAGATGCAGCAGGATTTCCCCATGGAAGGCATCGGCGTCATCCGCAATCTCCTGGGCGCCTTCCAGTTCTCCGGCGACGAAGTGGACAAGAAGATCCGCTCGCTTTCAGGCGGTGAGAAATCCCGGCTGGTGATGGCGCGGATGCTTTTTGATCCGCCGAATTTCCTGGTGCTGGACGAACCCACCAACCACTTGGATCTGGCGACGAAAGAAATGCTCATCGAGGCCCTGAAGGATTTCGAAGGCACCATGCTCTTCGTCTCCCACGACCGCACCTTCCTGCGCGGCCTCGGCAGCCGCGTGCTGGAACTGGCCCCCGATGAGCACAAAGGACCCCTGGCCTACCAGGGCTCCTACATCGAGTACGTAGAGGCCACCGGCCGCGAAGCGCCAGGTGCGCACAGCTAGTGCGCGCCTAAACCGCCTACACCAAGCTTCGTAGTTCGTTCCACACCCGATTTTTGGTGAGGAGCTTTCTTGCGCGCACTGATGCTGGCCCTGATCTGCCCTGCGCTTCTGATGGGCCAAACCCCCAACCCTCCTCATCTGGAAATTCCACGATTCTCCAAGGCGCCTTCCATGGCGCGTGATGCGGATCTTTCGACCTGGCAAGGAGCCCTGGACATCAGCGATTTCGGCTTGATCATGCCGGATGACAAGGGTCAGAACCGTTGGCCCACCCATGCACATCTCGCATGGGGACCGGACGCGTTCTACGTCGCTTTCGAATGTTCAGACCCAGAGCCCCACAGGGTGCGGGCGGCCCTCCATAAGCGCGACGACTTCAGCGCTGATCTGGATTTCGTGGGATTGGACATTGATGCATCGGGCAAGGGGCAAAGCACGATCCGTCTGCTGGCCACACCATTGGGCGGCCAGTTCGACGCCATCGTGACGGATGCTTCGGGCGAGAATTATTCCTACGACTGCCTGTGGGATTCGGTTGGCATCCTGATGCCCAATGGCTACGTGGTGAAGATTCGCGTGCCCTACAGCAGCCTGCGGAGGCGCCCAGGGGACTGGGGCCTCCGCTTTCTGCGTATCATGCCACGGGAGCGCCGCTACGGCATCGCGTGGCCACGCATGAGCAAGGACATCCAATGCGACATCTGCCAGATCGCGAAAGTTTCGGGAGCGCCCGTGGACACCCCCGGCTCGCCGTTTATGGTCATCCCCTTCGCCACCTACACGCGTACCCAGACCACCGAACCGGACGCGGATTCGCGCGCCAAGCTTGGGCTGGACCTCCGCTATTCTGGCACGTGACCCTTGAAGGCACGTTCCGCCCCGACTTCAATACCGCTGATGCCGATGTGGACCCGCTTCAGGTCAACAGCCGCTTCCGTGTGTTCTATCCTGAACGGCGGCCCTTCTTCCTGGAAGGCATGGAGCTGTTGGGCATCACCGGCGCCCAGCGTCAGTTTTTCAGCCGCGCCGTCCAGGATCCACTTTACGGCGTCAAGGCATCTGGGCAGTCCTCATGGGCCAGCTGGACCGTGTTGAACGCAAAAGACCAGGAGGGAGGCTTGATCCTAGGGGCCAATGGCGCCTCTGGCGTCGATGCGCTGCCCACCCGCGACACCGCGGCAGCGGCGCGGTTCAAGTTGGATGAGCGTGGTTCCGGCGTGTCGCTGGTGGGCACGGACAAGCTTCTCCTGGGCGGGCCTGCTGGATCCGGAGGCCAAAGCGGCGGCGTTTATTGGGATCAGTACCTGGGATCGCAATTCCATTTCATCGGAAGCGGCGTGCGCTCTGTCACGCATCTGCCGAAAGCCGATAGCGCAGCCCGATCCGAGGATGGCTCCGCGACCTCGCTGCGCTTGGATTGGAACACGCGCCACTGGTTCGCATCCGCTTCGCAACAAGCCACAAGCCCAGGACTGACGCTGGTTTCTGGGTTTACGGATCTTCAGGGCTACCGGCAGACGAACGCGAGTTTCGGATGGCAGGGCAATTGGAATGAAGGACGCCTGTCGCAGGCGAACGCAAGCTTGCGATGGCGCAATTTCAATGGTGGAATGGCCGTCCCTTCGATCAGGGCGTTGGTTTGGACGCCTATGTCGAGACAGCCGGACGCTGGGCCTGGAGCTTGAACTGGGACATCGCTGGACGGGCCTGGGGCAATGATGGCATTGATGGCAATGATGAGGTTCCTTCAAACGCCACCCGGAACATCAACATGGCCCTGAGCTGGAAGCGGCTATCCTGGGCGCAAATGCTCGTTCGTGCCACGGCGGGCCGGACCATTGATCTGGCCTCCAACGCACCCGCGCGGCTGCGGACCTATGCCTTCAGTTCAAGCGGCGGCATCGGCGATGTCAGCTACCAATTTTCGGCCCAGCAGGTGCAACTGGACCGTGAGGACGATGGCTCACGGTTGCTGCGAGCCAGGGAACTCTCCGCCACGGCGATTTGGCAGATGCCTGAGCACATCTACTTGAAGAGCCAGGCCTTCGTGGTGCGCTATGACGGCAGCGAAGCGGACACCACCGACAAATTCCTCAAGACCTTCCTCGGCTGGCAACCCAACGCATTCACCAACGCCTACATCGGCTGGTCGGGCCAGCGACGCCGGGATCCCATCGCCAACCTCCCCACTGAGCGGATGGTGGAGCGGGGAATCTTCGCGAAGTTGGCTTATGCGGTCCAGTTCTAACGCTTTGATTGAGCGCCGATAGGCAGCTTCCTCCTTTTTTAGTCCGTTTTTCTGACAGAAATCTGCCAACCGTTTCAAGTGATCAAGTGGTTGGGTTCTGGTTGCCCAGCAGATTTTCGCGAGGCATTCGGGGCATAGCGCCAGCGGCTGCCGGTCTGATTCCTCCAGGCTCTCGCTGCCATTCATGTTGCACTCGTAGCTGGTGCAGTGGAGGAGTGAAAGCATATGGCCTGTTTCATGGGTTGCCGTAGCGATGGCCCTTAACAGGCAGAGACGGAAGGCCGCATCGCCCTTTGATGGATCGCCATAACGGCTAATAGACCAGACTCCAACCCGCTCGCTCAAGGAAGCCTGACCGAAAACGAAATTCCATCCTTCACTCGGCCAGAGATCCGTGGCGGTAAAAGCCACCAAGGCAGCGCCATCCCTTGGCAGCCTGGGCTTAAGCACATTTTTCAGGATGTAGCTGGTCAGAATCTGTGGTCCGCCAGAGCCAGGAAGAACCCGCCGAGCGTTCAAGGGCACCACATCGAGCGGCAGTTTCCCCAAATTTTTCACGGGGAGGTTGAAGTAAAGGCGCATGAATTCTGACGTGAGCTCGACGATTTTGAACTGGTCCAGAGTGAACTCGCCAAGGGGCTGGACGTAGAGCACCTTGCGCCTTCCACGAGGAAGCGACGGATCATAATCCAAATATTCCCTGAATGTTTGGCCGTCTTCCCGATGGAGGGAAAGCCAATCGCCGGGGGTAATCGGGCCTAATCTACGGCTCAAGGGTGCCAGCTTGAATATCATTGCTTTCAATTCACCAACGGTCGGGGCGACCGATTTCGTTGGAGGAGTTGCTGCAAAGGCGCTGAACGATGTGCATATCGCGAGAGCTGTTCGAGTAAATGCATTTCTCACTCCTGCTCCCATCGGCACTGCTCGACACGATTTGCAGTTCTATCATCCATCCAGGCCAGCATTAAGATTACGATCGTTGAGAACCCAGAGTACTAGGTGATCGGAAACTTCACGGGAAAAGGTGTGACACGGTGGATGGAGCCATTCTCCTAGGCCAGGACTTGATTGGCGAATCGCATCATGGCCTGGTAGATGAACGCCTCAAGCCTGAGAATCGGTGCAATGATTCCCGCTTCATTGTGAATCCAGCTGGGTTGTCCCGGATATGCTGATGCACTAACTCCGCGAGGGACAATGATGGGAAGCGTGATCACTGGAACGGGAATCGGTTTGGCCCCCCATGTCGTGAAGAATGAGGATCTGGCCAAAATCATGGACACATCCGACGACTGGATCCGCACTCGCAGCGGTATCCAGCAGCGGAATTACGCCGCGCCCGGCCAAGGTTCCGCCGAACTCGGATCCATGGCCGCTTCTGCGGCCATTGCCAAGGCTGGCCTGCTACCCACCGACATAGACGCAGTGATCTTCGCCACGATGACACCTGACCATCTCCTGCCTGGGAATGGCCCCTGCTCCAAGCGGCTCTCGGGCTCCGGAACGTCCCGACCTTCGATATCCGGCAGCAATGCAGCGGATTCCTCTACGGACTGGAACTGGCCGACCTGCTTGTCCAGAGCGGCCGCTATGGGCGCGTGCTCCTGGTCGGGGCCGAATTGCATACGGGCTTCATGCCCTGGCACCTGGGCTGGGATACGGTCATTGGAGAATCGAATCGCGAAGTCACCGACGCCGAAAAGGCCGAAAACACATTGTCCCGGGATCGCACGGTGCTCTTTGGGGATGGGGCGGGCGCAGTCGTCATCGAAGCCCGGCCGGGCCGGGCAGGATTGTTGAAGACGCTGCTCTACACCGATGGCACCGGAGCTGATGTACTCACCATGAAGGGCGCAAGCTTCAAGACCAGGCCTTTCGTGACTCCAGCCCAAATCGCTGCCGGAGACACGATTCCCGTGATGCAGGGCAAGGAAGTGTTCCGCTCCGCTGTGACCCTGATGCCCCAAGCGGTACGCGAGGTCTGCGCGTCGGCGGGCGTCACCGTGGAATCGCTGGACCTGGTGCTCGTGCATCAGGCGAATCTCCGGATCATCGAGGGCGTGCAAAAAGCCCTGTGCCTCCCAGCCGAAAAGGTCCCCCACAACATCGAGCGGTACGGCAACACCACCGCGGCCACGCTGCCGATCCTCTACCACGAGTGCCTGGAGAACGGCCTGGTGAAGCCCGGCATGCTCATCGCCTTCACGGCCCTGGGTTCGGGCATGCACTGGGGAGCCTCTCTCTACCGGGCCTAGCGTGGCCCATGACACCAAGCAACCAGGTGTGATGATCATGCTCTCTCCCTATTCCAAATCCGCCTGATCCATCAAAGGCGCCCCATGACTCCGCGACGGGAATTCGAGAATCTAGATGCCCAGGACCCGCTGGCATCACTTCGAGACTTATTCGAGCTGCCCGAAGGCATCATCTATCTGGATGGCAATTCTCTTGGCCCCATGCCCAGGGCCGCTGCAGCACGGATGCAGCAGGTGATGCGCGAGGAATGGGGACAGGGTCTGATCCAGAGTTGGAACGAGGCGGGTTGGATCGATCTCCCCCGGCGGGTGGGCGACAAGATCGCGCGATTGGTGGGTGTTGGGTCTGGCGAAGTAATGGTGGCCGATTCGACCTCTGTGAATCTATTCAAGGTGCTCAGCGCAGCCTTGCGCATCATGCAACATGACCGGCCTGATCGCCGCGTGATCCTTTCGGAGCGAACCAACTTTCCGACGGACCTCTACATCGCAGAAAGCCTGGCGCAATCACAGGGCTTTCGCCTGGAGTTGGCAGAGGCAGGCGAGATCCCATCCCGTCTCAGGGATGATGTAGCTTTGCTGCTCCTCACCCAAGTGAACTACCGCACAGGCCATCTCCACGATATGGCGAACCTCAACGGCCTCGCCCATCATGCGGGCGCGCTGGCCATCTGGGATCTGGCCCACAGTGCGGGTGCGCTGCCGGTGAATTTGATGGGAGATGGATCGGCGGAGAGCGCGGCTGATTTCGCCGTGGGCTGCGGATATAAATTCCTGAACGGCGGCCCCGGCGCACCGGCCTTCGTGTGGGCCCACCCTCGCAATGTGGGCCGTTTCCGGCAACCTCTCTCGGGCTGGCTTGGCCACGCGGCCCCCTTCGATTTCACACCCGGGTACGAACCCGCCCATGGCATCGGCCGCTACCTCTGCGGCACCCCGCCGGTGCTTTCCATGGTGGCCCTGGAATGCGGTGTGGATACGCTGCTGACCGCGGAATCGCTGGGTGGTTTGGCCGCCCTGCGCGATAAATCCATCGTTCTGACGGATGCCTTCATCAAGCTGGTAGAGGAACGCTGCGCAGGCTTCGGCCTTGGTCTGGTGACGCCCAAACAAGCCGATCAACGCGGTAGCCAAGTCTCGTTCACCCACCCCACCGGCGGCTACCCCATCATCCAGGCGCTTATCGCCCGGGGGGTCATCGGGGATTTCCGTGCCCCGGACATCCTGCGTTTCGGTTTCACGCCCATCTACACGCGCTACTCGGACGTGTGGGATGCCGTGGAGCAACTGCGGGCGGTGCTCGAAAGCGGAGAATGGAGCGAGGCGCGATTCAAAGCGCAGGGGCTGGTCACCTGACCTGGCCTGCCAATTCCCATTGGGTGAGGCCTTCCTCCCTGCTCATGCGAGATTGATTGAATTCAATATCCGCCGCAGAACCTGGACTAGAGTGGAACCCTATCCAGCACGGGGGTTTCCATGCGCTTCATCTTCGAGCAGATCCGTGTGGGCGGCGATCGCAACTTCGGCTACTTGCTGGGGGATCGGGAAGCCAGAGAAGGCATGCTCATTGATCCATCCTTCGCCCCCGAATCCCTGGTCGCGCGGGCAGAGGCCCAGAAGCTGCGCATCACCCACATCCTGAACACCCACGGCCATTCGGACCACAGTAATGGCAACACCGCCGCGAAAGCGCTCACCGGCGCGCCAGTGGTGGGCGGACCGGGCCATCCGGGCCTCGTGGACCGGGTGCTTCGAAACGGCGATCGCATCCCATTCGGCTGTTACCACCTCCTTGCATGGCATGTGCCTGGCCACTACCACGATCATCTGGCCTTTCTAATTGAGGAAATGGCCGCGGGAATCACCGGTGATCTTCTCTTCGTAGGGAAAGTAGGCGGCACGGAAAGCGACGCGGATGCCTGCACAGAGTGGGACAGCCTTCAGCGGCTGCTCCGCGATTGGCCAGAACACATTACGATCTGGCTTGGCCATGATTACGGCGCCAGACCCAGTTCCACCCTCGCCTGGGAGCGGGAAACCAACCCTTTCCTTCGCTGTGAAAACGTCGAAGCCTTCATACGATTGAAAACCCAATGGGCGGGTTTCAAGGCAGAGCATGGATTGAAGTAGGGGAGATCCAGGCCTTGGCCGATGTGATGGCCTTTCCATCGAGTTGACGCTTGTTTCCAAGGCCAAAGGGTGGATTTCCTCGCTCTACGCTAGCGCATAGCCTCCGACCATTGGCAGGCAAGAGGTTTCAGGCCTATCTTGGACCAAGATCAATGCAAACCCTCAGGGAGGACGCAATGCAACTTCGTCCCATCATTCGTCAAAGCATCTTTCTGCTTGTGCTAGGAGTAGGGCTTCAAGCCCCTGCCCTGGATGCAGGCAACAAGGAAGGATCCGCTGGACTCAATCCATGGCCCGAAGGCCAGGAACGCGGCGAGGGCAGGGCAGAAAGGCGCGAGACTCGCCCTGAGCAGCGGGAGAACCGCCAGGAAAGGCGAGAGGCCCGCCCCGAGCGCCGGGAGGAAAGACAGGAGCGCCGGGAAGACCGCCAGGAAAGGCGCGAGGAGCGCCACTTGCCACCAGTGCCTACGCGATCACAGCCCATGCCTCGGCCTCAGCCGCCGCCCTTTGGGGGACAACTCAGGGGAGCCCCCCAATCGCGCCCGTCACCTCGCTCCGTGGACCGTTCAGATCCTGGTGGTACGAACCTTTCCCATGACAATAGATATTCGCCACCATCCCGAAGCCGGAACCAGGCCCAAACCTGGGAGCGCAGCCATGGCTGGCGGGCTGAGGGAGCCTGGGGATCCCACCCAACCTGGCAGGGACACCGAGCCCGATCATGGGAGTCAGAGCACCGCACCTGGGCGCATCGGGGCGGCTACGGAGGCTACATCATTCCCGAGCCCCAATTCCGGGTTCATTTCGGCCCCGAACGCTGGTTCCGCATCCGCACCCGGCCCGTGATCCACATGGGCTATCCCCGCTTCCACTACGGGAATTACTGGTTCCTCATCGTGGATCCCTGGCCCGAGTTCTGGTCCGACAGCTGGTACGCCAACGATGATGTGTACATTGACTACAATGACGGCTACTACCTCCACAACCGGCACCACCCAGGGGTCGCCATAGCCATCAGCGTGTCGCTGTAGAGGATTGCCGCTCAAGGCAAGACTGGGTATGGCTGTCCCAAAGGGATTGGAACCACAGATGAACACTGATGAACGCGGATGAACATTGATGAACATTGATCCACGAGCAAGTTGGGGAGACACACCGTTTTTACTTTATTGATCTTGGCCCCAAATCGCTTCGCGGGGGCGCGGAGCGCCCGCGGGCCGAAGGCCCGCAATTCAGGTGGCCCGGCGCGGATCATACCAAAGCGTGAGCCCGCCGCCGGGCCACCTGAATTTCATCCGCGAAGCTGGCCCATGACGAATCTCTTTGTGCCCTTTGTGCCTTGGTGGTAAATCGGTTTTTGGATTGCGGCATGTGGTTGCCCATGTTGTGATCCCGTCCTCACCGTTAATTCAAAGGCCGCTGATACACTCCATGGGAGTTTCCGCCCTTCTGGAATCCATACGCCCATAGGAGTCCGCATGGACGCACCTGAGTCCACGTCAACATCTTTGCCCGAGAACGCCTATACGGAGCTGGCGCCGGGGCAGGTCTACCAACCTGTTGTCCCCTCCACCGAAGCACCGCCGGAATTGACCAAACGCTCACTCGGATGGGGCATCTTCCTTTGCGTGCTTTTCACCGTCGCATCGGCCTATTCAGGCCTGAAGGTCGGGCAGGTGATGGAAGCGGCCATTCCGATTTCAATCCTGGCCATCGGCCTTGCGCGGGTCTACTCCCGGCGTTCGACGCTGCTGGAGAATGTGATCATCACCGCCATCGGCGGCGTTTCAGGCTCTGTCGTGGCCGGCGCGATTTTTACGCTACCGGCCCTTTACACCCTTCAATTGAACCCCCATCCCTTACAGACGATCTTCATCTGTCTTGCAGGCGGATGTCTTGGCGTGCTCTTCATCATTCCGCTTAGGCGCTACTTCGTCCGCGAGATGCATGGGAAATTCCCGTACCCCGAGGCCACCGCCATCACCGAGGTCCTCGTCACGGGCGAGAGAGGTGGATCCGAAGCCAAACTTCTGCTGCAATCCACCGCCATCGCAGGCATCTACGACTTTTTCGTGACAACCTTCCAGGTTTGGAAGGAGACCATAGATTTCCAATTCATCCCAGTGGTGAAAGCTGCCGCCGAAAAAGCAAAGCTGGCGCTGCGGTTTGATGCCACGGGGTTCATCCTCGGGCTCGGGTACGTGATGGGCCTTCGCTCATCCATGATCCTTTGCGCAGGCGGGGTCCTGTCGAATCTCGTGCTGGTGCCGCTCATCTGGCTGGTTGGGCGCAACTTTCCCGAGGTGGCGGTCTACCCCGCCAAGATGCCCATAGCCATGATGACGGCCGAACAGATCTTCCGCGGTTATGTAAGGCTCATCGGAGTCGGCGCCATCGCCACGGCTGGGATCTTCGGCATCTTGAAATCCCTGAAGATCGTCGTCGGATCCTTTTCCATCGCCGCCCACGCTTTTAAACATGGCGAAACGGAAACGGGCCTTGGACGCACTGATCGCGATATCAGCGCGATGTCCATGCTCATTGGAATCGTGGTCACCACGCTAGGCATGGCGGTCTTCTTCGGGTCGCTGAAACCCACCCTTTCCGTGCTGGCAGTAGGCCTGGTCCTGACACTGCTGTTCTCGTTCTTCTTCGCGTCGGTCGCAGCCAATGCCATCGCCACCACCGCGCGCAACCCGGTATCCGGCATGACGATGCTGACCATCATCATTTCCTGCGTGGTGCTGCTTAAGTTCGGCTTGTCGGGTTCCACGGGAATGTTCTTCGTCATGGCCATGGCAGGAATGGTCTGCACCGCGCTTTCGGTTTCAGGACAAACCATCACGGACTTGAAGACGGGCTACTGGCTTGGTTCTACGCCAGGCCAGCAAGAAAAAGTGAAATTTTATGGCGTGATCGCGGCATCTGTCGCGGTGGGCATCACCATCGTGATGCTGGCGCGGGTTTTCCAATTCGGCGAGCAGGCCGCTGGCGATACCCGCACGGTGCTCGCCGCCCCCCAGGCTTCCATCATGAAAGTGCTCGTGGAAAATTTCGTGGGCCGCCAACCTGTGGCCTATATCCTCTTCGGCGTGGGCGCGATGATCGCCGTGATGATGGAAATGCTCGGCGTCCCGGCGCTCACGTTCGCGCTAGGCATGTACCTGCCTTTGGAACTGAATTCACCAGCTCTCGTGGGTGGCTTCCTGTCCTACCTCGTCACGAAGAAATCCGAGCAGGCTGGTGGCATCAAAGGCCGAACCATGAGGGAACGCGGCGTCATCATCGCCTCGGGCCTGATGGCCGGCGGAGCTCTGGGCGGCGTCTTCGGCGCAGCCCTGCGCCTCTTCCCCTGGTATGCGGAAAGCCGCATCAAAACGCCGTTCTACGATATTGATTCGATCTCCCAGCTGGTATCTGTGGTCGCCTTCCTCGCACTTTGTTTCTATCTGTACCGCACCTCGCTCCGCACCCAAGCGGAACCGACGCCAGGAGCTTGATCATGTCTTCGACACTCGACGCCTCCATCGCCAACGCCATTCTCGGAATAGATACGCTGTGGGGGGGCGATGTGATGAACCCCTCTGGCGTCGGGCGATTCATCGCGGATTCCTGGTTCTCGGACGAGCCGCTACCCTTGGCCTATACCCATCCAACGGCGGCGAAAGTCCGCGCCTTGGGTGGCGTATCAGCTAAAATTCCGGATCGTCCTGCGATCGAGAAATACTTGAAAGCGGTGGATGTCCATGGCGCCATCCAGGAGGTGGCGGCCAGCGCAGGAAAAATGAAGGGGCTACGGGGCAGTTATCTGCTGGGGCTCGCCCAGTGCTTCGAGCTGATGTGGGACTTGGCCATGGAGATCCTGGACAAAGGCGAGGCCGTGCCTTATGACCGCTGTGTCCGAACGCTCACAGGCAAAGCGCCGGAGCCGTCGGACCCCATCTCAAAGCGCCTGCTCCTAACGGAGCTGCTCGCATCGGCCGGCCATGGAGGCGATTTGCTCAAAGGCGTGGATGCATGGCGGAAAGCCCGTCTGGTTCCATCCAAATCCATCCCGGCCCTGGGCGCAGCTTTCATCGCGCAATACGATGCGCTTTCCGATCGCAACCTGGCCCCCTACTTGCCGAAAGCCTTCCGCGACGTGCCCCGAGCGAACGTGGCTTTCCTGCCCATCGAAAATGCCTGGTTCTCGGGCTCCATGAACTACCTGGGCCGCGCGCGCAAGGCGGATGGATCGCCGGAATACGAAGCGACCTACGAATTGAATGCCGCGCTGCAAATTTCCATTCCTGAATTCCAGCAGCTCGTGAGCCACGAAGTGGTGCCTGGACACGTCACAACGTTCGCCTACCTGCAGAACCTTTTCATCAGGAGCAAGGTGGGCCTCGAAGCCTCTATCCTGACGATGAATACCCGGGCTGCGGCGCTATTCGAAGGCATCGCCAACAACGGAATCCTCATCGCCTACGGTGTGACGGAAATCCATGACCTGCCGGATCGCGACCTCCAGATCGGGCTGCTGCTGGCGCTGCTTCAAGACGATGCCAAGAACCAATCTTCGTTCCTCACCTGGCAGGAAAACCTGAAGCAGAAGGCGGTGGCAAAAACCTTGCGCAGCGAATTCCTAGTCTCAGAAGAGCGCGCTGACAAGCTCTCGGGCGCCTGGGGACGCCATCCGCTCCTGGGCCGGATGTACCTGCCCGCCTACCGCTTCGGCACCGAGCTTGTGGCCCGTCTGCGAAAGCAGTACCCGGCGGAAAAAGCGCTGCCAGCGCTCTACGGCTGCAACGGCCTTGTGGACGCGCTCACGGTGGAACAGGTGATCGCCTCCTGACCGCCTTCTGTGACTGAATGCGCATGGTTTTTGAGCTAAGCTGGTTCTTATGTTGGGACTGACTAGCTTGAGCGCGTTGGCGCTGATTCTTTACATGGCCGCCGAGGCCTTTTCACTGGCGCATCTCCGCCGCGAAAAGGACAGCTTCGCCACGGCCACGACGGTGCTTCTTTTGCTGGGCTTCCTGGTCCACTTCGCCGCCCTGGAAATCGGGGGCCGTGCGGTCCATTCCGTGCCCTACCGCGATCTGTCCTCATCCATGTCGTTGTTTGCCTGGATGATCGCCGCCTCCTACGGAATCCTGCTGCTGAGACATCGGGAAAGTTCAACAGGCCCTTTCCTGATTCCTCTCGCCATCTTTTTTCTGTTGATCTCCCTGATTACGCATCCGGGCCCAGCCATTGTCAGCGATCCCAAGCGCTCAGGCTCCCTGTTCGCCATGCATGTGACCTTGGCGATTTTTGGATATGCCGCCCTGACCCTCGCCTTCGTGCTGGCCCAGCTCTACTTGATCCAGAACCAGCAACTGCGCCGCCGAAAACTGGGGCCGTTGTTTTCAAAACTACCGGCGCTGGATGTGCTGTCACGGCTTCACCAAACATCGGTTGTGACCGGAGTCTCCGCCCTTACGGTCGCCACGGTTCTCGGGCTTATCTGGGCCAAATCCCACTGGGGAACCTACTGGGATCCCAAAGTGCTTTTCACCTTCCTGATCATCGGGCTCTACATGTTCACCCTTTTTCCGGGCCGCGCCGGGGGCGGCAAAAAAAATGCGATCCTGTCCATCGCGGGCTTCTTCCTGCTGTTGTTTTCCTACTCGATCGTGAATCTCTTCATCACCCAAGAGCACATGTTCCAATGAGCAATGCCAACGAATCTCCACTCCTCATGGTCGGCTGGGATTTCCACCAAACCCCCGTCGAACTTCGGGAGCGGCTTGCCTTTTCGCCGGAGAAAGTGAAGGAGGCCCTTTCGCTCATGCGGAAAGAGGGCCTGCTTTCAGAAGGCGTCATCATTTCCACTTGCAACCGCAGCGAGATTTACGGGGTGACGGGAGCAGCGCTCACCGGCAAGGATCCCATCGAAGCCGTCACTGAATTCGTCGCGAATTACCACGGCATTCCGCGGCCCGAAGTGAACGGCTACGGGTACCGGTTTTCCGGCACCGATGCCGCGCGGCACCTGCTTAGAGTCACCTCCGGCATGGAGTCCCTGGCGCTGGGTGAGCACCAGATCATCGGCCAGGTGCGGGAAGCCTTCCGCTTGGCTTCCGGCGCCGGGGCGACCCGATCGGTGCTGCATCGGCTTTTCCAAAAGGCACTGGAAACGGGCAAACGGGTTCGTTCCGAAACCGGCCTAAGTTCCAAGCCGATCTCGATTCCCGGCGTTGCCATGGAGTTGTCGGAAAAGATCTACGAGAATCTGGCCCCGCGCAAGTTCCTGATCCTTGGCGCTGGAGAAACCTCTTCGATCTTTTTCGACCTATTGATCGCCCGGGGCGCCACCAACATCGAAGTCACGAACCGCACATTCACCCGCGCCGAGGAGCTGTGTAAACGGGGCGGAAAGCCCGTTGCCTGGGAAGAACTCAACTCCCGCCTGGCGCATGCGGATATCGTCGTCTCCGCCACCTCCTCGGCCACACCCGTGATCTCCTTCGAGGCCGCCAAGGCAGCTGTCGCGCAGCGTCGCGGCCAGCCTTTGTTTTTCTTGGATCTGGGCATCCCGCGCAACGTGGATCCCCGCATCGCCGACTTGAACAATGCTTTTCTATACGCCGTTGACGACTTGCAGGAAATCGCCGAACGGAACCGCCAGGAGCGGCAGAAGGAACTCGGTCCCGCTCTGGAAATCCTGGAAGAAGAACTCGAAGAATTCTTGTCCTGGTTCGGATCCCTCGCCGTGGTTCCCACCGTCGCCTCGCTCCGGCAGAAATTCGAATCCATCCGCGAGGCGGATTTCGACCGCCACCTCGAAAAGATGACCCATATCGCGAAAGAGGACCGGGAGAAGATCCGCCTCATGGCCCAGGCCATGGTCAAATCCCTGCTCCGGCGGCCCACCGAGGCCATCAAGGATGAACCGGATCCGGGCCGGCGGTTGGACCGCGCCGAAGCCGCCCGCCACCTCTTTGACCTGGATGTGAAGCCCAAAGAATGACGGCCTGGATTCCGATTACAATCAGCTTTAGTAGCCGATTTATTAGATTAAAATGAGATTAAAATTTTAATTTTTCAACGTGTGATGCCAATCACCAACAAGAGAGCCCATCTACCTAGGATACTGACTCCGTCGAATGCATCGGAAACGCAGAGGGAGTTGAAATGGCATCTTCGGAAAGCCCACGAGTGGGCCCAGGGGTGGCAGGGGTGGATTGGTGCGAAACACCCGCCATCCCTGTTGCCCCCATGTCGCTCGTCTCCGAATTGGATTCGATCAAATGGGCGGATCCAGCGTGGCGTACTCACCTTGTGGCGGGCACTCGCTGGATATTGCTCGGATTCTTAAGCCTTTATGGCCTTCTGGCGGGATGCCGGTTCTTCTTCAGCAAATTCGGGTTTTTTCTCACCGGCGCCCAGATAGCGTTCCTATTGATCTCCGTAGGTAGCGTTATTTTCTATAATTTTCTCCTGTACACCGCCTATGGCAAAGTTAGAAAAATTCCACTGATTGACCATATCCAGATCGTTCTTGATATTTTTTTCATCACCGTACTTGTGCATTTCAGCGGCGGAGCCTCCAGTTGGTTCTGGCCTGTCTACCTCATCGCAACCATCGAAGCGGCCTTCCTGCTCCCCAGACAAAGCGATGTCTGGATGGTAGGCGCCGTGGGCGGTGCCGTGTATGGGCTTCTGCTGGCGGGGTATTTCTTGAAGCTACTCCCGGTCATTGCGATGCCGTTCGTGCCCACCGGACTGTCTACTGATGGACTCTACTTGAGCCTTACTTGGTTCTGGGTGGCCTTGCTCAATTCCACCGTAGCCATCATTTCCGCCTATTTCATGTCGGTGATCCGGGGCGAGTACCAAGCGCTGGGTGATAGCCAGGAAAGGTTGCAAAATTTCGTGGACACGGCAAATGATTTGATTTTCAGCGTCACTCCGGAAGGGTATTTTCGGTATGTAAATCCTGTCTGGCGTGAAAACACAGGTTATTCCTTAGAAGAACTGGAATCTGTGCGATTTTATGACTTGATCGACCTTCAATTCCGGTCCCGATGCCTGCTTGAATTCCGACGCGCGCTTTCCGGGGAAAAGGACTCGAATTTCGAGGGGGAATTCCGTTCCAGGGATGGGAGCGCCATTTCCGTGGAGGGCAACATCGGCTGCACCTTCAGAGAAGGAAGCCCCCATTTGATCTGGTTCATTTGCCGTGACATCACACAGCGGAAAATCACGGAAGAACAACTGCACCAGTTGGCCCACTACGATTCACTCACAGGATTGCCGAACCGGGCCGCGCTCAAAGCGAGAATCGAGCATGCGATCGCATTGGCCCATCGTCTGAGGAAACATGCCGCAGTACTTTTCCTGGATCTGGACCGCTTCAAGCTGATCAACGATACCCTTGGCCATGCGGTTGGGGACGAATTGCTGGCCGCTGTCGGACAACGGTTGAGGAAGGCTCTTCGGGAAGTGGATGCGATCTCGCGAGTCGGCGGTGACGAGTTCATCGTTGTGCTCTTCAACCTAGCCGAGCGGAAGGATGCCGGGAACCTGGCCGCCAAGCTCCTGAAGGCCCTGTCCAAGCCATTCGCCATAGGACCCCATGAGCTGTACGTCACAGTGAGCATCGGCACGAGCATCTATCCCAACGATGGGACCGCCCCCGAAGCCCTGATGGAGAAAGCGGACATCGCCATGTACCACGCCAAACGCAGGGGCCGGAACAATCACCAGTACTACGACGTTCGAATGGATGAAAATGCCGGGCGACGGCTCCGCCTCATGAACGACATGCGGAAAGGACTAGAGCAGAGCGAGTTCCAGGTCTTCTATCAGCCCAAACTCAGCGCCACGACTGGCCAGATCACAGGTCTGGAGGCTCTTGTCCGATGGGAACATCCGGAACTCGGACTCCTCGCGCCCGACGAATTCATCCCGTTGGCCGAGGAAACGGGCCTGATCCTGCCTCTTGGGGAATGGGTTTTGCGCACAGTCGCCCAACAGCATGCGCTCTGGTTGGCGGGCGATCTGCCACCGGTCCTCATCGCGGTGAATCTCTCTGGCTACCAGCTCCAGCAGTCCAATTTTGCGGATACAGTCCACCGGATACTTTCAGCGACTGGAATGGAACCCAGATTCCTGGAATTTGAAATCACCGAAACCGTCCTGATGCAAAATCCAGAACTAGCTGAAAATGTCCTCAAGGCGTTCAGCGCTTCGGGAATAAGGATTGCCGTTGACGATTTCGGGACAGGCTACTCATCCCTGGCCCACTTGAAACGATTCTCGGTGGATGCGCTGAAAATCGATAAATCGTTCGTGCAGGATGTGGAGCGGAATGCCACCGATGCCGCCATCACCACGGCCATCATCGCCATGGGTTCCAGCCTGAACCTGCAGGTCATCGCGGAAGGAGTCGAGACCAAGGGCCAACTCAGGTTCCTGCGTGAAAAACACTGCAGCGATGTCCAGGGCTATCTCTTCAGCAAGCCTGTTCCAGGCGAAGCGATCACGCGATATATGGAAATCCACCAGCAAGGCATTGCCTCCCATGCATCATTGGCTGGATCCTTTCTTCAGACCTTGAATGAAATGCTTCAACCCGACACGATACCCGAGACGAACCATCAGGAACCTTCGTTCTTGGGATCTACTGGCAATTGATGTTTGCGAACCCACTGTTTGAATACCTTCAATCCAGAACGTAGGGGTACATGAGATTCCACTTCCGGCAATTCACCCCATTCATCGCCTTCCTTGTTTTTTGCTGCGCGGGCGTATCCAATGCATCTGTCTCAGGAGGCCCGGATAAGAAATGCACAGCCTGCCACGCCACGGCCGCAGCCTTGCAGAGCTCACCCACAGCCCACAAACCCTTACGGGAAGGGCGCTGCCAGTGGTGCCATAAGACCCATGGAAGTGCCAACGCCAACATTCTTCACGCGGGTGGCGGCCGCGATCTCTGCGTGATCTGCCACAAGGCCCAAAAGCCGGTCGAAGGCGAAAAAGAGAACCATGGTTTCTCAGCCAAGGGGGAATGCAGCGTGTGCCATGCCTCCCACGACAGCGGGCGTAAGAACCTGCTGCTCAAGGAGCCTCAAGAGCTTTGTCTCTCCTGCCATGAACCCATCAAGAACCGCCTAGCCCTTGCCCATCCGCATGCCGCAGCCGTGGATTCCTGCATAAATTGCCACAATCCCCATCCATCGGCTTCGGAGCATCTGCTGAAGGCCAAGCCCACGGACCTTTGCAGCGCATGCCACGAAATCGCTCCTTGGCAAAAGCCCATGCGGGGATGGCTCTGAAGCCAACTTCGTGCATCACATGCCATAACCCCCACGGCTCCAAAAGCAAGGGCATGCTGCGGGATCGAGAACATGCCGCATTTTCAGATGGCGGATGTTCCAATTGCCACGCAGCCGCCGTGGAGGGAAATGCCGGACTCATCAGCCAGCCCCCTGCCCTATGCGCCACTTGCCATGACAACACCGCAAGCAAGAGCCACGTCCACCCCCCAGCGAAAGAGGGGCAATGCCTGAGCTGCCACACTCCCCATGTATCGGACACCAAAGGGTTGCTGGTAGAGCCCGTTCGAGCTCTCTGCTTCACTTGCCACGAGAACCCTGGCGGAACATCCGTCCATCCCCCATTCCAAGCAGGAGCATGCCTGGATTGCCACAAGCCCCACGATTCTGTGAACCCGCGACTGCTCACGCTGCCCCCCGGAGAATTGTGTCTTTCCTGCCATGACGGCCTGTTGAAAGGGAAGATCCGCCATGCGCCCGCTTCCAGGGGGAGTTGCCTGGTGTGCCACGGCGCGCACACGGGTAAAGTCGCCCCAGTGCTGAAGCAGGAACCGTCCGCCCTTTGCCAGAGCTGCCATGCGAAGATCGCCAAAGGCGCGGTATCCCATCCCCCGCGAAGGAGGGGAATTGCTCTGCCTGCCACACCGCACTCCTCCAACGAGCCTGCGCTTCTCAAAGCCAGCCAGACTCTGGTCTGTGGCGGGTGCCACAAGAGCATCGCCGAAAAGAAACTGCTTCATGCGCCTATCCAGAAAGGTCAATGCAGTGTGTGCCATTCCCCCCATGGTTCGGAAAATCCGAAACTCCTCAGGGAAGCCGCAGCGGCACTTTGCCTCAGCTGCCACAAGGGGCTAGCGGAGGGCGGCCACATCCATCCCCCTGCGGCGGGCAAAGGTGCCTGCCTGTCCTGCCATGACCCCCACGGCAGCGACCTTCCAAAGCTTCTGAAAAAATCCCAACCAGATCTCTGCTATGGCTGCCACACGCGCAAGGATGCCTTCCAAAAAGTACACGCCCCGGTGGAGTCCGGAGATTGCACCACCTGCCATAACCCACACTCTGGTAAAGGTCCTGCGCTGCTGAGCACTCCCACTATCAAGGACACCTGCGCCACCTGCCACGATCTGGCCGACAAGTCGCTACAACAGAAACATCAGGGCGCCACCCTTACCAAGGTTGACTGCGCTGGATGCCATGAACCCCATAGCTCCACGAAGAAGGCGCTGATCCTCGAAGGCACCCACCCACCCTTCAATGAGGGCTGTGATAGCTGCCATGGTTCTCCAGACCCCAAGGGCGGGATCGTCCTCAACGACAAGCCGCCAGCGCTTTGCATCACCTGCCACGATGCCCTGAAAGCTCCCGCAGGAAGCATTCAGCATGCTCCGTTCCAAGGAGGAGAATGCTTCGCTTGCCATCGTCCACATGCGTCCAAGAACGAAATGCTACTAAATCTACCTAAAAGCGAAGTGTGCATAACCTGCCATGAAGCCCCCGTCTTGCCCAAGGATGGATGGGCGCATAAGCCTTTCCTGGAAGGCGACTGTAGGGCGTGCCACAGCCCGCATTATTCCGAGAACAAAGCGCTCCTGCTCAAGAAGGATGGCGCGATGTGCTTGACCTGCCATCAGACCATCGCATTGGCCGTGAAATCCACCCACGCCCATGCTCCAGCCGCAGCTGGCGAATGCCTGACCTGCCACGAGCACCATGTAGGAAAAATCCCCAAGGGTCTGCTGAATCCACCGCAGGATCTCTGCATCACCTGCCATGATCCGAAAGACCTCCAGACAGCCCACAAGGGCTATCCCGTCATGGCTAAGCAGTGCATCACCTGCCACGATCCCCACGGTTCCAACAATGGCGGAATGTTGAAGCAGACGGCGCATCCGCCAGTCGCGAAAGGAGCCTGCGGCACCTGCCACAAACCCTCGGCGCCATCCAATCCCTTCGAGCTGAAGGATCCGCCACCAGGCCTTTGCTTCACCTGCCACAAGACCGTCGCGGCCGCTGCGAAGATGGCTTTCCCGCACCCCCCCGTAGCCCAAGGGGAATGCATGGCTTGCCATGCTCCCCACGCTTCGAACCTGCCCTCTCTGCTGGCCGGGAATCCCAAGGACCTATGCTTGCAATGCCACGACAGCCTCCGCGCCGATGCGGACAAAGCTGTTTCCCGCCACAAGCCCGTGATGGATGGCCTCTGCTCGCGCTGCCATACCTCCCATGGCGGCGACACCAAAGGCTTCCCCCGCGGCGACGTGCAGCAACTATGCCTAGGCTGTCACAAGGACAAAACTGGAAACCATCCACAGACAAACCACCCCACGGGAGGAATCATCAACAAGTACACGGGCAAGCCCCTGACTTGCCTTTCGTGCCACAGCCCGCACTTCTCGGACAAGCCAAGCTTGAAGGTCATTTCGGGCTGCAACGACTGCCACAAATAAAGGCCCTATGGCCTTACATCATGCCCTGCGGCCCCACCCCATGAGGTTTCATATGCGCCCCAACCGATTCTGCCTTGTCGCTGCGGTTCTATTTCTGGCATCCCTCGGCGGATGTTCCCGGGACCGCGCCACAAAACCACCAGCAGCCGCCCCTCCACCGATGGCCGTGCAGGCCGCGCCAACCACACCCGTGGCTCCATCTGGCTCCCTTATGGCGTCTGGCACCGTGGTCGAAACCATGGACGCCGCGAATTACACATACGTCCGGGTGAAAACCAGCTCCGGGGACATCTGGGCGGCCACAGGAAAGTTCAAGGTCGCCGTGGGCGACAAGGTCTCTGTGTCCCTGGAAATGCCCATGGAGAATTTCCACAGCAACGCTCTGAAGCGTGACTTCCCCCGGATCTACTTCGCCTCGCGCATCGAATGCCAGACTCCAGGGTGACCCGTCTCCCAAATAAGCCAGAGAAATAGCCTAGCCAGCCTCGGCCAGTCGCATGTGATGCAGGCGCGATCCGCGATGGAAAGCGACTCTTCCATCTAGGTCACTTGATGTGGCAGCTCAGGCAGAGCGCGCTGCCGGAGTTGGATTTCCGGAGAAAGGGCGGGATGGCCGGATCATGCACGGCATGGCAGGTCGGGCATTCTACTTGCCGGTTGTACAGTTTCAGGTCCGGCCAACCTTTCTGCGCGTTGGGAGGCTGGTGGAACATCGGATCCTCTACCCCCGTGGGATAGGCCATGGAGATGGGGTGCATATTGCTGAGGTCGGTTCCGAATTTCAGGGTCTTCGGGAGCCCGACTCCGTGCAGCGAATGGCATTTGGTGCACTGGGCCGAGGCAGAGCCCTGATTCAGCCCGGGACGGTTGATGAGGCCATGCTTGTCGCTTCCACTGACCCCGTAGGCCATCGCGGTGCCCAAGGTTCCATCGTGGCAACCCAGGCATAGCACAGAGAAGGTGAAGTTCGGATTTCCAGGTGTGGTGTTCATCGACGGGCTGGCATACACAATGAAGGTTTTGGTGGTGTCGATATAGCGGTTCCATAGCGGCGCGTTGACACCGATGAGCGTGTTGTTCGCGTGGTGGGGTGTGTGGCAGAAGAGGCACACCGCAGTGGAATCAGTATTCCCGTTGCTCGACAAGTCGTGTTTCGAACCCCTGACGGAATCCGCTCTGAGGCCGCTGCCAAGGGCAAACAGCACGAGCACTGCCGCTAGGACAGTGTGGCTCCCTGCGCCAAACCGCTCTGGCCGGACCCGCCAGCACCGAAGGGCCTGCTTCCGCCCGACCGACGCCGAGATGGATCCATAAGCACACCCAGAGCTGTTTCGCATGATTGGCCAACGTAGGATCGATGAGTAGAAGTCATCGTGGAGGAACGGATCATTTTCAAAATCCCGTTCTTCCATTAGCTCCGCCATCGCCCATGACGTGAATCACATTTATGCGATCAGGGGGTTCAACGCCCTGCAGGCACTGGTCTGTTTGATATGTTTGCTATGTTTTTTGGGAAACTCTCGATCCGGATGCTGGTGCGTCCTTCGGCATCGAGGTATCGGTCCACGAGCTCTGCGCCATGTTCATTCAGGTAATCTTGCTGGACCGCAGCAAGGCAGTCCTGGAATGGCATCACCTCACCGGGTTTGCGCTCGAGCACCCTGAAGAGCATGAAACCGTCTGGGCCAGGGACAGGCCCGATAAGGGTACCTTCGGGAGTCTGCAGCATGGCGCGGATCGCCTCCCTGGGAAGCAGTTTCTGAAGGCTTGAGATCTCCAGCCAGCCAGCATCCCATTGACCCGTGGAGGCCTTGTTGGCGTATTTGTCAAAAAGCTTGATCCATGGTGTTCCCTTTTGGGCGTCCTTCGCAGCGGCTTCAATGGTTTCAGCCTGGTCTGCCACAAGCAGATTGAGTTTCACGGCCCCAATGCTTCTGAAGCGATCCATCTTTGCCGAATAGTGGGATTTCAACTCCGGCTCAGGGGCTTTGTAACTGGCCAGATAGGTTTTCGCGAAGGCAGTGAACGCGGCGCCCCGCTGGCTCATCCAGATCGCCGCTCGGACTTCCGGCCTCCGGTCCAACCCCTGTTTCTCCGCAGCTGCGGCGAGCCTGTAATCGTCCGCAAGAATCGCCATGAATTGTTCCTTGGTTTCGGGGCCAAGGCCATGGGAGGAACCGGACATCTTCATGTTTTCCGAGATGAAGAGTTTCAGTTCACGCAGGGAGATCGACTTCTCCGCGACCCGGCCTGCCTGCCTGTCTTCGTCACTGGGCGCCACCACTGTCGTCCGGTCCAATCCCAACACGGCCTTGTCTGCGATCAGGGGGTATTCTCCCTTCAGCGGCTTCAGTGCTTCCGGTCGTTTTTGGGCTTCTAGGGCTTCCTGCATCCCGGCCATGATGCTTGCTTTCGTTCTTTCGAATTCAGCAGGATCTGGAACCCGCACCTCCTGCACTCTCGCGAGGTGCCACCCGAATTCAGTCTGGAAGGGTCCGCACAGAGCTCCAGGCTTCGATGCGAACACCGCCGCGGAAAAAGGCGCCACCATCTGTGCCCGTTTGATCCAGCCCAGGTCGCCTTTGTTTTGTTTGACAGAGGGATCCTCCGACAACGCCACCGCCACCTGCTCAAAAGATTCACCCACGGCGAGCCTTTTCAGGGCGGCCTGGGCTTTAGCTTGGCCGGAACATAGAATGTGCGACACATGGCGGGTTTCGGTCGAGGACATATACGCCTCCCTCGCCTGTGATTCGGAAAAACTGCTGTGCCCGGGCTGGGCGGCGAGGTAGGCCTGGGATAGAACCGTCCGGCGCGATATCCGAAGGTAATCCTGCCACTCGATCCCTTTCAGGAGGCCTTGCTTTTCCGCGAGCTGGTAGGCGACTTCCTGCCGGATGACGCCAGCCACATCGCCACCAGGATGTTCCTTGAGATAGGCCGCCCATTCGGGTTGTCCAATCCAAGTTGAACCCACCTGGGCGACTGGAGACTTGGGCCGGCCACAAGCGGCACCTCCCAAGGCGGCGAGGACAGCGATGACAGCGATAACAGGCGTGGAGATTGAACAAGCAATCGGCTTGAGGCGCGAGAAGCACAGGGTATTGGGTCGCATCTTGGATCTCCACAGGAGGTCTGCACCGCCTTCGCCGCTACAGTGCCGGTGACGACAGCTTAGTAATTTGAATGCACGTGATCGTGCCCATGGCACATCAAGGTGCAGGTGCCTTGACGAAGCCCGGTCTTTACGAAATCAACGCCTCCAACCGAGGATGGGGTCACTACCGAGCGGTCAAAACGGATCAGGGACGGATTTTCCCGTGAGCCATGGGGATCGTGGCAGGTGGCGCAGGCGACAGGTTCCCCCAGCCCGGCGCGCACCATGCCTGCGAGAACCGATCGAAGCCCCTGGGGCGGAGGCACTGGCGAGTTCGTTGAGTTCATTGGGTTCGCTGGGGCCATTTTCCCCTGGTCGCGGCGGGCGGCTGCCCTGCCTGCCTGATGCTGCGAAGAGGCAGTGAAACCCACCATATGCTCCCGGTGGAGTGGAAAAGATTGGTTGTCCTCGATGGAGCGCTGGTCATGGCAGGTGAAACACAAATCATTCACGCTCTTTCCCCTCGTGCCCATGTCGCCCTCTTGGCCGAAAGGGGCCTTGAGCAATGAGGGGTAGCGGGAGGCATGCGGTCCCCGCGGACCCGATGGGTCAGGATTGTCATGGCAGGAAATGCAATCCAGTTTTCCCGAAAAGGTAGATGCGCGGAGGCTCGGAAGGTCCAAGCGGTCCTTCGCGGCGATGCCGATGCCATGTCGGGATGCGCCACCGGCACTGAATAACTTTCCGAAATCAGGCTCCCCGGAATTCAAGCGGACCGCCTCGGCTCCCGCATGGCAGCCGAAACAGAGCTGCGCCGTTGTTTGGGGCTTCACACCCGTGGGTTCGCCTCGGAAGTCGAACCCGGTCGCTCTGAGGTTGCCTTTCTCCTTACCGTGGGAATCGTGGCAGCCCGAGCAGCCAGACTGGATGACTGTCTTGCGGCCACGTTCCGTGATCTTTCGTGAGAACGGGGTGGCTCTTTTCGGCTGGAGGCCTTCGATGTGGCTGGAACCTCCGCCCTGGGATTCTCCGATATGCAGCGCGCCATCTAGCGAAGGGATGGCAGGATCTCCCGTATGGCATTGCAGGCAGATCTTTTCCCCCTGTTGCGTCAACAGCTTCGGGTTGCCTTTGGGGAGGCCGTGCGACCTATGGCAGCTTCTGCACGATTGATGGGCGACGGAAGTCTTCGCCTTCGGCAGTGTCCCTCTCACCTCCTCGCTTGCCCCAGCAAAGGTGCCAAGAGCTAGGCTAATGGAGAGTGCGATCGCGACCTGAAGACCCTTCCACGTCATTCGGGGCCCGTTCCCCAGACAGCAACACTGTCGAATGCACGAGACAGGTCAAAGCTGATCTGTTTATTGATGATCCCGTCCCAACGCTGCCCCTGCTCGTACCGCACACGCACCGAGACCCTTCGGAAGTTCATGGAAGCGTAGCCTGAAAAAATGGAGCTTGATCCTTGCAAGTACCCTGAATTGCGGGTCCACGAGACGCCATAGAAAGCCCTGCCTAACCTAGAATTGAAACCGGTTCCATAGTACGTGGTATTGCCAAGTTCGGGCAGCCCGCCAGGGAAGAATGGATCTAAGGACCCAAGTGGTCCGGTGGTGCGCGACTCCGAACGGGATGAACCCATGAAGGCGTTCAAAGAAGAAGCGCCAAATCCGTAGGCGCCATTGATGTACAGCCTGCGTTCATCTTGGCGCTGGCCCGTGGTTTGGTATCCCTTGTCGATCCGCCAGTCCCCGATGGCAAGGAAATGGATGTGGTGGTTTACCCGGAGATCGCCGGTGACCTTGGCCCAATCAAGGCTGCCATTCGCATCCCTCGGCTTCAGGTGCCAGACATCCGCTGTGAAACCGATGCCCCCGCTCTGCCGGACCCGTCGCATGACCATCTGCTGGGCCAGCTCTGAGGGAAAGTATCCAGGGGGGTAGTCTTCCCGGACCCTGTGCTGGAAGACCAAGTCGCTGAGGCCGAAGAGGACCTGCTTGAGGACCGCCGGCAGATCGCCATCCCGGTAGATGCCCGCGTGAAGCACCAGGGAACCGCGGAAATCTGCCGAAGGACCGGTCGCAGCGACCCCAGAAGTCGAGGTGAGGCTGGCATCTGATGCGACCCGCCAGGTTGGGGAGAGCGCGTAGGATCCGCCTAGAACAGCACTGGAGCTGCGGGAGGAATTCAATCCGCTCGCAGAGGCTGAGACCCCGGCCAAGCTGCCGAACACAGACCAGCGATCCTTGGTCCAGGCCAAGGACTGGGCTACCTGGGCCATATTCTGGCTTGAAGTTTCGAAGGTCGAGCGCCGCAGCGAGACGGTGGTGATGCTGTTCCAAGACGAGCGGGCCAGACTAAGATCGGCGCCGATGGAAGCCTGCCGGGTGCCACCCGCATCGCCCACAGCGATGTAGGTGCGGAGCCAGTCTTGGCTGGTGAGGGGAGTGTCGGTCCGGGCGTACAACCTAGTGTTCACCCAAGCCGGGGCGCTGCCTTGCCCCTGAGCGTCCTGGGCACCCTGAGCGATGGTGTCGCGGTTCACTTCGAGGGTGGCGTAGGTCTTCTGGATTTGCTGCCGCCCGGTCAGGGACCACTGGGTCCAGGTCTGGTGAACACCCGCTCCCGAGGTGTCTCCCCGGCGGTATGACACATTCATGTCTTGAAGGGTACGGCCACGCCAGCCGAACGACACACCCATGGTGTCTCCCCTGGAGGTTCCGGACCCAAGCAGATCCGGAGTCTGGGAGCGCTGGAAATCGAATTTCAATCGGAAAGGGCGGTAGGGAAATAAGCTCACCTGCGCGCCATATTGCTGGATGCCCACCGCGGAATCGGAATCGTGCCCGTAAGCAGCCCTTGAATACACGAGCGAACCGCTGAGGGCGAGGGCACCCAGGCGATAGGTCGCCACGGGCATCCCCAAGGTGAAGTCGTAGACTGCCTGGGAGTACGCCACATCCTGTTGGTCGCCCCAACTCCACTGGTCGTGGTGCATCCGGAAATTCTGGTTCAGCACACCAATGTCCTGGGCCGGCGCCGTTGAAAAGGCGCCCGCCAGCAGCACGGACAGAAGTGTGGCTCGCATGATCGCTCGATCCCAAGGCAGCAAGGGCAGAGAGGCAGAGAAAGGGCGGAGGAGGGAAGGCTCCCTCCCCCGCCCCTTAGATAAAACGGCTCAAATTACTTGGTGTGGCACTGCAGGCAGAGGCCCGAAGCGGTCATGGTGTAGGCGAGGAAAGGACGCGTGCCCGCGGCCACGGTTCCCCAGTTGTGCACGTCATGGCACGAAGCGCACTGCACCTTGTTCGCGAAGAGTTTCACGCCATTGGCTGCGAAGGTGCTGGGCATTTTCATGCCAGGATCCAGGGGAGCCGTGTTGCCAGCATTCATGTAGGTGATCGAGATCGGGTGGTCGTTGGTGAGATCCACGCCCATCTTGGCGGTGCCAATGATATGTCCGGTCGCATCCAGCCCGCCGGCGAATGCCGTGTAGGTGATGGCGGCGACATCGTTGGGCAGGTTTGAAATGGCGCCGACGGCGAGGACGCCATCATGGCAGGAAAGACAAGCCAGGCTCGCGCCGGTGACGGTGGCATCCACCACGCCCTGCAGGTTGGAGATCGGGTTATTCGTGGTGTTGTACATCGTGAAAACCGTCGCGGTGGTCGAGTGGTTCCACAGGGGAATCAGCTGGGCCGCGATGGGCTGGCCGGCCACTTCCGATGACACCGAACCGATGGCGCCATGGGGCGTGTGGCAGAACACGCAGGTCTGCGTGGTGTTCGTCTTGCCTCGGGGTCCAGTGGTGCTCAGATCATGGGGCGAAGCGGCGATCTGGCCCTGGAGCGCTGAAGCGGACACGATGGCCACCAGCGCGAAGAGAATGTGTTTCATGGTGTAGCTCCTGGAAAAATCCTTCCCCGGTGGGGAAGGGGTTGGGTTGCGATCAACAATCAACAATCAATGGGCCGCAGCAGGAACAACCGCTGGAGCCTGGGCTGCAGGAAGGGAGAGGTACTGGAGGCGCTGGATGCGGCCATTCATCTCGTCGGCTACGTAGATGGCGCCATCCTTGCCGATGGCGATGCCAGAGGGAATCTGGAACATCCCCTTCGCCACACCGCCGCGGCCGACGAACGTAAGCAGCTGGCCATCCTGTCTAAAGACCTGGATATTGCTGAATACGGCGTCCACCACATGCAAGTTGCCGTCAGGATCCAGGGCGATGCCCTTGGGCCGCGCGAAGTTTCCTGAAACATCGCCCACCTTGCCGAAAGCCCGGACGAATTTTCCATTGGCGTCGAAAATCTGGATTCTGAAGTTGCCCGTGTCAGTGATCGCAAACCCGCCTCCCGGAAGGAAGGTGGCGAAGGTTGGAAAATTGAATTGCCCAGAGTCCGAACCTCGTTCGCCAATTTTTTTCTGGAGTTTCAAAGCTCTGTTGTAGAGCAGCACGGTGTGGTTGCCGGCGTTCACGACCAAGAGCAGATCCCGGGCTTCGTCCACCGCTACGCCCACTGGCCGTTTGAGCCCATCAGCCGGGCCGAGCCCTGTGAGCCTGTGGCCTTGCTTGTCGAAAATCGTGAGGGTATTGGTGGTGGTGTCGGTGGCATAAACGAACTTGGAATCAGCCGCAACTCCGGCCGGGGTGTTAAGCGCCGCTCCAGACACGGAGGAGAAACGCCACATGCGTTTGCCGATGGGGTCCAAGGCCACCACGCCCTGGCCAAAATCACCGACAAAGATCGTGCCCTTTTCGTCTACAGCAACGGAAATGGGCCGCTTGAGCCTCACCACATCTTCATTCTTCCCAGCCAACCGGTCGATGAAACTGCGGCGTTTTTTCGCCCCCACGTCAAATTCACTGCGGTACTCGGCGGTCCACTTGATCCGGGCGGGCGCGGGCGGCGCGGGCCACACTAATTGCTCATTCGCGCTTTGCACCGGAGCGCCACCCTTTTTTTGCCCATGCAACGCGGGTGTGGCACAAACCAGCGACGCCACGAGTGCTGTGGTGGCTGCTGTCGTTGTAAAGCGCAACTTGAGCATTTCGGGTTTCCTAGGATTGGAACGTGAATCGGATCCTGATCGTCGTGAATGGCCGGACTGCGAAACGTAGCTCACTCACCTGGCACTAACCAAACTTGCGTCCCAAACCTTAAAAACAGATTAATTACCACTAAAAAAATGAGTGACCATCATCACTTTCGGGTGTTGCACGGGTTTTTCACCCAATGTATGGCTTCGCATCCGTTGCCAATTATCCCGATACCATTCATCCAGTATTGATTCCGGCAACGGGTGGTTCATCCAGCGGGTGGCGAAGGATCCTATGAGAATTCTCATCATTGAAGACGAAGCGAAACTCGCCCAGGTACTGCACAAGGGTCTCAAGGAAAATGGCTATATCGCCGATTGGGCGGAGGACGGCGAACTGGGGCTGCACATGGCGCGGGAAGGGAACTACGCTGCCATCATCCTGGATGTGATGCTGCCCAAGATGGATGGATTCGAAGTGCTGCGTGAGCTGCGCAAGGCCGGGAGCACGGTTCCCATCATGATGCTCACCGCGCGGAGCGGCGTGGACGACCGTGTTCTCGGGCTCGATCTAGGCGCAGACGATTACCTTCCCAAACCTTTCGATTTCAAGGAGCTGCTGGCGCGGCTTAGGGCCGTCACACGCCGCCCTGCGGTGGAATTGCGCAATGTCCTGAAAGTGGCGGATCTTGAACTGGACCTTCGAACCCGCGAGGTCAGAAGGGGTGGAGAGATCATCAGCTTGACCGCCAAGGAACTCGTTCTCCTGGAATACCTGATGAGCCGCAAAGGCCTTGCCCTGACCCGAGCCATGATCCTGGAAAACGTCTGGGCCACGGAGGATGCGTACGATGGCGGTTCCAATCTGGTGGAGGTCTACATCAATTTCCTGCGGAAAAAGATTGATCAAGGACATCCAGTCAAGCTGATCCAGACCCTCCGGGGTGTCGGCTATTCCATGCATGAGCCCGCATGATGCGATTCCCCCGGACTCTCCGATTCAAGCTCACGGTGTGGTACGGCATTGCCATGGTGATTGGCCTCTGCGTCATCGGAACACTGCTCTTCGTCCTCGTGCGGTACCACATGATCCGGCACTACGACGACCATTTAAGGTCCAGAGGCGCTGCCATTCTAGCCATTTTGGCTGAGGAAGAAGTTGGAAAGGCGCTCACCCCAAAACAGGAGGAACAGCTCCGGCATTCGGGGAGGGTGATCATCACGGAACGGTTTGGAGATATGGAACGGGTCATCCATTCGCGAAGAGTGCAAGCCAACAGCCTGAACACCTGGATCAAGCCCCCATCCAAAGCGATTTTGACCACGCCTGAATTCCAACTCCACAAAAAGGGCGGTATGTACTGGCGGATTATTCTGGTTCCTTTCCAGCTAAGAGCTGGGGAACGGGGTGTCATCCGCATCATTGAGGATCTGGGGGATGTGCAGTCGATGCTGAGGAGGCTCCTGCTTGATTTCACGAGTCTGGCGATGATCGGCATCCTGGCCTCCTTCGCGGGTGGCTATTGGATTGTTGGCCGGGCTCTGGCACCCCTCGTCCACATCATTGAAAAGGCCAAAGAAATCGAAGCCAGCAGCCTCGATCAGCGCGTCCCGGACCACCAGATTGAGGGCGAAACCGGGATGCTGGCGGATACGCTCAACAGGATGTTCGCACGGCTCGAAACGTCCTTCGACGCCATGAAGCGCTTCACGGCGGATGCCTCCCACGAGCTCCGAAACCCCCTGGCCACCGTCCGCAACACCATTGACGTGAGCCTGGAGCAACGGCGGACTCCCGAAGAATACGAGGCCGCCATGCAAAGCATCGGCGAAGAAGTTGACCGCATACGCACCATTGTGGAGGACCTCCTTTTCCTGGCGAGGGCCGATACCAGCCGCGTGGTGATGAAACTGGCTCCCGTAGGGTTGGATCGCATAGTGGAAGCCCAGATGGAGGCCCACCAATTCCAGGCTCAGGAACGAAATATCGAGTTGGGAATCCGTGGACTTATCCCCGATGAAATCCTGGGTGATGAACGCTGGCTGCATCAAGTGGTGGGCAACCTACTGGACAACGCCCTGAAATACACTCCCGTCGGCGGCGCCGTTTCGGTCGAACTGCATCGGCAGAACGGAATGGTCCAACTCTTGGTCCACGATTCGGGTCCTGGCATTCCAGAACAAGACCTGGGCCGGATATTCGAGCGGTTCTTCCGGTCTGACTCCTCCAGGTCCCGTGCCAACGTGCCGGGGGTTGGTTTGGGCCTTGCGATCGTGGCCTGGGTTGTAAAAGAGCACGGAGGGAGCATTGTGGCTGCAAACCGCCCCGAGGGCGGGGCTACCATTACCGCGGAATTTCCTAGGAATGCTAAGGCTTAAAGCATGGTTTCGAATGCAATCCTGTTCCCATGTATTTCGGGCCATTTAAAGTTCCGCTCGATACAGGCTATAGCCCAGTCTTTGCTTAGGCCTTGATGGAAAAAAAGCTGAAAAAGCTAGAAGTGATCAAAGTCACGCACCTTCTGGGTGGTTATTAATCTGGTTTTAAGGTTGTGGACTCAAGTTGATATGGGCTAGGTACGCCACACAGGCGCCCCGGGAAGGCCATTCACGAATAATCAGTCCGTTCCATTGATTAATTGATCGGAAAAGGGTCCGCGAAATGACCAAGTGCCGCCCAATCATGACAGCCACCGCCCAGGCGGTGTGAATAGGCCAATTCAGGAGGATTTGAATGCAAATGCATAGTCGCTGCGCTCGAATGCTGCTGGTAGGTTTCGCGCTCTCTCTCTCCTCCATTGTTCAATCGTTCTTATGCGCCGCCAACGCCGCTCTACCCGCGCTGCCCGCGTCCGCCCCCATCGTGACCCCCTTGCGCTCCTACCGCGATGGGTACGTGGCCCCTTCGGCCATCGCCACCGATTCGGCGGGACGTGTCTACATCACCGATTCCGCGCTAGGCAAAATCTTTGTCCGGGATGAATTCGGGCGGCTGGTTTCAGTGAAAAGCGGTCTCAGCCGGCCCCTCGGCATCGCGGTTGACGCGGCTGGACGCATCTTTGTCGGAGAGGCCGGCACCGGAAGCGTTTCCGTGTTCCTCCCTGATTGGTCCCCGCTGGGGAAGCTCGGCCAGGGCGCGGGCGAATTCCAGATGCCCAACCACCTCGCCATTCCCACCAGCGGCCCGCTCGCAGGGATGGTGCTTGTCAGCGACAGCCGGGCGGATCTCATCAAGATCTATTCACCCGGCGGATCCTTGATCCGTCAATTCGGAGGATCTGGAACCGCAGTCGGCCTATTCAATTTCCCCTCGGGGATCTTCGTGAATGCCGACGGTGAAATTTTCGTGGCGGATCAGAACAACAACCGCATCCAGGTCTTCTCCCCAGTCGGAGGATTCTTGCGCAGCTTTGGCCGCAGTACGCTCATGGGGCTTGGGCCCTTCAGCCGTACTCAAGGGCTCACCGGGGATTCATCGGGTCGGATTTTCGTGGCCGATGCGTTTCAGGGCACTGTCAAAGTCATCGACGGCCAAGGCAATGCAGTCTCCACTGTGGCTCGTTTTGGCGAAGGCCCTGGCGAACTCCGGACGCCTACGAGCCTCACCATTGACCGCAATAACCGGCTTTTCGTTGTGTCGCCCGGAAACACGCGGGTAGAGATATTTGGACTCGATGCCTTCAGTGATCCAAAGGGGCTACCAGCGGTCATCAAGCTTCTGCCTTCCACCTTCGAACGCAATTCAATTGGTGTGGTCCCCGCAGGCGGCTTCAGCATCAACCCGAACGTGGTGGTTGGGTTGGTGAGGGTGGTTGGCGCTGCGCCGGAAATGATCCTCCTGGAATCCATTACAGCGAATGGTGTCCCCGCGCGGCACTTCAAGGGAATCGAGATCAGCGATTTCGATGGGGACGGAAATGCCGAGTTGCGGATGACTTTCGATCGAAGAAGACTTGTGGCGACGCTGCCTGACGGGAAAGGAGTCGTTCTCGTGAAGGGATCTTTGGCGGATGGTCAAAGCTTCGAGGGCTCGGTCGCAGTTTATGTGGCACCCGGCGGAGGCGGGGGACCTGTCCCGGTCGGAGCCTCGGTTGGCAGCGGGTCTGGCCAAGAACTAGAAGGGGGCTCGCGATGATTCGAATGATTCGATTGCGCAAATCAATCCTGGTCATTGGCCTGGAATTGATCACCTCAGCTTCGCTGTTGGCTTCGGATCCTCCGCACAATACGAGCAAGAGCGTTGAATGCAAATCCTGCCACACACTCCATGAAGCCCCTGGGGCGATGCTCACGGCAGTAGCCGGCAACGCGAATCTCTGCATGAGCTGCCACAACCCCACCGGGACCGCCAGCGCGAAACCCTTCGTGACGGCCGACCAAGCCTTGCCAGGGCCGGGGCTACCCACTGGCACACCTGCGGCGGGCACCTCCCACCGCTGGGATTCCGGGCCCGCAGGCCACCTTGTGCTGGGCACGCCGAATACCTCCACCGGCAAAATCACCCTGTCTGGAGCCTATACCGGCGCGTACGCCACCACGGTCCAAATCAAGATCAGCACCGGGGGCCAGGTGGGCGTGGCCAAATTCGACTGGCAGATGACAATCAATGGAACTTCAACCTGGGGCGCCGCCACCACAGGCGTAGCCACCACCACGACACCCGTGGCCCTTGGCACTACGCGAATCTCGATCGCCTTTGCCAATGGCACGGCGAGTCCATCCTTCCTTCTCAACGATATCTTCCTGATTTATGCCCGAACAGAAACCCGCGCGCCCCTTACGGCAGGCCTGAGCAGGCTCCATGAAAATGGGCAGTTCATGTGCTCCACCTGCCACGACCAGCATAGCCAAGCCCTGCTGCCGCACGATCCCACCTCTTCCCAGACCTATGTGGCCGGCACCACCAACAACCGGCACTTCCAGCGTGTGGCGAACGATGCCGGCGCGCTGTGCGGCGACTGCCACGCGGCCCGAGACGTGGGCCCGGGCGGCACCTCGCACCCCGTGCATGTGAACCGCGCCGCGGCGCCGAACACCAAGGCCCCCTCCGTTTCGTTGGTGCTGAATACTGCGGGGAACGTCGAGTGCCTCACCTGCCACGACATCCACAACGCGCCCGCCGCCACGACGCCTGCCGGCATGCTGCTGCGGGTGAGCAACTCCACCGCCCTTTGCGCCGATTGCCACACCAACGCCGACACCACCACCGCCAACACCCATACCAACCCCACCTCGGGCGCGCTCTGGCCCGGCGACCAGTACGGCGGCAGCACCTACCCTGCCTACACCCTGGCCGCCGACCGTGGCGCCTGCAAGAACTGCCACACGCCCCACGGCTGGCCCGATGCCAACAATGCTGGCCAGAAATACGCGAACGCCCTGGGCGCCCGCCAGGACAACCTCTGCAACACCTGCCACGACAGCAACGGGCCTTCCAACAAGGATGTCCGCACCCAGATCACCAAGACCTACCGCCACCCGGTTGAACGCACCGGCGGCCGATTAGTGGGCTGCGCCGACTGCCATAACCCGCACATGGCGGGCGCTGGCATCCACACCGCTGGCACGGCCAACGGCAACCGCATCCGCAGCGCGGATGGACTCACCATCTTCAGCCGCGCCTTGCGGGGCGTAGACGGCCTTACCTTCAACTGGGCCTCCCTGGCCAACTGGGCGACGCCACCCAACATTGTCGGTTCCGGCAATGCGTGGTTCACGAAAATCAACAGTGGTTCCCCCACCGTGCCCGCCAGCGGCGCCGAGTTCCAGTATCAGGTCTGCTTCAAGTGCCACACCAGCTATTCCTTCGGCACCACGCCGCCCCCGGGCATGGTGGCGAGTGGGCTGGCACTGGTCTCGGGCAACCTCCAACCCTGGGTGCTGCAGTCGGGCGTGACAGCAAGCTTCACCAACGGCAACACGGCGGTGACAGGAAGCGCTACGAACACCTGGAATACTCCTGTTGGCAGGATCCGGTACATGTACATCCGCCATGTGGGGTACACCGGCACGCTCCGCTATGTGAGCACGGTGACCAGCAATACCGCCATCACGCTTTCAGGGAACTACGGGACCACCGCCGCCAACAGCCCCTACCAGCTGCGCGCCTCAGCTTCCTTCGCCGCCAACAGCGGAACCGTGACGGGGTTCGGGACCAGCTGGGGCGCGGCGACTGTGGGCCAGTTCATCCAGAACACCAGCGTGGCCACGGCCTACCGCATCACCGCTGCCAGCGCCACCAGCCTGACCATCACCCCCAACTACGGGGGGACGCCCCACAACTACCAGGACTTCTACCTCCACCCTGGCGCCAGCTTCACGCTCAACAACACGGCTGTGGTCGGCTTCGGCACCGCCTGGGATTCGTCCATCGTCGGACAAACCATCCAGGCCAGCGGCCAAGTTGGCACCAATGTCATCGCCAGTGTGCAGGACGCCACGCACCTCACCCTGACCGCCAACTACACTGGCACCACGGGCATCTACCGCTACCTGCTCGCAGGCATGAAAATGCAGACTGATCTGGCCCAGGAGTTCAACCCCAACAACGCCTCCGGGCACCCGGTGGTCGTGGGCCTGAACAGCTACGGCGCGGCCAGCGTGGCCCCCAAGGCGCTAGCCGCCGGGCAGATGAAAGCACCCTGGACCACGGTGGGAACGCAGACCATGTCGTGTTCGGATTGCCACAACACCGATTCAGCCGCCCCGGCAGCTCAAGGGCCTCATGGATCCAGCGTAGCGTTCATGCTGAAGGGCGCGAATGCGGCCAACTGGCCCAATGTCGTGCTGAGCAGCGGTTTCGCCACCAGCTGGTGCGCGAACTGCCACGTCGACTCGGCGGGGGAACCCCACTCCCGGAGCGACCACAGCGCCCGCCGCTGCTACGAGTGCCACATCGTGGTGCCCCACGGCGGCAAGCTTGGCCGCTTGATCGGAGATGGCACTGCCGGCGGCGGCATGCCCGCACGCTATGCCTGGAACGGCGACAAGAACAACACCATCATCCGTGGTTTCACCAAGACCACCACCGGCAACTACAACACGTCCAACTGTGGAACCTCCGCGTGCACCGGGGACCACCCTACGAGCAATGGTGCCAAGTGGTGATCCCGAAACTTCCTTGGCATTCTGGGGTATGACCTCAGGCTTGCTCCAGAGACTCAAACGCTTCTTCCGTGCTCCGGCCACCATCGTGGGGGTGCTGGGTTTCATCACTCTGGCTGGGATCGTTGGGGCAAGCTTGCCCCAGGCTGGCAGCGCTTCGGCCGTCGATCTGGAGCAGCTGCGGAGCCATGGTCGGCTGGCAACACTATTGGTGGACCGCCTGGGTCTCGACCATGTCTTCCAGACACCCGCCTTCCTCCTCGGCCTAGGCCTCGCCACGGTGTCCCTGTGCATCGTAGTGGCTGAGCAGATCCGCCGCCTCCGCACAGGATGGCGTCTTCAGCCCACGGAGGCCCACTTCCGGGTGGCCCCCTTTCAGACCGAATTCCTGCGCCCCGCCCGGGATCCCGCAGTGCCGCGGGTAAGGGTCCGGGTCCGTGGCCGCCAAGGCCTGGCGGGTTCACCCCTGTTCCATGTGGGGCTGCTCATGGTGATCGCTGCAGCCACGCTCCGTGCACTGTTTGGTGTGAGCGCTGCCGTCGACCTATTGGAGCGAGAGACCCTGCCCGCCACTGTGGAAGCCTGGGGAGCCCAATGGCCCGGTCCACTGGCCAAGCCTTTCAAGCTCGACGCACCGCTCACCTTGGAGAGGGTCGAGATGGCCCGATACCCCTCTGGCGGAATGAAGGATCTGGCCGTGCAGTTCCAACTGGAGGGATCGGAGTCCCTGAAGCTCGGCATCAACCAGGAGCTCCGAACCTCCCGGGGGCGGCTTTATGTGAACTCGGAACTGGGCCCTGCAGCCCTGCTGGAGTGGTCCAACGGCCACGGCCCCTTGCACCGCGAAGCCTTGCTGCTGCGCCAGGAGGCGCCAGGCGTCTTCTCCGCCCACGCAGGCCAGGGGTTGGTCCTCCATGCGAGGACCACTTTGTCCGAGGCAGAGCCTCGCCCATCCGTCCTGGAACTTAGGGTCACAGAGGGCCCGGCCCTGCGCTTCGTGGGGCGTCTTTCTCCAGGCGACACTGCTGTCTTGCCCGGTGGTGGCAGCGTCCACCTTGTGCATCTACCCTTCTGGGCCCGCCTACACGGCGACCATGACCCTGGGTTGTGGCTGGTGTATGCGGGCTTCCTCCTGGGGCTGCTGGGCTCGGCGCTGACCTACACCGTGATCCGGGTGGATGAACGCGTGTCCATCACGCCTGAAGGCGACCAAGAGCGTGTGGCCATCGCCATGAAACCCCACCGCTTCGCTCCACTTTTCAAAGAGCGTTTCGAGCGCCTGGTGCGCGAACACGGAGGCTGGCCATGAAGCCTGGAATTTTTGCCAGTGCTGCCCTCGTACTCAGCCTCGCCTGCGGACGGGTTTCGGACAAGGAGGCGCGGACCCTAGTGGAGCAATACAACCAAGCGGTCTGCGAAGCCTACCGCCACTGCGATGTGCTGCTCATAGACCCGGTGGTGGCCCCGAACTGCGTGGCCGGGAAGAACCTGACCGGGCTTATCGGCGTTCGTGCAGACATGGGCATCGTCCTTGACGCCAAGCTAGAGGAACTACAAATCACTGGCGTCCAACGCAAGAAGGACCGACTGGAGATCCGGACCCAGGAGCGGTGGTCTTACCTGGACCGCCGCATGGGCAGCGGTGAGCAGGTGGGCCAGGCCTCCGTGGACCGCTACGAGGTGCTCTACCTGTTCCAGAACCTCAAGGGGATGTGGATGGTCACGGAAACCCGCTTCACCGCCCCGCCCCAGGTGGGCCGCAAAACCATGCCCTGGCTGATGGACGCTAAGGAAGCCCACGCCATGATCGGCAACGAGCCCGCCCCAGGAGGCAAGAGATGAACCCATTCCTGTTGGAAACCATCCTCCACTGGGTGGCCGTGGGCTGTTACATCGTGGCCACGGTGCTGTTCGCCCATGCCATGATGTGGAACCATCCCCAGCGGACCCGGTGGGCTCTTTGGGCCACGATGCTGGGTCTGGTGCCGCATTCGGCCGCTCTCATCGTGCGCTGGATCGAGGTGGGCCACGGGCCTTACATGCTTAAGTATGAGGTGCTGTCCTCAAATGCTTGGATCGCCGTGCTGATGCTGCTCATCGCTATCTGGCGCCGTCCATCTTGGACCGGCCTTGCCCTCGTAGCCTTGCCCGGTGCGATCCTCATGGTCGGCCTGGGGCTGCTGACCAGTCCTGAGGCGCGCAGCCTGCCGCCGACGCTCCGTTCCGTCTGGCTGGTGTTCCATGTGCTCTTCAATAAGCTGGCGGTGGGAGCATTCCTGCTTTCCTTCGCTTCAGCTGTGATCTTGCTTCGAAAGCTAAAGGGAGCCTCCAGCCGCCTTCTGGATCGGCTGCCGGATGCCGATGTGCTCGACGCCTATACCGTGCGCTACGTCGGATTCGGCTTTGTGTTCTGGTCCACCACCATCGTCATGGGGGCCATCTGGGCCAACCAGTCCTGGGGCCGCTATTGGGGGTGGGATCCTATCGAGACATGGTCCCTGGTGACCTGGCTTTGCTACGGCACGCTCCTGCACCTGCGGTTGTTCTACCGACTCGGGCCAAAGACCACCGCCTGGATCACCGTGGCTTGCTTTGCCCTGTCGATCCTGACTGTATTCATCTTCCCGTTCCTGATCCCATCCATGCATTCGGCCTATTTCCAATGAGCCTCGAAGAGGAGCGATGGCCTCCAGGAAACGGGGTCGTTGTGACTTTCGTCACAAGGACAGTTAGAATGTTACCCAAGGAATTCATGAGGTTGACGCCATGATCAAGGTTCTTTTCGTGGTGCCGCCTTATACCAGTTGGGGTGTGGATGCCATCGGCACTTGGCCTCCGCTCCAGATCGCCTATCTGGCCGGGGCCGTCGAACAGGCAGGGCATGAGGCCCGGATCTACGACGCCATGAATACAGATGGCGCCACCTTCGAAACCGTCCGCATGGAGATCGACCGGTATCGCCCGGATATGGTGGTGGCCTACGACTACCTGCCCGTCACGGGCGCCATCAGCACGGCAGTGGTGCCTGCGGCCCTGAAGTGTCTTGGGTTGGCCAAGACCGCGAACCCTGGCACCACCACGGTTCTCGGCGGTCCCTTTCCGACCTTCAAATACCACGAATTGCTAAGGGATCCCTCGGGCTCCGTGGACATCGTGCTGCGCGGCGAAGCGGAAGCGACCTTGCCGGATTTGCTGGCTGCGCTCCAGGGCGGGCCGTTGGATGAGGTCCGCGGCATCGCGTTCCTGCGGGACGATGAAGTCATCGCGACCGAGATCCGCCCTCACATCACTGACCTGGACACTATCAAACCGGCGTGGGAGCTGCTTGATTGGGAGGCCTATCGCTACCGGATCGATCCACCGGGCCGCATGGCCTCCATCCTCACCTCCCGCGGTTGCATGATGGGCTGCTCTTTCTGCAGCCACCGGGCCTTCTGGCGGGGCGACTGGCGCGCCCGGACGCCAGAAGATGTCCTGGAAGAGGTCCGGTTGCTTGTGGACCGGTACCGGGTCGAATTCATCACCATGATTGATCCATACCCCACCTTCGACCGCGAACGCTGGGAGCATCTCCTCGATCTCTTCATCGAAGCTGATCTCGGAGTGGGCCTACTGATGGAAACCCGCGTCGAGGACATCGTGCGGGACGAAGACATCCTCCCCAAATACCGGAAAGCCGGCGTGATCCACATGTACCTGGGCGCCGAGGGAAGCACCGATGAGATGTTGGGCATGCTCAACAAGGGCACCAATGTGAGCCTGAACGAGCGTGCGATCCGCCTAGCCCAAGAGCACGGCATGGTGACCGAAGCCTCGTTCATGATCGGCCATCCCACCGAGACCTGGGATTCCATTGGCAGGACCATCGAAGTGGCCCTGCGGATGAACCCCGATATCGCGGTGTTCCCTGTGCTCACACCGATGCCCTTCACCCCCCTGTACGAGGAGATGAAGGACCGGGTGCGCGTCCATGATTACTCGAAATACAACCTAGCTACACCCATCATCGAGCCCTACGCCATGACTCTTGAGGAAGTCACCATCGCCCTAGGGAAGTGCTACATGGATTTCTATTCAAAAAAGATCCCCGTAATCCGCGCCCTTCCAGATGGATTCAAGCGCCGGTACCTCCTTAGCGCCTGCAAGGAGATGATGAACGCCTACGGTCGGCACTTCAGCCACCTCGGAGCGAAGATGCCAACGATGCCCCCCCATCATGGGCTCTCGCCAATGCAACCTTGATGACCTTGGCTTGATGACGCTGATTTTGAAGCGGCTCTCCCGAAATAATGGCTGCACACCAGGGTTACACCCGCGCGATCATGGATTTCCAATGCTCCGGGTCTTGAATCCGGGTCTATCACTGATACGAGGAAACCATTGCGGCACCCCTCAAAATACCTAGTCCCTCCGCCTGCCTTCCGGCAGGCCCGTGGCTGGATGTGGAGAGCTGTCGGGCGGACTTACCTGCGGCTGTCGGGCTGGCGGATCGAAGGCAACTTTCCGGCGGATGCCAAGTACGTCGTCATCGTCGCGCCCCATACCTCCAACTGGGATTTCACGCTAGGCGTCGCGGTGGTTTTCGCCGTCGAGCTGCGTGTTTCCTGGCTTGGCAAGCATTCCATTTTCAAGCCCCCCTTCAAGAAATTCCTGCGGTGGATGGGCGGCATTCCCGTGGACCGCAGCGCCAGCCATGGTGTAGTCGGAGAATGCGTGAGGGCTTTCGAAGCGGCCCCCACACTCATGCTCGCCCTGGCGCCTGAAGGCACGCGGAAGGGGGTGAGCCAGTGGAAAACAGGCTTTTATCTGATCGCTGAAAAGGCCGGTGTGCCCATCATGCCCGTGGGCTTCGACTACCAGGAACATGTGGTCCGGCTCAAACCCTTGTTCAAGCCGAGTGGCAACCTGGAGCAGGATCTGCCAATCATCCAAGCCATGTTCAGCGATGTACATGGCCTCAGGCAGCGGCCCAAGGCAAATCAACACTGACAGGATTGACGGGTAGGATTCCGACGAGACTAGGACCTTCAGATCTCCACAAATCGCCGCCTTCGATGGAGTAGAGCCAGGCAGCGATACCGGCACCCGGATGCAAGCGTGCCAAGGCTTGGCGATAGCCAAGCAGCTGGCTCCGGTAGGCTTCGATTTCCATCTCTCCAAATTCGCCGGAGAGCTTGAAGTCCACCAGATGGATCCGGACCGGACTCGTGCGGTCAGGTTCCCAGATCACCAGATCAGCGAATCCGGTGGCGCCAGAACTTCCCGCGTCCGGCAGCGGGAATTCTGTGCGGCGAGGAAAACGCTCCCAGCCCTGATCCCGGAACGCCGCTAAAAATTGCCGCACCTGTTCCTCCGCTCGGGGCCAACGCTTCACCACGGGATGGGTCTGCAAGTGGTTTTCGGCTGCGGTGGGATCCGCTGCATGCCGCACCAGCACTTCCCGCAGCAGGCCATGCAGCGCGGTCCCTTGGCGCTTGCGGATTGTCCGCTCTGGGGAATCCTCGCACGGGGTCTGAATCCCGGGAGGTGGAAAAAATGCAGGATGGGAAGGTGCTTGACGAGGAACTACGGAGTCGAAGGCGGCTGAGGGCAGTGCGGCCCGCGGCACATCGAACCGAGGGAGATCCGGCAGGCGCTCCGAGAATTCCGATGCGATGTGCTGCCAGTTGGGGGTCTTTCCTTGTTCCCGGAGCTCCGATGCCGAGGGCGGCGCCGCGAAGGCGCCAGCCGCCGTATCCCGGTTCCATTGCTGCAATAGCACCATCCGGTGCCTGGCGCGGGTCAGCGCCACGTACATGAGATTCAAACCTTCACGCCGCACGCGGGCGTCCTCTGCGCGCTTGAGTTCCCGGTAGCCGGAGCCCTGCAGCTTTCCGAGTTTCCAACCGAGCACAAGCTGCTGAAGTTTTCCCCGCCCCACTTCACCCTTGCGAAGGCCTTTCACTGCGTAGTTCAGCATTGGCAGCATCACATCCTCATATTCCAGGCCCTTCGAAGCGTGGATGGTCTGGATGAGTAGATCCGCGTTGCCGCTATCGGCGGGCGCATCGCCCTTGGGTCTGGCCCGCTGGCGTTCCAAGTCAGCGAAGGCCGATGGAACATCCGATGAAAGCGAAGGCAGCATACCCAGGAATTGATCAAGATTGCGCCGCGCCCGTTCAGGTTCCAGGCGGCCATGAGCCTCAGTCGAGGCGATGAATTCCAGCAAGCCAGGTCGTGCCAGACCCTCAGCCGCCACGCTCTGGATGGGTAGCCCCCGCAGGCTTTGAAGCCACTGGAATCCAGGTTGGAGTTGAGGGACGAGTCCCTCCGTTTCGAGGCCGACCCAGCCGCCTTGGAACCGATCAGCCAGTTCAAGAAGCACTCCATCCGTAGCCCCGATCCAAGGGCTTCGCAACACGGCCAGGACAGGCAGTGGACGGGCCGGATGCGCCAGGCACTCCAACAAAGCCATCATCAACCGCACACCCGGGCTATCCCAAAAACCATCACGGGTCTGCACCAAAGGCTCCACGCCCCGTTGTTGAAGCGCGCGCCGGAGGGCTGGCAGCCCATTGCGGCCGGGCAACAGCAACGCCCGGCGCCGCAGGCCGCGGCAGGCCATCTCAGCCATGCCAAGGTCTTGCCAGCCAGCCTCGCTGGAGAGGGCCGCGATCCAAGGCGCCGCCGCTGGAAGATCCGCGGCTTTCGGCCGCTCGGAATCCACCCTTGCCAACGCCACCAGAGGTTCGCCCCGAGCCTGCCCTCCGTCCTCCTGTTCGCCATCGGGGTCCACCGCACCCTGACCCACCAATGGAACAATGTCACGGACAAAGGTATTGGCCACCCTGACCACCGGTGCGGTGGACCGGTGATTGCGGGGCAAGCGGAAGGCCAAGCCATGCGCAGATGCAGCCTCGATGCGCTGTTTCAAAAGGTCCGCCACACCGCCCCGAAAACCGTAGATGGCCTGCTTGGGATCGCCCACCACCACGGTCGCCTCAGCACCCAAGGCATTCAGGAAAACCTCCTGCACGGGATTGATGTCCTGGAATTCATCCACCAGCAATAGTTTCGGATGGCGTTCGGGTGGAACCGCCTGCAAATGCGCCAGGGCCCGGCGGACCAGATCCCCGTAGCTCAGCCATCGACGTTCTTCCTTCAACGCGAGGAAGCGAAGGAAGACCCGCTCCAGCAGCAGGCTCAGCCAGTGCTCCAGCAAATCCGGCAGCGCTTCGCCCAATGGAGCCATGGCTTCCAGGAATTCTGGCGACAGATATTGAGCCGGGTACTTTCCATCGGCCTTTGGGATGCTTGTGGCCAGTGACTCTGCGAACCGCATCAACTCGAATTCCGGAGCACCCAGTGAAGGAGCCGGAATGATTTTTTTCAGACCGTGTTTAGTGAAATTTCCGTGGGGTTGGGCTTTCTTGGTGAGTTTCGCCGCCCGCATCGGAGTTTCACCGAAAGGCCTATAAGCGTCCAGCCACTCACCCGTGGCCGCCCAAAAAGCATTGGCCGTATCCTCGGATTCAGTGTCCTCCCGCCAAGTTCCGAGGGCATCCGTATGGGCGTCAAAGGATTCGCAGACCGTCTGCCAGCGTGGCTTCTCCCCCTCATTGCCTTCGAGCCATCCAAGGAGTTTGCGGGCACTCACGCTGTCGCGATGGCCAGGGGGAAGCTCCAATACTTCGCGCCCGGCCCGCCGAAGCAGAGCCACCATGCGTGGATCATCGGCCGCCAGCAGGCCGGCGCCTGCCTCGCCTGCTCGGCGAAGCACCTCCAACGCCACACCATGGACGGTGGATACCGCCAGGCTTTCCGCTTCGCGCCGCGTGCGGATCCAATGAGCGCGCGCTTGGCCTGCTGTTGAAGCCCAGTCGGGCCAGCGGCCATCCATCGGCCATTGCCGCGCGGCCAGAGCGATTTCCCCCGGCACTGATCTGGCAAAGTCCCCTTTCATAAGCGCATCCCACGCGTCCAACCCGGCGTGGAGGCCCATCAGAGCTTCGTTCCAGCGATCCTCATCCCACTGCGCCAGGACATCGAGTGGTGCCAGGATTCTCGCTTTCAGATCCGCGGAAGATTCCCTTCCGAACGTGGTGGCCATGACTTCGAAGGCACGGACGCCATCTCGTCCCAAGAACCCCAGCACCAGTGTGACCAGAGTGAAAGTCTTGCCGCTGCCCGCACCAGCTGATATCGCGAGGGAATGGCCGGGCAACCGTGCCGCAAGAATCGGATCCGCCAGATCCAGCGCTGGCAATGGCTTCATGCTCCCGCCTCGCTGTTTCCCTGGGCATCTCCTGCTGCAATGGTTTCAACGGTTTCGTCGCCTTCTACAGCCTCGACATCTACAGGCCGACCACACAAAACCGAGAGTGAGCAGGTGCCGCAGTGGTCTCCGGGAACCGCCGGAAACTCGCCCCCCATGGCGCGCTCCACCAGCAGCCTCAAATGCGATCTCAATGTGCCGCGGCTCTCCTCATCGTTCGAGGCAAACATCGCTGAAAGAGGTGCCTCACCCACTTTCAGCGGCCATAGCAGGGCGGTCGCCCGCAATCCGAAGGACTGCTCAACCAGCCATTGGTAGAGGGGCAGCTGCAGATGCGCGCCCAGCAGACCGCCATTTTTCGAGTACTCCGCAAGGTGGGCGCGGCTGCTGGTTTTGTAATCCACCACCCGCAGAAAACAGCTCCTGCCACGCTCCCAGCGTTCCAGGCGGTCCACCTGCCCGCGAATCCAAAGCGGAATGGCAAGCCCCAGTTCCAGCCCCACATCCCGCGCCGGGATTTCATATTCCAACCCGACGATGGAACGGCGCCAGCCTTCTTCGTCGCCTTCAGTTCCGCCAGTGCCTTCAGTTCCGCCAAGGCCATCAATTCCCAAGTACTCGCATTCCTCCTTGATGGGAGCCGCTTGCGCGAGATCCCACGCCAGAGTCGCTGCGAGCCCTGGGATGAGGCCTTCCACCGCAAGCCTTAGACGTTCGCGGTCCCGTGGCGACGGGGTATCGCGCAAGGCCGACAAGATGCTTTCCCCGTCTTCCTTCCACTGATCCGTAATCAGCAATTCTAGAGTCCAGGCATCAGTGCGCGACAGCGAATGCCGTTCCTTGAATGCATCCGGCCAATGGGATGCATTCTCCAATCCCCCAAGCATCCGCTGCATAAGCGCGTGAGCGACAGTGCCCACATCCAGCGCTGTGCGCTTGCCTGATTTCCAACTTGAAAGCCGGAGACCTCTTTCCGCGAATACACGGAACGGGCAGCGGGCCAACGCTTCCAGCCGCGTGGGCGATAGGGGCCGATCAACACTTCCTCCTTCGATCCACCAGCTTGGAGTCAAATCTCCGTTCGGAACGCCGACCTGGAGAGCTGGAAACCCCTCGGGATCCTGCACCCGCAGCATCATCTGACGTTCAGATGTAATCCCATCCAACGCCACACCATCCCAACGATGGCGCAGCTGTGTGAAGGAGCGCTCCCGGTCCAGCTGCCATTCCCCAGCGCCGTCCAGCGCTTTCCAGAACAACCCCTGGGATCTCCCCTGCCCTGCTTCATCGGTGGCGGAACTCAATGCCACCATACGTTCCCAAGTCAGGGCCAGAGCCGTATTGAAGGCAAATGCCTCGCGATGGAAAGCGCGAGGCAACCGCTCGCCGCCTTCGGCTCGTGGCAGCCAGAAAGCCTGGAGCGCTGGTGGGAAATCGCCTGTTTGAGGTGAGGCGCGAAGCGCCGCGTTGATGGCCGCCCGACGATCCCAATCCAACTCCGCCGGCGGATTGCTCTGCGCGGGCCAGACTCCTTCGCCGAGATCCAGCAGCAGCGTGGCGCGGGCGCCTTCCCAGCCCTTCAGCAGAGCACCACATGAAAGCAGATTGATACCCGCGCCGCTTCCACCTTGCGTGGACTGTGGAGACTCTGTACCCACTTCCAGAAAAGAACGCAGCGCATCGAGCATGTCCGCAAGTGTCCAGGTTGCGCGTTCCTGCCCCCAGGCTTCCTTCAGCAAGCCAATGATGCCGTAGAAATCCTCACTGCTCTGAACCATGCCCAAGCCGAGGGCATGGCGCTGAAGGGTTTCGGCCCAGGCGCCAGGCGCTTGATGGCGCGCATGCAAGGACTGCATCTGGCCCCACGGCTCTGAAATGCTGGGGTGAACCGTGACCGTGTTGATCGCCTGAATTCCTGTCTGGTCTAGAGCCGACAGGCCCTCGGCAAGGTCGCGCCAAGCCTCGCGCCCCGCAGCCAACAGGCCTTCTGAGATGGCCTGGGGATCCTCCGCAAGCAGCCCTTCAAATAAGGCCAGCAGCTGAGTCCACGGCCGCACAGAGTCCAGGCTGCGACCTGGAACCCGTGCCATACCTAACCCTTCGGCCTCCAACAGACCGCGAAGGAATGCTCCGATGGATTCTGGGGCGGGATGGATCAGCGTGATCTCATGCAGCTCGATGCCTTCTTCAGTCCAGGCTTTCACCTGTTCAACGGCGGCGCGCAACACGGAAAAAGGCGTGGGTAGCAAGCCGCGTTGGAAGCGCAGGCGGGCTTCTTCATCCAACCTCAGCGGCCCTTCGAAAAGGCCATCCAGTGCGGCCCCCCATGGATTCTCGGCCCAGCCCTCCGGTGCCTCAATTTCAAAATTTTCAAGGCTCGATGCGGCGGCTTCGAGCGTGGGCAGCAGTTGATCCACGAGATGCGGTGCCTTGCGGTCGAAAAGCCCTCGGGCGCCGCTCCCCCGCTCGGTGGCCAGCTGGAATCGCACCGTGCCGATTTCTGGCATCGCCATGAGCGCGCGCAACCGTGGTGGCGCCAAGTCATCGAGCCACGCGATCAACGGTCCATCGTCCAGGGTGCGTTCCACCCAGAAACCCCGCTCGCCTGAATTCTGCGCGTCCGAGGCCTGCCATAACGCAAGGTAGGGCTCCAGAAAACCGACCTCATCCACAGCCGCAAGGTAGGTCTCGAAATGGCTCAGCAGCGAAGCCAGACTCTGGCCATCGGAGAGATTCCCCAGCCGCAATCCCTGCATCGCGAGTCCACGCAACTGCCCAGGAAGCAACCCTTGGCGCAGCAATTCCTGGCAGGCCCTGGAACGGTCCAGGACAGCTTCCCGTGAAAGCCGGGACCGCCGACTGGCTGCCGCCAGCTGCCGTTCCACGCGCAGATGCAGCAACACCGCCAGCGACCCAGGAATGGGTTCCCGCGGATCGTCCAGCAGCACACCCTCGAAGGGAGAAAAAGCCATGGAGTCAGTGTCTTCGGAAAAACAAGATTCTGAGAATTTCTAAAGTATGAAGTCTTCCGTTGACAAGTATGAAGACTTACGTACATTGGTTTCATCCAGGAGATTTGATGACCGACCTTCCCCGTCCGTCCAAGTTCGAGTTGGCGATTCTCCGCGTCCTGTGGAGCCGAGAAACAGCAACAGTCCGCCAGATATTCGAAGAACTTCAAAAGGAGCGCCCGCTTGGCTACACCACGGTGCTTAAAACCATATTGATCATGCTGGAAAAGGGATTGGTTGTTCGCGATGAATCTGAACGCAGTCATATCTATCGAGCGACCCAAAAGGAACAGGAGACCCAGGCAAGCCTCCTCCATGACCTAGTGCATAGGGCGTTCGGTGGGTCGGCCCAAAAACTCGTCATGGCGGCGATAAAGGAGGGAGCGCTTTCTTTAAAGGAGGAAGTCGAAATCAAAGCCCTGCTGGAGGCATCGCGGAAGATGAGGGGGAAATGAGACCCATAGATCCCGCACTTCAAACGGCAGCCTGGGCCCTCATCCATTTCCTGTGGCAGGGGTGTTTGATATGGCTTGCGACCATTCTTGCGCTTCAAATGGCGCGATCCTCTTCGCCTCAGTTGCGGTATCTCATTTCCTGCGCAGGGCTGGCCTTATGTCTGCTGCTGCCGCTAGGAACTTATGTCCATCTGCGCCCGAGGGTGCTTCGCCAGGCCGGGGAACTAGCGTTCCAAATGTCGGAACCCGAAAAATCCTCCAAGGCTGAGGGGCCCCTATCTTTAGGTATTGAACGTGCGGTGGAATTGCCACAGCGGGCGAGTTTCCTGGTGGAGGATAACCTTCCCTTGTTATTTCGTGGCTGGCTCTTTGGGTGTCTTCTGCTGGCCCTACGTTTCGGCGGTGGATGGTTGTATTTGCTTCGGGTAAGGAGAGTGGCAACCGAGGCTTCCCGTGAGTTGCAAGAACGTTTCGATCACACCGCAAAAAGGCTCGGCTTTTCGAGTTCCATCCGATTGGTACTTTCTTCCCAGATCAATACCCCAATGGTCGTGGGATGGCTGTGGCCCACACTCTTGGTGCCTGTAGGACTTCTCGCCAACATGGATCCTGTTGGCCTGGAAGCCTTGTTGGTCCACGAGTTGGCCCACATCCGCCGCCACGATTATTTAGTGAATGTTGTCCAATGCGTAGTGGAAATCTTGCTGTTTTACCACCCCGCCGTTTGGTGGATCTCCCGTCGCGTCCGGACCGAACGGGAACTCTGCTGTGACGATGCGGCAGTGGAATGGTGCCAAGATCCTCTGCTTTACGCCGAAACCCTTACCCGTCTCCACGAGCTTCGCTCCGAGACACTTTCCCCGGCCCTCGCAGCCGGTGGAGGAGACCTGATGTTCAGAATCAAACGCTTATTAATCCCCACCCTCAAACCAAGCTCAATCCCGGTTCGCTTGAACCTCCTGGCCATGGCCTGCTCTTTGCTCCTGGTTCTTGGCGTGGGGATGTCATTGAATGCGATGCAGCCACGTTCCGTTGAACAGGGGAAGTGGTTCCTCGCAGGCAGTGACCGTAAGGGCTATGCCATTTCAGTGGATGCGAAAACAATCCACGACGGTAAACCCAGCCAGATGCTTTCCTGTGCAATGAAAGACCCCGCTGGTTTCGGAACGATCATGCAGGAAGTCGTGCCGTCGGATTACCTGGGCAAGCGCGTTCGAATGAGCGCCTGGGTGAAGACAGCGAATGTCACGGGTTGGGCGGGGCTTTGGATGCGCGTGGATGGTGCAGAGAAGGCCACCTTGGCCTTCGACAACATGGGCCAAAGACCGATCAAAGGAACCACGGACTGGACACGCTTTGAGGTGGTGCTTGATGTGGCCGAGAATGCTAAAAATCTTGCCTTCGGTTTGTTGCTGGATGGCCCGGGACAGGCATGGCTTAGCGATCTGCAATTTGAAATCGTCGAGGCAAATGTTGCGGTTACGAATACGGCGGGCGGTCCTTCAAGCTCCTTGCCACCTGGCATGAATGCGGAGCAATGGTCTCTTTCGGGGAGCCACCCCGGGGATTACCAAATCAGCCTGGACCCAACTACCCTAAGAGACGGAAAGCCTGCTCATCTCCTTGCCTCCAAAATAGATGGGGCCAAAGGCTTCGGGACTCTGTCGCAAATGTTCAAAGGGAAAGCGTACCTGGGCAAACGGGTTCGCCTCAGTGCCTGGGTCAAATCGGAGAATGTCGAGGGCTGGGCTGGGGTTTGGTTGCGTGTGGATGGTCCGGATGGCAAATCCACCGCCTTTGACAATATGCATGACCGCTTGATCAAAGGAAGTCTCGACTGGAATCGTTACCAAGTGGTCTTGGATATGGCCCCAGATTCTACGGCACTAGCCTTGGGCATCCTGCTCGCAGGCAATGGAAAGGTTTGGATGGAAGAGCCCCTGCTTGAAGTGGTGGATGCCAGTGTCCCGGTGACGGATATGAAACTAGCCCCAAGAAACTGATAGCTGGAAAAATGTTGCAATAAAGGATCCCCGCCTATTCGTGGCGGGGATCTTCGTTAAAACCGTTCCGGATGATGAATAAAGCGTTTGGCTCTCGGAGTCAGGTTTCCAAATCACACCTTCCGAAGCCGCAACGCATTGAGCACGACCGTGAAAGAACTGAGGCCCATGGCGGCGCCCGCGAGCATGGGGCCGCCGAACCGTTCCAGCTGTCCGAAGGCCGCGAGGGGCACCAGCAGCAGGTTGTAGCCGAAGGCCCATCCCTAGGTTCTGGCGGATGATGACTTGAGTTTTCCGGGCCAGACGGCGGGCATTCAACAAGGGTTCCAGGCCCTCCCGCAACAGGTTCAGGGGTGCCGCGCCCTGGGCCGCTTCGAGGCCCGGCAGGCTGAGACCGGCATCCGCCTGGGCGAGGGCTGGAGCATCGTTCACGCCATCTCCCACAAAGGCCACCGTGCGGCCTTCCTGCTGCAATTCAGCTATTCGTGATTGTTTGAGGCCCGGTGTGCATCCGCCGAGAGCTTCGGGTATGCCCAGTTCCTTCGCCAACTTCAGCACGGGTCCGGTTCGATCGCCGCTGAAGAGATGCAACCGCAGGCCATCCGCCTGGAGCGCCCGCACGGCTGCCAAAGCCTCGGGCCTCACCGCGTCCGCGAGGATGAGCAATCCCAATAACCGGGTGCCTTCCGCAAGTCCCACCGCCGTAGCATCAGCAGGCACATCCGGAAAATCCGCACCGATGAATTCCGCGTTCCCGAGCTTCAAAGCGCGGCCTTCGATTGTGCCTGACACACCTCCACCGGGATGGGCGCGAAAGTCCTGGACGGGTGGCAGAACCAAGCCCTTGGACGCCTCGCGGATGCCCTTGGCCAAGGGATGTTCGGAATCCCGCTCCAGGGCAGCGGCCAAGCGCAATAGGTTGGTTCCATCATCAGAAAGAATGCGAGTTTCCAGCAGCATAGGCTTGCCCAGCGTGAGCGTGCCGGTCTTGTCGAAGGCGAGATCCGTGATGGAGCCCAACCGCTCGAAAGCCGCCGCATCGCGCACCAGCAAACCATTCCGGGCGGCCGTGCCGAGAGCCGTGGTCAACGCCACGGGCGTGGCAAGTCCCAACGCGCACGGACAGGCGATGACCAGCACCGTGACCGCGGGCCGCCAGGCCAGAGAGATGTCGCCGGAGTGAAGCCACCATGCGGCGAAGGTGAGAGCCGCCAGCACCAGGATCACGGGCACGAAGACGGCGCTGATGCGATCGGCGAGCGCCTGGACCGGTGCTTTCGATGCCTTGGCTTGACCCACCTGCCGGGCGAGTTTGGCAAGCCAGGTATCCCGTCCCGCGGCGCGGACTTCGAGCTCAAGGCTGCCCCCATGCACCAGGGCGCCTGCGATGACCGCATCGCCCATCTGCTTAGGCACAGGCAGCGGCTCACCTGTGAGCAGGGCTTCTTCCACATCCGCCGAACCCGCCACCACCAGACCATCCACGGGGATGGCAGAACCCGGGCGGACGCGGACGCGGTCACCCACCTTCAGCATCGAGACCGGGACTTCCTCCTCGCGCCCTTGGCTATCAAGCCTGAGGGCCACGGCAGGCGCGAGCTTCAGCAGGGAGGTAAGGCTGTCGCCGGTATGGACCTTGGCGCGGGTCTCCAGGTATTTTCCGAGCAATAGAAAAGCAACCAACGCTCCGGCGGTTTCAAAGGTGAGGTGGTGCTCCCCGCGAAGGCCCTCTACCAGGCCGAAACCCCAGGAAACGCCCGCACCCAGGGCCACCAGCGTATCCATGGTGGTCTCTCGATGGAGCAACTGGAACCCGGCTCTTTTGAAAAAGCCGCCCCCCGCCGCGAAGACCACCACCGCGCTGAGCAGCGCCTGGATCCGCCAGTCCAGATGAAGCGTTGCCCCCGGCACCATGGAAGCGAACAGCGGCAACGTAAAGACCCACGCCAGCAGGGTCCGCAGCAAGGCTTCGCGCAGCTCGCGATTTTTTTCTTCCCCGGTGGGATCCATCACCAGCGCGTAGCCCCGCTCCGCCAGAGCCTGTGCTAGCTTCTCGGTGGCAACGCCCTCGAAGGTAACCGAAGCTTCCTCGCTGGCCAGGTTCACCGTCGCGCTGGACACGCCCGGCACGGCTTGGAGCACCTTCTCCACGCGACGGACACAGGAGGCGCAAGTCATGCCTTCAACGCGATAGGTGTGGGTTTCCATCATTTCCCCCGCTTGGTCCTCTGTCGGCTTTCAGGTATCGGCACGAGAGTCAGGAGTCGAGAGTCGAGTTCAAAGCCAGACCCGTGCTTCGCTCAGCTTGCCTCGCGGCTCATAGCTCATACCTCATCGGTACTTCAGCAGTTCCATCAATTCATCCACCATCCGCGATTCGTCGCCCCGCGCAGCGGCGGTCACAACGTGCTCGCTGAGGTGGCTCCGTAGCACAAGATCTCCCACACGGCCCAGGGCTCCCTCCACGGCTTTGATCTGTTTGAGGACATCCACACAGTAGGCGCCGTCTTCCTCCAGCATCCGTAGGATTCCTTCTACGTGGCCCCGGATGGATTGCAGCCGTCGCTTGGCATCGGCGCGCATGGCCAGGTCGAGATTCAGTCCGTGGTGCGCGTGGCCTTTCACGGATGTCATGGAAGCACCGAGGCCTTGTAGCCTTCTTCCTCCACGGCCTTCACCAACGCCGCGGAATCCGCCTTGCCCTCAATAATGGCGCTCCCCGACTGCAGGTCCACGTCGAGCACTTTCTCAACGCCGGGAACGTTTTGCAGGGCCTCTCTCACCGCGCCAACACAATGGCCGCAGGTCATGCCCTTGATTTCGAGTGTAATCATGATGGCCTCCGTTATCCCCCCCCACTAGGGGTGGGTCATTAATATAGACCTATCCGTAACCGCGATCAAGACCTCCGCGATCACCGATGCCCAGCGACGGCCCTGTCATCATGGATCCATGGCCTTGGCGAAGCGGTGGGACATCCTGGTGGTGGGGAGCGGCATCGCTGGCCTTTCCACTGCATTTCATCTGGCCAAGTCCGTTGGACAGCGCATCCTACTTGTGGACCGTGAAGTCCTGCCAGGCTTTTACGCTTCAGGCCACAACGCGGGCATCGCGCGCCAGCTGACTGGCCGCCAGGTTCATTCCCGATTGGCAGTGGAGGGAAGAAACCGCTTGGCCGACGCGGGATTGCTGACCGGCGCAGGAGGCCTGTTGCTGGCCGTGAAAGCTTCCGCCCTGGACGCCATCGAAGCAGAAGCCCTCGAATTGGGCGTGGGCTTTGAACGCAATTCCGGCGCTGGTATTGAAGGTTATTGCGCTGCCGCGCATCTCTCCATTCCGTCCGACGGCACCATAGACGTGCATGGCCTGTTGGGACTTTGCGCGGCGGGCGCCCGGAAGGCTGGTGTGGAGCTGCGGTATGGATGCGAAGTGCGCAGCATCGAATCCCAAGAAGATGGTTTCCGTGTGGAGACTTCCGAAGGCCCATTGCGCGTAGGCACGATCATCAATGCGGCCGGTGCCTGGGCCGGTGAACTCGGCCGCAAGGCAGGCGGACTCGGCATTGCGTTTCATCCCCTCCGAAGGCATCTGGCCTGGAGCGACCAGGCCTACGATGCAAACCAGCCTTACGCGTGGTGGGTGGACCGTCCGCTGTATCTAAAACCAGAAAGTGGCGGCCTGCTGATGTGCCCTTGCGACGAGGACGAAGTGGCGTTACCTCCTCCCGGCCAACAACCCGACACCGATGCGCAGGCGTTTGGGCACCTCGCAGATTCTATGCACGAGTTGGCTCCCGGCCTGATCAACCACGGCATCACACGGGCCTGGAGCGGTCTCCGCACCTATTCACCAGATCGGCGTTTCGTCATCGGCTGGGATCCGGTGAATCCCAACTTATTCTGGGTCGCCGGACTGGGCGGCCACGGCATGACCACGGGCCTCGCTGTAGGAAGGCTGGCGGCCGAGCTGTACATACAGCGCAGAGAACATGAGCTGTCCCCAAAACGGCTGATGAATTGAAGAGCCTGAATCCATCGATCGACCTCAAGCCTTTGCAGCCTAGAATGGTCCATGGATCCTTCCCGCTTCGCCTCGACCTTAGGCGACCTGGATTTGCACTTGCTGGGCGAGGGAAGGCACTTGTGGGCCTACAAGAAGCTGGGAGCGCACCCCCGGATCGTGGAAAGGGTTGAGGGCGTCAGCTTCGCGGTATGGGCGCCCAATGCGCAGTCAGTAAGCGTGGTCGGGGATTTCAACGCGTGGGATGGCCGCCGTCATCGGCTGGTTCCTGCTGGCCCCAACGGATTCTGGGAGGCCTTTGTGCCAGGTCTGGGCCAGGGTGAATTGTACAAATTTGAGCTCCATGGCCCGGATGGAGCCCTGCTGCCCCTCAAGGCCGATCCCTTCGCGTTCAGGTGCGAGCGCGCCCCTGGGACCGCCTCCATCGTCCATGGGCTTCCTGCCTATGCCTGGGACGACGGCGCGTGGATGGAACGACGCCGGAAAACTCAAGCCCACGCCGCACCCTTGAGCATCTATGAACTCCATCTGGGATCCTGGCGGCGGCGGCCCGACGGTTCCTTCATGAACTACCGGGAGATCGCCGCGGACCTGGCGCCCTATGTCAGCTGGCTGGGATTCACCCATGTGCAATTGCTGCCCGTGATGGAGCATCCCTACGATCCGTCCTGGGGTTATCAGCCCTTGGGCATGTTTGCGCCCACCAGTCGCTTTGGTTCGCCGGAAGACTTCATGGCCTTCGTGGATGCAATGCACCAGGCGGGCATCGGCGTCATTCTTGACTGGGTACCCGCGCACTTCCCGGAAGATGCCCATGGCCTCGCCCAGTTTGATGGCACCCATCTCTACGAACACGCGGATCCCCGCCAGGGCCGCCATATGGACTGGGGCACGCTGATCTACAACTACGGCCGGGTGGAGGTGCAGAACTATCTCATCGCCAATGCCCTGTTCTGGCTCGATCAATACCATGTGGATGGCCTTCGCGTGGATGCAGTGGCGTCAATGCTCTATCTGGACTACAGCCGCAAGGCTGGACAATGGATCCCCAATCGCCAAGGTGGGCGGGAAAACCTGGAGGCCGTGGCATTCCTGCGCCGCTTGAACGAGGTTCTCTATGGGCAGTTTCCGGACACCTTCACGGTGGCGGAAGAATCCACGGCCTGGTCCGGGGTGTCGCGTCCGACCAATCAGGGCGGCCTGGGCTTCGGCTTCAAGTGGGACATGGGCTGGATGCACGACACCCTGCGCTACCTGGGCCAGGGCATGATGGTGCGGCCCCATCACCACAATGAAATCACTTTTTCGATGCTCTACCACGATGCCGAAAACTATGTGCTTCCGCTCTCCCATGATGAGGTGGTCCACGGGAAGCGAAGCCTTTTCGGAAGGATGCCAGGCGACCCCTGGGAACAGTTTGCCAACCTGCGTCTGCTCTTCGCCTGGCTCTTCGCCCATGGCGGAAAGAAACTGCTTTTCATGGGTGGAGAATTCGCCCAGGGAAGGGAATGGAACCACGACACCGCCCTGGATTGGGAATTGCTCGACCGACCCGGACACAAAGGCATCCACGATCTGGTGCGCGATCTCAATGGCCTCTACCGAGGGCAGCCTGCTTTGCATGAAGGGGATTGCCAGCCTGGCGGCTTCTCCTGGATCGACTGCGGCGACCGTTTCAACAGTGTGCTCACGTTGCTGCGCAGGGGCTCGGATCCTGATGACTTCGTCGCCGTCGCCTTCAACCTCACGGCGCTTTCCCAGACTGGCTATCGCATCGGCGTACCCACGCCGGGTGGATACACCGAGCTGCTGAACACGGATTCCACCCACTACGGGGGGCGGAACCTTGGAAACTTGGGATGTGTGGCAACAGAACCTATCGCGGCCCACGGGTTTCCGCAGTCCTTGAATCTCACTTTGCCACCGCTGGCGGCCCTCTTCCTGAAACCCCGACCGCGCTCAGCCGTTGCGCCAAAACCACCTGATCATTTTGATTACGGACCGACATGAGCTGGCGTAGCAAAATAGCCTGAAAGACACGGGCTAATTTGGCACAGCCCCGAAACCCTTCCATCCCACCTAGGATTGCCATGGATCTGCTCATCCCCAAACTGCACCAGCTCACCAAGAACCTGTGGTGGACCTGGAAACCTGAAGTGCGGACGATCTTCCGCGATCTTGACCTGTACCTCTATCACAAGGTCCACCAGAACCCCATGTCCTTGCTCAAGCAGATCGAGCCTAGCGAGCTGGATCAGCGGGCAGTGGATGTGGATATTCCAGCCCGGGCCGACCGGGCGCTGCGGCAGCTTCATGAATACCTCACACCCGTCACGACTTGGGGGCTCACCCACGCCGGTGCCATGCGCTCCCGGCCCGTGGCCTACTTCTGCATGGAATTCGGCATCCACGAATCCCTCCCCATCTATTCCGGGGGGCTTGGCATCCTGGCCGGGGACCACTTGAAGGCTGCCTCGGATCTTGGAGTGCCCATGGTGGGTGTGGGGCTGCTCTACCGCCAGGGCTACACCAGCCAGGTGTTGGACCGCCAGCTTTGGCAACAGGATGTGGTGGAACCCTTTGATATTTCTGATCTGCCCCTGGTGCAAATGACGGATACGCATGGCGAGCCGATCCAAGTGGCAGTAGAGCTGCCAGGCAGGCAAGTGTTTGCCTCTGTCATGGAAGTGAAAGTAGGCCGGGTCCGGCTCATCCTGCTGGACACTCGCGTGAAACCCAACAGCCCGGAGGACGTGGCGCTGGCCGCCCGGCTCTATGGTGGGGATCAGCGCACGCGCATCGAACAGGAGCTTTTGCTGGGCGTGGGTGGCACCAGGGCGTTGCGGGCTCTAGGCATCTCGGCCAGCGTGTTCCATCTCAACGAGGGCCACTCAGCCTTCGCCTTGCTGGAACGGGCGCGGTATCGAATCCAAGAGGATGGCATGGACCCCCATAAAGCGCTGCAAGAGGTCGCCTCGACCAGCGTCTTCACGACCCATACTCCGGTGGATGCGGGCCACGACCGATTCCCGGCGGATCTCGCCGCAGAACATTTGCGGCCGCTGGCGGAGAGCATGAACCTGCCTCTGGAAGAGGTCATGGGGCTCGGCCGCGTGAACCCCAACGACCACGGTTCTCCTTTCCTCCCCACTGTGCTGGTGCTGAAGCTGTCCCGCCGGGCCAATGGCGTTTCGGCCCTGCATGGAGTCGTTTCCCGGAAGATGTGGAACCAACTCTGGCCAGGCCCCGAAGAGGCCGTGCCCATCGGGCATGTCACCAACGGCGTGCATCTTCCCACTTGGCTTGCCACGGAGATGAACCATCTCTACGAAGCGCACTTGGGTGTGGGGTACCAGAGTTCTCTCACCCGCCCGGAAACCTGGGCGGAGATCCAGGATGTATCGTCCTCGGAGATCTGGGAGACTAAGCAGGTGCTGAAGGCCCGCATGCTTCGCTACATCCGGAAACGGGCCACTGATATGCGCGAACGGATCGGCCTTCCTGAGATCAACCCGGCCCCTCTGGACCCAGAGGCCCTGACCATCGGGTTCGCTCGCCGGTTTGTGCCCTACAAACGACCCGATCTGCTGTTCTCCGACCTGGATCGTCTCAACCGTCTGGTGAACCATCCGGGCCGCCCGGTGAACCTCATTTTCGCGGGCCGTGCCCACCCCGCCGATAACGCGGGCAAGGGCCTTATCCAGAAAGTCGTGCAGATCATGGAGGATCCGCGATTCAGGCATCGCATTCTGTTCGTTGAAAACTACAACATCCATGTGGGACGAATCCTATACCAAGGCATTGATGCCTGGCTCAACAATCCCCAGCGTCCCTTGGAAGCCTGCGGCACTAGCGGGATGAAGGTGGTGCTCAACGGGGGCTTGCATATTTCCGTACGGGATGGATGGTGGGCCGAGGCCTACGATGGTGAGAACGGATTTGCCATCGGCACAGGTGAAATCCACTCGGACCAAGCCATCCAGGATAAGCGCGACGCCGAAGAACTCTTCCGCCTGCTGGAAGATGAAGTCGTCCCGATGTACTACGAGAACCGCAACTCCGCTGGCGTGCCTCGCTGCTGGGTGGACCAGGTCAAACACTCCATCCGCACCCTGGCCTGGCGCTTCAACGCCGACCGGATGGTCCAGGACTACGTCCAGCACCTGTACCTGCCCGCCGCCATCGGCAGCAGCTGCCAGATGCCGCCGCCATGAGTCAAGAGTTGAGAGTTAAGAGTTAAGAGCTTAGCCCAACCCCAACCGCTTGAAGGTGCGCTTCTTGCCGTCTTCTACTTCCGGTTGGTCGAAGGGATCAAGGTCCAGGGCAAAGCCCAGGATACCGATGATGACTTGCCAAGCCATCATGAAGGCCCCCATATCCAGTTCGCTCACCGTTGGCATGGACCAGCGCAGAACCGGCACGCCCGCCGCATCCAAGGCCTCGGCGGTGCCTTCCGCTTGGGCGCGGAGGATTTCAGCCCCTTGCAGTCCAGCGAGGCCTGGATAGGGCGACCCGGGCGGTGGGTCCAATCGCTCAGCCGCAGGGCTTCCATCCACAGTCATCACAATCACGCCAAGGTTTCGTGGCCCCGCCATCCATCGCTGCAACTGGCTGTGCTGGTCCACGGGACCCACGGCACGGATGGGTGTGAAGCCCTTTCGGGTGCCATCCTTCGCCACCTTGCCCAAAGATTCCGCCACCAATTGCACCCACCAGGCAGATAGGCTGTCCAGGCGGGTGGCGTAGGGCATCATCACCCATTCAGTGATGCCGCGCTGGTGGGCATCCAGCAGCAAATCCACTGTGGCGGCGATACGGTCGCGCCACGGACCAGCATTGGCCTCGACCTGCGTGATGACTTCACGGCCACCTTGGATGAAGGCTGGAACATCGCGGCCCATCCAAGCGAGCGGCAATGTGCCTATGGGTGTGAAGGCTGAGAACCGGCCACCCACCGCCACCGGGATCGGCAGGATGCGGCATCGATTTGCCCGGCCCCAGGTGGCCAGAGGATTCGCATCGTCTTGAGTGATGAGGATCGGCGCCGCGAGATCACCGAAACCTGGCATGGCGCGTATTCGCGAGATCCAGGTCCAGAGTTCCAAGGTTTTGCCGCTCTTGGAGGCCAACACCAGCTGGTCGCCGGACTGGAGACGAAAGTCCGGTATCGCCTCAGGGGAGGCCAGGGGCAGCCAGTGCTGGAAAGCCTGGTGGTCTCCGAAGGCCCGCACCAGGGTTTCAGATGGCAGCAGGGAACCGCCAATGCCGCACCAGAGCAACCGTTGAGTGGGATCGAGGGCAGGCAGCGGTTCAGGCAGCATTGGTTCAGCCACCTTCAGCCAACCTCCCATGGGATGAACCTTGACGGATTGCCAATGGCTGCGGATATCCATATCAGGCGCCTTTCAAAAGAAGGGATGCATAAAGATCAAGATAAGCCCTGGCCGGGTGTTCCCAGCCGAATTCAGCCATCATTCCCCGCCGCTGGACCTGCCGCCAGGTGACGGGATCGCGGAACAATGCCATCGCACGATTGATGGCTTCACCCAGCGCCCATCCGTTGGCCTCATCAAATTGGAACCCGGTCGCGGTGTCGTTCTGCAAGGTCTCCGGTGATGCACCTACGACCGTGTCAGCCAACCCACCCGTACGACGCACCAAAGGGATGGCGCCGTAAGCCTGGGCGTAGAGCTGAGTGAGGCCGCAGGGTTCCTGGCGCGAAGGCACCAGGATCACGTCGCTCGCTGCGAAGGCCCGGTGGGCGAGGGCTTCGTCGTATCCAATGAAGGCCGAGACCCGGCCTGGATATCGCTGGGCAGCTTGGCGGAAGGCCGCCTCCAGCAGGGGCTCACCCTGGCCCAGCTGAGCCAGCTGGGCGCCCTGAGCGACAAGGTGATCCACATTCTCCAATACCAGATCGAGTCCCTTGAGAACGTCAAGCCGGCTCACGGCCGTGAAGATAGGTGCGTCTGGATCCTCATGAAGACCCAATCTGCGCTGGAAATCGGAACGATTCGGCACCCTTCGGGCCGGGTGCTTCAGATCGTAATGGCTGACAAGATGCGGGTCTTTCGCGGGATTCCACACAGCCCGATCCACACCATTGAGAATTCCCTGCAAAACGCCATTCCGATGCGCCATCAGGCTCTCCAGCCCGTGTCCGCCGTCCATCTGGATTTCACGCGCGTAGGTGGGACTCACGGTGCTGAGACAGTCCGCCAGTTTCAACCCAGCTTTCAGGAATCCGATGTCGCCGTGGAACTCTACACCTTCGGGTGTGAAGGCATGATGCGGAAGCCACAAGCCGTCCAGCATCGAAGCAGGAAAACGCCCCTGGAAGGCGATGTTATGGATGGTCATCACCGTTGCTGGCCGCGGACCAGGGCCGTATGCCACATAGGCCGGCATTAGGCCTGCGGGCCAATCGTGTCCGTGGAGAATCTGAGGCCGCCAACCCTCGGAATCGCCCTCCCGGCCCAGGTGCGCCGCAACCCAGCAGAGCGCGGCGAAGCGCTTGGCAAGGTCTTCTGGATGGTCATAGGGTCCACCTGGCCGGTCGAAAAAGGTCGGCTGGTCGAGCAGGTAGAGGGGCAACCCTGGGGCTTCGGCCCGGAGGATCCGGGCCGGGCCTCCACCCATAAGATCCGGGAAGGCAACTGTCTGCCCCTGGACCTCCACCGCTGCGAGCAGTTCAGGATAGGCCGGCAATAGCATGCGGACATCGTGGCCCAGCGCGCGCATGGCTCGCGGCAGGGCCGCCATCACATCGCCCAATCCGCCGACCTTGACATAGGGAAACAGTTCAGACGCAACGAACAGAACACTCAAAATCTACGACTCCAATTGGCGCAGCATGCGCTGGGAGATCAGGGTGACACCACCCTCGGTCCGATAGAACCGGCGGGCGTCCTCCTCAGGATGTTCGCCAACCACCAGGCCCTCGGGAATGTGGCAGTCCCGGGCTACGATGCACCGGCGAAGGCGGGCATGGCGGCCAATGTCGCAATCAGGAAGCACCATCGCTCCGTCCAGTCGGGCGTGGGAATGGACCGAAACGCGGCTGGAGAGCAAGGAATGATGCACATGGGCACCGGAAATGATGCAGCCGCCGGACACTAAACTGGAAAGCGCGACCCCATTGCGCATCTCCCCCGCGTGCACGAATTTCGCAGGCGGCAATTGTTCCTGATGGGTGGTGATGGGCCAGGCTTTGTCGTAAAGGTTCAGGGCTGGAGATGCGGTGGTGAGGTCCATGTTGGCGCCCCAGTAGGAATCCACGCTGCCGACATCCCGCCAGTAGGGCTCCGAATGCCCCTCGTTCGGAACACAACTGCGCTCGAAACGATGGGCGAAGATCTTGGCCTCATGGACCAGCTTCGGGATGATGTCCTTGCCGAAATCGTGGCCGGAATCAGAATCCTCAGCGTCCCGCATCAGGGCCTTGTATAGGAATTCCGCATTGAACAGATAGATGCCCATGGAGGCAAAAGCGCGATCCGGCTTGCCAGGGATGGAGGGTGGATCCTCCGGCTTCTCCACGAAGGAAACGATGCGGCCTTTCTCATCCACCTGAGCGATGCCAAACCCCCGAGCGGCCATCCGCGGCACCTCGAGGCAGGCGATGGTCATGTCCGCCTGGTGGTCCAAATGGTCCTGGAGGAAAACCTTGTAGTCCATGCGGTAGATGTGGTCCCCCGCCAGGATCAGCACGGTCTTGGGATTGGCCGACTGGATGCTGCTCAAGTTCTGGTAGACGGCGTCCGCCGTACCGCTGTACCAGGCATTCTTGTCCATGCTTTGCTGGGCGGGAAGTACATGGACATATTCGTCGAGATTGCCCGCCAGGAACGTCCATCCAAACTGGAGATGTTGCAGTAGGCGGTGCGAGTTGTACTGCGTCAACACCATGATCCGGCGGAAACCGGAATTCACGCAGTTCGACAGTGTGAAATCAATGATGCGGTACTTGCCGCCAAAATCGAGACCGGGTTTGGAATAGTGGTCCGTGAGATCCATCAGGCGCTTGCCGCGTCCGCCCGCCATCACCAGGGCGATGGTGTGCCGAGGTGAGAGTCGCGATTCCGAGATCGTCAGCATGAGAGTCCCCGGTGAAGGCCTGAATGCATCATAGCCAGCCCAGGGGTGGATCCCTTGCGCGATCTATCCAAGTTGCGCTCAGGCCCACAGAACCTGGGGCTTCTGCATCCTTTCATAAACCGGAGCCCGGTTAACCGGACAGGCAAGCAAAAAGGGCCGCCCGAAGGCGGCCCTTTTTGCTCACGTTTCCTTTGATCTCAGCGAATCGTGAAATTCGTGGCGCCGGAGGTGCCTGTGCCATAGGAGTTGGTCACTGCAACTGGGCCGGTTGTGGCGCCAGCCGGGACAGTGGCCGTGATTTGTGTGCTGGACACCACAGTGAATCCAGCAGGAACGCCATTGAAACTCACCACCGTGGCACCGGTAAAGCTGGACCCGGTGATGGTGACCTGGGATCCGACCGAACCCACTCTGGGCAGGAAGGACATGACCTGTGGAACCAAGGTGGGAACCGTGAAGGCTTGATAGGTTCTCCCTGTGCAAATGGCACTGCTGACGGCGATCACGCCAGAGGTTGCTCCGGCGGGAACCGTAGCTTGGACCTGGGTCGGCGAAATGATCGTGAAGGAAGCCAAAACACCATTGAAATGCACCGAGGTCAGACCCGCGAAGTTGCCGCCTGTCAAAGTGACCAAGGTACCCACAGGACCAGAGCTTGGAGAGAAGCCGCTGATGGAAATGAGGCAAGCGGGCTTGACCACAAGGTTCACGGTGACAACGTTCGAGTACAGATCGCCATCAGTCGCCCGGTACGTGAAACTGTCTTGACCGGTGAAACTGGCAAAGGGCGTGTAAGTGAAGCCGCCGTTCGGCGCCAGAACAAGCGATCCGTGGGCGGGTCCTAGAACGAGAGCAGCGCTTAAGGATGGGCCGTCTACATCCGAATCATTCCCGAGGACGCCTGGAGCGGGCACTGTGAAGGGCGACCCCCCAGGCATGGAGTAGGAATCGCCTACAGCCACTGGCGCATCATTCACCGGGACGACGGTGATGGACACTGTAGCGATATTGGAATCCACGCGCCCGTCATTGGCCTTGAAAGTCAGGCTGTCGGGTCCGTTGTAGTTCAGCGCTGGCGTGTAGGTCAGATTCGGGACCGTACCCGTCAGGCTGCCATGGGTGGGATTGCCCGTAACGGTGTAGGTCAACGGGTCCCCATTGACGTCCGTGGCTACCAGAGTGATCGGCAGGGCTGTGTCTTCGTTTGTGGAAACGGATTGGTCCGCCGCCACTGGGGGGGCGTTGACCGTAAGGACAAAGGTATCCGTGGCCATCATGTTGCCTTCATCCTTGATGGATACCGTGACCGTGGTGGTGCCGCCCTGTCCAGCCGTGGGTGCCAGATTGAGAGTTCGGCTTGAACCGGTGCCGCTCACGGTGATCCCAGCATTAGGCAGGAGTGTCGTATTGCTGGACGTGAGGGTGAACACCAGGTTGTCGGGGTTCGTCTCGGCGTCATTCACCGTGAAAGGGATGCCCGGAATGGCGGCATTCATTTCAACGATAAGGTCAGCCATGTTTGAAATGGTGGGGGCGGTGCCGAAAAGGTGGACGCCCAGGTATTCCGTCATGGTGTCCGTAGCGATGGCCACATTCGCAAGAGACGTGGCGGTGTCGACGCCGGCAAGCGTCCATTCACCCGCCAGATCAAAAATCTGGTTGCCCCCCAGGATTGTGGGTTTGCGGTAGAAGGATTGATCCTGGCCAACCCAGCCCAGATTGTTGCCAACCACATCCAGGCGGTTGTTCCAACCTGTGCCGACAGCCGTGCTGGTGGAAAGGAAGATGATGTCATTGCCATTGAAGTTGACCGCAGTGGATCCCACCCCCGTGGCTGCGGCGGCAGCGTAGGCAGGAAGGGCAGCTGAATTATGTTTGAAGACCCGTGAGGCTCCAGGGGCCAAGGTCCCGGTAAGCGCATAGCTCCCCCCTGGCGAGACAGTCGCAGGATCCGCGCCGCCTCCGGTGCCACCGTAGTTGATGGCCACGATGTAAAGCTGCGGGGAGGCCAGATTGATCGTCGTAGTGCCTACATTGGTGAGCTCGGCGTATTTGTTGAAACTGCTGCCTTCGTAGTACTGGCTGATGATCACCTTGGATGGCGGCGGTTTCACCGTCACCAGGAAGGTATCCGTGGCCGTGGCGCCACCACCGTCGGTGACCGTGACAGTGATAGTGGCGGTGCCAGTCTGGCCGGCGGCAGGCGTCACGGTGAGAGTCCGGCTCGCACCGCTACCGCCGAAGGTCAGATTGGCATTGGGGATCAGCGTGGTGTTGTTGGAAGTGGCGCCCACCGAGAGGGAGGCCACGGGTGTCTCGGCATCGCCCACGGTGAAGGGGATGTTGGCAATGGCCGTGTCCTGGACCGTGACCTGGTCGGTGATATCGCTGATGGCGGGGTTCGTGTTGACCGGCACCACAGTAGCCGTGGAACTACCGGAAACGGCGCCATTCTGCACGCTGGTGGCGGTGATGGTGAACGGGCCAGCAGTGTTGGGGGCCGTCCATTGGCCCAAGGCGTTGATGGAGCCGCCGGTGGCGCTCCAGCTCACGGCCTGGCTGAAACTGCCAGTGCCCGTTACTGTCGCAGCGAAGGTCGTGGTGCTCAAGCCGTTCACGGTGGGATCCACCGGCACAACGGAGACACCGGTGATGGTGCTGGTGGGATCGGTCACAATAAGCTGGAAACTGTCGCTGGCAGTGGCTCCGACGCCATCTGTGACAGTCACGGTGATGAGCGCCGTGCCAATTTGGTCCGCTACGGGTGTCAAGGTGACAGTACGGCCAGTGGCCGTTCCGCTTACTACGTCGAAGACGATGTTCGATGCCTGGATTAGGGTGGGATCGGAGCTGGTGGCCGTGGCGGTAAGGGTGCCGCTCCCGCCCACAGTGAACGGGATGGCGGCGGTGCTGGTGTTGGACTGGATGGACTGGGAAAGGATGTCGGAGATGGAAGCAGCACTGATGAAGATATGTTTGCCAAGATATTCGGTCTGAGTGTTGTTCGCAGTGTCCACATTGGTGAGGCTGGCCGCCGTGGTCGCGCCCGCGAGGGTCCATTCCGCCGCAAGGTTGAAGTTCGGATTCGGCATGTTCACCGCCGCATTCCGGTAATAGCTGCGATCGGTGCCCCACGAGGTGCCATTGCCCACAACATCGAAGCGATTGGTCCATGGAGTCACATTGTCATTCGCATTATTCGTTGTAAGGATGACGAGATCGTCTCCATTGAAGTTGATGACACTGCTGTCAATGGTGTAGGCCGAGGTGTAGGCAGGGAGCACGGCCGAACCATTCCTGAAGACCATGGAGGCGCCCGATGCCAGCACGCCGGTCAAGGCCCGGATCGTTCGGAGCGCGATCCCGCCGCTGACCGGAGGAATCGTTGGTGGAGCTGTCGGGTCGTCCGCCGCCAAATTGGAATAAAGAGCAAGGTAGATCTGTGGGGAGGCCAAGTCTAGGGGGGTCGGGCCGACGTTTGTGATTTCGATGTGCTTATTGCTACCCGTGCCTTCGTAGTATTGGCTGATGATGAGCTTAGGAGCGCTCCCGCCGGGTGCGTTCACGTTAAAGATGAAAGTGTCCGTGGCCGTATCGCCTGCGCCGTCCGTCACCGTGACAGTCACTGTCGCAGAACCAGTCTGGTCAGCCGCAGGGACCAGTGTGATGGTCCGGCTTGCGCCGCTTCCGCCAAAGGTGATGTTGGCATCCGGAAGAAGGGTCTGGTTGTTGGATGAGCCCGTAACCGTGAGCAGGTTCGCGTTGGTCTCTGCGTCTCCGATGGAGAAACCCAGGTTGTTGACGGGTATGTCTTTCAGCGTGCTCTGGTTGGGGATGTCGCTGATGGTGGGGGGGGTGTTCGTCACGCCGAAGGGCTGCACGGTGATGAGCCGTGTGGCTGAGCCCGTGGCGGCGGCATCATCGGTCGCGGTGTAGGTGACCGTGAAGAGCACTGGTGAGCCGGTGGCATTGTTGAATGTGTGGCTGGGAGTCGCTGTCCCGGTCACGACAGGGCTGCCATCGCCGAAATTCCAGCTATGCCCAGTGATGGCGGTATGCGTGGTGGTGGCGGTTCCAGTGAAGTTCACGGTCGCACCGTCCAGCACCGTCGTATTCGTGGCGGGTTGGGTAATGTTGGCGGCCACTGCGCTTGCGGCCTGATTCACCCAGATGGGCGCGGACCAAAGGAAGCGTCCATCGTCCTGGGTGATCTTGGCGTAGTAGTAGTGGTTTCCGGCAGCGGGTGTGATCGTGGCGGTATCAGTGCCTTCAATCATCTGCACCGTCGAGAGTGCTATGCCAGGGATACCTTCGAAAATTTGGATGCGGCTGGCGCTGCGGCCGGGTGTCACGGTGGCGTAATGCACCTGCAGGGTCAGGCTGCCGGTGTTGTTGATGCGGTCGCCCATCATCGCTCCAGCGGACGTGGTCAGCACGATCTGGCTGCCCTTGTCGTGGGTGGCGAAGGTGCGCCGGGCGCGGATGGCGTCCAACATGGCCGTCAGAGTCCAGGGCGTTCCGTTCGGGATGAGGAGGCCGGTCCTATTGATGTTGCTCAGACCCCAGTTGGCGCAATGGTTGTCTTGGTTCGAGGTGGGCGAGACATGGAAGCCCTTCTCCAAAAATGCGTTGAATGGGATCTCAAAATTACTGAGGAATGGATCGCTTTCCGTGAGGCTGGTGGAGAAAGCGCCGCTGTTGGACACTTCGCACAACGCAACCACTTCGTCGCCGGCCGCCGTGTAGGTCAGGTTGTTGAACTGGCTGGTCTTGGGATGATTGAACTGGCCCACCCAATTGCGGGACTGCATGGTGAGGTAGAGGGCCGGGTAGTCGTTCTTGGGGGTGTTGAAGTGGCCCATGAGTTGGCCCGAGGTATTGAATTCCCAGGTGGGCAGACCATCGGGATTGAAGATGTTCAGGTGGCCTCCGTTGGCGATGACACCCCACTCCACACCGTAGGTGGCCATGAAGGTTGGATTCGCCGTCCGGTAGGCCGAGGCCGCCGATACGCCAGAGTCGAATAAGGCCTTGGGAATGGCCGGGTCCAGGTCGCCGGTCCCAGTGGACCCGTCGTACATGTGGTTATGCTCGGTGGCCGCAAGGAAATCCCCACCCGCGGCCACTCGCATCATTTCGTAGGCCTGCGCAGGCCCCTGGGTTCCCGATTGGGGGTTCTCACCGCCGGTGCAGCTTGTGACCACCACACCGCCATCGGAATGGTTGGTCTGGCTGTGCAGGTTGCCAAGGTAGATCGTGTAGGGCAGCGAGGCCGGGGCCGGAGCCGAACCGGGCGCCAGAGCCCCGCTGACGGGCATGTCGAGGGCGCGCACCTTGAGGCGTGGAACGGGGCCGATGCAGATAGGTGTGTCTTGGGTGTCGACTTCCTCCGTGTTCGCCGCGAGCTGGGCTTCCACACGGTCGATCTGGCTCCCATTGGGATATTGCCGGTAGGCCGCCTGGGCCGTGGGTTTGGCGGTCAGACGCAATGTGTAGAATCCGTGCTCCAAAGGACGGCCCGCAGCGTCTGCGCCGTCCCAAGCGATGCGCTGGGTTCCAGCGCCGCTCACCAGGAAAGTTTCGCCATGCCATATCCTGCGCACGAGACCTTTGGCGTCCACCAGCTCCAGGCGCCAAGAGCCTACGGTCATGGTTTCTGCGTCCACGAATCCGAAGCCAACCTTCAATGTTCGTGCTTCACCCTGCTCACCCAGGAAGGGAGCCCACAGAGCCGCTTCGAACTCGTGGTGGTCGGGGTGGGCGATGCTCACGCCTGGAGCCAAGGGCACTTGGGACGCTAAAGGAGCCACGGGCAACAATGCCAATGCAAATAAGGACAGACACCGCCGGAAAAGATTCATAGATGCTCCAAAATTTTGATGACTCAGATCAAAGGCAGAATTTATAGAATCTCCCAATAGTTGCTTAAGAACAGTGAAATAAATGTCACATTTCCAAGCGCCGCGGAGAGACCTTACCTAGCCCTTACCCCATCGTATTTTCGAAGGTGAAAATCCGATGTGAATCCAATAATCCGATAGCTGCCACACCAGGCTGAACGGCATCTGGAATGGACTGACGGTACCCAGCGCGGCTCTTCTGCGTGCAAAGATGGGGCCTGCGAAGGGTGTGTACCAGCTGCTTGGTGCGACCCTAATATCTTGAGTCGCAGATGAAGACGGAGCCGCAAATGAATGATGCCATCGCCCTCAGCCCCAACAAGCTCGTGCGCGCCTTGGGAAAGCCTGCGGCAGAGTTCACGAAGCAGGACATCATCCGGTACATTCAAGAGAACGATATCCGCATGTTCAATTTCCGCTACGTGGCGGGGGATGGGCGCCTCAAGAAATTGAACTTCGTCATCAACAGCAAGGCGCATCTCGACAAAGTGCTGTCCATGGGCGAGCGGGTGGATGGCTCCAGCCTCTTCTCCTTCGTCTCCGCGGACTCCAGCGATCTCTATGTGGTGCCGCGGTACCGCACAGCCTTCGTGAATCCCTTCAGCCAAGTGCCCACCCTCGACTTCATCTGCTCGTTCTACAACAACCAGGGCGATCCGCTGGAAAGCGCGCCGGAATTCATCCTGCGCAAGGCCCAGCGCGAGTTGCAGGCGAAGACCGGCGCCACGCTGGAAGCCCTGGGCGAGCTGGAATACTACCTTTTTTCAGAAGTGGACCGCATCTACCCCATCGTGGAGCAGAAGGGCTACCACGAATCCCACCCCTTCTCGAAGTGGGGCCTGGTGCGGCGCGAGGCCATGCAGGTCATCAGCGAGATGGGCGGCATGATCAAGTACGGCCACGCCGAAGTCGGCAACATCATCGCCAACGATATGGAGATGGTGCAACACGAGATCGAGTTCCTGCCGGTGCCCATCGAGGACGCCGCGGACCAGCTGGTGGCGGCCAAATGGGCCCTGCGGGAAGTGGCCTACAAACATGGTCTGGAAGTCACCTTCGCCCCCAAGATCATCGTGGGCCAAGCTGGCAGCGGCCTCCATATCCACAGCCGCCTGGTGAAGGATGGCGTGAACCTGATGGCCGATGAGAAGGGTTTGACGGACACCGCCAAAAAAGTGATCGCGGGCTACCTGATGTGTTCCGAATCCCTCACGGCCTTCGGCAACACCGTCCCAACCTCCTTCCTGCGCCTGGTGCCGCACCAGGAGGCGCCCACAAGCATCTGCTGGGGCGATCGGAACCGTTCGGTGCTGGTGCGCGTGCCCCTGGGCTGGGTGGGCGTGGGCGACAAGATGCAGCGCGACGCCAACCCGCTTGAAGCACCCGGAACGGGACGATTCGAAAACAATCAGACCGTGGAGATCCGCAGCCCTGATGGGTCCGTCAACATCCACCTGCTCCTGGCGGGCCTGGCGGTGGCCGCGCGGTACGGCCTGGAACACCCCGAGGCGTTGAAGGTGGCCGAGCAGCTTTTCGTGCGGGCGGACGCCTCGAAGGTGCAGGGACTCAGGCAGCTCCCAGCCTCCTGTTTCGAAGCAGGCGATTGCCTGAAGCGCGATCGCGCCCGCTATGAAGAGGGCGGCGTGTTCCCAGCGGGGCTCATTGATTCCCTCGTCCAGAATCTCCAGGCCTTCGACGATCTGAACATGAGCGAGAAACTCTTCGGCAACGCCGATTCCCTGCGCCAGCTAGTGGCCCGCCACCTGCAATGCGGATGATGAACCTTGAAGCGATGGAAGCCACGAAGAGACACGAACAACACACGAATTTCTCTATTCGTGCCCTTCGTGCGGCTTCGTGGCTGAATTGACGGAATAACATTAGGATGAATTACATGAGCCAACTTCTCGATACCATCCTCCTCTTCAGCCTGCCCGCCTCGGGCAAATCGGAGGTGCGCCGCTACCTGGCCAGCCTCACGCCGGATCAATGCCGGAACGATTTCCACATGGGGCCTACCCTTCAGCTGGACGACTATCCCTACGTCCACTTGATGCATCGCATCGACGACGAGCTGAAGGCTAATGGCCTCGACTACGCCTACTACCGCGGGTCGAACCGCCCCTTCATTGATGATTGGACCTGGGCTGTCCTCATCGAATTACTGAACGAAGATTACGCCGACCTCATGGCCAGCCGCCAGATCGAGGTTCCCAGCGCCGCGCAGCACCTGTTCGACCGGCTTGATGCGGCCCACGCGCGGGTTGGTTTGTCCCAGCCCCTGGGCGAGGTCCCTCACCGCATCCGAGTGCGAATGGCCGAAGTTCTGGAAGCCGAGTGCCGCGCGGAATTGGATGTGCTCAACCGTCAGAACGCCCAGGACAAGACCGGCCGCACCTTGGTCATCGAGGCCGCCCGGGGAGGCGCCCACGGATCGGCCTTCCCGCTGACGCCGCCCCATGGCTACGACTCGGCGTTCCAGACGCTGTCTCCCGCCATCCTGGAGAAGGCCGTCGTGCTTTATGTGTGGGTGGATCCCGCCGAAAGCCGCCGGAAGAACATCGAACGCGGCCGCCCCGACGGCCAAGGCAGCATCCTCAACCACAGCGTGCCCATGGAAGTGATGTTGGGCCAGTACGGCTGTGATGACATGGCCTGGCTCATAGAACAGTCGGAGCAGATGGATAAGAGCGACCGCCCCGGCACCATCCGCGTCGAGCGCATCATTCAGGAAGGCGACCGTTACGCGACGAAGGTTTACCACCTCCCCGTGGCTCGTTTCGACAACCGGAAGGACCTCACCACCTTCGTCCGGGAGGATCACAAACTATGGAAGCAGTCCGATGTGCAGGCCATCCACGACGAACTGAAAGCCGCCTTCGATCAGCTGAGCGCCGGGAGATGACGGACTTTTCAAAATGACGTAAAAAAGGTGCCTGGGTCACCACAGACCCGCTGTGGATTCCGGGCCTCTGGACTTAGTTCCGGGCCGAAACCGCTTCGGGTGGACCTAGTCAAATGAAACAGTTCCTTTTATCGATCCTTCAACCGAGCCTTGCTCTTCGATGAGCTAAGGATCGAGGCCCACAAGTGTCCCGTCCGAAGGTTTTTCTTGAAATGAGACCGATCGTTCTATATCTTTTCATTTCGGAGAGAACCAATCATGAGCCAGGTGCGGGAACGGATTCTTGAGGTGGCCTCAAACCTTTTCTACAAAAAGGGGATCCAGGCGGTGGGCGTGGACGCGATCATCGCCCAGGCCGAAGTCGCGCGCATGAGCTTCTATCGCCATTTCAAATCGAAGGAAGGCCTGGTGCTGGCCTTCCTGGAGCAGCGGGACGAGCAAATCAGGAGTTGGTTCGAAACGGAGGTCATTCGACTGGCTCCGGAGCCCATGGATCGGCCTCTTGCGGTGTTTGATGCGCTGGCCCTGCGCTTCGCCACCCAGGATTACCGCGGCTGCGCGTTCATCAACACGATGGCCGAGATCCCGAACCGGGAAGACCTGGTCCACCAGGCTTCAGCGAAACACAAGGCGCTGTTCCAGGATTACCTCGCGCGCCTGCTCCGGGACGCTGGCTTCAGCGATGAATATGCGCCGGACCTGCTGCAACTCTTCGACGGCGCGGTCGTTTCAGCGGTCCGTGAAGGATCGGCCGAACCCGCCTTCCGGGCCAAGCGCCTGGCCGCCCTGCTGCTCGGTCCACCGGCAAGAACCTCCGTGAAACGCCGTACTCCGGTGGCCTCCCGCTAGGCCCCTCCCCGAAGCCCAAACCATTGCGTCCCCATTCCCCCCATGGAGGGTCGGGGCCGCCGCAACCCTGGAGGCGTCTTGACCCTCATCGACCAGAATCTCCAGCCCGTCGCCCCGGGCGCGCGCCTCCTCGCGCTGGACGTACTGCGGGGGCTGGCCCTCCTGGGGGTGCTTCTCGTGAATCTCGACGAGTTCAGCGGCGCCAGCTGGGCCCTGCAAGCCAAGCTGCTCTATCCCATGGGCTGGGGAGGAGAGGTCCTGTCCTTCCTCCGCCACACCTTCCTGGAAGGCAAGGCGGCCGCGCTTCTGGGGCTGCTCTTCGGCGTGGGCCTCGCCATCCAGCTGGAAAGCGCCGATCGGTCGGGGCGCGCCTACACGGCCTTCGCCCTGCGCCGAGTGGGCGCCCTGGCCCTCTTCGGCCTGGCCCACAGCTTCCTGCTCTGGAACGTGGACATCCTGCTGGACTACGCCCTGATCAGCCTCATGGTGCTGCCCTTCCTCCGGCTCCGCCCTGGCCGGATCCTCTGGTCCATCCCCCTGCTCCTCCTCGTCTCCCTGCTCATCGCCCTGCCCTTCCTGCCGCTGCTCGGACGACTGGAGCAGGATCCGGCGGGTTTCTACCGAATGGGGCTGCAGCACTACGGCGCAGGTTCCTGGTTCGAGGCCTTGGAATTCCGGAGCTGGGAGATGCTGCATGTCATCGGACCCATGCGGCTGACAAACCGGCTTCCCGCACTGCTGCCCTTCTTCATCCTGGGCGTGTATTTCTGGAAGAAGGGCTTCCTCGCACAACCCGAAAAGCATCTGCGCGCGTTGCGCCTTCTGTTCTACAGCTGCTTCCTCCTGGGGTTCCTAGCCAACCTGGTGCCCCAGGAAGCGCTGCACGCGGCGGTGGCTGGGATTCCGCGGCCCTTCCGTGTGCTGATCAAGCTGACCGCATTCTTTGCCCGGCCCGCCCTCACCGTCGGCTACGCCGCGGGCATCCTGCTCCTCCTGCGGCGGCCTTGGTGGCGCGCAAGGCTGGGTCTACTCGCGCCCCTGGGCCGCATGGCCCTCACCCAGTACCTGCTTCAGTCCGTAGTCTGCACCCTCGTGTTCAACGGCTACGGCTTGGGGCTCTATGGCCAAGTGTCCGTCAGTGCGTGCATCCTCGGCGGGACCGCCTTCTTCGCCCTGCAGGCCTGGAGCAGCCACGCCTGGCTCGCCCGCTTTCCCATGGGCCCCGCCGAATGGCTTTGGCGGCGGATGACCTACGGGGCGCTGCCCTCCGTCTCGGCCCCCCTCGCCTCCAAGGAGATCGCATGAACCCCGTCACCTCTCCGCAGCGCGTCGCCGCGGCCCTCGCGGAACTCTGGTCGCCCCGCGTCATCGCCGAAATCGAGAATGTCTACGTCAAGGCCGCCAAGCTCCATGGAGCTTTGGCCTGGCACAGCCACGAGCGTGAAGATGAGCTGTTCCTCGTCCTCAAAGGGTCCCTCCGCATCGAACTGGAAGACGGCCCGGTGGATCTTGCGGAAGGAGAGATGTTCGTCGTCCCCAAAGGTGTCCGGCACAATCCGATCGCAGAGGAGGAATGCCACGTCCTGCTCATCGAGTCAAAGTCCACCCTTCACACTGGAACGGTGCTTACGGAAAAGACCCGTTCCCTCAGCGAGCAGCTGCGACCTCTTTAATGCCGAGTCCCTTTCAATCGTGTAGAAAACAACCCACCGCCGATACGCGAGACAAAGGGAAATCTGGCGGTAATCCGTCTGAATAAATCCAGCAATGGATCAGATTTCCCTGGCCGCCTTGAGTTCCTCGGCCCGCTTGCGTTCGGCGCGGGTCAGGAAGGCCACAGCCACCAGCACGAAACCGAGGCTCACCCAGTTCTGCAAGGTTGGGAATTTGCTGCCGAAGAAAACCCAGCCCAGCAGCGTGGCGGTGGTGCCCGCCACCAGGGACGTGAGCCGGTTCACCAGGCCGGTGAACGTGGCGGTGCGGCCTTTGAACATGAAGATGAAGACGCTGAAGAAAGCCACGATGCCGAAGGCCACGCCGGACAGCGAGGCCCACATCCACGTGGGCAAGGGCGACTGGATGGCGGAAACGAATCCCGCGACCTGGTTCAGCTCTCCCCAGCTCTGGATGAAGCGCGGGGAGAAGAATACGAAGCAGGCGATGGCGACCATGGTGATGGAGGCCGCGATCTGCTCGGTGGCGAAGAAGGCGCGGTTGTTCAAGGGCACGCCCTTGGGCCGGGTGTTCTTGTAGTAGTTCATGATGTAGATGCGGATGGCGTAGGCGACGATGTAGCTCGTCAGGATGATCATGGCCGCGCGGTTGTGGATGAAGTCGAAGCTCCCGCCATTGCCGCCCATCAGCTCGATGCTGGCCGCCAGCACCGCGAAGGCCACAGCGGCGTTCTCCTCCCAGTAGACCTTTTTGGTGAGAATTCCCTGCGCGATCTGCACGCCATCCACCACGCGGCCGATGACGATGACGCTGGCCCGCATGATGACCATGGCCACCATCACGGAGATCGGCAGGGTGTACATCAGCGTGGTGGTCGGAATCACGATCGCGGTGCAGACGCCGCTGGGAACGATGTACAGCAATTCCGATGGGATCTCCCAGGGGCCCACGCGGATGGGCCGGATGCTGTCCATCCGCCACCAGCCCAGCACCAGCACGGGGATCAGGCAGGTGAGGTTGGCCCCGAAGGTGTTGTAGGCCAGGAAGGCCATGTCGTTCATGCGCGGCGCGGCGCCGTCCACGCTGCCCGTGAAGAATTTCACGATGAGCCCCGTGGCCACATAGAACAGGAAATACCCTGCGCATAACTGCACAAGGCGTCCAGTGCTACCTTCCGTTGTCTTTCCAAACACGCGACTCTCCAGGCGATCCCATTTTCGATCGCAAACCCGTTGGGCTGTTCCCGACCAGATGAGTCTATCAAGGCAATGGGATCGTTGCCGCATTTGCTGTCCCGGCCAGCCGGGCTCAAGAATCAATCGCCGCCCAGCAGGCTTCCAGGTGGGTATGATTGGCGCACTCACGTGTTGACAACCCGGAATCCCGACACCCCCATCGTTCCCCTCGTTGGGGCGATTGAATTTGCTATTCACAAAATTCGCAACATCACGATGGACGTTTTCCGGATTCGATATTCGAGGTGAGTGATGCGATTCTCCCGCTATCCCCGCTGCCCTTCTATGATTCTGGGTGCACTTCTCGCCCTTGGATTGACCTTCTGCGGAGGCGGTGGAACGCCCTCGGATCCTCCCGTGCCGGCGCCATCCATCAGCAGCTTCACCTCATCCCAGGCTTCCATCCCCGCCGGGACCAGCACGACGCTGAAGGCAGTGTTTTCCAACGGCTCTGGAACCATTGATCAGGGGATTGGACCAGTCCCCAGCGGGGTCCCCATTTCAACCGGAGTCCTCTCCACGACCCGAACCTTTATTCTTACGGTTACGGGGACCGGAACACCCGCGACGGCCGCGGTGACGGTGACTGCTGTTAGCAACGCCGCCCCAAGCGCGCCAGTAATCAGTGGTCCCGCAACCCTGAACGTGGGGCAGGTCGGCGCCTACACCCTGCTTTCCACGGACCCTGAAGGGGATGCTATCACCTACACCACAAGCACCAGCGGAGCCACCATCTCGGGCAGCACGCTGAACTTCGCATCTGCGGCTGCAGGGACCTTCCTGTTGCAGGTGGTCGCCACGGACAGCAGGGGTGCAGCGTCCACCGAAGGAACTCTCCACGTGATAGTGGAATCCCCGAATCTCACGGGACAGTGGTCCTTCGCGCTCCTGGCGGGCGATCTGGACGATCAGGTGATGCCGATGCAGCTCGTCCAATCAGGGACCGTGGTCACGGCGGAGGTCTCCTGCAACCCACGGTGGCCCCATGGAGCGGGGGAATACATCGCCGGGATCTTGACTATCACGTTCGACTTCGGTGGGGGAGAACTCGTCGTGCTCACCGGCCATCCGGTTGGCGCCAACCTCGTCGGGACCGTGGCCTCCCGGGGAGTACCGCGCGTGGCGGATGGAACCGTCTACGCTTGTCCCGGACTGTGCGCGCGTGCGACGCCCCAACAACACTCCGATTCGTGGATACGGATTTCACAGACCTGGCAAAGATCCAGGAGATCTCCCTTTTCCGCTCGGCCGCCGGCCATGACTACTCCGACGGCTGCGAAACCTGCCGCAGCATGAAGCACTACTTCGCGCCCTTCCCCGCCTTCCGCGTGAATGGGACTGTCCCCGTCCGCTCCCCCGTGAACGGAATCGTGCTCCGCGTTGATCCAGAGGGTCATGGCGCGAGCATCGGCCTCCAGAACAAGCAGATCCAAATCCGCTCGACCCTCCATCCCGAGGTCACGTTCATCCTCTTTCACATTGACCTTGCTTCCACGGCGATCGTGCCGGGCGCCGTCCTCGCCGCCAGCGACCCCATCGGGCACGCGCGCCTTGAGTATCCAGACCTTGCTGAGATAGCCCACGACTTCGACATCGCCGTGCGTGTCCAAACACCGTACGGCTTGCGCTACGTCTCCTGGTTCGACGTGGTGAGCGATACGCTTTTCGCGTCCTACCTCGCCCGTGGCGCGAAAGCCCGTGGCAACTTCATCCTCTCCCGCACCACCCGCGACGGTGATCCACTCTCCTGTTCAGGAGAGACATTCACCTCGGCCGGCGCCTTCCCGAACTGGTTCGTGCTCAACCCGTGAGACCCGAAAGGCCTGCCGGGCCAGAAAGGCCATGCCCTCCGTGCGTGGCGCGCCCCCGGCTGGGGCCAATACCGTTCAGTTAAATCAGCCACGAAGCCACACGAAGGGCACGAATGAAAGTCTTCGAGTCCTATTCGTGTCTCTTCGTGGCTACTTTTTCTCCAAAGTGAACGGTATTGCGGCCACGGCAGATGCCGAGTGATGTGTCTCTCAGGGCCGGATCAGGCGCCGCCGCGCAAGGATGGCCCAGAATTCCAGCCAGAGCAGGATGCCGGCCACGGTGGCCGATGCCGCCAGCAGCGTGGCGCCGTGAGGAACCACGATACCCAGCAGACTGCGGATGCCGGGCACCGCCAGCATCAGGGTCAGCAAGGCGGCAAGGCCGACGCCCATCCAATGGAGCAGAGGATTGGGGATCCATAGCGCCCGCACTGGACCCAGACCTTCCCTGCGCACACTGAGCACCAGGGCGAAGGCACCCAATAGCAGGGACGGCATGAGAGCGCCCCGGGCTACAGGAATATCGAGCCCCCTGGCTTCGCACCAAGCCGCGAGGAGTACGAGGGCCACCACCACTCCCAGACCCTGCAGCAGCCCATCCCGCAAGGAATCCCAGCCAAAGGGCGTTTCGGTGGTGGGCCGCGGAGGACGGTCCATGAGGCCCGGAGATTCGGGCTCCGCCTCCAGAACGAGCGTGCAGGCGGGATCAATGAGAAGTTCCAGAAGGACGATGTGCAGGGGCAGCAGGAAGGGCGGCCACTTCAGCAGCAATGGCACCAGCACCAGGCCCAGCACGGGGAGATGCACCGCATACACGAAGCGCGCCGAGCGGGCCAGGCCGGTGTAGATGCGGCGGCCCATGCGCACGCCTTCCACCAGGCTCGCGAAGCTGTCGTCCACCAGCACCAGGTCCGCGGTCTCCCGCGCCACATCCGTGCCCCGGGCGCCCATGGCCACACCCACCTGGGCGGCCTTGAGGGCGGGCGCATCGTTCACGCCGTCGCCGGTCATGGCCACCACTTCGCCCGCTGCCTGGAGGGCCTTCACCAGCCGCAACTTCTGCTCCGGCCGCAGCCGTGCGCAGACCGTGGCCAAGGCAAGACGTTCCTTCAAGGCTGCTTCGCCGAGGGTCTCCACCTCGTCGCCGGTCAGTGGCGGCACTGGCAGGGGCAGGCCCAGCTTCCCAGCGATGGCCAGGGCCGTGGCGGGATGGTCGCCGGTCATCATCAGCACGCGGATGCCTGCGCCGCGGCAGGCTTCCAGGGCCTTAGGCACCTCCGGCCGGAGGGGGTCCTCAAGGCCGATGAGGCCGAGGAACTCAAACGCGAAATCGTGTTGGCTGGCGGGCAGGCCTTCACCTTCATGGTTGCCCCGGGCCACGCCAAGCACCCTCAGGCCGCGGGCCGCCATGGTCTCCGCGCGGGCGAGCAAAAGGTTCAATTCAGCGCCGTCCAGATGGCACAGATCAAGGATGGCCTCGGGAGCCCCCTTGGCCGCCAGAAGGTGGTGGTCCGGTGCGCCGTCCTCATAGACATGGGTCATCGCGAGGATGTCCGCGGAAAGCTCATAGGCCTTCGCAGGCGCCCAATCCTCGTGGAGGTGCTCGGTGCCGTCGAGGGTGGCATCCGCAAAGGTCTGGAGAGCCTTTTCCATCGGATCGAAAGGGTCCAGCGGCGTCGCCAGGACGCTGAACTCCACCAGGGTGTGGAAGCCCTCAGGCAGGTCCTGCTTCGCGGCAGCCACCAGAAACTGGTCCGGCACAAAGAGCTCCGCGACCTCCATCCGGTTCTGGGTCAGCGTGCCCGTCTTGTCCACCGCCAGGCAGGTGATGGCTCCGAGCGCTTCCACCGCCGGGACCTGGCGGGCCAGGACGCCCTTGGCGCTCATGCGCCAGGCTCCCATCGCCAGGAAGACCGACAGCACCACGGGGATTTCTTCCGGCAGGATGGCCATGGCCAAGGCCAGCCCCGCCAGAACGCTGGGCAACAGCTCCCGCCCGGCCCAGAGCCATGAAAGGAGCACCACTGCCATGGCCAGTCCCGTTCCCGCAGCCGCCCACAAACGCACCAGCCGCCGGGAAGCCTGCTGCAAAGGCGAGGGCAGCACGGTGGTTTCCGAAAGCATCCGGCCGATGCCGCCCATGCGCGTGCGGATGCCGGTGGCGGCGATCTCTGCTTGCCCAAGGCCCTGGGCCACCAAGGTGCCCGCGTGGACCAGGCATGCGTCCTCGGTTCCAGCGCCCGTCTCTTCCACCTCTTCCACCCTGGGCCGTTTCGGGATGGCGCCAGCCTCGCCGGTGAGCAGGGACTCGTCCACCATCAGCACACCGGTCAGAAGGCGGCCATCAGCAGGAATACGATCCCCTTCCCGCAGGATCACGAGGTCCCCCCGCACCACCTCGGCGCCAGGAATCCGGCGGGTTTCGCCATCGCGGATGACCTCGGCCCGCGGCGCGGAAAGATCCCGGAGAGCCTCCAGAGCCCGCTGGGTGCGGCGCTCCTGCTGAAAAGCGATGACCACGATGACATTGACGAAGAAGAGCATCGCGATGGCTTCGCCCAGATCCCCAAGGAGCAGATAGATCGCCCCCGCGCCCAGCAGCAGGAGCAGCATGGGCTCCGAAAGCACGTCCATCAAAAGCCCAAACCAATGCCGGGGCTCGGCGGAGGGCAGCACATTGGGTCCATCCTCCGCGAGGCGCGCCGCGGCTTGGGCCTCGGTGAGACCACTGCTGAGACCACCGTGGAGCCATTCCCTACCGGCCATGGCGCCTCCCGGTCCCATCATAAAGCGCTTCCCCCGGTGGCGGTGGTGCCCTTGCGCACACCCCGGACTTCAATCCCACTTGATGGGGCAGAGTTCAGGAAGGGTCAGAAGCTGGCGCCAAGGCTGACTGTTCCTGAGACACCATCCTTGAATCGGTCGCCCTTGGCATCGGTCAGATCACGGTTGAGCTGGTCACGCCGCACTTCGACCCGCGCGAAGGCGGGTCCGTGCTTCTTCTCTACACCTGCGGCGAAGGACTGCGCTTTGAGCCCTGCCCCGAGACGCCCCAAGAAGGACGTGCCTTGCCCGTCCAATCCCAGTGTTGTCCGGATGGAGGTGTCCGCGGAGAGCCGGACTCCATGCTCGTCTGACAAGTGCTCAGCCCGAGCGAAGAGGCTGATGCCATTGGCTAGTTCGTATCTGTAGATGAGCCCAAATCCTTTCCAGCTGGCATCCACAGGTCCCGTTGCGCCAAGGATGGCCGCCGCGGCGAATTGCTCTCGGCCCAGTGAAACCTCGCCTTGCAGGGTGGACTTCCCCCAGATCCATTGCCCCATCGCGCACACTCGTTCACGTTGACGGCCTTCGGCACCGGTATTCGCCGCGCTGCCCAGGCCATCCTGTTCGGGACCCCGATAGGCATGGATGGAAAGATACCTCTCCGCCGAACCAGAATGGTTATAGGTGAGACCCAAACCGACCGTCTTGCCGTGATTGTTGTCCTTGATGCGGTCCTCACCATTGAAGGCCCAGACATCGCTACTCCAGGTGGCATTGAAGGCATGGTGCCAATTCACGCCCACCTGCCCGAACGGATCCGTGAAGGTGTAAAGCAGGCCCCGGCTGGCGGTGATGTCCTGGGATCCATCCAGGAACTCCATCCCGATGAAGGTGATCATCCGGCCCACCCGGAGGGTGTCCCGTTCCCCCGTCCAGGTGACCATGGCCTCCACGGCCGCCACGGTTCCGGTATCGCCGGTAGTGGTCTGCACGACCTTCCCAACCTGACCCGCCAGCAAGGTGAACTTGGCCGACCAGCCTTTGGCGAAGGTGGCATCCGCGCCGAACATCACGCCATCCAGCGTGAATTGGCTTGGGCCTGCCTCGACAGGACGGAAGACAAGAGTACCGTCAGCGCTTTCGCGGTTCTGGGTAAGGGCCGAAGCCCAAATGGAGCCGCGCCATTTCAGGCCCGGTTGAGACGGCGATGAGGCCGGAGCCTGAGCTAGAAGAGCCGTGCCAAGCATAGCTGCGGTGGAAAATCGGAACAGAAAACACATAGAAACCCAAACCTCTCAGAAGGGAATCAAGGCAGCGTTACAGCACACATCCTAAGGCGTGCCGGAACGGGAAAATGGGTTGGATCAGAGTCCCTGGGGGTAGGCTTCTTCGCCATGCAGCCCCGCATCCAACCCCCTTTGTTCATCCGCTTCCTCCACGCGGACCGGGGTGATGCAGTTGATGAGCCAGAGCATGCCGTAGGTGAAGGCGAAGGCCCACACTGAGGATATAAGGACCGCGACGAGCTGCTTGACGAAGAATCCGGAGCCACCGTAGAAGAGCCCATTGGCGCCATTGGGATTCCATAGCGTGGAACCGAACATGCCCAAGAAGACGACGCCGATCAAACCACCCACGCCATGCACGCCCCAGACATCCAGCGCGTCATCCCAGCCCAGCTTGTTCTTGAGAGCCACGGCGTGATAGCAGATCACGCCAGCCAGGATGCCGATCAGAGCCGCCACAGCCGGTGAGACGAATCCCGCGGCGGGGGTGATGGTGGCGAGACCTGCCACCGCACCCGTGAGCAAGCCCACGAACTTGGGTTGCTTGGCGTTGGACCACTCGACGAAGAGCCAGGTGGCAGCGGCGAACGATGCGGCGATATCCGTATTCAGGAAGGCGGAAGCGGTGATGGAATCCACGCGGAATTCAGAGCCGGCATTGAAGCCGTACCAGCCGAACCAGAGCAGCCCAGTGCCCAAGGCGATGAGGGGAATGCTGTGGGGTTCGTTCTCGACGACCTTACGCTTGCCGATGTAGAGGATTGACGCCAGGGCCGCGAAACCGGCAGTGTTGTGCACCACGATGCCGCCTGCGAAATCAAGCACGCCCCATTTGGCCAGGATGCCTTCGGGATGCCAGACCATGTGGCAGAAGGGGAAGTACACAAAGATGAGCCAACCGGTCAGGAAGAGCATGTACGCTTTGAAGGTCACGCGGTTCGCGAACGCGCCGGTGATGAGGGCCGGTGTGATGATCGCGAACATCATCTGGTACGCGACATGCACGATCAAGGGAATGCCCGCCGTGGATCCCCCCAGCGTGAACATGCTGGTCAGGCTGATGTTCTGAAGGAAGGCGTAATGGAAAGGGTTGCCAATGATGCCGTGCCAGGAGGGGCCGAAGCACATGGAGTAGCCAAACGCGAACCATAGCACCGTCGTCCAGCCGAGGCTGACAAAGCTCTGGATCATGATGGCCAGCACGTTCTTGCGTCCCACCAGGCCGCCGTAGAAGAAGGCGAGGCCCGGGGTCATGAGCATGACCAAGCTGCAACAAAGCAGCATGAAGGCAGTGTTGCCGGTATCGATCGGCATGGATTGCGGGTTCACGGAACCTCCTCGATGGACATACGCTAGACCAGAGTGGCGAGGATTCACCTCGAACGGTGTGTGATCGTGGTCAACCTTGCGTAGGGTCGGCGCACTCTCCCAATTGGAGCAGGGGTGCTTGAAACGGTAGGTCCGTTCGAACAAGCCCTCTGACGGCTTATCAGAGGCATTGGCGACCGCAATCTAGACCTGTTGAAATGGTGGCATTCCCATGGCCCTTTTTATCGCACGGGCGAGCCAAGGGAGAACTACCGGCCTCCTGCTTTGAAGCCAACGATTGTCTGGGGTGGGATCGCGCCAGCTAGGAAGAGGACTTGGGTGCTCCCGAACGGCGAAGAGAATCATTGTTTTTCCAGGAAACAACAACTATCGTGACTGAGACTCTATAAATTTATAAACGGGAAAAAGGAGATCTGATGCGCCGGATTTTGCATTCTTTCTTAATGTGCGTTCTATCCGTCACGAGCCTGGTGATCCTTCTGGCTTGCAGTTCCGGGAGCACCAGCAACGGCAATGGCATGCCAGCGGTGGCCGCACCCACCAACCTGGTTTATTCCACGAGCCCGTTGACCTACCGGGTCGGATCGGCCATCACGCCCATCACCCCCAGCGCCAGTGGCGGTGCGGTTGTTTCCTACACTGTTTCTCCGACGCTGCCCGCGGGGCTTGGCTTGAACACGGGCACCGGCATCCTGGCGGGAACACCTTCGGCGCCCGCCGCCACCGCAGCCTATACCGTCACCGCCACCAACACCGGCGGCAGCGCCACGGCAATCCTGACCGTAACCGTCCTGCCCGCCCTCGTCACCGATGTCTATGCCGCAGGATATGAATTCAACGGGACAAAGAATGTGGCCAAGGTATGGAAGAACGGTGTGGCGACCTCGCTCACAGACGGGACCCAGGGGGCCAGTGCATCCTCCGTGGCGGTGTCCGGAATCGACGTGTATGTCGCCGGGTCTGAATCCAATGGATTCAGATCAATTGCGAAGCTCTGGAAAAACGGTGTGGCTCTCCCCATGACTACGGGGTTGGATGGGTCTGTCGCCAGATCCGTCGTGATATCAGGGACCGATGTGTACGTCGCTGGAGAGGAATCCAATGGCACGGTACAGGTGGCCAAAGTCTGGAAGAACGGCGTCCCAGCTTCACTCACAAATGGAATCAATACCGCCGGCGCCAACTCCGTGATCGTTTCAGCAGGCGATGTCTACGTTGCGGGCTATGAATTCAACGGGACAAACTCCGTGGCTACGGTTTGGAAGAATGGCGCTGCCACGCGACTCGCGGATGGAACCCACAATTCCAGTGCGATGTCAGTGGCCGTTTCAGGAAGCGATGTCTATGTGGCCGGATGGGAAATCGTTGGGGGAAAGTTCGTGGCCAAAGCCTGGAAAAATGGCATCGCCACTTCCCTCACGGATGGATTGGCGGATGGCATGGCGTTCTCCGTGACCGTGTCTGGAAGCGATGTCTATTTCACAGGAAATTCCTTGCACGGGGGCAAGGATACCGCCACCGTATGGAAAAATAACGTCGCCTCGTACCTTACCGACGGAACGCAATACACCTATGCCTACTCCGTGGTCATATCCGGCGCCGACATCTTTGCCGCAGGTTCCATATTCGTTGGGACGAAGGACGTACCCACAATTTGGAAGAATGGGGTCGCTACCATGCTCACGGATGGAACCAGGGAAGCCGAATTGAAGTCCGTCTTCGTGAATGTGCATTGAGAGATTGAGGCATTGAGGGATTGAGGCATTGAAGTAAAAAAACAAGTCAGCGCCTTCATCCCACCTCGGGTGCCGGGGCCTCCCCGCCCTTCCCTTGCAGCAGATCCACCACGGCCTGGTTTAGGCGGCGGCGGGTTTCATGGCTTTCATGGGCCTGGATGATGTAGCGGACGCGGATCTCGATGCCTTCGCTGGTGGACTGGAGTGGATGCCCGGCACCGTGGAAAAGGCATGCACCCGGTAGCGGGTGGTGGTGCGCTGCCATTCAGTTTCCGCCAGCTCGGCGTTGGCCTTGGTCTGCTCCTCCACCAGTTTCTGGATGCTCGCGATGATGGGATAGGGATCCTGCCCGGCGGGAATGGTGGCGCGCACCTCGTCCCACATCCATTGGCCCGAGGTGGAGAAATTGAAGAAATGCCCCTCGATGGCGAAGCTGTTGGCGAAGGTCACGCGGCGGCCCGTGGGATGGGCGGCGTCGCTCCAGTTCCCGGTCTCCAGCAGCACGGTCCGCAGCAGCCCGACTTCCACCACTTCGCCGCCGACGCCCTTGATCTCCACCCAGTCGCCGACCCGCAGCCCGTTCTTGCCGATGAGGACGAACCAGCCGAAGAAGGCCACGATGAAATCCTTCATGGCCACCGTCAGGCCCGCGCCGACCAGACCCAGGATGGTGCTGGTCTGGGTGGGCATGCCCACGATCACGAATAAAATGGTGAAGGTGCCCAAGACCCGCCAGACGAATTTCAAGATGGTGCCCGGCGTGCTCGTGCCACCACGGTCTTCCTCGGTCCGGATGAAGATCCGGTCAATCAGGCGGCCCCCCAGCAGGATGGCCAGGAGCAAAACCATGATGAGCAGCACGGTTTTCATGATGCTGTGCAGCGTCGCCCTGGAATGGATTTTGGTGAGCGTGATCCAGTTCTCGTAGACTTCGCCGAGCTCCTTCTGGTCCTGGATGCGTTTCCCCAAGTCCGAAAGCAGGCGCTGGTCGGCCATGTGGCGGCGAAGGGCGTGGACGGTGGCCTTGGCGGCTTCCTTGGATGTTCCTTCTTCCGACGTCTGGCCTTTCTGGCCCTTCTGACCGAAATTCTGGGCCTTCTGCTTGACCGCGTCCCTGGCTTCCCGCCCTTTTTCAACGCGCTCCACCAATTTGGGGCGGCGGTCGGTCATGCGCTGGGCCCGCGCCCGGGCTTCGGATTGGGCCTGGGCGAGTTTGGCGGACTTGCGTTTCAGGTCGAACCAGAGCCCGGTTTTATTCAGCAAACTGCCGGTGGGGGCAACCCAAGGCATGGCCGGGGGCAGCGCGATCTTCCCTGAGCGATCCGACGCCTCGTGGGCCGCCTTCAGCCGCCGGACCTTGGCCTGGGGGTCGCCGCCCGCGGCTTCCAACTCCGCGGCCACATCATCCAGATCGTCCTGATCGAGTTCCAACTGGGCTTTCACGACATCGAGCTGATCCTCGAGCGAATCCTGCTCGGCGCCTTTGGCCAAGGGAATGTCTCGCGTCAGTTGCGTGATGCGGTGCTGGTCCGCTTCCACCGCTGCTTCGGCCTTCTTCTTGGCGGCCTGCAATTGCACGGCCTCGGGACTCAGCGGCCGGGGCGAATCAAGGGCCATCAGCAGGGCGTCGGTGTAGGCCAGATCCACCGCATGGTTGCCCAGCCGTTCGGCCTGAAGGAAAAACTGCTGCTCCTGCGGCGTGATGGCGAAGGGCGCCAAACTGCGCGCCGTCTGCAAAGGGCTTTCATCCACCACGCGCACCCGGGGCGCAGTCTTGGAGCTGGCCGCTTTTGTCGAAGTGGCAGGTGTTGCGATTGGGGGCCGCACCCTCGTCCGCCTCGCCCAAATCCCGCGTCCACACCAGCCCCGCCACAGCCAGCGCCACCAGCAGCACCGAACCCGCCAAGGGGATCCAACGACGGATCTTCATGATTGTTGGATCCTTTTGACTGATGCCATGCGGTGCACCCCGATCAACTATCAGTCTAGGCGCACGTATCTGGTTTCAGGCGGTTGGGCTTGGGAAGGACGTGGGTGTGGTTCTCCATTGGCAACGCTGATTCCCTGCGCTAGCATGCGAACCGACATCTGCAATGTGGGTGATGAGGCTTTGGCTTGATGGGTAGGATTTGAAACAAGGACAACGATGAGGATACGACTCGCCTGCGTCGACCGGTAATGCCTCCCATAGCCCGCTTCGCGGTGGTTGAATGCTTTATGGCGCCGTTCTGGGGGTGCATAACTAGCCGACGTTTTTCAACACTTTAGAGAACCTCGGATAAATTACCTCTAGCGCTTCTGGTCATGTGCCTGTAAGCAAGGATGATCTTCGATATCAGCGGATAGAGCACTCATCTACGCTGCCAATTGGAGTTCAATTTCAGCATCAAAAATTTCATCCATTTCGGTCTCCAATGGCTGCCGCCCGACTCCCGCGGCGCTGAGGCCGAACCTATCGTGTACAAGTTTGAATACATTTGCCTCCCCGAAATTCATCTTTGCCTCCTGTGCGCTAAGCTCACCCGTCAGCCTGCTCGCCGCGTCTCTGTGGTTTTGTGCGGCTTCGAGATGCAGGCGCATCAAATCGATGGAAATCACGTTGTCAGGCAAGGTGGCAAGTATTTCGCCAGCACGCTTGAAATCTTGAGCGCGGAGTGCCAGCAACGCTAGACCGCTATGGAATATCGCAGTTTCCTTCGGACAAATCGCCGCATTCAAACCTTGTTCCAACGCGCCACGCGCATCCATAAAACGCCCCAGATCGAGCAGAATCATCGAGCGCAAATGTAGGTCATAACTTTCTCCGGAGGACATCGGCAATAGAGCGAGTGCTTCGACATAGCGCTTCTGCTTGCGCAGCACATTGGCCAATCCGTTGATTGCGAAGTGGTCATTGGGCCAGCGTGTCATATTTTGCCGATACTGCGCTTCCGCAGTTTCCAGTTCCCCTCTCGATTTCAGTACGTCCGCTAACCCGTTAGCCGAAACTTCGTCATTTGGCCAGCGCGCCATATTTTGTCGGTACTGCGCTTCTGCCGCCTCTAGTTCTCCGCGCGTTTTCAGCACGTCGGCCAGACCGCACGCCGAGACTTGGTCATTAGGCCAGCGCGCCATATTTTGCCGATACTGTGCTTCTGCCGCCTCTAGTTCTCCGCGCGTTTTCAGCACGTCGGCCAGACCGCACGCCGAGACTTGGTCATTCGGCCAGCGCGCCATATTTTGCCGATACTGTGCTTCCGCCGTCTCTAGTTCTCCGCGCGTTTTCAGCACGCCGGCCAGACCGTTGGCTGAGACTTCGTTATTCGGCCAGCGCGCCATATTTTGCCGATACTGTGCTTCCGCCGCCTCTAGTTCTCCGCGCGTTTTCAGCACGCCGGCCAGACCGCACGCCGAGAATTCGTCATTTGGCCAGCGCGCCATATTTTGTCGGTACTGCGCTTCTGCCGCCTCTAGTTCTCCGCGCGTTTTCAGCACGTCGGCCAGACCGCACGCCGAGACTTGGTCATTAGGCCAGCGCGCCATATTTTGCCGATACTGTGCTTCCGCCGCCTTTAGTTCTCCGCGTGTTTTCAGCACGTCGGCCAGACCGCACGCTGAGACTACGTTATTCGGCCAGCGCATTATATTTTGCCGGTACTGTGTTTCTGCCGCCTCTAGTTCTCCGCGCGTTTTCAGCACGTCGGCCAGACCGCACGCTGAGACTACGTTATTTGGCCAGCGCGCCATATTTTGTCGGTACTGCGCTTCCGCCTCCTCTAGTTCTCCGCGCGTTTTCAGTACGTCGGCCAGACCGCACGCCGAGACTTGGTCATTAGGCCAGTGCGCCATATTTTGCCGATACTGTCCTTCCGCCGCCTCTAGTTCTCCGCGCGTTTTCAGCACGTCGGCCAGACCGCACGCTGAGACTTCGTTATTCGGCCAGCGCATCATATTTTGCCGGTACTGTGCTTCCGCCGCCTCCAGTTTCCCCCGAGCTTTCAGCACATCTGCCAGACCGTTGGCTGAGACATCGTAATTTGGCCAGCGCATCATATTCTGTCGGTACTGTGCTTCCGCCGCCTTCAGTTCTCCTCGCTCTTTCAGTACGTCCGCCAGACCATTTGCCGAGACTACATCGTTGTCATTTTCCTTACAGGCCTCTCGCAACATCGATTCTGCCCATTCCAGCTTGCCAAAGCTCTGGACGATGGTCGCCGCATTGGCAAGGGTCTTGGCCGTATGAAGATGCTGGTCGGCGAGGTCCGTATTGCGTTGTTGGTCAAGCAACTCGTTGAGGAAACGGAGTGCGGTGGTTTCATCGCCGTCGCTTAAACGGCGTTCGATTTCGGCGAGGGTTCGGTTGACGGCATTCAGACGCTCCAGGCGGTCGATTGACGTTCTTCGAGCGGGGCGTGTGGGTTCCATGTCACCCCATTCTTCGATTTCATGCCTCAGAACCTTAAAAGTGGCTTTTTTCTCAGCAGGCCACAAGTGTTCGCTGAGCTTACTAAGCAAGTGCCTGGCTTCCTGCGGCGAACGACCGACAAGTTGATGTGGGCTAAAGTTCAGGTCTTTCAGGTATCTTTGTCCCTCATCGGAAGCGTTGCGCTGGAGTATATTGCGTAGCTTATTTTGTTCTTCTTCGTTCAAGGACGCCCACAATTCGTTGAGGTCTTCAGGTAAGGGTGGCATGTCAGTGTGCGCCTTGGGTTCCAGTCTTGGCCATATTTGGGCGGCGATGTCTTGCAACAGTTCCGGCCAGACCGCCCAGGTTGGCGAGAGGTAATCAACCCAGGTGGTCGGATCGAGAGGAAATGCGTTCCCAAAACGCCACAGCGCTAATTCTAGCAAGCCGATAGCTTGAGGATGATGTTCAGCGCTTGCAAACAAGGCACGCAACCCAGTGTTAAAGGTGTCCAGGGCATCTTGCCGATCCGCATCAAAGTCTAGGGTTTCTAGTAACCCGTACCAGGCTTCAAGCAATTCCGTACGTCGCGCTGGACTCCAAGTACGGTTTTTGTCCTCCAGTAAATTCAACCAATAATCTCGTAACCCAGTTCCGTGTTGTTGCTCTGCCAGCGAGCGGCGTAACTGAAAACCCACCCTGTTGTTAGAACTGGCAAGCACTACATCCAACTTGAAGCCGACTTCGTGAAATTGTTGAAGCCCTCCGAACAGCTCTTCATTGCGCGGCAGGCGTGAAGCCAATAGGAACAAATTAAATACGTAGGTTTCGTCTTCCAAATAAAGGTTGTCGTAAACCAACGAGTTGCCTCCGCCCATGGCAACGCCCTCCAGTGCTGCAATTTGATGCGCAAGTGCATCAGCACGCCGAAGGATCAGGCTGGCTAGAAGACGAGCAATACGCCGCGCCATACTAGCGTAGTGGTCTCCAGATTCTAGTGCATCGTGAATTTGTTCTGCAGGCTCTTCATCGCGCCCCAAGGCGGGCAGACCCGCACCACTCAGAAGTGATTGCAGGGCTTCAGAATCATTGCTATTTGCGATGTGGGAGAGGTGGTTACGCAGGACCGCCCGCGCAGCTTGGGTGATATTCATGGCAGGATGGCGTGACGTAGAAGCCAGGCTTGTGCCGGGATGCTTGGAGGTTGATTCAGGGCAAGAGACCGACCGTGCTCATGCCGCCGTGTCCGAAACCAGACGGCCATGTCATGCTGTCCGCTCACCGAAACAGGAGAATCAACAGCCTTACCAAAGCCAATGCAGGCTTCGGCGCTGATGTCACCTTTAAGCGGGGGGTGGATAAGCTCGCGCACAGCAGGCGAGCCAGCCACCAGCGGCATAGTGATCCCGTAGCTCGCTTGCGGCGGCGAGGGAAAATGAAAGGCACATGTGCCGGCTTCCGCTACCGTGGGCCTGTATAACCTGCCTGCCAGCTCTGGCGAATAATGCCAAGCCATGAGCCATTCGCCTGGTTCGATGTGTCCTTGCCCGGTTTTTCTAACAGCGTCCGTCCAGTCGTTTGTGGCTCTGAGATCACCTATCTCATGGGCGAATGCCGCCCACCAGTGGGGTTCATTTTCGCCCAGAGCGTCAGATAATGCATGCGCAAATTCCTTGACTTCATCAAGGCCGCGAGCCTGAAGTGCATTGACAAGTTTTTCTGCATCAGAGTTTCCGGGATTATCAGGAAGACGAATTCCAGCCAGTTGGAAAATGGCCATTTCAAAGTCCACCTTGCCAGGAACAGATGGTTTCAAAACGAACCGAAGCAAGTTTTTAACTGAAGCTAGGTGCAACAGGTAGTGGTTCCGCGCGGGTCGTTCATCGAATGGAATCAGATTGCCTTGGTTGGCGATTTCGACATACGAGGAGCATGGCGTGGCAGTGGTGGAACGGCAAAGATAATGCGATTGGTAGTCCCGAATGGCAGCATCAAATCCTTTACCGGAACCCCCGGCAGGGAAACAACCCGACCCGTCCAGATGTACTTCCCGCGCAGCATCCACACGCACATCCATGCGCCAGTTTTGCGCAAGTGGAACATGACCCGGCTCGGCGCTTAATGTTAGGGCGTCCAATGCAGCAAACCAGTGATGCGTCCCACGAGCGCGATCAAACAAGAAACTGTCGGGCTTCGGCGAAGCCCAAGGAATAATGTCCATATCGGTATCAGTTCGTTTTGATTTGGTTACAGGCGTAAATGAATGATTCAAACGCCCTAAGCTGGCGAAAAAAGAACACACCCTTTTGGGAGTGAGGTCCGAACTCACCCGGACGGACCTGTCTAGGCGGTTCATAATGCAAAAGTGGGGTTTCGAAGAAGGCTGTCATCTGTTCGTCCCTACTCCTTGGTACGCCCATCATCTGCCTAGGTCAAGGAAAACACGGAGCTAGCCATATTCGCGATGTCGGATGTTGCCGACCGATATATTAAACGCACTAATACTCGTCATCATTATCTAGACTGCCACAGCTGCCTAAATTAATTTTAAATGGACTCTCCGGTATCTCTTTTTTGTGTCATTACGACTGCGTTCCCCATACGTTCGTATACACAGCTTCGGATATTCCTGTACGACCAGGAAAGCCCATGCCGAATTCTCCTTGGGTTACTGTTCTTTTATCTCGGCCACCACTTCATGCTGGCTGTCTCCCTTCACAATTTGCTGGCTGGGTCGATATCCCGCGCAGTGGTGATGATGAATATGCTGCTCATCAATCCCCAACACTATCCATCCTGTCACTTGTAATCCGGGTACAGCGCCTTGATGCAGGTTGGGCAAACGCTGTGGGTGAAGTCGGCTTCGGAGTGCTGGGAGAGGTAGCTTTCCAGGGGATTCCAGGCGCCGCTTTCGTCGCGGATTTTCTTGCAGTTGGTGCAGATGGGCAGCAGGCCGGAAAGCTGGTGGAATTGGACCAAGCGAACCCTGCCACCCCTTGACTTGGCGGGCAATGGAGAAGGACTCTGAATCAGAAGCAGCCCCATGCATGAAAACCCCCATCCTTAACCCACCGGACAAGCGCACATGGTAGATCTCCCCGGTTCGAGCCGACGCTTTGCCCTGGTGCTTCTAGCCGCCGCGCTGTGGGTCGGTTGCCATGGATCTTCGGACCCTTCGAACCCCGCTATCGTGGTGCCGCGGTTTTCCAGTGATTTCGAGTCGGGCAGCATCCATGCTGTCACCCAGCTTGACCAAGAGGGACTGGCCTGGGAGCTGAAGCTTCGCAACGATAACGACGATGCCACCTTGCCCAACAGCTTTCGCACCTGGTGGTACGTGCGGGCCGATGATGTGCCCACCCAGCAAAGCCTGCGGCTTGAATTTTCCCGCCTTGGATTTCCGTATTATTTCGTCCCCGTCTACTCCTATGACGGAAAGACCTGGCAGTACTTTGAGGAAGCGGAGGTGGCCCTGGCGCCCGGTTTCGATCTCACGAAGCCCGACTCCTGCCGCCTTGTGATCCACAAAAAATTCGCGGCAGCAACGGTGTGGATCGCGCGCACCTTTCCCTACACCACCAACGATCTTTCGGCTTTCTTGAACTCGATTTCCACCAGCCCGCATGTGCGCATTGACACACTCGGCGCGTCTCCCCGTTTTCAAAAGCCCTTGTCCTTGATCACGATTTCGGATGCCACCGTTTCCGCTCCCAGGAAAACCATCTGGATACATGCCCGAACCCACGCGGCGGAAACCGGGCCTTCCTTTGTGCTGGAGGGGTTGATACGAGCCGTGCTGGCCGACGACGCCACTGCCAAGGCGCTTCGGCAACACTACATTTTCAAGATCGTGCCCATGCACAACCAGGACGGGGTGTTTTTAGGCAATTACCGCACCAACGCCAGCAGTATTGATCTTGAAGCTCGATGGTTGCCGTCTCCCGGAAGCCCCTATCTGGACGCGGCCGCTCCTTTGGAGAACCGCCTGATCAATCAAGGAGCCATGGTCCCCGCGTTGTTGAATGCAGCTGCGCCGGTGGTACTGGCCTTGAATCTCCATTCGTCCAATGCCACCCCGGATACGGCGGCCTTTTTCTTTCCTCATTTCGGCAGTGATTCCAGCAAATATTCAGTGGCGCAACGGAATCTCTGGCAAAAGCAGATCGCTTTCATTCAAGAAGTGGCCAGAAATTATGGCGGTCGAATTGAACAGCCACCGGCTGACGGCGGATCGGGCTTTCTCAATTCCTTTTTCCCCGAGACCTGGTGGTGGACCCAGGCACAAGATTCGGTGAATGCCATGACCCTTGAAACAACCTACGGCCGCGCAGGTTTTGGGCACTGGGTCACCGAAAATGATCTGCGGGATCTGGGAACAGCCCTGGCCCTGGCCATCAATAATCTGCCCCCAACACAAAGACACTCGGCTGAGACGGACGATACCACCGATACATCCATGTTCCGGCTACCTTTTAAACCAGAGATTTATATAGAGCCAGAATATTGCCCTTTATATTATCGAGTACCTGAAGTTTGAACCCATCTGCCAGGGAAAATCCGCAGCCTGATGGTGCGAATTAAAAACAGTGGCTGATTTTTTTGGATTTCCCACTTTTTGCTTTTCATCCCCGTGAATCCCCGTTCGTCCCCGGCTAGAAAAGCTTTTTTGGCCGGGGATAAACGGGGATTTTCGGGGACAAGGCTAGCGGAATAGTGACCTGACGACACCGGCCATTTCATCAAAACGATCACCGGTTTGAAAAGCTTCTTTAGCCACGGATTCACACCTAGTCGCGTTCTATCGTGTAGAAAATGATTCACCGCCAAGACGCCAAGATCGCCAAGAGTACTCGTCAGGTGCCAGCTTCGCGAATGGAATTCAGACGGCTCGGCGATGGCCTCACGCCTTGGTGTGATCCGCGCCGGGCCGTCTGAATTTGCGGGCTTTGAGCCCGCAGGCGCTACGCGCCCCGCGAAGCGATTTTGGGCTCAAATCATGAATGGTGGTGTTTGCTTTTCTTGGCGTGCTTGGCGTCTTGGCGGTGAATTCTTTCTTTTTGGATGCAACTCCGTATCACACTTATTGACACGGATGAAAAGCAATCCAGGTGGCGGGATCGTGCTCATCTGTTTCCGGCCCTATTTTTCCGGCGGCTTGTAATCCGGGTACAACGCCTTGATGCAGTTGGGACAGACGCTGTGGGTGAAGTCGGCCTCGGAGTGCTGGGAGATATATCTCTCCAGCGGATTCCAGGCGCCGCCGTCATCCCGGATCATCTTGCAGTTGGCGCAGATGGGGAGCAGGCCCGAAAGCTGATTGACTTGGGTCAGGGCGGTGGAGAGTTCGTCGTTCCGGGTGCGCAACTCCTCGGTCTGTTCCTTGACCTGGGCGGCCAAGGCGGCACGGCTCCGCGCCAGGGAGACTATGCGGATCCGGACGAGGCCATAGATCAGGCCAAGCCCCAGCAAGGCTTCGAGGGTGCTGAACCACCAGGTCTTCCACCATGGAGGACGGATGACGAAATCGACCCCAGCCACGGGGCCGAAATCCCCCTCGCCTTGGGCCGCGCGAACCTCGAAGCGGTAGCTATGCCCCGGGAGCGATGGATAGTGGATCACACGGGGTTCCACATCCCGCCAGGCGCTTTCCAGGCCAGCCAGCCGCACCTGGAAACGGAGGTCCCGCTCGCTCTGGTAGGTGGGCGCCGCCACCCTGAATTCCACAGTGTTGTCCTGGTAGGGCACCGCGCCCAGCGACGTGAAAGGCGGATCCACCAGCCGGTCGCCAAACCGCGCCATGATCACCTGGGCCCGAGGTGGGGGCAACGGCGAATCCGAAGGTCCGCTGTCGTAACGCACCAGCCCGCCGGAAGTGCCCACCCAAATCCGGTCGCCTTCGAGGAAGAGGGCATGGATGGAGCAATCTTCATCAATCATCCCTTCGTTGCGGCCGATGTGGAGGCCGGAATCCAATTGGTATAGGCCCTGGTCGGTGCTCACCCAGACCTTGCCTCGGCCATCCACCTGCACGGCGTAGATGAGGTCTGTCCTTAGACCGTTGCGGGTGTTCCTGCGCTCCAGGACCGTGAGCTTGTCTCCGTCCAGACGCACCCGGGCGAGACCCTGGGGCTCCTGATAGTGGATCCAGGCGGTGCCGTCCGGCAGAAAGGCCATGCCCCGCACGGTGTGGGGCCGCAGCCCGTCCTTGTCCGAGAAGATGCGCCACTGCCCCGGCGCGACCCGCACCAGCAGACCCGCGGTGGTGCCCACCCAGAGCCTTTTCCGCGCGTCCTCCCGGATGAGGAAAGCACCCAGCGCTTTGGCGTGGAGGAAGTCCGGACTAACTTCTTGCTTCAGTTTTCCGGCCGATGCATCCCAGCGCAAAAGCCCTTGACTGCTGTGTCCCAGCCACACTTGGCCGTCGGAATCTTTCGTCACGCTGTTCAGGGATGATCCCAGTTCGCCCAAAGGCGGCTTCTCCACGTGGGTCTGCCCCGGGCGCAGCCAAAGGGCCGGCCCGATGGTGCTGACCATCCACAGGGTGCCCGAAGCGTCCTCGGCCATGGCCTTGATGCGCCGGCCTTCGGTGCCCGGAATGCGCGCCAGGCCTTCCGCTTCCAGCTTGGCGGCGCCGTCGTCCGTGCCCACCAGCAGGGTGCCCTCCCGATCCCGGGTGATGGACCACACCATCTCGCCCGAAGAGCCCTTGGCCAGGGTGTAGTTCCAGACGCGTCCCCCGCCCTGGAGGCGCGCCACGGTGGGGCCCAAGACCCAAAGCGTTCCTTCCCGGTCCCTGAAGAGCGCACGCACCCAGCGGAAGGGCAGGCCACCTTCCATATCCAGCCGCTCCATGCGGTCTCCGGCGATGTGAAGAGCTCCGTTCTGGGTCGGAAGCCAGAGACTGCCATCCCCATCCACGAAGGGCGTGCTGTTGGGCGTGAGGCTTCCCGGAAGGCGACGGGATTGATCCAGGAATTTGGTTCCGGTGGGTTCCTTCATGACCAGGGTCCGTCCCGAACCGGCCCACAACCGCCCTTGGCCATCCTCCACCACCAATGCCGGCATCCCCGGAGGAAGGCCGTCGGATTCCCTCCATATCTGCGCGGTGCCGTTGGGATGGTAGGCCCGGATACCGTTGGCCAAGGCCAGGTACATGGTGCCGCTCTTGGGTCCAGCCGTGAGGACACCCGAAACCTCGCCCTGGTGGCCGGGGAGCAGTGAGAAGGCCAGACCGTCCTGCTGCCGGAATATCCCCTGGGCCGACTTCATCCAGATCCGCCCCTTCCCATCCAGGGCCATCTGGCTAGAGGCGGTTTGGGATGGAACGTTGCCGAGCAGCGCTGGTTCGAAGCGGCCTCCGCGAAACCGGACGAGCCCTCGCTGGGTTCCTAGCCAAAGGCCGTCTTCCGCATCGGGGAGCATGGAACCGATGTAGGCCGAAGGCAGCCCCTGCTCGGTGGTCCAGCGGCGGCACTGGCCGCGGTTGTACCGCACCAGTCCGCCTTCGGTCCCCATCCAGATGAATCCTGCCTTGTCCTGGTTGATGGTGATCGGGCCTCCAGGTGGAAGGCCGTCGTCGGGGCCCAGCACCACGAAGGGACGGTGCCCCGAGTAGGGAACTGCGGGGGCTGGCCTGCTTTCAGGGGTCGGTTGCGCGCCGGCCTGGAAGGTCAGCAGCAGCGCCCAGAGCAGATCCTTCATGGCCACGCCCGCTCCCCGTCTCTACAGGTATGGAGTATCCCCCAAGTCGGCTTGCCATTGAACCGAGGAATGCGGGTTCTCCTTTCACCAAGCGGGGAGCGGCTGGCCGTCCTCGAGTTCCTTTTTTTCTTGACAGCACGAACGATCGTTCTATTTTAAAGTCATGAACGCTTTAGCCGTCCTCGAACCCCGCACCCGCAAGGGCAGCCACACCCGGGAGGCGATCCTGGCCAAGGCCATGGACATCGCTTCGGTGCAAGGCCTGGATGGCCTCACCATAGGGACCTTGGCGGAAGCGCTGGACCTGAGCAAGAGCGGCCTTTTCGCGCACTTCGGATCGAAAGAAGAACTCCAGCTCGCGACCATCCAGGCGGCCCGGGGCTTCTTCGCCCAGGAGGTGATGGTGCCGGGCCTGAAGGCGCGGAAGGGCCTGCCCCGGCTATGTTCGGTGATCGCCACCTGGCTGGATTATGCCGAGCGCGAAGTCTTCCGGGGCGGTTGTTTTTTCACCGCCGTGAGCGCCGAATTCGATAGTCGGCCCGGGCCCGTGAAGGATCAGGTGGCCGACTGCATGACGGAATGGGTGGATGCCCTGGCGCGGCTGGTGAAGGAGGCGAAGGATCTTGGCGAACTCGACCGGAAGGCCGACCCCCGCCAGCTGGCCTGGGAATTCAACAGCCTGGCCATGGGCGCCAACAACACCTACCAGCTGCAGCGGGATCCCATCGTCTTCACCTTCGCCCGCAAGGCCATCCGGGATCGCCTGAAAGTCTATGCGCCCGAAGGCACCCGGTTCCAATTGCGCTGAATCGCTGAATCAGCAGGAGGCATGCCGTGGTCACGAATATCCATAGCCGTGAATACCAAGTGAGCGCCGCGCGCCTGGGCGAGTTGATGGATGCGCTAGGCACCACCGAGGACCGCCTTTGGCCCCATCACCGATGGCCAGCCATGCGCTTCGATAGCCCCGACGGCCCCCTGGGGCCCGGCGCCGCGGGGGGCCATGGTCCCATCCGCTACGTGGTGGAATCCTTCGATCCTGGCCTTGCGGTGCGCTTCCGATTCACCGCGCCCAAAGGCTTCATCGGCTGGCATGGCTTCGACATCGAAGCCATCAGTGAAGGCCGTTCACGCTTGCGGCACACCATCCGGGCCGATGTGAAAGGCGCCATGCGCCTCACCTGGCCATTGGCACTCCGTTGGCTCCACGACGCCTGCGTCGAGGATGCCCTGGACAACGCCGCCCGGGCCCTGGGCGAGCCCCTGCCCCAACGCAGGCACAGCCTGGCGGTGCGTATCCTGCGCCGCCTGGGCCGGAGGGCACGATGAAGAAAACGAAAAGAGCCATGCCCTTGAGGTTCCACCTGCTGCGCCATGCGTTCCGCGGTGTCCGGATTCTCTCAACGGCGCTGGCCGCGCGGTTCGCGGAGATGCTCTTTCTCACGCCGCCCAGGCATCCCATTCCAGCGGCCGAGGCGGACGCGCTGGCCACGGGGCGGGCCTTCCGTGTGCCCTTCGAAGGCAGCCACCTGGCGGCCTGGGCCTGGGGCCCCAAACAGGGCACCGCGCCGACGGTGATCCTGCTGCACGGATGGGGCGGGCGCGCGGGCCAACTGCGCGGCTTCATCGCCCCCCTGGTGGAATCGGGCTACCGTGTGGTGGCTTTCGACGGCCCCGCCCACGGAGCCAGCGGCGGGAAGCAGGCTTCCATTTTGCATTTCGCCTCGGCCCTGGAAACCGTGGTCTCGGGGACGGGCCCGGTCCACGGCATCATCGCCCATTCCCTGGGCTGCGCCGCGGCCGCGGTGGCACTGTCGAGGGGCGTGGAGATCGAGCGGGTCTGCTTCATCGCGCCTCCCGCGATGGCCCGTCTCTACTACGAGCGGTTCCTGGGCTTCCTGGGCCTGGCGGATCGCTGGATTGCCGAATACAGCCGCCGTTTCGCGGCCCGGCGGGGCTTCACCTGGGACCAGCTGGAAGTGCCCGTCCTGGCCCCGGGCATGCGCAGCGCGCTTCTGGTTTTCCACGATGCCGATGATTCCGACGTGCCCTTCTCTGATGGCGCGGCCATCGCCACATCCTGGCCTGGCGCGGAATTGCACCGCACCGAGGGATTGGGCCATCGCCGCATCCTGAAAGCCAAGGACGTGCAGGAAAAAGCGGTGGCCTTTCTTTCGGAAGGACTGAGGTTCACGAGCTGCGTCCAAAGGTTCGAGGCGGAGTTGTTCGAACCCGCGCTAAGGGCCGGGTAGTCCATCGGGAAAGGCCTTTCCCGCTCATGGGCCGCACCCTCGGCCGTTTCGCCCTGATCCCACATCCACACCAGCTCCGCCACAGCCAGCGCCTCCAGCAGCACCGAACCCGCCTAGGGGATCCAACGACGGATCTTCATGACTGCTGGAACCTGTTGACTTGCACCATGCGCTATACCTCGAACTTCTATCAGTCTAGTTGCTCCCGCTTGTTGCTAGCGGTCAGCCTCAGAAGGAGCCCGAATTGGGTTCTCCAATCAACTTGGAAAATGGAATGAGTGAATGAACCGTGAAGAATCTACTTCAATCAGAATCTATGTGGTATGCCGGATCGCGTGAAAATGGTTGATTCAGGGATCACAAACCTGGACAAAGCAGAAGAGGCAATACGAAATGTCCCGAAGCATTCATACAACTCGGCGCTCTGTCCGGGAGCTCGATAGAGCTCGGTACTCAAACCCGGATGAGAAACAGGACGCGCTGGATTCTGCCCAACAAGATCTAAATAAAAAACGCCTAATAAAGAGGCAGATCTCAGAAGGCAGAGGTCAAGCGAAGCCCCCGCTGATTGGAAGCCCGCTTGAACACATACCCATCGAGTTCCTGGACACCAATCAATACGTTCACCATGTGGTTAGAGAAGCTGACTTGCGCTCCGTGTTGAAAGGATTGCCGCCTTCCGCAACCGAAGGGATAAGTCGCATTCAACTTGGACTGGGAAAGGAATACATCGAATCATCAAACGACGATGATGAGCCAGGTCGAGATCCCTACACGGATAGGATCTCGAGCGAATGCCTGCCGGGCGTGTGGGCGGGCCAGATCCTCGGTACCTACCGGCCTACAAGTGGATTAATCAAGCTCTACGCATACGTCTTTGACGAAAATGAGGTCCCGCTCCCTGGCAATCTGCGCGATCTCTATTTGCGAATCCAAACGCTTTCGACCTTTGTTCACGAGGTCGCCCATCACCATGACCAATTGTGTCGAGTTGGCCGGGGACGTTGGCTTGCCGAACGATACGGGTTGGTCGAGTGGTACGCGGAGAAAATGGAACACGAGTGGATGCGGAAGGTGGTCCTTCCGTATCTAGAGGAAGCCTTCCCAAACGATGTCCGTGAGCTGGTTGAATGGGTTGAACACCATGGAGGAATCAAGCTACCACTCGAATTCTTTGCCGGAGATTCCAGGACCACCCAAAAAGATGGCGGTGACATCATCCGATTTGAGACTTCGAGTGCGTTCGAATCCTTGGTTGAGGACGTCGCAAAAGCGCCTACCTTGGAAGCATCTCGATTGAATTTTGCATGGGAACTGCACTACGCCGATGAATACGATCACTGTCTTAAAGCTCTCGATGGAATTCTTGCGGAGAATCCAACCTTTGCTGCGGCTCTCGTTTGCAAGGCCGACACGCTTGTACATCTCGACAGGATGGATGAGGCCATGGAACTGGCCGAGATAGTTCTCGCCACTGAACCCGGGAATCTTGACGCTATAGAGATTCGAGGGGATGTATTCGAGGACCGCCAGGAATGGCAGGGCCTAATTCAGAACAGCCAAGAGTGGTTAGCCAAGTCAGAGGAGGATTCCTCAAGCCAGCGTGGTGCCTACATGCACTTGGCCATCGCGTGTTGTGGAAAAGGTGACTTTGAACAAATGGAGAAGTGGATCCAGGTGCGAGCTGAGTATGACGGAAAACCGAATCCCACCCGGATCAGGAAGTCCGTGTATCGAAGGGCTGGACAGGTCATGCCAGACCAAACGCAGTGATTTATTACTGCGTTTTAACTCATAGTTCAGAAAGTTTGTACGTATCCGTAGATTGTAATTCCGCCAAGTTATTTTGTTCAACACTCCGATTTTGAATTTTCTATATTCGTGTGAATTCGTGTTCATTCGTGGTTAAAACTGTTTTTTAACGACCTATCCAAAGTGTCACTTGTAATCCGAATACAACGCCTTGATGCAGCTTGGGCAGACGCTGTGGGTGAAGTCGGCTTCGGAGTGCTGGGAGATGTAGCTCTCCAGCGGATTCCAGGCGCCGCTTTCATCTCGGATTTTCTTGCAGCTCGAGCAGATGGGCAGCAGGCCGGAAAGCCGGTAGCGTGTGTTTTCATCCGTGTGAATCCGTGTTCATCTGTGGTTGAAATTGTTTTCTGATTTCTTGCTATTCATCCCCGTTCGTCTTCACCGCTTCGGATAGGCCGGCACAGCCGGGAAAGCCGGCGTGGGGTTGTCCTTCAACTGTTTCAGCAGGGTCTCGATGCCCACTTCGAGCTGGCGGTCGTGGCCTTGCAGGGCGCTGGCGGGATCGTTCTCCACGGTGAGGTCCGGGTCGGCGCCGTGGTTCTCCACCCACCACTTTCCTTCGCGGCCGTAGAAGGCGTTGTTGCTCTGCTGCACGGTGCCGCCGTCGATTGTACGCTGGGCGTTGATGATGCCCACCAGCCCGCCCCAGCTGGGCACACCCACGATGGTGCCGAGGTTGCGCGCCTTCACATGCATGAGGAAGGCCTCGCCGTCGCTGCCGTTCTGCTCGTTGCTGAGGAACACATAACGGCCATCGGAGGCGGTATTGGGATAACGGAAGGGCCCATGCCGCGCAGCACGTTGAAGCCCACCTGCTTGCGCTCTAGCTTGTCGATCATGAAGTACTCGGTCCAGCCGCCGCCATTGCCGCGCACATCTATGACAATGCCCTTCTTGTAGCGGAAGGCATGCCAGTACTTGTCGAACTGGCCGATGTTCTGGTCGCCCATGGCTGTGAGATGCATGTAGCCCAGCTGGCCGTTCGAGGCCTTGTCCACGGCGGCGATATTACCGGCGATCCAACGCTCATAGCGTAGGTTCCAGTCGCTGGCGGCGGGCTCGACATCAATGGTCCGGGCGCCCTCCAGGCTGGGTTTGCTGTTCACGGTGAGCGTCACCTTCTGGCCCTTGAACACCTGGAGACGGGCCTGGATGGCTTCTGGCGCCCGCAGGGGTTTCCCGTCGATGGCCAGCAGGTACTCACCCTCCTTCACTTTGGGAGCGGGATCCGCGAGCGGGGCCTTGAGATCCCGGGCATAGGGCGTGGGGCCATAGATTTTCGCGAAGCGATAGACGCCATTCTCGGTGCTGAAATCGGCACCCAACAGGCCTGAAAAAACGGGGTTCGGAGTGGGCCGCGCAGGGCCGAAATCGCCGCCGCTCACATAGGTGTGGCTCACGTTCAGCTCGCCCACCATCTGGCTCAGCAGCCAGTTCAGTTCCTGGCGGGAGTTCAGGTCCGGCAGCCAGGCGCGGAACTTGGCGCCGATGGCGTTCCAGTCATTGCCGTTCATGTTCGTGTCGTAGAAGAAATCCCGGTACCAGCGCCAGGTGTCCTCGAAGATCTGCTTCCACTCCTCGCGGGGCGCAGCGGTCATGGTCATGCGCTCCAGGTCCAGTTTCTCCGGCAGGGCCTTCGAGGCGAACAGGGCCGAGGCCTCGCCCGTGTGGAAGGCTCCGCCCTTGCGCAGGATCACGCGCTTGCCCTCGGCGTCGAAGGCCCACTCGCTGACGGTGTCCGTGAGCACCGCCTCCTTGTCCTTCTTGGCGGCGGGATCGTAGAGATGCAGCTTCCACTTGTCCGTGCCGCCGGGCTCGTAGAGTTCTTCCACCACGTTGTCGTCCCAACCCTCGACCTCGTCCCAGCCCACGAGGCCCTTCCCAGCCTTCAGATGGAACAAGTTGCCCGCCTTCACGGGCAGCGGCGCGATGCGGTCTGGCAGGCCCGCCACATCAATGCGGAAGGCGCCCTTATCGTCACTCGCCTTCAGCTTCACCGACATGACCCGCACCGGCGCGGGCTGGATGTGGTTGTCCTGGCTGGGGTCGAGCTTCGTATGGAAATTGTTGTAGCTCAGGAAGTACAAGGTGCTGCCATCCAGATCGAAGCGTGGGTTCAGGCAATCGAAAAAGTCATCGGTCAGCGCCACTCTCTGTTTGGTCGCAAGGTTGTGGAGGTAGATGCGGCTGTTGCGGTTGGGCTCGACAAAACTGTAGGCGACCCACTGGGAATCCGGCGCCCAAGCGTAGTCGCTGACTTCCCAGGTAAATTCGTCGTTCTTCAGTTCGTGGGATTCATCCACCTTAGTGAGCTTTTTTGTAGCCATATCCATCACATAGATGGCAAAACTCTTATCGCCGAACAGGATCTTGGTGCCGTCGGGGCTCCATTCCAGGTGGTAGAGCGCGGTCTTCAGGCCCGTGGGAACCCGCTCGGGCGCGCCATCCACCGCCTGCACATAAAGATCGTAGTCGCCGCTGGCATCGCTGAAGTAGGCCACGCGCTTGCCGTCCGGCGAGAGGCGCGGCATGCGCTCGCGCACGCCGGGTGTCTTCGTCAGGTTCGTAGCGGGCTTGGTCGTGTCCGTGGGCACCAGGAAGACATCGCCCCGGGCCTCGAACACAGCACTGCTGCCGGTCAGGCTCATGGCCTGGATCCACTCCTTGGGATTCAGGGGACGGGGCGCGACCTTCCAGCCGTCGCTGCTGGTGGAGACTTCCACCCGGCGCACGGCCTTGGTGGCCAAGTCCAGGGATTGCAGGTAGCCGCCCTGCACGAAGACGACGGTGCGCCCATCGGTGCTGGGCTGCTGCACATCGAACTCCTTCAGGTCCGTGAGCGGCTCCACGGCCTTGGTGGCGGGATCCACGGCGTAGAGGTTCGTGATGCCGTTGCTGCCGCGATCGGACTCGAAGAGCACCTTCCCGTTGGCCCACATGGGCGCGCCGTTGCGGCCCACATAGTCAGTTAGTTTTTCGTAGCGCTTGGCCTTCAGGTCCGCCAACCACAGATCCTGATGGCGGCCGCCCTTGTAGCGCTTCCAGTAATACTCCACCACGCCCTTGGTGCTGTAAGCCAAGCGCTGGCCGTCTGGCGAAACGGTACCCTGCACACCCCGCGGAATAGGTAATGCCTCGGGCTCGTGGCCATCGAGATCCACCGTGAACAGTCGCTCCACCGGGCGGAAATCGTAATCGGAGATGGTCTTGAAAACCACCTGCTTGCTGTCCGGCATCCAGCCCTGCACCGTTGCGCCGCCCGCCCAGGTGAGGCGCTTCGGCGCGCCGCCTTCTGCGTTCATCACATAGACGTGGGTGCCGCCGTTGTACTGGCCGCTGAAGGCGATCCATTTGCCGTTCGGACTGAAGCGCGCCGCGGTCTCCACGCCAGGATGGGTTGTCAACCGCCGTGCGGCTCCACCTTTCAGTGAACCCAGCCAGAGGTCGTCTTCCCAAGTGAACACTACGCGGTCGCCATTCACATCCGGCGAACTGACGAAGCGCGGGGCGCGGTCCTGGGCCACCAGGGCGCACGCGGAGAGGAGCAAAGCGGAAACACGGTAGCTCAGCATCAAAGACTCCGAAAATGAGTACTGCAATATACATCGTTTAACGATGAATCCGAACAGCAACCCTCGCCGGATATCGCAGCCGGAACCTTTGTTTGGGGACGGATATTGAGCTGAACTCAGGTCTTATCCATTGAAAAGGGCCGCTTTCGCGGCCCTTTTCAATGGTCTCAATAATCTCAATAATCGGTGCGATCTACTTCCCCGCCAGTTCATCCGCCAGGGCGCTTGCGCCGTAGACCTTTTTCAGGGCCTCCTGGATGGCGCGGGCGTCCACGCTCACAGCGCGGTTTACCTTCTCATCGTAGAAGTAGCGGCCGGGCAGGCTTTCGATGTTGCCATCGAAGATCAGGCCCACCAGTTCGCCCTTCTTGTCCACGACCGGCGAACCGGAATTGCCGCCGATGATGTCCACGGCGTGGATGAAATCGAGGGGCGTGGCCATGTCCACGTCCTTCTGGTGTTCCACCCACTTGGGGGGCAGTTCCCAGGCGCCGCGCTCTGCGGTCGGTCCCCAGCCCCAGGCGCGGTCATAAAGGCCGGCCATGGTTGTGAAGGGCTGCATCAAGGTGCCATTGGCCCCGTAGCTGCGCACATCGCCGTAGGTGATGCGCAATGTGAAAGTCGCATCAGGATAGGTTTCTTTGCCATACACCGCGAACCGGGCGCGGGCGATCCGGCCGCCCTGTTCTTCAATCACGGCGTTAACTTTTTCTTCCTGGGTTTTGCGCGTGGCACGGCTGAGGGGATCAAGTTTCTTCGCCAGCTGGATCATGGGGTCAGTGCTGGCATCTATGGCTTTCTTGCCGCCGTCCATGATCTCTTTGCGCACGGCAGGGTCACTGAGTTTGGAGCCTTCAACCGCGGCCTTGGCTACTTCTGCGGGATTCTTGCCACCCAACAACGCTTTCACAAACGGATGGTTGGCGCCCAGTTGTTCCTGGGCTTCTTTCAGGCCATCCGTGAAGAGCGCGATTTCCATGTCCTTGTAGAAGGGCCGTTTGACGGCCATCTGAGCCTTCATGGCGGGCAGCCGGGCATCCTTGAATTCCGCCAGCCTCTTCTCATCGGGCTTGGCCACTTCATCGGACATGCGCACCAAGGTGAGCGCCGCGCCCAGCAGGGAGGAATTGCGGGTATTCACATAGGCAGCTTCCTTGATCAGGGTCTTCTGGGTTGTTTCAGCGGCCTCGATCTTGGCCCAGGAATCCTTCGCGTAGGCGAGCTTTGGATCCGTAGCGGCCTTGGACCGCAGTTCTTTTCCGCTTTTTCGATTTTCGCCATGGCCTCCTTGTCTTTCAGGCCTGACCAATAGCCGGTGATGGCCTTTTGCGAATTCTGCAGGCCGAAAATCTGGGTGTTGACCTGCCTGGCGTTTTCAGGACTTTGGGCGGCATATTCCTGAAGCACCTTGATGCGCCTGGCAAGAGTCTTGAGTTGCAGCGGGGATTGCGTGTCCCTCGCGAAGCTCATCTGGGCGTAGGTTTGCAGCCGGGCCGTGGACCCAGGATGGCCAGTGACGAAGGTGAGGTCGCCGGTCTTCAGACCGCCCTTGGTCCATTGCAGATGGGATGGCGGCGTGTAGGGTTTGCCCTTCTCATATACGCGGAAGATCGAGAAATCAATATCATGGCGGGGAAAAGTGAAGTTGTCGGGATCGCCGCCAAAGAAGGCGATTTGCTCCTCGGGCGCGAAGACCAGCCGCACGTCGTCATGCTTCTTATAGCTGTAGATCCAGTATTCCCCGCCCTGATAAAGGTCCACCTGCTCACAGTGGAGGCCGGACTTCTTCTGCATCTCGTCCACGATCCGGCCCAGCTCGACCTGGCGCGTTTTGAGAGCCTCCTTGTCCGTGGCGCCCTTCTTCACCGCGCCATTCACTCGCTCGGTGACGTTCAGCATGTCGTTAAGGGTGTACAGGATCAGGCCCGGAACCTTGATTTCCTGCTCACGGGTGGGCGCGTAGAAGCCGTTCTTCACGTAGTCGTGGTCCTTGTCCGACACCTGCTGGATGGAACCGCGGCCCACATGGTGGTTGGTCAGCACCAACCCGTCCTTGCTTACGAAGGAACCCGTGCCGCCTGGGAAGCGCACCACGGAAAGGCGCACATGGTCCAGCCACTTTTGGTCCGGTGCAAAGCCGTATTTGGCTTGCATCTTTTTTGTGGGGACGTTGTCGAAGGTCCACATGCCTTCGTCGGCGCGAAGTGTGCCGACCGAAAGCGCGATGGCCAGGGCGCTCAGGCCCAGCAAGCGGGAAGAGGATTTCGTGAGGTTCATGAAGGGCTCCTGTGTGAGTGCATCAAAATGCGAGGCTCTAATTCCAAGCCTACCCCAAACCCTTTGATCATCCCAAGAAGAGCGGAAAAGAGAGCGTGATTCCGGTCACCTTCCAGATTGGCCAGAATGATGAATTGCGTTTATTGAGTCTTAATTTCATTTAGGTTGTTCGATGCCCGCCAGATTCCATAGATCACTCTTCATCGCTGCGCTGGTGGGCATTCCTTTGGCCGCCCAGGAAGCAAAACCTGACAAACCAGAAGCAATCCAGGACAACTCGTTTCTTATCGAAGAGGCCTACAACCAGGAAGACGGTGTTGTTCAGCACATCAGCGGTTTCACCCGCTACCGGCAGAGCCAGGATTGGATTTACACCTTCACCCAGGAATGGCCGGTGGGTGGAATCAAGCACCAGTTCAGCTACACCCTGCCCTGGCAGCGCATCCAGTCCGCGCCGGATGGCAAGCGCGGCACCGGCGATGTTGCGTTGAACTACCGCTACCAGTTGCTGGGCGACGGAAATTCAACGGTGGCCTTTTCTCCTCGATTTTCTCTACTGCTGCCCACCGGCCGCAATGATCAGGGGAGAGGTTCCGGCGCGCTGGGCTACCAACTGAACCTGCCCCTCAGCGTAGTGCTGGGCCCCGAGGTGGTCACGCACTTCAATATCGGCGTGACCCGCACGCCCAGCGCGAAAAACATGAGTGGCGACAAAGCCAACCTCACGACCTACAACCTTGGCCAGAGCTTGATCTGGCTGGTACGCCCGACCTTCAACCTGATGTTGGAAGCCGCCTATTCCAGAGGTGAAATCGTCCGTGGCCCCGGCCAAAAGGATCCAGCCAGCAGTTTCTACGTGAGCCCCGGCATCCGCTGGGCCCATAACTTTTCCAGTGGGTTTCAGATCGTCCCCGGAATCGCCTTCCCCATCGGGATCGGCCCAAGCAAGGGGGAACGGGCTGTGTTCTTCTACCTGAGCTTTGAGCACCCATTCCGAAAGACGGGCAATTAGGTGTTCCCGCCCAGAAACCTCAAAACGGGAATTCATGATTTGGACCTAGCGTTTTGACCTCGCATCCTTGGGCACCATCTTTTCTTTAAGCGCATCATGAAGGCACATCCCGGAGCCCTCCATGAGAATGCCGCCTCTTGCCCTTGCTTTGGCAGTGTTGCCGCTTTGCGCGCAATTAAAGGAAATCCCAACCACGCAAATAGATCAGCAGTCCTTGTCCATCACCATCTACAACGAGAACCTGGCGCTGGTGAAGGATACCCGCGAGGTGCGGCTGCCCAAGGGCGAGGTGGCCTTGGCCTTCCAGGAAGTCTCGGCGCAGATCAGGCCCGAAACCGCGCTGCTGCGCGATATTACACACCCTGAAGGGTTCTGGGTCGCAGAACAGAATTTTGATTTCGATTTGCTCACGCCGCAGAAACTGCTCGACAAATATGTCGGCGAAAAAGTGGGCATCATCATCACCCAGCGGGATGATAACGGCAAGGTCACCGAAAAGCGTGAAGAGGCCCTGGTGCTCGCGACCAACAATGGCACGGTGCTGCAATTCCCCGACCGCATCGAGACCAGCTACGTGGGGCGCATCGTCTTCCCAAAAGTGCCGGAGAACCTGCGGGCGCGGCCCACGCTGGTGATCTCCCTGAACTCCCCCCTGGCCGCCGCGCAGAAGCTCGAACTCAGCTACCTCACGGGCGGCTTGGCCTGGCGGGCGGACTACGTGGCGAACCTGGCCTCGGACGAAAAGACCATGGACCTGAGCGGCTGGGTGACCCTCACCAACACCAGCGGCGTGGCCTATCCCAACGCGACGCTGCAACTGGTAGCGGGCGACGTGAACCGGGCTCCAGAACCGCGGAAAGCCTACAAGAACGGCGGCATGGCCGTGGGAGCGATGGCGCCCGCGCCGCCACCACAGATGAAGGAGGAGGGCCTCTTCGAGTACCACCTCTACACCCTGGACCGGCTTACCACGATGAAGGCCGCCCAGACCAAGCAGGTCGCCCTGCTCAGCGCCTCCAGCGTTCCGGTGCGGAAAGAGTATCTGCTGCGCGGCGAAAGCTACTACTACCAAGGCAGCTATGGCGAGATCGGCGCGAAATTGAAAGTCGGCGTCTTCGTCGAGTTCGATAACCGCGAAGCCAACCATATGGGGATGCCCCTACCCAAAGGCGTGGTGCGGGTCTACAAGCGGGATTCCGAAGGACGGGCGCAGTTCATCGGCGAAGACGCCGTGGATCACACGCCGAAGAACGAGACCGTCCGCCTGAAACTTGGCGACGCTTTCGATGTGACCGCGCGGCGCAAGCAGACCGACTACAAGAGCCTCGGCGCCATCGGCAAATACCATTACAACTACGAAACCGCCTTCGAAGTCGAATTGAAGAACGGGAAGAAGGAATCCGTCACAGTCTCCCTGCTGGAGCCCATCTACGGCGATTGGGAGATCATCCAGGAAAGCCATCCCCACACCAAGGAATCCGCCGGCGCGCGAAATTCAAAGTCAGCGTTCCCGCCGAAGGCACCGCCAGACTGACCTACCGCGTGCGGACGAAGTGGTGAACTAATTTCCAAATGAATGAATTTTTTTGATTGGTGCTTCCCAGGAGAATCCATGCGCATCGCTTTGCTTATTTCCACCTTTAGCCTGTGCCTCGCAGCCCAGACTCCCACGTCGCTTGATGCGCCCATAACGCGAGTACGGTTGCATCCAGACGAAGCGTGGGTGACCCGTGTGGGTGAAGTACGCATCACCCGCGCGGGCACGGCCAAGCTCGTGGTGAAGGATCTCCCTCCGGGTCTGGGCTTGGATGATCTAAGGGTCAGCGCGAAAGGACCCGAGGGTTCCCGCCTGGGGGATCTGGCGGTGAATTCCGAAGTGCGCGTGGTGGCGGAAACCCCCGAGTACAAGGCTTTGTTGAAGGAACGCGAGGGCCTGCGGGACCGCCGCGACGCCCTGGAAGCCGAGGGCGAATCCTTGAACCAGGAACTCACTTTTCTGCGTAATCTGCAATCCACCTACGAGAAGGACGTTTCCCTGAAACTGGTGAGCGCGCCGCCTTCCACCGCCACACTCCTGGAGATGGGCAAGGGCATCCAAACCAGCACCCACGAGATCCTGATCCGGGACCGGCGCCGCAAACGGGAACTGGAAAAGCTCGCCATGGAGGAGCGCCGTCTTGAGGCCGCGATGCAACAGCAGAGCGGCGGCCAACGCCGCGCGCCCAGCCGCGTAACCGTGGAGATGACCACGCCCAAGGCCGGAGACGTCGTACTGGAGCTGAGTTACCGCACTCGCGCCGCCCGCTGGACGCCAACCTATGAGGCCCGGCTCTCTGGCGACCGCAAGAAATTGGAGATGGTGCTGTTCGCCGCCATTACCCAATCCAGCGGCGAGGCCTGGGATGGAGTGAAGCTGGAGATCAGCAATACCAGGGCCAGCCGCAGCCTGGCGGTGCCGAGGTATAGCGGGGGGCAGGACGTGGCCTGGTGGGCACCAAGACCGCCGATGCAAGACGACAAGGAAAGCAAACCCGAATACCGCCGAATGAAATCAGTAGGCATGGTGGCTCCTGCCATCTCAGGAGGATCATCCACGCAGAACACCTATATTCTTGACGGATCTGATGTCTCCGATGCTGTGAGCCCTGCCCCTGCCGAGATGTCCGAAGGCGCCACCTCTGTCATCGAAGAATCTCAAGGCCTCGCCACCACCTTCAATCTCGACGGCACCAAGGAAGTTCCCTCCGATGGCCAGCCCCACCGCTTCAAGGTCCTGGCCAAGGATATTGAGCCGGAACTGGTGCTCACCGCCACGCCGCGGCTTGACCCAAGCGCCTACCAGGTCGCGCGGTTCGCAACGCCTTCTGCTTTTCCGCTCTTTCCGGGTGCCGCGATCGTGCAGTATGCGGGCACGCAACGGCTGGGACAGACCCAGCTCTGGGTGCCTTCCACGGGCCAGAAATTCGAGCTGGGTTTCGGCCCCTACCGCGGGTTGCGCGTGAGTTTCGCGCGGGTGGACGTGAAGAAGGAACAGGTCGGCACCTTCTCCAAGGAACGCCAATGGACGCTGCGTGAAAAGCTCGAAGCCAGCAACGACACCTCCGAGCCGTTGGACATCGAACTCCACGACCGCACTCTGCGCAGCACCGTGGAAAACATCAAGATCGCCTCCCTTCCGGACAACACGCCAAGCTTCGAGGAAAGAGTTCCCGGCGTCCGCACTTGGACGCTGCATGTGGGCCCCAAGGCCACTGGCACCGTGACTCTCGGCACGCTCATTAAAGCTCCTATGGATGGCAGCATCTCCGGGCTAGAAGGTCTGAACCTCCCGCAGTAGGTCTGAACACAGTCGGCCCGCCACCCCTGCCACGCTCAATTGAAATTTGGTGGCCGAAAATCGGCTAAATTGATTCATGCCCCTTCCTGCCAAGTTCCTCGCGCGCCTGCGGCGCTTGCCATTGCGCTTGAGGTCGCGGCTGTCGGGAGGCATGGAGGGCCTGCATCCCTCCAAAGTCAAAGGACACGGCCTGACCTTCGTGGAGAACCGGGCCTACGTGCCGGGGGATGATCCCCGCTTCATCAACTGGCCGCTCACCGCCCGCACCGGCGAACCCATCATCAAACGTTTCGAATCGTCCCGCGATCTGGTGTTGTGGCTCGTCATTGATCCTTCACCCTCCATGTTCCTGGGCGACCCGGTGAGCCCGTTGCGCTGGGCCCTGGAGATCGTGGGCGCGGCCATGGCCACAGTCAACGCCACGGGCGACCGACTCGGCATCATCGTGCCCGGCGACGCGCGGATGCCCGCGTTGCGGCTCGCCCCCAAGCGCGGCCGCGTCCACGCGCTGCAATTGCTGGAACGCCTGGTGGAGCGCGGACCGGCGGTGCTTACGCCCGAAAGCTGGCGTCAGGGGTTAGGGCATTGGGGCGATGCAGGACATGATCATCGTTGGTGGATCCTCAGCAATGGCGCGGGTCTTCAAGGCCTCGCGCCACTCATGAAGCCCATCGCCGCGCGCCATCGCGTGGTGTGGTTCCGCCCCGAAATGCCCCACTTGCGCCGGATGCCCAACTGGCCTGATCCAAATTTCCCGCCCACTGTGGAACGCCAGACATGGGACATCTTGAAGGATCCCGTAGTAAAGATGGGCGCATGGATGAAGGCAGGCGGCGCATGAAGCCGCCCAGTCTAATCCTGCTGGCTTCAGCCGCGGCAGCCTCGCTTTCTGCGACGCCGGTCTGGCATGCGCCTGGCGAATTGCCATTCGGCCAGCTCGTCGTGTTGGAACTGCGCGAAGACGACCCCAGGCAGCCGCCGTTGCCGCGTCCTGGCGATGAAAAATTAGGGCCGCTTTTTTTAAGGAGTGTGGAGGCGATGTCCGATGGGCGGGGCTGGAAGCTCACAGTGCAAGCCCTCACTCCGGGTATGGCGGTGGTGCCGCCGATGGATCTGGGAGATGGACGCCGGACTTCGGAATTACGCGTGAAAGTGGATCGCAGCATTCCCTTTGGGGCGCCATGGATGGGCATTGGTGGAGGCCGTGAAGACGTGCTTCCGGAAATACCGTTCCCTTACGGCTGGGCGTCACTGCTGCTGCTCCCTTTCGTGCTATTGGGGTATTACCTGGTCCGCCGCTGGCGCCGCAATTCAGGAAAACGACGGCAGAAGAAGGCCAAGGCTGCCTTTGCGAAAGCCTGGCCACCGCCTTCGAAACAGCGCGAAGCGCTTGACGCCGCCCACGCCGCGGGCCGGGAATGGCTGGCCACGGTGGTGGGCGATGAGGCCCGATCCTGGGGGTCCAAGGAATTCCGCGCTCAATCACTGGGTCCCTGGGCGACCTGGGTGGAAAGCCTGGATGCTGCGCGGTTCGGAAGGGCCACGCCTACTTTTCCGCCGCTGCTGGACTTGAAGCGTTCCCTAGGCGGCCAGACATGATGGAGCTGCGCCATCCCTACCTCTTGCTGCTGCTCGTGCCAGGCCTTTGGGTTTCCATCCGCTCCGTGTACCGCTGGGGCATTCCGAATCCCAGGCCCGCATCTAAATTCGCACGCTGGAGCGCGAATCTGTTGCCGCCTGTGATCCTGACGGTGCTTGTGCTGGCGGCGGCGGGTCCCGAGTGGCGGCGGGCGGTGCGGGGCGCGGCGCCGGTGGTGGATTTCGCGGTGGTGTTGGATGGTTCCAGTTCCATGAAGGCTCTGGACGACGGCAAAGAAAGCCGCTGGGATGCCGCCCGCCGGTTGCTGGAATCCTTCATCGCCAAGCGCCCCGATGATCGCTTCGCCATTGTTCTGTTCAGCGCGCACCCGGTGACCCTGAGTCCGCTCACAGCCAATCATGGAAGGCTGTTGCGCGTGCTGGACACGCTGGTGATTGACGCCCGGGATGACGGCACAGCCATCGGCTCGGGCCTGATGACCGGTGTGCGCAGGCTGGCCGACAGCCCTGCCCGCAGCCGCGTGATCCTGCTGCTTACGGACGGCGCGCAAAACCGGGGCCGCGTGAGCGCCCTGGAAGCCGCCTCCGAAGCCAAGTCCCAGGGCATCCGCGTGCATACCGTCGCCATCGGCAAGGCGAGCGGAGAAAGCCTGTATCCGCTGGAGGGCGGTGGGCGGGCTTGGCTCAAAGTGGATACGGACCCCGAAACACTGAAAAAAGTTTCCGCCCTCACCGGTGGCGAATCGTTCGCGGCGGATGATCCAGACGGCTTGGCCCGGAGCCTGCAATCCATCGGCACCCTTGAAAAGACCGTTCTGCCAGTGGATCCGCCCACTGAAGGCGAACCGCTGGCCCAATGGCTGCTGATGGCTGCGACTGTCCTGATCCTTCCTCTGGCTCTGGATCTCTTCCGCAAACGGGGCCGCAAGCATCCAGCGTGGGTGGAGCCATGAACCTGCCCTTCACCTATCCCGTATTCCTATGGCCCACTGCCGGGGTAGCGTTGCTTTGCCTTTGCGCGGGGCTTTGGGCCCAAGGTAGGGCTGGGCTGGGCGTGAGGGTGGTGGGGCAGCGGCCTTGGGCCCTAGGCTTGGGCCTTGCATTGATACTTGGCGGTCTGGGTTTGGGTATCGCCGAACCGCGCTGGGGCGTGCCGGAATCGCCGCGCCTGACGGTCCACATCGTGCTGGATGCTTCACGTTCTATGCTGGCCGTGGATGAGAACGGTGGCTCGCGCTGGAACGGTGCGCTTCGAACCATTGATCGCATCCTGTCGAAACCCTCGCCAGGTCTACGTTTCAGCGTGGATCTGTTGACGGGGGATGCGGTGCCGCTGATGCCTTCCGGCGAGGACCGCAGCCTGTTGCGCGACGCGCTTCGTGCCGTGAAACCTGGTGAAATCGGATCGCCGGGAACCAGTTTTGGACGCGGAGTTCCACAGATCTTGAAAGGCCTTCCCGAAAAAGAACCCTCCATTCTTTTCGTGCTCAGCGATGGAGAGGAGAGTTGGCTGGCCGAAGGCGATGCCTTGCAGCGGGCATCCTCCAGCTTGAAAGAAGCCGGTGTGCCGCTTTATGCCATCGCCTTCGGCCAGGGCAGCAGCATTCCAATCACCGGAGCTGCGCCGGATGACCCCCGGGAAAAGCCCGAAATGTTCGCCACCACCGCGAATCCGGATTTTCCTGCGCCGCTTGGCGGAAGCCAGTGGAGGCCGGATGCTCAATGCGGATGAATCGCCGCTGGAGTTGTTCCAGAAATTGGCCGAGGGCAAGGCCGCGCTGCCGGTATCGCGATCGCTCATTCCCTCCCATCCCGAGTGGGGCGCGTGGATCGCCATGGCGGGTCTGCTGATTTGGCTCCTTGCCGCGGGCAAACCCATGGTCGAGTGGCGTCCCATCCTGGTGGCTCTATTCATGCTGGGCGCTACGGAGCAGGGCCGTGCCGCAGCCACGATTCAGGGTGTGCCATTGCCTCAAGGCGTGAAGGCCTGGATAGCGCAACGGGCGCTGGATGAAGGCGATCTCATCACCGCGCAAAAATGGCGGCCCAGGGGCATCCGGCCCAATCATCGCCTGCTGGCGGCTGAAATTGATTTACGCTCCAAGCATCCTGATGACGCTCTGAAAGTGCTCGCCCCCCTCACGGGTCAGGGCGCGCCACGGCCCATCCCGATATGGCGTGTACCCGCTCTGCTCATGGCCGCCCGGGCTCAAGTGGCGTTGAATGATATTGATAAGGCCAAACTCCTGCTGGAGCGCCTGCTTATGGAATCTCCAGGCCGGGTTGAGGCCGTCCACGATCTGCAAAGCCTCCTGCCCAATCCCGAACCGCCTCCGCCCCCCAACCCTAAGACGCCACCCCCGCCCCGCCCGAGCCAGGGCGCGCGTCAAGACGAGCTAGAGGGTTTCCAGCAACGCATGCCCAAAAAACCGAACCCGCCTGCTGGGGTGAAGGACATTTGAGCGTCTCGAATTACTGTTGGTCGACCAGATCAAGCTGGAATGGCTGTCATGAAAATCCCGCTTCACCTTCCCGCGATGAACTTCGCGAGATTGTCGGGATCCAAGGCGCCTACGTTGCGGCGGAGTTCCTTCCCGTCGGCATCGATCACAATCAGGGTCGGATAGCCTCTCAGGTTGAAGCGATCCGCCAGTTGCTTGCCCTCTTTATTGGGTGTCCCGTCCTGGCTCTCGACCATGATGGAAAGCGGAACGACCCTGGAAAGGGCCGCCTGGGCCGTAGGGGTGGGAAACACCTTCTTCTGGAGCAACTGGCAGGGGCCGCACCATTCAGCCCAGAGGTCCAGAAAAATGAGCTTCTTCTCGGCCTTGGCGCGCTTCTGGGCGGCTACGAGACCATGTTCCCAAGTTAGCGACTGGCCGCCTGGGCCAGCGGCGATCATGGGGAGGGTGGCGGCGAATAGGGCGGCGGCAAGGCGCATGATGTCTCCGTTCAGGTATGGGATGCCATGAAGTGCGGTGGCGTTCCCTACGAGTTGAGGATATCGCACCAGGTGCCGGACAGACCATTGGGGCATCCGGGGGCATCCGGGGGCATCCGACTAATCGCCTAGGAATCTCCCGCGTAACACTCCTCGACCTGGTCTTCCACCCACAAAAATCCCAAAGGAGACTTCCATGCGCCATATCCTGGCCCCACTTGCTCTTGCCTTCATCACCGTTATGCCTATGGCCGCCCAGACCCAAACCCGCTTCATCAAAGTGGATGTGGTCAGCAAGTCCATGAACCATCGCCATCATGGCGAAGATGGCCCCACCCAGGTCCATATCCGCCTGCCGCTGAATCTGGCCAAGGGCATCCTTGAAACCATCTCGGATCAGGAAATTGACATCAATGGCACCGTGAATGCCGATGGTGGTTCAAAGAAAATCCACAAGACCCAGAAACTCAAACTGGATCAGCTTGTGAAGCTGTTGGAATCCGCCCACGCTGGGGATCTGCTCCTGGAAGTCACCACCGACAAAGGCGACCATGTGAAAGTCGCTGTCGAATAAACCGATCAGTAGGCTCCTTTGCGCCCCGCCCGAAAAGGCGGGGCTTTTTTTATCTGGATCCCGATAGCCTTAGGCGATGGAATCCGCGACCCAACTCCGTGTCCGCTATGTTGAAACCGATGCCATGGGCATCGTCCATCACGCCTCGTATGTTGCATGGCTGGAACTTGGGCGGACGGAATTGCTGCGCGGGCTGGGCCAGAGTTACCGCGAGTGGGAACGGGCCGGAGTCCACCTCACCGTGGCCGAGGTCCACTTGAAGTACCGCGCTCCAGCCTATTTTGATGATTTGGTGGAGGTGCATACCTGTGTGGCTGAGACTGGTCGCCGACGCGTGGGTTTCACCTATCGGATCGAACGCGATGGCGTGCTGCTGGCCGAAGCTAGCACGGTGCATCTAGCCACCAACGCCAACGGAAAAGCATGTGTGCTGCCCGATGAATTCCTGCACCTGCTCAAAGGCTGAGCGACTTGAGCGGGTGAGATTGCGCGGCTGATGAAGACTTGCCCTCGCTACCGCTTGCAAAAGGAATCCATATGCCGTTACTTTTTCCCGTCATTGCCCTAGTCCTTCAGACGGCACCGTCCCCCCAGACACAGTTAGCGGCAGCGCTCAAGATAGGGTCGCTGGCGTGGCAGCTGAGCGGACCCGAGGAGGTAACGGCCCTCCTCGGCACACCCCAACAGGAAGAAAAACTGCAAGATGGTGGGAGGGAATTTCTCATCTACCGCTACGACACTGGCCTCATGGTGATGTTCGACCGGGAACCCGGCCTCGCTCCTTTCGGTCTATGGGGCTACCAGAAGGGTGGGGATCGAGTGCTTCCAAAGCCTGATGAGCCTCTGGCCCTTAGAAACAAAGCGGACCTGGGCTGCCTCCGTTCCTTCTCAGGGTTACAGAACGTGGATGTTTCCAGGGTGGACCTGAAAGCAGAGGGAGCCCGGCTCCATACCCTGCCTTTCGATACTCTTACGCGATGGCCCACGATTGATAAGCTGCCTGTAGGCTTCGATCCAAACGCCATTCTGGCCGTCGGGCGCAACCCGGGCCTGGGTCTACGAACCCTGCATGCCCGCGGAAAGGACGGCCGGGGTGTAGATATCGCGATCATTGATCAGCCGTTGGTGGCCGACCATGTCGAGACAGAAGGCCGATTGCATCTGGTGGCGGAATTGGATGTGAAAGGGGTTCCCCCACAGATGCACGGGCCTGGCGTCAGTAGCCTCGCGGTGGGACGCACCTGCGGCACGGCTCCGGGCGCGAACCTCTATTACGTCTCCATGCCGATGGGGAAACCTGAAACAGGAAACCGATACTACCTCCAGGCCTTGGAGCGCCTGCTTGAGCTGAATCGCGGCAAGACCGCCCGTATTCGCGCTGTGAGCATCTCGTATGGCGAATTCACCTCGGCCCCCCAGGCGGATCTGTGGAAGACGCTGCTGGAGCAAGCCGAGCGCGAAGGTGTCCTGGTGATTACTTGCGACGAGGTTGCCAGCAGGTTGAGCTATGGCCTGCTCCGTCCGCTCCCGGGAGGTGATCGGGAGAAGCCCGAAGGCTACACCCTCGGCGCCATCAAGGGGGAGATCCTGGTGCCTGGGGACGGCCGAACCTACGCAAGCCATCGGGGGCGAGGAGTCTATTCCTATTCCCCCCAAAGCGGCTTGAGCTGGGCCGCGCCTTGGCTTGTGGGACTGGCGGCCCTCGGCTTCCAGGCCAACCCCAAGCTAACCCCAGCCCGGGTGCGCACCTACCTGATGAAGAGCGCTACGAAAACGCCCTTCGGGCGCGTCGCAAACCCTGCTGCTTTCCTGGAACTCTGTGTCGCCGATCCAGATATCCATACGAAGTGACTTGGCCTTCAAGCGCTAGCAGGTTGCGCCTATGTCACTCCTCCCCTTTCCATACCCCCATCGGCATCAGCATGGCCATGGCCAGCAGGTTCGCCAGGGCGTCCATCAGGCGGCGGGTGTCCATGGAAAAAGCGTCTGGCTGGAAACTCTGGAAGCTCACCAATCCAAAGGGCCGCTCACCCCAACCCAACGGAACGCCATACCAGGTTTGAGGTACCAGGCCGCTGAGCCGTTCGGCCTCGGAGAACTGCGCGCCTTCAGCCTTGGCTTCTTCAAGCGAACGGATGTAAAGAGGCTTGTGAGCCAGGATCGCTTTGGCCGTAAGGCCGCCTTGGTGGGTCATAGAACGGGAAGGCGAATTCCGGGCGCGGCCGCCCTCGTGGTAGATCACCCAGTGCAGCATGTCGGCGGGGTAGTCCGCGATGGAGACATAGAACGACGCCAGGTTGAGGGGCTTGAAGACCAGTTCCAGCAGGGTCTCCGCTAACACACGATGGTCCATACCCGGCCTCAGCCGCTCTAGGGCCATCAGCAGAAGGTTCTTCTCCTGATCCTGGTGGTGCAGCAGCTCCTGGGTCTCAGCCAATTCTTTGCGGAGTATTTCCCATTCCTGCTCCACCTGCGATAAGCGGGATTGGATGTCCTGAAATTCCTTCTGGGAGGGGCCGAAAAGGTTGCTCATGTGGTCAACTGGAGTGATGCGGATGATACACCCAATGCGACCAATTTCGCTTTTCAACACCCTAACCCGGAAAATCGAGCCGATTTCCCCCATCACGCCGGGGGAAATTAAGGTCTACAGCTGCGGGCCGACGGTCTACAACTTTGCCCATATCGGTAATCTGCGCACGTTCCTCTTCCAGGATCTGATGAAGCGCACCTTTCTTGCTGCGGGGTATCAGGTGCGGCATTGCATGAACATCACGGATGTAGAGGACAAGATCATCCGCGATTCCCAGGTGGATCTCCCCTCGGAAGCATCCAACGAAGCGCGGCACACGGCCATGAAAGCGCTCACGGACAAGTACACGGCCTTCTTCCTGGAAGACCTGGATGCCATGCGCATCCTGCGGCCTACGGTAATGCCCAAGGCCACCGGCCACATCGGACAGATGCAGACCCTGATCCAGAATTTGATGGACAAGGGCCTGGCCTACGCTCGCGAAGGCTCGGTGTACTACCGCATCGCAGGGTTCCCGAACTACGGATGCCTGGCCCATCTGGACCGCGAAGGCATGCAATCCGGAACCTCCGTGGATGTGGACGAATACGAAAAGGACCAGGCCCAGGATTTTGTTTTGTGGAAGGCCGCCAAAGCGGGCGAGCCCACCTGGGATAGTTCCTGGGGCCCCGGCCGCCCCGGTTGGCATATCGAATGCTCCGCCATGGGGATCGAGATCCTGGGGGACCGCGTGGACATCCACACCGGCGGCGTAGACCTGGTCTTTCCCCACCACGAGAACGAGATCGCCCAAAGCGAAGGCGCCCTGGGCCATGCCTGGGTGTCCACCTGGGTCCACGGCGAATTCCTGATGGTCGAAGGCGAAAAAATGTCCAAGAGCCTTGGCAACTTCTACACGCTGCGCGATCTGGTGGAGAAAGGCTATGATCCAGTCACCTTCCGCTACGCCATCCAAAGCAACCACTACCGCAAGCTCATCAATTTTTCATTTGAAGGCTTGAAGGCCGCGGACAATTCCCTGAAGCGCATCCGCGCCTTCCGCAAACGCATGGAAGAGGACGGAGCCCAGTCAGGCGGCGGCACCTGGAAAGAAGCCATTGACCCCCTCAAGCGCCTTGAAAAAGCCCAAACCGATTTCTGGATGGCCATGGCCGACGACCTCAACACGCCCGAGGCCCTGGCCGCGGTCTTCACGCTCATCAGCGACCTCAACGCCCAGGATGACCGAATTGCCCTAACGCGCGAAGAGCGGGACGCAGTGCTGGAATTCATGGACGAGACTGATTCAATTTTTGCCGCATGGCCTAGGGAAGCCGCAAGCCTTGATGAAGAAGTCGAATCCTTAATGGCGGCTCGAAAAGCCGCCCGGGACACCAAGAACTGGGCCGAAAGCGACCGCCTCCGCGATCAGCTCAAGACCATGGGCATCATCCTTGAGGACCGCAAGGACGGCAGTGTGGGATGGCGACGTGGGTGAATCGAATTCAGGGCCACTCACAAAAAAAGGTAATCTCCCCGGTCGGATATTCGCATACTCCTTACTTGGAATTGGATGTTCTGGAATAGCCGCAGTGTTGGTCTTTGCTGTGTATGAGGTCTACTCTTTGGGGCGTTCCTCAAAGCCGAAGGGATTAGCAATCACCCCGTCGTCGGTTCCCAGCACCATCGCTCCCCCCAAACCCGAAGCCAAAGCTCTTTACAATCAAGCCATTGATCTGGAGAGCCAGCAGGCCTTCACCGAAGCCGCTGCAAAGTTCAAAGCCTCGGGAGAAGCTGGGTACGGCAGGGGGTGGTATTGCTTCGGCCTGATGGCCATGGAAGGAAATGGAATTCCGAAGGATTACTCCGCTGCGGCATCCGCGTTCGGAAACGCCTTGTCAATCGGCAATGATGCACTTCGCGAATCCATGTGGAAGCTTGCCTGGCTCTATGAGCAAGGTCTAGGGGTCGGCAAGGACCCTGATTTCTCCAAACAACTTCGGGACTACGCATTGAGTGATGGAGAGCAAGGCCAGCAGGGACGCTTCGGCGATGACGATGAGAGTCGAGAATTCCTGGCGAGCTTATGGGAAGAAGGCAAGACCGGTCACCAAGATCTAATCCGTGCCGCGGACATGTTTGGAGCCGCTCGCAACCATGAAAAACGACTCCTGCTTTTGGCCAAGGCCATTGCGGAAGGGAGCGATGAACAAAAATCCATGGCACTTCTCCGCATGGCTAGGATCTACGGCAATGACAATCAGGGACTGAAAAAGGATGCATCAAAGGCCTTCATGTATTTTCAGAAGGCCGCAAGTTACGGAGATTCTGAGGCGTTGTTGGAAGTTTCCCATTGCTACTCAATTGGGAATGGTACCAACAAGAATGAAGAAGAAGCCTTTGCCAACTTGAAGGCTGCGACCGAATGCAAAAACCCAAGTTCCATGGCCTGGCTCGATCTAGGCCACTCCCACCAGAACGGAGTAGGCACAAGCAAAGATCCCATTGAAGCCTTTCGATGTTTCCAAAGGGCTGAGGAGCTGGCTCCTGGCATCGGAGCCAGGGAAAGAGCCGTGTGCTTCGAGCGGGGACTTGGGACTGCGCCTGACCTCGTGAAGGCGGGTCAGCTTTATTCGCTGGCGTATGACGGCGAGGCAGCAAGGAGTGTACTCCTTCGTGCCATGCAGGATAAAAAACAAGGTGCTGCCCTCGCGCTGGCCGAGGCCAATATGCAAATGGGTCGCTATCGCTCAGCGGAAACGGTGCTCAAGGATGAAGTCGCCAAGGGTGACCCCGAAGCGATGGCCCTGGCAGGTCTACTAAAGGCAGGCTTGGTTAATGGCCGAAGAGATGACTCTGAAGTGACCGAACCTATTGAGACCTCGGTGGATGCAGCCCTGCCATTGCTCTTGAGCGCTGCTCAACAAGGTCAAACACGTGCCGCTCTTGGACTCTATGAGCTTTTAAAGAAACAGATCGGCGAGGATAACAAGGCCCTTCGCAGCAGGATCGAACGTGCAATTCAATCCGCCGCTTCGCAAGGCGACCTGGAATGTCAACTGGCGTGGATGGATGCCCTGGTTCTGCGAGCAGATGAACAATCGCTCGCCAAAGCTTCAGCGCTAGGCGAATCGCTCAAGAAGCAGCCCACGAAGCTCCTTGCCAAAGCCGAGTACGCCACGGCCTTTGCCGACTTGGGACGGGCATACCTGAAAGCCGCAGAACCCTCAAAGGCACGCAAATGGCTTCAATTCGGGGCAAATTTGGATGATGCCGAGGCCTGGAATGGACTCGCTCAAATGTACAGTGAAGGCAAGGCCATGCCCGCAGATCCGAATCGCGCAGCCTATTGCAAACTCCGAGCGATGTTCGCCATTATCCGAGGTGAGTCTGGCTGTTAGGACTGGGCTCTGAATCTGATCGTTCACACCGATGCGCAAGGACTAGGCACACTCCACCCTTATTGCTCATCCATCACAACCTCACACCTGCGACGTGCAGTGCTTGCACCGGGTCGCGCCTTTCGGCACGGTCTCCAGGCAAGCTGGGCAAATCTTGGTATCGGGTTCGGCGGCGGGTGCTTCCTTCTTCTTCAGAGAACCCAAGCCCTTCACGAAGACGATGAAGACCACCAACGCAATGCAGATGAAATCCACCACTGCGCCCAGCACCGATCCGGTCTTGAAAGGACCGGTCACCATGGTGCGCCAGTCGCCACCAGGCACCGCCAGGCCTACCAGCGGCATGATGACGCCCTCGACCAGGGCGGTGACGATTTTCCCGAAGGCACCGCCGATGACCACGGCCACCGCCAGGTCAATGACATTGCCCTTGGCGATGAAATCCTTGAAGTCGCTGGTCATCGACATGCAAGCCCCCGCTATGAATGAAGAATCCTACTTTGCACTGCAGCAAGAGCGCGAAACAAGGAAATATTCTTCAGCCACTTGGCCCGGTTGCGCGCCTTGTGCGATGCTGATTCACCCATTCCAACAAAGGAGCTGTCATGGCTGAAGAAGGTAAAAAATCCTCCGTGCTCAAATGGATTCTCATCGGATGCGGCGGCATCGTACTCGTCGGGCTGCTGGTGATGGGTGGCTGCGTCTGGTTTGTGAAAGGCAAAGTGGATGACGCCAAGGCGTCCGTGGACAAAGCCATGAAAGACACGACAGCCGAAGCCCGTGGCCCTGTTGTCGCGCTATCGGTCATGAAGCCCTTCATGGGCATGATGCTGGCGGCCGCCGACAAGCCTGCGATGGACAGGATGTACGCGGATCTGGATGCCAAAGCCTCCAAGTTCACTTCCCAGGACGGCATGGATCTCAAGGCCGCCATGGATGCCTACAATGAGAGCAACCGCAGCGCCGGGCCCGACCAGGCCGCCCGCCAGGCCGCTGCCCGCAAGCTGGTTTCCGATGCCCAGGCAGTGCTCGACCGGCATTGAAAACTGAACGAGATCATTCGAATCCGAAGCGGCCTCCGGGCCGCTTCGTCGTTCAGGCCAGAGCCAATGATCGCACCACCCATTCGGGTTCAATTCCCTCCAGACACTGCCTCCGCTGGCACTGCCTTTCTCTGCACGGGGAACAGCCGATGTCCGTGCGGAGCACCTGGCCGGAGCCTTCGGGAAGACCCGACACCACGGGATCCGATGGCCCATAAATCGCGGTGGCTGGAACGCCGAGTTGCACGGCGAGGTGCAACAAACCTGTATCTGAAGAGATGACACGATCGGCTTGGCGAAGGGCTGACGCCAAGGGCCAGAACCCCAATTCGGGAAGCGCTGGAACGCCTGTCTCGTCGGGCAACCAGGCGCGCAGATCCTCTTCTTCAGGCCCCAGGGACCACCGGAGATCAGCTTGTCCTTGAAGCAGCCGCGCGAGTTTGATCCAATGCCGCAAGGGCCACCGTTTGATCGCGCCGCGCTTGGATGCGCCAGGCACCAGCACGATTCTGGAAATTCCTTCCGACTGCCAGATGCCGCCAGGATCAGGCAACGGGACATCTTTCAAGGCGGGACGGAAATGCCCGAGGCCGCTCACTCCGCGGCTTTCGCCGAAAGCTTGGCTAAGCTCGAGAGCCTGGTCATAGCGGGTCTGATGGCGCCAGGGGAGCGGATGGTTTTGCATCCAGCGGGCGCCCTCCTTGGTCACGCCATCGCCCCAACGCTCTTCAATGCCTGCGAGTTTTGGAATCAGCGCGGATTTCAGAATGCCGTGGAAATCCAGGCTCGCATCAGCCCCTCGAATCTCAGCGGCTATGCTTTTCAACTCCCGCATCGCCTTCAGGGGATCCGAAAGTTCTTTACGCCTCACGATCACGGGTTCCGCCCAAGGAAATGGCTCCAGCAAATACGCGTGGCGATCCTCCACCACCGCCTGGAAATGCGCATCAGGAAAGGCCTCGCGCAGGTTCGACCATGCAGGAAACACCCGCAGGATGTCACCAAGGGCGGAGAGTCGAAGCAGGACCAGTCGCATGGAGCTATCCTACAACGCGCCCAGCCATCCACTTTCTTCGCGCCCTGATGCGGCCAAGTGGGAAGATGGCTCCATGGCAGAGTTCGCTCAGGATCACTCAAAAAGCCCACCACCCAGCGGAAGGCTGGAAGCCTTGCTGCGGAGATTCGCCAGGCTGAGTTACGGCGTGGTCGTGCTGCTGATCTATGTGCTGGCTTCCGCGGCTCTAGGCTTGGCGCTGGCCCCGGTGCTCTGGGGGTGGCACCACTTCGCGGGCATGGGTGCGGCTTTGTCCCCGGTGCTGCATTGGATCTGGCTTGGATTCGTCGGCTCATTGTGTTTTTTCGGATTCGGCCTGCATCTGCTCATCGTGGTGCCCATATTCAATTTTCTGCTGCCCACGCGCGTGAAACCGTTCAAGGGCGGCTACTACCAGCTCGTGGCCGTGCCCTGGTTTCTACACAATGCCCTGTTCTACCTGGTGCGTTTCACGTTCCTGCCCTTCGTCACGCTGACACCCTTCGGCGTGTGGTTCCTCAAGGCCATGGGCATGAAGATCGGGCGCCATGCTTTCATCAACACCGAATACATCAGTGATCCCCAGCTCATCACCATCGGCGATGACGCGGCGCTGGGCGGATCAGTGCGCATTTTCGCCCATTATGGCGGCGGCGGGAATCTGGTGGTGGCGCCCATCGTCATCGGTGACCGAGCCACCTTGGGCGCAGGCTGCTGCATCATGGGCGATGTGGAGATCGGCGAGCGCGCCGTGATTCTGCCCCAAAGCGTTGTCCTGCCCGGGAGCCGCGTGCCGGATGGCGAGATGTGGGGAGGCATCCCAGCCCGTAGAATCACCCGGGATGAAATGGACCTCATGAAAAAGGACATCCGTGGCGAAGAGGAGCCGGGCTGAATTCCGGGCATAAGCTACAAGTCTCAAGTCTCAAGTCTCAAGTCTCAAGTCCCAAGTCTCAAGTCTCAAGTCTCAACGGGAGCATGGCTCGTTGCTCATAGCCCACAGCCCGAAAATCAGTTTTCAGGATGCTTGATCATTTCTTCAAGAATCGTCAGGACCTCGGGATCCTCGGGCCGTTCTTCTGGATTCTTGGTAGTGAGGCGTTCCACCAGCCGGACAAGGCGCCGGGGCGCATCCGGCCTCAGGGTTCCCAAATCGGGAAGTTCTGATGAACGGTGCATGTCCATGACCGCCAAGGGATGTTCCGCCTGAAAGGGCGCGTGGCCCACCAGCATCTCGAAGATCATGATCCCCAAGGCATAGCGATCCGCCGGAGGCCCGACCCGGGATCCCTTGAGACTTTCCGGGGCCGCATAAGCCGGCGTCCCCAGGAAGAATGCCGTCGCAGTCAGACCCGCAGTATCCAGCACCCGAGCGATGCCGAAGTCCATCACCTTGGCGTGGCCTTCGCTCACCATCACGTTGGCGGGTTTCAGGTCCCGATGAACTACCCCTTTCCCGTGGGCATGGGATAGGGCCTGGGTGATCTCAGCTCCCAATTGAAGCACTTCCTGGATCTCAAGTTTCCCTTTATGCCCCATGTATTCCTGCAAGGTTTCGCCTTCGACGAGTTCCATGGCCATCCAGGGCAATCCTGATTCGGGCGATGGATCCACAAGGCAGACGATGGTGGGGTGGTCCAGCAGCGCTCCAAGGCGGGTTTCCTGCCGGAACCGATTCATGGCGTCCGCGTCCTGGATCATGTGCGCATGAGGGATCTTCACCGCAACGGGCAAGTGGTCAGAACGCCGGTACCCGCCATACGTTGTGGCAAAGCTGCCTTGGCCTAGAACACTCTCCAGCGTGTAGGGACCCAGATCAGTGGGAAGGTGCTGAAGCCTTGCCATCAGTTCGCCGGAAATGGGCTGGGACATGGCGACGGTGCGTTCGTTCACCTGTCCGCGTTTGCGGCGGCCTTTTTTTCTCCGGCGGAAAATCCAGTAGCCCAATCCCCCAACCACAGCCACGAGCGCGGTGACCTCAAACATGAACGTCAAGCGGGACAGCTGCCGCGAAGCCTCATTGAGTGGATCCTGAGTTGGGCTGGGAGCAGAGGCTGAAGGTGCAGGTGGTTTCTCGACAGGCTCCAATCCTGAAACCGAAGGGCCAGAAGGAGCTACGATTGTGGGCGCCAAAACAATGGGCTTGGGGGCTGGAACAGGAAGCTTCGTCGTGGGATCTGGAGGCTTCGGGCTCGGCTGTTGAGGTTTCTCGGTTGGTAGCCGCTCTGCGCTTTTCTCAGGGGGATTTTTGGGTGGCTCCTTTGGCGCGGCGGGCGCCACGGTTGGCGAACCTTGGGCTGGCGTTGGGACTGGCTCTGGTTTTTTTCGCGCCGTCCGCAATTCCTTTAACCGCAGCTCCGCTTTCTCGCGGAGATAAAGAGGCTCCACCTTCGATCGGGCCGAGGCGTCGAGCGCCTGGGCTGCCTCGTCAAGTTTCCCGAGCGCCAGAAGTGATTCAGCCAAGTAGACCTGTGGATAGTAGCTGGTGAAATTATTTCCGTAGGTCAGCAGCCTGGCGCTGGATTGAGGATGCAACTCCAGGGCCCGGCGGAATGCCGCAACCGCCACCGCGTGATCTCCGCGTCTTTGAGCGGCTTGGCCTTCCTCGTAGGCCTGCCCGAAAGTCGTCTGGTTTTGCGCGGCAACTGGCACCGCGAAAAGAATCGCCGCAGCGCACCCTACACGGAGGATCGCCACCTCAGTTCCCCTGCACAAAGAACCAGCGGAGCAGTCGATTGGCCCCCTCGTTGCCAAAACGGAAATTGAAGGACAGGAAGATCCGGTGATCGTGGATATTCTCCTGGCCTCTAGAGGTAGGAAAACCTATGTTGGTGGCGATCTCGTCAGCCTCGATGAATTGGCTCGCCCTGCGGCTGCCTTGGCTGAATTTATAGGCCACATCCACACTTAGAGAACGGACTTTCCAGCCAATTCCCAACGTGTAGCCACGAAGCACGCGGCCTTCCCCGCTGGCGGGGTCCGCAGTAGGTTGGGGTTCTTTGAAGAGTCCGACCCGCAGCGGGACTATGGAATTCCCAGCAAAAACCAGATACTCCATTCCAAAACGAAGCGTCTCTGCATCGGGAGTCTTGGTGGCTTCTTGCAGGTCAAAGAAATTCAGATTGTCGAGACTTCCGCCCTTGGGCATGAACGCCGCCTGGCTCCACCGTGTGCGGGTCCAGTCCAGCGCGAGCAGCCACTGCTGTTGGGGGCGGAAAGCCAGGCCTGCGCCGTAGGTTTCGGGCCAGTGAAGTTGGTGTGACGCCGTGAATTGAGCTGGAAGCTTGTTGCCTTCGACGTTGGACTGGGTGGCCATCCGGCTATCGAAGTGGGCTGCGAAAGCTCCCCGGTAGACCGCCCCGACATTGAGTTTTTCTGAGCGCCAGAGCACCCCGATATTCCAGTTGCTGCCCCTCAATTTCACGTCTTCCTGGATCTGCGCGAACTCCTTGTCGGTGTTCGGAAGTGGCAGCAAACTCTCATCATTGTTGGACTGGAAATTCCATGCGCCCCGCCAGACATTGAATGAGACGCCCACCAGGAAGCGCGGTGAGAAATCGTAAGCCACGGCGGCGGACCATACGTCCATCTGCCCTTTCTGCTGGATGTATTGGGCCAAATACTTGGTGGGGAACGTCCCGCCAGGATCCGTCTCCTGGATGTTTTGCGTGGTGTCTTGGCCTAGATCGAAAAGACGTTGCCAGGAAAGCTGGAAGACCAGGTTCTTGCCCAAGAATTTGGTGGGAACCGAGGCGCTGGCAAAGGTCGGCAAGGTCCGTTGGTCCCGGGCCAGGGAATCCGATAAATGAAGCGGCTTTGCCTGGTCGTTGGAAATGAAGTTCCGGTTATCAAGCTCCCGGCGGTAGCTCATTCCCACCAGGGAAACTTCTGGTTGCAACAGCTGCCCCAACCCCGCGGGATTGAATGAAACGGCTGTGGCATCATCCGCGACCGCCGTGAAAGCACCGCCAATGCCCTCTGCCCGCGCGCCAGCACCCTGGATCGAAAAAGCCGTGCGGCTTTGCTGGCTGATGAGAAGGCCCGGAAGCGGTAGCTGCTGGGCCGGTAAAGCCAAACCAAGGAAAGTGGGGAACGTCCATGAGACCAGCGATCGAATCGAATAATGTGGCATGACTACGATCATAGGCACGGTGCAATTGGCTGCGGTAGTGGCGTTTTTCCGTGCCGCTGAAAGAAGCCATTGGCCGAATCAGGCTTTTTTGAGACTGTGTTTTGCTCGCAATGCGCCGCTCGAACCTTAATCTCGGATTTCTTGGGTTGAATCCCAGGTGGAGCGTCCCCGTTGGATAGCTCTCACTGAACGACCTTCCGCGAAAAAAGAGAATCCCAGGCAGTCAAGGCTGGCTTGGCGTGGAAGTCGCTGTCGGTCAAGCCAATGCTCGTGAACAAGGGCAGATTGTCTGGAACGGGTTGAGGCCAGCTGGATAAGTCGATGTCCGCAAAGAGGAGTTGGATGAGGCCGCGGGCGTTGATGCTGTCCAGCAAGCGGGCGTGGTAGGTGAGGTATCTAGCCTGTTTCTCGGGCGTCGAATTGATGTTTCCGGCGGTGGCGCTGGTCCAGCCGCCCTCGGTCACCAGGGCTGGCAGGTTGCGCCCGGTCAGCAGACGGCTGTAGTAGTCGAGCGGTAGATCCTCGGGTTGGGCATAGGCGAAGTAGGGATAGGAGGACAGCCCCAGCATCTGGATAAAGGGAAAGTCTGTGAAGTCCGTGCCGATGCCAACGAAAGGCGCCGATCCGCTCAGCTTCCCCCAGGCCGTTTCCACCTGCACGCTCACCATCAAAGTATCGGGGCTTTGGGCGGCTCGGAGATCCGCGGCGGCGGCATTGGCCGCCTGGACTTCGGCTGCATACAAAGCGGGCGCGAGGGTCCGGGTCAAGTTGGTCTCGGCTGCGAGACCCAGGATCGTCGGGCGCAGTTTCCTGGACACTGCCAGCACGTAGTCCCGGTAGATCCTCTGAATGGCGGGTTCGGAGATGCTGCGTCCCAGCTTGCGCAACTGGGGCGCTTCCTCACCCCGGGAAAGGCCGTCGCAGAGGTCCGCCATGAACATCACCTGGAGCCCCTTGCCGCGAAGGTAGTTCACCAGCGGGACCTTGTCGCGGTCCAGGATTGCGTCCGGCGATTGCCCCGCCAGCAGATCCGTCCAAGGCAGTTCGTCATGGATGGACGCCAGCTCCGAGCGAGTGCTCCACAAGTCCACCCCGCGGAGCAGGGTGGCGGCATCGGGCCGGGATGGATTCGGTGAAAAACCCATCTTCCAGGTGCGCGTCGGAGCTGGAGGCGTTGGCGTTGGCCCTGCGTTCGAGCTTCCAGAGCATGAGGCCAGCGCCCCCAGAAAAGGGCTGAGCGCGAGGGCCGAGACAATTCGGCGCCGTTCTGCATCAACCAATTCTTGGCGGGGGCCGAGGGGCGGCGAAAGCGAAGGCTCATGAAGCATGGCTCTAGTTTAAATCAGGTCGATGGATTGGGGGCACATGCTTCCCAATATGGGGTTTGTGGAATTTTCACTATTATCAACTTAATACTAATACCATCTAAACATTGCCCGTACCACAGTACATGGAGGCACCCATGGACCCTGAACTGCTGGATGACCTGGAACGTAAATTCCAGAAGGAACTCAACGCAGGGACCGTGGGCCTGCTGCTGCTGGCCACCTTGGCCCAGGCCGCGGAACCCCGCTACGGCTACGACATCGCCAAGGAACTGGAGGAAAAGGCGCCCATCACCAAGCTGGGAGCCCTCTATCCGGCGCTGCGGTCGCTGGAATCCTATGGGCTGCTGGACAGCCGCGTGGAACCTTCCGTCGCAGGCCCGCCCCGGAAGTACTACCGGATCACCAAGGACGGCCGCAAAGCGCTGGCCGCATGGGCCCAACAGTGGAAGCTCACAAGCCAGTGCGTGAACGCGATGTTGAAAGGGGTGAATCATGTTTGAGTCCATCGAGTCCTACCTGAAGGCCCTGAAATCTGCGCTCCGCGGGGCGGATCCTGCCCTGGTGCAGGACGCTCTGTGGGATGCGGAAGCCCACCTGGGCAGTGGCCTTGCGGCCCTGAAGGAAACCAACCCGGAACTGTCCCAGCCTGAGGCGCTGGCCTCGCTGCTCGCAACCTTCGGAACACCGGAGGAAGTGGCCGAAGCCTACCTGGAACGTGAAGCGGTGGTAGCCCAGGCCCTGCATCCCAGGGGCGCCACGCCAGCGGCAGAACCCGATGCGACACTGGCCCTGGCCCCATGGCCGGGATTTTTCGAGGTTCTGAAAACCCCCAAGGCCTACACCTCCCTGCTGTATCTGGTGATGTCCTTGGCCACGGGCATCTTCTTCTTCACCTGGGCTGTGACGGGCCTCAGCCTTTCTCTGGGCCTCTTCATCCTCATCATCGGCATCCCCTTCTCGATCGCTTTCCTGGGCTCCGTCCGGATGTTGGCCCTGGTGGAAGGACGCCTTGTGGAGGCCCTGCTGGACGTGCGCATGCCACGGCGTCCGAGCCTGCTGCCCGAAGGCCAAGGCTGGATGGAGCGGTTGAAGAATCTGCTCACCGACGGCCACACCTGGAGCAGCCTCGCTTACATGGTGTTGCATCTCCCCTTGGGGGTCCTCTTTTTCACACTGATGGTCACGGGGCTTTCTCTATCCCTCAGTCTGATGGCGACGCCCATCGTTTCCATCTTCATGGGTCTCCCGAGCATCGAGCTTTGGAATGGCGCCGAGGCGCGTCATCCCGTACTCGTTGTGATCGCAGCAGGATTGCTGGGATGCCTGCTCCTTATCGGGATACTACACCTAGCCTTGGCTCTGGGCCGTCTCCAGGGTTTCCTGGCCAAGCACATGCTGGTGCGGAAATAGGGCCGGGCATCCGCAATCCACCCGCCCTCCGCTGGCCTATGGTTGCCCGTTCCTGCCCTCTGGGTTCAGAATCCATGCAACGTGATAACTCCCGGAAATTCCCATGGCATCCAAGGCTCCGTACTCGTGGCCTGCCCGGAGTGCGATCTACTTCATCAGGTGAGCGCGCCGCCCAAGGGAGGAACTTCATCCTGCACCCGCTGTGGGGCTGTGCTCCGGAAATGCGGACATGACTCCCAGGACATGGTGCTGGCTTTGCATGTCGCCGCCCTGATCCTCCTCTGCCTTTCCCTCTTGTTTCCGGTCATGTCCCTCCGCCTCCACGGCGCGGTCCAGGAAGCTTCCATCCCAGGGTGCGCGCGCATCCTCGCCAACCTTGGCTGGCCATGGCTGGCGGCGGTCCTCATCACCACGGTGATCGTGGCGCCGCTGGCCCATCTGAGCGGCATGATCTACGTCCTGCTGCAAATCCGGCAGCGGCCGCCGAACAGTGGGTCAAACAACGGGCCAAACCGGGCAACTGCCTTGGTTTTCCGGATTGTGGATCAATTCGGAGCCTGGGGCATGACCGAAGTCTTCATCTTGGGCATCCTGGTATCCCATGTGAAGCTCGCCAAGATGGCCACGGTATTGCTGGGTCCTTCCCTCTACGCATTAGGGGCCTTCATCGTGGTCGCCGCGGCGGCCGCTACGGCCCTGGACATCGGATCAGTCTGGGAAGCGTTGGGACGGCAATCGGAGGCACCCGTCTATGCGCTTCCCAAGGGAGCCCGCACCGCGAGCGAGGCCAATCTGGTGGCTTGTTCCACCTGTGGGCTCCTGTCCCCCATAAGAACCGCCACCTGCCCGCGCTGCGCGACCACCCTCTACAGCCGGAAGCTGAACAGCCGCGAGCGCACGTGGGCGCTTCTACTCACGGCCATCGTGCTGTACATTCCCGCCAACCTCCTGCCGGTCATGCGCGTGGTCTCCCTGGGGCGCGTCCAGGCAGACACGATCATGGGCGGGGTTTTCTATTTCCTGCGCACGGGCTCCTGGCCCCTGGCTCTGATCATTTTCATCGCCAGCGTGATGGTGCCCATCTTGAAAATCATCGTCCTCGGATACCTCCTGGTTTCGGAGCGGCGGCGCTCCCCTCGGTGGCCGGAGCATCGCGCGCGGCTCTACCGCCTGACGGAATTGGTGGGACGTTGGTCCATGGTGGATATTTTTGTCATCACCCTCATGGTGGCCCTGGTGGAGCTGGGCGGCGTCGCCAACATCACGCCAGGCCCAGGCTCGGTGGCCTTTGCGCTGATGGTGTTCTCGACCATGCTGGCTGTCAGGTGTTTCGATCCCAGGCTCGTCTGGGATTCTTTAGACACGCTCTATCATTCGCGCCTCGCAGGCGGGAGGAGCCTGAACATGGGTGAGCCCTTGGACGACCAGCAGGAACCCTCGCCCCTCGTGGACGTGCCAGAAGCCAAGGTGCAGGTGAGGCGACGCCCCTCCATCGTCTGGTTGATCCCCCTCGTGGCCGCCTTCATCGGCATCTGGATGGCGGTGCGGGCCTATGCGGAAACGGGACCCACCATCACCATCACCTTCCTTTCCGCCGAGGGTTTGGAAGCGGGACAGACCCGCGTGCGCTACAAGGATGTGGACATAGGCAAGGTCACGGCCATCAGCCTGAGCCGCGACCTCAGCCGTGTGGTCGTCAAGGCCGAGATGAAACGGGAAGCGGCTGGCCTGTTGTCCGAAAACAGCCGCTTCTGGGTGGTCAGGGCGCGCTTCGGCACCGCGGGCATTTCCGGCCTGGGCACGCTGCTTTCCGGCGCTTACATCGGCATGGATCCAGGCGCTCCCGGCGAGACCACCATGTTCGCCAGGGACTACACGGGGCTGGAAGCGCCGAGCATCGACACGACGCAGCGGCCGGGAGCAGTGTTCAAGCTCCGGGCCGAGAAGCTGGGCTCGTTGAGCATCGGCTCGCCGGTGCATTTCCGGCAGATCCGCGTGGGCGAGGTGGTGGGTTTCGATCTGGATAAACTTGGCACTGCCGTCTCCATCAAGGTCTTCATCAATGCGCCCTACGCCAACCTGGTGAGGATCGACACCCGCTTCTGGGATGCTGGCGGAGTGGACCTGACGGTGGATTCCAATGGCCTCCGGATGCATTCGGATTCCCTGGTGGACCTCCTCATCGGAGGCATCTCCTTCGAGAACCCCATGAGCCTGGACGAGAGTGGCGCGGCCCCACCGGACCAGGTGTTTCCGCTGTATCCGAGCCGGGACAAGATCTACGAAAAGGTGGTCGTCAACCGCCACTACTACGTGGTGAATTTCAATGAATCCGTGCGGGGCCTCACGCGCGGCGCGACCGTGGAATTCCAGGGTATCCAGGTGGGACAGGTGGAGGATTTCAAACTCGAGTTCCACTCCGGAAGCCTCGATGGAAAGATCCCCGTGCTCATCGCCCTCGAGCCCGAACGATTCTCTGTGGTAGGACCGAAAGGGGCGTCCACCAAAGCACTGGTCCAGGGGCTGGTGAAGAAGGGACTCCGCGCCCAGCTCAAGACTGGCTCGTTGCTGACCGGCAGCCTCTTTGTGGACCTGGGCTTCCACCCGGAAACGCCAGCCCGCACGATGGCCCATTACGGGAAATACGAGGAGATCCCGGCCATCCCCTCCACCATGGGCGCCATGACAGCCATGGTGGCCAACCTCACCAAGTTTTCGGAGCGCCTGCAAAAACTTCCCCTCGAAGAGGTCGTGGAAGAATTGCGCGCCAGCCTTCCGGTGCTGAGGGAGACCTTGAAAGAAGCCAAGGGGTTGATGGTCCGCCTGGATCAGAAGACCGTGCCCCAGGCCGAGGCCACCTTGGCCCAGGGGCAGGCTACGTTGGCGATGCTGGAGAAAACCCTGCGCTCCGATTCACCCACGCAGCACGATCTCCGCAGCGCACTGGAGGAATTCAACAAGGCTTCCAGGGCCCTGCGCGATCTGGCCGAAACCCTCGAACGCCACCCCGAATCACTGATCTTCGGAAAGGGGAAACCCAAATGATCCGAGCGACACAGTCCTGGACGGTCCTCAGATTGGCCTTGGCGCTATCAGCGGGCCTCGCATGTTCCCGGCCCAACCTCGAAGTGCTCCATACGCTTGCCCCCATTGCGCCGCCGCCAGCGAATTCGGCGGTTCCCCTAAAGTCCATGGCCCTGGAAGTCATGCCCGTGCGATTGCCGGAGACCCTGCAAAGACCGCAGATGGTGGTGGAAATCGGCCCAGGCAATTTGAGCCTGTTGGAAACGCATCGCTGGGGCAACGGCCTGGACAAGGACATCCAACGCGTCCTGGTCGAGAACATCTCGATGCTGACGGACCTGGACACCGTGGTGGCCTATCCCTACGGGGAACGAATCAAGGCCACCCATCGCCTTGAAGTGGATATCCATCGGTTCGATGGAAAGCCGGGAGGAACCATTACCCTGCAAGCCACCTGGATGCTGACGTCTCCCCAGGGCGGCCCAGCCCTGCTTTTTCGAAGGACGACCATTCAAAGGCCCGTCCAGGGCCAGGACGCGGAAGCCCTCGTGGCCGCCCACAGCCTGATCATCGGTGATCTGAGCCGCGAGATCGCCACGGAACTCCAGACCTTGGCGCGAGGCGCCCCTTAGGCTGCCTGATATCCTGAAGCATGACCAACCACGGCAAGAGCCGCTTCATTCCAAAATCCACATCACGCGCGGCTGATCGCCGTCCCGCCAGACCCAAAGAATCCGCTCCGCCCAAAACCGGTCCGACCTACCGGGACTTTGAGACGTTCGAGGCGACGTATCTGGGCCAGCCCGAAGGCACCGGTGGATTCCTGCGGCCCATCGGCCTGACCAAGGCCGCGAAGATGGACATCCTGGTGGACTGGCGCGAAACCCACGATGCCATCCACGGCGATCGCGTGCAGGCCGAAATTAGCGGGGAAACGGGGGAAGGCAGGGTCAAGGCCCGCATTCTCAAGATCCTTTCACGCAGTACCGATCCGCTGCCCGCCCACTTGCAGAAACAGGAATGGGGCTGGCGCGCCATCCCCATCGAACCGCGCATGTCCCAGATCATCGCGGTGCCCGAAACGAACTTGGCCCAGGATGGCGATTTCGTCGCCGTTGTGCTGGATCCCGATCTGGCATCGAAGCAATTGCGCGGCACCGTGGTGGCCCGACTGGGCAAGTCCACGGATCTGAAGATCGAGAACAAATTGACCGCCGCCCTGTTCAACCTGCGCACGGAATTCCCGGCCGCGGTGATGAATGAACTGGCCCCCTTCCCCACCAGCATCTCCGAGGAATGGACCAAGGGCCGCGAGGATCTGCGGAACCTCGTCATCGTCACGGTGGACCCGCCCACGGCCAAAGATTTCGACGATGCCATTTCGCTGGAAGTGCTGCCCGACAACGAAGGCGGGGGCTGGATCCTGGGAGTCCACATCGCCGACGTGAGCCACTACGTGAAGGAAGGTGGACCGCTGGATCAGGAGGCCAATCTCCGGGGCACCAGCGTCTACTTCCCCGATGAAGTCATCCCGATGATTCCGGACCGTCTCAGCGGCGATCTGTGCTCGCTCCGCGAAGGCGTGGATCGCTTGACCATGACCGCGTGGATGACCATTTCGCCTGAGTTGGAGATCGTGGAGACGCGCTTCACGGAAAGCGTGATCCATTCGACCAAACGGCTGACCTATGACGAAGTAAAAGAGGCCAGCCTGGATCTCTCACCGCGCAAGCGCGCCGAACTTGGCGAGGCAGTGTGTGAATTGTTGGACCAGTGCCTGGTGCTTTCGAGGCAACTCACAACAAAGCGCATGGACCGTGGGGCGCTGGCTTTTGAAAGCGAAGAAATCGAATTCATCTTCGACGACGAAGGCCGTCCCGTGGACGCGCGCAAATATGCGCACCACGAAGCCCACACCATGATCGAGGAGTTCATGCTCTTCGCCAACGAGGCCGTGGCGCGCTTCTTCACGCGCAAGAAAATTCCCACGATCTACCGCATCCACGACGAGCCAGACCCGGTGAAGCTCGAAACTTTCGCCGAGATCGCTCGGACCTTCAATCTGTTGCGAGTCAATGAAGTGCCCACGCCGGAAGTGCTCAACGCCCTGCTGGACAAGATCCGCGGCGGGCCGCTGGAAGTCATGCTCAACACCATGCTGCTGCGTTCGCTGAAACGCGCAGAATACAGCGCCGACAACATCGGGCATTCCGGACTGGCCTTGCAGGATTACCTGCACTTCACCTCCCCCATCCGCCGCTATCCCGACCTCATCGTCCACCGCTACCTGCGGAAGGTCCTGCGCGGGGAAAAGCTGCCCGAGACCCTCCACGCCCAGATGGCGTTGATCGCGAAACAAGCCAGCGACGCGGAACAAAAATCCACAGAAGCCGAGCGGGAAAACGATCGCTGGAAGACCTGCCTCCTGATGAAACCCAAGATCGGCCGGCGTTTCTCAGGCCGTATCCAGGGTTTTTCGCCCAAGGTGGCCTTCGTGCGGTTGGATGCGCCGTTCGTGGAAGTCGGTGTGCCCCTGGGCGCGCTGGGCGGCAACTTCTTTTTGGATGAAAACCGCACCAAGGCCACCGGCATGAAGGGCCAGGTAGTGCTCTCCATCGGCGATGCCGTGAAGGTCGAGATCATCGGCGTGGACGAGGATCTGCGCCGCGTCAGCGCCTGGGTGGCCGAAGCCACCGCCAGCGATGCCAAAGGCAAGCCTTACACCTTCGTTCCCACGCTCGCCGGTCCCGCGACCTTGCGGGAAACGGATTTCGTGCCCGAGCGCCGAGCGCCGAAACCCGCCGCACGTGTGCGGAACGAAGCCCGACCACATTCCAGCGAGACACCTCGACGTTCTCTGGAGCGGCCAGCTCGCACTGAAAAGCCCGCAAGGACAGGCAAACCCCCAGCCAGAAGCCGGGATGACCGGCCTGCCTCGACTACCAGAAGCAAGCCGCCGAAAGGTACCGTGCGCGGGCCGAAACCGGGGAAGAAGCGCGGGTAGATCCACCCCGATAGTCGGAAAGATGTGAATAGCAGCCTTCTGGCCACCCCTTCGAAAATGCGAACAGATCCATGAGCATGAACAGCATTATCCCCTGTTGATTTCCTCGGCCACGAACCGGTCCAGGGCTGCGAACGCGGAGTCCATGGCTGCGAGCGCCTCGACCAGCCTCGGCCCTTTCCCGGCTCGCGCCTTGGTTTCCAGTGCCTGGGCCACCCCTGCCATCGGTCCGGCTCCAACCATCCCGCAGGCACCTTTGATGCGATGGGCACACCTCGCCACTTCCCCCAGATCCCCCCGTGTTTCTGCCTGTCGCAGCTCCGAAAGATCCGATCGAGTGGTGTCCAAGAAATCACGCAGGATCTCAAGAGAGGTGGCCCGGTCGCCCGGGGAAAGCTTGGCAAGGATTGTGAGGTCCACAGGCAGGCCGGAGAGCGGTTCTGCGGGCAGCATTCCGGCCGCTTCAGGCTCAGCACCTTCCATGAGCCCTACCGCCGCCGGAAGCCAGACGCGCAACTTGGCGTCCAGGTCAGGGATGTCCACGGGCTTGATGATGCAATCGTCCATGCCAGCCGCGCGGCAACGTTCCAGCTCGCCGCGCAGGGCGTTGGCTGTGAGGGCTAGGATGGGCAGGCGCGGCTTCCCACTTGCCGCTTCGTTCGTCCGGACTTCCTGCGCCAGTTGGTAGCCGTCCATGCGGGGCATCATGATATCGGTGAGCAGGAGTCCGTAACGGGTCTTGGCCAAGGCAGCCAGAGCCGCCAGCCCATCCTCCGCCACATCCGCCTGGTAGCCGGCCATCGCCAATTGCCGGGACAGCACAACCCGGTTGGTGGGGTGGTCCTCCACCAGAAGGATGAGGCAGCCCATGGATTCCGCCAAGGCGCGGCTGGGAGGCTTCACAGGAACCCAGGCGGCCTTCCGCGCTTCGCTGGACACCTTGTCAGAGACGGCAGGCTCTGCCCGCGGGAACGACGCCACGAAGGATATGGTGGTGCCCGCGCCTTCCCTGCTTGCCATTGTGATTTCGCCCCCCATCAGCCGGGCCAGGCTGCGGCAGATCGACAAGCCCAGGCCGGTGCCTCCAAATTGTCGGGTGGTGCTCGACTCAGCCTGCACGAAGGGCTGGAATAGATGCAGCTGGTCTGTCTTGGACACGCCGATCCCTGTGTCCTGCACGATGAAGGCAAGTTTCTGGCTCGAAGCATTCGAATCCAGCACACCCACTTTCACAGTGATGGACCCGGCGTTCGTGAACTTCAACGCGTTGCTCAAGAAGTTGTCCAGGATCTCTCTGCATCGGACGGGATCTGCGAGGTGGGCTTCACCCAGGCTCGGATCGATGGTGCAGGCCATTGCCAGTCCCTTCTGCGCGCCCAAGCCAGAATGGGAGAGGAAAGATTCGTCCATGATGCGCCGGAATGATACGGACTTGGGCTCCAGTTCCAGCTTCCCGGCCTCGATCTTGGAGAAGTCCAGGACGTCGCCGATGACGCCGAGCAGCGTGCGGGAGGATGACTCGATGGTGTCAAGGGCCTGCCGCTGCTCCTCGTCCAGGTTGGTGTGGGAGAGCACTTCGGCCATGCCCAGCATGCCGATCATGGGCGTCCTGATCTCGTGGCTCATGTTGGCGAGGAACCTCGACTTCGCCTCGTTAGCGGCGCGCGCCTCCACGGCCAGTCTCCCGGCCCGGTCCGTGGCAGCCTGCAGTTCCTCGGTGCGCAAAGCCACCTCGCGTTCCAGGGTTTGCCTGTGGCCGAGCACTTCAGCCCTGGCCGCCCGCAGTTGGGTGAGCATCCCACCAAACGCAGTCGCCAGGATGTTGGTTTCATCTTTGGATTCACCAGCCAGTGTGTCAGGCACCAGTTCGATGTCGAGGTTTCCCTGGCTGACTGAACGGGCCACCTCCGTGAGCCTACGGAGTCGTTTGGAAAGCAATTGAGCCAGGAGTAGCGCCAAGAGAACCGCAACGGCCATGGTCGCGATGGCGAAGACCAGGATGGTGACTTGGCGTTCGCTCTGCCGGTGCGCCAGACCCGCTTGGATCTCGGCTAGTTCCCGCCGCTCGGAAGCCAGTGCGGATTGGACAGTGGAGAGGTAATTGCGCTCGACCTCCTCGAACTTCTCCTTTCCCTCCAGCACCTGTGTGCCACTGGCATTGCGTTCCTTCAGGGCGATAAGGTCAGCGCTACCCTTGTTGAGAGCATCCAAGGCCGGCCGGATCTGGGCAAGGTGGTCCACCTTCGCTTGGCGGTGCCATGACTGGCCAGCCTCGGCGTGGCGGGCGTAACGGCGGATGGCCGAAGCGCACTCCTGGGCTCCTTTGGCGAGCAAAGCGCGCTCCTGGCCTTCCTGGGCATCGTCGGGTCTGGCCTCCCTGCCTGGAGTTGAACCGCGGGACCACTCATTCCGGATCACGAGGAATTCGGACGTTGAGGCAACGATGCGGATGCCGCCTGACCGCAGGTCCTCCAGGGCCTGGATGGTGGGCTCGGTGCCCTCCGTGATCGCCGCGAGAGCAGCGTCCGCGTCGCGCTGGGCCCACAGCGAAACGAGGACAACAACCCAGATGAGGGCGGCAATGGCGAGATTGCTCGCCAGGAATTTGGAGCGGAGGGTCATGGCAGGCTGTCCGATCAGAACCCGACCTTGCATTGAACCACGACACCCCAGTCTGGAATGCAACTGTTGAGGCCCATGGGCGCAGTGATGCCGGGGAACGTCTCATCGGAAACATTACACTTCATGCCGGTTTAGAAAGAGATCTGGTAGTTGGCCAGTAATCCCGGTCGAGTCCGAGGAAAAGATGCAGCCACCGGACCTGCCGCGCATGTTCAGCGGCCGAAGGATCGCGTGGGTGGTGTCGGTGTAGGCTAGGTCGTTGCTGCAAAATAAACTGGTAAGTTCGATGAGGCCCCGACATAAAGGGCTTTAACCGCACAGGTCATTTTGGCGCGGCCCCTAAGCGCGAAGGAGGATGGATGCTGGGCACTCTCGACCACGTGATCGGATCGATGGTGGCCTTGCCCGCGGAACTCTGGGAGGCCTTTGGAGCGGGTGTCTACCTGGTTTTCGGGGTGATCAATTTAGACCTATGGTTCCGCCGCCGGGATCGCTTGGGCCACCTTTGGCTGGCGGGTTCCAGCGCAGGCGCGCTCATGGTGGACATCACGGGTATGATCCTCCGCCGCCTCGAACCCACCGCCCCGCCATGGGTTCAGGTGTTTAATGGAATCGGGGTCGCGGTGGCCACAGTGTGCCTGTTCGAGCTGGTCTGCTCGCTCGGCCACAAACAGGCGGGCCGGGTGGCCAGGATTCTCCAATCCTTCGTATTGATACTGGCTCCCATCGCGGGACTTCTGCTTCCCCGGCTCCTGCCTGTCCTCCTCCTGGGCTGCTTCGTCCTTCTTGGCTGGGCCATGGCCCGAGCATTCCGGGCGGCCAGGGAAGGTGGTCGCGCTCCAAGTATGGTAGCGAAAGGCTTCCTGGTCCTTACCGTGTGCCTGATCCTCGACCTCATGAAGGAGTTTCACTTCGCCCCCATCCCCAGCGGGTTACCCATCCTGGGATTCATCGTCCTTTTCCTGACCTCCACCCGCTCCCTCATCGACCGCTTCGGGCGTGAAGAGGAAGCTTCCCGGACCGATTCGCTCACGGGATTGCTGAACCGCCGGGGGTTCCTGGAAGCCACCGATGGTGCGCTCACGCGGAGCCGCCGGTCGAGACGGCCCGTCTCCATCGTCCTGTCGGACCTGGACCACTTCAAGCGCGTCAACGACTCCTTCGGACACGCGGCGTGCGACGCCGTGTTGAAGGCGGTGGCGGATGCAATCCGCTCCTCCCTGCGAAGCCAGGATGTGGCGGCTCGATGGGGTGGAGAAGAGTTCATCCTCCTTTTGCCGGACACGGGGAAGGAAGGGGCGATGCATGTGGCCGAGTCCACGCGCGCGGCGGTCTCTGAGTTGGTCATCAACCACGATGGTTCGCGGATCCAAGTGACCCTGTCTCTGGGGGTGGCCGAACACTTAGCCGACAGGAGCATCGAAGAGACCGTCGCCCAGGCCGACGCGGCGCTTTATAAGGCCAAGGAAGAGGGGCGTAATCGGGTCGCGGGATGATGAATCCACTGCGAAGAATAAGTGAGCAGCCCCCGTTTGATCTGCCGGTTCAATCGAATCATGCAAGCATTTTGCTTGCATGATCTCGAAACAACCCTAGACTGAGTCTTGGAGGTTTCCATGCCCACCATTCATGTCCGCAACGTCCCTGAGCCGGTCGCGCTGGGCGTCAAATCACTCGCCCGCGCCCATCGGCGCTCCATGGAAGCGGAAGTCCTGGAAATCCTGGAGCACGCCGTGAGCGGAGCCCGCCAGCCTCCAGCCCGTCACATGAACTTTGATCTGGTGAAAGCCGTGGGTTTGGAGCCCATTGACTTCGAGCCCTTGGCGCTGACTATCCAAGAGCCGGAGCTGTGAACTACGCGCTGGATACCAACATCATCAGCCTGTACTGGCGCCAGAATGCTGAAGTCAAAACCAACTTGGAGGCCATGGATCCTGCAACCGTTGGGGTCCCAGCCGGTGTGCTCGCGGAACTCCTGTACGGGAAATACAACAATCCTGATCGCGCGGCCAAACTCGATGTGCTCATCGCGGACATGCGGGCCTCCTATCCCGTGCTGCCCTTCGATGCAGGCGCGGCGGACTGGTTTGGCCGCCTAAAGCACCGGCTCAAGGCCACGATGATCCAGGATAGGGATCTATTGATCGCAAGCACCGCGCTCTCGCACGGCTATGCCCTTGTCACCAACAACACCAAGCACTTCCAACGGATTGACGAATTGGTTCTGTTGGATTGGACGGTTCCAAGGTGAAGGGGTGGCTTGCAAATGGAGTACAGCGTTTATGGAGTCGTTTGATGTGTATAGACTTGTGCCGAGAAGAATAAGGTTAGGTTTGAGGAAGGACTTCAATGCTATCCGCCACAAAATGAGTAATAGTAGTAGGCTCGATGCCAAACTTAAATTTTGGACATCCAATGAAGGCAATTAATGGATTTACACCTGTTTGATAGCGAATTGACTCAAAATCTTGTTCTGTTAATTCAATATCTACTTTTTTCCCTCCTGGCCGTCTAATTGTAACGAGACTCATATTCGGATAAAGTCTGTAAACGTTACCTTTAATTATTTGTTTTTTACCAAGATAATAAGTATTTGATAATGAGTTTACATAATCTCGCTGTTTTACACTAAAAGCAGCAAACATTGGTTGATTAGATGTAGGTGCACCAATCTGGATTGTCTCAATCCCTCCCGACGCATCAATACGGTTTACTATATTCACAACGTCTGCATGAATTGATCCAATGAATATTTGTTTATTAGAATCTTTTTCTCTTTTAAGTCGATCTAAGATATCACCAGCAAAATAACTAAAAACAGAAGAAGCTACATAATCAGCTATTTTCAAAAGTATCGCCTGTGTGACTGGATCGGCGAGAAATCAATGCAAAAGCATCAGAGGCATGCTTCCTTTCCCCAATGGCTAGTGAAAGCATCTCTCGTTCATCTCGTCTCGGGAATTTCCCATGTTCAAGACGCCCATTGATCGCCAGGTAGGCTTTATGGACAATCCTTTGCATAGATAGCAAAACAGTTCCAAAGTCGTAAATGCTGACGCCGTGGATATCAAGCCCCTCCCCCACAAAACGAACAGTGAACAGGCTTGCATCATACTTGGGTCGGCTCATATCGTTTCCTTAGTGTATTTAATTTTGTGTTTTTAAGGTGTATCGGGAATACAAAAGCCCCATTTTGACAATTCGGGTGAATGGTCCGTGGATCTTGAGCCTGGGATGAGGTTGAAAAGGAGAGTTGAAACAGGCATATGGGTTTTCCCAGGGGCTTGGCATGGGTGGGTTCCTGCTTGTTGATACGCCTTGCAAAGGCCTTGGTCAAGGAAAAGACAGAGCTTATGCGGCCCACTATGATCGGGAGTGGATCACGGCCCAGGTATTCGGGGTGCTTCAAACTTGCTACGGCGGTTGGGGTTTGGCTTAACACTGGCGAGAATGCCGTGGATGACTCTCGGTTGCGTTTTCCGCGCGATGCGTTGCATCCTCGAATCGCACTTGGAACAGGCCATCACAGCTACGAGGCGGTAGCATCGAATGATGCCCATCGCTCCTGCAATCCCTTCCATTTGCCTAGGCGTGGACCCCGGTTCCCTGGCCTGCGGATGGGCGGTGGTGTCGCGGTTGGGATCGCGGATGGAATTAGTGGAGGCGGGCGTCATCCGCTCACCGCGGGGCGCGGAGTTCTCAGATCGCATCCACGGCATCCACTTGAGACTCTCAGAGGTTATCGCCGCGCATCATCCGCAGTTCATGGCGGTGGAATCGCCCTTCGTGGAGAAGAACAGCGCCACGGCCATCAAGCTGGGGCAGATCCGCGGAGGGATCCTGCTGACGGGCGCATTGCATGGCCTGCCGGTGGGAGACTACAACCCCATGCAAGTGAAAAAAGCCGTGAGCGGCTACGGGTGGGCCGACAAGAACCAGGTCGGGAAAATGGTGATGACCATCCTGAACTTGAAGGCGCCCCTGGCCGCCGACGCCGCCGATGCCGCGGCTGTGGCCATAGGGCATCTGCTGGCCACGCGGCGCGGATAGTTCTTTCAGCGCGGCCTAGGCCAAAGCCCAAACCCGATCTACCGCCAAAAGGGCCAAGAGTCCAGTCAGGAAAGTCATTGCCCACTAACCCATCCCGATAGTGTTGAAACCACAGATGAACACTGATGAACACTGATGAACACTGATCCACGAGCAAGCCACGGGAAATGCGGTTTCTACCTTGTTGACCGCTGTCCCAACTCGCTTCGCGGGGGTGCGGAGCACCCGCGGGCCATGGCCCGCGAATTCAGGCGACCCGGCGCGGATCACACTAATGGTGTGAGGCCGTCACCGGGCCGCCTGAATTCCAGCCGCGAGGCTGGCACATGCGGAATCCGTGTGCATCCGTGTTCATCTGTGGTTCTATTTTTGTGTAAATCTGGGCTTCTTTTTCACTTGTGCCATCTGCGGCTTTTCTCGCTCTAGAACCGGTATTTCAGATGCACCGCGAGTGTCCTTGGCGGGATGACGTGCGTTCCACCGAAGGTGCTTAGGAAGTTGTAGAGGCCTTTTTCATCAAAAGCATTGAGCAGATCCAGGCTGGCTTGCAGGCTACGTTTTTCGCTGAGCTTGAAAGTCTCGCCGAAGCTGAAATCCCAAGTGGTGCGGGGTTTCACACGCCATACGCCATCGCCACTATCGAAGCGCACGAAGGGGATGCCGAACTCCAGGTCCGGGTTGCCGATGGCTTCGCTTGGGTCTTTCGCCACCAGGCCGGAATCGTAGCGGGCCAATGTTTGCACATACCAGTCGTTGTGCTCAAAGCGCAAGCCCATCTGCGCGGCAAGCTTCTGATCGTGGTCAATGAGGAACCGCACGCCGGAAGCTTCTGGTGAATCCAGCAGCAGTCCGCCCACCGTGGGCGTCACGAATAGCGCACGCGTTTTCCCAAGGCTTAAATAGGTTGTAAATCCTTTCAGCGGCGAAAGATCCAATCGCAAATTCACGCCATGAAAAAGGCCATGGGCCGCCGCGATGGGAAACTGGATGCCCGTGTTGAAGAATTGCTCGTTGTCCGCGGCGTTGTCGGATTTCTTCTCCCAGTATTCCAAGCTCACACGGCCCGCCTGGCCGATCTGCTGCTCCACCCCGTAGGTGAAACTATTCTGCAATTCCGGTTCCAAAGGCACCGCCGAAGTGCCAGCCAAAGCCCCGAGGTCCCTTGCTTGTTGGCTCAGAGAAAGCGCCAGGTTCTCATTTTCCGGTGTGATCATCAGCCGGTCGAAAGAGGCGCGGAACACGGTGTTGGTTGCTTCTACCCGGTATGAAAGCCCGATGCGCGGCTGCAGCGTTGTCTTCGCGAAATCCCGCTGGACGTAGCGGTCCAATCTCAAACCCGCTGATAGGAACCAGTGGCCGGTATGCCATTCGCTTTGCACGTAAGCCGATGAAAAAGTTGGCGTGACGTGGTCGTCGAACGTGAAGATGTGGCCCCCGCCTGCTTGGGTGAAGGGGTACAGAGGATCCGCGGAGTCCGCCACCTGGTTGGGATCGGTGATCGCGAATCGGAAGTTTTCATGAATGGGGTAGGTGATGTGGCTGAGCCCCGCCTTCAATGTGGTGGTGCCGATTTTCTGGGTGTAGGCCATCTGGGCGCCCAAATTATCGAGGCTGCGGTTCTGATGGATCCAGATGGGAAAGTCCGCGCCACCAGCGCTGAAACCTTGGGCCAACTCAATCGTGGGAAGCAGTTCCGAAGTCGCATGGCGGGAAAATAGGGTGGTCTCCAGACTACGGCTGTCATCCAGGAGATGCGCCCAGGTCAGACTGAAGTTCGCGTCGCTTGATGTGGCCCGTTGGTTCTGACCGCTCAGTTGCTGGCTTGGAAGGTTCACGACATCGCGATTCGATTGCCCCCCGCTCAGGGAAAACCGCAGGGTGTCCTTGCTCGACAACAGCCAATCGAAGCGAGTGAACAGTCGCTTCGATGAACCTTGGTTGTGGAGATTCCCGAAAGTGACCGGGTCCAGGAAGCGATCCGATCTTGAGGCCGAACCAGTCGCGAAGTAACCAAAGGATTCGGTGCCGCCCTTCAGGCTGAGACTGGTCTCAAGCGTGGAAAACCGCGAGGCGCCGAAGGACACATCACCTGCCATTCCAGGCTGTCCAAGCCCGGTCTTCGTGGTCATATTCACCACCGCGGCAGGCTTGCCGCCATATTCCGCGGAAATGCCGCCGGTGACCACTTCCAGGTTCTCGATGTTGGATGCATCCAGGCCGTTGGAAGACGCTGCTCCCACCTGATCGCTCACCGGCACGCCATCGATCACGTAGGTCACCTGGCCGTGGCTGCCCTTGAAATGGAAGCGCCCGTTTTCATCCGCCACAAAGCCTGGCGTGGCCAGCAGAACACTTTCCATGGCGCGGCTTTGGGAAGCAGTTGGAATCTTGTCGATCAAGCTCTGATCCACATCGAGGTGGGATGCCGCATGATCTTCCACCAGAGAGCTGCTGTCCTCCACCACCACGGTCATCTGACCTTCCAGCAACACCAGATCCAGGGTTTGAGGGAGCGTGGTGTGGACCTCGAGATTGCGATGCTGGGGCGCCATGCCAGGGGCCCGGGTTTCCAGGTGGTATTCGTTGAATGGGATGTTGTACAAGGAATATCGGCCATCAGCATCAGTTTTCACAGCCTGCTTATAACCGCTGACCTTGTTCTCAAGGCGCACCGTCGCACCCTTGATAGGCTGCCCTTTATCATCCTTGACAGTGCCGGAAAGCCCCCCGGCAGCGGCGGCAGCCATTGATGAAAGGGTTGAAAGGGCTGGAGCCGCGTGCAAAGACGGCCCAAGCAGCATTGGTAATTCAAGAACACAGGAAAGACTCAACATCCACTTCAAGAAAACTCCGAGCTAAGAATCAAGACTAAATGAAATTGAATTCTATTTGAATCAAATCGTCAAGGAATAAGTTCTACAAACCTGGACTAAACGCCTGCCCAGCCTCATGCGAAGCCCAAATGCCCGTCTGCCCGTCTGCCCGTCAATGGAGGCCTTGGAAATGAATCGTAAAAAACTGTTTTTCATCGGTGGTGCTGTGGTCCTAGTGGCCCTCATTAGCATCGGAGCCCTCACACAGCGGGAAAAAGGCAGCCCTGTGCAGGTCTCCACGGTGGGCAAGGAAAACCTGCAATCCAAAGTCAGCGCCAACGGAAAGGTGCAGGCGGTGAAAAAAGTTGATATTTCCGCCAATGTGATGGGCCGCGTCACCCGTCTCGCCGTGAAAGAAGGCGATCCGGTCAAGGCGGGGCAATTCCTGCTGGAGATCGATCCCAGCCGCTCCCAGGCCAGCACCCAAGGGTTGCAGGCGGGAGTGGAGGCCGCCGAAAGCGATCTGGCCTCCAATCAAGCGCGGTTCAACCAAGCCAAATCCGATTTCGCGCGGGCTGAAGCCAATCGCAAGGCCGGCATCATTTCACAGGCCGAGTTCGAGCAGACCCGGACAACCCTGTCCACGGCCCAATCCAGTGTGCAATCCTCCCAACGCCGTGTGGACCAGGCCAAGGCTGGCGTGCGCGAAGCCAAGGTGGGACTCAACTACGCCACCATCAACAGCCCCATGGATGGTGTGGTCACCGCCAGGCGCATCGAAGTTGGCGAGACCGCGGTCATGGGTGTCCAGAACAGCGCGGGCACCGTGCTGATCACCGTTTCAGACATGAGCAAGGTGGAAGCTGAAATGGAAGTTGATGAGGCATCGATCCCCAACGTGAAAATGGGCCAGACCGCATCGGTGCATATTGATGCATATCCCGGTCAGACATTCCAGGGCCAGGTGACCGAAGTGGGTGGCAGCCCTATGCTTTCCCTAAGCCAAAACGAAGCCATCAAATTCAAAGTGAAGGTCTGGATCAAGAATCCTCCCCTCACCATCAAGCCCGGCTTGAGCGCTCAAGCTGACATCTACACCGGGTCTAAAGACAACGCTGTCGCGGTGCCCTTCCAAGCCCTGGTGATGCGCGACATCAAGGTGAAACCCGGAGAGAAGGCCGCGCCGGGGGCCGCTAAAGAGGAAGAAGGCGTATTTCTCATGGAAGGCGGCAAGGCCAAATTCGTGGCGGTCAAAACCGGCCTCATGGGTGATCTCAATGTAGAGGTGACCTCTGGACTGAAGGGCGGCGAAACGCTAATCAAAGGCCCCAACCGGATACTGCGCGATCTGAAGAACGATGATCTCGTGCATATCGACAAGTCCAAGAAGTCCGACGACGACAAGAAGAAGAAGGATTAAAGGCGCCTCCGCATGAATCCCCGCGAACTTCTCCGAGTGGCGATGCGCGCCATCCGCGCCCACAAGCTGCGCAGCTTCCTCACCTTGCTGGGCATCATCATCGGCGTGAGCACCATCGTGGCCGTGGTGGGGATCATCACGGGGCTGAACACCTACGTGAAGGAAAAGATCATCGTCCTCTCGCCGGATGTCTACGTGGTGACGAAGTTCGGAATCATCCGTAGCCGCGAGGAGTTCATCCAGGCCATCAAGCGCCCACCCATCTCATGGCAGGAATACGAGCGTATCAGCGACGGATCCCTGCGCCACGCCGCCGAAGTGAGCGCCGCCTCCGGCAACTCCATGGCCGTGAACCGCGGCGACAAGCGCCTGCCCGACATCCGCGTGATCGGGACCACACCCAATTTCGGACGCCTCTTCAACCTGGACTACGAAGCGGGCGGCTACTTTTCCGATGCCGAGAACACCGCCTCCCGGAACGTGGCGGTCATCGGCGCCGACACCCGTGATGAACTGTTCCCAGGCGTGGATCCCATCGGCCACACGATCCTGATCAAGGGACTGCCCTTCCAGGTCATCGGCAACATGCCCCGGCAGGGCAAAAGCATCGGATTCAACCAGGACCAGCGCATTTACATCCCCATCCAGGTCTACCGGAAAAACTACATGAAGCCCCGTGACAGCATGGAGCTGCATATCAAGGCCGCGGGCGGCGTGGCGGGCATAGACGATTCGATCGATGAAGTCCGGGCGATGTTCAGAGCCCTGCGCCACACGAGCTACAACGCGCCGGATCCATTCGGGATCCTGACCCAGGAAACCTTGCAGGAGCTTTGGAAAGCCATCAGCCGGGTGGCGTTCATCCTGCTTATGCTCGTGAGCAGCGTATCGCTTGGTGTCGGCGGCATCGTGATCATGAACATCATGCTGGTGAGCGTGGTGGAACGCACCCAGGAGATCGGCGTGCGTTTGGCGTTGGGTGCCAGAAAGCGCGATATCCAGCGCCAATTCCTGCTGGAAGCCGCGCTGCTTTCGGCCTTCGGCGGCGTCATCGGCGTGCTGCTCGGGGCCGCCGCAGCCATGCTCGTGAAGCTGGCTACAGGTTTTCCTGCTGAAATCACCGTGGGCATCGTCCTCATGGGCGTGTCGCTTTCAACCCTGGTGGGCATCGCCGCAGGGTTCCTGCCGGCCTACCGGGCGTCCAATCTGCCTGTCATTGACGCGCTTCGAGCTGAGTGAACGGAGACATCAAACACTATGGCCTCGCGAATCAAGCCCAAAACCCTCCGTTCCATCGGCCCCGAGAACGTGAAGTTCGCGTTCCGGTCCATGATTTCCCAGAAGCTCCGCAGTTTTCTGACATTGCTTGGAATCGTTGCGGGAGTCGCTACGGTCATCTCCATGGTGAGCTTCGTGGTGGGCTTCAATAATGCGGTGACCGAAAGTTTTTCCTCCTTCGGAACCACGCTCGTTCAGTTCCAGAAATTCGAACCACGCTTCGGCGGCGGCGGCCCCATTCCCGAAGAGCAGAAGCGGCGCCGGGATCTCACCATCGAGGATGCCGAAGCCTTGAAACGCCTGGGCACCCTGGCCATGGCCGTGAGCCAGGAGCGCTATCTCTTCGGCCCTGGCATCGGGACGGTCACAGTGAAGAACGCCTCAGGAAAGGAGGCCAATAGCCCGACCATTTGCGGCACCAATCCTGACTATGCGCCTGGGAATAATTCCTTCGTCCAGGACGGCCGGTTCCTGGTGGATGCCGACCTGATCCACGCTAGCCGCACATGCGTATTGGGCCCCGAGACCGCTGAAGTGCTCTTCCAGAAGAAAGACCCCATCAATCGCGAAGTCTTCATCAACGGCGTCGGCTTCCGTGTCGTGGGCCTGCTGGAAAAAAAGGGCAGCTTGTTTGGGGGCGATGCGGACAACATCCTGCTGATGCCCATCACCACTTTCGATTCCATGTGGCCCCAGGTCAAGAACGGCCACGGCGACAACATCCACATCGCCACGGTGCCCAAAGACCCGGCCAAGATCCAGGAAATGACCGATCAGGAAGTGGCCATCCTCCGGGCCCGCCGCGGCTTGAAGGCAAGCGAGCCCAATGATTTTGCGATCTTCACCAGTGAAGCCCAGTTGAAGAGTTTCAACCAGATCACTTCGGGCATCGCGGGCGCCATGATCCTCATCGCCAGCATCGCACTGCTGGTGGGCGGCGTCGGCGTCATGAACATCATGCTGGTGACCGTCACCGAGCGCACCCGCGAAATCGGCGTGCGGAAGGCCCTGGGCGCCACCCGCAATGACATTGCCATGCAATTCCTAGTGGAAGCCGTGAGCCTTACCGGCATCGGCGGCGCCATCGGAATCGTGGTGGGTCTGGGCATCCCCATGCTGGTGGCAGTGATCTTCGACTTCCCCGCCGCCGCGCCCTTCTGGAGCGTGCTGCTGGGTTTCGGCGTCAGCACCGCGGTGGGCTTGGTCTTTGGCTTGTGGCCCGCCCTGAAGGCCGCGCGGCAGAATCCCATCGAGGCGTTGCGTTACGAATAGGGTGGAACGATCCACCCAGGCAGATATCCATGACACGGCGATGACCCTCGCGGAAAAACAGGGCGATTTGCCATGATGAAGTAAAAATGCGAAGCGGTTCGTTGACATCTGCGAATGAGTTCGTAATCTGATCTCAGATTCCTCAGGAGACTCAGATGTCCAACGCTCCGATCCGTCCGTCCGATGGTGAGCTCGCCATCCTGCGGGTGCTTTGGAACCGTGGCCCATCAACAGTCCGGGACGTGCTGACCGAACTGTCGAAAGACCGGGATATGGGTTACACCACCGTGATGAAGCTCATGCAGATCATGGTGGTGAAAGGCCTGGTGGTAAGGGATGAGTCCGCGCGGACCCATATCTACCAGGCCGCCCAGGAGGAAGAACGCACCCAGTCCTTCCTCTTGAAGGAACTGATGGACAAGGCTTTCGATGGAAGCGCCGCATCGCTCGTGATGCGCGCGATTTCATCAACAAAGGCCGATGAGCGTGAATTGGCCGAGATCCAGGCCTTTCTGAAGCGCCTGAGGAAGGAGCGGTCGTGAGCGATTTTCTCGCGAATCATACCCTTCAATACCTGGGGCTCACGATCTTCCACGCCCTTTGGGAATTGGCCTTTGTGGGCTTGGTGGCGTGGGCGGGGCTTTTCTTCCTTCGCCGCCGCAGTGCGCAGAGCCGTTATCTCTGGGCCTGTGCCTGCTTCCTTGTCATGGGGATGCTGCCCATAGCGACCTTCTGTCGGCTATTGGGCGTGGATCAAACCGCCCCAGGCGGGTTCTTGGAAGGTGGGGCGATCCTTTCTTCCTTGACCGCCGGGAACGGTGGGATGGAATTCATGAATGCCGTCCGGACAGCCTCCCCCTGGCTTGCCCTGGCCTGGTGCGCGGGGGCCGCGACCATGCTCCTCCGCTTCGGCGGTGGAATCCTATGGCTCGAGCGGACCTACCTGGCTCAAGCGAAGCCAGCCCCCAGGGCCTTGGAAATCATCTGTGGGCGCTTGGCCGAAGCGCTGAATCTTTCGCATCCCGTTCGCATCCTGACGAGTTCGAGGGCCGAAACGCCACTGGTGCTCGGATGGTTGAGGCCAGTCATCCTGATGCCAGCTTCCGCCCTTCTGCATCTTTCCCCAGAAGCCCTGGAGGCTGTGCTGGCCCACGAACTGGCGCACATCCATCGCGGGGACTATTTGATCAACCTCCTCCAAACCTTGGCGGAGTCCTTCCTTTTCTTCCACCCTGCCGCCTGGTGGCTCTCCCGCCAGATCCGGGAATTGCGGGAGCACTGCTGCGATGACGTAGCGGCAGCCCTCTGCGGTGATCCCATGATCCTGGCCGAAGGGCTTTCTACCCTTGAGCGCCTTCGGCGGTCCTCTCATATCGAACCAGAACCGGCTCTTGCAGCCGCCAAAGGAATACTCATGCACCGAATCTTCCGCCTCTTGGGCCCCAAAGATGTACCCGTGCCTTCCCTTCGTGGACTGGCCCTATTGTTGGTGGGCGCAACCTTCCTGGGTGCCGCCACATATGCCGTCCAACAGGAATCCAGCAAGGTTGCCAAGTCTAAACAGAAGGCACATGGCACGGCTTCCAAACCTAAGGTAGATAAGGATGGAACCGCCGACCTTGACTTCGCCCAGGTCAAGGTCCTCCACCAACCCGAAATGCTGGCCTATCCCGCCGAAGCCAAGAAACAGGGCATCCAGGGGAAGGTGATTGTATCCCTCCTTATCGGCAAGGATGGGATTCCAGAGTCAACGGAGGCCAAGGAGGGCCCCGAGGAATTACGCCAGAGCGCGGTTGAATATGCGAAAGGATGGCGGTTCAAGCCCGTCAAGGTTGATGGTCAGATCACGAAGGCCCGCTTCCAGCTGAACATTGTCTTCCGGCTTCAGTAAGGCGCCAGCAGGCGGAATCGTCTTCAAATGATCCGTTATTTCTGTTGAAGCGCCCCAGGGCCGAATCGCCCGATGCCCATCTTTACCGGGAGCGATTCGGCCCTGAATTCTTTTCCCGGATCCACGGTTCCAGCATCAACGGCCCCCGTGTCCCCTGCCGAGGTTCATCGCGCCCCTCCGTGGGTTCTACACTGAGTGTTCCCTGGAGTTCGCATGCCCATGCTCGACCACGTGAAGAAAACCGTGCACCGCGTGAAGGATTCGGTGGCGCACCACCAGGAACGGCATCGCCCCTCAGGCTTTCAATTCGCGCTCTTCGACAGCGTGGCGATGCTGAGGCCAGACCATTGGGATGGCCTGACGGCGGATGAATCTGTCTACTTCAGCCGCAAGTACCTGGGGGTTCTGGAAACCAATGCGCCCGCCAATCTCCGCATGCATTACGCATTGATCTACCGGGATGGGCGGCCGGTGGCGGCGGTGGTGGCCCAAGCGGTCGAAGTGAGGGGCGATGCGGTGCCGCGTCCCGATATCCAGAAAGCCGCAAGGACCTCTCTGTCGAAAGTGAAAGAGCGGATCCTCGTCTGCGGGAACCTGCTGTCCTGGGGCTTCCACGGCGTGGCTTTCGGGTCGGAGACCAAGCCTTCAGAAATCTGGCCAGCGGTGGCCGAAGCCCTCTACCGCATCCGCCGCGCCGACAAACTCTTCGGGGAGACCGGCCTGGTGATGATCAAGGACCTGAACGACGAAGTGGATGCCAACGCCAGCCCCCTCGCCCGCTTTAATTACCGGCCCATGGAAACGGAACCGAACATGGTCTTCCATGTGGATCCCAAATGGAATTCTTTCGAGGACTACCTGAAGCATCTGCGCAGCGGCTACCGCAACTCAGTAAAGAAGGTGATGAAGGATTTCAGCGAGGGTGGCTTCACGCTGGAGCCCTTGGATGAGGATGGCGTGAAGGCCCACCAGAATGAAATCCACGGCCTCTACCATCAGGTCCATGATCAGCAGAAATTGAGGCTCATCTCACTGAGCCCCGACTTCATTCCAGCTCTCGCAAGAACCTTCGGTGAGGAATTCCACACGCACATCGCCCGGGATCCAGGTGGAAAGGCGGTGGGTTTCATCACGACGCTGAAGGACCAGGAAGGTGCCGTGGGCTACTACATCGGCTTCGACAAGGAGGCTGCCGCCAAGGGCGCGCCCATCTACCTCCGGCTACTGCAAAGAACCATCCAGGATGCCATTGAGATGAAGGCCAAATGGCTCTCCTTGGGACGCACCGCCTTGCAGCCCAAAGCCCAGTTGGGTGCCCAGCCCGTCCCTCTGCGCTGCTACGTGCGCCATCGCATCCCCGCCATGAATGCCGTTGTGCGTGGTTTCCTGAATTTCATGCCCGAACCAGATACGGCGCCGGAGCGGAATCCGTTCAAGTAGCGTGGTCCAAAAAGCTGGATACTTGTCGGATGAACAACGACGAATTCCGGAGCCTGGGGCATCAATTCATTGATTGGGTGGCGGACTACCGCGCCAGCCTGCCCTTGTTTCCGGTGATGAGCCCCGCCAAGCCCGGCGAGATCCGCGCGAAGATGGCGAAAACGCCGCCGCTGAAGGGCCAGGGCCTAAGCGGCATTCTGGAGGATGTGGATGCCACGGTCATGCCGGGCATCACCCACTGGAACCATCCAGGCTTCTTCGCCTACTTCCCCAGCAACACCAGCTACGCATCCATTCTCGCCGACATCGTGGCCTCGGGCCTGGGTGTGCAGGGCATGAGCTGGCAGACCAGCCCGGCCGCCACGGAAGTCGAGGAAGTCGTCATGGATTGGCTGCGCCAGATGCTGGGCCTCAGCGAGGCCTTCACCGGCGTGATCCACGACACCGCCAGCACCGCCACGCTATGCGCGCTGATCTGCGCCCGGGAAAAGACCAGCAATTTCAGCCAGACCCGCAACGGAATGCAAGGAGGCGCCTCGAAACTGGTGGTCTATGCCTCGGACCAAAGCCATAGTTCCATCGAGAAGGCCGCGCTGCTGGCAGGTTTCGGGAAAGCCAATTTGCGCCTCATCGAAACGAATAAGGACCACGCTCTGCACGTTGATAAATTGGTGGCGGCCATCAAGGAGGATGTCGCCATGGGCAAACGGCCCTGCGCGCTCGTGGCCTGCATCGGCACCACCGCCACCACCGCGGTTGACCCCCTGGCGAAGCTCGCGGACATCGCCCAAAAATACCGCCTTTGGCTCCACGTGGATGCGGCCATGGCGGGCAGCGCCATGATCCTGCCGGAGTGCCGCTGGCTGTGGGAAGGCATCGAGGCTGCCGATTCCATCGTGCTGAATCCCCATAAATGGCTGGGCACGGGCTTTGACCTTTCTGCATATTATGCAAAAGATCCTCAGCATCTCATCCGGGTCATGAGCACCAACCCCAGCTACCTGCGCACCGCGCAGGATGACGAAGTGAAGAATTTCCGCGACTGGGGCATCCCCCTGGGCCGGCGTTTCCGCTCGCTCAAACTCTGGTTCCTGCTGCGGGATCAGGGCGTGGAAGGATTGCAGGCACGGCTTCGCAGGGATATCGCCAATGCGGGGTGGCTGAAAGACCAGGTTGATAAAGCCCCGGACTGGGAACGCATGGCGCCCGTGCCCTTGCAGACTCTCTGCCTCCGCCACGTGCCCAAAGGAATGAAGGACGAGGCCCTGCTCCGCGCCCACAACATGGCCATCACCGACGCCATCAACCAGAGCGGACGCTTCTATCTCACCTCCGCGATCCTCAAAGGCAAAAAGGTGATCCGCGTCAGCATCGGCGCAGAGAGCTCCGAGCGGAAAGATGTGGAGGCCCTGTGGACACAGCTACAGAGTGTCGCCAGGAAGGCTTGATACACTCCTCACACCGGAGCGGAAGGTGAGTGGCCATTGTCCCAGCGGCCGAAACTGCGGATGATCACTTCATGGACGATGCTCCCCTTTCAGTCAAACGCCTCCTGGAGCAGATCAAGGCGCGCATCGAGGCGCCTTTTTCCGCGGTCTGCGTGGTGGGCGAGGTGTCCAATCTGCGCACCTCGGGCAAACACTGGTACTTCACCCTGAAGGAGGAGGGCGCGGCGCTGCAATGCGCCGTCTGGGCCGGCTCGCAGCGCCTCCTGGGGCACACGCCCAGAGATGGCGAAAGGGTGGTGCTGAAGGGCTCATTGAATCTTTACGTGGCCGGTGGCTCCCTCACTTTGGCAGTGACCCACTGTGAGAAGGCCGGTGCCGGGGACCTGCAGGCCAGGTTGCGGCAACTGGAAGCGGAGTTGAGGGCCGAAGGATTGTTTGACCGCCCCACCCGCCCCCTGCCCCGCTTCCCCAAGCGCATTGGCGTCGTGGCGGCGCTGGGCGGCGCGGCTCTGCGTGACGTGCTGGAAGTCTGCTCGAAACGGGCGCCGGGACTGGATCTGCTTATCGCCCCCGCCGCGGCCCAAGGCGACCGTTGCATACCGGAGAATCTATCTGCGCTGCAGGAAATCCAGGACGAACACTGGGGTTGCGATGCGATCCTGCTGGTGCGCGGCGGCGGCAGCCTCGAAGATCTCTGGGCATTCAACGATCCCCGGCTCGTGCGCGCCGTGGCCGGATGCCGCCTTCCCATCGTCACCGGCGTAGGCCATGAAATTGATACGACCCTGGTGGATCTGGCCGCGGATATCCGTGCCGCGACACCTAGCCATGCAGCTCTGGTGGTGACACCTGACCTGGCCGCCTTGAAGGGCGAAGTGGAACGGCGCGAAAATGCATTGTTGCATATTATGCAATGGCGCTTGAGGGGCCTGGAAAGCACCCTCAACCTGCTCAGCGACAGTCCCGGCATGCACGCTGTGCCTCAGGCGCTGGACCGCACTGGCGTTCGGCTGGTAGCGCTTTCGCACCGTCTCAAACTGGCGGGAAGCAGCCTTGGCACATCAGTGCGCCTGGCAGATCTGCACCTGCGCCTACATCTCGCCCATCCCCGGCAAAAGCTTGACCAGACTTCACACAAGCTGGGGATTCTGCGCCAGCGGATGCTTCACGCCTCGGAACTTGCATCTGGAGAATCGACCCGGCCGCGATTGCTGGAGTCCCTCCGGAGACTGGACCCCGCGGTAATGAACCTTCTGTGGCGTCGCCATCAGCGCCTGGATTTGCTGAAAGCGAACCTGGTGGGCTTGGATCCCACGGGTCCTTTATCCAGAGGCTTCGTGCTCGCAAAAGATGGCCGGGGCCGTCCCATCACCTCCGCATCGGCCGTGCATCCGGGTGAAGTGGCCAACCTTCAATGGCTCGACGGTGAACGCACGGCACGATTCGAGAAATAAAGCATTCTCAACTTTGCCTAGGCTTCCGGCTTGCAAAAAACGCATATACCCCCAATGGAGCTAGCACTAACGCAAGCAGCAGGCCTTGCTCTCCTACAAGCCATGTTGAGGAGGCATTCTGCAGCTTCATCGGATCAAATAAATGCAGGAATATCAAATTGTGGCTCGCATGGAAAAAAGCGCATGGCCACACGCTATCGCTTCGCTCACGCGCCCACCCCAAGAAGATACTCAGCGCAACGACAGAGATCAGAAACATCGCATTTCCAAAAACCATGTGCGGGCTCTTGCCATAGTCAGTTAGCAACAAGGCGGGCAGATGAAAAATAAACCAGATGACCCTAAGGGAAGTCTGTCCCAACCGGAAGCCCAAGACCCGCCCCATCACAGGAGCCGCGAAGCCTCTCCATCCCAGTTCTTCCCCAAGCGATGTGAGGAGCGTGGGCCAAAAAACAAAGACGAAATAGCTAACGCTATGGTCTTTGCCCAAGCTGACCAAGCCAAATACCGCAAGCGTTGGATAGATGACCAGCGTATAAGCGACAGGCAGTAAAAGGCACAGGACGGCCCAAAAGATCAGTTTGGAGTTCCCGCCGACCCCAAGTGGACGAAAGGAGCGAAACATCAGCCCCGCGGTGATGATCCCTGCCAATCCTGGCGACCACATGAGTAGGAGGAGGGCCAATCCCCCCAGTGCCTTGAGAGACCCGCTCCTGACGATCGGAAGATAGGCCATGGCGGCGAAACAGGCCGTGAGGCCAAAGAAAAGCTCGAGAGCTTGGCGGTCCAGCTTCGAATCATTTCCGCTTTTCTCGGTGTCCTCGATGCCTCTGTGGTGAACCATCTTTTCGATCCCGACCCGACGTGAGTTTCGTTGGCAATAGAAATCATCTCAGCGCTGCAGCACCAGCAGCGTGAGGTCATCATCCAGGGCCTGGCCTTCGGTGAATTCGGACACGGCCCCGAGGATGCTGGTGATGGAACAATGCCCCGGCGAAGCCAACAGCGCTTCAAGGCGGTCTTCGCCGAAGAGTTCGCGGGTGGGTGAAGCGGCTTCGCTGAGCCCATCGGTGTAGCAGACTAAACTGTCGCCTTTCCCAAGGGTGCCCGTGCAGGCATCCAGGTTTTCCTCGAAGCGTTCCAGGCTCAGGCCCACGCCGAGACCCCGCGGAGACAGGCGCTCCACCCGGCCATCCGCCCGGCAGAGGAAAGCCGGAGGATGGCCTGCCCGCACCAGTTCAAAGGCTCCGTTCAATGGATCGAACACTCCGTAGATCAGCGTGATGAACATGCGCTTAGAATGGATGTGCTTCTCACACCAGATCTCGTTGAGCCGGATGGCCACCTCCTTGGGGCAGCGCAACACTTTGTCCAGCGCGGCCACGACACCCTTGGTCTCGGCTGCATAAAATGCGGCCGAGGTGCCCTTGCCGCTCACATCAGCGATGAGAAATGCCAGGCGCCCATCCGAGAGCCTGAACAGATCGTAGTAATCCCCAGCCACGTCCTTGGCGGGGAGGATCGTCGCGTGGACGGCTGCGCTGCCTGGCAGCAAGGGAATATCCGGGAGCAGATGCATCTGCACCTCCCGGGCCACACGCAATTCCTCCTCCATGGCGAGGCGCTGGTCACGCTCCTTCTGGGAGGTCAACAGGCGCTCGGCCATGACATTGAAGGCCGTCGCCAGCTGACCCACCTGGTCCTTCGAACGAGGTCTGATGCGCGCGTCGAAATCGCCGGCGGAAAGCCGCCCAACCCCCGCGAAAAGATCATCCACGCTCCGCCCCAGCTGCCGTGCCAGGTAAAGTCCCATGAAAAGAGCCATGAATTGGATGCCAGCTAGAAAAATCAATAAGATGGCCAAGCCCGCGATGACCGCGATGGTTTCCACGGATTGGTTCCCGCCCTCGCCTGTGAATCCATAGCCACGGATCAATTCCCGCAGACTGGTCTCAGGGGTTGCGGTGAGCATCAGGTCCTGGTGTCCATTCCCCCAATCCAGGATCTTCAGGCCCACCGCGGGAAGCCGGAATGGATGGAAGGCGAAGGTGCCTTTCAGCGCGTCTCCTTGGGACCAAGCCGCCATGGGTGCGATTTTGTCGTTGGGAATGAATGCGGGAAGGTTTTGTTCTGTGGGCGCATCGTTCACATCCCTGCCCTTGAAGGTGACGAATTCCTTTTTCCCCCTGATCTCTGGCGTGCGGTCCAGACGATAGGCCATGCGTCCGCCCCAGAGGTCCTTGCTGCGATCCGCCAGGCTGCCCAACGAAAGATTCAACAGCCGGAAATGATCGCCCTCGACACTCACCGCGCGGAGAAAAATGCCCTTCCCCTTCAGCGGTGAATTGTCATTCCACACCAGCCCTACGAAATCCGGTTTCACGCCTTCTGGCAGCACCTGGACCCTTGCCACCCACACGTCTCCAAGCAATTGGAGATTCTGCCGGGCCACCTGGTCGGAGGGCTCCTGGCTGGCCGTTTTCAGGGCTGATTCCGCGGTCCTGATATTGCCTTGCAATGTGCGGCTCACCTGCCCGCCGATGCTTACCCAGCCAACACTCACAAAAAGGAGCGTAAGAATCAGCGAAGGCAGCACCGAAAGCAGGATGAGGATCAGCCACAGGCGCCGGGACACCTTGAACATCCATTTGCGCCAGGACCACCGCAGGCCGAAAAAGCCTAGCACAACGGCCGCAAGCCAGAAAGCGCAGCCCGAAGGCACCATCAAGGCCAGCGGGCCATGCAATCTGGGCGTGAAGGCCAGCACCGCATAGGGCAGGCCCAGGGCCAGGATGATCCAGGCCCAGCGCGGGCGTAAACCGGCCAGAAAGCTTGTCACGGCATCAGCATTCCGCCGTTGACGCTCAACACCTGGCCCGTCACGTAGGCCGCTTCATCGGAGGCGAGGAACACCACCGCCGCAGCGATATCGGCGGGTGTGCCCATGCGTCCCAATGGAATGCTCTTGGTGAATTCGGCTTTCACATCAGTTGAAAGGCCGGAGGTCATTTCGGTTTCAACATAGCCAGGCGCCACGGCGTTGGCGGTCACATTGCGCGAAGCCAGTTCGCGGGCCACGGCTTTGGTCAGGCCGATGAGCCCTGCCTTGGCCGCCACATAGTTGCTTTGACCCGCGTTGCCCATCTGGCCCACCACGGAGGCAATGTTGATGATGCGGCCCCAGCGCTGTTTCATCATGGGTTTGGTGGCCGCCTGGATAGCCGTCCAGGCGCCTTTGAGATTGGTGTCGATGACGGCGGAAAAATCTTCCTCCTTCATCTGGATTAGCAGCTTGTCTCGGGTGATGCCCGCGTTGTTCACCAGGATGTGGATGGCGCCATGGCGCTCCACCACCGCCGCCACGGCGGCTCTCACGCTCTCGCTGCTGGAAAGGTCCATGACCACATGGTCGGCCTTGCCGCCATCGGTTTGGATGGCCGCAACGACGCTTTGCAGCTTGGCCTCGGTGCGCGCAGCGCAGACCACCAGCGCGCCCTGCCTAGCCAACTGTGTAGCAATGGCTTCACCGATGCCCTGGGATGCGCCCGTGACTAAGGCCACCTTGCCGCTGAGATCGAACATGGAAACTCCTGAAAACCGCTCCAATCTACTTCGCGGGGAAGAAATGATTATGCCATCCGACGTCGGAAGATTCGCAGTGCTTAGGTACCCTCAAGGGGCGATGTTCTGCATCATCACTCTGCTGAAAAGCTGAGCGGGTGCTTCATTCCTTCGTCCGCAGGCCCATGGTCACGGTGCCTGGGTCGAGCTTGTCGCCGGGCTTGGTGATGGGAATGATGAGGCTTGGGCTGAACATTTCCCCATCGACCCGCACCCTCAGGCTGGTGGCTTCGGGAGGCAGCAGCGTGATGGTGCTGAAGCTATCCATCATTTGCCGGGTCGAGGCCTGGATCGCGTAGGTTCCTGATGGAATTTGCGGGGAAGCGGCTTCCACGGATTTAAAGCCCGCGCCGACGGACTGGAGGCGTAGCCTTACGGTCTTGGCGTCCAGGCGCTCGGCCACGGCCACCAGCCCTGCGCCGGGATGGGCCGCGAGATCTGACTTGAGTTTGCTCACGGCCTCGATCCAGGGATCGGTTTGGACCTGGACGATGGTTGGTGGAAATGCAGCAGCGGAGAGAAGGATGGGCAGCATCAGAATCATGGTTTCTCCTTAGTTGTTGATTGGATGTCCACCATGCCACCAAGGTTCCAAGTGCGCTAGCGCAGTTCCTCCAGCCACTTCGCCAGCTGCGACAGATCCGCCATGGGCGTGGCATCGTTGTAAGTGGCCATGGCGTTGGAACCGTTGATCTCGGAGCGGGGCCGCGTCTCTCTCCGCAACAGGTGGTTGGCATCTTTGAGATCGATGACCTTGGGCTTCAGTGCTTCAGACAGCGTACTGGGCTTCCATGTCTGCACGTCCTTGTCACCCCACACGATGGCCATGGGCATGGCCACGCGCTCGGCCATAGCCATGGGGTCCAAGTCCATGGTAGACCTCACAAACGCTGCGGTTTCGGGGCGCATGAAGCTCTTCGACAGGTTGGAGATGCCCGGGTAAACGCCTGTCTTCATCACGGGCGCTTCTGTTTTCCCAGTGCGCACGGCATCGAGCATCGCGTCCATGAATTCCAGGTTTACTGCTTTCGTATCTGGCGGCAGCTGGGCTTCGATCTGGGCGCGGATGGTTTTCGCCATGCTCTGGCCTGGTAGGCCGATGAGCAGCAGCGCATCCGAGTCCTTGCTGGCAATGAGCGACAACAGCGCGCCCTCGCTGTGGCCGATGAGCAGGAGTTTCTTGCCCTTGGCTTCAGGCAGGGCCCTGGCGGCGCGGATCGCGCCTTGGATATCGCCAACCTGGGCATCCAGCGAGATATCGAGCGTGGGATCCTTCGAACCGATGAAACGCTTGTCGTAACGCAGGGAGCCGATATTCCGGAATTGCAGCCACAAGGCGAAATCGCGGCCCGCATGGCCGATGGGCATCACGCTGCTGACCCAATCCCGGTCCGTGGGACCGCTGCCCGCCACCATCACTGCGAAATACGCGTGAGCTCCGGCAGACGTGGTGGCCGGGCTTTGCCCGGACATCACGTGGGGAGCACGAGGGGGACGCAGAGGGAGCGAAGCGACCGGGCGGTCCCCCTCGTTCATGGCAGGGAGCACGCTGCCCTTCAGCGGAAAAGCGTTGAAGCCTGGGAAAGTGGTCTCGCGGCCGACGGTCGGGGCTTTCTCTACCTGCGCAGGGACTTGGAAAGGTAGCATGGACTATCCCAACACCACGCCGATCGTTCCGTCCAAAAGATCCACCAAGGCACCCCATTCCACGCGCGCGGCCTCCTGATAGCGCCCCGCTTCCAGGCGGAGGAGCACGCCGACACGCTCATCGGGATCAACGATCAAGTATTCCGGCACACCCGCAGCTTCGTAGGCCCAGCGTTTGCGGACGGTATCTTTCGAAGCTGTGCGAGGGCTCAATATTTCCACCACGAGATCTGGTGCTCCTTCAACTCCCCGTTCTGATTTTTTCAAGGGATCGCAGACCACGACCAGATCCGGTTGAAAAACACCTGACTTAAAAACACATCCAAAGGCGCGGCCAGGACCTCGCACTCACCACCGCCGGTTTTTTTCTTGGCCTCTTCCAATGCATTCGCGATAGCGACATTCATCCTGGATGAAATCCGCTGATGCTCAAGGCTCGGAGCAGGCGTCATGTCATAGGCGACGCCGTGGATCAACTCCCAGCGCCCTTCCCAGGTCTTCCAGTCTTCAAGCGTATAGCCAGAATGTTTCAGTTGAGGAAGGCCCATGGATCATTCTCCGTCTCCAGAATGATCTTCTCATAGGTGCTCATACCGTATTGTTTCGCCTTCATCCGCAGATTTTCGCAGTTCCAATCTCTAGCCCAACTGCGCCAGATCCTCGGGTCCGCCGATATTGATGGTGCTGACCTCGACACCCGCTTCCTTGGCTTGGCGTTTGGCAAGGCCGCTCAGCACCTTGCCGGGGCCGAGTTCGATGAAAGTGGTGACGCCTTGATCCAGCAGCAGCGCCAGCGTGGCTTCCCAGCGCACTGCGCCGGAAATCTGGCGCACCAGACCATCGCGGAGCATCCCAGGCTCGTTCATGATTGCCGCATCCACGTTGTTCACCAGTGGGCAGATCGGTTTGGCAAAAGCGATCCCGCCAAGAATCGGGGCCATGTGTGCTTGCGCCGGTTCCATAAGCGGGCTGTGGAAGGGCGCGCTCACCGGAAGCTTCATCATCTTGCGTCCACCCCTTGCTTTGGCGGCTTCCATGGCCGCTTCCACGCCTTCCGCATGGCCGGCGATGACGATCTGGCCGGGTCCGTTGAAGTTGGCAGGGACGACGATCTTGCCGCTCTTCGCCGCGCCCTCGAAGCAGGCGGCTTCCACATCCGCGGCGCTCATGCCGAGGATCGCCGCCATGGCGCCCACGCCCACGGGCACCGCGGTCTGCATAGCGCGTCCACGCTCGCGGACGGTCTTGACTGCGTCATTAAAGGAGAGCGTGCCGATGGCCACCAGCGCGGAGTATTCGCCCAGGGAATGGCCTGCGGCGAAATCGGGCCGGGGCAGGCGGCCACCGTACGCACGCACCACCATGATGGAATGGGTGAGGATGGCGGGCTGGGTGTGCTCAGTGAGTTTCAAGGTCTCTTCGGGGCCAGCTGCCATGAGGCCGGAGAGCTCGAAACCCAAGGCGGAGTCAGCCTCCAGAAGGACGTTCTTTGCGGCAGGCTCGGCGCTCGCAAGAGCGCTTCCCATACCCACAGTTTGGGAACCCTGTCCCGGAAACAGCCAAGCGACTTTACTCATCGAATGCTCCGATTTCAGGCTTTCGGGGCCAGCTTCGCAAGGTTGGCCTGGATGCGCTTGTTGATGCCGTGCTCGGTGGATCTCAACGCGGCGCCAATGGCATTTTTCACGGCGTGCGCATCGCTGGAGCCATGGCCGATGACCGACACTCCCTTGATGCCCAGCAGAGGCAAACCACCATATTCCCGGTAGTCCAGCTGCTTGAAAAAATCTTGCAGAGCAGGCTTCACGAGCAGCGCGCCAATCTTGGCCCTGAGGCTCGAAGTGAGCGCGGTCCGAAGTCCATCCTTGAGGAGCTTGGCCATGCCCTCGGCGCTTTTCAGCACGATGTTTCCCACAAAACCATCACAGGCGATGACATCGAAACGCCCGTTCCAGATGTCGCGCCCCTCAGCGTTGCCGATGAAATTAAGGCCCATCTCCCGCAACAACGCCGCAGCATCCCGAGTGATGTCGGTGCCCTTGCTGTCCTCTTCGCCCACGCTGAGGATGCCCACCCGCGGATTTGCGATCCCCAGGACCTTCTCGGCGTACACCGAGGCCATCAAGCCGAAGCAGGCGATGTGCTCCGCGCGAGAATCAATGTTGGCGCCCACCTCCATGAAAACCGTGGGGCTGCCGGTCAGGTTCGGCATCAGGCTCGCCAAACCAGGACGTTCGACGCCTTCGAGCTTCCCGATCACCAGCGTGCTGGCCATCATGGCCGCGCCGGTATGGCCCATGCTCACCATGCCGTCGGCCATGCCATCGCGCACCAGTTGGGCCGCCACGCGGATGGAACTGTCCTTCTTTTCCTTCAGGATGACCTTGGGCGCATCCTCGAAGGTGACCACCGAACCCGCGTGGACCACATTGACGCGATTCATCAGTTCGGGCGTCCATCCCGAACCCGGCCTTGACAGAAACGCCTCAAGCAGAGCCTTGTCCCCCACCAAGTGAAGGAAAAGGCCCTGCCAACCTTTGAGCGCTTCCAGAGCGCCATGCAACGTGGCATCAGGAGCGTTGTCGCCCCCCATGACATCGAGCGCTATTCGATGAACTGTCCGAACCGCTTGTTCAGGATGATCCGACAAAAGCGGATCAGGCTGTGGCTACGTGCACGGCCTTCTTGCCGCGGTAGAAGCCGCAAGAGGGGCACACGCGGTGCGGCATCTTCGAGGTGCCGCAATTGGAACAGCTGGTGGCGCTATGGGTTTCCAGGCTGTCGTGGGTACGGCGGCGGTCGCGGCGGGCTCGGCTGTGGCGTCGCTTTGGATTGGGCATGGGGAACTCCTATTCGTCCTTCAGGGTGGTGACTTCCATATTACTTGCCTGCTTGCTTCAATCGTCCAGCTTGAGGCTTGGCCGGATGTTCGCGAGGGCCTTGGCCAAAGGGCTGGGCTCTTTCTCATAGGATACCGAAGCATTCAGTGTGCCGCGGAAAAGACAGGTATCAAAATTCGCGCATTTGCCTTTTTCGGTGTCCAGGCAGGTGGGCGCCATGGAACGGCCCAGCATCAGCTGTTGCCGCACCAATTCCAGCTCTTCGATGTGATCAGACTCGAGATAGACCAGATCAAGATCCTGGCTGCCGAGCGAATGGGAACCGCCCTGCCGGAGTTCGGTTTCCCGGCTGCCCAGAAATTGGGCGCGGACATCAAGGGGCACTTCGATGGGCGCCAGGCAACGGGAACACGAGGTTTCCCAGGTGCCCTTGCCTGAAACATCGAGAAAGACATCTTTGTTGCTGGGTTGGGCGAAAACGCTCCAGGTGATGTCCCTGAAGACCTCCGGCTGGCCAGGAACAGCCTCAGCTTTGCCGGGGCCTTCCAGTTCCAACCGCGTGGTGGTGCCACGCTCGAGAAGGCCCTCATCGGGCAAGCGGGAAATATCTATCATTTTTGGGGCTTCGCGTCGGGTGCAGCAGGGGCCTCACTAGTAGTGCCTTTGCCGCTGCCGGTGTTGCCACCAATCATTTCGCCTGGACGCACAGTGAATTCAGGGAAATCTTCCTGATTATTGGGATCTCCCAAACACTTCAATTCATAGCCAGACTTGCCAGACTTGCCCTCAAAAGGCTGCGTAAAACCGTCGTGATTGGGCACATTCACCGGAATCATGTTTTCTTTTACCAAAGGGGAACCACCATCCACCATCGCCTCGAAGCTGCCGAAGTCTGGATACTTGCCGTGTTTGAGATAGTACTGGTCCAGACCGTCCCGCACCTTACTCACTGCATCCTGGCTCTTGAGGTAGTGGGCTCGTGCGGTATATCCCTTGAACGATTTGAAGCCAAGCGTGGCGATGATGGCGATGATCATCATCGCGATCATCAGTTCCATCAGCGAAAAGCCTTTTTGAGTCTTGCGTCGGGTCATTGAAATCTCTCCTTGAGTGAGTGGCACCCAAGCACTCCAGTGTGCCATAGATGGGAGAAGTGACAAGGATTGATGTTGGGCTGGTGAGCTATCAGCTTTGAGCCATGAGCTGATCTGGAGGCGCCTCCGGCGCGCCTTTAGTAAGGTCGCGGCCTTTGGCCGCCTCCCCATAAAGCCGATGGCTGATAGCTGTTGGCCCATAGCCCACAGCTCCATGGGGGCAATGGATCAAGCGTCGGGACCCTCTTCCTCGGCTTCCACCTCCACGTTCGGGGGGAACTCCTTGGGCCAGGGGAATTTTCTCGGCAGAGCCTCGATGCCGCCCAGGTGGCCCAACCAATATCGGTAGGCCCGGAAAGTCATCCCCAGATGCTTGGCGGCTTTGGTGCGATTGCCATTCTGTTCCATCAATCCCTGGTGCAGGAAATAACCTTTCAGCACCGTCAGGTAGGCCTCCAGGTCAAAACCGCCTGCCGGAATGACGAGCGCAGGTGTTGCCGGACAGTCGGGACCGCGCTCCACATCGTTCAACAAATTGTCGGGGAAAAGATCCTTGCCGATGGCGCCGCCCGGATTCAGGGCGACACAGCGCTCCATCAGATTTTCCAGTTCCCGCACATTGCCTGGAAACCGGTAGCGTTCAAGCACGCGTAGGGCATCGGGCTGCAGGTACATGGAGGGTTTGTTGAGCTTCAGGCTGGAGCGGCGGAGGAAATGCTCGATCAGCACCGGCAGATCCTCCCTGCGATCGCGCAAGGGCGGCAACTCGATATTCAGGATGTTCAGGCGGTAATAGAGATCCTCCCGGAATTTGCTCTCTTCAGTGCGCTCCCGGAGATTGCGGTTCGTGGCGCCGATGACCCGCACATCCACGGAACGCTCTTCGGTGGCTCCCAGACGGCGCAGTTTCCGTTCTTGCAGCACGCGGAGCAATTTCACCTGCAAGGGCAGCGGCATCTCGCCAATTTCATCCAGAAAAAGAAAACCACCGTTGGCTTCCTCGAAGAGCCCTCGTTTCACGCCCGTGGCGCCGGTGAATGCGCCTTTTTCGTAACCGAACAATTCGGATTCAAGCAAGGATTCCGGTAGCGCACCGCAATTCACAGGAATGAAGGGGCCAGAGCCCCGTTCGGAATAGCGATGGATGAGCCGCGCAACGATTTCTTTTCCAGTGCCGCTCTCGCCGGTGATGAGCACGGTGGTGTCCGCGCGGGCGATTTTCCCCACCAGCGCCTGGATCTTGCGGATGGTGTCGCCCACGCCCACCAGATCGCCGATATCTGAAATTTCATGGCTTGGGCCGGGTTCGGACTCTTGGAAAATCCCCTGCAACACCTTCGTCAATTCTGCGATGTCATTCTTGGTCTTCGTAAGAAAGTCCACGGCCCCCAAGTTCAAGGCCTGAACCGTTGTTTCGGTGGTGGCAAAGGCGGTCAGGATGACCGCGGGCACAGCGAGGTTTTTTTCTTTCATCCAGGTCAGCAGTTCGATGGCCGTCCCATCCCCCAACCGTAGATCCGAAACCATCGCATCAAAAGCATCTCCATCGAGCGCAATCTTGGCTTCGCTTAGTGAACCCACCGCTTTCGTGCGGAATCCTTGGGGTTCCAAGCCCATCTCCAGCACCTCGCGGAAACTGGGCTCATCCTCAACGATCAGGACATGTTTTTTAGGCAATTGTGTACTCATGGGTGATCCAGGAAGGTGACGCAGCGGGGCAGGTTACCTATGATGACCGTTTTCCAGGAAGTTGTATCATCTGGCTTGAAGCATCGAGGACTAATTGATTCGGATTTTGATCGCATGCGCATACTGATTGTCCGGACGGACGCCCTCGGAGACTTGGCTATTAGCTTGGCCGTCCAGGCACGAATCCTCGAACGATGTCCCCAAGCGGAAGTTCATTGGCTTGTGAGCCCCTACACGGCCCCTCTGCTCGATTTGCTTCCAGGTATTTCGGGAGTGCATCTTCGGGAAACAGACACCGATCTCCGGAGTCTGATCCTGAATCTGAAGCCCGACGCCGTGCTGAATCTTTCTCACCGGGACCGGGCCATCATTCCTGCCGCAAAAGCCGCTGGTGTGCCGATCCGCGTCGCCAGAGCCCGAGGAGTTGGCCAGATTCTGGCTGCTACGCATCTGCTCTGGCAGAGCCGGCAAGCGACTCGCCACCATGAAGCGCAGAACGTATTGGATTTCCTAGCACCCTTTGGATGGGATGGGGGATGTACGGCTCCCCCCCGCTTGGTGTTGAAGGAAACCGAAAGGGAGCATGGCCAAAAAGAGCTGGCCGGCATTCCGCATCCCCGGCTCGGTGTCATCCTACGTGGCAGCGGATCAGGAGCCTTTCCGTCCGCAGTCTGGTGGGCAAACACGCTCAGCGTGCTGACCGGGGCAGGTTGGAATCCAGTCGTTTTATCTCCGCCCGGAGACTCCACCCTGGAGCCTACGGATCTGAGGGGTTTGCTTGGACGAATGGGCGCCTGTGATGCGATTGTCGGCCCCTCCACAGGCCCTACCCATGTCGCAGCAGCCCTTGGGGTTCCGGTGCTGTGCCTGATGGGGCTCAGGCCCAATCACGCCCCCAGCCGGTGGGCCCCCCGCGGGGAACACATCCAAGTGATCCAGTATCCCGGACCCGAGGCCGATTTATCGGGCGGAATGGATAGGCTTGATCCCGGCGCTTTAATCCCCCACTTGAATCGTTTCCGCATAGTTCCCCTAGACTCGGTATCCCAATAATGAAACGAATCAACCGATGATCCCTGAAGGAGCCATCTGGGTGCGTTTCCCGCGCTTTGTGGGGGACGCAGCGATGCAGTTGTCCGTGCTGCGGCTGCTGAGGCAAGCGGGACGCGGCCCCATCGTGGTGTGGGGTCCAAAGGCCACCACATCCCTATTGATCCACAGCGACCTGGCGGATGCGGTGCTACCGGATCCCGGCAGACTAAGCCCCTGGCGGATGGCGGCGGTGCTTCGCAACCACAAGGCCGCGGCCAGCATTCATTTTCCGAAGTCCCTGCGTCCGGCTCTGGCCGCTTGGCTCGCGCGGGTGCCCATGCGCATTGGCGTGGATGAAAGCCTGGCGGGCCGGTTCAACACTCATAGCGGGCCCTTCTGGAAAGCGGATGGGCCGTTCCTGCTCAGATACCACGCAGTATTGAAAAAGGCGTTCCCGGACCTACTGCCGATGCCCTTCGCCGACTTCGATCCCGGTGTGAAGGTGGCGTTGCCAGCCGGACCTTACATATGTCTGATGCCCGGCAGCCTTTGGCCCTCCAAGGCCTGGCCAGTGGGTCATTACAGGGCGCTGCTCTTGAAAGCGCGGACAGAGGGATTTCAGGTAGGAGTGGTGGGCAGCCAAAGTGAGGCTTCGGTCTGTGATGAAGTAGCGGGGGTCGAGGGCCTCAATCTTTGCGGAACGACATCGCTTCCAGAAGCCGCGGCTTGGCTTCGAGGCGCGAAAGCAGCCATCGGCAACGACTCAGGCCTGAGCCATCTCGCGGCAGCTTGCTCAACCCCAGTTCTGGCTCTTTACGGCGCCACCGATCCTGGCGGATCAGCGCCCTGGGGGCCGCAGACTGCGACCTGGATGCGATCCGGAATCCCCTGCGCCCCCTGCTTCAAGCGGAATTGTTTTGTGGAAGGCCACCCCTGCTTGGACGGGATTGCCATGGAAGAGGTCTGGGAAAAGGCCGGAAAGCTGTTCTTGTCGTAGAATCATTGATTGTTCAGAGGATTCCCATGCGCATCGCTTTGCTCGCCACCATTCCCGCTCTGATGCTCACAGCTCAGGAGGCGGCACAGCCAGCCATCAGCTTCGATGCCAGGCATCATGACTTTGGCAAAATCTCGCCGGATAAAAAGGTGAGCCACAAATTCAAGGTCTTCAACAAAGGCAATGCCGTCCTCAACATCACCGGCGTGAATCCTTCTTGCGGTTGCACTTACACGGCTCCCGCGAAGTGGTCGCTGATGCCGGGCGAATCCACTGAAATCGAAGCCATCTTCAACCCTACAGGTTATCGCGGCCCCGTCCGCAAATCGCTGGTGGTGATTTCCAATGATCCGAAAACTCCGAGCGAAACCCTGACTTTCGAGGCCGAAATCATCCAGGAGATCAATCTGAAGAGCAATGCGATTTTCTTTCTCGATGTGCCCCGCACCAAGCCCATGAATTCGAGCGTGCGCCTGGATAGCGGGAACGGCGAGAAAGTGGAAATCACGGAAGTCAAAGCAGCGGGCGCGCCCTACTACAGGTTTTCCCACAGGAACGAAGGCAAGGATGCGGTGCTGGACATCACCTTCGACGGCAAGCTGGTGCCTAGCGGCCAGCAGCGGGGAGCGGACACCATCACGATCCGCCATACCAATCCGCGCGTGCCTCCTATCGTGATCACCTCGCAATGGGAATTGAAACCCGCCATCACCGTGAGCCCGGACAAAGTGGTGTGGCAGGAACAGGCGGGCAAGGAGCTGCGCACGAAACTTATGCTGAAAAGCACCACCGGAAAACCATTCCTGCTGAAATTCAGCAGCTGCACCAATGCCAATGTGCGAGTGGAGGGCCTCAGCGCCAAACCCGCCGAACAACAGGAATTCACCGTGGTGTTGGGCAAAGGTGCCAAGCCAGGCACCACCAACGACTGGCTGAAGCTTTCTACCAACGACCCGGACCAGCCTGAGCTACTGGTGCGCATCGCCGCCATCCTTAGCTGATTAGCGACCGTTACGAAATAACCAGTGCTTTTCTGGGGATTTTGTTACGGCCCCTCCAGCCATCGGGCGCCGTGCGCCCTCCTGCTCACGATGTTCGCAGAGCCGGAGCCTATATGTCGGGGCGCCATCGAACTAACCAATTTATTTTGCAGAAACGACTTCGGTGAGCGAAACGGTTCAACAGCTACGCCCCAAAAAACATTTCCTGGCTGTGTTCGGACTGGGTAGCACAGCCTTGGTCTGGGGCGGCACTTTCGCAGCCGTAGCCTACTGCCTGCATGCAGGACTTTCGGTCAACGCGTTATTGAGCCTGCGCTTCGTGCTCGGGGCGCTGGCCCTAGGTGTGGTGCTGCTGGCGCTCCGGATAAAACCAACCAAATCGGAACTGATGGATGGCTTGTGGCTGGGCCTGGTGGTGGCCACGCTCTTCTGGTTTCAAACCGATGGATTGCGTTTTACCAGCACGGCGAAGTCTGCCTTCATCACAGGGCTTTACGTTATTTTCACGCCGATGATTTCCATGCTGGTGGGTGATCGCCTGCGCGCTTCGCATGGTACGTCTGCGGCACTGGCGCTTGCCGGCTTGCTCTTGCTGGTCTACGAGCCAGGCCTTTCCTTTGGTGGATGGAACCGGGGGGATTCCGAGACCCTTCTGAATGCGGTACTGGTGGGGATCCACATCGTCATGACGGGCCACTTCTCCCGCCGGGGGAGGGGCTGGGTGCTGGCCTGGAGCCAGGTGGCGGTAGTGGGGATTATCTTCACGATCGCAGCCGTATTTTCGCCAGCGCCTCACGGATTTCAAGGCGTCCCAACCGCCCTTCGCTCCCCCGGCATCTGGATAGCGCTGGCCTACCTGGCATTGCTGGCCACCACAGTGGCCTTTTACATCCAAAGCGCCATGCAGGCCTATGTCAGTGCAACCGAGACCGCCGTGTTGTTTTCCATGGAGCCAGTGTTCGCGGCCGCCGTCGCTGTCAGTGGTGTGATTCCTGGCATCAAGGAGCACCTGGGGCCCAAGCAATGGATCGGAGCCTTGCTCATCGTCAGCGCGACCCTTCTTGCGGAACTGGGACCACGGCTTTGGAAGGCCCGGGAGATCACGGAAGACGAAGCTATCGGATGATCAGATCATGAATTTCGATCGAGGATTCGAGGATCAGAAATTCAACAACACCCCTTGGCCATCTGACCATCAATCGAAAAGTGCCGTTCCCCTCAATTCACCCGGTCCACCACCACCAAGGTGACGTCATCACTAAAAGTCGCGGGGCCGTTATAGGCTTGGACTTGGTTGACGAGATGCATCGCGGCATCTTCCGCATCCGCCGGAAGATCAAGGCAGAACTCCATAAGGCCTTCTTCTCCAAGGTAGGTGCGATCCTCGCGTTCCACTTCCTCCAACCCATCCGTGAACAGCACCAGGCGGTCCCCCACATTGAACGGAGCGCATTGGGAACTGAAGGGAAGATCCGCGTCAATGCCGAGCATGAATCCCTTGCCGCTGAGTTGCTCGGGTTTCCCACCGCCGCTACAGGAGATCATGAAGGGTGCGGGGTGGCCTGCCACCACATACGCCATCTGGCTTGTGGCAGGGTCCAGATGGGCCAGGAAGGCTGTCGCGAACTGCTCCGCCAGGGTATTGCGGGAAAGATCCTGATTCATGCCCACGGCCCAGGCATGGGGATCCTGGCTCAAGCGGAGCTGGCTCTCAAAGGAAGTCTTCACCATGGATGAAATCAGGGCCGCCGTGACGCCATGGCCGCTCACGTCGGCGATCATCAGGGCCGTGCTGCCATCCGGCAAGGGAGTGATCGCATAAATGTCACCGCCAATGCCCTCCGCGGGAAGGTACCGGTGGGTGTATAGGATGCCCGGCGCGATCCCGGGGAGCGCGGGCAGCAAACCCATCTGAAGCCGGGAAGCAAGCTCCATCTCATTGTTCACGCGGTCCTGGAACTCCCTCAAGACTACATTCTGCCGTTTGATTTCCTTCTGCATCGCGATGATGCGGAACGCGCTGTCCACCTTCGCCATGACTTCCTGCGCGTGGAAAGGCTTCGAGATCATATCGTCGGCGCCGATGTTCAGGCCGCCGATCTTGCTCATGCTGCCATCCAGCGCCGAGACCAGCATGAAGTAGATGTCCTTGGTGGCTGTGTTGGATTTCACATGCCGGCAGAAATCATCGCCAGCCATTTCAGGCATCCGTAAATCAGAAATGATGAGGTCGGGCTGGAGCTTGCCCATTTCCTCCAGGCCGCGGACGCCGTTTTCCGCCAACAGCACTTGATAGTCCGCGCGCTTGAGATAGAAGCTCAGGATGTCCCGAATGGGAGATTCGTCATCCACCACCAACACCACGCCCTTGCTCATGCTTGAATGGCTCCGGGGCTAATCGTGAATTGGCTTGGAGAAGGCACTGGAAAAATAAGAAAAGAGAATCAGGCGCCGCGCAAGGCGTCCTGCTCCGTCGTGAAGATCGAGAAGTAGTTCGTGAGGTTGGTCTGGTCAAAGGTCTTCTTGACCTGCGCCGGAAGGCCGCACAGGTGCAGCTTGCCGCTGCTCTTATCCACGCTGTTGCGGGCGGCCACCAGGAGACCCAGTCCAGAGGAGTCGATAAAGCTGACTCCCTCCAAATTGATGACCAGGAGCTTGGGCTGCTGCTGCGCCACGGTGTCCCGGATCACGTCCCGCAATTGGGCTGTGACCTCGAAATTCACCTTGCCCTGGATGGTCACGATCGCGGCGTTCCCCTCTTGGCGGGCCTGGATATTCAACATGGTGCTTCCTCCAATTTGATGCCTCTAAGAACTCGTTTTCGTGCTGCGTCGCGCTGCCGTTGTTTGTATTCGCCGTGGGAGGCGGGTCCCGATCGCGCGCTTTGAAACCCGGAGGGTTCCATGACTTGGACTTCGTGTGCGAAGAAAAACGTAAACTCTTCCTGCTCTTGGATCAACTGAGGAATCTTAACGCGGGTCGCATCGCCCGGTGCAAGGCTCTTTGAAAACTTCTCCAAAACGGCCACCGCAGGGTTGGGCAGCCGGATCAAAGTCCTCACCGTAAATTGCACTGCCTTATAGTCCCGGCTCATAAAGGGGTTCCCCCCGTCAATGCGGGTTTTGGGCACCAGCTTGGCGCAGATGGCATCCCGCTCCGGGCTGCCCACAGGAGGGATGGCGAATCCTTCGGGCAGTTCGTGCGACCAGGCATGGAGCGCATCCATATCCACCAGCAGGTTTCTGCTCCGGGAAGGTTTGATGTGGGTGGGCATAAGTACATGGTGATCCAACAGAAAGCGGATCACCAGCAAAACACCGAGACGGTCCTGGGCGACAAAGCGGATGCCGATCTGGTCGTAAATGGTCTCAGCCACGTTTTCGGGCTTATGCAGCATCTTCAGAAGCATGGAGGCACGGTCCTTGTTTTCTTTGCGCTCCACTGCCACCAAGGGCACCTCATAGTCCCCACGAAGCACAAAAGTCCCGTCCTCCAAAGCCACCAGAAACCGGTCATAGGGCTCGAAAACCTGGGTCTGGATGTCTTTGAGATAACGCAGGTTCACGTTGTGATCAATATGGAAGAGCGTGTGCATCACCCGAAGCACCACGCAGGCCCAATTTGAAAGCTGGTTCTGGGGACGAAAGGAAGCCCAGACCAACAGATCCTCGGGATCCTTCAGCATCCGGATTTCCAGAGGGATCGCCTCCATGTGGCCATCCAGAATCGCCGAGCCCAGGAATTCCATGGCATCCCCATAGACCTGGACCACATGGGCCCGCTGGGCGGGGGTTTCCAGATCGTAGCCGTAGTTCCTCGCAAAGCCCCTGGCAGAGCGGTGATCCCGGATATTCAAACCACCCATGTCAATGGAGGATTCGCCCCCGAGAATGACGCGGGTGACTTCCGGTGGGAGTGGAAAGAGCGAAACTCGAGCCATGGGCGCCTTAGTCTAATGCGGTATCCAAAAAACGGGGCGCAAAAGCGCCCCGTTGTGAACCAAATGATCCAATGCCAGGTTTACTTGATGGCGAATGCGGCCACCAAGGCATAAATAACCAAGGCCTCGATGAGGGCCAGACCGATGATCATCGTGGTGCGGATGTCGCCAGCGGCCTGGGGATTGCGGGCGATGCCTTCGCAAGCCGCAGAAACAGCCTTGCCCTGGCCCAAACCGCAGCCTGCAGCCGCGATGGCGAGGGAAAGGTGAGCCAGGAACCGGCCGGAAGTCCAGGATTCAGCAGCCACTGGGCCGGCAGCCTGGGCAAACGCCATGGTCGCGAGAGTGAACAGAAAAGCAGTGACGAGGAACTTCTTCATGGAAGTCTCCAAAAATGTGGGAGTGGGGTTCGGAATCCCGCTGCCCAGGTGGTGGGGTAAAAATTATGAATTATGAATGATGAGTGTTGATGACTTGGGACTTAGTGATCCGTGGCCACGGCACCTGAAAGATAAATGGTGGCCAGCATGGTGAATACGAATGCCTGGATCAGGCCGAAGAACAGGCCCAGGACCATCAAGGGCACTGGCAACAAGATCGGAAGCAGTCCGAAGAAAATCCCCGCCACGATATGCTCACCCGCAATGTTGCCGAAGAGACGCAGGGAATGGCTCAAATTACGGGAAAGCAGACCCAGGATCTCCAACGGAAACATCAGGGGTGCCAGCCACCAGACGGGACCTGCGAAATGCGCCCAGTACTTAAAAAACCCCTTTTCCTTCATGCCGTGGAAATTGTAGTAGGCGAACACCAGCAGGGCCAGGGCCAGGGTCACGTTCCAGTTGGCGGTGGCGGGGCTCAGGCCAGGGATAAGGCCAAAGAAATTGTTCAGGAACACGAAAAGCGCCAGCGTTCCGATGAAGGGCAGGAATTTGTCCGGGTGATGGTGGATGTTGTCCGCCACGAGGCTGCGCAGCCCAGTGGTGATGAATTCCAGCACCTGTTGCATGGGCCCAGGAATGCGGTTCTTCTTCACCACGGTCACGATGATCATGGTGGTGATGGCCGCCAGGATCGCGTTCAGCAGGTAGTCGTAGCGCTCAATGAAAGACATCGGAGCGCCATCCATGAAGGAACCCCAGGCGTGCCGGGACAAGCCCAACAAGTTGGTCAGGAGCTTGGCGAGTTCTGAAGCGTGATGTTCCATTCTGATTCCTGAGTATGAAGACCGCTCAACCGGAAGGAGGCTTAGGAGTGCGGAACGAAGCCACCGCTTGCCATCCGGCCACCAAGAGAATTGCCGCGACAAAGAGCATGAGGCCCGTTGCCATTGGAAGCCCTTCTTGAGGCACGATCATCATCATCCCACGCAAACAGAGCACGATCAACGCCAGTTTCACCAGGGTGAGGAAGCCGTAGAACCAGCGCAGCCGCACTTTGGGCGTAAGCATCTTCCCCACAATGATCCGATGCAGGCTCCAGAAGGCGATGGATACCAAGCTGCCCACCGTAAAGGCAAAGACGGCATTCCGGCCCCGCAGCGCCCAGACAAACGCCCCTGGAACCAGCAGGATCCACTGGATCCGACTAACGGCCTCAAGCGTCCCGCTCCCTGGATCCTGGGCCTTCTTAGGGCCTTCAGGGTTCATGGTGCTCCTCATCCTCACGGGCATCCTTGGCGGACCCTTCAGGCGGTTTGGCCTTGGAAAGCCTCATGGTCACCTTGTACAGCTCATAGAAGCCCGTGGCGATGCCCCAGCCAAGGCCCCAAAGGCCACCTCCGTAGGCGTGGCCGAAGTATCCACCGATGTACCGGCCGATGAAATAGCCCAGGCAGATGGCGATGGGAAAGACCATCCCCAAGCCGATGAGGTCCCCCCACAGAGCTCGTTCCTGGGGGGTGCCGCCTTCGGGCTTGAGCATTGGCATTTGGGTTTTCCCGGTCCTTAATGTGGTTCGCACGGATGGGAAAAAAATCTCGCAGAGGTGACAGAGGGTTAGGAGGTACTCAGAGATTCCATTCTCCTGCCTGGTCTACTCTGCGAACCTCCGCCATCTCTGTGGCCCTCTGCGAGTGTAGTTCTTACTAAATGATGTGGCGCGAAATGATCCAAGTGTTTCTGGCGATCCACACAAGAACTATTTGTTCGGAAACTCCATCACGGCTGCGGGCGTTTCTTTTTCGAACCAGCGGATATCATCCGTCCACTTCAGCAATTGGGGACCAAAGGCCGTTCCGATGATCACTACCGCACAGGTCGTGCTGATGAGGAACTTCGAATAGGAATCCATGGGCGCCACTTCGCCTTCGGCGGGCTCCTTGAAATACATCTGCTTGACCACTTCCAGGTAGTAAAACGCGCTCACGGCGGAAGTGAGCAGCGCGATGACCACCAACGTGGTGTAGCCCTGCTCCACCGCCAGCAGGAAGAGATAGAACTTCCCGAAGAAGCCGATGAAAGGCGGGATGCCCGCGAGGCTCAACAAAAATACGAGCATGGAAAAGGCCAATACCGGATGGCGTTTGCCCATGCCGCTGAAATCTTCGATGCGTTCGCCTTCATTCTTGCCTTGAAGGTAGATCACCACCGCGAAGGCCCCGGTGTTCATGAAGAGATAAAGCAGCATGTAGAGCCAGATCGCCTGAGCCCCGGCTTGCGCATCCTTGCTCAAGACGCCCAGCAGCATGTAGCCCACGTGGGCGATGGAAGAATAAGCCAGCAATCGCTTCATGCTCTGTTGCTTGATGGCCGCCACGTTGCCCAGGATCATGGTGGCCCCGGCAATGAGCATCAATGGGGCTTCCCATTCGTAGGAAATGCTATGGAAGCCGGTGCCGAAGATCCGCAGGAACACCGCCAGGGACGCGGCTTTGGGCGCGGTCGCCAACCAGGCCGTGATGGGTGTCGGAGCCCCGTCATACACATCTGGCGACCACATGTGGAACGGCACCGCCGCCACCTTGAAGCAGAGGCCCACCAGCACCATCAACGCACCGGAATAGACCAGCAGGCTCTTGTCCTGGGAGACCACGGCCAGCTTCTGGTTCAGTTCCGTCAGGTTCGTGGTGATTCCGCCGGTGGCGGCGAACAGCAGCGAGATGCCGTAGAGCAGGATGCCGCTAGAGAATGCACCCAGCAGGAAGTACTTCATACCGGCTTCGATGCCGCGCTCCTGATTGCGGAGGTAGGCCACCAGAATGTAGATGCAGAGCGCCATCAGTTCGATGGAAAAATAGATCGTGACCAAGTCCACCGCGCCGCACATGAAGAGCATGCCGCTAGTGGCGAACAGGATCAGCGCGTAGTACTCGGCCGTATGTTCGAACAGCGCGCCCAACACCTTTTGGCTGAGCATCACCGCGAAGATCGAGGCCAGGATGCAGAGCACCTGGAAACCCTTGGTCAGGCCATCCACTTTGTACATGGCGGAAAATCCCAGTCCGTTGGGCGTATAGACGGAAATCGCCAGGGAAAGCAGGAGAATCGCCATGGTGGGGATGGCCCACTTGTGCTTTTCCGCCTTGGTCCAGGGGAGCAGCCAGCTATCCAACGGCCACAGCATCAATAGTCCTGAGACCATCAGCAGAATCTGGGGCCAGATGTAGTGGATGTCGTGGCTCAGGTTTTCCCACAACCCCGTTGCGAAGGAGGGCGCCAACATCAGTGACCTCCGCCCGGCGTTGCATGCGCCGCGGGAGTCGCCGTGCCGGGTTCGGCTGCTGTGTGTTGCGCAGGACTCGCCTCATGCTCCTTGGCTTCCGGCGCTTCTCCGGCTTCCATCCCATGCATCCCAGCCTTGGCGGCTTCGGCCTGCTTGGCCGCGAGGGCCTCGGCTTTGTAGAAGTCCGGCTGAACTTGCAGCACAAGCTTCTGGACGGGCTTGTCCATGATGTCCATGAAAGGTTTTGGATAGAGGCCGATCCAGACCGCCATGATCAACAGGGGTGTGAAGTAGGCGATCTCGCGCATATTCAGGTCCGCCATCTTGGTGTTCACTTCGGAGATGGGTCCGAACATCACACGCTGGAACATCCACAGCATGTAGGCGGCACCCAGGATGATGCCGGACGTGGCCAGCACCGCCACCCAAGGCCAGGTCTGGAAGGCGCCCATGAGGATCGTCGCTTCGCCGATGAAGCCATTCAGCAAAGGCAATCCGATGCTGCTCATGGTCATGAGCATGAAGATGGTCGCGTAGATGGGCATGGTCTTGGAAAGCCCGCCGTAGTCCGCGATCATGCGGGTGTGGCGGCGCTCATAGACGATGCCTACCGCAAGGAATAGTCCCGGTGTCGAAATGCCGTGGTTGAGCATCTGGAACATGGCGCCTTTCAGCCCCCAAGGATTCAAGGCGAAGATGCCCAGCATGCAAAGCCCGAGATGGCTGACGGAGGAGTAGGCGACCAGTTTCTTCATGTCCTTTTGGACCATGGCCACCAGGGCTCCGTAGATGACGCCGATGATTGCCAGTGCCAGGAACCAAGGCATCAGCATTTTGGTGCCATCGGGGACGATGGGCAGCAGAAAGCGCACGAAACCATAGGTTCCCATTTTCAGCATGATTCCGGCCAGGATCACCGAACCCGCCGTAGGCGCCTGCACGTGGGCGTCTGGCAGCCAGGTATGGAAGGGGAACATCGGCACCTTGATGGCGAAGGCCAGGAAGAAGGCCATGGCCAGCAAGACCTGGAAGGCCTTGGTCTGCTGGGCGATCACTGGCGCCATGGCCTGGAAGGATTCAATGGAAAAATCGTAGGTGTTATTGGTTTTGTGCTGCAGGAAGTAGATGGCGAAGATGGCCACCATCATCAGCACCGAACCGGAAAGGGTGTACAGGAAGAGCTTGATGGCTGCGTAAAGCTTTTGCGGGCCGCCCCAGATACCGATGAGGAAATACATGGGCACCAGCATCACTTCCCAGAAAATGTAGAACAGCAGCATGTCCTGGGCGATGAAAACACCCAGCAATGAGGTTTGAAGCACCAGCATCCAGACGTAGTATTCCTTCCAGCGCTCCTCGATGTTGCCCCATGAACAGAGGGCCGCGATGGGCCCCGTGAACGTGGTCAGGAGCCACAGCAGCAGGGAAATGCCGTCCATGCCGACGCTGAATTTGACGCCGAGGCTCGGCATCCAGCTCACGGAATAGGCAAACTGCACGGCGGCGCTGCCCCGGTCGTACTGGAACCAGAGCGGCACGCTCAGCAGAAAGCTGACGACCATGATGGCCACGGAACCCTTCTGGAAGACCTCCCGCTTCTCGTTGGGCACGAAGAGCAGGGCCAAGCCGCCCAGAAGGGGCAGGAAGGTGGCCAAAAGCATCAATTGGGCTGTACCGCTCATGAAAAACTCCAAACGAATATCACTTCAAAATCAGGCGAGGAACTTCCAGAAGGCGAAGGCCACAAATCCGAGAATCATCACGAAGGCGTAGTTCTGGACCCTGCCGCTTTGCAGGGTCCTGAAACCCGTGGAACTTCGCTGCAAGCCCCAAGCTACGGAATTCACCAGACCGTCCACCACCTTGGCGTCGAACCAATCGCTGGCTTTGGCCAGCAGCACCGTAAAACGCCCGGCGCCGTTCACCGTGCCATCCAGCACCCACGTATCGAAACTCCAAAGCTGAGCTGACAATTGCTTGATGGGATTGATGATCATCGCGTCGTAGAACTCATCCACGTAGTACTTGGCATTGACCCATTCAAAGAGTTGCGGGAAGCGTTTGACGAAGGCTTTGGCCTTGGACCAACTCGGGTCGGAGATATACATCCACCACGCCAGACCGATGGCGCTGAGCGCCCATACGACCGCGAATCCCATGAGGATGTACTCGATGGATTCTGCGGCGTGGTGGCCTTCATGAGCAGCGCTCACCTGGTACAGCAAAGGCTCCAGCCACTTGGAGAAGTGTTCGCTTCCCCCCAGGCTCGGCGGCAGGTTCAAGAAGCCCAGCACCACTGCCAACACGGCGAAAATGAAGACCGGCACCCACATGTTCCAGGACACTTCGGCGGGGCCATGGGCATGCTCGGCGTGACCGTGATCCGTATGGGCGTCGTCTGCATGAGGAGCAAGCCCAGGGTTTGTGTGGGCATCAGCATGTGCATCGGCGTGGGCATCATGAGCATGGTCATCGCTGGAGTGATGGACCTCACTGGGCACAGTCTGGCCAAAGGGATCGTTTCCGGCGCCTCGGTACTCGCCAAAGAAAGTCATGGCCATCAGCCGCACCATGTAGAAAGCCGTGCAGAAGGCCGCCAGCATGCCCATACCCCAGCACACGTAGTAGAACGAGCCTTGGCCGTTCCAGCCGTGCTGGAAGACCTTCCAGAGAATTTCATCCTTGGAGAAGAAGCCCGAGAAAGGCGGCACGCCAGCGATCGCCAAGGTAGCCAAGCCCATGCTGGCGAAGGTCCAGGGCATCACCTTACGCAACCCGCCCATGTTCCGCATGTCCTGCTCGTGATGGCAGGCGACGATGACAGAGCCCGATCCGAGGAATAGGCAGGCCTTGAAAGCCGCGTGGGTGAAGACATGGAACATGCCCGCCGAAAAGGCTCCAGCCCCGAGCCCCATGAACATGAAACCCAGCTGGGACACGGTTGAATAAGCCAGCACCTTTTTGATGTCGTATTGGGCCAGTCCCATGGTCGCTGCGAACAAGGCTGTCAAGGAACCCACCAACAGCACCAGGGAAAGGGCCACAGGCGCCTGCACATAGATGAAATTCAGCCGCGTGATCATGTAGAGGCCCGAGGTGACCATGGTGGCCGCGTGGATCAGCGCGCTGACTGGAGTCGGACCTGCCATGGCATCTGGCAGCCAGACGTAGAGCGGAATCTGGGCGGATTTGCCCATGGCGCCCACAAAGAGGCAGCATCCGATGAGGTTGAACCAGAAGGTGGGCGTGGCCGTGTGCCCAAAAAGCGTGATGGTGGGATTCGCACTGATACCCCTGACCATGCCCATCATCGTGTCGTAATCCACGTTTCCAAACAGCATGATCAGCAAAAAGAAACCGATCATGAAACCGAAATCGCCCACGCGGTTGGTGACAAAAGCCTTCTTACCAGCGACCGCGGCATACTCCCGGTCAAAATAGAAACCGATGAGCAGGTAAGAACAAAGGCCGACGCCCTCCCAGCCCAGGAACATCATCAGGATATTTGCGCCCAGCACCAGGTTGAGCATAGAGAACACAAACAGGTTCATGTAGGCCATGAAACGGTAATAGCGGCCATCATTGCGTTCTTCCGCCATGTAGCCAGTGCTGAACAGATGAATCAAAAAGCCGGCTCCGGTCACCAGGATCGCCATGGCTCCGCTAAGCGCATCGAACTTATACGCCCATTGGATCGTGGAGGTGCTGAGGCCGCCGAAAACCCGCGCGCCCCCAAGATCAAACCAGGTCCAAAGGCTTTGATGGATGGACCTCGAGTTTTCGGGAAGCGCCAGGAGTTGGAAGAAAAAATAAATCGTGAGCAGGAAGGAGATTCCCACAGAACCCAGCGCGAAGGCATCCACCACCTTGGTGTTCTTGAGCCGGCGGCCCGTGAGTCCGTTGATCAGAAAACCGAATAACGGCAAGAATGGGATGAGCCAAAGGATGCCGCTGCCAATGCTGGCGGCTCCCGCCGCCCCCATTATGTGACCTGCTGCTTGTTCGATACTCATGCGTTCCCCGAATCTGTGCGAATCTTCTGGATCATCAGGATCATCTGTTTCAACCCTTCAACAGATTGATTTCATCCACCTGGATGTTGCCCTTCTTGCGATAGAGGGCCACGACTAAGGCGAGCCCTACAGCTACTTCCGCTGCGGCAAAACCCATCACCAGAAGCGCGAAGGCCTGGCCATGGACCGTGCCCGACATGCGCGCGAAGGCGATGAAATTCAGATTCGCCGCATTGAGCATCAGCTCCACGCACATCAGGATCACCAGCGCGTTGCGGCGGATTAGCACCCCGGCCACACCCACGGACCAGAGCAAGAAAGAGATCAGAAGCACCGCGTTCATCGAGACCATACCGGTTCCTATACCCTTTCTGATTTCGCCAGCACAATGGCTCCGACAAGGGCCACCAGCAGGATCACTGAGAGGATTTCAAAAGGCAGGATGAAATTCGCGAAAAGCCCGCGGCTCACGGCCTGCGCGTTGCCCAGGTTCTCGGTGGCGCCCACCAGCCCCTGCTGGAGCGTTAATGCGTCTTCGGCGCTGGCGCCGAAGAGCGCGGCGCGAAAAACGCCCCCGAAGATGAGCAGACCTGCGCCGACAAGCGGAATGGCGAATTTCGTCTGGGTCTGGAATATTCCCTTCTCCTGGTATTTGGTGAGTTCCACGAGCATCACGACGAAGAGGAAGAGCACCACGATTCCGCCCGCGTAGACCAGCAGTTGCGCCACACCCAGGAATTCCGCCTGGAGCGACAAGAAACAGCCCGCCACGCAGATCATCGAAAAGAGAAATCCAATGACGCTGTGCACCGCGCTCTTGGAAAAGATCAGCACCCCGGCTCCCCCCACGGCCAGCAAGCCGAAGAGCACGAACAGGTTTTGGCCGATGTTGACAAGGAGTTTTTCCATGGGGTGCCCTTGAAAAAATGACGAGGCAGAGCTGTTAATCTTCGCTAGCCACGGAATAGTGGCCGACGGGTGTGATGCTGAACATGTTCTGGAATTGGCCTTCCATCCCGTGGGAGAAATCCTCGCGGTCGTAGCCGGCCAATTCGAATTGGTGGTTCAGGATGATGGAGTCGAAACCGCAGCTTTCCACGCAGAATTCACAGAAGATGCAGCGTTCCATCTCGAAGTCGTACTGGAGGGGAAAAGGAGTTTTGCGGCCCTCTTTCTTGCCTTTTTCAATGGTGATGACCTGGGTGGGGCAGATCTTTTCGCAAGCCAGGCAGCACACGCATTTGATCTCGCCCTGCTCATCCTTGATCATCTGCAACCGGCCGCGGAAGCGGGGCTGCAGGGTGACGGCCACCTCCGGATACTCCACAACGACATGGGTGCGTTTGGGGCCACGGTTGGCCTGGCGCAGAACTTTCCCGAAATATTTTCCGGTGAGTTTCATCCCTCCGTAGATATCGAAGGGGATCAGGGTGCGTAGCAATGAATATCTCGGTGATGCCATTGTCGACCTCAGGCGGCGTAGCGGAGCAAAGCCGCGATGACGAACATGACCAGGGTGTAAGGAATCAGGAACTTCCAGCCGACGTTCATGAGCTGGTCGTAGCGGTAGCGCGGCAAGGTGGCGCGCACCCACAGGAAGACAAAGAGCAGGAAGAAGATCTTGAGCAGGAACCAGAGGATGCTCGGCGTGCAAGTCCAGGCAAGAATGGCGTAGGGGCTGTGCTGGAAAAAGTGGTTCCAGGCAGGCTGGAGGCCAAAGGGCAGAAGGTAGTGCCCTCCAAGGAAAAAGGCGCTGGCCAAGGCCGAAACGGTGATCATCGAGGCGTATTCCGACAAGAAGAAGAAGCTGAACTTCATGCCCGAATATTCTGTGTGGAACCCCGCCACCAGCTCGTTTTCAGCTTCGGCCAGATCGAAAGGCGTACGGTTCGTTTCGGCGAATCCACAGGTCGTGTAGACGAAAAATCCGACAAACATCAGCAGCGACCTGCCGATGCCCACCAATCCGTTGACGGGAACATCCGCAGCCATCCGTGTGCTCATCTCATTGAAATTCAAGGAGCCGGTAAGCACCACCGGCACCAGGAGGCTGAGAGTCAAGGGCACTTCATAGCTGACGATCTGCGCCGCGCTGCGCAGGCCTCCAAGCAAGGGATATTTGGAGTTGGAGGCCCAGGCGCCCAGCACGATGCCGTAAACACCGACAGAGGCCACGCCGAGGATGAAGAGCAAACCTACATTGATGTCGGTTAAAAACCCGTTGAACGGAAGGCCACCCAGAAATGGAAACTTAGCCGGGAAGTAGAAAAGCGCACCGGGAGAGAAACTGATGGCCGCGAATACTGTGAAGGCCGCCACCATCGCCAAAGCGGGAGACAGGACAAAAACCGCCTTGTCCGCATCCGTGGGAACGATGTCTTCCTTCGTGAGGAGTTTGAGGGCATCCGCGATGAACATGGGAAGTCCTCGGAGAATCGAAATCACCGGCCATTTCCCAAGCCACCACATGAATCCATTCAAACCACCTGTGATGGTGCGGGACTGATGTGTCCGCCCACGCTGGGCGCCCCACAGGCCGCCAGCCACACGAGTGGCGCCCAGGCGAACTTGCACGTAGCCGATCACCTTGCGCTCGGCAAAGGTGAGCAGGGGCACCAACGTCATCACAAAACCCAGGACGGCGACGATCTGCAGCAGGGAAATGACCAGATATTGAATCAGCGTAGGCGTCATTTTCGGGTCCTCATCGATCCACCTCGGCCACTTCTAAATTGCTCGGGGATCATCGATCCACCTCACCAAGCACAACGTCCAGCGTTCCGATGGCGGCGATCACATCCGCCAACAAGCGGCCCTCGACCATCTTGGGCAGCGCTTGCAGATTGATGAACGACGGTGCCCTGATATGCATGCGGTAGGGATTCACACCGCCCTTCTCGCCGACGAAGTAATAGCCCAATTCACCTTTGGGAGCCTCAATGGCGTGGTAGACCTCGTTCACTTCGGATTTCAGCACCTTGGGCAGCTTGGCCATCACAGGGCCTTCAGGCAGTCCGTCCAGACATTGATTGACGATCCGGTGGGCCTGGCGCATTTCTTCCAGACGCACAAGATACCGGGCATACGTGTCGCCAGCGGTCTGGGTGGGCACATCGAAATCCATCTCTGCATAGGCCGCATATGGGAAGACCTTGCGGATGTCATAGGTAGAGCCTGCGGCGCGGAGTACGGGCCCAGTTACTCCCAGGGCGATGGCATCTTCCGCATTGAGAAGCGCCACACCGATGGTGCGCTTTTTCCAAATGCGGTTTTCTGTTAGCAGCGTCTCGTATTCCTCAATGCAATCCAGGAACCTGGCTTGGAAAGCACGGACTTGCTTCTCAAGGCCTGGAGGGATGTCCTCCCGCAAGCCACCGATGCGGAAGGCGGTGGTGGTGAGCCTTGCGCCACAGAAGGCCTCGAAGATGGAGAGGATTTCTTCACGTTCACGGAAAGCATAAAGGAAGACCGTCATGGCCCCGATATCGAGCGCATGGGTGCCCAGCCAGAGCAAGTGCGAGGTGATGCGGTTCAGTTCCGTCAGCATGGTGCGGATGTAATGGGCACGCCTTGGAACGGTGATGCCGAACAGTTTTTCAACACCCTCGGCCCACCCAAGGTTATTACTGACAGACGCCACGTAGTCCGTGCGATCCGTCCACACCTGGCCCTGGAAGAACGTCTTGTTTTCGCAGATCTTTTCCACGCCCCGGTGCAGGTACCCGATCATGGGGACGCAACGGACGACCGTCTCACCATCGAGATGCAGCTTCACCCGTAGCACACCATGTGTGGACGGGTGCTGGGGGCCCAGGTTGATTTCCATTTCCTCGGTTTTAAACACCAGGAACTCCCGCCATAGCGGCTCTGTGAAATTTTTTGGAGGCACTCATCATTTCGTCACGACCTTGTTTGTCTTTGTGCGCTTTGTGTCTTTGTGGTGAATTTTTGTTTTTCTTTTTTCTTTGTGGTCCCTTCGGGCCTTAGTGGTTAATCAGCCTTTGGCACCTTGAGGTTGATGCCCATGTTTCCGGCCTTTTCCAGGGCCATCCGCATGAGCACTCCGGAGCGGTCCTCACGGAAATCAATGTCCCGCTGGCCCCATCCGAGCGTGGGATATTCCTTGCGAAGGGGGTGGCCTTCCCAATCTTCAGGGCAAAGAATCCGGGTCATGTCCGGATGGCCCGTGAACCGGATGCCGAACATGTCGTAGATCTCCCGCTCCATCCAGTTAGCCGACGGATATATCTCCACAGCGCTTTCCAAGTCCTGGCCTTCCTTCACCAGCACTCGGACACGAAGCCGCTTATGCCGACTGATGGATATGAGCTGGTAGACCACCGAGAACGCGAACCCTTCGGCTGCCGGATAGTGGGTCGCGGTCTGATCCACCAGCATTTCATACCGCAGCGAAGCATCTCCCTTGCAGAACATCAGCGTCTCGATCAGCCCATCGGGATGCACCTGCAGAATCAGCTCGCCACTCTGCTCGAAGGCCTGGGAAACCTTTCCATCCAGCAGATCCGTGAGATGAAGCAGGTCAGGGTCCTTAGCCTCGGAGGGCGCCGGAAATTCCATGTCGTTCTCATTCTTTTTCGGAACCGCTCTCACGGGCGGTTTCGGGGCATCCTTGCCTTCCGCAAGGGCCTTGGCTTTCGCGGTTTCAAAATCCGCCTGTTGCTTCGCCCACTTCGCCCCGTCCGCAGCAACGGCGGCTTTCTGTTCCTCCTGGTAGGTGTGGAGGCTTGGAAGGGGCACAGTCTTCGGCATCACCACCTGGCGATTCGGAGCGGCCTTATAGTCGAGCACAAAAGGTCCGGCAGCCACCTCGGCGGCGTCATGGGGCTTGGCCTCCACCACAGGAGCATCGCCCAACACCTCGTACTTGATGACGTCCACGGGGCAGCCCTTGGAGGCTGTGATGATGCTGGTGATGAGCCGTTCACCATCTTCGGGTTTGAGGCCATTCTTTTCGACGCGATTCTCGGATTCCTTGCCATCCAATCGCACCCCGGGCTTGATCATGCAGGTGGTCTCAGTGACGTGGAACACTTCTGGGCTATCGGCCTCGCAAGCATTGCAGACGATGCAGCCGTCCTCGATCCACACCTTCGTGACGCGGGGCTTGGCCGGATTAGCAGCGGGTGGGTCCGGTGGGGTCGCAGCAGCAACGGGGCGGGGGGCGGCGGAAGGCGCTGGAACCGGTGCCGCGGTATTGCCTGTCGTTCCAAGGGCCGCATCCACCGCATTTTCGATATCGGCATCCACCGCTGGGGCAGCCGTCGGCGCGCCTTCAGGAGCAACAGCGACTGGGGCGGGGGAAGCAATTACCGCAGGTGCCGCCGCAGGTTCAGCAGAGCCGGGCGCATCAGCGCTGGCTACCTGGTCGTACTTGATGACTTCCACCGGGCAGGCGGCGGCGGCGGCAACAATGGAGGCTTCCAGGCTTGATTGCAGATCCGCCTTCAGTTCGGCCTTTTCGTCGCGATTCTCGCTCTCACGGCCATCCTTGCGCGAATCGCCTTTGATGTGGCAGCTTTCCTCGGTGACATGGAAAACATCCGGACACTCTGCTTCACAGGCATTGCAAACGATACAGCCTTCTTCAATCCATACCTTTGTGATCGCCATGGTCAACTCACCGCTTCAAAGATCTCGCCGTATTTATCGGCCATGGAGCTAGTCATGATCTTGTCCTGGAGTTTCATGAATCCGTAGATCAGGCCCTCGGGCCGCGGCGGACAGCCTGGGATGTAGACGTCCACAGGCACGATTTTGTCTACGCCCTGGATGGTGTGGTAACTGTCGAATGGCCCACCAGCCGTGGCGCAGGAGCCCAAAGCGATGACCCATTTGGGTTCAGGCATCTGATCGTATAGTTTCTTGATCACCGGAGCCATTTTGTAGGTCACGGTGCCAGCCACGATCATCAGATCGCTTTGGCGCGGTGTGGCGCGGAAGATGCCTGCGCCGAAGCGGTCAAAATCGAACTTGGAGGCCCCGGCGGCCATCATCTCGATGGCGCAGCAGGCCAAGCCGAAGGACATGGGCCAAACGCTGGAAGCGCGCGCCCAATTGATGACCTTTTCGACCTTCGTGGTGATGAGGATGTGCTCAAGGACATCTGGTCCATTCATCCCGTTCATTCCCATGTGAGAGCTCCTTTGGCCCAGATGTATCCATAACCAAACAACAGCAAGAATAGGAAGAACAGCATTTCAACAAGTCCGAACAGGGCCAGTTCCTTGATCTGGATCGCCCAAGGCATCAGGAAAACCGTTTCCACATCGAAAATAAGGAACATCACCGCTACTAAGTAATAACGCACCGAGAACTTTTCCCGGGCCTGGGTGACAGGGGTGATGCCGCATTCATAAACCATGTACTTGTTTGCATTGGGGGCCTTGGGACGGAGCAGCCGGGCTAAGCCCCAAACCAAGGGCGGTGTAGCGATGCAAATGAGCAGAAGTAACAGAATCGGGGCGTAGCCTCGCATGGGGTCTCCAGAGCCAAATTATTCTGCGGCCTAGGCCCGGCGCGGGTCAACGATAGATTCAGACTCTGAGCCTTTAGTGGGCGCTGCAAAATTACCCGTTCTGTTCTGATAACTTCGCTACGACCCCCTATGCCAGCCCATAAACGCATTTCCCAAGTTGTTTTTCCGCAGCGGGCCAATGTGATGATCAGCATTAAAAATTGGAGTGTGATGAAGCCTTCTCGGCGAAGGCCGCATACCATATCTCATGGCCGCGACTGATCAATCCCTCCCGCACGAAGAAAAAACCTTGGTCCTCGAGATACCCGACAAGGGCGATAAGACCCTAGCCGGGGATCTGACGCAAACAGACATCCGGCCCGAGCGGTTGCTGTATCCGTTCCTGGATCTCACGAAGGAACCCGTTGACTTCGCCCTCTTCCAGTCCATCTCCCTGGAAACCATGCTCAAGCACCATTTCGTCCCGGTGCAGGAACGCGACGGGATTCTTTGGTTGGCCATGGCGGATCCCCTGGATGTGGTCACCCAGGACATGTTGCGCGTACAGCTCAAGCGCCCTTTGAAATTCGCCGGCGCCCCCCAAGCCCAGATCCAGGAAGTGCTCAAGAAATCCGAAAGCGGACAGAAAGCCCTGGATGAAGTGGGTGAAGCCCTGAAGGTCCAGGTGCTTAGCGCCGAGGATGTGGACGATGAAGCGCTAGATCTGGAGCGGCTCACCGACAAGGATGAAGCCCCCATCGTCAAGCTCGTGGATACCACCATCTTCAACGCATTGCAGCGGCGCACTTCAGACATCCATATGGAAACCACAGCCGCTGGTTTTCTTATCAAATACCGTATTGATGGCAGCCTCTACCCCGCCGCCGATCCCATTGATAAGCGTTTTGCTTCCGCCATCATCAGCCGCATCAAGGTCATGAGCGAGCTGGACATCGCCGAGAAGCGCAAGCCCCAGGATGGGCGCTTCAAGCTGAAAGTGCGCGGCCGCGCCATTGATTTCCGCGTGAGCATCATGCCCACCATCCACGGTGAGGACGCGGTCATCCGCATCCTGGACAAAGAAAACCTGAGTGAAGAATTCAAGACGCTCAACCTGGACATCCTAGGATTCTCCCAACATGAGCTGGTGAAGCTGCGGCGCTTCTCACGGGAGCCCTACGGAATGTTCCTGGTGACCGGCCCCACCGGATCAGGGAAAACCACCACACTTTACGCGATTTTGAGTGAAATCCGCTCCCCCGAGGACAAGCTCGTCACCATCGAGGACCCGGTTGAATACCAGCTCGAAGGGGTCTGCCAGATTCCGGTGAACGAGAAGAAAGGCCTCACCTTCGCCGTGGGCCTGCGTTCCATCCTGCGCCACGATCCGGACAAGATCCTGGTGGGTGAGATCCGTGATCCCGAAACCGCGCAGATCGCCATCCAGTCGGCGTTGACGGGGCATCTGGTGTTCACCACGGTGCACGCCAACAACACGCTCGATGTCATCGGACGCTTCCAATATATGGGCGTGGAACTCTACAACTTCGTTTCGGCGCTGAATTGCATTCTCGCCCAGCGCCTGGTGAAGACCCTCTGCCCCAAGTGCAAGCGGCCCATCGAACCCAGCCCCCAGGAATTCATTGATAATGGCGTGGACCCCACCTGGGGCAGCAGCGGCACCTTTTTTGAAAAAGTCGGCTGCGTGGACTGCCATGGCACGGGCTTCCGCGGGCGCCAGGCCATCATCGAATTCATGGGCATGAACGATGAACTCCGCGAAATGCTGACGCTCCGCGCGCCCATCCGCGACGTGAAGGCCGCCGCCCGCCGGAACGGGATGCAAAGCCTACGCGAAAGCGCGCTTGAAAAGGTGCGGATCGGGCTGACCAGCTTCCAGGAGATCAACAAAGTCACGTTTGTGGACTCTCACTGAGGCTTGGCGATTCATCCCGCCGCACCACCTACACCGCTATTTCGGAATCATTCGGCCGTTCGACAAGTGGCGCGGCATAAGGGGCCGTAACAAAATAACCAGAAAAGCACTGGTTATTTCGTAACGGCCCCTAAGATCTCCCGTTCAAGGCTCTGCAGCCGCTTGAGCCGCGCGTAGAGGCCTTGCTGTTCCGCCAATTGCGGCGGGGTTCCAAATTGGATCGCGTGGCCCTGTTCCATCACCAGGACATCCTCACAAAGTTCCGCCACGAAGATCCGATGGGTGGCCAGCACCAGCGTGGTGCGGCCCAGATAACCTTTCAGGTTTTCAAGGATCCGGGATTCGGTTTCAGCGTCCACTGCTGAGAGCGCGTCATCCATGAGCAGAAGTCGCGGTTTCTTCAGCAGAGCCCGTGCTAAGGCCGTGCGCTGCCGCTCCCCGCCGCTGAGCACCACGCCCCGTTCGCCCACGATGGTGTCGAGACCAGCAGGCAGCCGCCGGATCAAATCATCCAGACAGACCACTTCAGCCACTTCCCAGATCTCAGCTTCGCTGGCGCGAGGCATCCCTTGGGTGAGGTTTTCCCTCAGACTCGTTGAAAACAGAAAGGCTTCCTGAGGCACCCATCCAAGCCCGGCCCAATGTCGGCGCAGCGTGGCATCGCCCAGGGGTTGGCCATCCACATCATAGCGGCCGCCTTGAATCGTCCTTAACCCCGCCAAAGTTTGGAGCAGGATGCTTTTGCCGCTGCCGATGCCACCCACCACCGCCAAACTACCGCCTGATGCAACCCTCAAGGAAATCGGCCCTAGGCCACGCCCGGATTCGAAACGGAATGAACCTTCAGTCAAAGCGATCTCTGCGGGCACCGATGGCAGCTCCAGTGCTTCGTCTTGGGGTACCTGTGGCTCAGGCGCGGCCAGCACCTGTTCAATGCGTTCCTGTCCGGCACGCGCGCGCTGGAAAAGGTTCACGGACCAACCAAGGCTCATCACTGGCCAGGCCAGCGCCACAAGGTATCCCGTGAACGCCGTGAGATCCCCCAGGCTCAGCTCATGGCGCGTCACCAGGGTTCCCCCATAGGCCACCAGCACCAGCGTGGCTATGCCACCGATAAGTGCGGACATGGGTCCATAGCTCCCGAAGATCGAGGACTGACGTATATTCAGCCTGGCCTGGTCTTCGCTCAATTCCCGGAACCGGCCCACCCGCAAGTCTTCAAGCCCGAAGGCCTGAACCACCTTTTCCCCCTGGATGGTTTCGTGGCTGAAGGTGTTGAGTTGGCTCGATACGAGTTGCAGCTTTTGTTGCAAAGCGTGGCTTTTCTTGCTCAGAAAATAGAAACCCAGCGCCAGGAAGGAGAAAGGCAGCATGACCGCTAAGGTAAGCCGCACATGGGCGTGCAGCATGAGCGCCAGGGTCATGGGCAGAATGCTGAAAGTCTGCAGCAGGCTCATGAACCCCGGCCCTGTGGCCATGCGCACGGTGCTTACATCATCACCGATGCGGCTCATGAGATCGCCGATGCGCTGACCCTCGAAAAACGCGAAGGGGCGCGTCAGCAGGAATGCGTAGATCTCTTCCCGCTGCACTTTCTCGATCTCGCGGCTGAGCCCGATCAGCGTGTTGCGCATCAGATAACGTCCGATGCCCGCTGCAAGCGTGAACAGCAGCATCCATATCAAAGCGCGACGGGAATCGGCATACCGGCTGATCTCCAAGGCGTGGACGGCCCGTCCAGACCAGAAGGGCACCCACGCCGCAGCCAAACTGCAGAGCAATGTGGAACCAAGCCCTAGGAGCAGTGACCGGCGATGCCCCGTGAAAAGCTTCCACCACCAGATTGTCTTGGATTCCATAGCCACCCAACCAGCCTAACAACAACTTGGCAACGGACGAGCCAGAGCGCATGATGCTTCCACCCTCCCAGGAAAGAACCTTATGCGTGCTCAGGCCCTTATCCTCCTGCTGGCTCTGGCTTCACCAGCCCTGGGCATTGGCCAAACCGTCCAAACCGCTCAAACTGTCGAAGAGTCTTTTGCCAGGGACCCGGGACCATTGGATTTCATCCACGGAGAAGGGTATGAGCAGGCCATCCTGCAATCCCTCACAGGTGACACCCTGGTTGGCCTGGACGCTCAAAACCGGGTCGTCCCTCGCCTTTCGGATAACTGGAAGCTCGAAGGGAAACGCATCCGCTTCCACCTCCGCACTGGGGTCCGGTTCTCGAATGGCGCGCTCCTCATACCCGCGGACATTGCGTGGACCATCCATGAAATCCAAGCCAAGGAGGATGCGAGCCCAACCAAACGCGGGATCCTTCAAGGCGTGAAAGTCAGGCTGAGTGGCTCATACGTGGAATTGTCCTCTCCAAAGCCCGCCGCAAGGCTATTGATGGAACTGGCACATGTTCCCGTGACCCGCAAGGGCTCTGTGGACATGGGCAGCGGACCTTTTACGCTTGTTCGGAAAGGCAGCGAATGGACTTTCACTGCCCGCAGCCATTTTTTAAATCCGAAAATCACCGCAATCCATTTCCGCCTTATCGCCGATGACCAGGCCTTGCTCCAGAATCTGCAAAAAGGCTGGCTTTCTATCGGTGTCCCTCCGGCCAGAAACAACCTCCACCCTCCTTCAGCCATGATTGAGCTGCACCAGCCAACCCGTGCCCAGCTCATTGTCTTCAGTGAAGCCGGACTGCCCCCTTTGCAGGCATTGGAGGGTTGGCGCGGGGAGTCATTCCCTGCAAATTTTTTCAGTGCCAAAGCCCGTGCGAGCCGAGGGCTTTGGCCTGAATCCCTTGGCTTTCCCCCAATGAAGATACAGGCACCCGCACAACCCTTATCCAAAGGCCGGCATTGGGAGCTGCTCTACAGCTCTGGTGATGAGTTAGTGCAGAAAGCCTTAATGGCCCTTCGGGAACGCGCCAAACAGGACGGTGTGGACCTTGAGCCGAAACCTGTTGAGGCGGCATTGCTCTATCAGCGGCTACAAAAAGGCGACTTCCAGCTTGCCTCGGCCCTGAACATTTTCGACCCCAATCCATGGTCTGTCCTAGAGCTCTTGGAACCCAATGGACCGATGAATTTTTGCGGGTGGAAAGATGCGAAATTCCCAGGAGTCGCTGCCAAATTGGACTCGGTCCAAAGCCCCGCTTGGCTGGAATTGCAAAAAATCTGGGCGACTCATCCCACCGCCCTTCCGATCCTGGATTTCACATCAGTGGTTTGGGTGGACAAGCATTTGAAGGTTGAAGCCAGCGCCCTCGGGCTTTATCTCACAACGCCCGGACCCGCGGGCTGGACCTGGACCAAGTGAAGCACTGGCAGGGTTGGCTCCTTTGGTTGCTGGCTGGCGCGGCGGCCTTCGCACTGCCGGGCAATGTGTGGCACCAGGCTTCCTCACCAGCGTTCCCATGGGCGGTATTGATGCCTATGCTCTCATTGCTGACAATCCTTGGCCTGGCTGCTCCGGCTTTGGCCGGATGGCTCGGACCCAAGAGTGCCCAGCATGGGATGCTTGCCTTGCTTGAAGCGCCGCCTGATTTTTTGTGGGGCGGACTGCTGCTGGCTTTGTGGCCCAGCGCCTGGGGACCACCAGGATTGGCAGCCTTCGGCACAGCTTTCCTCTTGGCGGCGCTGCCCTCCGAAGTGCGGTGGATTTGCGCGGCGATGCCGACAGAATCGCCATTACCGATGGCCTATGGGCCCGCCGCAGTCCGGAGCACACGGAGAACCGTAATCCTGCATCTCATGCCTCGCTGGCTCGCAGCGCGGGTGCCGCTATGGCTCACCGCGACTCTGGTTCTGGAGCGCATCTTTGGCGTGCAGGGACTCGGCAGTGATTGGATGCAGCGCATCTCCAACCGGGACCGCTTGGGCATCGCTGTGTGGCTGATGGCTTTTGCGCTTTTATGGCGGGCCACACGAAGCTGGGAGCGGCGGTGAGGTGGCGCTGCGCATTTCTCCTCGCCTTGTTTCTGCCAGAACTTCCCCTGGACCCGTTCAATGCTGATCTTCCGGTGGGTTTGCCCCATTTCCTGGGTACCGATTCATTGGGCCGTGATGGTCTGCTGCGCCTGCTGCATAGCGGGGCCCGGAGTTTCGGGTTCGCATCGGCGGTGACCTTGGGGTCTCTGACTCTTGGACTACTGTGGGCCATGGCTGAAGACCGCTTCTGCGATGCCCGGTCGGCCCTGCGTTCCTTGCCTTCTCTGCTGCTGCTCATCCCGCTGGCAGCGGCTTTCGGCGGATTCGGCTGGGTTTCGCTGGCGTTGCTGCTGGCGGCCCTGCAATCACTCCACCTCGAGCCAGCCCTGCGGGCGCGGATGGATCCCTTCCGCCGGGGATCTGCCTGGGCTATGAATACGGTGCTGGGCGCACCAGCCCTGCACCGCATGAAGAACTGGGCGCCCTGGGCATTTCGACAAACATTGCCCTTGTTCCCAACCACCTGGATGGCCGCGCTGTGGGGAGAGGCGACCCTGCGCCTGCTAGGCCTGGGTCCTGGGCCTCAGCATGATTCACTGGGCCTTTTGCTCAACGAGGAATTGCCCCGGCTTTCCACAGATGGAACAGCGCTCGGCATCGCTTCGCTGGTCCTGGTTTTGGGCTTAGCATTGCTCTCAACTAGGCTTTCTACCCGCCATCCAAAGGAGGTTGTATGAACGGACTCATCGGGAAAAAAATTCCAACGTTCTGTCTGCTCGATGATCAAGGCAACACCATCACCCAAAAAGATTTCGTCGGGCATTGGACCGTGCTGTACGCCTATCCCAAGGACTCCACGCCTGGCTGCACTACCGAGGCCTGTGATTTCCGGGACAACTGGAATCGCGTGAAGGCCCTGGGAGCCCAGGTTTACGGAATCTCAAAAGACAACCAGAAGAGCCATCAGAATTTCATCACCAAACAGGCATTGCCCTTCAATCTTCTGAGCGATCCTGATAAATCCCTGCTCACTCCCCTAGGTTCCTTTGGTAAAAAAATAATGTATGGCAAAGAAGTGGAAGGAATCATCCGCTCCACTTTTCTCGTAGATCCCAAAGGCGTGATACGCCACGCTTGGCCGAAAGTCAGCGTGAAGGGCCACGTTGAGGATGTCCTGAAAATATTGAAGGACTTACAGGCTGAGGGCGTGTCTTAACCCGTAAATCCAGCCTCAGATCGCCATGATGGAATAGCCGCCATCCACGTATATGGTCTGCCCCGTGACGCCGCGGCCCATGGGACTCAGCAGGAACAACGCGCCATCGGCCACCTCATCAAGTTCCACCAGTTTCCGGAGCGGGGCATGTTTTTTGTGGTGCGCCAGAATGGTGGAGAAGCTTCCGATACCGCTGCTAGCAAGGGTTTTGAGGGGTCCGGCGGATAACGCGTTCACGCGGATGCCCAAGGGGCCCAAGTCCGAAGCAAGGTAGCGCACGGAAGATTCCAGCGCGGCTTTGGCCACGCCCATGACGTTGTAATTGGTCATCACGCGGGACCCGCCCAGATAGCTGAGCGCGATGATGCTCCCACCCTCCGTCATCAAGGATTTCGCGCCCTGGGCCAAGGCCGGCAGGCTGTAGACACTGATATCCTGGGCAATGCGGAAATCCTCCCGGGAGGTGGATACAAAATCTCCTTCCAGCGCTTGGCGTGGAGCATAGGCCACCGCATGGACCATAAAATCCAGCTTGCCCCAGCGCTCGCCTAACAGGTCGAAAGCTGTTTTGATCTGGGCATCGTCGCTGACATCCAGAGGCAGCAAGAACGGGTTTTCCAGTTCCTCCGCCAGTTCTTTCACATTCTCCCCAAGACGTTCGTTCTGATAGGTGAGCGCCAATTGGGCGCCATTGTCTGCGCATTTGCGGGCGATGGCCCAGGCGATGGAGCGCTTATTGGCGACCCCGACGATCAAACCGCGCATACCCTTCATGAGCATCGTGAAAACCCTCCAGAATCGCTAAAAATGAAGGTTCTACCTTATCTCGAAGCGGCTCTCCCACCAAGAGCCGGAACTTATTCCCCGAGCGCTATACTTCCAATTGTATGGATCTCCGGCACGCGTTCGCGCTCATTTCCCTGCCCTTGCTGGCAGTCCAGGGCACCTATGCGCCACGGTCGGATCTCGATGAGGGCCGGTACTTGCAAGTCCTAGCGGCTGCCGATGCGCGCCTCAAACAGAACCCTTCAGATGCCCTGGCCTGGGCGGCGAAATCCCAGGCGCTTTCGGCCCTCATGCGTTTTGGGGAAGCCAATTCCGCCGCGCAGAAGTCCCTGGAGATCAAGGCTGACCTCGCCGAGGGATATCTCGCCCGTGGCCTTGCCCGCGCCGGCAATGCGATCCAGCAGCGCAATCTGGGCAGCCTGAGAGGCGCCTCCAACGCCATGGATGATTTCCGCGCCGCCACCCAGGCCGACCCGAACCTTGCATCCGCTTGGATGAGCTTGGGCCTCGCCTATGAGCAGCTTCCAGGTCTGCTGGGAGGCTCCACCAAAAAAGCTCTGGCGTGCGCCGATGCCTTGCGAAAAATCAACCCCTCGCGTGGTGATTTACTGCAAGGCATGGTGCTCTCCATGAATGGCCGATGGACCGATGCCAAAGGTTATTTTTTGCGGGCTCTTTCCGTGGCCCCCAACGATCCCGAAATCGTATATGGCTACCTGGATTCCCTGGGCAGCCGGACAACACGCAAAGCCATGGGAGAAAGCCTCCAGCGCACAGAGCTGGTCTCCGAAGCCATGCGACTATCACCTTTCATCAAAGGTCGGTCCCGGGGCCTCCAAGCCGTCTGCGATGCGCTACTGGACGGGGGCAACCCAGAAGCCTCCTGGAAAGTGGCCCATGATTCCCTGAACCGCTGCGATCTGCCGAGCCTGCTTAAAATCCAACTTGGCAAGATTGCGGCCCGTGCCGGCATCCACCGTGAAGAGGGCCTCGCCTACCTTGACCAGGTCTTGAAAGACCCCCTCGAAGGTGGGACCGGCGGCACCGCCACCGTCCAATGGCGACGGGGCCAGATCTTGAAAGATTTGAACCGCCCTGACGAGGCTCGGGCCGCCGCCCAATCAGCCCTCAAAGCCGACCCCAGGCATCCGGGTGCAAAGCGATTAATTGAGGACCTGAACTGACTTGAATAGGCCGGGGAATAAATCGAACCCGAAAGGAATCCAGTCGAGATGGAAGGGACGCAATAGAGCTCGAAAGGTGCCCTGGCACGTCAACCCGGCATTGACGATGTGGATCTAGGCCAGGTTTTGAAACCCTTCATTAAGCAAATAAGCCTCGAGAACATGCATTTTTGAGGAAATTTGAAGGTTGGCACAAGGCTTGATATATTTTATCGCGGCGATCGCCACCTAGGAGACCTACCATGAATAATCAGAAGGGCTTTACCCTCATCGAACTGCTGCTTGTGCTGGCCATTATCGGCATCATCAGCGCCATCGCCATCCCGGCTCTGTTGGGCCAGCGTGAATCCGCCCGCAACCGCGCCACGGCTTCCAATGCCTCCAACGTCGCCGGCGCCATCCAGGTGGCCCTTGGAATCGTGGAAGACCAGCCCATCGGTAGCCGCAGCGCCACAGACTTGGACGCGGCCACTACCATTGGTACGACCTTGACCGCCGTGAAAGCGCGCACGGAATACACCACCCTCTCCAAGAATCCCTTTAACCAGGCGCTCCCGGCCTACAATTTCGGCGTGGCTGCTGGAACCACCGCAGGCGCTGTTGGCATTATCGCCGCAGCTGATGCAGTCACGGGTTCGAACGTGGTGAACATTGACTTTGGGACCAATGTCAAGGGTGCGGGCACCAACAACATCCTGCCCAAGCGTCCTGAATCTTCCTTGGCTCTCTGATACCTTACTTAAAACTTTTTCAAGAAAAGGGACCGCTTTTGCGGTCCCTTTTTTTAGTGAAGACTCACCTCAGGTTGGCATCGCTTTTGTTACAACTTGTGAGTTAGCTTCGCGGAGGTCGGCGTGAACAAAGATAGCGATAGCGGCTTCACCCTCATCGAACTACTGTTGGTCCTGGCCATCATCGGCATCATCAGCGCGATCGCCATTCCCGCATTATTGGGTCAACGAGAATCCGCGAGAAACCGGGCGACCTTTTCCAATGCTTCCAATATCGCAGCGGCCCTTCAAAACTGCTTGGATATCGTAGAATCACAACCTGCTGGATCACGGGCGGCCGCGGACCTTAATGCGGCGGTGACCATCACTGATACCTTGAACGCCATCCAAAACAGGCCCGAATATTCAAACATGAAGAACCCCTTCAGCACCTCTCTGAACGTCTACACCTTCGGAGCAAAAGCAACCATTCCTGGTGAAGTGGGGTTATTCCCTATTAACCCCTCAGGAACTTATTTTATTGAGATAAGTTATGGACAACGAGCCAAAGGTGTCACTTCCATTGGAATTCTCGCGAAATTACCCGAGACCTCACTGGCCCTGTAGTCCTCGCATTCGGCTAGGATCGGAACTACACTTCCTGAAGTCCACCCCAAGGAGATTTCATGTCCTCCCATTCCCGTTCTCGTGGATTTTCCTTGATCGAGTTGCTGTTGGCTTTGTCGATCATTGGCATTCTCTCGGCAATAGCCATCCCTGCCTTCTCCACAGCGCGTGAGCATGCCCGATACATTGGGGATGCCAAGGCCAACACCAAAATCATCATGATGCAGCTCGAAGGGGTCAAATCAGATACAGGCCTCTACCCAGCGGCTGGAGGCTACACATGGACTCAAGGGGTTCCAGATGCAGCCGCCCTCGGTGTGCTTCCTTCCCTGAAATTCAAGGATGGCACCAAATTGGATTACACGGTTACCGTTGCGGCGAGTCGGCTGACGTACGTCGTAGTAGCTACCGACCCCGCCAAATCCAATAAAACCATTTATAAAGTTGACCAAACCGGAGCCATTCAATAGTATTAATTGACACTTCCACCATCATGGTGATCAAAAAAGGGGGCTTTTGGGCCTCCTTCTTGATATACGGAGAAGGCATGCGCTGGTACGGTATTCCAATTTTTTCAGGGGCTTTTCTGCTGTTTCTCGTGCAGCCCCTGATTGCCCGTTTATTAACGCCTGCATTTGGTGGCAGTGCCTCGGTCTGGATCTGTTGCCTGGTTTTTTTCCAGATCATGCTGGTGTTAGGATATGCCTATTCCCACCTGCTGTTTCGGCGTCTCCCCGCAGACAGCCAGGGATGGGTTCACGGGGTGGTTGGGCTTGCGGCCATGGCGTTGATGGTCGTAAATACCATCGGGTGGGGGCATCCTCTCCTTGCCGGTTGGGCCATTCGGATTCAGGCCGGACGTCCCCTTCTGCCTCTATTAATGGCGCTCCTCGGAGGAGTATGCCTTCCCTTTTTATGGCTATCGGCCACATCACCCTTAGTCCAGAGCTGGTTCGTGCGGCGGTTTCCGAAGGATGAGCCATACCGCCTATATGCGCTCTCCAATGCTGGATCCCTGTTGGGATTGCTGTTCTTCCCTTTCGTCCTGGAACCCATCTTCGGGTCCGTTGCCCACGGGGCCATTTTTGCCGTGAGTTTCGCGATTCTGTGGGTGGCATTGCTCAGGCTTAGACCCAAAACCGGAACCACGGGGGTAGAGGCCCCAGTTCTGGAAGGCCCAGACGAGGAGAGCCGCCCCTTCAAGCCTCTGGGAGTCCTAGCGCTTTCGGGCCTGGGGGTTCTGTTCTTCATGGCCATGACTGTTCAATTAACGGCAAAAATGGGCAACACGCCTCTGCTTTGGGTTTTACCGCTAGGGTTGTACCTGATTTCGTTCATCCTTCCCTTCGAGGGGAGAGCCTGGGTACGTGGGAAAGCCTTTCAAACTGCCATGGCCCTTCTTTTCTTGTTTGTGCTTCTGGAACCCATCGTTGCTATCAGAGTGAAAGGGCTCATAGCAATCCCCATTTGGCTTCAGATTGGCGTTTTGGTTTTTTCAGGTTGCACACTCGTGCATACCTATCTGTTCTCCTTGAGGCCCAATCCATCCAAGCTCACGCTTTTTTACCTATTCCTAGCCATCGGCGGAAGCATAGGGGGGATTTTCATCGGAATAATCACTCCGCTCCTTTACAACCAGTATTTCGAATTCCCAACGGCTCTTCTCCTTGTCTCACTGGTGATGATCCCATCCCTAATGGCCTCCAGTGTGAGCAAAACCCTGGCTTGGTCCGCGGGCGCCATAGGTGTGGGCCTGGCGGTTTGGGGGCTTGTTTTTATTCAATTTCGACCTGGGAAATATTTTCGTGACTTCTATGGCACTTATGAAGTGCATCGCACCACACAAAATGGCCGTTCCCGGCTTGAGCTCACCAACAGCTATACCATCCACGGCGGAATGGATCTTCAAGAGCCCCTGAGGCCCACGACTTATTTTGGCATTCACTCAGGATTTTGGTGGGCAATGTATGTGGCTAGGGCCCGGCACCCCAATCTGCGCATCGGGCTCATAGGGTTGGGGGCAGGAACTTCGGCCCTCTACAGCAAAAAAGGGGACCATCTGGTGGTTTATGAGATCAGCAGCCAGGTTTTAGAAATTGCGGGCCCGCATCCCAATAGTTTTCCCTTTCTTTCCTCTAGCGAAGCGGAGGTTGAAATCGTGGAGGGGGATGCCCGCATCCGAATGCAGGAAGAGCTTTCCAAAGGTGGCCGGGAATTCGACATCCTGCTAGTTGATGCTTTCAGCGGGGGAAACATCCCCTGGCACTTACTAACGGCTGAATCTTTGCGGTTATATCAGCGGCATCTCAAGGAAGATGGGCTGCTTGTCATGCACGTCAGCAATCGCCTGCCCTTGGATCGAGTCGTGGCGGCTACAGCCAAAGAAGTTTCGATGAATTCTATTGGGATTTACCATCCTTCCAAAGAAAATCCGAGTCCACTCGGGATTGGGGATGAGTTTTCTCGATACGTCGTTTTAAGTGGGAAACTCGATTCTTTGTTGGATGGCTACATGATGGGGGCAAGCAGCTGGCTGGTGACGTGGAAACCGCTGGATGCCCATTTGATGAGCATTCCGGAAATGGTAAAACGCGAAGAATTTGGCCAGAGAGTTCTAGCAGGGATGCATCCCTGGGAAGATGCCCACTGCAGCGTATTTCCGCTTCTATTCAAGAAGTCCGTCTTCAAACTCCCGAATCCTGACGCGTCCGTGAAAACCCCCGCTGCCCCAACGCCCGGAACACCATGATCATCGGCAGTCCAGGGTGATCCTAGGACACCCTGCTCTCACCAGCCGGACCATCCCATTTCATAGAATCAGTTCGCGACAGAATTCAGTTCCGGTCTCGCCCGGAATCCCACAATCCCATCCCGAGCAAAAAGGCGCTTGCACCCAAACTGAAAGTGACCAACAACCAGGTCGGAGTGGGATCCGGTCTCTTCAACCCCAATCCGTCGTATTCCAGGTCGCTGATGATCCTGACTTTGATTTTGGATCGGCTGTCGTCAATGTTCGGCATCTGGGCGTGCACTATCTCTTTTTGTAACGGCGCAGCAATGATGTGGGCTTCCTGACGTGCTTCTTCATGCTGGATGGCTCGTTGAGTGCAGGTGTATGGCAGCACCCAAGGAATAAGATCCCGCTGCCAAAGCGGGTTGATCTCTTGACCCGCCAAGGCCATGGTCAATGTCAGGCCCACAAGTCCCAGCATGATGGGCACCGCACTGGCGGTGATCCGATCCGCCACCCACAAGTAGAAGCAGATCAGTGGAATACTGCCCACGAACATCCAACCCAGTACTTTGAAGACTTCATACCAGGGAAAGACAAAGGCGGTTTGGGGCCGGAAAAAAGCCAAGATTCCCCACTGTCCCCACATGGCCAGAGCCGCCACCGAAAGGCCCAGAGCATTGAGAAACAAAACCACCGTTGCCTTGGCAAAGTAGAATTGGCGTCTCGAAATTGGCAGGGCCTGGATATGCTTCCACATTTTGGATTGATGCTCAGCCCTGAACACCAGAGGGGGAAGAAGGGCGATTAAAAGAGGGTGGAAAAGCCCAGCCCACAGTACGGCCAAGGACTTCAGGGGCAGATAAGGAAGAATGTTCAATTCCTGGGGCGTCAATGGCCTCAAACCCAAGCCCCGGCCGAAGGACCTGTAATCGAGGATCACAAACAGCAGCGGTAAAAGAAACACGGCATAAAAGGCCGGAGACCGGCGGATCTTGATGCCTTCCGCCACCAAGAGGCGCAGCCACACAGGCATCATGCCCCTCCCAAACTGCGCGGCTCATCTCTCCAGGAAGTGTCAAGGAGCCCCACGAGCGCAAAGAGAAGCGTGCTTGCTGCTGCCCCAAGGGCCGCCCGGAGAATGGAACCCTGACCATCCAGAACCATGCTCACAACCTGGGAAATCCATCCCCACGGCAAGATCATTCCAAAAAAGGATGTTCCCGCGGTGCGAAAGGCCCAGAGGCACCCAAGTAGAGTGGCCAGGAGGTTCAAACCCATTCCGGGCAGCCGCGTGGGCAACCAGATGCAAACAGCCAGCAGAGGTAGGGATGCCGCTAAGGATGCTCCAGCAAGCCGGAAAAGCACCCAAGGCTGCACTGCCCCCATTTGGAGATGGGGCACCCCAGATCTTAAAAGAACGCCTCCTGCCAATATGGCAACCAAGAAGATCAGGTTCGCAAGTACAACCAAGCTCCCTAGTCCAAGCATTCTGGAAGCGTAATGGGCCCACCTGGGGACTGGCTGGAGTTGCCGGTGCCTCCAAGCTACCGCCTCCGCCTCCAATTCCCAGGACAGCGTCCCCATAAGGGTTGCCAGGATCGGCAAAAGACGAGGCTCCAGGCCATATAACTAATTTGATACCAGGTGAGGAATCCAGATTTTTGAGGTTTAACCAAATCAAATGAAAACCAGAAGACCGTGAAAAGAAAGCTGGCCAATGAAAAAGGTGTTAATAGTGCTGCGAGCAAGGGCCAACTTCGGCGCAGTCTGATGCGTTCCGAGCGATAGATCCGGCCGAGCAGGTTCAATCTTCCCCCACCAAGGCAAGAAACCGGGATTCCAAATTGCTTCGCAAGGGAGTCAATTCGAAGAGGTCGTTTTCGCTTGCAACCAGGGCGGCAACCACACGGGGGGCTTCATTTGGAGGCGAATCCACCAATATGAACGCCTCCTCCATCGCGGCCCGAAGGCCCATCTCCTCAAAGGTATTCATGGCGCGGGCTTGATCCCTCACCCGGACCCTCAGGTGGTGGGATCCCACGTCCCCAAAGTCATTCAAGGCTCCCTGATACCTGAGTTTCCCATTATGAATGACCACGAGATGGTCGGCGACCTGCTCAACTTCCGCCAGTAGGTGGCTGGACAAGCAAACCGCAGAACCCGTTTCTCTGGCCATCCGGTGGATCAATTCCCGCATTTCCAGGATGCCCGCAGGATCCAGGCCATTGGTGGGCTCATCCAGGATGAGCAGTTTGGGGGTGCCGAGCAAAGCCAGGGCGATTCCCAACCGCTGCCTCATTCCTAATGAATAGGTGCGGACGTACCGACGGGCATCCCGTTCAAGCCCCACCAAGGAAAGGACCCGGCCGGTCTCCGGGGCCGGGACATTCTTTAACAACCGGGTGATCTCCACATTCTCCCAACCTGATAGATGTGGATACAAAGATGGGGTCTCCACCATCGCCCCGATTTGGCGGAGCGCTTCTGGATGACCGGGAGGGTAGCCCAATACCTCACAACTGCCAGAATCCGGTCGAAGCAGGCCCAATAGTATGCGGATAGCGGTGGTCTTTCCCGCCCCGTTAGGCCCAAGAAAGGCTGAGATACAGCCGCTAGGAATATCCAGATCAATATTTTCAAGAGCGGTGATTGCTCCGAACCGCTTGCATAGGGAACGTGAGCTTATGGCACATTCCATGGCTATTTTTGCCTCATTAATTCAACCAGGTAAATAGTTAGAGCTCCCGAAATCATCCTTTCTCGAAAGCGCTTGCCAAGCCAAAGATGGGCATATACATGGCCACGACGATGAACCCAACGATGCCGCCCAAAATGGCGATCATGATGGGCTCCATCAAGCTGGTCATGCCTGCCACCGCATTGTCCACTTCGTCTTCATAGAAATCCGCGACCTTGGCAAGCATCGCATCCAAGGCGCCCGTGGCTTCACCAACGCCCACCATTTGAACGACCATGGGTGGGAAAATCTTGGTTTCCGCAAGAGGTGTCGCAATGTTGCGGCCTTGCTCCACGGCTTCCTTGGCTTTCATGATCGCGTTTTGAACCACCTGATTTCCGGAGGTACGGGCAGTGATATCCATACCCTCTAGGATTGGGACGCCAGAGCTGATCAAAGTGCCAAGCGTGCGGCAGAAACGCGCGACTGCCACCTTCAAAAGGATGTCTCCAAGCACAGGGATCTTGAGCATGAGTCCATCTATTTGCAACTTGCCCGTGACCGTCCGGTAGTACTGCCGGGTGCCGAAGTAAATCAAGAGGGAAAAGGCAATCACGATATATGAATACCGGATCAGGATGTTAGACATGCCAATACAGATCCGGGTGGGCATCGGCAAAGTAGAGCCAAGGCCCTCATACATGGAACTGAACACCGGGATGACCTTGACCATGATGATCACCACGACGATCGTGGCGATGCTGATGACGGCGATGGGGTAGATCATGGCGCTTTTCACTTTGGCTGTGAGCTTGACGGCCTTTTCGATATACCCCGAAAGACGTTGCAGGATCACATCGAGAATTCCGCCTGCCTCGCCCGCGCCAACCATGTTCACGTAGAGGTCATTGAAAGCCTTTGGGTGCTTAGATAGCGCGGTCTGCAGCGTCGCGCCCTGCTCAACATCCTGGCGCACCGCAGCGATGATTTTCTGAAAGCCTTTATCTTCCTGCTGGGCTCCTAGGATTTCCAGACATTGGACCAGTGGCAGACCCGCATCAATCATCACGCTGAATTGGCGAGTGAAAATCGCCAAATCTTTGGGTTTAACCTTACCTAGACTCTTGGTGCCTGCGGATTGTTGGGCCTTGATGGAAATGATCTGGATGCCATTGCGCTTGAGGGTCACCGAGGCCGCATCCTTGGTGTCGGACACGATTAGGCCCTCTTGGATCTCGCCCAATCTATTCTTGCCTTTCCATGCGAATGCAGGCATCGGGAACCTCGTTTATTGGTGGTTGGACATTGCTTGGATCAGCATAGGGTGAAGCATTGATATTGGGAAGGGTTGGGCAAAAAACACCTGGCAATCACCCCAAACCGCCTAGGTGTATTTGATGTTGGGGTTCCGGCCGCCAAGCAGGCCACCGATGCCTCCTGCCTTGGGTGGCGGCGCCTGAGGCGCCATATTCACGGTTCCAACCCCACGGTTGATGAGTTCGCGTAACTCATCATGGTTGCTGGAGAACTCATTCGCCATTTCTTGCGTGATTTCCCCTTTGAGCACCAATTCTGCAAGGCTCTGGTTGAAGGTCTGCATCCCGAATTTGATCTGACCGGTCTGCATGGAGCTGTATATCTGGTGAACTTTGTCTTCCCGGATCAAGTTCCGGATGGCCGCGTTGGGAATCATCACCTCCAGGGCCAGGGCTCGGCCCTTCCCACTGGCTTTGGGAATGAGACTTTGGCAAACGACGCCTTCAAGCACTAGGGATAGCTGGGCTCGCACCTGGCTCTGCTGGTGGCTGGGGAACACGTCGATGATGCGGTTGATGGTCTGGGTGGCGGAATTCGTGTGAAGCGTGCCAAAGGTCAAGTGGCCCGTCTCGGCGATGGTGAGGGCCGACTCGATGGTTTCCAGATCGCGCATCTCGCCCACCAGCACTACATCCGGGTCCTGGCGAAGGGCCGAACGGAGGGCCTTCTTGAAGCTGTGGGTGTCCGCGTGGATCTCCCGCTGGTTTACGAGACTGCGCTTGTGTTTGTGGACATATTCCACCGGGTCTTCGATGGTGAGAATGTGCAGGGGTTCATCCGTGTTGATTTTATCGACCATGGCCGCCAAGGTGGTGGACTTGCCTGATCCGGTCACACCGGTCACCAACACCAACCCCCGGGGCTTGTCGCAGAGGCTTTGAATCACCGGCGGCAGCCCCAATTGATCGAAGGAGCGAATGTTCTCTGGAATGGTTCGGAAGACGCCGGCGGTGGCACCGCGCTGGTTGAACACGTTCGCGCGGAACCGGGCGATCCCCTGGAGCCCGAAGGAGAAATCCACTTCCAGATCTTCTTCAAGGCGGTGTTTCTGCTGGTCGGTCATCACGCCGTAACAGAGCCAGCGGGTCTGGGTCGCATCCAAAGATGGTAATTTCAACGGCACCATGCGTCCGTCAATGCGGATCTGGGGCGCTGATTCAGTGGTGATGTGAAGATCGGTCCCACCGTACTCGACCATGGTCTTCAAGAGCTGCTGGAGGGGAACAACGTAATTAGCTTCGGCCATTTCATTCCTCGCATCTGAAAGAACGGGATTGGGTGAACAGCACAGTTAGACTACGGTTTCACGGATGATTTCCTCGATAGTGGTGACGCCATCCAATACTTTGCGGCACCCGCTGCGGCGCAAAGTGATCATGCCCTCTTTGATGGCCTGTTCCCTAAGTTCGATGGCTGAGGCTCCGGTCAATACCATGTCCTTAAGGGTCTCGGACATTTCAAGGACTTCATACAGGCCCACCCGACCTTTGTAGCCTTTCTTGTGGCAGATATCGCAGCCCTGCCCATGCATGATTTTCAAGCGTCCGATCTCTTCATCCGTGAATCCGACTTTTCGCAGCGCCTCTGCTGGCGGAACCGTCGGGTCCACCGCCTTGCAATTGGAGCAGATGCGCCGGACCAGGCGCTGAGCGCAGATCACATTCACCGATGTGGCGACAAGGAAAGGCTCCACACCCATGTTCATCAAGCGGCTGATGGTGCTGGCCGCATCGTTGGTATGCAAGGTTGAAAGCACCAGATGCCCTGTCAGGCTGGCCTTGATGGAAATTTCCGCCGTTTCGAAATCGCGGATCTCGCCCACCAGGATGATGTTGGGATCCTGGCGGAGGAAGGATCGGAGTGCGGCGGCGAAATTGAGGCCGATCTGCTCTTTCATTTGGACCTGGTTGATGCCAGCAAAATTGAATTCCACTGGATCCTCGGCCGTCATTATATTCACATCCGGCTGGTTTAATTTCGAGATGGAGGAATAAAGGGTATTGGTTTTACCGGAACCTGTGGGGCCCGTGACCAGCACAATCCCGTAGGGCTTATCAATCTGCCGGTTCCATGCCTCCAGGCTCTCTGGCTCGAAGCCCAATTTAGTGAGATCGAGCATCAGCGAATCATTGTCCAGCAGCCGCATCACGATCTTCTCGCCGAACAAGCAGGGGAGGATCGACACGCGGTAATCAATGGTTTTCTGGCGGCCCTGGAGATTGACCCGCAGCTTGATGCGGCCATCCTGTGGCAGCCGCTTTTCAGCGATGTTGAGCTTTGCCAGAATTTTGATGCGCGAAGTGAGCGGATCCTTCAACTTCAAATTCGGCCGCATGACCTCCATGAGAAGGCCGTCAATGCGGAATCGGATGCGGTAGCTTTTCTCATAGGGTTCGATGTGGATGTCGGACGCGCCCTTGCGGATGGCATCAATGAGCACCATGTTCGCGAGGCGCACCACCGGCGCATCTTCGCTCTGCTTGTTGAGAGCGGCGACATCAACATTGTCGTCATCATCATCATCCAGAGTGTCGTACTGGGTATCGTCTTCCATGTCCTCTTCAAAGGACTTCAAATCCAAGGCTTCGTTTGGCGCTTCATCAAAATTGAATGACTTGGCCGCTTGGGCTTGCGCCGCCGGAGCGGGGGGACCACCCATGCCGCGGCTGGTGGATGCGCCGTCCTCACGCAGCTTCAAACCGCTCGAACCGCCGTAATAGCGTTCGATGGCGCGGGCTAAGCCAATTTCGGATGAAACCACCGGGTCCACGTTGTAACCCGTGTGGAACCGCACATCGTCCATCGCGAAGATATCGGTCGGATCCGACATGGCAAGGGTCAGGACGTTCCCGGAGCGCTGCAACGGCAGTACTTTATGCTTGTGCGCCAATTCCGAAGGGACGAGGGCGATCACTGCCGGATCTATGGCTGGCCATTGATCCAGGTCCGCGGCAGGCACACCGTACTGCATGCCGAGGAAACTGACGATGTCCTGGTCAGAGCAATAGCCCTGCCGGACCACAATGCTGCCGAGCTTTCCCCCGTCCCTGCGCTGGAACCGAATGGCCTCTTCAAGTTGTTCGGTTGTGATGAGCTGGGCTTTGACCAGCATGTCGCCGAGCTTGGTAGCCACGAAACTCCTCCAGATAGGTTTGCCGAGTGTAGCACTGCTAGGATTAATCCGATTCGGTACGCTGGCAAGTTTGCCTTGCCCCGCTATCCTAGTTCCATGTCCCAGGAAAAGACACCAAGCCAGCGCCTCCAAGAGGTCAAAGCCTTGATCAGGGAGAAGGGACTATCCCGGCAGGATCTTGCCCTGCTGGATGATATTTTCCGTGCGGGCTCTGGGGACTTGTCGCCCTTGATTGAATCCAGCCCCACAGGGGTTTCAGCTGCTGCGCGGGAACTGCCGAACCTTGCGAAATTAAGGCGTTCCTTTGGGCTTTTTCTCGTATTCCTGAACCGTTTTTCTGATAAGAATCTGGGGGAAATCCGTCCCGCCATGGGGTTGGTGCTGACCCACACTTTAGCCCGGCTGGGGCAGCTGGCCGAGGCGGCCCACGAAGAATTGCTGATGGTGAACGAAGAACCCGAATGGATCGCCCATCTCCTGGGCCTCTCGGCTTCCTTGCGCACCATGTCCACTTTTATGGGTGCGGACGGCCAGCCACAGCTCCGTGAACATTGGGGGGCCTTCCTATCGGAGCGGAAAGATCACTTTAAGGAGCTATTCGGCGCCCTGGGCACCGCCGAAGCCGGCCCAGACCTGGTCAACCGCCTTAACGCCCAGATGAAGGTCCTGAACCGCTCCCTTCAGGAAGAGGGGGGAAGACCTACCGAAGCGCTCCGGAAACTGGCTGAAATCCTTGAGAGCGCAGTGCCGGCAGCCACCCGCGAGCGCATCGAGCCCCTGCAGCTCGTCCAGCATGTCATCGCGAGTCTCCGCATGACATTACTGCGCCCGTTGGACCGGGGCTTTTATTGGCCAGCCCTGGAGCAGGTGCGCGGCAGCCTTCAGTGGCTTTGGAACCACCTGGGGTGGACACTTCCCCGCGTGGAAGAGGGGCTTCTGGAAAAATCCCTCCCTGCGGACGTCCGGCGGTTGCTCAAGCAGATGAAAAAAGACCACCCAGCCGCCTTCCTGGTTGTAGCCAGGGCCCTGGCGAGCCATCTTGCGCTGTCGAGCCTGGTGGAATCCTTGGAACCGGCGGCCAATACGACCGTGACAGAACGCTACGCGATGGTTCCAATCTATTACGTCATGGAAGCCGAACTAGGCCGCCTGGCGGAGCGGGTTTATCACCCGCGCTCGGCGGAACTGCTGCTCAAGGGTAGCGAAGAGCAACTATTGCTCGGCGCGTTTCTCCGCCAGGCGGTGCTTAGCCTATTGCAAGATCAAAGCACCATCCGTGGGTTGCTGCAGCAATCCCTCGCTCAGAACGACGTGGACCAGCTGGCGCAAGTCCTCGACAACCTGAAGGCCCTGCTCTTGAACCACCAGCGCCAGCTCATGGGCGATCTGGTGGGCCTTTTCTCCGCGGAACTGCGTCAGCGGTTATTCCCGGATTCCCCATCGCTCACCGAGGAAGGCGACCGCCTCCGCCAACGGTTGCACCGGCTCTGGGAATACCTGGATCCGATGCTGAACAAGCTGGAGCTTAGCCTTGAATTAAAAGATTGGCCGAGGCTGGCGTTGGCCCTTTCCCAGACCCAATTCCAGGTAGCCTCCTTCCGGCGGAGCCCCGAATTTCTTCTGATCCGCACGCCCGACCGCCATGAGTTCGAGCGCATTTCCGCTGCCATGTACCGGAGCCTGGACGATCCCGAAATCATGGAACGGTCTCTCCAGGATGCGACGGAGCTTTGCAACGAGATGCTGCGTTTTTTGGAGCAGTTTCTCCTTCGCATCAACGCACGCGTTCCCCTCATCCGCCACGATCTGACCATTTCCCGGGAAGCCTTAAAGCTTTGCGAACAGATTGATTCCACTCAAAAAGAAAGCCCTGACCGCACGCGCCTCGCCCACAAGCTGATCCAGACCACCAAGCGGCTTGGAGTGCGCGATCCCCAGGCTCTCGCATTGCTCAAGCGTTGGGTGCGCAACGAGCGTGGCGCCAAGGATTCCACCGCAGCCCTTCGAATGCTGAGTTCCCACCTCGAACACCTTTCCATGCGCCTCGACGCTGCATTGAACTGATGATCCATGACCTACATCCACTGGCTAGACGTGCACCCCGCCTCAGGAACCGAAAATCTGAAAGCGGCTCTAACGCAGTGGGGATTTTCGCAAACGGGCCGGCTGGAAGGCTCGACTTTGCTGGTGGTAGCGGACAAGCCTGATCCCCGTTGGATTCCTGAAAAAGCCACAGCTGTATTGTGGTGGGTGAAGGAGGGCACGCCTGAACAAACCAGCGCTGTGCTTTCCCAGCGGCCTGGATGGGTGGTGCGGCAGTCCGCGCCCCTCAATGAAGTCCGTGACGCTCTGCTCTACCTCGAGGGGCGGATCATGGATACGGATGGCTGGCTTCGCCAACTGCTGCACCTGGCCACCCTCGACGAATTATTAAGGCCTGTCCTGGTGCAATGCCTGAGGCTCTCCAGCGCAAGCGCGGGAGCCATTTGGCTGAGGAAGGACGAGGCCTTCTACCAACGGGCGGGATCTGGATTCGCGGAGGCCCCCTTAAGCCAAGCCGAAGCGAACCGGCTGGTGGAATCTGGCGAAGCCATCGCGATATGTCCCCCTGAAAACATCGGCCTGCTTCGATTGCGGAGCCCAGAAAAAGGCACCAACGGAACGCTGGAATGGTTGCGCGAGTTGGAGCCGCTATTGATCAACGCCTGGAACCTTGAGCACAGCCGGGAGCTGTCATTCAAGGACGATCTCACCGTGGCGCAGAATCGGCGATGCCTGGAAGCGGAACTGCCTGAAGTAATCCGGGACGCAGCAGCGAAGTCGGAATCGGTGGCGCTTCTCTTCCTCGATGTGGACAACCTGAGAATGCTCAACAACAAGTTCGGACATCCGACCGGAAGCCGGGTTCTAGAGACTGTCGCACTGGAAGCCCGGCAACTCATACGAGCCCAAGACCGGCTTTACCGATATGGAGGCGACGAGTTCTGCATTCTCATGCGCAGCACCAATGCGAAAGGCGCCGCCATCCTTGGAGAACGGATCATCGAAGCCCTGGCCGTAAGCAATCTGGAGGTGGGTGAGAACCTGGTACCCATTTCGCTAAGTGTGGGCATCGCATCTTTCCCGTCCCATGCCGATGGCGCCGACACGCTCATCGAAAGGTCCGACAAAGCGCTCTTGAAGGCAAAGAACCTTGGAAAGGGCCGGGTAGTCATTTTTGATGGGACTTGAATAGGCGCAGGTTCAAAGGAATTTCCCAGCTGCCCACCGTCCCAGCAAATGCCATAGAGTTAAATCAGGCCTTCTTCTTTTTGTTTTTCTTGCTGTGGTGGCCACCGAAGACCTTTGCCAGCAGGCCTTCTTCGGCATCCGCAGCGGGATTTTCATCCTCGCTTTGCAGGGAATCCAGGAGTTGCCTGGTCAGAGCTTCCTGCTCGTCATTCAGCTTTTTGGGCACTGCGGCGCGGATATGAAGGTAAAGGTCTCCCCGGCCACCGCCACGAGTGCGCGGCACTCCCGCATTGACGAGCTTCACGACTGTGTCCGAAGGTGTGCCGGACTCCAATTTGATGTGGTCCTCGCCATAGAGAGTTTCGATTTTAAGTTTTCCCCCCAAAACCAACAGTGGCCATGGCACCTCCTGCTTGGCGTGCAGATCAACGCCATCGCGCTGGTAGAGAGGATCTTCCTGGACATCGCAAACGATGTACAGATCGCCCCGGGGGCCATTGCCGGTGCCGGCTTCGCCCTGCCCCACCAGCCTGAGGCGCATCCCGCGATCCACCCCCGCAGGCACGCGAAAAGTCACGGTACTGCGTTTTTGAATACGGCCTTGGCCTCGGCAAGTGCCACAAGGGCTCGGGATGATTTTTCCCCGGCCCTCACAGCGTGGACAGGGCATCGCCATCTGGAAGAAGCCCTGGCGCATGGCAACCTGGCCCGTGCCACGACACTGGGGACAAGATTGCGGACTGGTTCCAGGCGCGCAACCGTTGCCTCCGCAGGTCTCGCAACTTTCCAGGCGAGGCACTTCGATCTGTTGATTTTCTAATCCGAATACAGCGTCCCGGAAAGGAATCCGAAGTGTGTATTGGAGGTCCGAACCGGGTTCGCCTTGCCCGGACCGGCGGCGCTGCCCCCCACCAAAAGCGTCTCCAAAAAGGCCGCCGCCGAAAAAACTCCCAAGAATGTCCTCGAAGCCAGCGAATTGCCTAGGGTCGAATTGGAAGGATTGCCCACCACCGTTGCCACCAAGGCCCGCGTGGCCGAATTGATCGTAGGTTCCGCGTTTTTCCGCGTCTGAAAGCACACCGTAGGCTTCAGCGGCTTCCTTGAATTTTTCTTCGGACGCCTTATCTCCCGGATTCTGATCCGGATGGTGCTGCATGGCCAGCTTGCGGTAAGCCTTTTTTATCTCATCCAGAGAGGCGGAGCGATCAACGCCCAGCACCTCGTAGTAATCCCGTTTCATGGATTCAGATTAACCCATCTGAGGGACTAAAGGGAACGCCGGGACCCTCATGAATTGGCGTTTCCGCCATCGCCGTCCAGAGCCGACATCATGGCCTCGCTGGCAGCAAGCACCGCATCCGTAAGGAGCTTCTGAGCTTCCAGAAGGTCTCCTTCGCTGTTACGGAGTAGATCAACATCCTTATCAGCGACTCCCAGGCGCACCTTGTTCAGGATATCCCGCACGAATTCCTGCTTTTCCGGAGCCAAGTACTTGCCGCAATCAATGAAGCTCTTGTCGCATGAAAAGAGCAGCCCTTCAGCGGAGGCCAGGTACTTCAGCTCATCGCGTTTTTTAAGATCATCTTCTGCGTTGCTTGTGCCTTCACGGACCATGCGCTGGATTTCCAGTTCCGATAGGCCCGAAGTGGGGCGGATGCTCATGGTCTGTTCGAGATTCGTCATCAGATCCTTCGCGCTGACCTTGACGATGCCGTTGGAATCGATGTTGAAAGCGACCTCGATCTGCGGCACACCCTTGGGCAGCGGAGGAAGGTTGATGAGATCGAAACGCCCCAGGCTCTTGTTATGCTCCGACAATTCCCGCTCGCCCTGGAGCACATGCACTTCTACGCGGCTTTGATTATCTGTGACCGTGGTGAAGGTGCGGGCATCCTTGCAGGGGATCGTCGTGTTCCGCTGGATGATCTTCACGAATCCGCCGCCCTGCGTCTGGATGCCGAGGGAAAGCGGCGTCACATCCAACAGCACCAGATCCTTCACCTCGCCGCGCATGACCGCACCCTGGATGGAGGCACCCGTCGCCACCACCTCGTCAGGATTGATATTGCGGTTGGGTTCTTTCCCAAAGAAGTCCTGCACCGCCCGCTGCACAAGGGGCATGCGGGTCTGGCCGCCGACCAGGATGATTTCATCGACGTCCTTCGGCTTCTTGATCGCGCTGGACATCGCGTCCTGGATCGGCTCGAGGGTGCGCTCCACCAGTTCCCGGACCATATCCTCCAACAGATCCCGGGTCAGCGTGGCTTCCAAATGCTGAGGGCCGCTTGGGCCTTGGGCGATGAAGGGGAGCCGGATCTCAACTTTGTCGAGCGTGCTGAGTTCGCACTTGGCCTTTTCGCTGGCCTCCTTGAGCCGCTGCAAGGCCATGCGGTCGCTGTTGAGATCGATGCCCGTCTTTTCCTTAAACTGCTCCGCCAGCCAGAGCATGATGGCGTTGTCGAAATCTTCTCCGCCCAAGAATGTATCGCCGCTGGTGGACAGCACTTCAAAGACACCATCGTTCATTTCCATCAGCGTGAAATCGAAGGTGCCTCCGCCAAGATCGTAGATGGCCAGAAGTTGGTTCTTGCCCTTTTTATCAATGCCGTAGGCCAGCGCGGCAGCGGTGGGCTCATTGATGATGCGGATCACGTTGAGGCCCGCGATGCGGCCCGCGTCCTTCGTGGCTTGCCGCTGGGCATCGTCGAAATAGGCGGGCACCGTGATGACCGCATCGGTGACTTCTTCGTGGAGAAAGGCTTCAGCACTCTGCTTGAGTGAACGCAGCACGATGGCGGCGATTTCCGGAGGAGCATATTCCCGGTCGCCGATCTTCACCCAGGCATCCCCATTTTGAGCCTCCACCACGGAAAAAGGCAGGCGGGCCATGGCTTCCTGCACCCGCGGCGACCTGAACCGCTGCCCCAGAAGCCGCTTCATGGCAAACAGGGTGCGCTGAGGATTGGTCACGGATTGGCGTTTGGCGATGTGCCCGACAAGAGAATCCCCCTTGTCCGTAAATGCCACCACAGAAGGAGTGGTCCGGCTGCCTTCCCGGTTTGGAATCACTCTGGCATCCCCTGATTCCATGACGCAGGCACAGCTGTTGGTGGTTCCCAAGTCAATGCCAATCAGCTTTCCAGCCATAGGTGTTTCTCCGCTTAAGTTCGGCTCGAATATACTGGATATACCCGAATTATTCCAATGCCTTCTTAGTGGACGTTGGATTCTGCGTTCGGGGACGTTTCAGCGTCGGGGTTGTGGTTGACCACGACCCGGGCGGGCCGCAACAACTGGTCCCGCAACATATAACCACGTTCGTAGATAGCTGCGATGGCGCCATCGGGAAGGTTGGGATTGGAAAGGGTCGTCAGAGCTTCGGAATGAAGCGCATCGAAGGGATCGCCCACATTAAGGGTGACGGGTTCCGCTCCAATGCGGCGCAGCGCGTCCACGAATTGTTTATGGATGAGTTCCACGCCGACCCGGAAAGCATCCATATCCGGGTACGAGGCGTCTAGGCTGCGCTCGAAATTATCGAGCACTGGAAGAATCTCCAGCAGCACCTTCCGGTCCCCCTGATTCAATGCAACCTGGGTGTCCCGGGCTGAGCGATCACGGTAGTTCAAATATTCGGCCTTGAGCCGCTTGTAATGATCCATAACATCCGATTCACGTTTTTCCAATTCACCCATCTGAGCTTGCAGGCGGTCCAATTGGCGCTCGTAATCCTCGGCTGTGGCAGTGGCTGCGGGTAGTTCAGGGTCCAGTAGAATGGGCCCGGTCCCAGCGGTATCTTCGGCTTCCGAATCATCGCCGGCAGCCATGAACTCTGGCGTGGCATTAGCCGCTTCATCTGCCAAGGCCTGCAAGTCTATGGCGTCCGCGTCATCCAGACTCAATTCTACTGTGTTCGCATCACTCACATCACCCGTGTAGGCCGCATCGGCGTCCAGGTCGTAAGGTTGCAGCTTGTCTGGGGGGGTGTAAGGCTCGGGAACCATGGCCCCATTGTAGGCAAACTCTGCGCCGTACTCCTAATCCTCACTTCATGTAATTCAATCCAAATTCTCCGCCCGACGCTGAACCGCTTGGGACCACCACGCCAAACCGCCCAGAATCCGGCCATAATCCATGCGTAGGGGGGCCATTAACGCAAAAGTCGCCCACGTCTGCCCTCCAAGCGGCACACTTCGAACCATCGTGGCAAGAGGCATGGATTGCAGGAATGGATTCTCGGAGCCCAGGAGCAGTTGCACTTCCATGGCTGCCGATTGGCCGAATGCATTCAAAAGCAGGGCCAGGCGTTCATGTTCCTCGAAGGCCGCCACCAAGGTGCGGAACCGGTTCAGATCTTCGAATTCAGGGAGCTGTCCCATCTGCCCCAGGCCTGCCACCACCACAGGATGGTCACTTGACATAGTTGGATCCGGCCAGCGCGACGCAAGATTGGAAAGCCGCTCCCACATGGCTCTGGCTTCTCCAGCGCCTTCCTGCAAAGCCAACAGCAGCTTTTGGCGCATCTCCACAAGCGTGCAGCCCCTGAAATGCGCCGAGGCGAAATTCGCCATCTCCACCAAGGTGGCGGCATCGAAGCCCCAGGTGTTTTCCAGAATCTGGTGCTCCACTTCACCCAGGCTTCCCACCCATACCCCCACGAGCCGGTGGCGGTCCAAAAGCACGAATTCCACGCGCACCAGCCGGGTGGAGGAAAGCCGCTGTGGCAACGCGATGCAGACACCACCCATGACTTCCGACAACACGCGGCTGGCGTGCCGGAGCCAGGCTTCTGGATCCTGTTCGATACCTTCCAGAGCCGCCTGTAATTGAGCGCCCATGGCATCATCCGGCTCCCGAAGCCGCAGCCAACGGTTCACGTAATACCGGTAGGCCCGCTCCGTGGGAATGCGTCCCGCAGAAGTGTGAGGCTGCGCCACCATGGCATCCTCTTCAAGATCCGAAAGAACATTGCGGATCGTGGCTGAGGAAAGGGGCTCCGGGTAGCGCTTCGAAAGCAACCGCGACCCCACCGGCTCACCCTCCAAAAGGTAAGTTTCGATCAGGGTTTTTAAAACTGATTCGCTGCGGGGGTCTAAAGAGCCATTCAATGGATCCACCAATCCTTTGGTCAGGTATCCTGGCCACTGCCCGGAACCCACCTAGGGGGTGGGTACACTATAGAACATACTTTTATTGGGAGGCTTCATGAACACTCGGAACCTAGGATCCATTGCCTTGCTTTCAATTTTGGTGTTGGGTGGGGTTGCCTGTGAAAAAAAGCTCAGCCAGGAAGCCATTGTGGCCCAAGACGCCGCCAAGAGCGCAGATGAACGAGTGGCGCGGCTCGAACAACAATTGGCAGAACTGAAAGCCGGCAAGCACACCCCCAAAGAAGGGGACAAGGAAACCTTGGACAGCGTTTCCAAGAGCGAACAGAAAGCCATAGAACGGCAAATCCAAACCGCAAAGAAAAAAGCCGAAACAAGGAAACAGGAGGCTGCGCAACTGGCCGCAGCGTCCACCCCCAAGGCTGAAGCTCCCAAAGCCATCACCCTGGAAGTGCCTAGCGGGACCCCGATCGAAGTGAAACTCGACCAGGATCTGGGGACAGACAAACAACAGGCCGGAGATTCCTGGTCCGGCACTTTGGCCAGCGACGTGAGGGTCGGTGGCAGCACCGTCTGGCGAACGGGTACCCCTGTGCATGGCGTGGTGTCCCAAAGCGCTCCTCTGGGCCGTTTGGCCAATGGCAAGGGTGGCCTTGCCATCCGCCTTACCGAAGTGGGATCGAGCGATGTGGATGCTGACACCCACTTGGTTGTCGGGGACAAACGCGGTGAGCGGAATGCCAAGATCATCGGAGGGGGTGCGGCCCTGGGGGCTCTCATCGGCATTCTTTCGGATAAGCAAAACAAGAATGATCATGCGCTGGGAGGAGCCGCCATCGGCGCCGCCGCTGGCACCGCGGCAGCCGCGGCCACAGCGGACACGGTGGTGCGCATCAAGGCTGCCACACCGGTGACCTTCACCCTTTCAGCTCCAGAGAAAGTGACGATCAAAAATTAATCAACTTCAGCCAATCTACGGCCCCGCCAGGGGCCTTTTTTTGTGGCCAAGTGTTTTCGATTGACGATTAGGAGTGAGCCACAATGAGGCCTTTGCCCCCTCGACTTTTCGACTTTTCGACTTTTAAACTCTCAGCCTGGGGCTGCCCTCAGACTCCGAGTTGTTGGAGGCGTTCCGCTTCGAAAGCAGACCGGAGGGGCTCGATGACCGGCTCGATCTGGCCCTGCATGAATGCATCCAACTGATGGAGGGTGAGGCCGATGCGGTGGTCGGTCACGCGGCCTTGGGGGAAGTTGTAGGTGCGGATCTTTTCGCTTCGGTCACCGCCCCCGACTTGGCTCTTCCGCATGGCAGAACTAGTGGCATCGGCTTCATCCTGGGCTTTCTGGAGCAAGCGGGAACGCAGCACGGTCATGGCTTTGGCCATGTTCTTGATCTGGCTGCGCTCGTCCTGGCACTGCACCACGGTATTGGTCGGCAGGTGTGTCAGACGCACTGCGGAATAGGTGGTGTTCACGCTCTGGCCACCTTTGCCGCCAGAGCAGAAAGTATCTATGCGCAGATCCTTCTGGTGGACCTCGATTTCCACGTCTTCGGCTTCGGGCATCACCGCCACGGTGCAGGCGGAAGTGTGGATCCGGCCTTGGGTTTCGGTTTTCGGAACGCGCTGGACCCGGTGGACGCCGCTCTCGAACCGGAATAGTGAATAGGCGCCTTCACCTTGAATCTCAGCGATGACCTCCTTGAGACCGCCTGCATCCGCCTCGCTCTCATCCATCACTGTGACCCTGAACCCTCGGCGTTCGGCAAAGCGTGCGTACATGCGGAAAATTTCTGCCGCAAAAAGCGCGGCTTCCTCTCCGCCAGTGCCCGCGCGGACTTCAAGGATCACGTTCTTTTCATCCTTGGGGTCTTTGGGAATCAACAACCGTCGCAATTCAGTCTCGCCCTTCTCCAGGGCTGCCTTGAGATCTGGTATCTCCATGGCCGCCATCTCGCGCAATTCTGGATCCATCGTTTTGTCATTGAGGATGGCCTCAGCCTGGTCCAATTGTTTCTGGTGGTTGGCCTGGGTTTTCCAGGCTTCCACCACGGGTTCCAACTCCACACGGAGCTTTGCCAGCTCCCGCAATTTTTTGGAGTCCGAAACGAACGCTGGATCCTGGAGCTGGGCCTCTACCTCCAAGAACTTGGATTCCAGAGATTCGAGTCGGTTTTTCATGGGCTGGATCTCCAGTGAAGGCATAAAAAAACGGGCCGAAAGCTCGGCCCGTTCTTTGGAGATGAATTGCTAATTTTCGGAAGGAGCGATGGTCGTCTCGGATGTCTCGACTGCACCTTCGACCACCACCGGAGCTTCGGCTTTCTTGGCGTACTTGCGGTTGAAGCGCTCCACGCGGCCGGCGGTGTCCATGTTCTTCTGCTTGCCGGTGTAGTAGGGGTGGCAGGCCGAGCAGACTTCCACGCGCAGCTCTTTCTTGGTCGAACGGGTCATGAACTCGTTGCCGCACTGGCAGTGGACTTTGACTTCGTGCAGTTCGGGATGGATGTTGGTTTTCATGTCTGCCTCCTATGACCGACCGGATGCACGTATGCGGCACGCGGCTTGTCCATGCAAGAGGAATAGTTTACCAAAAGACCCACGAGCCTAAAAGCCTTCATTTTGCGAAGGACCCCTAAGGCTTATAAGTTCTGGGGCCGCAGTACCCAACGTCCAGCCAGCATGCGCTGAAGCCTCAATGCTGCGATCACTCCCAACTGGATTGCCAGATTGAAACTCAGCTCCCCTAAAACCATGAAGAACCCACGGTTGTTCCAATGGAAATGCACACGCTGCATCACGATGACTTCCATGAAGAACACGAACGCCGTGAACGCCAGCGTTTCCAAGGCCCACTGCCAGATGGGCCGCTTTTGCGCATGGCGCTCCAATAGGAAACCCGTGTAGGCGCCATAGAACGTCCGCGAGAGAACGAAACCCCGGGTGCTTGTGAACCCCAAAGGAATAGAAAGCAGGGCGGTGAAACTGATGGCCATCACCAAGCGCCATCCGTCTCCAAGACGTTGCCAGTGCCTACGGACCCAAAAGAATCCGGCTCCGACGGCCAACCCATGGGCCAAGCCAAAAGCCACGCTGATGTACCAAATCCAGCCTTGGGCAAAAAGATGGGCCCCAGTGAAAGCCCCGATGAGCGCCCCCGCCAATAAGGAGGTCACATGGCGGTGGCTGAGATTCTTCACATCGCCATCTGACAGCTCCGAGGCCAGTTCTTGCGGGCTCTCCTTGGTATCAAGAAGCCGCGACATGGCGCCTTCATCCGTGATGCCGAGGGCTTCGGCCTCATCGAACAGATGAGCTTCCAGCTCACGCAGCACCAGCCGGCGACGACGTACCGGCATGGCCTGGAGGCCGCGTTCCACCTCGCTGAGGTAGGCGGCCAGGGCTCTTTTCATCCCTTGGAACCCGTAGACCCGTTAGGCGTCACAAAGCCCTCGACCATGTTCACGAACAGGCTCCACTGCTTTTTCTTGGCTTCAAGAAAGGTAGAACCCGCAGGAAGAATCGCGTAATAGCGCCTGTCCCGGCCGTTGGCCTGGGTCTGCCAGTAGGATGAGATGAATTCCGCAGCTTCAAGCTTATGCAGAGCCGGATAGAGGGCGCCCTCTTTAAGCGTATAGGCGCCGTTGGTGCGTTCCAGTACCGTCTCGATGATTTGATAGCCGTACATGGGCCCTTCAGTGAGTAATGAGAGCAACAAAATTGGCGTGCTTCCCTTTAGTAGTTCACGGTCCATGGAATCTCCCGGTTTAGTCTCCAGTCTACCTCGCAAGGTGATGGGAAGGAATCATCAATCCGCGCTTTAGGGCCCGTGCCAAAATAACCTGTGCAGTTCAGGTTATTTTGCCACGGGCCCTTATGCCGGGCCGCCACCGAATCCGCCCGTTTGTTTTTGTGCAACGACTTAGAGCTTGTCCGTAAATTAGGCGATGCCGCGACGAGGGTCAGCCGCGATGCAGCGCAAGGAAGGGCCCGCAGACGCGTATAGTTGATACGCGCAAGGGCCGTGACGCCGCGATGCGCGCGGCTGGCCCCGTCCCTTCGGGCTGGGGCGGCGGGCTTCTCGATGCTGCGTTAGCCTCCCGTGGCGTATGAACGATATGCCGTGGTCGGCTGCCTTGCCTCGCTCGCCCGGCGCTCCCAGCGCGGCGTCGTCTAATTTACGGACAAGCTCATATTCAACCTTGTGCCTTCCCCATCACCCTTTCATCGCCTCGGCCAGTGGTATCCGGGAGGCCCTCCAGGCTGGGAAGAAGCCCCCCAGCAAGCCCATCACCAAGCTGAAAGCCACACCCTCCAGCATTAGGACCGGCGTGATGGTGAAGGCGAAAGTCACATCGCTGAAGGTCTGGAAACTGGTGGTGCCGGTCTGGATTCCGTTAGCGAACAACGCCAGGAAGGCTCCGATGACCCCTCCCATTCCGCAAAGCAGGATGCTTTCCCACTGGAAGCTGGCCAAAATCTCCCGGCGCCGAAAGCCGATGGCGCGTAGCGTTCCGATTTCCTTCGTGCGCCCTGACACCGAGGCGTACATGGTGTTCATCGCCGCGAAAATCGCACCCACGGTAAGGATCAGCGTGATCAGGTTGCCCAGGATCCGGATGGGATCCCCGGACTTGGTGAGCTCCGTGAAATAGGCCTTCTCGCTTACAGTATCCAACTTCAGGCGCTTGTCTTCTTCCACGCTTTCCTTGAATGCATTGAAGCGCTCTGGTGCGCCCAGGCGCGCCAGGACGGAACTGAAGCTCTCCCGTTTGTAGGCCTGCTGGATGTCCACCACATCGGACCAGATTTCAGAATCAAAGGAAGATCCACCGCCCCCAAAGACGCCCACCACCTCCCAGTCGCGCCCGCCCATCTTCAGGTTCCGGCCCAGTTCCATGCCCGTGAAACGCTGCTGCATCTTGCGGGGCACCACGACCTCGGAAAGTCCTGGGCGGAACCAGCGCCCCTGCACCAGCTTCACCTGAGACCGCATGCGGATGCCCGTGGGATCGAGGCCTCGCACGGTCACATTGGTGTCGGCGCCATCGGACTTCTGGAAAATCTTGATCACCACCACCTCGGCGCTCACCAAGGGACCGATTTCATCCTTCGCCAGGAGTGGATGGACCTTCAAGATGCGCACCTGCCCGCGATCTATGCTGGAGTTCAATTCGAACTGCGCGTTGCTGCGCATGACGATGGCCTGATCCGCTCGGCCAGAACTCACAAAGGCCTTTGAAAGCCCCTGGGCCAGTGAAAGCACCACCACGAAAATGCCTACCACCAATGCGATGGCGCCTGCGGTGCTGATGGTCGCCACCTTGCGCTGCCAGAGGCTCCGCAGGTTGTAGCTGAGGGGGATGGGATAGGCGAGGGCCGCCCAAGCAAGCCAAGCCAGGTAGCCGACGAAAATCGCTCCCAGGAGCCCGAATACGATCATCCGATGGACCTCAGCCCCTCGGTGATGGGGCGCCGCGTGGCCTGGTAGGCCGGGATAAAAGTTGAGAGCAAACCGACCACGAAAGTGATGCCCAGGCAAAGCAGCATGGTGGAGGGCAACAGGCTGAAGTCTTCAAGGAACGGCACTGACGCACCTACGCCTTTGCGGATTCCACCTGCCGCCAAGCCTGCCAGACCCACGCCGATGATTCCGCCCCCGCCCACCAGGAGCATGCCCTCGCCCAGCAGCAGGCTCAGGACCAATCCCGTGCGGAAGCCCATGGCCCGAAGCACCGCGATCTCTGTGGTGCGCTCGCGGATGGCGACGCTCATGGTGCCCGCAGTAACGATGAGGATGGCCACCAGCACTGCAACCGTGATGCCTTGGATCATTGCGGAGATGTTGCCGAGCATCTTCACAAAACTCAAGTTGAAGGCATTCTCCGTCTCGGACAGCGTTTCAGACGCGGAGTTGGCGTAGTGGTTGTCGATGCGGGCGCTCAATCGGGGGATCTGATCAGCATTGTGGACCCGCAGGAAAAAAGTCCCCACCTGACCTTTCATCCGGGGCACACCCTCGGCCAGAACCTTGTAATGGAAGTGCAGCACGTTCTCCTGGCTGGGTTTAGTTCCCCTGAAAATCACGCGGATCGTGAGCCGAGGACTGATGGGGAAGATCGTTCCCTGAAGCGGGACCACGTCGCCCACCTTCCATCCGAATTTATCCGCCAAAGCCTTGCCCACGATGCACCCGGTGCCATCCCGGACGAAGTCCTGGATCTGGTCCTCGGTCACGCCCGAAGCTCCGAATTCTTCTTTGAATACCTGGAACAGCGTGGTTTCATCCGAGGCGAAATTCGCAAAGAAATTGCTGGGATCCTTATACGTCCCGCCAAACCATTGGAGGTAGGTCGCGGATTCGACTTCAGGTTGCGCCTTCAGGTAAGTCAGGTAGCTCATGGGCAGCACCTGGGCCAGGCCGCTCTTGTGCCGCACCACCAGACGATTGCTGGAAGTCGGATTGTTGGAAACCGCATCCAAAGTCGTAAGCAGCGATTGCAGCAAGGTGACCAGGAACACCGAGAGCGTGATGGTGGAAAGAATCAGCAGCGTACGCCGTTTGAGCGCGTCAGGGACTTCAAGATGAACCGGATGTATTTCACCGGTTCACCTCTACAGTCTTATCAAAGACACCCTTGTCTAGATGGATCTGGAAGCGGGCGTGGTGCGCAGCTTTAGGGTCGTGGGTGACCACGAGGATAGTCTTGCCCAGGTCGGTGTTGAGCCGCTCCATCAGGTTCAGGATTTCCTCGGCATTCTGGTGGTCCAAGGCGCCGGTGGGTTCGTCTGCCACCAGGAGATCCGGGTTTCCCACGATGGCCCGGGCGATAGCCACCCGTTGTTCCTGCCCACCGCTGAGCTGGCGCGGATAGTTGAGCATCCGGTCCTCGAGATTCACCAAGGAGAGGACTTCCTCCACCCGGGCCCGGCGCGCTCGCCTTGACATCGGGGTAAGCAGCAACGGCAATTCCACATTCTCGAAAGCGGTGAGCACCGGAATTAAGTTGTAGTTCTGGAAGATGAACCCCACATGGGCATTCCGCCAGGCCGCCAGTTCATCGTCATCAAAATCATTCAACTCGTAGCCGCAAACCTCGAGACTGCCTCTGGTGGGCCGGTCAATGCCCGCGATGAGGTTCAGCAGCGTGGTCTTGCCGGACCCGGAAGGCCCCATTAAGGCGTAATAGCCACCCTGAGGAATATCAAAGTCAATGCCTTGGAGCACGGGGATTTCCAGCGTCTCCCGCCAATAACTTTTCGCGATATCGCGCAGCTTGATGATGGCATCGCCGTTCATCGGACTGTTCAAAGGAGCGTTCACTTCACTTCGCCTTCACGGAAACCTTGGCGCCCGCCTTTAAATTTTCGGGCGGTGCGACAATGAGTTGCGTGTCGGCACCGATGCCAGAGACTTCCAGGCCGATGGGATTTTCTGCGTTCACCAGTACCGGCTTCAATACCGCAGTCCCGTCCGCCACCGCCCAGGCAAAGCTTTGGCCGTTCCGTTTGACCACCTGCTCACGGCCCAGCACGACGACATCTTGAGTGTAGGCATCGCCTAGAAAGGTCACTTTGGCGCCCATATCCGGCACCAGCAAAGGATCTTTTTCCACAAAGGCGACGCGCACGATGATCACGGCTTTCTGGCGGTTGGAACTGGGATAGATCTCCCGAAGCTGGCCCTTCAGCACCTTCGCCCCATCCTTCCGGCCTTCCAGCGCGTCCACGCGGATCTCCGCGGGCATGCCCTTCTTCAGTTTGGCGATGGAACCTTCATTGACCTCGACTTCCACTTCCAACGAGTTGAAATCCACCAGCACCGCGATGGCATTGATGGCATTGGCGCCACCAGCGCTTCCCGGCGCCACGGTCTCGCCCACCTCTGATAATTTCTGCGTCACCACGCCAGTAAAAGGGGCCCGGAGCGACATGCTTTCCAGCAAGGCATCCTGGTACTTGAGCTGTTCGGTCTGCTGTTTCGCCAGGTTCACTTGGCGATCCAAACTAGCCTGGTCCAGAATGCCGTCCTTCACCAGTTTCTGGGAGCGTCCCACGTCCAATTCGGTCTGCGCCAGTTGTGAGGCCACCGCATTACGGGAGGCCACCAGATCCGGCGCCTCCAATTTAGCGATGACTTGACCTTGCTGGACGTGGCTGCCTTCCTGAACGCCGAGCCAGGATATGCGCCCGAGCACCTTGCTGGAGAGCGTTGCCCTGGTCCGGGCCACGATATAACCCGATGCCGTCACCAAAGGATTGCGCTCCCCGGCTTTGAAGACCGTTGGCGGCACCGTGCTCACCTGCACCGGCGCGTTCTTTTGGGCCATGAAACCGCCCACCACCAGGACTCCGATGAGACCCAAAACAAGCCATCCCCAAGGGAAGCGGCGGCGGATGACGGATTTCTTGCTCGCCTGGGCCTCAGCCATGGATCCTCCGAAAATGTCGAACCAACAGATTAGCGGCTAGGGTATTGGATTCAACGGATGTCTAGGTGAAGCACAGAAGCTGATCGGCGAAGTCCCGTCTTCCATGGGTCAACCGAGGTACGGTCTCTTTCTTCGAGCCTTTCATTCACCATGGGATACCCAGGCTCTCAGCAACTTTGATCGCGGAATTAAGTCCATCTTCTCGGTATCCGCTGCGCGGATACGCGAGGCCTCCTTCGTTCGTCATCTTGCTCACCATGGGATACCCAGGCTCTCAGCAACTTTGATCGCGGAATTAAGTCCATCTTCATGAAAGCCGAGGCCCCAGTGGGCACCGCAATAGTGAGTACGTCCGAAGGCACCGTAGCGGCCACTGATCTCTTCCCATCGGGCTTGGGCCTGGAGCGCAGCTAGGTCGAAGCGAGGGTGGTGGAAGATTTCCCTGCGCAGGATACGTTTGGGATCCAGAAGCTCATCGGCGTTGAGGCTGACAAAAACATCCCTCCTGGTTTCGAGGGGCTGCAGCCGGTTCATGTGGTTAGTCAGCAGCAAACGGCTTCGATCCGCAGTGGTGCGCACGTTCCTTGAGGCCCAAGCCCGGGGCCGCTTGTCGAGGATGGATGCATCGGTATGCAAGGCCGCGGAATTCCGGTTTGTTCGGAACGCGGAAAGGATCTCCCGCTCGGCCTTGGTGGCATCCCCCAGCAGCGGTAGGACTTGGTCGCCATGGCAGGCAAATACAACGTGGTCGAAACACAAGGTCCCGCCGTCTTCCAGAGAAAGGTCCGCGCCATCGAGATTGCGCCGTATTTCCGTGATCCTGGCGTCCAGCACGATGCCGTCTGCATAGGACTTCGTGAGGGGTTCGATATAGCGCGAGGTGCCCCCCTGGATGGTGTGCCACAGTTGGCGCTCCGCCAGTCCGAGGAATCCATGGTCGCGGAAGAAAACAAGCAGCGCAAAGGCCGGAAAGGCATCCATCTGATCGAGTGCGGAGGACCACAAGGCGCTTGCCAGGGGGTAGAGATAGTTTTCACGGAAAGCCACGCTGAAATGATGCTCATCAAGGAATTCGCCCAAGGGAACATCCTGGTCGGCGCCGTCTTCCAGAAGCTGATCCACGAACTTGTTGAAGCGCCTGACTTCATGCCAAAGGCCGTAGTAGCTGGGATTCAAGGCATTCAGCCGCTGGGCGAAAAGTCCGTTGAGGCCGCGGGAACTCCAAGTGAGGCCCTTGGACCCGCCGTGCAATGCGAAAGCGACGTCGCTTTCGCAGCTCTCCACTTTCAACTCCGCCATCAGCCGGCAGAAATTCGGGTAGGTTTTCCGGTTGTGGACGATGAAACCCATATCCACAGGCACCACGCCGCCGACCGCATCGGCCATATCGGCCATTTCAATCGGCACAGTGAGTGTGTGGCCGCCCAGCCGGTCCCGCTTTTCGAAGAGCGTCACGCGGAACCGCCTGCTCAACAGGTAGGCCGCCGAAAGGCCGGAAATACCCCCGCCGATGACAGCGACCTTTGCGATGCCACTTCTTGACAACTAAAGCTCCGTAGCCACCTGGGCGGACTCGGGATAGGGACGGATGTCCTGGACGATCCTCACCCAACTCATCATCTTCAATAAGTAATAGGTCAAATCAATCTCCCACCACTTGATGCCCTGTCGGCACGCATTCATGAAGTGGTGGTGGTTGTTGTGCCAACCCTCGCCGAGGGTGACCATCGCCAACAGGAAATTATTGCGGCTGTGGTCGCCGGTGTTGAAGCGGCGCGTGCCCCAGAGATGGCTCAGGCTATTGATGCTGAAGGTGCCGTGGAAAAGCAGCACCGTACTCAGCACGAAGCCCCACACGAGTGCGCTCCATCCGCCGATGCCTGTGAAATGGCCCAATGCGAATACGGCGGTGCCCAATAGCCAGGGGCAGATCCAGTGGTAGGCGCTGATGAACCGCAGTTCGGGATATTTCCCGAAATCACGGATATTGTGCTGGTTGTAGTCGTCGAATTTGTCGGATAGCACCCACCCCACGTGGGACCACCAGAAACTCCGGGCGATGGGCGAGTGGATGTCCTGGGCCGTATCCGAATAGCGATGATGGTCCCGGTGATGGGCCGCCCACCAAAGCACGCCCTTTTGGGCCGAGGTCTGCGCCACGAAGGCCATCACGAACTGGTTGAGACGGTTCAGGTGGTAGGTGCGGTGCGCAAAATACCGATGGTATCCCGCCGTCACCGCGAACATGCGGATCAGGTACAGCAGCACCCCGATGAGCACCGCCCACCAGCTGAACGCCACAAGGAATACCGCCAGGCAGGCGAGGTGCAGGAGCACGAAGGAAACACTTACGACCGTGAGGGGGATCTTCTGCTTCATGGGCCTTCCCTGAGCCCTTCAGTTAACCATGCGCGAGTGGAAGGGGAGCGTTGGAAATCCAAAATTCGGGCTCGCTGGTTCGATCCTGACACTAACAATCACAGGAGCACGAGTCTTGGGTCGCGCTCCTGTGTTCTTTGGTGCACCCGACTGGGGTCGAACCAGCGACCTCTGCCTTCGGAGGGCAGCGCTCTATCCAGCTGAGCTACGGGTACGGTACGTGTTCATGATGACGCTTTTATTGTGGGTGATGCAACCTTGTGCGCTGGCAGCGCTCCTCCATCTATCGGACAGTCCCCCGGACTGTCCTCCCGCTCTTCGCTCCGCTCAATCGCGGAGATGAAGCCTCCCAGCTGAGCTACGGGTACGGTGCGTGTTCATGATGACGCCTTTGTTGGGACGGATGCAACCACTTGGGCTCATTTCGAGGTGGCGATCGCCTTGCGTCTCACGGTTCCTGCGGCACCGGTAAAATAACGGCGGATGCCAGTGGTAAGGGTGGCCGCCAGCTTTTTCAGAAAAGCTTTGTCCTTGAGCTTGGCTTCTTCTTTACGGTTGGAGATCAATGCGCTTTCCACCAGCACCGCGGGCATGGCGGCACTTCGCAGCACCACAAAAGGCGCCTGCTTGACGCCACGTTCCTTGATTCCCCCCAACCGGTTGAGCTGCAGCTGCACGGCCACGGCAAGCCGCTCGGAATCTTGCAAGTAGGCTTTCTGCGCCATGTCCTCCAGAATGCCTGCCACTACGGCGTTAGCGTCTCCGGAGGGTTTGGCATCGGCGCCCGCGTTTTCCAATGCGGCTACGGACGCCGCGTCCTCGTCACCCCGATCCAAAGAAAGGAAATACACTTCTGAGCCCTTGGCCGCCCGTGCCCGCGCTGCGTTCAGGTGGATGCTGATGAAGAGATCCGCTCCAGCTTCATTGGCGATTTTCGCGCGATCCCACAAGGGGACGAATGTGTCGTCGCGCCGGACCAGCACCACGTCGAAGCCAGCTTCACCCAAGCTCGCGCTCAACTCCCGCACGATGGAAAGGGCCGCATCTTTTTCCAATAATCCCTTCGGCCCTTTAGCCCCGGTGTCATCTCCGCCATGCCCCGCATCCAATGCGATTTTCAGGCGCGGTGAAGGCACTGGCGTATTGGGACTTTGTCCCCATGCCAGTAGGCTAAGAAAAGGAATGAGCAGGATTCGCGGGAGCATCAGATGTCATCCAGTGTAAAGGGTATGCGGGATCTTTTGGGAGATGAGCTGCGTTGGTTCCAGCGCATCGAGGAAGCCGTGCACCGGGTCTTCGGCGCCCATGGCTACCGGGAGATCCGCACGCCCATCCTGGAATACACCGAAGTCTTCAAGCGCAGTGTTGGAGACAGCTCGGACATCGTCAACAAGGAAATGTACGAATTCCTGGACAAGGGGAACCGCTCGGTCACCATGCGCCCCGAGAACACCGCGGGCGTTGTGCGGGCCATGGTGGACCACAAACTCCTGGTGAACAACGACCCCCAGCTGTTCTATTACATGGGCCCCATGTTCCGCTATGAACGCATGCAGGCCGGGCGCTACCGCCAGTTCTGGCAGATCGGCGCGGAGAGTTTCGGTGTCGCCTCGCCGGAATCTGAAGCCGAGTCCTTAGTGATGCTCTTCGATTTCCTCCAGGGCTTGGGGCTGAAGTCCCTGTCGCTTTCCTTGAATTCCGTGGGCACGCCTGAATCGCGGCCTGCTTTCAACGCGGCCTTCCGCGCTTTTTTCGATGCCCGCGCCAACCACTTCTGTGAAGACTGCCACCGCCGCATCGAAACCAATCCCATGCGTATCCTGGACTGCAAGAACCCCGGCTGCCAGGCGGCCCTGGAAGGCCACCCCACCATCGTGGAATTCCTGGATGAGGCCTCCAAGGCCCACCACACGCGGCTCAAGGAGTTGCTTACAGCCCTCGATATTCCCTTCACCGAAAATCCGCGGCTGGTGAGGGGTCTGGATTATTACACCCGCACGGCCTTCGAGGTGCTCAGCTCCGACCTTGGCGCACAGTCGGCGCTGCTCGGCGGCGGCCGCTACGACGGCCTGGTGAAGATGCTCGGCGGCCCCGACACGGCGGCCTTCGGATGGGCTATCGGGCTGGACCGCTTGGCCATGGTGCTGAAGCAGCTTCAGGGCGATGCACCCTTCGATCCACCCGCACTCCTCATCCCGCTGGGGGAGAAAGCCTCCGCTGAAGCCATCCGCCTGGCGCGGGAATGGTGGGGAAAAGGGCTCAGCATCCAGCTGGAAACACGCGGCTGCCCATTGAAGAAGGCCTTGCAATCCGCCAACCGCACGGGCGTGAAACTCGCATTGATCCTCGGCGAAGGCGAGCTTGAGAAAGGCACAGTGGCTGTCAAGCATCTCGACACGGGCGAACAAGAGGAGTGGTCGCTGGAGGAGACTGCCTTGAACCTGGGGGGAAAAGGAACGCGCTCCTAACGGAAATGCAGATCCACGTAGTCCACGGTGTTTCCATCTTCGCAGGGGTTCACCATCTCCTTCAGGCGCCAGAAACGCCTGGCCCCGCTGATTCGGAAGGTGAATTCGCCCTCGCGCTGGCATGGCTTCCCGCCCCCAAGGAAATCAACCCGGATCTCGATCCGGCCCTTGAAGCGGAAATGCTTCCCTGCCGCCTCGGTGATGATCCCGTCGATGGTGGCCCAGTTCCCGCTCGATCCGTGGCGCTGCTCGCCTTTCAAGCGGAGCACCCCGTCTTGCTCGGTCACTGTGGCCTTGCCCTTGTCCCGCCCCCACTGGACCCACTGCACCGTGAACCCATGCTCCCCCATGAGCATTGTTTTGGCGGCGGGATCCTTGATGACCGTCGGAGGTGCCGCGGCCATGAGAACAGGAAGCAGGAGCGCGGGGAGGATCATTCCGGGATGATACCGGATCTGCTCCTCAGGGCAGGGTGAGTATCCACACCTATGGATGGCTCCAGAGGCACGAGCCCGAATGGCTTTTCAATCCTTGCGGAAAGAAGCCCACGCGAGCTCCAATGCGAAAACAAAGCCGCCGGACTTCATCTGGCCCATCACTCATTGGCTCATCGGCGTCCACCCGCTAGCCTGGAAGCTGGAGCCCGCTATGCCTTATTCCCGCCGCGAGACTTTTCTTCCATTCACCCGCCCTATGATCGGGCAGGCGGAAATAGATGAAATGATTGATTCCATCCACAGCGGATGGATCACAACCGGGCCGAAAAGCGCCAAGTTCGAAGAAGAGCTTCAACGCTATAACGGCGTGCCTCATTGCCTTGCGATGAACAGCGCCACCACCGCCCAGGAGATCACGATGCAGTGCTTAAGCCTGCAGCCGGGCGACGAAGTCATCACCACCGCGCTCACGTGGGTCAGCACGCTCTCCACGGTAGTCTTGCAAGGCGGCATTCCCGTGCTCGTGGACATTGACCCGGTGACGCTCAACATGGATCCTGCGAAGCTCGAAGCGGCCATCACACCACGGACCAAGGGCATTATCCCGGTGCATCTCACGGGCCTGCCGTGCCCCATGGAGGAAATCTGGGCCATCGCTGAGAGGCACGGTCTTTGGGTGGTGGAAGACGCGGCCCAGGCCATGGGCGCCACCTACAAAGGCACCAAGATTGGCGGCAATCCTCGCTCGGTGATGAGCGTTTACAGTTTCCACCCGAACAAGAACATGACTACCGGCGAAGGCGGGGCCATCGCGTTTTTCGATGATGCCTACTTGCCGCGCGTTCAGCGGTTGCGGTTCCATGGCATCGAGCGCGACGCATGGAAGCGCCAAAGCAAGGAAGGCAGCGTCCATATCGACGTCATCGAGCCCACCCGCAAGGCCAACTTCATGGACCTACAAGCCGCTTTGGGCCTGCATCAGATCAAGCAGCTGGATGGCTTCAACGTTCGCCGGGGCGAGCTTTTCCACCGCTATCTGGAATTGTTCAAGGACATGGATGAAGTTATGCTGCCGACACCCGGTGACGAAATCCATGGCCACTGCTTCCACCTCTTTGTGCTGCGGATCCTGCCCGAAAAAGCGGGCCTCAGCCGCGATGAATTCGTCACCGCGCTGAAAGAGGAAAACATCGGCACCGGCATCCACTACCGTCCCACGCATCTGCATTCCTTCTACCAGGACTTCTACAGGCAGCACTCCCACGCCATGCCCAAGGAGGGCCTGCCCAACGCCGAATGGAGCGGCGAGCGCCTGCTGTCCCTGCCCCTTTGGCCCGGTCTATCCGAGAAGGACCAGGATCAAGTGGTAGCGACCATCAAACATGTGATCGCGATGGCAAAGGCACGCGCAAGGGCGTAACGGAAGGGCTGGTCTAGAACTTGTAGCACCAATCCGTCCACATTTTCCTGAATGCGCTTTCCAGATCGCTGGTGAATCCGGTTTCATCCCTCAGCGGTGAGGCCATCATCCGTGATCGCAACCCCGCCCGAAGTGAAGCCAGACCTTCCAGATCTGAAGCCAGGGCGATGGCCTTGACGATGCAGGCATCCGGGTTCGCCGTGGCGAATTCTCCGAGACCGACGGCATTCAACAGGCTGCCGCTGACCCGGCTGGCATGGCGGTCTCCGGTCACGCTTAGAACGGGCACACCCATCCAAAGAGCTTCGCAAGTCGTGGTGGTGCCCGCATAAGGGAAGGGATCCAAGGCAATGTCAATCTGGTTGTAATGCCCCAGATGGCTGGCTTTATCGGGCATGAAGGGCAATAGGACAATCCGATTGCTCTCGATGCCATGAGCCGCGAAACGGCTGTGGCAATGCTCAGCCACGCCCGTATCCAGAAGGCTCTGAGACTTGAGCATCAGGCGGCTGCCCGGAACCTGCCGCAGGAGAGTGGACCAGGCCGCCACGGCAGGCAAGGTCAACTTCGCCAGGTTGTTGAAACAGCCGAAGGTGATGCAGCCGTTGGTTGCCGCTGGAAGCGGCCCCACTTCTGGCGCTTCAGCTCGTGGCCGCCAACAGTGGAAGGAGCGTGGCAACCGGAAGGGCCGTTCGGTGCCTCGCTGCGCCCCGTCCTCTGGATCATTCCAGATATCCGTGATGCGGTAATCCATCTCCGGCAGTCCGGTGCTCGTGGGATAGCCCAGCCACGTGACCTGGACCGGCGCCGGACGCCGGGCAAACACCCCCAGACGGGCGGTGCGCGTGTGACCCCCCAGATCCACCAGCACATCCACTGAGTCATGTTCAATGCGGGCTGCCGCATCAGCATCAGAAAGCGCATCAATGGGCACCCATCGGGCCAGGCCTTTGAAGCGTTTGGAGACCTCATCCATCTGAATTTGATTCGCGTAGAGAATCGGCTCGAAGGCCTCCCGGTCATGAGCTGCGAGCACCGGTTCGAAAAAATCCGCCACCGCATGAGCCCGGAAATCCCCGCCCACATAGCCGATCTTCAATCGGCGGGAAGGATTGCGCTCATTCGGCCAAGGCTTGCGGGCTACCGCGGGACGGCCTGGCAGGGCGGTTCCCCACACCTGATGGGCTTTCAGGATCCTGTCCTCGCTCATAGCTGCGTCATAACTGAGAGTGCCGAGAAGACTGGATTGCAGCGCCAGATAGTCAGGTTCGAAGGACAGAGCTTTTTCATAAGCGTTCCGCGCTTCTCCGGCTTCACCAAACCCGATGAACGCGTCTCCGATCGCCCCCCACCCATCAGCGTTGTTGGGATCTTCTGCCAGGGCCTGCTGCAAGGCGCCTACAGCCTGCGCCGGGAAACCTTGTCCGATAAGCGCGATGCCCTCATGCATGGCAGGGCTGAAATTCATGGGCCGAGGCGGAGCATCGCGATAAAGGCTCAGGCGCCAGAGCGCCTTCCGGCTCTCCAGGTGGTCGGGATCCGAGATCAATGTATTGATGTACCCGTTCATGGCGTCTATCAAGCGGCCAGTGGCTTCCAGGGTGCGAGCCCGATTGAAGTGGATAGACGTCGCATCCGGGATCAGGTCCAGAGCCTTATCGAAGTAAGGAATGGCCTCGGCGGGGCGACCATCCTGCGCGATGGCGATGGCCAGGAGATGCAAACCATTCGGGTCTTCGGGAGCCTCGGCCAACGCCATGCGGAAGGCCAGCGCCGCTTCGACGAACTCACCCTTTTCCAGGAGGCTGAGACCGTGTTGGATGGAGGGGTGCAATGCGTTCTTCATACCTCCATTGAAGCGGGCCGGGGAAGAATGGACAACCACTCAAACACGGCCTCACTTCCACACCACCACGCTGATGCTCAAGGGTGGCAGTGTCATGGTGAAGGCATTGACCTTGGTGATGGGAATATCGCTCAGGTGGTCGGGCAGGACTGAATTGCCCTGGACGGAAGAACCGGCGGTGATCTGGTAGACCTGGGCGAAGGTGAACGCCTGGGTATGCGTCAGGGCCAACCCAGCCGAATGGCTTACGCTGTCTTTGTTCAGCAGGACCGTCACCACACGATTGGAATGGCCCGCATCCATGCTCGAATACACCGATGCCTTGGCGATGTCCGATGCCAAAGCTTCAAAGCTGGTATCGCCAAAGGCCGCGCCCGCGCCATCGTAATTCCTGAATATGCGGAAAGCGCCGAATAGGAAGGTCTGGACGTTCTGCATGGGCCAGAAATTGGCCGCGAAAACGCTATCCCGTCCAAAGATGCCCAGACAATCCGCTTCCGCGATGGCGCCGGAAATATGATTCTCGCCGCCATGGTTGTATTCGCTGAAGGCGAGCTTGGTGCCAGGGTACTGCGCGCTGATCTTCGCCATTATGCGCGGAATGAGCTGGATCGGTCCGTTGGTGGAGTATTGCGTGATCCAGCTGGTCTCGGTGTAGGTGGTATCCCATAAGGAGCGCGGGGCTTGGATCCTCGCGGCGGCCACTGCGGCGGAGTTGTCCTGGTTGATGACCCTCACACCCCCGCCTTGAGCTTCTGAATACCAGTGCAGGTCCAGCACATCCAGCAGCCGCCTCCCTTGAGTCTGGCTGGCGGTCTTCATCTGGGATAAGTAGTACTCCAGAAAATCGCCATGGGCCCCCGCATCTGGAGCGTTTTGCAGGTTCACGAACCCATTCCAGCCGTAGCTCACAGGACCAAAAAGCAGGGCCTGCGGAATCTGATCCTTGATCGCCCCAGCCGAGGCGATGCTCAAGGGCAGGAACTGGTCGTAGCGGAGCGCGGTGCGCTGGATTTCAAGGTGTGTGCTGTTCCAGAGATCCGGCTCATTATCGAGCATGTAGAAAATGGGCTTGTTCGCATCCGTTTTGGCAGTGGGGAATTTCGAATCGAGCCAATGGACAAATTCGTCTTGATAGACCTTCGCATCCGTTGTGTCGGGCGTTGTAGTGAGAGCTGTGGGTTTCTTCGGAAAGTTGGGGAAGAAGCGAGTGCTGACTGGATCGTTGACGTTGACATTGCCGGCTTTATCCGCCGACACCCAACCTTGGATGGGCACCGTGACGATGATCGCGGCGTTGGCTCCCTGGGCATTGGCCACAGAGGGCCGAACTGCCTCGCCTTGTGTTGAGCTGGAACTGAGATAGCCGTCATTGCTGTAGGGCCCCCAATCTGATCCCGCGTTGCTGGCATTGGTCTCCCAGTTGTACGCGGTCCAGCGATTGCCACCGAGGCGCCCAAGAGTTGTGCCGTTCGGCATGGTGGCCCAGTCCCCGCCATTGAACCCGTAGATCCATCTGGAAATGGGATGGACACTGTGGCCTGAATGCATTGCGAACTGAAGATCAGCGGTGCCAGGATTGTCCGGCGTGATGAAGCCTCCGCTGCTGACTGTTACGGTTGCCACCGCGGTTGAGCTGCCGACGGAGTTCACGGCGGTCAGTGTATAGGTCGTAGTAGCCGTGGGGCTCACGTTTACCGAAGTACCTGTGACCGAACCGATGGCCGGTGCGATGGTCAGGCTCGACGCACCGCTCACCGCCCAGCTCAGAGTGCTGGTTTGGCCAGTCTGAATCGTGGAGGGCGAGGCCGTGAAGGAACCGATGAACGGAACCGTGCCGCTGGTCACCGTAACCGTGACTGTCTTGGTTGTGCTGCCGTAGGGGCCCGTCGCGGTGAGGGTGTAGGTAGTGGTCGCACCTGGATTCACTTGAAGTGATGTTCCCCGTACCAAGCCAATGGGTGGACCGATACTCGGTGTGATGAACACCGAGCTGGTGTCCGTAACGACCCAATTCAGCGTGCTGCTTTGGCCCGCAGTAATGGTGGCGGGTGAAGCGCTAAGCGTGATGGCCGGTGCTGGTCCCATGGGATCAGCGGTGTAGACGGTCCCCATTTGAATGACTTCCAGATCCGAACCCTTGATGCCGTTCAGGGATTGCAGATCAGTGTTGTCCCAACCCGCATTGGGTGCGCCGCTCATGAACCAGGTGCTGCCGTTGTCGGCCAGGATCATGCCGTAGGTCTTCAAGGCTTGGAGGATCACTTTCGATTGAGCCGGATACCCGCTGATGTTCACGCTGGCCTTGAGGCGCACCCGCATGCCCATGGGGGGCGCGGAGGCACTGGTGTTGCTGGAGGCCCAGTGGCTGGCAGGCGCCACGTAGGCCCTGCGGGAGGTGGGCACCGTGAAGCGCAGCGCATGGGTGATGGCGCCCGCGGCGACTTCGTCATAGCGCGCCAGGCCGGGGAAGACCGGCAGGCCCGCTGCATCTGCGCTGGTCCATCCATAGGGCCGGACGGTGTTGGTCCTCAGATCCCAGATAGCGCCACTGTCCGCGTTCCAACTGCCGTTGGCTTGCAGCTGGGAGCCGTACAGTTCGTAGAGGATGCAATTGTCCCGGTCCAATAGCAGCACATGGCGGTCGCCGCTCGTGGCATTGGGATTGTCTCCTTCGATGGGCGCAGGGTTGGGCACAGGCATGGGCCCCGGATCGCTCTCAGCACCGTAGGCCTGGTAATTGATGGCCACTTTGGCCTGGCTTCCGCCCACTACGCCGTATGGAATGCCGATGCTTGAACCCTGCCAGAGGCCCGATCCGAAATCGGCCTTCAGTCCGCTGGCGGCGCCGATGAAATTGATGATCACCGCGCTGTTGGGGTCCACCGGCAAAGCAGAGATATCTTGGTTCCAGGCGCTGGTTCCAGGGAAGGCACGATAACCGTGGAGATTCGAGTTGATGCCCAGGTCCAGGGTGCCGCAGCCCGAACCGGAAGGCGGAGTTACGGTCACGATGGCATTGGCTGAGACGCTGCCCGCGGAATTCGTGGCAGTGAGTTTGTAGGTGGTGGTGATGCCAGGGCTCACAACCTTGCTGGTGCCCGTGACCGCGCCCACGCCATTATCGATGCTGAGGGATGTGGCCCCGGTGACAACCCAGCTCAGCGTGCTGCTCTGCCCCGCCGTGATGGACGAAGGCGTGGCAACAAAGCTGGAGATGGTGGGCGGCTGGGGCGCGGCGTTCACCGTGACGGTGGTCGTGGCGGTAACACTGCCCGCAGCATTGGTGGCTGTGAGTTTATAGGTCGTGGTAACGGTGGGGTTCACAGCCTTGCTGGTACCCGTGACCACGCCCACGCCATTATCAATGCTCAGTGACGTGGCCCCGGTGACAGCCCAGCTCAGCGTGCTGCTCTGACCCGCAGTAATGGACGAGGGTGTGGCGATGAAGCTGGAAATGGATGGGACCTGGACTCCGCCGGCATCCGTGAAGGTGATCAGGCCCGCCCCGTCGGCGGTGTAGGTGTTGCCCGCCCGCAAGGTGAGCGTGGTGCTGGTGGCGCCCCGCACGATGTCCACGTTAAAGCTGCCCGAAAGGTTGGCGAGGATATGGGTGTGGGTGGTTGTGTCGGGCAGGATGTAGGTCAAAGGCAGGCTCGGGGCCGCTCCGCGGGGCAGGTCGCTGAACAGCGCCACGGTGCCGTTCCAAAGCAGGCCTTTCATGGAACCCGCCGTGATCAGCTGGGCCGCCGAGGTCGGCGCGCTCCCCGAAGCCACTTGTACCATGTTGAGGAAGCGGGAAATGGGGCCGGTAGCATTCACCGCCACCCGGCTGGATGTGGTGCCAGCTTCAAGATCCGCGTCCGAGACCACGGCGGCGCTGCCCCCCATCAAAGTCTGGAGCGCGATACCGGCGCCGCTCCGGTTGAGAAGGTAGCGGGAGCCGTTCACGCTGGGCGCTTCGGGGAAATGCATCAACCACTGGTAACCGGTCCCAGCGGGCTTGGCGTCCACCCGGTCGAAGACTACCAGGGTGTCCGGGCGCAGGTAGATGAATTCGCGTGTGTGCTCATTGAGCAATGTCTCGTGCTGACTGGAGGAATTCAGCCGCTGGTAGAGGTTGGTGGCATCCACCTGGGCATAGAAGAAAGAACCCTTGTCGGCCTGGCGGAGAAGCCCTGGGGTGGGGCTGTTGTCGAAATGCATCACCACGCCGGGCACCTTCAGCAGGTTCTGTCCCTGGGGCTCCCACAAGAGCCCGCTTTGGCTGTAGGTACTGGCATCCGCGGCAAGCCAATCCTTCTTCCACATCACGAAGTGTCCTGTGTCCTGGTGCTGGTGGCTCTGCAGGATCCGGGGCGCGCCGCTGATGCTCAGGGAGGTGGCATTAGCGTCCCATCCGGACCGTGCGTTCAGCCATTCTGTACCTGCCGCGCGGTAGGACAGTGGCTCGGAATCCGGCCCTGTTTCGGCGAGGTCCAGCCGGAAGGCGACATCCAACCAGAGGCCAGTCCGGTAGCCGAACGAACGGGAGCCGTCCAGGTAAGTGGGCACCGCGTGGGTGAGGTACCACTGCCCGAGACGACGCTCGGGTCCATCCGCGAGCCAAAACACGGTGGGCTGGAGGTAGGCGCGGGTGTAGGGCGAGACGCCCATGGAAGATTCCCGGGCCAGATCCCCGCCGGGATAGATGAAATTCCAGCCGGGTTGGGTGGCGTACACCGCGTAGCGCACGGAACCCGCGAAGAACGCACGACCGAAGTGGTTGGTCCCCGAGCCTGCCAACACGCTGAGGCAGATGGACAGGTGGGCCTTGGAGCCTTCTCCGTAGTTCACACCCTCTTCCCAATCGCCCCCCGGAATCTGGTCAAGGTAGGCGAAGACGCCGCTTGGGCGGGTGAGCTTGTCGTTCACCAGGTTGAGCCAGGCCTGGCCCCGGGAATCCCCGGAAGCCTTGAGCGCGGTGCCCGCGAAGGCGGTCCCGGCCAGGAAGGAGAGATGGTAGTTGTTGGCTGGATCATCAAGGCCCCAGCCACTGCCCTGGTTGTGGTACCAGAGCTCATCGCAGCTGGCATGGAGGTAGTTTTTCAGCGTCTGGATCTGGGCGGCGCTCAGGGCCGGCTGGCAGTAGTTCAGCGTCATGGCCACCGGCCGGACCATGGACTGGAAGTAGTAGTAGCTATCCGCCCGCAGGGTTCCGGCCATGGCCTGCTGCGCCCACCAGTAGGCACGCGCCGCGTAGCGCGCGTCTCCGTTCACCAGGTAGGCCATGGCCATGTTCTCGGCGCCCGTGTCGTACTGGTCGGTGCTGGATAGGCTGGCTTCCACATTGGCGTGGAGGTTGGTCCAGGCCACCTTGTTGGCGGTGGCGTCAGCGCGGATCTGCTGGAGCCGGTTCGCGGTCAACAACAGGTACCCACTCGGAGGTGGGGGTGGCGCGGCGTTCACCGTGACGGTGGCCGTAGCTGTGGTGCTCCCAGCAGCATTGGTAGCAGTGAGTTTATAGGTCGTGGTGGCCGTGGGGCTCACGACCTTGCTGGTGCCCGTGACCGTGCCTACGCCGTTGTCGATGCTGAGCGAGGTAGCTCCACTAACCGTCCAGCCCAAGGTGCTGTTTTGGCCCGCGGTAATGGTCGAAGGCGTGGCTGTAAAACTGGAAATGCCGGGTGGCTGCGACGCCCCATTCACCGTGACTGTGGTCGTGGCGGTCACACTCCCCGCAGTATTGGTGGCGGTGAGTTTATAGGTCGTGGTGGCCGTGGGGCTCACCATCTTGCTGGTGCCCGTGACAGTCCCTACGCCGTTATCAATGCCGAGGGTCGTGGCTCGCTGACAGTCCAGCTCAGCGTGCTGCTCTGGCCTGGGGTGATGGTCGATGGCGTGGCGATGAAACTGGAGATGCTGGGTGGCTGAGGCGCGGAATCCACCGTGACGGTGGCAATGGCGGAAACGCTTCCCGCGGAATTAGTGGCGGTGAGTTTGTAGGTCGTAGTGTTGCTCGGGCTCACCACCTTGCTGGTGCCCGTGACCGCGCCCACGCCGTTATCAATGCTGAGGGAGGTGGCTCCGCTGATGGTCCAACTCAGCAGGCTGCTCTGGCCCGTGGGATGGTCGAAGGTGTGGCGGTGAAACTGGAATGTAGGCGGCTGTTGCGGAGCAGGGTTACCGTGACGGTGGCTTGGTCCCGACTCTGGTGGCGTCCGCCAACGCCTTGATGCTGCGCACCGTGGGCATGCCTTGGCATTGGTCGCAGGCGCGCCGTGAAACCACATGCTCGGAGGGCTTGATGGTGACTCCCCGGGGGAGTGATGCTTCCGGCGGTCGCACTCCAGTTCACGGCATGATTCGGAGTGCCTGTCACCTGGGCATGGAAGGTTCTGCTTCCGTTCGTCAAAAGCGACACGCTGGAGGGCAGCACAGACACGGAAACCTGTCCTTGGCCACGCACGATGATCCTGGCGCGGGCATTGAGGGCGGAATCCACCGCGCTGGTGAGCGACGCGTGGAAGGTGCCGCCAGCATCCGGAGCCTGGTATTTCGCGAGGGCGAAGCCGACACGGGAGCCTTGCGATGTGATGCTGCCCGCCGATGCGCCCTCGTCCAGGGACCACCGCAGGTCCGCGGGATTCCCGCCGTAACCGAGCAGCATCGCCGATTGACCCACCCGAAGCGTCATGGAACTGGGCCAAATGCCAGAGGAAGAAGGTGCTGTGGCGGCCTGAAGGGATGGCATCCCTTGGCCAGGTGCAACACCTTGCCATCATCCTCCACAAAGACCTGGATCTCCGCCGTCGAGGCGGGGCTCGCCACGCTGGTGGCCAGAACCGTCAGTGGACCGCTGGTGGCAGGTGCAGTGAACATGCCCGCCTGCGTCACTTGGCCTGCCGCGCTGGACCATGTCACGGCCTGATTTGCACTGCCTTCCACCCATGAAAGCAGGCTGGCTTGGCCACCGGGTGGAATCACAAAAGCCTCTGGACCCGCGATGACCGCCATCGTGGCGGGAGGTGGCGGCGGGGTTGAGTTCCGGCATTCCCGGAAGAGCCGCCCCCACAACCAAGAAGGGATCGAAAACAAGGCGCAGAACAGGAGTTGAGTGGAGGATTTCATGACGGGCTCCAGATGAATCGCCAACCTCGAAAACCAACGCAGCCCAGGTGATGCCCACAGCCGCAGCTTCGGTGTGCCTCTGCAAACCGCTACGACCGCCCCAAGAGGGCCATGGATCAGCCTTCCGAGCTGATCAAATCCCTTGATGAAGCAGAGAGCCAGAGAACCTCCCCGCCCGCCGTAACCCGTTCCCAATCCATTCGAATAACAGGAGGCCGTTAGTCATCCGTGGAATTCTAAACGGCGGGGGGGAGGAAGAGCATCCGGCTTCCCCGGAGGTGGAATCACGAATGCCCGATGAACATGATTGAGCATCACAGCAGGCAATGGCTGCCCGCTTGGCAGAAGCAGCCGTAGACGGTCTGTTCGTCTTGGCGAGGGGGCATTGAGCATGGCCGAAGGGAATCAATAGTTTTGAATTTCGTGTTGCATGATGAGCGCAGCCAAGCTCCAGGGCTCCAGGCTGGACGCTGAACATCGTCACAGGCCCAGCTTTTCCTTCAGGTGATGCGCGGCGTTCCGGCTGGCTTCCAGTTCCACACCATCGGGCAGCAACACTGCCTTTCGGCCGGTGGGCAGTGTGCGCAGGCCGAGCACGGCTTCGGGACGGAGCATGATGTTCCGTTGAATCCGCATGAAGATGACGCCTGGAAATGCTGACTCTACGTCACTGAGGCTGGTCCAGGTGCATCGGAATTTCTTTCCCCCGGCCCAGGCCCAGACCACTTGGTCAATGACTTCAAAATAAGCCACGCGCTTCAATTCCAGAAGCAGCTTCCCATCGCCAGCCTTGACGGGGAAGCGCGTGGATGCGGTTCCAGGCGCGGCCGGTACGGCTTCGGTCTTGCGCAATTCCCCACCTTCCAGGCGGGCCAGTGTTTTTGCCAGGCGGTCTGCGGTCACCGGCTTGACTAGATAATCCGAAGCCTGGTGCTCGAATGCCGCCACAGCATGTTCTGCGTTGGCTGTGACAAAGATGACCGGTGGACCATCACGCAATTCGGCAAGCAATTCCATGCCCGAAGGTCCTGGCAGGGCGATATCGAGGAAGAGCGCATCAAGCCGGTGGCCTTCCCGCAGCCAATCCAGCAGCTGGTGGCCATCCTCCAATTCTGCAAGCACTTGGCAGCCGGCTTCCCGCAGCAAGCGACCCAGCCGCATGCGGGCAACAGGTTCATCGTCAACCAGGGCGATTCGGAGGGACATCCCCTTAGAATGCTTCCTTCCGGCCGCGCACTCAACCCTTCGATGCATTCGATGCAAGAGAATGGGTAGAATCGCGTGGGCCACTGGGCTGGAGTTTGTGTTATCCATGTTCATGTTCATGCGGGAAAGTGGGTCGTGGTTCCGCGGTCTGGCCGTCTTCGCCGTGCTTTGCCTCGGCTCGTTCCTACACGCTCAAGGCCCTGGCACCGTGGCTTTCCAGCCTTTTGGCGCTGAGCAAGGATTGACCAATTTCGCCGTATCCGCCCTAGAGCAGGATGATCGCGGTTTCCTGTGGGTGGGCACCGAAGATGGCGCTTTCCGCTTCGGCGGCACCCGCTTTGAACGATTCGGCCCTGCGCAGGGTCTGGAGCGGCCTTGGGTTACCCAGCTCGCCAAGGACGGCGCAGGCGGTCTTTGCGCAGGAACGGATCGAGGGTTGTTCCATTTCGATGGCAATGCCTTTCACCGGGTCCAGTTTCAAGGCTCGCCATCCGCTTCGGCAGCTCCAGTCCGATGCATCGCATCAGTCGGCGGAAGCGTCTGGGTCGCCACGTCCGAGGGCTTTTTCACAGGTTCTCCGGCCAAGGGATTCCAGCCGGTGGCAGGATGGGTCACAGCACCTCCCACGGCGCTCTCGGTGGATGGATCCGGACTGCTGGCCGTGGCGGGAGAAGAGCTGTGGATTCAGGATGGAAATCGCTGGCGGGCGGTAGCACCGTTACCAGAGCTGCACGGAGAGCGCGCCTTTTCGGTTCTTAGGGACGCCGATGGCCGCATCTGGATCCGCAGCCGTAGCCACCTATTGAGATGCCGCGAAGGTCAAGCACTAGAGGATCTGGCTCCCCGCCTCGCCGGGACCGCATCCAAGGAAGGCCATTTGCGCATGGATTCCAAGGGCCGGGTCTGGATCCCCACGGTCGCGGGCCTGGTCATGGCAGAACACGATGCCCTGGTTCAGCTACATCCTGACCCAGGGTTGGGTTTTGGATATTGCCGGCAGGTGTTCATAGATCGCGAAGACAGCCTGTGGGTGGTGGGAGAGCAGCTTTTCCACGCTTTGGGACAAGGCGCCTGGAGCGCTTACCGGGGCCGCGAAGGCTTGCCTTCCAACCAGGTCTGGTCTTTGCTTCGAGACCGGCAGGGGATCCTCTGGACCGCCACCAACCGTGGCGTGGCCCAAGGAATCGATAACGGCTTCAAAGCTCTTCAATTTCATCTCCCCATCGGCCCCCTCACCCTGGCTCTTGGCCCGGATGGCCGCATTTGGGCCGGGGGACGGGATGGCGCAGCACTCTATGCATGGGAATCCTCGGGCCATGGCTTCGCCTCGATTCACATCAAGGATCTTGGCGATGGCGACACCATCGTGCGGGATCTCCGCTTCGACCGATCGGGCAATCTCTGGGCCGCCACCAGCAATGGCGGCTTGCGCTTGATCCGTTCCGGCGCGTCCGGGCAGATGGAAGCAGAACCCGTGGCCTTGCCCGGTGGCTCATCCAAAGAAAACATTTGGTCCGTGGCAGAAGATGCGCAAGGGCGGATCTGGGTCGGGGGCACTGAAGGCCTTGCGGTCATGGAGGATGGCCGTTGGCGCCGGTTCACCTCCGCCAATGGATTATTGGATACCGAAGTGCGTTGCATCGGGCCCACCCCGGGAGGAGCTGTTTGGATCGCCTATGGCCGATCCCTGGGCGCCGCGAAAGTGACCCTTAGCGGTGCCTCCCTGAAAATCATGGAACTGGTGGGTGAAAGCAGAGGTCTTGCGAGCGTCCAGATCAATGCCTTGGCCTGTGACGCACGCGGCGTTCTATGGCTGGGCACGGCCCTGGGCGCAGCCCGGTGGGACGGCAAGCTGCTGGATACTTTCGGGAAACTGGAAGGACTTCCTGGTGAGGATTGCATCCTAGGCTCCTTGCTCTGTGATGGAAATGATGTTTGGGTGGGAACCACCGCAGGATTGGGGCGTTTCCACGCGGAAAGCGAAGGTGGGGTTCTCCCAAGCCCCGAGACGATTCTCACCGGGGCCCGGTTCGGACCCAAGGATGGCGACACCATCACCCGCTTTGATCAGGTGCTGAGAATTCCCCATGATTTGCGCTCTCTAGAGATCCGGTTCTCGGCGATGTCGTTCCTGAATCCCGCTAAGGTGCACCATCAGGTCCGTCTGTTGGATTTCCAAAACGATTGGAGGGACATTGCATCCTCCCAGGTGAATTACGCAGGGTTGCCGCCGGGAGTCTACCGTTTCGAAGTGCGCAGCCGGGCAGGAGCTTCGCCTTGGGGGCAGCCCGCAAAGATGTACTTCCGCATGGTGGGACCGTGGTGGAGCAGTGGATGGGCCCTCGCATTCTATGCAGTGGCGGCGCTGGCTCTCATCACCCTCGCCTTCCGATTCAGAACACGCGTATTGCGTTTCAAGAACCAGGCCTTGGGTGATCTTGTCCACGCCCAGACAGAAGAAATCCAGACCGCCCTCGATCAGGCCGAGCGGGCAAACCTGGCCAAGAGCGAATTCCTGGCCGTGATGAGCCACGAACTGCGCACCCCCATGCATTCTATTTTGGGCATGACGGATCTATTGCTGGATTCCTCACTGAGCCGGGAGCAGCGGGACAGCGCCCAGACCATCCGGCGGGCGGGCCAGGCCCTGCTTTCAATCTTGAATGACATCCTGGATTTTTCAAAAATCGAGGCCGAAAAAGTCGCATTGCGCGAGGTCCCCGTGGACCTGCGGAGCCTTTGCGAGGACTTGATGGATCTACTCAGCGTCAGCGCCCAAGAGAAGGGCCTGGAGCTGGTGCTGCGCTTCGAGCCGGAAGGCAGCCCCGAATACCTGGGCGACCCGGAGCGCATCCGCCAGGTGTTGTTGAACCTGCTTGGCAATGCCATCAAGTTCACTGAAACCGGGTTTGTGCAGCTCACGGTGAGAATCACGGACCAGCAGGAGGACCGCCACGCACTGATGCTTTCCGTAGCGGATAGCGGCCCCAGCATCCCCTTGGACAAACAAGCCAGGCTCTTTGAGAAATTCAGCCAGGCCGATACCAGCATCACGCGGCGATTCGGGGGCACGGGTCTGGGACTTGCCATCAGCAAACGGCTTGTGGAAGCCATGGGCGGCGTCATTGGCCTGGACAGCGAGAAGGGGCACGGCACGACCTTCTGGTTCACATTGACCTTGAAGCCCGCCGGAGCGCCACAAGGAAAAGACAACACCGAGGCCGAAGAAGGCTCCCTAGCAAAATTTTCGAGCGATTTCCGAATTCTCGTGGCAGACGATCTGCCCGAAAGCGCCAACGCGCTCTTCGACCAACTCTGGCGCTGGGGCCTGGAGGCAAGCCTTGCATCCACCGGGCCCGAGGCATTAGAAGACATATTGGTTTCAGCCAAAAATGGGAAACCCTACCACCTGGTGCTGCTGGATGAGGACATGCCGGGCATGGGCGGATGGGAGTTGGCCAAGACCCTACGAGCTGATCATTCCGAAATATCGCCCTTGCTGGTGCTGCTCTGTCCCATGCATCAACCTCGTGAAATCTGGGCGCTGAAGGCCGCAGGCTTCAACGCCATGCTCCGGAAACCTGTCTTCGCCTTCGAACTGCGAGAGCTGTTGGAAGAAGCGTCCGCACAGGCGGGCATGTCCGATGCAGGGTGGTTCGGCTCCGTGGACGATGCTGCAGGCGATACTCCCCCCTTGGGTTCCATAGCCCAGGCCTTGGCGGGACGCCGGATCCTCATCGCAGAGGACAATCCGCTGAACCAGCACGTCGCGGTCCGATTGCTGAAATCCATGGGCGCCGTGGTGACCATCGCATCCACGGGAACAGAGGCCGTGGAACAAGCGGCTCGAGGTGGTTTCGATCTCATCTTGATGGATGGACAGATGCCCGAGATGGATGGCCTGGAGGCGGCGCGGGCCATACGTGCCAGTGGCGGAAAGGTGCCCATCCTGGCGATGACCGCCCATGCCTTGCAAGGGGATCGGGAGCGGTTCCTCAAATCAGGAATGGATGATCTGCTCACCAAGCCCTTTAGCCGCGATGAACTCCGGAATGCCATCCTGCGGCAACTGGAGCCAGAACCCAAAAGCCACTCCGAGGCCACGCTGATCATCCACCCCCCCGCGCCGGATGAAGATTTGAATGAGGCCGCCCTTGCTCCAAACAGCGAGCCCTTGGAAGCAACCGAAGACGCTGGTGACACCATGCAGATGCCTGTCCAGATCCCCGCCACGGATTTCCGGCATCCCATAGACACCGTATCCCTGCTGCATTCCATCCATGCCGAGGACCGCGATGAATTACGTGAATTATTGGTGATGTTCCGTGCCCATGCGCCCGACCGCATGGCCGATATCCGGATGGCACTGCAGGAAAAAGATGCTAAGTCCCTGAAAGCCGCAGCCCACGCGCTGTGTGGCAGCGCCTCCTACGTCTATGCCCGGCCGGTCACGGATATCGCTAAACGCATGGAGGAACTGGCCGCTGAAAACCGCATCGTAGAAGCAGCGGTCTACCTGCCCGAACTAGAGAACGCTTTCACGTCCGCCGAAGCGGCCCTGAAAGAATTGGAGAGCCGATTAGCAAGGTAAAAAGGAAAAGGCTCACCGCAGAGACAAGAGACGCAAGAAATTGATCCCTAAACCCGCTCATGCGGCAGCGCCAACGCGGGAGCGTAGACGGTTGTGTTGGGATCCACCATGTAGAGATTGCTGATCTTGCCAGTATAGGCGCCAGCGTATTGCTGGATCTGGTCCCCCAGGCGGGTCTGGTCGTCACCTTCCCGGAAGAGGGTTCCCCATACGGAATTGAAAGAATTCTCCACATGGTGGTTCAATTCATGGACTTTCTCCCTCTGGACCTCTGTGCGCCTTCTGGTTTCCACCAATTCTGCGTTCAATGAGGCGGCTTCGCGGTCCATGGCATGGAGGGCTTCTGGAGAGATGCGCGGTGCCAGGACCCGGCGATGTTCATGATTGCGGGCTATCTGGTCGCTGAGTATGTTCACCCGCCGCTGGCCGCGCCGCCGCTGGGTTTCAACCTTCAGCAACTCACGGATGTCATCGGCGTGGAGCTCCAGCTGTTCCAGCTCCGCTTCCAGTTCAGGGATGAGCATGAGCGTATGCCAGGAAAGGCTCTTCTTGGATTTCAGGATGTCGCCATAAATGTGGTCGCCGATATAAAGAACCTGCTCACCATTCGCTTCAAGCCTTGCCTCCAGCCAGTCCGCATTGCCTCCGGTGAACACATTCGCATGTTCGGGCATGGGAACCGCCTCATGCCCTTCGGCGAAAAAACCGGGTTTGCGGGAACTCACCACGATCGTGTGGAAGTAGTCGGTCCAAAGGGGCCGCGCCGCATCAACGTCATTGAGCAAGTGGCCCAGCACGCCGTTCGTGAACGTCCACTCGCTATTGGTTAGGAGGAAGAGTTTTTTTTCCGGCGCGGATCCAACGATCGAGGGCGGCGGGCAACTGCGGATCCTTCGGGATGAAGAAATCGCGGTGGGCAAGAATCGCGGCTTTCATGTCGCCATTCCGGTGAGCTGAATCTATGCCCCATCGCACATCATCGAACAGCTGGATGTAGTCCTTGCCCGGCAGCTTTCCCTGATCAAGGCGATCCACGAGCAGGGCGTAAAGGTGGCTTTCTGGAATCTCGAACATGGTGTCAATGCTGCGGAATCCCTTGGCCGTGGTGGAAAGACGCCGGCGGCCGTAGCAAGTTTCAATCGCCAAATGGTCCATGGGTTTCGTGCCATGGGTCGCCCGGACCACCCTGCGCTCCCGGCTCACCTTCAGCAGGTTTCCCCGCACGCCGTCCAGCACCAAACCCCGGATGGAAAATTTTGGATCGAATTCTGAATCCAGAAGCGATGCGGGATACCCTTTTTCCCGCACCAATAATCGGAGCGATTTCGTAAAAGCCAGCTCATCGATTTCCGGCGAGCGATAGCGCGCCAGAGTGTAGTCCATGTCAAAGCCAACGGCCTTGATGGTGGGCAGGGGCAGCGTCTGCAGAACATAGAGTTTCTGCGCTGGCGGCAGCCGTGCTTCATCTTCCTGGTCCCAGGATGGGGGGACGGGCACAAGGCTGGGGTTCCAAGGGATCGGCGCCATGGCTTGAGGATACAGCCCGTTCGAAAAATGAGTGATCCAGTTATGCTGCGATTACGGCTTAGTCAGGGTATGGAAGGGGAGTCCAGGGATGGCAGAGCCAGATGATTTTACGAGCCTGGGCCATAGCCGTGCGACGAAAGCATCCAGAGTCACGCTGCCTAGGCTCGACCCGCCGCCGCCGAGCTTGTTGTCCTTCCTACAAGGCCGATTTCCCTTCGTTTCCGATTGGGAATCCCGTATGGCGCGAGGCCTGGTATGCACGGCCGGGAGAAACCCGGTAGATACGGATACGCCCTACCAGGCCGGTTTGGAGATCCTCTATTACCGGGAGGTGGATGCCGAACCTGATATTCCCTTCGAGGCCAAAATTATTTTTCAGGATGCTCACCTTCTGGTGGCGGACAAACCCCATTTCCTGCCGGTGACGCCTACAGGACCCTACGTGCGGGCTTCACTGCTGACCAGGCTTCAGGAGCAGACAGGCCTGGACAGCCTGGCACCACTGCATCGCCTTGATCGCGAAACGGCGGGGCTGGTGCTCTTTTCGGTGCAGCGGGATGGCCGTGCCGGATTCAGCGGCCTTTTTCAGAAAGGCCGCATCACAAAGATCTATCAAGCTATTGCTTCTGTCGAGGCTGGAACCCCACTCCAGGAGTGGCGGGTGGAAAACCGTATCGAGAAAGGGGACCCCTTCTTCCGCATGGCTTGCGTGGAAGGCACTGTGAACGCCCGAAGCAGCATCCAGCTGCTCAAGGAAAGCTGCGGCTACGGCCTCTTCGAGATCCGCCCGGAAACCGGCAAGAAGCATCAGATCCGCCTTCACATGACCGCCATTGGCCATCCGATTCAGCACGACAAGCTCTACCCCGAGTTGCAATCTGAAGCCGCAGCAAATGCCGCCCTGGATTTTAGCCGCCCTCTGCAACTCCTGGCTAAGCGATTGGAGTTCGTGGATCCCGGCACTGGTGAGGTCCGGGTTTTCGAATCGGAGCAACAGCTTGCATGGGATCCCCTACGCTCAGAGCCTCACCACGCCTAGCTCACCCTTCCTCCACACCAATCCCATGGGTCACGCTCTGGTGCCCGAATTTCTGCCGGGCGGTGGCGCGGAAAGTCTCGGTGTGTCCCCAGTCTTTGGTTCCATCCTTCCATAGTTTGTAGTGGATCAATTCGTGTTCAAGGATGCGCAGAAGGATTCCTTCTGGGTCACGGCAATTGACGCCACAAACAACTTGAGGCCAAGGCCAATCCCGCCGCCTCAATAGTGGAATGGACAAGCGAATCTCAGGATGCCAGATTCCCCGCACATCTTTTTCGATGACGAACAGCCCCGCGCAACGCGTCATGCGGGACGACCAGATCACCGGAAGCGGAGGCAGTTCCCAGCCTGCTGATCTCAAAATGGATTCAGTGCGGTGGCGCAGCGTGATCATTCAAATTCGAAGCTCGGCCCACCCAGATTCGAGGTCTCCACCCGCACGACTTCGCCGTCCATGGTGATGGTGCTGGCGCTGTGTGGCTTGGCGCTGTGGCTGAGGGTCTGCAAAGCGTGGAAGGGCGCCTGCAACTCAGCGGGAACGCTCTCGAAGAACATCACGCCGGCGCGGTATGTCTGGGGTGCCGCATGCGCAGTGGTAGTGATGTGCAGCTCTTTCAATTGGCGCGCATCCACTTCGCTAGGCGCATCGGTCATCAGGCACCGGGCCTGGGCGGTTTTGGGGAAAGCGATGACTTCGCGGATGCTGGTCTCGCCCACCAGCAGCATCACAAGGCGGTCCAGGCCCAGCGCCAATCCACCCATGGGCGGCGCGCCGAAGGCCAGGGCATCCAGCAGGAATCCGAATTTCGAGCGAGCCTCTTCTTCACCAATTCCAAGAGCGCGGAACATCCGGCTTTGGGTTTCCGCATCGTGGATGCGGATGGAACCCCCTCCAATCTCGTAGCCGTTCAGCACCAGATCGTAGGCCACGGCGCGGCAGGCGCCGGGATTGGATTCCAGCATCTCCATGTCATCGGGATGGGGGCTCGTGAAGGGGTGATGGCAGGCCACGAAGCGGGCATTTTCCTCGCTCCACTCCAGCAGCGGGAAATCCACGACCCACAGGAACGCGAAACGCGATTCATCTAATTGTCCGAAGGTCCTGGCCAACCGTAGCCGCAACTCACCGAGCACCTTGGAGGTCTGGGCTTCGGTGCCGACGGCGAACACAGCCAGCCCTTCGCCCTCCACATGGAATTCGGCTTTCAGCGCGGCGTCGAGTTCCGGGCTGATGAATTTCTTGAAGCTAGACGCGAAGCCATCCTTGCCCCATTTCGCATAGGGCAGTCCCCCGGCCCCAAGATGCTTGGCGATGTCCTGCAATTCGTCGAGCTGCTTGCGGGACATGGCCCCGGCCTGCTCGCCCGCGAAATAGAGGCCGCGGACTCGGCGCTGGCCTTGGCTTTCGGCGGCGGCGCGGAACAAGTTGAAATCGCTTGTTGCGAACACGCCGGTGACATCCTGGATTTTCACATCGCAGCGCACATCGGGCTTGTCGGAACCGTACCACTCCATGGCATCGGCATAGGCCAAGCGCTGGAAGGGCGCGTGTGCTTCCTTGCCCACAAGTTTGGAGAGCTTCACCATCAGAGGTTCCAGGACGTCCTGGACATCCGTTTCGCGGACGAAACTCATTTCCACGTCGACTTGGGTGAATTCCGGCTGGCGGTCCGCGCGTAAATCCTCGTCCCGGAAACAGCGGCAGATCTGGATATAGCGTTCGAAGCCTGACACCTGGAGCAACTGCTTGAAGAGTTGCGGTGATTGGGGCAAGGCGAAGAACTCGCCTGGATGGACTCGTGATGGGACTAGGTAATCCCTGGCGCCTTCGGGCGTGGATTTGGTGAGGATGGGCGTTTCGAACTCGATGAAGTCCAGTTCCCGGAAGTGGTTGCGGATGATGTAGGAGACCTCGCTACGAAGGATCATGCTTCGCTGCAGGCTGGGGCGCCGCAGGTCCAGGAAGCGGTATTTCAGCCGCAGGTCTTCACCAGCATCGGCACCATTGGCACCGCCCTCCACCACGTCATCCACTGGGATGGGCGGCGTGTTGGCAGTGTTGAAGATCTTCAAATCCGTGAGCTTGACTTCCACATCGCCCGTCGGCAGGTTCGGGTTCTTGGACTGCCGTTCAATGACGGTGCCTTCGACCCCCAGCACGAATTCGCTGCGCACGGCCTTGAGCTTGGCCAGCAATTCCGGTTCGATTTCCGTTTCATCGGCCTTGATCTGCACCACCCCCCAGCGGTCCCGCAAGTCCAGGAAGACCAGGGATCCCATATTGCGGGAGCGTTTGCACCAGCCCAGCAGGCGCACGCTCTGCCCCACATGGTCCATGCGCAGCTCGCCATTGCGGTGGCTGCGCGAGAAGTTACCCAATGGATCCAGACGCATCAATGACTCCAGGGACTTTTAGGAGCCGTTACCAACTAACCAGTGCTGTTCTGGTCAGTTCGTTGCGGCTCCCTTTGCGGCCCAGGTATTAGAATACGGGCTTCGGGCTTCGGGCTCCAGAAGGAAGGCAAAGGGTTGGTATCCAGATCAAATACATCCACACCGAATCCACAATCGGTGTCAGTGCAGGGTTAAGTCACATTTCGATAGCTTGCCAATCACAATTTAAGCGTTTCTCCAAGTCCAAAGAATCGATATTTGTCTTTGAACACATTCCTGAAAATTGAAAATCCCAACTGCCCACTACAATGAGCAGGAGCGACTGATTCAACACCGTATTCTTGCTTCATTCTTGTGGCCAAGCCTTCGATATATTCTCGGCCATAGGGAATGAGGTGAAATCCACCGGCGACAAGATGAATTCTTCCTTTTCTAACCTTTCGCGTTTCCTGAATGATTGTTTCGATTGTGCTGTGTGAACATCCCGACAGGATCACATCACCATTTTCAGTAGCGAATGCGACAGACAACTCTGGCATCCCAATGAACTGTGGGTGCTCATCACCAAACGGGGGGTATTTAATGTAGGTCCCCATGAGTGTAGAGGTTGTTGGAATGATCGTCAGGCCAGGCAGCGCTTCTTTCGGCTCAGTGACGTATTCCACATTCGACTTCCAGAATCTGCCCGTGGGCACGGTTATCATGCCCTCAACGGCTCGTTCACCTCGAAAATACTGCTCATCCTTGGGTAAAGTTTTAACGATTCCTGGTTCGGTTTCACGGAAAGGGAATTTTATGGGTGCACCGAGGGAGAAAAAATCATTGGGTAGGTAAATTTTAACTTTTGGATTCACACTCAACAAATAATCAAAACCACCAATATGGTCGTAGTGCCCGTGAGATACGATTGCAATATCGACTTTTTTCAAATCAATCTTTAATATTTTCAGGTTGTGTTCGAATATCTTTGCACTGGTTCCTGAATCAAACAGAATTAATTTCCCTTTGTAGTGTATGACGGAGGAAAACCCGAAGTCTTGCGTGAGGCCTTTTTTCTCTGAACCGAAGGCATCATAAACATTCGTCATTGTCATGCCAGATGGTTCCGATTTGCCCTGAGCTGCAAGAGGAAGACAAGGAATGAACCCGGCTAGAAAGATAAGCATGAAAAAGGTGGAGCAAACTGACTTCATTGATTTTCCTCTCGTTGTCGTATAACCATCATAGCTTTTTAATGCAACCTAACGCTAAGAGTTAACTGGACCAATCGTGGATGGCGCTCTATAGCATGACGGAAAACACCCATGGTTGGGTTCGGGGTGAACGAGAGGTTAGGCGTGACCGTGGGCTTCATACCAGTAGAAAAAGGCGAAGAGAAAAGAAAGTGCTGGCCTTTCCCACTGTGGCAAATCTTGGATCTATCTTTCGAGATCAATGCCGCTATGGGTCTTCGGTCAGGGGTGGACCGTCGACGTGCGAGTCGTGCTCCGCAAACAGCGCCTGCATCGCGTCGGGGCTGCGGAGGCCCTCGGGCATGCGGATGATCAGGTCGATCGCATCAGGAGTCGTCACGACAAGCATGCGGGCCGACTCCGGGCACGGGTTGCGAAAACTATGGGTGGCGCCACGAGGCACCCATGCCATCGATCCGGCAGAAACCCGTGCGGTCTCACCATCGACACGGAATTCCATCTCACCGCTCAGCACATAGAACGCCTCATCGTAGGCATTGTGGTGGTGCGCTGGCGGCCCGCCCCCAAGCGGTGGAAAGGTGCTGACAAAGACGGCGAAACCATCGGCACGGCCGGGCTCCAGCAACACGTTCATCTGGACGATCCCGTTGCCTACGGCTTCGTCGCGTTTCGGCACGATCACGAACGGTACTGCCATCAGAAACCTCCATACCTTCGTCTTATGCTGTGCAGATCCTCGGGTGATGACTTCCCACCTGCTCCTCCGTTCGCCCGTTGCAAGCCTCAACTTTGCATGGCTGGACTCCGTAGCGCTTTACCTTGTCATTGAAGTGCCAGCTGATCAAGGGAACGACTGAGAATTGGACCCATTCAAAGTCTGCCCATCTGTTCTAAGGAGATCGATGACGGTTATTTAAAGGTGATTTTTCTCTCCTTCCTTCCGCCCCTCCGCTACCCTCTGCGTGGTTATTTTTTCGGACTCCGCCCCGCCGCGATGTCGAAGAACTTGTCCCAAGTCAGGAAGGGCGCCAGATCGTGGAAGTCGCTCCAGGCCTTGTGGTCGAAACTCGCGTCCAGTTCCTTGCCAGTCTTATTCGGGTTGTCGTTCACATGTTTCCGAACGGCCTTCAGGAAATCCCGGGCGCGGGCCACATCTTTCTTGCCGCCCACGGGGCCGTGGCCGGGAATGACTTTGGAATCCTCGGGCAGGAAAGCCAGGACCGCGTCCAGGTTGGCGATCATGCCAGCCAGGCTGCCGCCGCTGTTCAGGTCTATGTAGGGTGTTGAACCGTTGAAGAAGATGTCCCCCATGTGCATGACGTGGGTACCAGGGATGCCCACCAGAACATCGCCATCAGTATGACCTGGGCCGAAATGGGCCAGATGGACCTCCACTCCATCGAGATTGATGGCGAGAACGGAGCGCACCTTGGGATCCGCATCCCCGAAGGTGATCTCAGGCAGGCCACCACGTTTGATGGGTTCCAGCTTGGCCTGCTCCAACTCCATGCGGTGGCGGACGTTCGTGTGGGCCACGATGACCTGCACCTGCTTTTCCAGGGCGATGTTTCCGCCCACATGGTCGCCGTGGTGGTGGGTGTTGATCAGGTACTTGATGGGCTTGTCCGTAACGGATCTCACCACTTTGAGCAGCCCCGGCACCAACGGTGCGAACTGGTCATCAATGAGGATGGCGTTGTGTTCCGTGACGATGAGGCCGATATTTCCGCCCTCGCCGAAAATGCAATAGACGTTGTCCGCCAGTTTCTCGATTTTATGGGGATCAGGCTTGGGCGTGGCGTGCTGGGCAACGCGCACGGGCGGTGCGGCAGGCAGCGACGACGCGGATAGGGAAACCAACACCAAAGACAAAGCGGCGATTGAAGGGATACGCATAATACCTCCGGGACTGGAAGGCGATCCTATCGCGCTTCCAATCCAAGTGCCACCGCGAAGGATGTTTAATACTAATTCGCGTTCAATGAAATAGAAGTTATCCAATCAAAGCCAGTAAGACTTTGAGTGCGTTCGAAGTTAAATTCGAGGGCTCGGATGCCTTGGCAGAGGGTATCAACAACCGCCTTCATGTTCCTGAACACAGTGTTGACGAACCAGCCCTCCCGTAGCGCTTTCCAGATGTGTTCAGCGGGGTTCAACTCCGGACTGTAAGGTGGCAGGAACACGATCCGCATGTTGGCCGGAACCTCCAGCGCCTCCGCGATGTGCCACCCCGCCCGATCCATGACCATGACGATGAAATCGTTTGGATGTCGGCTGGCCACCAACGCCAGAAACATTGACATCGTCTCGGCATTCACGAAAGGGAGCACCAGGCTGTCCATCACGCCATCGTGGGGGCTGACCGCGCTGAAGGCATACGTGTATTGCCGCACCAAGCGGGCGCCAACCACCGGGCGGATGCCCTTGGGAGCCCAGCATCTGCGCGGGTCGCCAAGCAGCCCGAACCGCCCTTCGTCTTGGAACATCAGCCGGACAGGCCGACCTTGTTCGGCTTGGCGCTCAACTTCTTCTTGGATCTCGCTTTCGAGTTTTTTTAAAGGCGGCCTGCGCCGCCAAATCAGCTTTGGGATGCCTGGGGCGCGGAGCGACCTTCCGCCAACCCTGGCGATCCAACATGCGATAGATGGTGCTTTTGGCTACGGCGCAACCAATCCTTGCCTCAAAGGCCAGTTGCACTTCCGTGGCACTGAGTAGGCCGCCTGCCTCGGCTTTTGCCAGGAAGGGGCGTAGGAATTCCACCTCTTCTTCGGCACTCAGGTACTGGTTCCGACGTCCACCCTTGCTCTTTAGTTCGAAGATGGCTTCACCTGACTTGGCCCATTGGGAGTGGATGTTGCGAACCGTGGTGGCGGCCCACCCCAGCAGCCGCGCGATCTCGGGCGCAGTGCTGCCCAGGGTTACACGGATGAGTACGCACTGGATGCGTTGGAACTCTGGCCGACCCTTAGCTTTCTTGAGCCGATCGGCCAGAGATTCGATGGTGAGGCGGTCAGGCGAAATGAGGTTTTTCATGCCAGCTCCTTGGGGCTGGCATCAATATAGGTTATACTCTATTGAATGCAACTTGGTATAAGAGGGTGTTTTAAAATAATATTGCACGTAGGGCCACTGGATCCTAAATTTGGGTATGAGCCGAGAACCCTACCCTAGCGACCTAAACGATAAAGAATGGGAGATCCTTCAAGCTAGGCTCCCGACCAAGAAAGATCCTCGCGGAAGGCCGCGCAAGCAGGATCTGCGCGAACTCCTCAACGGAATCTTTTACCTGCTTCGCACAGGTTGCTCCTGGCGAATGTTGCCCCACGACCTCCCACCGTGGGAGACGGTTTACAGCCAATTCCGAGCGTGGAAGCACCAAGGCGCATGGGAAGAAGTGCATCGCACCTTGCGGGAGTATGTTCGGATCGGAATGGGCCGAGCCTCATCCATCGGCCCTGATCATCGACAGCCAATCGGTCAAGACGACCGAAAAGGGGGCCCTCGCGGTTACGACGCGGGCAAGAAAGTCAAAGGCCGGAAGAGGCACATTCTCACGGATACGCAAGGGCTCCTCATCAAAGTGAAGGTGCACCCAGCGGACATTCAGGACCGGGACGGCGCGCGTCTTTTGCTGAAGGCTGCAAAGGGGCAATGCCCGCGGGCCTCTTTGCTGTTCGCGGATGGAGGGTACCAAGGGGGTGCTTGTTCGTTGGATCAAGGACACGGTCGGATGGCGGACGGAGATCATCAGGAAACCATCCTGGAAGCGGGGTGTCTGGTTGCCAGCCGGCATAGAGCCGCCTCCCGTTCTTCCAACAGGATTCCAAGTGCTCCCAAGGCGATGGGTCGTGGAACGCACCTTCGCATGGATCGGTCGCTACCGTCGCTTTAGCAAGGACTATGAACAACTTTGTGAGTCAGTAGAATCCTTGATCTACCTCGCTATGACACGTTTGATGCTGGCAAGATTGACCGCATGATTTATTTTAAAACACCCTCTAAACACGTTTATCGCGTGGTGTCCAAACTTTAGGATCCACGAGGGCCGGTTGCCTATCAGAGGCGGGCTTACTTTCCGCGCGTGCTCGGGCGGTTGTGATGGGCGCCATCGTGACGTCCTGAAGCTGCAGGACGGGCACCCCCTCCAGGCCGTCCACCGCCGGACCTTCCACCACCGCCACCCGTACGGCGCCCGGTTTCGATTGGTTCGGCCCGAATGGCGGGATCAGGTGCGAATCCTGGAATCACCACCTTCGGGATATCGAGTTTCAGAAGTTTCTCGATGTCCCGCAGCAGCCGCGATTCGTCCACACAGACCAGGCTCAAGGCCTGGCCTTCCACGCCGGCGCGGCCCGTGCGGCCGATGCGGTGGATGTAGTCTTCGGGAACCTGGGGCAATTCGTAGTTCACAACATGTGGCAAATGGTCGATGTCGAGGCCACGGGCTGCGATATCAGTAGCCACCAGCACACGCACTTTGCCGCCCTTGAAATCCTGAAGGGCTTTGATGCGCTGCGGCTGGCTCTTGTTGCCGTGGATGGCGGCGGACGTGATGCCATCCTTCTCCAATTGGTCGCTCAAGCGGTTGGCGCCGTGCTTGGTGCGGGTGAACACGAGCACCTGTTCCAGGCGGCCTTCGCGGATGATGTCGCTCAGCAGTTCGCGCTTGCGTTCGCGGTCCACGGGATGGACGATCTGCTCTACGAGTTCGATGGCGGAATTCCGCGGGGCAACATCTACGCTGACGGGATCCTTCAAGAATCCAGAAGCCAAGCCTCGGATCTCGTCACTGAAGGTGGCACTGAAGAGCAGGCTCTGACGTTTGGTGGGCAGCAGCGCGAGGATTTTCTTGATGTCGCGGATGAAACCCATGTCGAGCATGCGGTCGGCTTCGTCCAGCACCAGGAATTCCACATGGCGGAGGTTCACGGTGCCTTGGCCCTGGTGGTCCAGCAGGCGCCCGGGCGTGGCCACCAGGATCTCCACGCCGCCCTGGAGGATGCGGATCTGGGGATTGATGTTCACGCCGCCGAACACGGTCGTGGAGCGCACGGGAAGATGCTTGCCATAGGTGCGCACGCTCTCTTCGACCTGCATGGCGAGTTCGCGGGTGGGGGTGAGGACCAGCACCCGGATGGGATGGCGGGCGGGGCTGGTGCTGCTGGAAAGCTCGGGCGTGAGCATCTGCAGGATGGGCAGCACGAAGCCGGCGGTCTTGCCGGTCCCAGTCTGCGCGGCGGCCAGCAGATCGCGGCCCGACAGCACGACGGGAATGGCTTTGGATTGGATGGGCGTGGGGGTTTCGTAACCCTGGTCTTTGACCGCACGCAACAGCTCGGCGCTGAGGCCGAGGGTATCGAAGGAAGACATGTATAGCTCCTGGAAGGCCCGCCAGCGCTGATTCCGCGCAGGCCCGGTCAGGGCTAGAAAAAGGTGGTTCGGATTGAGAAAAGGAGCGCAGACCGGCAGGGCTCCATCAAGCACGATCAGTCAGAATAGCCTGGAAATGCAGGAATAGCGAGGGAAAGTCCTGAAGTATGAGGTGAGAGGTACGAGTTAAGATGCGCCGAAGGCGCCGCCAAATTTGCTCACCCCTCATAGGTCACGGCCTGAGTTCACGCCATGGGCACATCCACGCTGATGGTGCTGCCGCCTTCCTCAGAGGGATCCACGCGCAGATTGCCCCCAATGGCTTTCATCATCCGATGGCCCATCACAAGCCCTAGCCCGGCGCCTACCTGCCCTTGCGCGAAATTCGAACCAGCATCAAAACCATGGGGCGTGAGCGCGGCCCGAGCCAAGGCTGGATCCAGCTTGGCCATGCGCAACCGAAGGCTCAAATTAAGGCTCAGGGGCACCCGCTCGATCCAGAAAGGAATGAAGCCCTGGTCCAGATCGTGTTGAGCGCGCAATAAAAGATTCAGGAGCACCTGCTTGAGCCGCTCAGGATCGGCCATGATTTCCGGAACCCCTTCGGTGAAAGGCCAATCAATGAGGACATGTGGCTTCGCCGGGAAAGTGCCGAACACCATTTTAAGCTCGTCTATCACGGGGCCAAGTTCCAAGGCGTGAGGCTCCTCCATGGGAGCGCCGCCTGCCAGTTTGGTCCATTCCACCAGGTCGTTCAGCACCTCGAGCATCTGGGATCCCAGGACGCTGCTCCCCTTCAAGAAGGCTGCGCGCTCATCTTCCTCTCCTGCCCCATCTGTCAGCAGGCGAAGATACCCGAGCTGGCTGGTGAGCTGTTTCCTGAGCGCCTCTCCAGCGAAAGAGATGAAGGCAAGGCGCGTGGCCTCCACATCGCGCAGGGTGCGATGTGCCTGCGCGAGTTCCTCCTTCTGCGCATGCAGATGAAGCGCCAGGGTTTCCAACTTCTCCTCGCGGTCAACCAGATTCCGGTAGAGCCAGGTGTTGTCCAGCACCAAAGCGGTCATCCGTTGGATGACGTTCAGGAATTCCTGCTCGGATTCGGAGAAAACGCGGTCCCTAGGCAAGGCCAAGAGCGCGAACCCGGAAAGGTTGACCTGGAATTCAAAAGGAAGGTAGTAGAGTTCGGTGCGTTCATCCACCCGCAGGAGCTGGATGGCCTTGGGCAGCATTCTCAAATCCAGCCACTGGGCCTGGAAAGGCAGAATGGCCGAATCCGGGAAAGGATTGGGGGCAGGCAATGTATGGTTGTCCAGATTTATATCTTCCAATCGCAGCGAGGCTACGGCTTCGAAATTCGTGGCGGCCAAACGCCAGATCATCCCGTGAACGCAACCGAGCTCTCCATAAAGGGCGCCAAGCAGATGGTCACCCAGATCCTTGGGCCGCCCGGAGATGGAGAGATGTTCCGCCAATGTGCGGATCCGCATCATCTGCCGGCTGCGTTGCCAAAGCTGACCCATCAGGCCATTCACGGTCTCGGTCATCTGTTCCAGTTTGGTGTCCGCCTGCAACACCATCCGCCAAGCTTCCACCGCTGAGTCAAAGTCGCCGGACGTGCGATCCCGGCCTTTATCGGGCGAGGGCTGGATGGGCATGGGTTGGGTGGTGGACATTGGACTTTCGAGTCTACTATCAGTGGCCGAGCCTCAATACCGTCAGCTTTGAGAAGGCTGAACCGTGAAAGGCACAAACAGAATGTAAGCCCTTCCCATGGCTTATGGCGGCCTTAACTCAACAGTCCCAGGCCAGACCTAGGCGATTTGCATGGTCAAGGTCATGGTGGTGCCCTTGCCTTGTCCCTCGCTGGCAAGCGAAATGGTCCCACCCATCATTTCCATCAGGCGCTTGCATATGACAAGGCCCAAACCCGTGCCACCGTATTCCCGCGCATGGCCGCCTTCGGCCTGGACGAATTTCTGGAAGAGCCGCTCTTGGGCATCGGAACTGACGCCGATTCCCGTATCCACGACATGCACCATCGCCACGCCAGGGCCACGCTCCACACGGATTTCCACGCTGCCTTCCTTGGTGAATTTCAGGGCGTTGGAAAGCAGGTTCAACAGCACCTGCTGCAAACGGCCGGAATCCACCATGACCTCTGGAATTTCCGAAAGGTTGGTCGGAAAGATCAACGATACACCTTCGTGGCGAGGATAGGCCTCGACGATGGGACGGACTTCTTCCACGGCCACATAAAGGCTCATGGGTTCGCAACGGACCTCCAGCTTGCCGCTCTCGATCTTGGCCAAATCCAGAATGTCATTCAACAGTTCTAGCAGGTGTTTTCCGCTGGAGTAGCTCGCCTGGAGCATCTGTTTCATATCAGCTTCAGAGGTGTAAAGGCCGTCCATCACCAAGCGGGTGAATCCTAGAATGCCGGTAAGCGGCGTCCGCAGCTCATGGCTGGTGAGGGCCAGGAATTCGCTCTTGATGCGATCCGAATCCCGGAGGGCGGTATTGGCTTTTTCCAGGGCCAGAGTCTGGCTCTGCAAAGCATCCCGTTGCTCTGAAAGATCCCTGAAAAGCCAGGCATTGTAGATGCTCACGGCCGCCAATTGCTGAAGGATGGAGATGGCGTCAAGATCCTCTTCCAGCCATTGATGCCCCGCGGGCAGGGCCAGAATGGCAAAGCCCATGACAAGCAGCTGATTCTCGAACGGCACAAAGAAAATCCGGGTATTGGCGTCCGCTTTGAGTTTCTCTATGGCCGGACTCTCGAGATTGCCTTCCAGCCACTGGCACTGGTAGAGCACGATGGGTGAATCGGGAAAGGGATTGGGCGCTGGGAGACGCAATTCAGTCCACTCGGATTTAGCGATGCCGAATCCGCTTCGAGGTTGGAAGTTCGTTCCGCCATCTTCCAGCACCCACACCAGGCAACGTTTGGAGCCGAATTCCTGGACCATGACGTCCGACACCACATCCGCCACCTGGGTGGCTTTGGTCGTGGCGGCCAATATCTCCGCCACATGCTGCAACACGGACATCTGATGGCCACGCCGCCCCAAGCTGCTCTTCAGTTCGCTCAGTTCAAGGGTCACTTGGCTCAACTGGCGCTGGGCCTGCACCAGCTCCGCCAACACCTTGGCTGAAGCTTCCACCTTGGCTTCTGGAGCCTGCGCCACCCGTTGGCCACCGCTAGCGACAAGTCCGCCTTCGCCCTTGGCCACTCCACCAGTTGGAGTTCCCGGTTTCGGGATCGGAGTTAGATTGGGGTTCATGGCTTACCAGCATGACGCTACCCGCTGGAACTGCCAAGGAGTGAGGTGGGAGGTTCAGGGGTGGCGGCCGAAGGCCGCATCCTCTAGCGGGCCTTGGGCCCGCCCCTCATACCTCAAACCTCGCCCCTCATTCCACCCCATACTGTCCTCATGAAAGTCCACCTCCGCAGGGTCCGCACGCAGCGCATCATTTTCTGGAGCGTGGCGTTGCTGCTCTGCTCCCAGCTGGGCTGGTGGATCAGCCTGCAAGTCCGTGAGACCCAGGCATTCCAGGATGCGCGCATCAGCCAGTTGAAGGCGGGCCGCGCCGAAGCCTGGCAGATGGACACCAAGGACATTCTTGCCAGGCTGCGCGCTTTCCCCGCCGTGGGACAAGGGCCGACCATCCAAGGCCGCGTGGTGGTGGAGGCCCAGGAAGTCAATTTGCCTCCGCAGGAAACCAGACGCACCACTATCGAGACGCATTTCCCCTACGTGGCCGTGGTGGCCGAGCCGGTGGCCGACGACGACCCGCCGCTCTTCGACTATTCCGCCTACATCACCCTCCGCAAGGATCCCTTGGACACCATGGCCCGGCAGCGCCGTCTGGCCTTGTGGGCTGTGGCGGCCCAGGGCGGCTTCATGGCCTTGGGAGTGCTGCTTGGGCTCATCTACATCTATCGGAAGCTCAATACCGAAATGGAGCTCGTGCTGCGCCAGCGGAACTTCATCGCCACCGTCACCCATGAATTGAAGACGCCCATCGCGGCGTTGCAGGTTTGGACCGACACCCTTTTCGCCCGGGAACTCAATGAAGAACAAAAGGCGCGCATCCACGATCTGATGGGTCAGGATCTGGGACGCCTCACCGAACTCGTCAGCAACCTCCTGGAGGCAGCCCGGGCTGAGGCCGGGAGCTTGGAACTCAGGCTGGAGCCCGTGGACCTGGAACCATGGCTTAGAACGGTCTGCGAAGGGATGGAAAATCGCCTGGGGCCTGGCGCATTGAACCTGACCATCGAACTGGGCCGGGATATCTGGGTCATGGCCGATCCAAAAGCACTGGGAACGGTCATCGAAAATCTGCTGTCCAATGCCTACAAATATGCCGGTGAACCCCGGCAGACCACCGTGACCCTGGATGGCGACCGCGACGATGTTTTCATCGTGGTTTCTGATCGGGGCAATGGCATTGCCGGGAAGGAAATGTCGCGGATTTTCCAGCCCTTCTACCGCGTGGGTGATGAATTGACGAGACAGGCGCCGGGGTCGGGCCTCGGCCTGTTCCTGAGCAAGGAAATCATCCTGCGGCATCACGGCGAGATCCGCGTGGCCAGCCGAGGCATGGGATTGGGTTCCAGTTTTACCGTGCGGCTTCCCAGGCTCATCAGGTAAGCCATCCGCGTTAAGATCCTCTTTATGGATCCAACCGAGGAACAGGAGCTGATCGCTGCGGCAAGAAGTGGGGACGGCCAGGCCTTCGCCAAACTTGTGGAACCCTCCTTGGGCATGTTGTTCTCTGTAATCCAGCGGATCCTTGGCGATCCCACAGACGCCCAGGATGCCTTGCAGGAGGCCCTATTAAGCATCCACCTGGAATTGGGGAGATTCGAAGGCAAGAGCAAATTCAGCACCTGGGCTTATCGCATCTGCGTGAACGAAGCCCTGATGCTCCGGCGCTCACGCATGCGGCGCCGTGAAGATTCCGTTGAAAATTTTCAGCCACGTTTCAGCGACGACGGGCATCTCAAGGATACGGATTCTGTCCTGGCGTGGCGTCAGGACGCGGAGGCATTGGAAATGGCTGAACGTCTGCAACTGCGAGCCAAGGTCGTCGAGGGCCTGGATCGGCTCTCGGACGATCAGCGAGCGGTTTTTGTGCTCAAGGATCTGGAGGGCTGGGACACAGAGGATATCGCCATGCACCTGGGGATTTCCCGCGATCTGGTGCGCCAGCGTCTGCATCGGGCCCATCTGGGCATGCGGGGGCACTTGGTCGCTTTTGCGGCCCAGGTCCGCGCGGACGGAAGCTCCGGCACTTCCAAACGACCGGAAGGGGGTCGTCCATGACTCCGCTGCTCACCTGCGAGGATGTCCTCCGGTTCATCCCGGATTATCAGGAGTCCGCGCTGCCTCCCGGCCTGCTGTTGCGCTTCAGGATCCACATCAAATTGTGCAAACCCTGCCAACGGATGCTGGAGTCACTGCAAGCCATACCCCAAATATTCCAGCGCGCCATTTCTGATGATGCCGCCGTGCCTTCTTCCGAAGCCAGAAGCGCCTTGGATGCCGTTCTGGCAAGACTTCAGGCTGGCGGCCGCCTGACCGCAATGGACCGGTCTCCGATCAAACGATGTTCTGCCCATCCGATTCCAGCCTTTGTGGAAAAGGCCCTGGCCGAAGGTTTGGCGGATCAGCCAATGCGCTTGATGGCTCAAGCCTATGGCGCCATCCAGGAGCAGTGTGGCGCACTTGCGGCTGAACCCTTCTTGCCTGCATCCGTGCTGAAGGAACTTCCTCCGCCTGAAACCTGGAGGTGGACCAGAACCCTCCTGAATGGTTGCAGCAGCGCCGTGCTCACCAAGGACCCCAACACAGGCGCCAGCCTGCATATGATCCTTTTACCTCCGGGGCAGCGCTTTCCGGACCATCACCATGAAGCCGATGAGCATGTGCTCGTATTGTCAGGCCGTGTTGAAGACTCGATGTGCTATGGCGTGGCTGGCGACTGGTTCCATCAGGCGTCAGGCTCGGACCACCGGGAACTGCAAGGACGCGGAACCCATGTCTGCTGGACCCTCACGCGGCTGGAGGCCCCTGGCGTCCGCTTGAGCGGCTGGCGTGGCGCTCTCCAATCGGTTGCGGAACGAGTGTCGTAAGATCGGGAAATGAACGAACCCCTGCTGCCCTTGGATGATGCTCTGGACCTGCTCCGCGGGGCCATCCCGAACATGGGTTCGTCCCTGATCACCGCAGACCGGGACGACCCGGCTTTGGATCGCAGCGCCATGGATGGCGCAGCCTTGCGCTCTGCTGATGGGAGCGCGCCGCGAACTGTCATCGGCACCCTCTTCGCGGGAGATGATGCTTCGATATTCCAGGTCGGCCCAGGTGAAGCCGTGCGCATCATGACCGGCGCCGCCGTGCCTGCGGGCGCGGATGCGGTGGTGCCTATCGAAGAGCTACGTATTGAAGGGCAGACCCTCGTCCCCAGCAGAGCTCCGAAGCCCGGTGAAGCCATCCGCGTGCGAGGCTCCCAAGCCAAGGCCGGGGAACTGCTTCTGCCTGAAGGAGGTCCCTTCACGGCGGCCCGTGTGGGCCTTGCGGCCCAATCGGGAATGAGCCTTGAAATCCCACACCGCATCCTAGTGGGCATCGCGAGCACCGGGGATGAGCTTGTGGGTGATCCCCTGCCCCACCAGATCCGCGATTCCAATGGCCCCATGCTCACCGCCCTCGCCCACCGCCTGGGCGCGGACGCGAGAAAACTGCCCAGCCTGCCGGATGATCAAGAGGCCCTTTGAGAGCGTTTCTCGAATCTGGGTGACGTGCGTGTGCTGCTCACCAGCGGCGGCGTGAGCATGGGCGAACGGGACTATTTACCCGCAGTGTTGAAGGGACTCGGGGCCACTATCCTCTTTCACAAAATCCGCTTGAAGCCGGGTAAACCCATGTTGGTGGCCATTCTTGGCAATCATGTGATCCTGGGTCTGCCGGGAAACCCCCAAAGCGCCTACCTTAACGCCTTGTTGTTTTTACCCGTGGTGCTCAGCCGTCTCGAAGGCAGTTCTGAACCCGATCCATGGCACCGAGGCCATCTCGTAGAAGCCGTGAAGAATCATGGAGAGCGCCCGCTACTGCTGCCCTGCGCGCTTCGGGGTGATCACTTGGCGCCCCTGCGCTCCAAAGGCAGCGGAGACCTCATCACGCTGGCGAAAGCTGATGCCTGCGCGTGGATTCCAGAAGGCGGGATGGAAGCAGGGGAGACAAAGTATTTGCGAGTGATTTGAGGCCTTTCACACGCCTCCGGCAAGCTTCCCGGCCATTAATTCCGCCTGGCTGATGACGCCCCGATCCAGAACCAGGCTCGTCACCAATTCCACCGGCGTCACATCGAAAGAAGGATTGAAAACATCCGTCCCTTCCGGCGCCCATTGCAGCTCCTGGAAACCCAGCACTTCTGGGGCGCCGCGCTCTTCGATGGGGATGTCGCTGCCGCGCGCGCAATGGGTGTCCACGGTGGAGTAAGGCGCCACAGGGTGGAAGGGAACACTATGGAAATGGGCCTGGACGGCAAGCCCATAGGTGCCCACCTTGTTGGCGAAATCGCCATTCATGGCGATGCGGTCGGCCCCTACGAGAACTCTTGACACACGGCCTTCACGCATCAGGATGGCCGCCATGCTGTCAGTGATGAGCGTGTGGGGGATATCCATTTTTTCCAGTTCCCAAGTCGTGAGCCGCGCCCCTTGGAGCAAGGGACGAGTTTCGTCCACGTAGACATGGATGCGCTTGTTCTGCAGGTGGGCCTTGTGGATCACGCCAAGCGCCGTTCCCACACCCACGGTGGCAAGGCCACCGGTATTGCAGTGCGTGAGAAGAGACTCGCCGCGCATGATGAGCCCCGCGCCGTGCTCGGCCATGTGCTCGCAAAGCAGCACATCCTCCAGGAAAATGTGTTCAGCTTCCAGGACCAGATCATCCTTAGAGCCGCCGCGCTCCAACACGTGCCGCAAACGGTCCAGGGCCCACATCAGATTCACAGCCGTAGGCCTCGCCCGGCGCAGCCACAGCGCATCGCTCTCGAGTTGCGCATGGGAGGCGCCAGACTCAGCGATGCAGGCCAGACAGAGCGCCGCCGCGACGCCCAGCAAGGGCGCGCCACGCACTTTAAGTTTCTGGATGGCCTCGATCATGGCCCTGGGATCGGTGACATCCACCCACACTTCAGCCCCAGGCAAGAGGGTCTGATCCAGGATTGAAAGCCGCTTGCCATCAAAACGCAGAGCGAGGGATTGGAGGGCTCTCATAAAATCCTCGGACCAGACTTGATCCGCAGTTCGCGCAATGCGGCCACCTCATCGCTGGGCATCGGGTGCAGCCCGCCAAGTTCAACCGCGGATTTCAGGATCTGGCACACGTGCTCCAACCTCTCGATGCCGTTGTAGGCATCCTCGATTGTCTCACCCCAGCACAGCGCTCCATGGCGCGCCAGAATCATCAAGCGATGCTTCGGGAGGAACCTTGCCAATGCCTCTCCCATGGCCGCGGTGCCTGGTCTTGCATAAGGAACGATGGGAATGCGGCCCGCTGCGAGAATGACCTCGGGCAGAGCTTCATCTGGTAAAAATTCTAGGTCCGGCCGCGCCAGGCTCCACGCGATGGCCGTGGGGGGATGCGCATGGACCACGCAGCTTGCTTCCGGGCAGGCACGGTACACGGCCTGGTGCATAAGTCGCTCGCTGCTGGGTTTGCCTTTGATCACCGTTCCGTTCAACTGCATGCAAGCAATATCCTCGACGCGCAGTTTCACCTTGTTGATGCCGGCCGGTGTGATGGCGATGCGATTGAAGGGGAGGCGGTAGGAGATGTTGCCATCCGCCGCCGCCAACAGGTTGCGTTCATGCAGGCGACGGCAAGTCTCCACAATGGCTTTCAGGATTCCGGGTTCATCCATCCCATCAGGATGACGGATTCAGGGCCGACTTGGGAGGCCGCTTCAAAAGCAGGGCCAGTAGGGCATCTCCAATGAGCAAGATGCCGAACATCCCGAGGCAGAAAACGAGCCGGTAGCTCCAGTTGCCAGGGAATTGCGCTTTTAAAAACCAGAGCCGGTCATGGGCCAAGTTGATGTTGAGGGTCGCCGGAGTCAGATAGTGGCTGATGGGAACCAGGACGATGAAGAGCACCAGCGCCAAGAAGGGCGCGCTGCGGGGCAATCCCGTGCGGCGCAGGTAGAAAAAGGCGGCCAGGGGCGGAAGGCTGTGGACCACCACCGAAGTCCAGCCCGTATGGCCGCTTCGGATCACTTCCACCAAGTAGGCTGGGTCGCCGATGCACACATGCCACAAAAAGCCCACTGCCACGGCCCTGGGAGATTGGAACCAGAGCCCTGCGATGATGCAGAAACTTGCCACGTTGCAACCCCAGAGCAGCTCGGGCAATGTGCCGAGCCGCCACTTGATGTAGGTGTGGGCCACCATCGCGAGGAGCACCGCCACTGCATAGACGCGGCTATGACGAAGGTGCAGCGCCTCGTCTGGATTCAGAGCAGAAAGGTTCATCTCTTGACTTTCAACTTTTCAACTCTCAACTCACAACTCCACCGCCAGCTTGTACAGGTCCGACGCGCTGACCTTCAGGTGCCGCGCCAAGGGTTTCACCGCTTCGCGCAGGGTCATGCCGCCTTCCCGGGCGGCGTCGAGGTAGCGCACGGCCCATTCGGGCAATTCAGTGCCATCAAATTCGCTCTGAATTTCCGTCACAGTACGTTTGGCATCGGCACCCGCTAGAACCAGCACCATCTCTCCGCGGCTTTCATTGCCCAGTTGCTCGATCACCTGCGCGGGAGTGCCGCGGTACCAGCTCTCGTGCAGTTTCGTCAGCTCCCGGCCCAGGGCGATCTCCCGCTCTGGAAGCAACTCCACCAATTCTGAAAGGGTTTCGTGGATGCGATGGGGCGTCTCGAAAACAACAACGGTTTCCTCTTGGCTTCCGAGTTTCAGCAGCATCGTCTTGCGCGGTTCGCTGCGGCTGGGCAGATAGCCCCAGAAACTGAAAGCGTGGCTGGGCAGACCGCTGGCCACCACCGCCAGCGTCACCGCTGAAGCCCCAGGCAGCACCGTCACCTTGATGCCTTTTTCTCTGGCGATCCGGGCGATCTCGAAGCCCGGATCGTTGATGCCAGGCATCCCGGCGTCCGAACAATAGGCCACGGTCTGGCCGTTGATCAGCGCAGACGTCACTCGATCAAAGGCCTCCTGGGATGCGTGGTCATCGAAGCGCTGCAAGGGTTTGTCGATGCCGAGATGGGCCAGCAGCCCCCCCGTGCGGCGCGTGTCTTCGCAGGCCACGAGATCGCACCCCTCCAGCACCTGCACCGCACGATGCGTGAGATCACCAAGATTGCCCAAGGGCGTGGGGATGAGGATGAGGTGGCCGGGCATGAAGAAGAGTGTCCCATTCCAGGCCCATTTCGCATGATTGGAGTTTTGGCTTTCAAATGAAATCCCATATTTTGAAAGTCCTGGTATTTTCTGATTAATGCACCTGCGTCATTCACCCCATCTCATGTATTTACTGTTGGTTTTCTTCGGCCAAGGTCTTGTGGCCCAACCATCGGTAATGACGGGTATTTCCAATCAGCCCGTAATCTTTTGGGATGGTGCTTCATTAGTGGAATCCAGCTTTCTTAGCCCCCGGATTCGGTGCGGAGATCCCGGGACGGGAACATTCCAAGATATTGAGGCGCCCACCCGTAATGACACTGCGGCACGCACAGGGGCCCTTGGAATCGGTATTTGGAACGGGGTGGTTTCAGTCCTTCAGTTGAAGGCCGGACATATTATCTTTTCGCGACGATCCACCGAGGGTGTTTGGCAGGATTTCCCCACGTCCCTTGATGGACCCCATGACATTCAGGGAGTTCCATTTACGCTCAACGAAACGGAGCGTTCGGATCGATTTTTCGCCATGAATGTCGATCTCGGATTTGCGAAGGGGAACGAGGCGTCCATATGTTCCTGGTGGCGCCAACGCAACGATGGCACCCTGGAACCAGAATCCGTCATTCCGATCGAACTTGACTACCCCGTTTTTTTCGCCGTGGGCGGGGTCCAAAGTTCTATCACCACTCAACTATCTGGCCGTTACCACGGATTGGCTCCCTTCCTTGAATATCCGATCCGGGTGCCGGGGGCCTTCCTTGTCGTATCTTGGAATGCGGGGGTTCTTTGGGTCATAAAAGATGGCTATCCCTTTCCTAGCCGCACCATCAGATTGATTTCCCTCGACGATGACCACCTTGCGGGGAAGATCCAGCATCCGCCTGTCCTGCTTGGAATCCAGCCCATGTTGAATGGCCACGTGCTCATCGCCATGCGCTCGGAAAAGGCTGTCCTTGATCCCCCCAAGGAGAGCCTAAAAGAGCCCAAAGAGAAGGCGGGTACTCCAGCAACGGAGGGCAATGCTCCCACCACCCCTGTGATGGCCCACCCAGAGATTTTATGGAAAGACCTGGACCCCCTGGAAGGAACCCTGACCGAAGCGGACTCCCTCTTTCTAGGAGATGCGCCTCGGACCCTCACCTCAGAGGCGGATGCTCGGCAGTTCTCCTTCAGGTTCGATCTCAATGGTCATCTCCTCTTCGCAAAGAAGGGAGCCATCGGAACCAGCAAAGGCGCTCCCGAAACCCCTGCTGTGGATCCCAACAGCCCTGAAGTTCAACCCTCGAAGGCTCCTTCATCTAAAAAACCTTTGAACTAGGTCAACCGCTTCAGCTGGGCCTCAGACTTTATGATTCGGCTATACGCCACGCCGGTGTGGTACCAGTGCAGCAGGAAAGCTTCGTAGCAGGCGCGGGCCCACCATCCTGCGCTGCCGCGCAAGGGTGGGCAGGCGGTGGCGGGCGAGCAGCGCGGGGCCAGGCCCAGCCCGCGCGCAAGGGCCCCGGCCCGGGCCAGATGCAGTGGATCGGAAACCAGGATCAAGGTGCTCAAGTTTTCTTCACGAAGGGTCTCGCGCAGGTTGAAAAGGTTCTCCAGCGTGTGCTGGCTGCGATCCTCCAGCAGGATGTTGTCGGGGTGGATGCCCTGTCCGACCAAGCGCTCCCTGCCGACCTCTGCCTCGCTGATGCTCGCCTTTCCGGTAAGCCCCCCAGCGATCACGATCCGTGGGGCCATGCCATCGCGCAGGAGTCCCGCAGCATGATCCAGCCGGGCCTCAAAGACCTTTGTGGGTCGGTCGTTCTGCAATCGCCGCCCCAGGACCAGGATCACATCCGATGGTGGAAATTCAGTGCCGTCCGCGGCCTTGAGCACTTGGCGGAGCCGCCACAACACGGGTACGCCCAGTAGCAGGCCCCCACCCAACAACGCCAGCCCGAAGGAGATGAGGCCTCCGGGTCCGAGCATCTGCCAGAAAGTGGCGCGAGGGGGCGCGGCATAAATCGGCACCGGTCCCTCATCCATCATCAATCCCTCCGTGCGGTAGCAACCGTTTGTTGTACCACCCGGTGATTTAAACCTGTGCGCGCTTCTCGGCCTTTTTACGGTCGGCTTCGTCCAGGATGCGTTTGCGCATGCGGATGAAGTTCGGAGTGACTTCCACCAGTTCGTCGTTCTGGATGTACTCCAGCGCCTGCTCCAGGGTGTATTCCTTAGGCGGAGTCAGGCGGGTGGCTTCGTCAGCGCCCGAGGAGCGCATGTTCGAGAGCTTCTTGCCCTTGGCCACGTTCACCACGAGATCGTTCTCGCGGGAATTCTCACCGATGATCATGCCCTCGTAGCATTTGGTGCCCGGATGCAGGAAGATGACGCCTCGATCCTCCAGATTCATCAGCGCGAAGCCGACGGTCTCGCACGTTTCCATGCTGATGAGCACGCCGTTCTTGCGGCCGGGCAACTCGCCCTTGTAGGGGCCGTAGTGGCTGAAAATGCTGTTGATGATGCCTTCGCCGCGGGTGTCCGTCATGAACTCCGAGCGGTAGCCGATGAGGCCGCGGGAGGGGATCTTGAAGTGCAGGCGCACACGGCCCAGCTCCTGGCCCATGTCCTGCATTTCGGCCTTGCGCTGGCCGAGCTTTTCCATGACCACGCCCATGTAGGCTTCGGGCACGTCAACCGTCAAATCTTCGTAGGGTTCCAACTTTTCACCCTGTTCGTTGGTGTGCAGGATGACTTCTGGACGGCTCACGCAAAGCTCGAAGCCCTCGCGCCGCATGGATTCAATGAGCACGCTCAAGTGCAGTTCACCCCGTCCGCTGACCTTGAAGGAATCGGGCGTCTCGGTGTCCTCGACCCGGAGCGCCACGTTGTGCTGAAGCTCCTTCGTGAGCCGCTCGCGGATGCGGCGGGACTGCACGTGCTTCCCATCCTGCCCGGCAAATGGGCCGTTGTTCACCATGAACATCATGGAAATGGTGGGTTCGTCAATATCCACGTATTCGAGCGCCATGGGGGACTCTGCCGAGGCGATGGTCTCGCCGACACGGATGTCGGGAATGCCCGCGATGGCCACGATTTCCCCGGTTCCCGCTTCGGTCTGGGGCACGCGGGTCAGGCCCTCGAAGCCATAAAGCTGGGTGATCTTGTGGTTCTGGACGGAACCGTCGCGTTTTACCAATGCGACATTCTCACCAACCTTGATGCGCCCGTTGAAGATTCGTCCGATTCCGATCTGGCCCACGAAATCGTTGTAGTCCATCAAGGTGACAAGCATCTGAAGCGGGGCTTCGGGATCGCCGCTGGGAGGAGGGCAGTATTTGGCGATGGTGTCGAAGAGAGGGTCCAACGTCTCGCTGTTGTCGTTCACGTCCATCATCGCGTAGCCCAGCTTGGCGCTTGCGAAGACCGTGGGGAAATCCAGCTGCGCGTCTGTGGCCGCCGAGCTCCATGAACAATTCGAAGACGGCGTCCTGGGCGAAATGGGGCCGCGCGCCGGGGCGATCCACTTTGTTGATGACCACGATGGGCTTCAAGCCCTGGGCCAGGGCCTTTCGGGTCACGAACTTGGTCTGGGGCATGGGGCCATCGAAGGCATCCACTACCAGCAGCACCGAATCCACCATGGACAGCACGCGCTCCACTTCCCCACCGAAATCAGCGTGGCCCGGAGTATCCACGATGTTGAAGCGATGGCCCGCCCAATGGATGGACGTGGTCTTGGCCAGGATGGTGATGCCGCGCTCGCGCTCCTGATCGTTGCTGTCCATGGCCCGTTCCTGGACTTTCTGGTTGTCCCGGAACATGTGGGCGCCCTTGAACATGGCGTCCACCAAGGTGGTCTTCCCATGGTCAACGTGGGCGATGATGGCAATATTACGGATTTTTTCAAGAGGAGTCATGGGCATCCAATGAACGGTGTGCCCATCAAGGGCATGAGGATATGGTGCAAATTCGACCCAGCCCCAAAAGCCGCTGCGAGGAGGCATCAAGGTGACCGAACCTTCGATTTTACCAGCCTTCACGAGATTCCCTTAGTGAAGATTTCGAACCTAACGCTTAGGCGCCGTTACGAAATGGCCAGTGCTTTTGTGGCCAGTGCGTTACGGCGCCTTATGCCGGACGGCGCTTCCAGTTACCGGGCCCTGTGCGCCCTCCCGCTCCCTACGTGTGTGGGGCTGGAGGCCCTAGGCCGAACGGAGGACGGCGCAGGCGCCGTTACATGCGGCTTTGTGCCGTGCGGGGGGGGCGCTCCGGGCCGGGGAGTTGGCCCGGCCGGCGGGGCGGCGGCCCGAAATGGCCAGTGCTTCTGTGGCCAGACTGCGATGCCCCCCCGATGCCGGCCAAAAATCACGATGACTAGGTAATTTTGTCGCACCGGCCTTGGGGAGCGGTGGAGTAGGATGGTTCCACTTCACACCCGTGGTTCCTGGGAGACCTCCCATGCAGATTAACGAACTCTTAACCGCCGTTTGCGAGCTTGGCGCATCCGACCTGCATTTGAAAGTGGGCAACCATCCGGTCGCCCGCATTAAAGGCCGCCTGCAGCCGATGACCCAGTTCAAGCGATTAGTGCAGGAAGACACCATCGCCATGGCCTACAGCATCATGGCGAGCGACAAACAGAAGTCGAAATTCAGAGAAAATCTCGACATCGACCTGGCCTATTCCGTGCCCGCCCTGGGGCGCTTCCGCTGCAATGTCTTCAATCAACGCGGCACGGTGGGATTGGTGCTCCGCGTCATCCCGAGGCGCATCTACTCCATCGAAGACCTGATGCTGCCCAAAGTCCTGGCCAAGATCTGCGAAGAGCAGCGTGGCATGGTGCTGGTGACAGGAACCACCGGCTCAGGTAAATCCACGACGCTCGCGGCCATGATCGATCTCATCAATGCCACGCGCATCGAGCATGTGCTCACCATCGAGGATCCCATCGAGTATCTGCACCGGGACAATCAGAGCATCGTCAACCAGCGCGAAGTCGGGGCCGACTGCACGAGTTTTTCCGCAGCCCTTCGCGCGGCGCTCCGCCAGGATCCGGATGTGATCCTCGTGGGTGAAATGCGCGATCTTGAAACCATCGAGACCGCCATGCACGCGGCTGAGACGGGCCATTTGGTTTTCTCGACCCTCCATACCCTGGATGCGACAGAAACCATCAACCGCATCATTTCGGTTTTCCCGCCGCACCATCAGAAGCAGGTGCGGCTGCAGATGGCGGCGGTACTGAAGGCGGTCATCAGCCAGCGTCTGGTGCCCCGGTCGGATGGGCAAGGCCGTGTTCCAGCGGTCGAGGTGCTCATCACCACGGAAACCGTCAAAACCTGCATTGAGGATAAGGACAAGACCAAGAACCTGCGCGATGTCATCGCCGCGGGCACCTCGCAATACGGCATGCAGACCTTTGACCAGAGCCTCTATTTCCTGATGAAGCAGGATCTCATCACCGAAGAGGAGGCCCTGAAGCGCGCCACCAATGTGGGCGAGTTCAAGCTGAAGCTGGAAGGCGTTTCTTCCGCTGGCGACGCGGCCCGGGCGACCATGGAAAACCAGATGACCATCAGTCAGGGCGCTGGGCGGGAATCCGGCGGCAAGGCACCGCAGGCAGTTCCAGAATCCCTCTCGCCGCCTAAAACCTCCACCACGCCTTTGCCCGCTCCGCATTCAGACCTAAAGATCGGACTTGGCCGATAGAATTTTTTCCACATCAACCGCACTTTTTTTGTTTCTTGATCTAGAGTATTGAATTCCCTTCATTCAGCGCGCGCCCCTGGCCTGACTAAGTGCTCCGCACCGAGGTTTCCATGATCAAGCTCGACATTGCCAATGCACTCATGCAGGCGTATCCCTGCTCTCGGACCACCGCCCTGCAGGCCGTGGATCTTTTAACCGAGCGCATGAAGCAGGCCCTGTTGGATGGCGACCGCATCGAAATCCGAGGCTTCGGCGTTTTCGAGCCTCGCCCCCGCAAGCGGGGCATGGGCCGCAACATCAAGACTGGCGATAGTGTCGCGATTCCTAAAGGCAAGAGCATCCGCTTCAAACCGGGCAAGGACTTGCGGGCCATCGAGGTCGAGTAGCAGGTACGAGGGGCGCGCTAGAAGATGCGGCCAGTGGCCGCCATCTTATTGAACCTTATAACTCATCCCTCATGACCTACCGCTTCCGCCAATCCGCCAGGATGATCATTTCCCTAAGGGTTTTGGCCATGGTGATGGCACTCACACCGGTGGGATCGTAATGAGGCGCAAGCTCCAGACAATCCATGCCTACTAGGCGTCTGCCTTTGAATTGTTTCAATCCAGCGATAAAGGTCGCATAGTCGATGCCGCCAGGCTCTGGCGTGCCCGTGCCGGGGTAGATGCTCGGATCGAGCACGTCCATGTCGCAGGTAAGGTAGATGGGCCGGTCACCGAGGGAATCCAGCACTCTGGCAATCTCATCTTTCGTGAAGGGATGCAAGGTGCCGTGCTTTTGCGCCAGATCCCATTCCTCCTTCGAACCGCTGCGGATGCCGAACTGGAATAGGTTCTGGAAGCCTATCTTGTCAGCCACGCGCCCCAGGATCGTGGCATGGGTGAACGGATCGCCCCAGAGGTCCGGACGCAAATCCGCATGGGCATCAAAGTGGATCACCGCGAGATCGGGATGTTCGTCAAAGGCCGCCATGATGAGGGGATAAGCAAGCAGGTGCTCGCCTCCGAAGGCGATGGGGAATTGGCCTTTGGCGCGGATCTCCTTCGCGGCGGTGCCGATGTCCTCCAACACCCTTGCCTTCTGGCCCGGCGGCAGAAACAGATCACCATAATCGGCGTACTTGATGTCCAGGAGCGATCCGTTCTGATAGAAGCTGAACTCCTCCATGCCGAAGGAAGCCTCCCGCACCGCGAAGCCCGCGAACCGGCTGCCTGCCTTGAAGGAGGATGTGCCGTCCCAGCACACGCCAAACAACGCGATATCCGCCTCGCTCGGGTCGCAAGAACCCAGGAAAAAAGGTGGGACGAATTCGTGGCGGGGAGACTCTGTGCTCGGCATGGGCTGACCTCTGGCTTTTCAGCGTAGCAGTGTGTCAGGGCTCTCCAGGCCGACTCCCTATCCACGCTTGCAGATCCTCTGGCACGTCCACATCCAGACCACGGTAAGCATCGCTTTTCACAATACAGCGGGGCAGGCGCGCCACCAGATCCCGAACACGGCTTTCCGTGAACGATGCCAATGAAGGCAATAGCGAGGAACCCATGAACCCCCCGAGCGGTTGTTCCCGTTCTCCCTCCCGGACCATTACCCAGCCCCGGCCGCTGGGATCCGCATCATCCGCCTGGGAGTACCAGGCCAAGAGGCCCTCAGGTGTCCATGTCACCTGATCGCAGGGAACCACCCACCAGCGGACCGTCAGCGGTGGCTCGGACCGGGCCCAGGAGGAAAGCGCAACGGCGGGACCTTGGCGGGGATCCGACACCACGGTGATTCCCTGACCCTTCAGGTCCTCGATATCAGGCAAGGGTTCGCCAAGAATTTGTACCGGGCCACTTGGAAAGACTTCGCGAAATACCCTGACCAGATGACCACCCCAGGTACCGCCTGATGGATGAGGCCGATCGTGCTTGGAGCCACCCAGGCGGCGGCCCTGGCCGCCGGTAAGCAGCAGCATTCCAAGAGGGGCTTCAATCGCCATGGCCTTTCCCTCCCCCCTTGACCTCCTTGACCCAGGTGTGGGCCGCCACGGCAGAGGGTAGGCCGATCGTACCTGCTGCCAAAGCTACAACCTGTTCCATCTCCTCAAGGGTGATGCCGATGGCCTGCGCCTTCCGGACTGATGCATGGACGGCGCCTTCCTTCTGGGCTCCGATGGCAATGGCCAATTTCACTAAACGAGCGGTCCGCTCATCCAAAAGGCCTTCTTTCCCAGCTTCAGCCATGAGTTCCCATGCTTGGCCCAGCTTGGGAAAACGAGCCACGAAATCCGAGTAGGCCGAAGGGGGCTTGGGAAGGTTGTGCGATTTTGGCATGGGGGCCTCGTATCAGGATCCGGGATCATTCTCGCAGGGTCAGAGGCCTAACTAGCATTTCACTTCGGCATTATTTCTGGCGTAGTACCACCAGTTCAGGATCAGGCAGATGGCGTAGAAAGCGGCAAAACCATACAGCGCATATTCCACCTTCCCGGCGGCAACCTGGGTTTTGAATACCGCAGGGATAATGAAGGAACCATAGGCCGCCGCCGCGGAGGTCCAACCCAGCACGGGCCCCGCGAGCTTGGGTTCGAAGATGAAGGGGACCATCTGGAAGGTGGAACCGTTGCCCAATCCCGTGGCCACGAACAGCAGCAGGAACAATCCCAGGAAGGGCGCGAAGTGGGCCTCGGGCGTCATGGACCCCTGAGCCAATTTCACATAATGGGCAACGCCCAGCGCCCCGATGATCATCAGCACCGTGGACCACTGGGTGACACGGCTGCCCTTGAACTTGTCTGAGAGCATGCCGCCGATGGGCCGGACAACGCTCCCCACCAAAGGGCCCAGAAAGGCATAAGCCAGCGGATTCGGCGAATTCGGATTGATGGCGCCCATAGGGAATTTCCCAAAGACTTCCTTGATAAGCAGGGGCAACGCCGAACTGAAACCGATAAAGCTGCCAAAAGTCATCAGGTAGAGCACAGTCATAATCCAGGTGTGCTTCTTCGGAAATATCAAGAATTGGGCATCGAGCCCAGTCTTGATTTTGCCGGGCAGAAGCTTCATGAGGCCCAGGCAGATCACGATGGTGAGCACCAGCACCCCCATTTGCGCCAGCAGGCCCAGTTTGAAGTTGAGGAGCAGAAGCACGCCCACCGCCGTGGCCGCGAAACCGATGAGATGCAGGCCGAGGATCTTCAGCAAAGCTATGCCCAGCGGTTCGCTGTCCTGGCCTTCGCGGTTGTCCATGAAGAACCAGGCCAGCACCGCGAGCACCGCCAGGATGGGTACCCATACCAGGGCGCCGTTCTGCACCCACAGCTGTTTCCCGGTGATTGCCACGAGGTGCGGCGCGCCTGCCAGCGAACCGAACATGGCTGCGCCCATGACCGCGGGCACCAGGTATTGCATGATGCTGACGCCTAAGTTGCCGACGCCCGCGTTCAGGCCCAGGGCCAGGCCTGCCAGCCGCTTGGGGAAGAACCCGTTGATGTTGGACATCGACGAGGCGAAGTTGCCGCCACCGATGCCCGATAGGGCCGCCATCACTGCAAATGTCGCAAAGCTGGTGGTCCGGTCCTGCAACGCGATGCCCGCTCCCAGCGCTGGAATGATGAGCAGTGCCGTGGTGAGCGCGATGGTGTTCCGTCCTCCCGCCAGGGACACCAGGAAGGAACTCGGGATGCGCAGGGTGGCGCCGCTCAGCCCGGCGATGGAGATCAGTGTGAATAGCTGGGCGGGAGTGAACGGGAAGCCGGCCTCTTTCATCCGCACCGTCAGCACGCTCCAGAACATCCACACGGCGAAGGCGCAGAGCAGGCTGGGCACGCTGATGGCCAGGTTCCGCCAAGCCGTCTTCGACGCGCCCTGCTCCCAGGCTTTGGGATCTTCGGGATTCCAGTTGGTCAGCTTGGCCATGGTGTCCGTGCCCTTCAGTTGGAGTGATCGATGAGATGGACGAGTTCAGGCGCTTCTTCGCGGTTGATGCGGCGCACCACGAAATGAAGCCAGACCAAGCAGATGAGCGACAGCAAGGTGAGCACCATCCACATGGTGGTCCAAAGTCCCGTGGCTTTCAGCATGTATCCGAACAAGATCGGCCCCGCGAAGCCACCCAACCCGCCGATGACCCCCACGATACCGCCCACAACGCCGACTTCCGTCGGAAAGTAGTCAGGAATGTATTTGTAGACCGCCGCTTTCCCTACTCCCCAGGTGATCCCCACCATGAAAACCAAGATGGTGAAGATCCATACATTGGCCTGGAAGAACACGTGCGTGGAACCCTTGGCTAGGATCTGCTTCTTTTTGACCTTTTCGCCCACTGCCACGGCGGGGTCCTGCCAGAACTCTGATTTTGGGAAAACCATCACCCGGTCATCTGTGGACCCTGTGCCCTGGGCCTTCACCTTGTAGACATAGGTGAGATCACCGACTTGTATTTTCCCCTTCTCGACCGATTTTACCTCTCCGCCGGTCACGGCCAGCACCGCGGGTCCTGGTGAATCGATGCTCATGCGGGGAATCGTCAGCGCAGCGCAGGCGAAAATGCTGATGCCAAAAGTCCAGTACATCACCGTCCGGGCTCCGAACTTGTCCGAAAGCCAACCCCCGAAAGCGCGGATGAGGCCCGAGGGCAGACTGAAGCAGGCGGCCAATAGACCTGCCATAGCCAGGCTCATGCCGTAGACGCTCACATAATACGGAATCAGCCATTGGGCCAAGGCCACGAAGCATCCGAAAACCAGGAAGTAGTAAAGACCGAAGCGCCAGACCCGCAGATGCTTCAGTGGAGAGAGCATTTGCATCAAGGTTTTATCAGCCGCGTGCTCGGTCTTTTTTTCGGAGGTGAAAACAAAAAAGAGGACCGCCATCACCAACAGGGCTGCAGCGTAAATTTTTGGGGCTGCGCGCCACCCTTCAATTTGGGTGCCAGCCAAGGTGAATTTTTTCAGCAGCAAGGGCGCGCCCATGCTCGTGATGGCGCTGCTTAAGCGCTTGGCGCCGAAGACCCCGAGAGCTGTTCCCTGGCGTTCTTTGCTGAACCAGACCGAGGTGAAGGCAATGCCGACCGCGAAGGCCGCGCCGCTGAGTCCGAAGCCGAGCGAGGCCCAAACGAAACCTGCATAGGAATCCACACTACTCAACAGATACATGGGGATCGCCGATAAGAGCAGCAGGATGGTGTAGACCTTCCGGCCGCCGAATTTGTCCGTAAGCAAACCCACGGGCAGGCGCATCAGGGACCCGGTCAGGACCGGGATGCCGATGAGCCATCCGATCTGGGCCTGGTCCCATCGGAAGACACCGTTTTCCACCAGGAAGGTCACCAGCACACCGTTGAGCGTCCACGCCGCGAAGCAAAGCGTGAAAGCCAGCGTACTCATGGTCAGAGCTGAAAGAGACTTGGCCTTCTGGTCCATGGTTATCCCTGCTAGAGGCTCTGGGGGGCTTCACCTGGGTGTCAGCAACATCAGGAAAGTAAGCGGCTCAGAGGATTTATTATTAAAGGATCAATAGATCCTAAATAACCTTAATGCGTGAGCCTGGACCTTCGCAAGGAATTTCAGGAAAGGTGTGACAGAATCCACGGAACTGCGTCAGCGATCCAGATTTGGAGCCTTGAACGCGAGAAAAAGCGCTACCGAGCTAAGAACCAGAGAGACGAAGAAGGCCCCCGCCAGTAGCGAACGTTCTCCATCCAGCACAGAACCCAGCACGGTTTCGAACAGATAAAGCTGGATCACGAGGGTCAGGAGACCAAACCCAAGCGCCGCACCCGTCATTTGGGATCGATTGGCCTTTTTCATGTGATCTCCCCCTGGTTGCGTTCAGTTCCTGGCCGATTTATGGCGACCCTCCCCGAAGCATTGGGTTTTGAGATGTCCCGCACCGCCCAGATCATTCCGTCTTTCCGGATCTCGAGCGCAATCCCGCTAAGTGGCCGGGTGGGCGGCCCCTGCACCGGAAAACCCTGCTCTACCTCGAAGAATCCCAGGTGGCAAGGGCACTCCAGACGCGCGCCATCCCAGCGCACCGCGCACCCGAGATGGGTGCACACCTGGCGGTAGGACTTCAGGCCACCCTGCAAGGTCCGCACGAGGATGCACTTATCCTGGTCATCCCGGAATGTGAAAAGGCGGCTCTGCCCCGGCAGCAAATCCGCATCCAGGCAGACGGCCACAGCTGTGCCACCCTCCCCGCTTGGCGCTCCCTCCAGGGGTTTCTGGCGGGCCCACAGGTAGCCGATTCCCGCGGTGAATCCCGCTGATACCAGAGCCAGGAACCTGGAGAACTCCCGCCGGGAATACCGGGATTCGCCGCTTATATCCACGGGGAAAGAATCCTTCCAATGCGCCATCAGAAGTCTCCTGTGATCAGCAATGCCGCATCCAGGTGGAGCGGGATCTCGGGATCGGGAACCATCACGGCCGTTCGGGTTTTGACCTTCAATGCGCCGATGAGGAACTCGCGCACGGGTTTGGAACGGCGCATCTCGGTGACCTGGTGCTTGGGCACGTAGAGCAGGGCTTGGCTGGGACACACGGTGGCGCACATCGGTTTCAAGCCCTCGCTGGTGCGGTCGTAGCAGAGATCGCACTTGAGCATCTGCTCCATGCCGCTGAAGACGATCGGCACGCCGAAAGGACAGCTCAATTCACAGTTCTCGCACCCGATGCAGCGGGGCTTCTGGGAACTGTGCACCACGCCGTCATCGGTCCGCTTGATGGCATCCGCCGGGCAGACCTGGGCGCAGATGGGATCTTCACAGTGCATGCACACGGTAGGCACCGTCTGCGGCGATTCCATGCGGTCCATCTCATCCAGGTGGATCATCGGCCGCCCTTTGTGGGTGCCGCACTCCGCGCAGGCGCCCACGCAGGCCCGGCAGCCGATGCAGCGCTGGGGATCGATGAAAAATCCGTATTCATCCGAAACCATCAGAACACCTGCTCAGGGAGGTTCGCCTGATCGGTCCGGGCCTCGAAGGCCATGCGCTGAAGCTCCGCCAGCTCGGCGGGGAAGCGGTCCTTGGTGGTCTTGGCGATGCGGACGGAACTCACCTTGTACTCGGGGATCTTGCTCAAGGGATCCAGGTGCCTCGCGGTGAGGCGGTTGGCGCTCAGCTCGCCGGGCCAGTGGTAAGGGATGAAGACCGTGTCGGGGCGGATCGTCTTCACTACCTTGGCCGGAAGCACCAGGGATCCGCGTCGGGAGGTGATCTCCACGGCGTCCCCTTCCTCGATGCCATGCACGGCCGCGAGCCGTGGGTGGATCTCCAGGTAGGGATGTGGACACTGCTCCACCAGGAAGCCGATGCGCCGGGTCTGGGTTCCGCTGAGGTACTGGAAGACGACCCGGCCCGTGGTAAGCCAAATGGGATACTCGGCATCCACCACCTCCATCGGCGGCCGCCAGCGGGTCGGAATGAACTTGGCCTTGCCATCGGGGTGGAAGAATTTCCCGCCCTCGAAAAGCCGCGGCGTGCCTGGGTGGTCCAACTCCGGGCAGGGCCAGAACACACCCAGGTTCTTCTCGATCTTCTCGTAGGTGATGCCGAAATAATCCGCGGTGCCGCCTTTGGACGCCACGCGCAATTCGTTGAAGATGGCTTCCGGGCTGGTGAAGTGGCCGAACCACTTTTCTTTGCCTAGGCGCTGGGCGATCTCGACGAGGATCTTCCAGTCCGCGCGGGCATCTCCGGGCGGCTCCACGGCCTTGTTGATGCGGATGACGCGACCTTCAGCCGAGGTCGTAGTGCCCTCGTCCTCCTCGTGCAATGCCGCAGGAAGCACCACGTCGGCATGCTGCGCCGTTTCACTCAGGAAGAAATCCAGGTTCACGTAGAACTCGAGCTTGTCCAGGGCGGCCCGGGTGAACTCGGTATCCGGCAGGCTCACCAGCGGATTGAAGCAGAGGCTGAGCAGACCCTTGATCTCGCCGGCATGGATCGCGTTCATGATCTCCTGGGCGGTCAGTCCTTTTCCGGGCAACTCCTCATCGGTGCAGTTCCAGACCTCGCAGATGTACTTGCGGTGCTCGGGATTCTCGATGTCACGATTGCCCGGGAGTTGGTCGCACTTGTGGCCATGTTCCCGCCCGCCTTGGCCGTTGCCCTGGCCCGTGATGGTCGCATAGCCGCAGTTGGGTTTCCCGATGCGGCCGGTGGCCAGGACCATGTTGATGCAACCGAGCACATTCTCCACCCCCTTGCTCTGGTGCTCGATGCCGCGGGCGTGCAGCAGGAAGCTCGTCTCGGCCTCGCCCCACATCCGCGCGGCCTTCTCGATGGCCGCCACGGGCAGGCCCGTCAGCCCCGAGGTCCACTCCGGCGTGCAGTCCTTCACTTCTTCCAAAGCCTGCTCAAAGCCAGTGGTGTGGGCCTTCACGAACTCCCAGTCGATGAGATCCCATTTGTGCAACAGGTGCAGCACGCCATTGGTCAGCGCGCAGTCGCTGCCGGGCTTCAGCGGCAGCACGAGATCCGCGGTGCGGGCCAGCGGCGTGATGCGCGGATCCACAACGATCAGCTTCGCCCCACGATCCCGCGCCCTCCAGATGTAGTCCGTGGTGATGGGGGCGCATTCCGCCACGTTGGCGCCGGTCACCCAGATGACATCCGCTCCCACAATGTCAGCCCAGGAGTTGGCGGCCCGGTCCACACCGAAGGCTTTCTTGTTCCCGACCCCTGCACTCACCATGCAAAGGCGCCCGTTGTAGTCGAGGTTCTTCGTCTGCAGGCCCAGCCGCGCGAACTTTCCGGCCAGGTAGCTCTTTTCGTTGGTGAGGGAGACGCCGGAAAGCACCGCGAAGGCATCCTTGCCGTACTGGGTCTGGATGCGCTCGATCTCGTTGACCGTGTGCGCCATGGCCGCTTCCCAGTCCACCTCGGCGAAGCCATGTTCTGTGCGCATGAGCGCCGATGTCAGGCGGTCCGGGTGGTTGCCCTGCAGGTACCGCTTGACGCCCTTCGGGCAGAGCTTGCCTTCGTTGAAGGGGAACTCCGTCCAAGGCTCGAAACCGACCACGCGGTTGTCCTTCACCTTGAGCTGGATCCCACACTGCTGGCCGCAGAAGCAGCAATGGGTCTTCACGAGCTTGTCCGGCTCGAGATCCGCGTCCCAGCCTCCCGGTGGCGCCAGGTTCAGGTGGGGGCCGTACACGTCTCTGAGTTCCGCCAGGGATTTGGGCGTTGTGCTCATGGCTGGCTCCGGAAAGTCTGCAGGTCGGGGATGGGATCCACGGGCACGGGTATTTCCGAGAAGGGATCAAAAGCTCCACCGAGCCTTACTCCCTGGGCCTTCGCCAGCAGCCTGCGTTTGCACTTCGGGCAGAGATCCAGATGGTGCACGTCCTCCGAATGCCTGGCCGCTTCGAGGCCCAGCTTGCTGAAAAGCACTTCGAGATCCCTGCGCTGGTTGGCCCGGATGAAAGGAATTCCGCAGGCCTTGCAGCCCAGCCGCCCTTCCGCTTCCCCTGAAGCTTTATAGAAGGTGACGCCCAGTTGGGCGGGCCGCTGCACGATATGGAAGAGCTTGCCGAACGGAAGGCTCAGCAGCATGAGGATCACGGTCAGTTCGTGAAGGTAGGCCAGCGTTCCGAAATTGCGTCCTTGCAACGCCTTTTCGGACACGGTAAGCAGAATTCCGGTGATAGACACAGAAAGGAGGATGAGAAGCGGCAGGATGTCCAGGTCGAAGCGCTGGGTCGCCAGGTCGCCCTCGTCCTGGCGGCGGCGGATGAAGGCCAGCACGCACCCGGTTATCACCATCAAGGCTGCGAGATCCAGGACATGGAAGGCGATGAAACCGGCGAAGCTGTGGACCGGGAAGCTGCCGGTTCCGAATCCGAAGAGCCAAGCCTGGTAGCGGTCCTGGTTGAGCCCTTCGGAAGTGAACCGGATCCAGCCGAAGACCAGCGGGAAGGTCACGGAGAAGCCCAGCAGGCAGCCCCACGCGATCAGCGCGTGGGCGCCCCACCGCTTGATGGAGCGCTTGCCGATGAAGCGCTGGAGGAAGATCTGATCGAGGGCAAGCAGGCCCATCTTTGGCAACAAGATGATCGCCTTGGGGCTGGCCAGCCGCTTCAGCAGATCTCGAAAATACATCCAGGTCGCAGGGCGTTCCACCCATGTCCAGTAGCGATAGGCGACACCAAAGCAGGCGAACACTGATGCCAGCAGATAGCCCAGCAGCGCTGGATCCAGCCACCTTCCCCCTCTGCTTCCGAGGGCGATGCCTCCGCATAACAACAAGGTGGTCAGGACAGCGCGGAGGAGGGGCCGGAATTCCAGATCAAGAGAGGAAAAGAAGGACATCGGCAGGCTCCCAAATATCGGCGATGGCAGCTTCAGACCGAACCAGCATTCGAAATTTTCCAAAGAATGCCTAGTCCCGTCCTCGGCGTAGGGCCTGAGGAGATTGTAGATGGGTACGTCGCATTTTGGTGAGTTGCAAATCCCGTAGGGTGTTCGACGTCATCAAAGACTCCACTTGGGCCTTCACGGCGGACCACGCATCGTGCATAGGACAAGGGTTGTCACAATCGCAGGCGGGAAAACCCATGATGCAGGCGTCCAGGGAGCCCTCCCCCTCCATGGCGACCAGTACTTCCCCCACCGTGATGTGGTGGGAGGGCCGCGAAAGCCGGAAGCCCCCTTTCGGGCCCCGCACGGATTCCAGGATTTCAGCCCGGGCAAGCCTCTGGAGGATTTTGGCAAGGTATGGAGGCGGCAGTTTCAATTGCTCCGACAGATCCTTCGCCATCATGAAGGAACCATCCTCGGGCATGTGCGCGAGAGCTTGCAGGGCGTAACCACTGGCGACGGTGAAAAGCATTTCAGTCCTTGTTGTCCGTAATCAATATATCCAGCTCTGTTCAGGAATTTCCCAAAAATGATTTCGAGTTCGGGTTAAGAAGTTCGGAAGCCGAAAAGTTCATTGCAGCCCTTTCAACGAAAGCACCAGAGCGAATGCGCTAATCGTGCAGACAAGTGACTCGCGCAGTCCCAGTGCCTTCGCATCCAAAACCGCAAGTTCAAGTTTAGGCTCGAGCAGGACCCTGAGCAGGAGCATCCCCATCCAAAGTGGCCAGAGCCATCGCAACCCCAGAGCCAACTGCATGGCCAGCGCGATGAGGCCTGCCACGCCATGGACCGAAAGCGCCGCGCCCAGGGATGATTTCCCTCCGCGCCGGAGGGCAAGGCGCGCCCGGAGATAGGCCACAGGCGCGGCCAGGCTCAGGAAACCTCCCACCCCAAGTGCGCCAGCCAAAGGCCACGTCCCGTTCCCTGCGCGAATCATGGCGACACCCAGCAGCGCGGGCAACGCGATAGAAATCCACTCTGCGGCCAGGCTTCGCGCACCGGCATTCAGATCCACCCACAGCAACCAGGCTCCGAGAGGCAGCGCTGGCATCAACGCCAGGAGAAAATCAAGCCGCGAACTCCGCAAGGCCAGAACTAGGCCTGCAGCACCCACCAGGCCATAAAACGACAACCATTTCCCATCGAAAGACGACAACGACCGGCCACGCACCGCGCGGCGCAGTGGGACCCGGCCCAGAAAACCAGCGAGGCCCACCAGGAACAAGCCCAGGCCCGGCAGGCTCGGCCGAAGCGTCAAGGCCGAGATCGTGGGCAACAATAGAAAAGCCCAAGAGCCATGTTCAGTGGGAAGCAGTCGTGGTCTGGTGGATTGCATATGCAGGTTCAGGCGGCTCACTTGGACCGAGGAGGGATTCCAAAGCCCGAAGCAGTTCTTGACGATAGAAGGCCTTGGTTCGGGCGTCAGCCACAAAAGGCGTCATCATCACGCTGCGCAGGACCAGAAGGTGCGATTGGCTGCGCCATTCCTTGGCGGGAATCCCCAAGCGGGCCAGGAAAGGAATCGGCGCATGGCCATGGATGCGATGGCTCAATTTTGTGGACGCCAAGGAAAAATCTCCAGCGCGATCGGTGCGGAATCGCGCAAGCACTTCTTCATTCACAGCGTTCACCCGGTGCAGCGTGTTCACTTTGCGTGGAGCGAAGGCATACAGCAGCACATCGAGATCCGGAGAGTCGAACACGTGGCATTCGTAATCCCCGAATATCCGCCCATCCAGCAGCTCAGCCAGTCCGCGGGCGGAGCGGAAGGATTCGCTAAGGATGGTTCCATAACCCTTTTCGGTCAGCGGCACCGTGCGGTGCGCCAGCCAAACCGCACTGGCGGCGGCCCCGGGCTTACTGCCCTCCAAAATGAAGCTGCCTAAGTGATCTTCCTCGCCGGGATTCAGGTAAGCCGCATGCTGAGTGGTGAGCGTGCGCATATCCCCGTCCCGCAGCACCAGAGCCCCGGCAGGATATGGAATGAACCCCAGCTTGTGTGGATCAATGGTGATGGATTCGGCGCGGGACATGGCTTCGAAGGCCGAATGGACTTCTTTGCGCATGGGACACACCAGGTCTTTATCACCCACATCCCGGAAGGAACCGTCCCCCCGCCTGAAAATTGCCCGCGCATAGCCGCCGTAAGCCGCATCCACGTGGACGAAGAACCACCGCCCGTGCGTTTTCGCAAAGCGCTCCCGAAGCTCCAGCAGGCCATCCACCGAATCCACACCACCACCCTCGGTGGTGCCTACGATCCCCACCACCGCCAATACCGGATGATTTTCCTTGGCGAGTTTGTCGAGCATCTGCTCAAGGGCAACCAGGTCCATCCGTAGGGTCGGATCCACGGGCACCGCAAGCAACTGATCCTCGCCTATCCCCAGCAGATTCGCTGCCTTGTTCCAGGAGTAGTGGGCAGTGGCTGGTACCAGCACTCGGAACGCTCCACCGCGGCGCACAGTGCCTGCGTTGAGCGGAAGGGTCCGGTGCAGCGCCATCAAAGTCTCAGTCCGCAGGCGTCCCAATAGCTGGTCTGACATCCTTGCATTGATCGGCCGACCGGCTGCATCCTTCCATTCCCCCGCTGGCTTTCCCCTGGGAAGCCGCAAAGGGGCCAAGGCGAGATTGCGCAGAATCCAAAGGGCCTCGATGTTGGCCACGGTGCCGCCGGAGCAGAGATGGCCCCAGGCGCGGTCCGGATCGAAACCCATCAACTCCGCCAAATCCCGGGCCACTTCCCGCTCCAGGGCACTGGTGACGGGGCTGCCTTCGTTGGCTACATTGTTCGGGTTGTAAAGCATGGCCGCTAGAAAGCCCACCTGCGCCGGAATCAGGGTATCCGCCATCATGTGGCCCAGATACCTTGGCGAGTGACTGGGCACGGAGCCCTTCAAACGCCCCAGTAGACGCCGCAGGGATGATTTGATGCTGGCCTGGGTGACCACGAAATCAGGTTTGAGTTGGCGAAAAGGATCCACCGCATCCGGATCATCCGGGAAGAAGCCCCGCCTCCAATGCACATGATCCTGCACGGCATCCAGCAGCAGACGCTCCAGGAATTCAGCATTCTGGCCTTGGGGACCCAGAAACAGGGCATGGGGATCAACACGCATGGCTAGCTCGCTGGATGACTGATGGTCGGCCCTTAATTGAAGGGGCCAAGGCAAAAGGGGGCACGGTGCAAATCCTAATATTTCCAAGCGGCTTGAGCGCTCTTCCCCTACTTGTGCGGTGGTCCAGATAGTAAGTCAATAGCCTCAGGAACTAAGGTGACGAAGCTCACAGCCGACGTTCTCAGCCCAAAGAAGCCAAATACGCATTTCGACCAGATTTTCGGCACTGGAAAGTCAGGAAGAAGGCGTTATCTTGACTATTCTAGTTATCAATTCCAAAGGCCTCCAAGATTGAGAGCCACACTGAAGCAACTCCCTCGCTATTTGGACTGACCGTGGCTTTCATCGAATGGAAAGAACAATACGAAACAGGCTTGCTGGGCTATGACGCCCAGCACAAGACCTTGGTCCGTCTGGCAAACCGCATCCACGAATGTCTTGATAGCCAGGCTCCCGGATCCGACCTGGAACTCAGCTCTGTTTTCGGCGCCTTTCTGGAGATGACGCGCACCCATGTCCGCACCGAGGATGAACTCATGGCGTGGCACCATCACGATCCGGCCTTTGGGCATGAAGAAGCCCACCAGAACTTCATCGCAGGGCTTGAAGCCATCTCCGAGCCATCAGTTGAAGGTCTCAGCCAGCGGCAGCGGTTGGGCGAGATCCTGGTTAAATTCAAGCTTCATTTTGAAACCGAGGATGAGCAGGCTTTCTTGTCCATGCTGCGGCACCGCAACTTTCCGGTCGCAAAATAGATGGCTGAGCCCCTGTACCCTCAACGCGTTCCCATCAAGGTCATAGGCCGCGTGGAAGAGTTGAAGGCCGAGATGGTGGCTGGCTTGATCGAATTCCACCTGGGTCCGCAAGCGGATGGAGATGAACAGCACCAGGCCAATTGCAGAGGGGCCTACATCAGCTATACGTTCTGGGTCACGCTGCCCCACGCCGAAGCCGAAAAGCCCCTACGGGAAGCCATCGCGAAACTGCCCGGACATGTCATGCAGCTATGAGGGATGAGCCGCTGAAAAGCCCGCTTATGGCCTGAGCGTGCCCATCATGCGGGGATAAGGGATAGTCTCCCTTACATGCGGCAGCTTGCAGATCCAGGCCACGGCACGTTCCAGGCCCATGCCGAAGCCCCCGTGCTGCACACCTCCGAAACGGCGCACGTCCAGGTACCACTCATAGTCCGCACGGTTCAGGCCGTGATGCTCGATCTGGGCCAGCAGGTAGTCGATGTCCGAGGAGCGCTCCCCACCGCCGATGACTTCACCGTAGCCTTCAGGGGCCAGCAGATCCGCCCCCAAGGCGAGATCCGGCGCCTGGGGATCATAAGCCATGTAGAAGGCCTTGAAGCTTTTCGGGAAACGGTGGACCCATAGCGGGCGATCCGTGGCGTTCATCAGGATCGTCTCATCGTCGTTGCCGAAATCCTCGCCCCAGTTGATGTCGCTGCCCAGCTCTTTCAGTTTGGCGACGCTGTCCGTGTAGCTCATGCGGCCAAAGGATTCGTTCAACGCGGTCTCGAGCGGCGCGGTGTCGCGCTCCAGGATTTTCAGTTCTTCCTGCCTGCCTTCCAGCACGCGCTGAAGGATGAATTTCGTCATGCGTTCGCCAAGCTGCATGACATCTTCGAGCCCCGCGAAAGCCATTTCCGGTTCCACCATCCAGAACTCCGTGAGATGGCGGCGGGTCTTGCTCTTTTCTGCCCGGAAGGTGGGACCGAAGCAGTAGACCTTGCCGAAGGCAGGCACGCCAGGCTCCTGATAGAGCTGGCCGCTTTGGCTCAGGAAGGCCATGCCTTCGTGGAAGTAGTCAGTTTCGAAAAGCGAGCTGGTGCCCTCGCAAGAACTGGGCGTGAGGATGGGCGCGTCCAGCAGTGTGAACCCGTCGGTGTCGAAAAAGTCCCGGATGGCCTTCACGATGGTGTGGCGCACGCGGATGATGGCCCACTGGCGCTTCGAGCGCAGCCAAAGCGTGCGGTGGTCCATCAGGAATTCGATGCCGTGGTCTTTGGGCGTGATGGGGAAGTCCACGGAGGGCGCCAGCAGGCTCAGCGTCTTCACCAGGATTTCCGGTTCGCCGGTTTTTGGATGCTGCTGCACGATGCCCGTCAGCGATATGGCCGACTCCTGCGTGAGCTTGCCCGCGGTTTCATAGCTTTCCGCATCCGCTTCATTGGCGCCCACCACGCATTGCACAAAGCCCGAGCCGTCCCGCAGCTCGATGAAGCGGGTCTTGGATGTGCGCGCATTGCGCACCCAGCCCCGCAGGTCGACGGATTCCCCCTACAAGGGATTTCAGGTGGCGGACTTCAGTGAAAGGGGATGACATCGAATAAACTCCAGGCCTTCAGACTACTTTGCCGGGCCTTGCTTATTCAAACGTCCGTCCCTAGAACGTGGTAGAGCACTTTACGAAGTTCCTTGAGTTGGTAGGGTTTCTGAAGGAACGCCGCAAGGCCCTTGAATTGGAATGCCTCTGAAAAATCATGCTCATCATACCCGCTGCTCAGGATCACCGGGATCTCAGGGTGGGACTTCTGCATGGCTAAAAAGGTCCTCGCCCCATCCAAACGAGGCATGGTGATGTCCATAAGCACGATCTTGAGTTTTCCCGCTTCGGCATTAAAAATCTCCAGCGCGTCAATGCCATCCCCAGCCGTGAGGACTTGGAACCCGAACAGTTTCAAGGCAGAGCCCATGGCATTCAGGACGGCCTCCTCATCGTCCACCAGCAGGACGGTGCCCGTGAATTGCCCCTGATAATCCGAATCCACCTTGGTCCTAACGGTGGGCACCCCACCGCAAGCCGGAAAATAGAGCTGGAAGCTGGACCCTTTGCCGCGTTCGCTTTGGATCAATATTCCGCCTTGGTGGCCTCGGATAATTCCCAACATCGCTGAAAGTCCCAAGCCGCGTCCGGAGACCTTCGTGGTGAAAAACGGGTCGAATATCTTGGCTTGGATTTCGGGGTCCATGCCGCACCCGTTGTCAGATACTTCAAGGACCACATAGGGCCCAGGTGCGAGGGTTTGATTGGGAAATGCACCGGAAATAGAGTTGGAATCGAGGTCCATCCGTCGAGTGCCGATGCTGATGGTTCCCTCGGAATCACCCATGGCATCCGAAGCATTGGTCACCAGATTCATCACCACCTGCTGGATTTGCGATACATCCGCTTGGAAAGCCGGAAGATCTGGAGCCAAGTCCAGCTGCAGGCTGACCTTCTTCGTGATGGAGACCTGGAGGAGATGGAGCATCTCCTGAACCACGGTGTTCAGGTCGTGGGGCATGACCACGAAGCGGCCTTTACCCGAGTAGGCGAGCATCTGTTTCGTAAGGTCCGAGGCCTTCATCACGGTCTTTTCAATGGTTGCCAGATAGGGCAACGCTGGAGAATTTTCCGCCAGGTTCATCTCTGCGAGGTTCAAGTTCCCCAGCATGGCGGTGAGCAGGTTGTTGAAGTCATGGGCGATGCCACCCGCCAGGATGCCCAGGCTTTCCAGCTTCTGGGCATGGAGCAGCTGGCGGTCTAAAGCGATCCGCGCCTCTTCAGCTTGATGGAGGTCCGTCCGGTCGAACACGTATCCATGGATTGCCACCAGGCGGCCATCCGCGTCCCGCTCGGGCACACTATGGTCTGAGAGCCAGCGCACCTCGCCCAGTTTGGTGACCACGCGATATGAATGCTGCCAATGGGGTGCGCCATTTTGTATATATTGAGCCACCTCTTCACCCACCCTTGCCACATCCCCTGGGTGGACCAAGGTGGCATAGCGGAAGCCGGGCGCGGTTATTTCATCGGCCGTGTAGCCAAGCAACTCGGCTACATTCTGGCTCACATAGGAAACGGGCCACCCCTCGCAGGGCCGCCATTGGAAGACCACCACAGGTCCAGCCAGAAACAGGTCCCGCTCCCGCTGAAGCTCTGCTTCGATCTGCTTTTCACGCGTCACCACCCGGGCGCTGCCAACCGTACCGAGCAGTTGGCCTTGTTCATCCAAGAAGGGCGCCTTGTAGACATCGAGATACAGGAACTCGCCCCGCACATTGCCATATTCATCAGAGCGCTGGGGCTTCATGGATTTCATGACGGCCGCATCCGAGTCCTGGCAAAGCGCCCCAAAAGTGAACCAATCCGCGCGTTCTGGGTGCGCGGCATTTTCGCGTTTGGCGAAGAATAGATCCGATTTACCTATCGGTTCAGTCGTATCCCTGGCATGCAGCAGAATGTCGCAGGTGGCTTTGTTCACGAACAGGATCCGGCCTTCATTGTCTTTGGCCCAGATCAGGTCGGGCACGTTATCGCACATCAGCCGCAACATATTTGCCGTGGCTTTGTTCTGCTCCGTAGCCTGCCGCACGGTGGCCTCGCCACGCTTGCGTTCCGTGATGTCCATGGAGAGGGCGATGACAACTTCCCGCCCGAAGTAGGAGCCCGGGTAGAGTTTCACTTCTTTGGGGAAGACCACGCCATTTGCGCGGCGTCCCCAGAATTCGAATTGCTGGGGTTCACCATTGAAAGCCCGCCTAAGCTTCTCTTGCACCTCGGGAAGATCGTTCATTCCGGGCGCCGTGACGATTTCGGGAGTCTGCCCGATGAATTTGTCCCGCGGGATGCCATACATAGCGGAAACGCCCTCGTTCACATCGAGAAATTTCCCATCCCGGTCCTGTACGTAAATCCCTTCTGCCACGGCATTGAAAATGCCACGGTAGGTGGTTTCACTTTCCTGCAAGGCGCGATTGAGCCGGTGGAGTTCCTCCTCGGTCCTTTTTTGTTCTGTGATATCCCGGACCACCGTGATCGCGCATGGGGTTCCATCCACATCCACGATCCGCCCTGACATCAGGCCAACGATCACCCGGCCGTCTTTCATCCGCAGGCTGCCCTCGAAATCGGTGAACCCGCCCTTTTCGATCAGGAGGCTGCCCAGCGCCTGATGGGCATCAGGGTCCACCCACAGACCTAGCTCCAATACCGTTTTCCCAATGGTTTCATCCAGCGAGTAGCCCGTGATCTGAAGGAATCCATCGTTGACATCCAGAATTTTCATATCGTCCAGGCGGGTCAGATTCACCGCGTGGGGTGCCAGCCTGAAAACGGCTTCGTACTTACTGGCGAGGAGCTGCACGCCTCGCAACTGACCTAGACCCATTTCTCTGGCCTGGGGAGGGTCAAGGGGCGGGATCGCATCCACAGGAGCCATGGGCATCCTCTTCCGGCGAAAAATGCCATTCAGTGTAGCGTTTTGAGAAAAAAACCCACCGGGTGGCCTAATAATTGAAAATATATGAAATAGGGTAGATGATCTATCCCCTTGGTTAGCTGGTTATCTCCCAGCAACAAAAGCAGTATCGTTTTTGCACCGCCTGGTTTTCCATGCCTCAACCCTCCCCCGAAAGCGACCCGCGGGGAAAGCCTCCAAATGACGTTGGTGGCATTGGCGGGATGCAATCTGGTCCTTTCCAAGTGGAATTCCAGGAGAGGGCCGTCGGCTCAGGGCTGAACCCCCTTCCCAACCCTAAAGATGGTCTGGAAAGCCAACGCCAGCTTTTATCGCATGTGCTGAGCCTCTCCTTCAACAGCCAATGCCTGATCCTCGAGGCCATGCCCAGTGCGGTGCTGGTGGTGACTCGGGATGGGTCCATCGCCTATTGCAACCAGCAAGCGGCGAAAGTCCTGGACCGAGACAAGCTTGAAGTGCTTGGAATGCCGCTCACGCTGCTTTTCCCGCCCTTCCCCGGAGGATGGCCGCCAGAGGGAAACAATGAAGAACGGAAAATCGTGACGGTCCGGAGTCCGACGGGCGATTTGAAGCACATCGGGTTTCATCTGTCGAAGGTAAGCGAGGATATCTTTTGCATCACCTTCCGGGACGTGACCACGGTGGAGGTGCTGCGCCAGGAGCGGGACCGGTTGCTACAGCTGGCGGCGGTGGGGGATATCCTTCCGGCCATGCTCCACGAGCTCAAGAACCCTCTCGCCTCCATCAATATGATGATCGAGCTGCTGGTGGAGGAGACGAGCGGGCCGCTCCAGGAACAGTTGCACGCGGTGCTCATGGAGGTCCGGCGCCTGGGACTCACCCTGGATGGCGTGGGACGGTTCCAGGCTGATCTATGGGCGGGACGGCCAAACGCTATTGATCATGCGGTGCAGGACGCGTGTTCGATCCTGGAGCCCCAGGCGCGTAAAAAGGGCGTCGATCTCCGCTGCGAAGTGGCGGTGCTGCCGCTGCTGCCGATCTCCACTTCGGCCATCCGCGCGATCGTGTTCAACCTCGTCATGAATTCGATCCATGCCTGCGGCCCCCACGGGGTGATCACCCTGACCCTCTCGCTTCCGCCCGGATCAAATGTGCTCCAGCTCACAGTCTTTGATACGGGCACGGGCATGTCCGAGGATGTACTATCCCGTTGCCGCGAGCTTTTCTACTCCACCAAACCCCAAGGCTCAGGCATTGGGCTGGCGCTCTGCAGTAGGCTCGTGGAATCAACTGGCGGAAAACTTGAAATAACTTCCATGAAAGGGCGTGGCACCAGCGTCCAGATTGATATCCCCATCCGGGAACTGAAGAAAATCTCTTAGCACTCCAGGAGGCATTATGTCGCGCACCGACTCCCTGAACCAGATTCTCCGGACGCTCCAAGCGGAGACACCCGATATCGAAGCGAGCGCGCTCGTCTCTGAAGATGGGTTGATGATCGCCAGCGCCCTACCCCAGCACATCGACGAGATGCGGGTGGCCGGCATGAGTTCGACCCTGCTTTCGCTCGGCACGCGGGTGTCGGCTGAATTGGCGCGGGGCAGCCTCGAGCAGGTGCTGATCCGCGGTGAAAATGGCTACGCGATCATGGTGGCCGCGGCCCAGGGGACCATGCTGATTGTGCTCACGACCCGCGAAGCGAAACTGGGGCTCATCTTCCTCGATATGTCGAATGCTGTGAAAAATATCAAAAAAACCCTCTGATCCATACGCACGCCAGGAGCAAGGAGAAAAAATGCCTTCAACAATCCTTTTCAAGAATGATTCGCACAAAAATGTGTTGCTGGAGGATTTCTCCACCGGCGATCTAGCTGTGCAGGCCAACCAGCACGTCATCATCCATGGCAAGGGCGCGATGATCCTCGATCCAGGCGGCCACAAGGTCTTCAGCAAAGCGTTGACGGCCATGATGGCTGAGCTGGGAGGCGCCAAGCTGACAACAGTCTTCCTATCCCATCAGGACCCCGACATCGTCGCGGCTGTGAATGGCTGGCTGATGACCACCGATGCCATCGCCTACGCATCCAACCTCTGGCTTCGATTCATCCCGCATTTCGGACTTGACCAGCTGGTGGCCCATCGGCTGCTTGGCATTCCCGACCAGGGCATGGTTCTGGACCTTGACGGGCTCAAGCTCCTGGTGCTGCCCGCCCATTTCCTCCATTCGCCGGGCAACTTCCAAGTTTACGATCCGGTATCGAAGGTGCTGTACTCGGGCGACCTGGGAGCCTCCGTAGGCCAGGACTATATCGAGGTCCAAGACTTCGACGCGCACCTGAAATACATGGAGGGGTTCCACAAGCGGTACATGTCCGGCGGCCGCGCGCTTAAAAACTGGGCGAACATGGTCCGGCAGCTCGACATAGACATCATCGCTCCGCAGCACGGCGCCATTTTCCGTGGCAAGGAATTGACCACCCGGTTCATCGACTGGTGCAGCCAACTTGACGCCGGCATGGACCTTCTTGATGGAATTTACCGAGTGCCGACCGCCTAACGCCCCAATTCAGCCCGATAGGAGCAGCCATGTCACGAACCGACGACTTGAACCAGATTCTCCGGACACTACAGGCGGAGACGCCCGATATCGAGGCGAGCGCGCTCGTCTCAGAAGATGGATTGATGATTGCCAGCGTCCTCCCCCAGCACGTCGACGAGATGCGGGTGGCAGGCATGAGTTCGACCCTTCTCTCGCTCGGCACGCGTGTGTCGGCTGAACTAGCGCGGGGCAACCTGGAGCAGGTCCTGATCCGCGGCGAAAATGGCTACGCGATCATGGTGGCCGCGGCGCAGGGCACCATGCTGATCGTGCTCACGACCCGCGAGGCGAAGCTGGGCCTTATCTTCCTCGACATGTCGAATGCGGTGAAAAACATCAAGAAAACCCTCTAATCCATGCATGCGCTAGGCAAAGGAGGAATGTCATGTCATCCACCATTCTTTTCGAGAGCGGCTCCCACAAGAACGTACTGCTGGAAGACTTCCTGAAAGGCGAGGCGGCGGTGCAGGCCAACCAGCACCTGATCATCCATGGCAAGGGCGCGATGATCCTCGATCCTGGCGGGCACAAAGTCTACAGCAAGGCACTGTCCGCGACGATGGCCGAGATCGGCGGCGCCAAACTCACCCACCTGTTCCTGTCCCACGAAGATCCTGATATCGTCGCGGCGGTGAATGGATGGCTAATGACCACCGACGCGGTCGCGTACTCGTCGGATTTGTGGATGCGCTTCATACCTCACTTCGGGCTGGACCGGCTGGTGGTCGACCGGCTGAAGGGCATTCCCGACCGGGGTATGTTCCTGGACCTCGACGGACTGAAATTGATGGTGCTGCCTGCGCATTTCCTCCACTCGTCCGGGAACCACCAGATCTACGACCCGGAATCACGGATCCTTTACTCGGGAGATCTGGGCGCATCCGTAGGGCACGACTACATCGAGGTGCCCGATTTCGACGCGCATATCAAATACATGAAGGGATTCCATACCCGCTACATGTCGGCCGGACGGGCGGCGAGGAATTGGGCGAGGATGGTCCGGCAGCTCGACATCGACATCATCGCCCCGCAGCACGGCGCCTTTTTCCGCGGCCGGGAGATGGTCGCGCGCTTCATCGACTGGTGCGACCAGCTCGAAGTGGGCGTGGACCTTCTCGATGACATTTACCAGCTACCGACCGCCTGATGACCCAGACCCTTGGATCCGTGTTCCGTGTGCTCGTCATCGAGGACGAAGCGCCACTGCGCGCTTCGGTCATCCGGGGCATTTCCAAACTCACAGGGGTCGAGGTGGTCGGCGCTGGCACCTTGCGGGAGGCGCTGGATGAAATCGACCGGACGCTACCGGACTTCATTCTTTCCGACATCGACCTGCCCGACCGCTCAGGCCTGGAGTTGGTGGGCGAGTTGGGGTTGCGCTCCCAGCGGATTCCCATCGCTTTCGTTTCGGGTTACGTCCGCGCCTACCGGTCGCAGATCCCGCAGCGCTCTGACATCGACGTGCTGGAGAAACCGGTCGGCATCGAGGATCTACGCAATCTAGTTCGCCAGCGGATCACGGCCAAGCACCCTATCGGAGGTCCCTTCTCCCTAGCCGACTACCTGCAGCTAGCCTGCATGGGGCGGCATTCGCTGACGCTTGAATTGAGGTCCGTCAGCGCCACGGGCCGGCTCCTCGTCAAGAATGGAAGCCCCTGGAGCGCGGCGGACGAGGAAGGCAAAGGGCTCGCGGCCTTCCGCAGGCTGCTGCGCGTGCCGGACGCCATCATCACCTGCACCTCCGTGATGGACGATGAAGTACCTCAGGATGTCGAAGGCAACCTTGAGCAATTGTTGATCGAGACAGCCATTGATATCGACACGGGCGTGGACGCCCCCGGAGAAGCCCCCCTCCAAGACACCCCTTCCCATCCGGAGCCACCGCCCGCAGTTCCCCTTGAGGATGAGTTCTCAGTGTTGTGGGAGGATGGCGTGCGCGAATTGCTTGCAAAAGACTACGATGGCGCCTGGGACAAATTCACCGCGTGCCACACATTGCGTCCTGACGATAAATCCGTGAACGCCAATCTCAGGCTGCTCGAGCAGATCCGCGCCCGGTATAAAACCGGGAGCATGTGAGGTCCTATGGGAAATATCATCTCAATCGTCAGCCAAAAGGGCGGCGCGGGTAAGACGACCCTAGCCCTCAATCTCGCCACCGCGCTCGCAGAACAGCGCAAATCCGTATTGCTGGTGGATCTTGATCCCCAAGGCGGAATCGGCCTGTCATTGGCGCGTGGAGAGACTGCGTTCGAAGGCATGACCGAGGTGCTGAGCGGGAAGCTCGCGGCCTCCGACGCGATAGTGCGAACCAAGCTTGAGTTCCTGTCGTTGCTCCCCAGGGGCAGGCTCGACCCTGTTGATGCGGCCTTGTTCGAGGAGTCAATCCACCAGGCGGGGTGGCTGGAATCCGTCCTTTGGCCGCTCGCCAAGCAATTCGACCTGCTGATCCTTGATACGCCCTCGGGACTCGGGCTCCCCGCGCGGGCGGCCTTGGCTGTTTCCGATTTCGTCCTGGTGCCGGCGCAAGCCGAGCCCCTCGCCCTTCGTTCCATCAACCAGGTGCTTCGTGTCATCGAGCATGTGGCCGCGAATGAAAATCCGAGATTGAAGTTTTTAGGCATCGTCATCTCACAGCTGGATTTGCGCAAGAATGCCTCGCGCGGTGTGGCCGAAGAGCTGTGGGGTGGTTTTTCCGGCGTCCTCGAATCGACCATTCCGCGCACGGACATCATCCAAACCGCCAGCCAGCGGGGATTGCCACTGTCTTTCCTAGGCGGCGCCCAATCCCCCGAAGCGCGCCGGTTTGACATGCTCGCGATCGAGGTATCAAGCCTCATCGCCAAACTCCAGGGAGATACCGATGGCCAATCCCAGCAAGCCGAACGCCAACTGCTCTGATGATCTTGCCGCGGCGTGCGGCCTGAGCAACAGGCTGAGCGGCGGGAAGCAGCCCTCGGACACTCCACCAGCCGAGCCCTTGCGGTATACCCGCCTTCTCCGGCCAGCAGCGCCGGCCTCCCCAGCAGCGCATGCTTCCAATGCGCCGTCCGCCGTGTCTAAACCAGAGTCGTCGCGGACCATCAATCCAATGCCCAGCGCCGGGTTCGGAGCTGTGGCCTGGAACAATTTCCTGGCGGAGTGCGCCTTGGAATCACACGCGGAAATGGCTCTCCTGATGGATCCGAGCGGCCTGATCGTGGGAGGACGTGGCGCGTTGCCGCAGGACGAGATGCAGGGTGTGGGCGCAAGGCTCATGATGGCCTTCGAGCAGGCTGATTCCATGGACGAGAACGGGGCTAGCCCCGCGATCGCGCTTGATCTGTCCAGAGGGGTGATGTATGGCTTCCGGTTAGCGGAAAGTGATGGCGGCCGCTTCACATTGGGGATTTTCGTCCCAGGGCCGCCAGCCCTGGACACCCAACAGAAATTGAGCCTAGTCCTGGAGCGATTCTGCGCACCCAGCAACATCGCCATATAACCGGACACGGGGGTCGGCGCATCAGAACAGCGAAAGCCTCAACCGCCCCTCACGGAATTGCTGTGGCTTTCGACTTCCCAAAAAAAGGGGGATGTCGGCCATCCCCCCTTCGTAAAGCCACATGAATAGGGCAAATCAGAACGGGATATCGTCGTCGTAGCCACTGGAAGGTGGGGCTGGCGGCATGTCATCGAAATCCTGGCCACCACCGGAATGGCTGCCCATGCCAGCGCCGCCGCCTGCATTCGATCCACCGGAGCCAGCCCGGCTGTAGCCCCCTTCACGCTGGCCGCCGCCTTCATCCATGCGGCCCAGCATCACGAAATGGTCGCAACGGATTTCGGTCATGTACTTCTTCACTCCGGCCTGATCCGTGTATTCGCGATACTGGATGCGGCCTTCTACCAGAATCTGCTTGCCCTTGCGAAGGTATTTCTCTGCGATCTCCGCCTGCTTCCCCCAAACAACCACATTGTGCCATTCGGTTTTACTCTGTTTTTCTCCCTGGGGATTCTTCCAGGTTTCGGTGGTGGCCACGGAGAACCGCGCCACTGGCTGGCCTGAAGGTGTCACCTTCAGTTCTGGATCCTTCCCGAGGTTCCCGATGAGCATGACTTTGTTCAAAGATCCGGACATGTTTCCTCCTAGGCGGAGCTCTCCGCCGTTCAAACCCAGTTCTCAGGAAATCTGAGGGGGTGTAGGGTGCTAATGATCCTCTTAGGAGTAAATGTGTCAAGCATCCTCATAACTTGCCGAAACAAGCAGCTGGCCACGCGGAATTATGTGCCGGCCATTCACGTGGCGGGATGGCATAAGCCCATCCATCTGGTTGCCCCCGGCGATCCGGCGCCGAACCTTGATGGCGTGGCCGGACTGCTGCTTTCAGGTGGTGGCGATGTGAACCCGAAATACTGGGACGAAGACGTGCACCCCAAAGCGCAGTTGGATGATGAACGGGACGCCATGGAATTGACGCTCATCCGGGCGGCATGGGAAAAGGGCATCCCGATTCTCGGCATTTGCAGAGGCGAGCAGATCCTCAATGTGGCGCTGGGCGGTTCCATGGTGCAGGACATCCCGGATCATTTCGGGTGTGATCCCTCCACGCATCAGCACGGCACACCGGACACTCCAGAAGTGCGCCACAACGTGTCCGTCACGCACAATTCCAGGCTGTTCCAGCTCCTTGGGGCCGCCTCTGTCCCTGTGAACAGCCGGCACCACCAGGCCGTGAAAGACCTGGCTCCGGATCTACGGGCTGTCGCCTTCCACCCTCAAACCCTCAAGGACGGCAAACCCCTGGTGGAAGGGATCGAAGCCAAGGACATGGACCGCTGGGCTATCGGCGTGCAATGGCATCCCGAAAACCTTATGGAGCTAGGCAATGCCGCGGGTTCCGCAGCCCGAGGACTCTTTCACGGATTCGTTGCCGCGGTGCAGGACTACTCGTACACAGCGGCAGACAAGTCGGCGAGCGTGCAGGTGTGAGCGAAACCATCAGCTTTGAAATCCGGGATCGCATCGGCATTCTCACACTCAACCGCCCGGAAAGGTTGAACGCACTCGTTCCAGAAATGGCCGAGGGCTTCATGGAAGCCCTGGCGAAGTCCGCCGGGCCTGGCGTGAAGGCACTACTGGTGCGGGGGAGCGGACGCGCATTCTGCGCGGGCGGAGACATCGGCTGGATGCTTCAGGGACTGGAAGAAGGCCGCATCGAAGAGATGAAAACCCTGCTCACTTTGGGTGCGAAGGTTTCCCATGGCCTCAAGACCTTGCCCAAGCCGGTCATCGCGGTGGTTCAAGGCCCGGCGGCAGGCGCGGGCATGAGCCTGGCGCTCAGCGCCGACATCCGCATCGCCACTCCGGAGGCGCAGTTTTCAATGGCCTTTGTTAAGATCGGACTGCACCCCGATTGGGGTGGAAGCGTGATGCTCAACATGCTCGTGAATCCTGCCCAAGCCCTGGAATTGATGCTCACCGGGGAAGCAATTGATGCGAAGCGCGCTTATGATCTCGGCCTGGTGAACCAGATCGTGGATGCAGAGGTGCTCGATGATGTTTTGAAATTTCTTTGCGCCCGCATGGCTCATGGTCCCAGTGAAGCCTTCGCGCGCATCAAGCAGAGCACGCTAAGGAACGCGGGCCACACCCCTGAAAGCCTGCTGGCCCTGCTGGAGGAGGAAGGCCGGCAGATGGCCGCGACCATGCAAAGCCCGGATGCGCGGGAAGGGTTGATGGCCTTCATGGAAAAGCGGGCGCCTAGGTTCGCATGAGCAATCCATTCCATATGTCCAAGGCACGGGTGGAAACACTGGTGGACGGAGTCTTCGCCATCGCCATGACGCTGCTCATCCTGGAAGTGAAGGTCCCAGAGCTTGCGAATCCAAGGTCAGCGACGGAGTTGCTGAGTTCCCTGCATCACGCGCTGCCCACCGCCATCGCCTATTTCCTGAGCTTCTTCATGCTTGGCCTCTTCTGGGTCTGGCATCACCGCTTGGCGGAGAAAGTGACCGTCTTCGATGCGCCCCTGCTGGCCATCACTTTCGCGTTCCTGTCACTGGTCAGTTCGTTCCCCTTCGCGGCGGCCCTTTTCGGCCGCTATTTAGGCAATTTCGGCACGCTGGTGGTCTACATGCCCGTGGTGGGGCTCATCCTTTTCTGCCAGGTGCTGTTCCTCATCATCGCCCGGAAAAGGGGCCTTCTCCGCGAAGACATCGGACTTGAGGAAATCCGGACCGCCCACAAGCGGAATCTGATGGGGCTTGCGGTCTTCCTGGTGGGCGCCATCCCGGCGGCCCTGCCCTTCGGTGTGGTTCCCACCCTTGTGGTAGCCGCCTTCGCTGCGCTCGCCCTCACGCTGTCCAAACGGGCCTGAAGGGATGTAATAGCGTCCTTGAGGGTTCTTGTGAACGCCTCGGAAGCGAAGAGCGGCCCCTGTAATCCTTATTCCAATTCTTTGCCGCAATACCTGCAGACCTTCGCCGCGGCCTTGATTGTCTCCGCGCAATAGGGGCAGGCCTTAGTGGGGCCTTCGTTTTGAGCGCCATCTGGCCCGCCGGATGGCAGGCTGCTCTGGGCGGCTTCGATGAGTTCCTTGATGCGCCTCGCATCGGACTTGTAATGCCCATGGCTCGCGATGGGGTCGCTGCCGCCGGTGCTTTCAATAAGGATGTCGCTCCACATCATCCCGGTTTCGATCCGGACCGAAGCCACCCGCTGAAGATGGATGCTCATCTCATTCACCGTGAACCATCGGCGCAAGCGTCTGACCACTGCGGTGTCAGTGATTTCAATGATCGTGGGAAACAGGAAATTCCCTTTTGTGAAGCGGCTCGCCTTGAATATTTCGACTGCCATGTTGTTCCTCCGGTGCGATTCCTATTGTAAGAGCGTGTTTTAAAATCCCCCCGCCGCCGCGGGTCTGGAAACGCGGCTATGGACCGCGCCGAAGTCCCGGACGCGTGTCAATAAAGCCTGAAGGCTCGGATCCTTGGCATGAACCAGTGACAACTGTTCAACCTCGCTGAGAAGGCGTAGGTAGGCGCCTTCATCCCAAGCCCCCCGAGCCTTGAGCTCTTCCAAACGGCAAGCCGCGAGGCCCTTTTGCGGCCAAAGCTGGTTGGGTTTATCGCGGCGTCCCTGCTCGAAATGGCGGCGTGCGGATGCCAGGTCCAGGGAGGGGTTCTGTTTCTGCATCACCTTCCACCGGGCCCGCAGCAGCGAGGCCTGCCCGAGGATCGGCCAAGCATATCCAATGCCTGCTTTCTTCTTCATTGCGGCCCGGGCCAGCGCCTCTGCCCGGTCCAGATCAGGACCGGGGTCCCGGCCATGATCCACCATGAATTCAGCATCAAGGACCACGATGTCCGCTAGGTTGGTTTGGGCGAAAAAATAGTTCGGTGTCAGGCGCTGTGATTCCTCATATAAGCGGGAGGCTGTCTGGAGGATTGGTGCCGGGTCCTGGCCTCGCAGTACCTGGAATTGGGCCCGGGCGCCCAGCGCCCAGACATGGTCTGAGAGGACCTGCCCGGAGGGCCTCAGCCGGAAACTTTCCTGGAATTGTTTTCCGCCACGTCCAGCGAGGGTTCTGGATTTTCCCCGTTGCGCAATTCAAAGAAGGCCTGAGTGGTGTAGCAGTTGCCCATGCGCTGATGCAGCGTCGCGGCCTGCTCCGGATGCTGCAATGCGCGTTGAAGCGCCTCCACGGCCTTTGAGAGGGATGGCCGGGGATCCTGCCCGGCGACCTCCAGGAGTTGGGCTTGGCGCCACCAAAGGTAGGCCAACGTACTGAGCGTCTCGTTCGACTGGGGATTCAGGACCAGAGCCCGATCGGCCGCCGTGATGCCTGCTTCCGAATACGGCAGTGAGTTTTGTTTCCAGGCTTCCGCCTGGCCAGCCCAATAAAGGTAGAGGGAAGCCATGCTCCCATAGGCCTTCCAGCTGTGAGGACGGATGCCCAGCGCCTCATCGCACGCGGCTTTGGCCCATTCCAGATCACCTGGCTTTCCCGTGGAAGTGGCCATGCGGCGATGAATGACTTCCGCCCTGCGGCGGGCCTCCATCTCATAGACAGCGGGAGCGCTGCGCCCGACCTCCTTGGCTTTGGCGATGTCTGATTCGGCCTCGGCCACTTGGCGTTCCGCTTCATCGAAATCGCGTGCTGCGATGGGCACGGCAGCCCTGGAAAACCGCACTTCTGCGTCGAACAAGTAGGACTGATACAGCCAGGGCTGGGCCTCCCTGGCTTTCCTGGAAAGATCCAGAGCCTCGAAGTATCTGCCTTCGGTCAGCGCCAATTCCGCGGCAGCCAAGTGTGGGAGGCCATTCCCACCTGTATTTGCACGGCGTAGCAGATCAAGCGCTGGAAGGCGCAGGCTGTCCTCCAATTCACGGCGGCGCTCCTCCCGGTCTGGCCCCGTGACGGACGCCAGGGACGCCCGGTAGAGCCCCGCCTTGGCGAGACCAAGGGATTCGGCCACTTCAGGCGCGCGGTAGCCCAAATCCCAGGCACGGCTCAATTCAGCGTGGGCATCTTCAAGATCGCCCAAAGCCAGGTGCGCCCGGCCCAAGGCCAGTCGGCCAGGGCCTTCAGCGTCTCGACCCTGCCCGATTATTTCGATTTCAAGGCGATTCAATTCCCGCCGCACTTCATCTTCCACGGGCTGCACGTTATGAGCCGGAAGGGCATAGACCTTGGCCAACAGGGATTCAAGGCGCTCGGATTCTTGTGAAAAGCGCCGCGCAGCGCGGGCCTGGGCCTTGCTCCGCACCACTGCTACGGCGCTGAAGGCGCTCACCAGCAGTAGCGTCGCGGCGGAGGCGCCCACCACGCTGGAAAGCATCCGGTGGCGTTTCACCCACTTCTTCATCCGCCCTGTGCGCGATAGCGGCCGGGCGGAGATGGGCTCACCGTTCAAATAATGATCAAGGTCATCGCCCATGGCTTTTGCTGAGTCGTAGCGATCGGCGGCATTCTTTTCCAAAGCCTTGAGAATGATGATTTCCAAATCCATGGGAAGGTCCGGCACCAGCGTGCGTGGCCGCGGGGGCTCGGTTTCCGTGGCCTTGCGCAGGATGTCCAGGGGCTGGTCGCCTTCGAAGGGCGCCCGGCCGCAGATGAATTCAAAGCAGGTCACACCCAGCGCATAGACATCCGAACGGCGATCCAGGGACTGCCCACGCGCTTGTTCGGGGCTCATGTATTGGGGGGTTCCGACTGTCTGGCCGGCCTGGGTCAAGGCTGTGCCTTCAGGCATCCACGCCAGACCGAAATCCAGAACCACCGGTTGCCACTCCCCTTCCGGGGTCTTTTCCACCATCACATTGCCAGGTTTCAGATCGCGGTGGATGATGCCCAAGCGATGCGCCGCGTGAACGCCCTCGCACACCTGAGCCATGATTCTGACCTTCTCCTCGAGCCGGAGGGTTCCAGAAGCTTCTTTCAGAGTGGTGCCATCAACGTACTGCATGGCGATGAAGGGCAGACCCTCCGCCTCGCCCATGGCGAACACCTTCGCCACGTAGGGATGCTCCACCCGAGCCTGGGCTCTCGCCTCATTGAAAAACCGCTCCTGATTCCTTCCCCCGGTATGTTGCAAAATTTTAAGCGCGATCGGACGCGCAAGCACGGGGTCCATGGCCTTATAGACCCTCCCCATGCCGCCCTCGCCAAGAACCTTCAGTAGACGATAAGGGCCCCACGGTTCGCCTTCTGGAATCCCTGATAGTTTCGCCCAGAGCCGGTGTTCGCCTGAATGGCTTGGTGAAGCGCCTGAGATGCCGATGACCGGGGAAGTGGGAGAAATTGAATCCTGGCGCGGCAGTTCATCGTGGGTCATGTCCTGCCAGACCCGAAGCTCCTGGCGTGCGTCTTCCTCCAGGGTTTTGATCTGCGAGGGAGTCAATCGCTCCTCATTCACCAGCCGCACGAGGGCTTCATCCGGGCAAAACTCAAGTTCCTTCCGCAGGGCTTCATCTCCTTCGCGCAAGCTCATCCACCCCCGCCGGAAGGCGAGGTAGAGCATGCGGTCCTCAAGCAGATGTCGAATCATGTCGGTGGATATTCAGCCTAGCGGAAGTGGGCTGTGGGTGGTGGACGGCAGGCTATGGGACTCAGCTTCCTGGATTCATGGAGAATCTCCCCCTCAAGCAATCCCTTCGATTCCCTTCAGCGCATCCAGCCAGGCTTTAAGCACAAAAGCCGTGGCACCCCAAAGCGGCGCCTGAGGTAGTTCCAGTCTTGGAACCACAAGCGCGAGGCCTTGGCGATCCAGGATCTCAGTAGCCCAGGGCGCATCCAACAAAGGATGCAAAGGCAACAGAAGCGCGTCGAATATCTCGCTGCCCAACTCCCAGGACGGCTCTGGAGCCTCCCACCGGAAGAGAACCGGCGTGAAGCGGGTGTGGGCCTTGGCCACCCCATCCGGGAAACAGCCGATTTCCCACAGATGGTCCCGCACACCCAATTCTTCGGCCAACTCCCGCCGGGCAGTCCATCTCAAATCACGGTCTTTCGGCTCCACCATGCCACCAGGAAAGGCGATCTCTCCGGGGTGTTGCGGCGCGCTGAATCCACGCTGGACCAGCAGGATTTTCTTGGCGCCGGAAGCGTCTCCCCACAACACCACCGCCACCGCGGCGCGGCGCGGGCCTTCAGGGAGACGGAAACTGATCTTGTGCGGGTCGGGCCAAGATTTCGGCAGCACCAGGCTGCGCTCGATGGCCCCCCACGGAACCGTTGGCGCGGCTTGCGGCGGTGTCCAAACTCCGCGAGGCCGTTCAAACATGATCAACCTGTCGGTTCAGTGGAGGGAACGGCGTAGAGGCTCTAGCTCTGCAAGCGTAGCGGGCAGGAGGGCGCTCTGCGCCCGATAGCTGGAGGGGCCATAACGAATCAACCAGAAAAGCGCTGGTTATTTCGTAACGGTCCCTAAGAATTCCGGCTTCAGACGACCTTGCCAAAAACGCTCCCCCGCACTCGCTCAGCTGTGTACACGCCGCGTACGCGGCGCAACGCGGACAGAAGCTCCACCAAATGCACCCGGTCCTTCACCCGCAGCGCGATATGGAACAACCCGCCCCCCAGTTCCGTCGCATTCCCCTGAAAGCGCTGAATATTGATGTTCATCCGTTGGATGGCCTCGCTGATGGCCAACACCATGCCTGGCCGGTCTTCGGTGGTGAGCGCGATTTCAGAATCGAAATCCGACTGCCCTTGTTTCCCCCAGCCGACATTCACCCGACGCGCGGAATGCAAGGTCGAGGCATTGAACTGCGGGCAATTGGCCCGGTGGATGGCAACTCCGCGCCCGCGCGTCACGTAGCCAAGGACTTCGTCGCCCCAGATGGGTTTGCAGCAGTGGGCCAAATGGTAGAGGACGCCAATGGTGTCATCCACCAAAATTTCTTCCACTCCCACCTTCGCTGGTTTTGGCGCCCGCATGCGCTGGGGTTCGGGCAGTAGCGGCTCCAGCAAGCGGTAGGGCGTAAGGCGTCCGAACCCCACCGATGCATAATATGCATCCCAATTGGGCAGCTTCAATTCTTCCAGGCGTTTTTCCAGGACAATTTTCACGTCGGGGTGGTCCAGATGGATGCCCGCGGCATGGGCATCACGCTCCAGCCGGTCCTTCCCCATCTGAACGGCGTGGTTCCGTTCTTCCTCGCGGATGAAGCCCTGGATCCGGCTCCTGGCACTGGGGCTTTTGACAATGGCCAGCCAGTCCCTCGATGGCTTGTGGTCTGGCCGGGTGAGGATCTCCACCCGGTCCCCGTTCAATAGGACATGCTTCAGCGGAACCATGCGCCCATTGACCTTGGCGCCCACGCAATGGTGCCCAACTTGAGTGTGGATGGCATACGCGAAGTCAATGGGTGTCGCTCCCTCGGGCAGGCTTTTCACATCGCCCTTAGGTGTGAACACCTGGATGCGCCGGAAACTCAGCTCACCTTTCAGGCTGGCCACGAGCTCCCGGCTATCACTGGAATCCTGGTGCAGCTGCACCATGCGGCGCAGGAAAGCCACCTGGTTGATCTCCATGCGGTTCGCGATGCGGCCTTCTTTGTAGGTCCAGTGGGAGGCGATGCCCGCTTCAGCGTGGTCGTGCATTTCAGGTGTGCGGATCTGGACTTCAAAGGCATCGCCCGAGGGCATCAAAACTGAGGTATGAATGCTCTGATAGCCGTTGTCTTTCGGCAGGCTGATGTAGTCCTTGAAGCGCCCAGGAATGGGCTTATATAGCGCGTGGACAAGGCCCATGGCGGTGTAGCATGAGGCGCGGTCTGGGCATATTATGCGGTAGGCCAGCCAATCGTGGATTTCCTCCAGCCCCTTCTCCTGGGCGCCCATCTTTTTCCAGATTCCGAAAAGGTGCTTGGAGCGGCCATAGACTTTGGCTGCGATCCCTTGGGCCTTCAGGGCGGTATCAAGCATGTTCTGGATTTCCGCGGTAAGCGCGGCGCTCTTCAACCGCTTGGCTTCGACTGCGGCGCTCAATTCCGCATAGCGCTCGGCTTCCAGATTCGCAAAGGCGAGATCCTCCAGCTGGCTGCGGACATTCCACATCCCCAGCCGGTTCGCCAGGGGCGCATAGAGTTCCATGGTTTCCCTGGCGATGCGCCGGCGCTTTTCCTCCCGCATCACGGAAAGAGTTTGCATATTATGCAGGCGATCTGCCAGCTTCACCAACAGGACACGGACATCTTTCCCCATGGCCACAAGCAATTTGCGGACATTCTCGGCGTTCAGCAAATGCCGGTCCGTAAAGTCCAATTTGCTCATCTTGGTGAGGCCGTCCACAATTTCGGCGACTTCCTCCCCAAATTCCGCCTTGACCTGATTCATGGTCATCAGCGTGTCTTCTACGGTGTCATGCAGCATCCCGCAGGCCACGCTCACCGCGTCCAGGCGCCATTCGGCCAAATTCAATGAAACCGCTAGAGGGTGGAAGAAATACGGCTCGCCGCTCTTCCGCAATTGGGTCCGATGGCTCTCCCTCCCCACCTTGAACGCCTTGTCAAGCAAGGCTACCCTCCCGGAGGGCAAGATCCTGGGGAACCGCGCCGTCGGCCATGCCTCAGTTTCAGTTAGTCCGCCGCGAAACGCCAGGGACCAGCGCGTAGATCTCGAAATCTTGCAGGGAATAGGCGCTATTTTTTTGATTTCCGTCTGAAGCCAGGTCCACAGTGGGAGCCAGATTCCAGTATCCGATGCGGCATGGCTGGGGTCGGCCCTTATCCCTGCGCGCGCATGCGCGCTTCAGGGGGCCTACCGCCCCGCCATTGCCGATTCGAAGCTCGCTCCCACTGGTCTGGAGCGGGCTTCGCCCGGGTAATTTGGCGGTGGGAGCGAGATTCGAACTCGCGGACGGTTGCCCGTCGTCGGTTTTCAAGACCGGTGCCTTAAACCGCTCGGCCATCCCACCCTTGCTCCATCATGCAGGCCCGGCCCCCTACTACGCAAGAATCCTTGCCGAGCCAAGCGTCCAAAGGTAAGGTTGAAGGTCCAGGAGAGTTGCCAGAGTGGCCGAATGGGTTCGCCTGCTAAGCGAAAGTATCGGGTAAACCGGTACCGGGGGTTCGAATCCCCCACTCTCCGCCAAAAAACCGCCAGAGGCGGTTTTTTTTTGGCGGAGAGTGGGGGAGTTGAACTTTATTATAATGATATAATATATAAATCATTAATAAACATTAAATGATATAATATTTAGAGTTGAAGTTTTTGATCGAATTATTATATTTAAGTTTTACGTCTTGCCTTTGGGTTCGGTCGGCCCTATTGTATGGATGCAGGTATGGGTTGAGCGGTCAAATGGAGGGGTTGCATGGGCAAGGCACGCCGCACGGGCAAAGGTCCCATTTTTAAAGTGAGTGCGCTTGCCGCATGGCATGAACCTGGAAACTTCTGCGACCACGAAGGTGGCGGTCTCTACCTCCAGGTTCGACAGGTCCGCGTGAATGGCGTCCTGCAATGGGAGATTACGAAGAAAGGTGAGCGTGTCCCCAAGGTGACGAAGTATTGGACGTTCAGATATTGGCAGCGGACTCGGGAGGATGGCCGCAAGCTGAAAGAATTCGGGATCGGACCGTTCGGCGACTACAGTCTGCAAGAAGCCCGTACCATCGCGACAGAGCAAAGGAAGATTCGTCGTGAGTTCGGCGATCCCATCCTCTTCCGGAAGAAACGGAAGCAGGACCTCCGAAACCTGATCGACAGCATGAAGACCTTCAAGGAAGCGGCCGAGGCCTGCTGGGAATCCCACCAGTCCAAGTGGAAGCCGCGCCACGCGGAGGATTGGCTGAACTCGCTGAAAATTCACGTCTATCCAGCGCTGGGGTCCATGGAGACCCGGTCCATCCAGACAACGCATGTCGAAGCTGTGCTCAGGCCGATTTGGCAAGACAAGGCGGAGACCGCCAGCCGGGTCCGCAGTCGTATTGAAACAGTCTTTAATTTTGCTAAGGGGAAGGGGTGGTACAGCGAGGACAACCCCGCAGCGTGGGCGGGAAACCTGGACGCCTTGCTCGTCGAATCACCTAGGCGCAAGAAACTGAAAAATCGCCCGTCACTTCCGTTCCATCAGGTTGGGGTCTTCATCGCGGCGTTGCGGCAAGAGAAAGGCATCGCAGCTCGCGCAATGGAATTCGGGATCCTGACCGCCGCACGCTCGGGCGAGATCCGAGGCGCCCTGGGTGAAGAGATCGATTTAGACAAGGCCTTGTGGACCATTCCGGCGACACGGATGAAGGCAAAGAAGGAACATGTCGTCCCGCTATCCGAGCGTGCCATTGAGATCATCCACAGCATGGGCGAGCTGAAGTCAGGCGCCTTCGTGTTCCCCGGCGGCAAGCCAGGGAAGTGCCAGTCCGACGCCGCAATGATCGCCTTGATCAAGCGCATGGACGCCAACCGCATGGAGAAGGAAGGTATCGGCTGGTGTGACTTGAAGGGGACCCGCATCGTCCCCCATGGTTTTCGCGCCACGTTCAAGACGTGGGGCCAGGACGCCACCACCTTCGACCGTCAGACCATCGAGTTTGCCTTAGCCCACAACCTCCCAGACAAGGTCGAGCAGGCCTATTCGAGAGGCGCCATGCTCGAGAAGCGTCGCCCGCTCATGGATGCCTGGGCCGCATTCTGTGCCTCGAAGGGGCCCGAGGATGCATCGATCCGGCGTGTCCGAAGGGTAAGGGAATACACAGATCCGGATCCCAAAATTATTCTCGTCGAAGATCCCCCCGAACAACCTTCATAGAACGCTGAATTATAAAATCCGTGAAGTGAGTGATGTGGTTCCGTTGGGATCATGACCATTCCGAGGAGATAGCCAAGGTCCTTCTTGAAGCGCCCGAATTTCCTCACTGGCTTCTACGCTCGTGAGCTGACAGCAAGCGTGCGTGAACGGGCTGGCTGATGGCCGTTAGCCTCATGGGTCCCCGGGAGGACCTATGGCAATCAAGGAACAGAAATCCCTGCCACCGGCAGTGAATCACCTGCAACAGCGGGTTCAGAAATGGCGGCAGTCCAAGAAAGATCAATTCTCGATCACGCCGGGTGAGTTCTGGGAGGCGGCGGTCCCGCTTGCGGTGCAGTTCGGGGCGTGCAGGATCGCCCGCACTGTGGGACTAGACTATGGGGGCCTGCGGAAGAGGGTCGCGGAGTTGACGGACAATCCCAGCCCCGCACGGTCGATCACCTTCGTGGAGGTCCCTGCCTCCGGAAAGATGCGGGCGGAGAACACCGCTCCCGAGCCGCGCCCAGATCCCGTTCCGGAATCTGGATTGCTGATCGACATCTCTCGGCCCGATGGCGCCCGGATGCGGATCAGCCTGAGGCCCGGAATCGACATGGACGCGGCCGGGATCGTAGCGGCCTTCGTCGGGGGATGCAATTGATCCAGGTCACCCCGCAGATGCGCGTCCTGGTGGCTGTCGAGCCGGTGGACTTCCGGAATGGGATCGACGGATTGGCGCAACTATGCCGGGAGCGTCTTCAGAGCGATCCCTTCTCGGGTTGGGTATTCGTTTTCCGCAGCCGGTCAGGCCATTCCATCAAGGTCCTTGTGCACGACCAACTTGGTTTCTGGCTGTGCCAAAAGCGCCTGTCCCAAGGTCGATTCCGGTATTGGCCGGAAGGGAACGGGAAATCAGCAGAGCTTCTGGCCCATGAACTCCAGGTGCTGATCTGCGCCGGAAACCCTGCGACGACTGGCGTCCCAGCCGCGTGGCGAGCGTCCACATGATAAATATGCTAATTGATTATATAATCATGTTGTGTTTTTTCTTTTCAAGTGCCAGGGTTGAGGACATGGGACGTTCGAGGCAGCGGAACCCGCAACCTTCCACGGCGCCGTTGGGTTGGGTTCCCGTCGATGTCCAGGAGATGGAACTGGCCACCCTCTACGGCTATGTCGCCAAGGCACAGCGGGAAGTTCTGAATGACGCCGAGGCCAAAGCCCTGCATGCCTCCCTGGAGACCCTGGCCTTCCTGCTGGAGGAACTGAAGCGCAAGGGGGCCACCCTTCGCCGCCTCCAGGCCATGCTGTTCGGTTCCAGCTCGGAGAAGACGGAAAACGTGTTTCCCGCCGCGGCGCCTGTGCCGCCCGAACCGGAGAACGCCCCAGGACGGGAAGCGACTGTTGATCCGGATCCAGCCAGCGAAAAGGCTGGCGTGAAACCGAAGGCCAAGGGTCATGGCCGCAACCCAGCCTCCTGCTATCACGGAGCGGAGCAGATCCTGGTGCCTCACCCAGACCTTTCGGCCGGAGATCCCTGCCCAGAGTGCCCCAAGGGAAAGGTCTATCCCATGGCCGAGCCCGCCGTGCTGGTGCGGGTGGTGGGCATGTCGCCTCTATCCGCCAAGGTAGTGGAGCTGGACCGCCTGCGCTGCAATGGCTGCGGCGAAGTGTTCAAAGTTCCGGCGCCGGAGGGGATGGGTGAGGAAAAGTACGACGAGACGGCGACCAGCATGATTTCCATGCTTAGGTATGGCACGGGCACGCCTTTCTACCGACTGGCCAAGCTTCAATCAGGCTTGGGGATCCCACTCCCCGCTGGAACGCAATGGAAGCTGGCGCTGGAAGCCGCTGGCATTCTGGAGCCTGCCTTCCAGGAACTGATCACCTGGGCCGCCCAAGGGGATGTGATCTACCAGGACGACACCACCATGAAGGTGCTCTCCCGGCCTGATCTCGTACGGAGGGGGACGAAGCAACGGAAGGGCGTCTACACCTCCGGGCTCATCTCGAAGGTTGGGGAGAACTGGGTAGCCCTGTTCCTCACGGGGATGAACCACGCCGGGGAGAACCTAGCCGAGGTTCTCCGTCGGCGGAAGGCGGAACTGGGCAGGCCCATCCAGATGTGCGACGCGGCCTCGGCCAACACGGCGGGAGACCTGGACACCATCGTCGCCCACTGCCTGGCGCACGCGCGGCGGCGGTTCGTGGATGTGGCGGACGACTTCCCCGAGGCATGCCGCCACCTGCTGGAGAGCCTGAGGGAGGTCTACCTCAACGATGCCGAGACCAAGGGTATGTCCCCTTCGGAGCGCCTACGATTCCATCAGGAGCATAGTGGGCAGGTGATGGAACGGCTCCGGGCCTGGCTCCAGGACCAGTTCGAGCAGAAACGGGTGGAACCGAATTCCGGCCTGGGCACAGCCATCACCTATATGCTCAAGCACTGGGAGAGGCTGACGCTCTTCCTCCGGGAACCCGCGGCCCCCCTCGATTCGAACAAGGTGGAGGCTTCCCTAAAGCGGGCCATCCTGCACCGCAAGAACAGCCTGTTCTACAAAACCCTCAAGGGCGCGCATGTCGGCGATGTCTTCATGAGCCTCATCCACTCCGCCGAGCTCAACAAAGTCAACCCCTTCGAGTACCTCGTCGCCCTCCAGCGGTACCACGCCCTGGTGGAGGAGAACCCCGAGGAGTGGATGCCCTGGAATTATGCGGACACCCTGGCTGAGCTTGGGCTGGCGGAATAAGGTCGGAAGGTATTGATTTTGTGTCTTGGACCTTCTCAAATTCCTCGGGTGCGAGCAGGCTCGAGGCTATTTCATCGCCCGGCCCATGCCGGGCCATCAAATGCCGGATTGGATAACAATGTGGCAAGCGCCTGAGGATGCCTAATACTGGAGCAAGAAGCCTACGCTTTCTTGCAATGGTCTGTTTTCATTGAAGATTTCATGACCAAGCCCCGAATTCTCATCGTTGAAGACGAGCCGGTTGCCGCTCGGGATATTCAGCAACGGCTGGTGGAGCTGGGCTACGAGCCTGTGGCCGCAACACCTCGGGCCGACGATGCCATTACGCTGGCTGGGCAACTGAGGCCGGATCTGGTGCTGATGGACCTCCGTCTCGATCGGGGATTGGATGGTACCAGCGCTGCGCAAGCCATCCATGACCGGTTTAGCGTCCCTGTGGTGTTCCTGATGGCCTCCGCAGGCGCAGAAACGGCTGACCGGGCCAAGATGGGCGATCCATTTGGGTGCATCCTCAAACCTTTCGATGGGCAAGAACTTCGGATCGGCATCGAGATAGCTCTCCACAAGCACCGGGCTGAAACCCAATTAAGGAAAAGCCGAGAGGAACAAGCTGCCATCCTGCCCACCACCCTGGATGGATTCTGGCTGGTGGATAGGCAAGGCCGGATTCTGGATGTGAATGAAGCCTGCTGCCGAATGCACGGCTACACGCGTGAGGAAATGCTGGTGAAATCGCTCACCGACTTCGTAACCGACGAGACAGCCCGCGAGATCGCCAAGGCCACCGAGCGGATCCACCAAGCAGGATCCGCCCGATTGGAAGGGAGGCATCGCTGCAAGGACGGACACCTGATCGACATCGAGGTGAGCATCAGCTATCTCCCTGGCGATGCTGGGAAGTTATCCGCGTTTATCCGTGACGTCACAGTTCGCAAGCAACTGGAAGTTGCGCTGGGGATGTCGGAAGAACAAGCCACCAAGATCTTTCGCACCATTCCAGACGGCATCGTGATCAGTCGAATCGCGGATGGACGAGTGATTGAGGTCAACGAATGCTTTTGCAGACTTTCTGGCTGGGCGAGGGAGGAAGTGATCGGCCGCAATGTTCTGGAACTCAATTTGTGGGACCAGATGGCCGAGCGCGATTCATACCTTGAAAATCTGCGCCTCCACGGCCGTATTAAAGACTTTGAGGCGGCATTCCACACTAAATCGGGCGAGATCCGGATCGTCGCTCTGTCGGCCGAGTTGATGGATCACGACCAGGACAAACTGGTCCTGGCCATTGCCCATGACGTCACCGAACAAAAGCAGACGGAGGCAATCCTCCGGGCGAGCGAGGCCCGTTACCGCGCCGTGACCCAGTCCGCCCACGACGCAATCATCACTACAGACAGCGCCGGAAATGTCTCGGGTTGGAACCGCGGCGCTGAAATCATTTTCGGCTACACAGAAGCCGAGATCTTGGGTACACACATGACCAGGCTCATCCCCGAGGAATACCTCGAAGGGCGACTTGCGGGGTCGAACCCTATCGTACCTGACGGAAAGCCGCTCATCATCGGCCAGGTGGCAGAACTGGAGGGTGAACGGAAGAATGGAACCGAGTTTCCGCTGGAACTCACCTTTGCCAGATGGGAGGCCGCCGATAGCTGGTTCGTCACGAGCATCATCCGCGACATCACCCATCGCAAGCGATCGGAGGAGGCGCGAAGGCTGGCTGCGGAGTCATTACAACGTTCTGAAATTAAGTACCGGACCCTATTCGATACTTCCCCTGATGGCGTGATTCTGCTTGATGAAAATGGCCTTTTTGACTGCAACCAGGCGGCCCTTGAAGCCTTCGGCTGCGCCAGCCTGGACGAGATGCGCTCGAAACATCCGGCTGATTTTTCCCCGGCGCTCCAGCCATGCGGCACGGATTCCCGGACACTGTCCGACCAGTGCATCGCAGCAGCCATGCAAACAGGTGTTCAAAGATTCGAGTGGATGCATAAACGGACCGATACAGGAGCGCTCTTCCCGGCCGAAGTGTTCCTCAATGCCATGGAATTGGATGGGAAAAGAATTATCCAGGCTGTTGTCCGCGACATCTCCGGGCGGAAGCATGCGGAAGAAATCTTGCGTGAGAGCGAGGACCGCTACCACGACCTGGTTGACAACAGCCAGGAACTGATCACTACCAACGATCTAGAAGGGAACATCCTCTCCGTCAACGAAACGGCGATCCGCATCACCGGGTACACCCGCGAAACCCTGCTGAAAATGAACATGGCTGATCTGGTCGTGCCTGGGATGCGACACCTGTTTCCTGAGTACTTGGGGACCCTACAGCACCATGGGAAGGCCCACGGGATCATGCGGGTTCAAACCGCCATCGGTGAGACGAGGTTTTGGGAATACGACGCCACAGTGCGGACCGAGGGGGTGGCCACGCCCATCGTGCGCGCCATGGCCATGGACATCACCGAGCGCAAGCTCGCGGAAGAAACCCTGCGGTTGAACGAAGACCGGTACCGCGACCTGGTTGACAACAGCCACGAGGTGATCGCCACCTACGACCTTGATGGAAACTTCCTTTCAGTGAACGAAATGGCGGTTCGAATCACCGGGTACCCCCGCGAAGCCCTCCTGAAGATGAACATGGTGGATCTGGTCCTCCCGGGCATGCGGCACTTATTTCCTGAGTTCTTAAGGACGTTCCGAGAGGCCGGGAAGGCCAGTGGGATCTTGCAGATTCAAACCGCCCAAGGCGAGCGGCGGTATTGGGAATACGACTGCACGCTGCGGACCGAGGGCGTGGCTATTCCCATCGTGCGCGCCATGGCGGTGGACATCACCGAGCGCAGGCGAGCGGAGACCGTGTTGCGGGAGAGCGAGGACCGCTTCCGCAGGATCTTTGAAGAAGGGCCGATGGGGATAGCCATGGCCAACCTGGCCGACGGCCGGTTCATCCGTGTCAACCGGGCCTTTTGCGGGATGTTGGGATACACGGACGAGGAACTGAAGAGCCTGACATTCGCGGATGTCACCCATCCAGACAATCTAACCCAGGATCGCGAGGCGGTCAGGCAAATGCAGGAAGGACAAATCGAGAGATATTTCACCGAGAAGCGATACCTGAAGAAGAACGGTGAGGTGGTCTGGGCAACGCTGGCTCTAGCGAGAATCCTCGACGCAGACGGAAAGACATACTACTCGCTGGCGATGATTCAGGACATCACCGGGCGCAAGCAGATGGATGAAAGGCTTGAGCTGTTCAGGACACTGGTCAATCAATCCCATGACGCCATCGAAGTGCTCGACCCGGTCACTGGCCGGTTCCTCGATGTCAATGAAAAAGGCTGCCTGGATACGGGCTACAGCCGTGAGGAATTCCTGGCCCTCAACATTTACGATCTCGACCCTTTGGTCGACCAGGCTGCATTCGCAGGCGCAGTTGAAAAACTCCGGAATTCTGGCGCCCTGATATGGGAAGGTGTCCACCTCCGGAAGGATGGCTCGGCTTTCCCGGTGGAAGTCAGCCTGAAGTTGGTCCGGCTTGATCGTGACTATACGGTCGCCGTGGCCCGCAACATCACCGAGCGCAGGCGCGCGGAACAGTCATTGCTGGAAAGCCACGAACGTTTCGAAATGGCGAACCGGGCCACCTTCAATGTCATCTGGGATTGGGATCTCAAGGCTAAAACCATCTGGCGGAATGACAACTTTGAGAAGCTTTTTGGCTATTCGAAAGAGGAAGTGGATCCGAGCACCGAAACCTCGGTCAGCTTCCTCCATCCTGATGATCTGAAGACCGTGAAGGCAAGCCTCGATACAGCCTTGAACGGAAAGGCTGAATTCTGGACCGACCAGTATCGTTGTCTTCGAAAGGATGGTTCCTACGCGATGATCGAGGACAGGGCCATCATCGTCCGGGACGCTGATGGCACAGCCATCCGAATGTTGGGCGCTATGCAGGACGTTTCCGAGCGGAAGCAGGCGGAGGCCAGCCTGCGATTGAAGAGCGCTGCTTTGGAAGCGGTGGCCAATGCTGTCGTCGTCACGGACAAACAAGGCCTGATTGAATGGATCAACGATGCATTCAGCGTGCTAACTGGATTCACTTTGGCCGAAGCCATCGGCAAGAAACCTGGGGACCTGCTCAAGTCCGGGATACACGATCAAGGTTTCTATCAGGCCATGTGGGACACCATTCTCGCCGGAAAGGCGTGGCGCGGAGAAATCATCGATCGGCGGAAGGACGGCACGCTTTACACCGAGGATATGACCATCACCCCTTTAAAGGATGCTCATGGCGAGATCACCAACTACATTGCGATAAAGCAGGACATTTCTGAACGCAAGCAAGCGGAACTGGAACGCCAGGACTCCGAGGCACGCATTCGTGAACAAGCGTCATTGTTGGATGAGGCCCACGACGCGATCCTGGTGCAGGACATGGACCACCAAATTTTATATTGGAACAAAGGCGCCGAGCGGCTCTATGGATGGACATCTGATGAGATGGCCAGCCGGTCATCATTGGATTTGAGCGCTGACGATTTGACCGCGTTTCATGAAGCAGAAAAAGATCTCCTCACGAGAGGCGAATGGGATGGCCGGATTGAGCAACGGCGGAAGGATGGCGGCTCATTCACCATCGAAGGCCATTGGACTTTGGTCCGAGACGCTCGGAGCCAACCCCGTTCCATCCTCGCCATCAACACAGATATCTCTGATCGGGTGGAGGCCGAGCGCGATCTCCATCAGTACACTGAACGGTTGGAAGCCATGCGGGAAATCGATGCCGGGCTTCTCGGCGCACGCTCCACCACGGAGCTGTCACAGGGGGCCATGGCCAAGTTCAGGAACATGCTGCCCTTCGAGCGGGCTGCGGTGGTGCTGTTTGACCCGGGTTTTACCGAGGGTACAATTCTGGCGGTTGACCAAGACCAACCATGGCTGCCTTTGGTGGGTGAAGTCCGGCCCATTGGTGATTTCCGCGATCTCAAAGATCTGCTTTCGAAGCCATTTTTGGACCTTCCTGATTTGAGCGCTATCCATCGCAGTGTCAATGAAGACATTCTGTTTTCTCAAGGTTTTCGTAACCTGACTTACATCCCCATGGAGAGCGAAGGCACCTTGTTGGGCTTTATGGCCCTCTCGGCCATGACACCCAGCACCCTAACATCGATGCATATGGAAATTGCATTGGACCTGACCGACCTGCTCGTGGTGGCCATCCAGCACACGAGACTCAAGGAAGATCTCGAGCAGTCCAACCAGATGCTTGAATCCAAAGTGGAAACGCGGACCGCCGATTTGCGCAGCACCTTAGCGACTATGGAGGTATTGGAAGGGGAGCTGCGTCAGCGGGAATCGGAAGCATGGTCCGCGAGCGAAGCGAAATCCACATTCCTATCCTCCATGAGCCACGAACTGCGCACGCCACTCATTGGCATCACCGGCATGTTGGAAGTGCTCAAGCAGAGCGATCTCGACGCCGAACAGCGCAAGGCGGTGGCCATCATCAATGAATCATCCAACAGCCTGTTGAATATCATCGGCGACATTCTCGATTTCTCTAAGATCGCAGCCAACAAGCTGGAGCTTGCTCCCTACACCTTCTCCGCGCAAGCTCTGTTGGAATCTGTATCAAATACGTTCAGATCCGCTATTTCGGCCAAGGGTTTGAAACTCATCGTGGAAGTGGACCCACGGTTGGCCCCGGCCCATGTGGCTGATGCTTTGCGTCTTCGGCAAATCTTGAACAATTTCATGAGCAATGCCGTGAAGTTCACCAGAAAGGGTTCGATCACGCTAAGGCTTCAGCATCTGGAGTCTCACAGTGAAAGTGAGTTGATAGCCTTCGAAGTCGAGGACACTGGCATCGGGCTAGCACCAGAAAGCCAGGCGAAGCTCTTTGAATCCTTCACCCAAGCGGAAGCTAGCACTACACGCCGTTTCGGTGGGACGGGATTGGGCTTGGTCATTTCCAGGAGGTTAGCAGAGTTGATGGGGGGGAACGTGACCCTGCAAAGCTCGCTCGGACAAGGCACCACCCTGAGACTGGCTGTTGATCTGCCCGTGGGGGATGAGCGGGACATCGTGAATCCCAACCTGCCCGAACTCTCCCAAGCCATGGCCGTGCGTCCCGCACCTAGCATTGAAGCAGCAGAACTGGAACACAGCCTGATCCTGCTGGCCGAGGATCATCCCACCAATCGCATCGTGCTCACCCAGCAGGTGAATCGAGCGGGCTTCGCTCTAGAAGTTGCGGAGGATGGGCAAGAGGCCTTTGAAAAATGGCAAAGTGGGCGCTATGCCCTGATCCTCACTGATCTGCACATGCCTCGCATGGACGGCTACCAGCTGACCACGGCTGTGCGGGATTGGGAGCACGCCCACGAATCGTCCAGAACGCCGATCCTGGCACTCACAGCAAATGCCCTGCGAGGCGAGGCTGAGCGGTGTCTCGAACTGGGCATGGACGACTACTTAATCAAGCCCGTGACGATTCCCTTGCTGGCATCCAAGCTCCATCTATGGCTGCCCCAGGTGAAGCTTAGCCAAACTTCAATAGCGTCTGCGGCGAATCCCAAGACCGTAGAATCGATACCCGGCCTGGATTCCAAAAGGCTGCTGGACTTGTGTGGTGGCGATCCCGCATCGGCGCAAGAGATCCTGAATCAATTCATCAAGGCCACAAAAGCCGATCTGCTGGTGATGCAGGGTGGACTGGAACAGAAGGATAAGTCCTGCATCGTGCGCCAATCCCACCGCATTAAAGGCTCCGCCTCGATGATCGGCGCGAGCGAATTGTCCGACAGTGCCACGAGGCTGGAAGCCTACGCCAGACCGGAAACCGTCGAATGGGAAACGATACGTGAATTCTTGGCGAGGATTCAAGACGCCCTAAAGGAGTTGGACCCAACTCAGTGAAAATTCGTGTCCTTGTGGTGAGCATGCTCACCGCAAGGACACCTACGCTCGTCTACGTGATCAGGATGCACCCAGAAAGGGTTCGGGCTTTTGCCTGTGCCAAAAGAGGGCTCTGCAATGACGAGGTCATCGAAAATCGTTGTCCCCGATACGAACTAAACAGAAATCAAGGGATGGGGCAGTTACCGCCCCCCATCGGTGATTGGTGCCCAGTTATCCGAATTTTTCGGAAAACTCATAGCATGTTCAACTGTCCGAAAATATCGGACAGTGGTGGCGGCGGCGCACCCAAATAGCTGTGAACCACACCCCATTTTCCTGGACCACCAGGAGGGGTAAAAGAGATGAGAGAAGAACGGTTCGAAGGAGCGTTTCAGAGAGAGGCTTTTCCGTCATGGCGGAGCAAAGCTGATGGGGCGAGGGGCACGCAAAGCGAAGCGGCCCCAAAGTCGGAGGGTTCCCGCCGGGAGGCCGTCTTTGGGGCTTGCGCGGGCCTCGCCCTGTCGGAGCATCCAGTTCCGGACGGGAAAGCCCTGGCTGTGATGGCGGGCCGCTATGCGGGAGCTAAGGGATCCAGTATCAAACGGCGTCTGAACCGACCCTTGATGGGGAATGAAAGACTGCGCTGAGGACACAACGAAGCCCGTCCCCGGTGATAACCGAGGCTCACGCGGCCCACTTGAGTGTCAATTTAAATCAGAAAGCAGTGGGTTAATTCGACCCATTGGGTTCGGCACACCCTGACCCCCACGGGTTAAGACATGGGTACAGATCATCGTGGTTTCGGTATGTTTGTGCCCGAGAAATTCCAGGACCGCACGACGTCGTTCATCCGTGGGAGCTCGGAAACAAGGGTTCTGAGGGGGAACAGCAGCGCTGCCTTTCGGGGCCGGGAATTTGGTAGGCTTTCCATATGCGCTCACGCCCCATCCTCGCCACCCTCTTCGCGACGGTCTTTGCCTGCGCCCAAGCCTCCGCGCCTCCAAAGGTGCCGCCGCCAACCTCGGGCTACGACAAACCCCCGCAGCACGTGCTCGACGTGCTGCACGCGCCGTCGACGCCATCCCCTTACATGAGCCCGACCGGTGACCGGATCCTGCTCGTATCGTGGGTGAAGTACCCCCCCATCACGCAGGTCGCGGAGCCATTCCTCAGACTTGCGGGCGTCCGCGTTGAGCCTCGGACACGGCGCAAACACGATACGCCCGGCGGTTATGGTGTCGCGCCTTGCGCGCAAACGATCACGCTCGTCGACATTGCCACCAATCGTGAAACGCCGGTGATGTTGCCACCGGGTGGCTGCGTAGATGGGTTCGCGTGGGCCGCCGATGGCAAGCGGTTCGCGTTCCGGAATACCTCGACGGATGCCGTGGAGTTATGGGTCGGAGACGCCGCGACTGGCGCCACCCGGCGCCTCGGGGACGCGCGGTTGAATCCAATGCTGGGGAGTTCACTTCAGTGGATGCCCGATCAAAAAACGCTGCTCGTGAAGCTCGTGCCGGAGAACCCCGGGCTGGCGCCTGCCGTATCGGTAGCGGTCGACGGCCCGAGCATCCAGGAGACGACAGGGCAGTCCGGTGAAAGCAGCACTTACGAGACGCGCGACACGCTCACGAGCAAGCATGACGAACGCCTGTTCGATTATTACGCAACAAGCCAACTCGCCTTGGTCGATGCGAAGTCGGGTGCGATCACCAAACTGGGCAAGCCGGCGATCATCTCCAATGTCAACCCCTCTCCCGCGGGTGACAATCTTCTGGTCACCACGATCCACAGGCCTTACTCGTACGTCACCACCTACCCGAACTTCGCGCATGACGTGGAGCTTTGGGATCGCTCGGGCCGCATGATCCACACGCTTGCGAAGCTGCCCCTCGCAGATCGAGTACCGATCGCCGGAGTGCCGATCGGCCCGCGCAACCACGACTGGCGTCCAACTGAACCCGCAACCCTCATCTGGGTCGAGGCGCTCGACGGCGGCGACTGGAACGTCACGGTGCCGGCGCGCGACAAGGTGATGGCGCTGAGCCCGCCGTTTACCGGGGCCGCAACCGAGATCGCCCGCACTGAGCAGCGTTTTGCCGGCTTTGACTGGAGCGAGCAGCGCGGCGTAACTCTCCTCTATGAGTACGACGAGAACAAGCACTGGATGCGCACCTTCCTCGCCGATGTTGACCACCCGGCGATCAAGCCGGCTCTCCTGTGGGACATGTCGAGCGATGAGCGCTACAAAAATCCCGGCCAACCGATCAGCAAAGTGCTCCCTAACGGGAAGTGGGTCGTGCGTCAGGAGGGTGACTCGATTTTCCTGGAAGGCGAGGGCGCCTCGGTCGATGGAGACCGGCCGTTTCTGGATCGCTTCGACCTAAAGACGCACACTACAAAGCGACTGTTCCGCAGCGACATGACTGCCCTCGAGTACTTCCTTTCGTTCACCGACTCGACTAACCGCGCCTTCCTGACCTGGCACCAGTCCCCGAAGGATCCGCCAAACGTGATGCTCCGCACGCTCGGTGACGCGCTGCCATCGGCAAGCCCCGGAGAGGCCACAGTCGCTTCGACCACGCGCCCCGTCACGCACATCCCTGATCCGACACCCGCGGTGCGCGCGATCAAGCAGCGTCTCATCAAGTACACCCGCAAGGACGGCACACAGCTCTCGTTCAACCTGCTCACTCCCCCTGGATACCAGGAGGGCACGCGCATCCCTGCGATCCTTTACGCGTACCCGCTCGACTACGCGGCCGCCTCGACCGCCGGCCAAGTCAGCGGCTCGGAGCATGAGTTCACACGCCTTGGCAACTACCGACTGCTGCTTCTCTCCGGCTACGCGATCATCGATAATGCCGCATTCCCGATTGTCGGCGATCCCAAAAAGGCGTATGACACCTACCTCGAGCAGCTTGTCGAGGACGCCCGGGCAGCGGTCGACACCGCTGTCGGCACCGGAATCGTCGATCGCGATCGCATCGGCGTAACCGGTCACAGCCACGGCGCGTTGATGACGGCGAATTTGATCGCACACACTGATTTGTTCCGCGCCGGCGTTGCGACCAGCGGCTCTTACAACAAGACACTTACGCCATTCGGGTTCCAGAACGAGCGCCGCTCGGTGTGGAAGGGCCAGAGCGTGTATCTCCAGGTCTCGCCGTTCTTCTTCGCCGACAAGATCAAGTCGCCGCTGCTCATCATGCACGGCGCTGACGACGCGAACCCGGGCACGACGCCACTCCAGGCCATAAAGCTATACGAAGCGATCCGCGGCAACGGTGGCATCGCGCGCCTGGTGATGCTGCCACATGAGCCACACTGGTATGCGGCGATGGAATCCAATGAGCAGCTCGCGTATGAAGAACTGCGATGGTTCGACAAATACGTCAAGACGGCGTCACCCCTCGGGAAGGTGACGGAACAGAAGCAGGATGCCGCAGCAAAGTAGTAGCATCGAGCGGGCAATAGGGGTGGACTCAACTTTCGTTCAACCCAGACCCAATCGTGCTCGACCACAGTCATGCTTTAAATTTCCGGCTCTCGGTTGGGCCAGTTAGCTTTGTTCGTTATGCGGCTCAATTCACTCACACGCCTTCTTCTCTCTTTCGGTATTCGCAGATGAAATTTAACATTTACGGCCGCTTCCAGCTCGACATCAGACGCGAAAACGATTATTGGGTCGTCTATACCCTAGGCGAAGGCAAACGGGTTAAAGCCAGTGACGTGTTCATTCCTAATCACCTTCAAGAAACTCAAATCCCGGTATTTCTTGATGATCTTTTCCATGAGCTTTCTGGACCAGGCGACAGAATCGAAGTGGTTCCATGAAGTTGAAAAGGTACATGATTCAAACTAAGCGCATTCCTCCGCCTAACCTCTTGTTCAACCCGGACCCAACCGTGCTCGACAACTGTCATGCTGTAAACATTCGGCCCTCGGTTGGGCCGGTTAATTTTGTTCGTTAGGCTACTTCTCCGAATCCCAAAGGTCCTTGATGTCCACACCCTCGCGGCGCTTCCCGATTCCCAATCTTTGGATCTGGGTCTTTGCTTGGTTGTCCCTTGGACTTCTTGCAATCCTAGCGGGAGTATCTCGGTCAGTTATCGGTAGCCAGCATCAAGGCAAAATTGTGCTCGCAATGGCCCTTCTGGTCACTCCCGCATTCTTTTTCGTTCTACATAAAATCGGTCTTTTCGCTGAATCGCGCGGCTGGATTTATTACAGGAACCCGAGAACCAGCGGACTTAAGGCAGGGGTTGCTCTCGACCTTGAGATTCTTATGAGTGCACGTCCCACAAACCAGATTGAAAATATTCGTAAGGCCCATTTTGTTCACAACGAGAGTGCCAAGCAGGACGGTGAAAGCGATAAACCACCAGAAAAGGAAACCTATCGTCATGAATAGCCTAACTTCGTTCAACCCGGACCCAACCCTGCGCTGAACCACACCTCAAGGCTTTCCTGCTTCAAAGCAGATAGGGTTTCGGCAGCTTAATGGACAGGACTTTCAGAGCTTTAGGGGGATTGAGCCCAGGCTACCGCTAGGGGCCTTGATTTGGATCATTCGTCGCTCTAATCAGGCTCTTCCATGAGGGGCCAACGGAGCCGATGAAGCTCGGATAATTTGAATCCGGGAAAAATATTTTGGACCGTACCAACGGGCGATAAAAGCCACTATAGAGGCTATTAATCACCCAATTGGACACCCTTAACAGTGCTGTATCTATTGACATAATTGTAACTAGAGATATCTTGACGAAAAGATAAGGGTTGCATTTGGGTACCCGGAGGATACATGGCCAAAGTCATCACGGATGATGGTTCCAACCATAAGCCTACAAAGACGACCTATGGGACAAATGCCGATGGCCTCCCAGTACCGGAGTCCATGCTTACCTCCAAGCGGTCCATGATTCGGTGCCTGTTTTCCTCGACCGAGCATGTGCTGCGCCCCGTTGCCAGACTGTGGGCAAGGGCTTCAAATCAGGCCTTAGAAACGGTCGTTTCTCGGGCTGTGGCCAAGGCCCGGAAAAGTGCTGGTTTTCCCTTCCGAACCGACAAATCAATCTGTATCGCTTTGGGGGATCGAAGAACTCAAAAAGAACTCCCCCTTCTCGCGATCATGGGCATGGTTTTTCCAGGCAGTTGGCCCTTCTCCCTGGTCAAGGGGTATGTCCTGTTTCCTTCTGATTCATGCGAACTGGTTGGCACCTCAAGGCAGCATCCCTTCGGGATCTTGGCGTTTCATTATTTTGATCGGCCCGATGTTCATGTCTTTGTTGATGTCACAGAGATGTACTGGGCCGCCCCAGGCATTAATGAGTGGTTACTCCGCTACACCGAGAAGCATCCAAAGTTCAACCTGTTCGCGCATGTGTTGTATTGGGGCGTATATCCACAATTCGATTTGAAAATGGAGACCACATGGCCCCTCATTGTAATACCAAGCATCCTGGCCTACTGGCGTGTCGGCACCAGGCCTTTTGGGTATCCGGATCTCGTCAACTTTCTTGATCCAAAATCGACACGGATCGACGAGATGATGCCTCTCGCGGCATGCTCTAATTGGAGCCAATGGAAGACGGTCTGCGGTGAGATTCAGGACCGCATCAATTCTCTCCGTCGGAAAGTTAGCTTCGCCAAACTACTCAAAGTGGTGCCATGGGCCGCAGAGGTGGCGAAGAAAAGAAACGCTCGTGCGTCGAGGAGCAAGCCTTTCGTCAAGTCCACAGTAGCCCACTACGCCGACCTTACGGGCGTAATGCCTTATGGTCAGCGTGGCTACGCCAAGGCTTTACCCACCCCAAAAGGGGTCTTTCAGGACCCTTCTACTGGATTCGAGTCCCAAGACTATGAAGGCCCTACACGACTGAATTTTAGTGGAAACGTCGTAGGCAGTGACAGGACGGTATTCGGTATTCCGAAGGCCTCTTCATCCGTGGGTGCTGGACCTGCGAGGGAAGGTTCCATGGACTCTTATTACCTCCAAGAACTGGAAAAAAGGGTGCGGCGCTCTGCAGCCTCGGCAGGGGATGAGTTGGATGAAGCTGATCAGGAAGCATTGATGGAAACTTTGCGCCGCCTTTCTCCCGATTGATCCCTCGTCTGATCTTGATTAACCCATCGATTCCGCCAGGACCCCCGTGAGAGCGTTTTGGACCAAACCAGATCGCCCAGAAAATCTGATGCCCGCAGCTGATGACTAACGGAGGATCTCTCACCTGGGTGCAGGCTGAGTCGGGAATGACCTGTTCCTCAAATCCACCCCACTCGGTGTGGGTCTTGGGGCGGTAGATGTCCTAGCCGTGCTGAAGTCCCGTACCACTGCCCTCATCCGTGCGACGAACCCCAAGGAGGTCGAATCCTTCCGGTTCGAGGAAACAACCCACTTCCTGCTGCGCCGGAAGCCATCCGACCTCGTGCTGATGCGGCTCCAGGATGAGAACGGGACTCCCACCGCGAGGGTGACCAAGGGAACCTTCTTCGGCCGGGAGTTCAAGCCCGCAGATGAACCCGTCCCAGTGGATATCACTCAGGAGGGGGATGTCTGGTCCGTGCGCCCAAAATCCAGTCTCGCCCCCGGCCCTTACGCATTCCTGATGGGCGGCCAGAACGTGGTCTTCATTCCCTTTGTGGTGAGGTAGAAATGCGCCCTGCGGTAATCACAGCCTTGGGTCTTGCTGCCCTGGCAGCCTATGGAACCCCACCGTCCGGGAACGATCGCGGCCTTTCGTATCGGATGATGATTATCCATGCCCTCAACAAGGATCAGAAGGCGATCCAGTGGCGCCTGGATATTGACGATACGGCTACCCTCGTTGGCAACGTTGGGAAACAGGAAATCACCGATGATCTACCCCGCGTCTTTATTCAGGGTGATGGGACGCACGCTGGTCTCATCAAGTTCGGATTCCGAAAAGTGGTGTTTAAGAACTCCGAGCTGAAGCGGATCTTCTTGATCACTCGCGAAGGGGTAGCGGAAGTCGTTTATCCCTTCCAGAAGAAAGATCGCCAGTCCCTAGTGATTTCCGCTTCCCAAAAGTGACGCCTGAGTTCCACGAAATGCTTCAGGCCAATCCGACCGGGCTTCTGGCCCTCGCGAAACATTGCACTCTGACCAACGCATGGAGGAACATTATGAGGATCACCAAATTTATTGCAATTTGTGCCCTCATCGTCCCCGCCAGCGGGTGCAACACGAACGCCACTCTCCAACGGCTTCTGGATAAGGTCACAGAACGCCGAATCGCGTGCGTCAATGCGCAGGTCGACCTTCAGCGCAAATTCCGAGACGAGTTGTGGTCGGATCCTGATGTCAAACGCATCCTCCTCAATTTTTGTCGGCAGGAGGCCAAGCCCATGACTCTTGCGGACAAGGCTTTGGAGGATCTGCGCCAGGACCGCCTCAAACATGTACGATCGGATGCCACTACGACGATGACCACCTTGAAATCCCTACAAGAAAGCAAGGCTTTGAATGGGTCGAGCAAGGAGGCAGCGGCAACGACATGGATGAAGCGCAACTGTTCGCAAGACACGAAGGGCTCACTGTTTGCCCTGAAGTTCGATGATGAGCAGACAGACCGCTGGTTGTCTGGTCGGATCACCGCGCTACAACGACCCATTACGAAGGATAATGCGGTCAGCCAAGCTCAGATCCGCATCTACCGAGCCATGGTCGATTGGCACCGCGAACATTACAGTCTGGCAAATCAGTGTGTCGCAGACATCGAGAAGATCCTCCAGTAAAGAAAAAGGTCCGGGATCATCCGGAACTGTGGATTTCCGGCTCGATGATCCTGGATCTCAGAATTAAATTCAGTCAACCAACCCCCATCCATTCTCACTAGAGGCCAACGCATGTTGATTTCACTGCTTTTTGCAGCAAATGCGGTCCTGGCCCCCATGACCACGCCCGACAGCCCTGAAACCGCGGTCCAGCGGCAAGTGGAGGCCTACAACGCCCATGATCTGGATTCGTTTGCAAAGTGCTACAGCGATGACATAGCCTTCCTTGGTTTGGATGGCAAGGCTGAGGCAAGTCCAGGAATAGTCGCTTTGCGCAAGGACTATGCGGACCTATTCAAACGGTATCCAAAGGTCAAGGTTCAGATCCTCAAGCGGATAGTCCAGGGGCGGTTTGTCATTGATCAGGAACGCACAGAGGGAGCGGGACCCTCTCCGATGACTGCGACGGCCATCTATGAAGTTATCCAAGGAAAGATAGTCAGGGTGCGGTTCCTGGCAGATCAATAGAAGCTCCCCGCCTCAATGCAGGAAAGGGAAAATATTTCGGTGGAGGGCTCCTGACGACCTCAATGCCGCACCTCCCACCCATTCGCTGATGCAGCAAGAAGTAGGTTCAGGTTGACGTGAAATCCACATTTTGACTGGGCCAGTTTTGGGGAAAACAGCACGTTCTAAGACCCTGGCTATTTGGACTCGTCGTCGATGAGCTTGCTGCGCAGTTCTTTTCCGAGCTTGAAATAGACCACTCGTTTTGGTGGCACCTTGATGCTGGCACCGCTTCGCGGGTTCCTCCCGATGCGGGCCTTCCGATTCCTCAGGCGAAAGCTACCGAAGCCCCGAAGCTCGACCCCATCCCCGGCGCGTAGCGCGGACACCATGCTCTCAAGGAAAGCATTCACCAGCAGATCTGCGTCCTTCTTCCCAAACTCCAGGCGCTCCATGAGATGTTTGGATAGGTCGGCCTTGGTGAGAGTTTCCATCGGTTCCATGTGGGTCTCCGCCGGTGTTGAGGGACTGAAACGCGGCTATTTTGTGCGGATAGTTGGCGTAGCTGTTCACTCTATTTTCGAGCCTAGATTCATCACATGTCTAAAGCAATCTTTGAAGGTGGACACAGTTCAAAGAATCATCCACAGCCATTCTTCCGGGGAGCGTTCAGGGGAAAACGATGCCTCCTCCCATGGAGCGCAAAAGGCCGCATACCAGCCTTGCCATGTGGGTGTGACAACCGCCAAGGAAGAACCATTTACCCGGATTAGACCAAAACTGTCGAGCTTGTCCTCCGATATTCCAATTCCCCCCCCATGAAATGGAGGGCTTGCATTCCGGAAGAAACGGACTTAGCTTTCTCTTCACCGACACTACGCCAGGATCCCTCCACGGGAGACCTGGAATTCCAAAGGGGACCTGCTCGATAAGCGCCCTGCGGATGGCTGACCCGAGATTCCTCGTCGGTGTGACACAACCTGGATGAACTCGGCATCCCACTTCCCCCGATGCGGAAAGCAAGCGTTCCCCTGAAGCCCGGCATCCCCGGACTGAGGATCTGACCTGTGGGCCCAGGTCGGCATGAACCCTTGCCCCCTGCGGTGGAATCCAGGTGCAGCATGTGTGACGAAGCAATGGACCCGGGCCAGGCCCGGCGGCCCCGCCCTTCCTCTAAGAATTCTCAGCGTTCGGGAGGAGACATCCTTACCATGCGCTGGCTCCATTATGCCGTAGTTCTGGCCTTCGCCACGGGTGGAGCCACGGTCAGGCAGGAGGAATTGGCCGTATCCCTTGAGTGCAATGAGCTGTGGCCGTTGCTCGGAATCGAAGGTCCCAAGCATCCGCCCGGATGGTATTCCCTACTGATGCGCTATTGCGAAGAACTCGAAGGGTTCTCCCCTGAAACACTCCCGCCCTTTGAGCTGCCGCTCGATTCCACGCTTCCACAGAAGGCCGCACGCCTGCTTGATGAACATGCGCCGATCAGGGAGTGCTTCCAAGCCCTCATGGAAGGCAACGGCGAAATCTTCACGGCCCTGTTCGGATCCTCCTGGCGCGCCCAGCAGAACACGCCCCGCATGAAGCTCAGGGCCGCGTATGTGTGTGCGGCGGCGGTGGAGCGGGAACTCCGGCGATCAGTGGTGGGCCAATCTGAAACCGTGGCTGTACTGAAGCGCATGGCGTTCGAGTTGGAGTTGCGGCGCGGCATCAAGACCCCGCCGGCCACGGTGCTGTTCCTCGGCCCACCCGGATCGGGTAAGAGCCTGGCTGCACGGCAATTTGCGATGGCACTGTCCCTGTGCGCCGATGCGGGCCAAAAGGAACCTCTGCATCTCCTGGAAGTGGAAATGACTCAGCACGTGCAATGGAGCAGCAGCACAGACCTCATTGGGGATGGCAATAAACAAGGGTCCATCACCACTTTCGTCGCTCAACATCCCAATGCCTTCATCCTCTGCAATGAATTTGAAAAGGCTCATCGCAAGGTTCTGGAGTCCCTCCTGCCCGTCCTGGACCAGGGTTTTCTGCCCATGGCTGGGAGCAAGCAGGTGGATTTTCGAGGCGTGGTTTTCGTCTTCACCTCGAATTTGGGCGAAGCCTTTTGGAACCGTCCCGCCTCCCCCGAGGAGAACAGCCTGGAGGTGGACCCCATGGATCTGCTGAGCCTGGCGGAAACGCCAGATGAGCGGACGGAGTGGTTCAAGACCGCCGTCCCCAGGGAACTGCTCAGCCGACTTGGGAAGGGACCTGTGGTGCTGTTCCGGCGCCACCAGGGCCACCACCTGCTGGAGAAAGTGGACCGCACCTGCCGTCTGAATCAAGAGGTGCAGTAATGGAAACCAAGTCCTTTTTCCATTCCGGATTCTGCTTCGTGATGCGCGGCGAAGTGCTTCCGGCCCTGACTCTGACCCATCTCGTGGGCAAGGATCTGCGCACGGCCGAACGTCTACTGGAGCGGTTCTTCCTCGACCTTCTGATGGCTGCCCAGGACCGCTTCGGGGATCAGATCCAGCAGGCGCCCGAACCCTTCGGATTTCTGGTGGAGGGCGACGAAAAGCTGCGCATCCGCCTTGCAGCGGCCTTATGTGAGGTGCACAGCAACATCTACTTGGTGAGCCGCAATCCCGAAGTAGAGGCGCTTGTGCGCCGTCTTCTTCCTGAAGGCGAGGAACCGCTTCAGGTGGTGGATTCACCGCAAAGCCTGCGCAACCTCCCGCCCGGCGGGCTGGTGTTGCTTGATGCAATTCACCTTCCTTGGAAGGCGCCGATTCCCTTTCCGGTAGGTCTGGATCACATGGTGGTTCGCACCCTGGTGGATATTCGCGCCACCCGGCAGGCCGCATCCTGGCTCCGGGAACAATGCCTCCCGATCCGAGTGCATCCCCAGCTCGGAATCAGCCAACAACAGAAGCTCGCCGCGAAAGCTCTAACGGAGGCTTTGGAAATCGCGCGTTTCTCCCGCTATTTCGAGCGGTGCCGCTCTGCGCACCTGCGTTGGCGCACGCATCTGGAATTGGAGTACCAGCGTGGTTCCCAGAACGTCCAGGCGACGCTTTGTTTTGATGGCGAGGATCGCGTGCTGCGGTCCCAGGATCTCAAGCGGGACATCCCGTGGGCGCAAATCCCCGACCTTCGTTTTCGCGATGTCCTGGGCCTTCAGTCAACCAAGGCCAGGCTCCAGGAATATCTGGACTGGTTGAAGGATCCCCGGGGAGACCCGGGCATCCGCGCATGCGTGTTGTACGGCCCTCCGGGCACCGGGAAGACCCATGCCTGCCTCGCCACCGCTGGCGAAGCGCAGGTGCCTTGCATCGTGATGGGGGGAAGCGAATTCTTGAACATGTGGTACGGGGAAACGGAACGCATCATCCGGGAAACCTTCGCTGCCCTGCAGCAGTACGATGCCGCCGTACTGGTGATCGATGAATTCGATTCGATCGCCTGGCGTCGCGATGAGAGCAATGCGTGGCGGGCCCAGGACCAAGCCCAGGTTGTGGGTGAACTGCTGCGCAGCATCGACCGGCTGCGGAAGGGGCCTGGACGGGTGCTCCTGCTTGCGACCACGAACCAATATGACCGCATTGATCCGGCCCTGGTGCGCAGCATGCGCATGGGCGAACGCATCCATCTGGGGCTACCCTCGGCGGAGGATCGCCGGGCGATTCTCCAGGGGTTGCTGAAGGAGCTGCTGGAGGCAGCCGATCTGGATGAGGCCGTGTCCATGACCACCGGGCTGAGTCCCGCGGATCTGGCTGAGCTTGTGGGCAAGGCTCAGAAGCAGGCCGCACACAGCCATGAGCCATTTTCCTTGGCCCACCTCAGGGCCACCATTTTCGACCTCCGTCGAGGCGAGGTGAATGGCAGCATGCGAATAGATGAAGCCACGAAGCGCCGGGTCGCCTTCCATGAAGCCGGCCACGCCCTACTGGCCTTTCAATTGCTGGGACCGGACAGCATCGAGCATCTTTCCGTGATTCCTGCGGCCTCCGGAAGCCTGGGTGCGGCCTACCGCCGCCGGTCCGAATCGGTGGAGCTTATGGATCGTGGAACCATCGAACGCCAGTTGGCGGTGCTCCTGGCAGGTCGTGTTGCGGAAACCCTCAGTCACCCCGAGACGGGCCCCTCCCATGGCGCCGAATCCGATCTCCAGGAAGCCACCCGGCTGGCCCAGCTCGCCATCGGGACCTGGGGCATGGACCCAAAATTCCCGCTGCTTTCCATGGAGGCACTGTCGATCAGCGTCCAACACTCCCTTGCTCCCCACCTCCTCGAGCGGATCCAGCACTGGATCCTGTCAGCAGAAACTGTCGCGAGGGCCGAACTCGCCCGGGACTATGAACGCCTGAAGGCCCTGGCCACGCGATTGGCCGAAGCCGAAACCCTCCACCGCCCCGATTTGCTCGCCATCCTGGGTGATCCTGCGCCGTCTTCCAGTGGGGAGCGGGAGAACCCTCGATGATTCTCTTCAGTGTCTGACCTTGGTCCTGGTTTCCCACTGCGCCAGCACATTCAATTGTTCCTCGGAGCGACGGAAAGCTGCGCGTTCCTGGGCCAGGCGGGCGCTCAGCCCGTCCAATTCCCGCTGAGCCCGGCGTCTCTCGGCACCGGAAGCTTCACCGGCCTTCTCCTGGCGCTCCAGAGCCTCGGCCAGACGGCGCACGCGCTTCACGGCGGCATCCAGGCGATTCAATCGCTCCTGATGCAGCAGGGTCTGGTGGAAAGCGAGCCGGACACGCTGAACCAGTTCGGCCCGGATGGCATCCCCTTCTCCCTGCGCGGCCCTCAGGCGCAGATCCCCCGCTTCCTTGCGAAGGCCGCGGCGTCCGGAGACATCCACCGGCTGGGTGATTTGGAAGGTGTCCTCCCGTCTGGGTCCAGCCGGTCCATTTGGATTTTCCCTAGTGGCCTCCAGACTCGGATTCGCCCAGAGTCCGGCCTCTGTCCGCTGCGCCTGGGCCTGGGCTTCGGGCAAGGACCAGAGCTGTTTCAAGTCAGTGCGGTCCAACACCCGGCGCACGGCATCCGACTCTGTCCGAGCAACCTGCGCCCCAAGGGGTAGGATGCAGCCGAGGGTGAAACACATGATTAAAAACCGATGGCACATCGGTTTTATATGCAAAAAAAGCGGGGTTGTCACATGGGTTTCCTAGTGGCTCAGGAGGCCGAGAAGGGATTCAAGGGCGTGATGGGTTTCCCCGGAGAGAGCCGCCAGCAACCCAAGGAGGAAGAGGATCGTCGGCCAAGCCAACGCCCCGGACCACCATGCCCGGTAGGTGGGACAAGGATTCAGAAGAGCGTCTACCCTGGGGCGGAGATGGCCTCCTCCAAAGGCCGGCATAGAGCGCCAGAGGCCCGGCTAGGTGCCTAAATGCAATCGGCTGGCGGCCAAAAGGGCTTCGGCCACCACCAGGGAATCCCCTACTTGGAGGGCCGCCCCTTCATCGCAGGCCAGCTCTGTTGTCTGGATCAGGTCAGCACGTAATTGGGCGCGCAATTGGGGAGGCAAGATCAAGGTGAAGGCTTCCGCCAATAACAGCCTGAGCCCGTCCCTGCGATGCTGGTGGGCTTTTTCATGGGCCAGCACCACGGCCAGATGCTTCTCAGGAAGGGTCGTCAAGAGTCCTTCCGAAAGACAGACCTGGGGGCGAAGAATCCCCGTCGTGAACGCCAAAGGCTGGGCCACCTTCAGACGAAAGAAATCTGTATCGGGTTCTCCGAGGGCGAGCATGGAGAACAGGCTGCGCTGTCCCTGGCGGTAGGCCAGGAGGAAGCGGATCAGCGGGACCGTCACAGCCAGCACCAGACCCGTGAAGAGGAACAATCCCAGCAGCGTGGGTTGCCAATTGCCGTGAGTGAGGCAGAGGTGGGGGTGCCCGCCGTGCTCCAGGCAGTGATCCCAAGATGGGTTGAGCATCGAAAATTCCGAGGGAAGGAGACAAACGAGGACACTCAGGAATCTGATGATCCAAGGGATGAGGCTGACCCAGAGGAGGAAGGCGCTGGCCCTTCCGGGTTCGAGGCGAAGGACCCGGGCGCGCACCTGGGGATAGACCCACGCCAAGACGCAACCGATGAGCACGGCCACGCCGACCGCCAGGATCGCCGCGACGGTCAGAATACCGAGCACACGCATCACTTGGGCGCTTTCCGCAGCTTCGCCCGGCGTTCAGCAACCAGGCGCTCCAACTCCTCCAGGGTGCCCAGATCATGTCTTTGAAGAGAAAGATCCACGAAGGCTGCCAGTAGAGGCAAAGGTTCGGCGGGATTCATGCGCCCCAGCGTTTCCTCGATGAGGCGGGCGGCTAAATCCTCGCGGTTGATCCGTGGCACGTAGACATAGGCGTGACTTGCTTTTTCTCGTGTCAAAAGGCCTTTTCGGAACAACCGCTCCATGGCCGACTGGACCGTGTTGGAGTGGACATCCCTGCTGGATTCGATGGCCTGGTGCACGGCGCGCACATCCCCGGAACCAAGGGCCCAGAGTTGTTCCAGCACCTGCATCTCCAGGTCGCCAAGATTTAGGGAATGAGCAGGTCTCATCAACACCACAATCGGAAGTCAAAAAGAGAGTGTAGTCTAGAAAACCGATCTGCAATCGGTTTTGTGAAAATCCCTTCGTTAGGCTGACATTTGGATGGGCCCATGAAAAAGCAACCCTGGCCGCATGATCACGTCTTCGATAACCGGCCTGGCCATATGACGAACTGCTGTGCTGATCCTGGCAGCGGACTGCGGCTGCGCCCGGGTTGAACGAGAGCTTAAGTGACCAGATGAAATCATGAGAGCCCTAGCCGTCCCTTCAGGATCAATGTCGCGCCACGGCTGGCCAGCAATTCGATGCCCCCAGGAAGGGTCACGATCACGCGCCCACCAAAGGTAGGTTTCAGTCCCACGATGGCTTCCGGCCGCACCAGCAGATGCCGGTGGATGCGCAATAGGCCCGCGTTGGCGAAGTGCTGTTCCACTTCCACCAACGTCTTCCACTGTGTCTCGAAGCGCTCGCCCGCATAAGCGTAGACCACCTCGGCCTCTACTTCGAAGTGGGTGGTTCTGGATAGATCCACGAAGACCACGCCTTCGCCCGCTTTCGCAGCGTAGCGCATGATCTTCTTGCTAGTGGCAGGAGTGAGAATGGGTGCCTGGCCGTGTGCTTTCATTGCGCGTATCCGGTCCAGGCACCTGACCAGGCGTTCGGCACGCACGGGTTTCAGTAGGTAGTCCGCTGCTTCGAGATCGAAGGCTTCCACCGCGTGATCAGAAAAGGCGGTCACGAACACAATGGGCAGTGCAGAGGTGGAACCTTCTGCTACTTCCAGGCCGCTGGCGCCAGGCATGCGGATATCAAGGAAGAGTGCGTCCACCTCGGGCTGCTCCGCAAGCCATGCTTGAACTGAAGACCCATCCTCGAAGGCCGCGACCACTTCACATCCCGCTTCTTCCAGAAGACGCACCAAACGCTTGCGGTTATACGGTTCGTCCTCTGCGACGGCCACCCGGAGTGCATTGGAACTCACACGTCCCCCTGGATCGCGGGGGCTTCCAGCCGGAGTTCAGCGACAGTAAGCGGGCCTTCGGATCGGAGATCCAGCGTGGAGAACCCCTCCGCGATGAGGGCTAGACGGGCCTTGAGATTCCTCAACCCTGTCCCCTGAGGATCCGGATTGCTCAGCGGCATTCCCGAATTGCTTACGCGGATATACAAGTCACCCTCAGTCGTTCGCCGGGCCTCGATGTGCAGCTCCCCGCCCTTTCGTACAGGCGCGATGCCGTGCTTGATGGCGTTTTCCACTAGGGGGCAGCACTAGGAGCGGTGGCAAGCGCAATTCTTCTATCTCTTCGGGCCAGTCCCAATCTACAGACAACCGCGAGCCAAGACGGAGCTGTTCTATGGCGAGGTACTGCTCCAGCAGACTGCGCTCCTCGGCCAAGGAGATAAATGGCTTGTCACGGATCCGTGTGAGGCGGCGATAAAAATCTGCTACATCCAGCAGGGCTTCCTCTGCGCGTCCGGCATCCTCGCGCACGAGTTCACTCAAAGCCCCCAAAGCATTGTAGAGAACATGAGGATCCAACTGGGCGAGGAGCGCCTGATTCCTGGATTCCCGCTCCTGGGCCTCCAGAATTTTCCGAGCCGCTTCGGAGTCTGCCCAGTCCAGGTCAGAAGCCTCCTTTCCTGCAACGAACCAGCCCACCAGGATGGCGAAGGGCATCTGGATGATGAGCCGCACCAGTTCGATGGGCAGCTTAGACTGCTCCGCGACGACTTGCATACCCCGTGCAATATGTTGGAGCCCGGGACCTCCGTGAAGGCGATAAAGCAGGGAAAGCAGGCCTAGCCAGGCAAGATTCCACATCAGGGCCTGGATCCATCCGCGAACCACACCCGTGCGGTGGCGCGCGTCTCCGGTCCACTGCCACGCCCAAGGGGAAAAGGCATAGAAGGCCGATAAGTAGATCACACCTCCAAAGAAGACCGTGGGGCGTTCGGGGATCGGTGACTCCCCCATGGACCATCGCATCAGGAAGAGCAGCGCGATGAACAAATGTATAGCGCCCAGCTGTGAAGGTCTGAACCGACGGATCGTTAGGTGAAGTACCTGATGGGCGAGCATGGGCAATATCCAGAGTAGCGAAATCCTTCGGGCGGGCTTGGAGGTAGAGACTACTCACGTCTTAGATGCCAGGAACTTCGACGGTGAATTTGATGAAGAGATCGAAAAGTGCCAAAAACAGGGTACCGATGGCCGCCTTGGAAATGGGGCCCCATCGGTGGAGGACCGTCCCGGGATCTGGAAGAAAAAGAACGTGTTCATGCCACACCCTAGAACTGGTACGTGAAGCCGAACCCGGCAGAAAGGGTTTCAGGCTTCCGGACAAGGGGACTCGATGCGGCGTCTCCTTGCAACTTAGTACCCCGCAACATAAGGAAATAGCGCAAGGACCGATCCGGACTGAAGCCGGCGAAGATTCCTGCCTGGAGTTCGCGGAGGCCCGCTCCCGGCGTGTAGGAGGCACCTTCTCCTGTCTTTAGTCGCGAATCCCCGGAAGCCAGAAGCCCCTGGCGGCGCGCAGATTGTTCTTCGGATACTCCGAAATCATAGCTCAGATTTTTCGCATCCCCGAAGACGGCCGAGGCTGTCATTCCAGCGAACCAATGCTCTGCGATCCGGGTCCGATAGGCTAATTCCAGGGTGCTACGGCTTCCGACCTCCGATCGCATACCTGTTGCCAGGGTCAGACCCGCGCTCAGTGGACCTAAGCGGTACTTCATGGCCGTCCCAACCCAAATGGCCGCGGTCCGATCGCCCATTCCGGCCAGCTCATCAGCCCTGTCTTCAACGCGGCGCTCTGAATAGCCCAGTCCAAGGTCCCAGGTGAACGATCGGCTTTTTAGAAGGTGCATGCCGAGACCTGCTCCCACGGATACCCGGCTGCTGCCGAAGAAGTAGCGGCCATCATACTCGGCGCTCAACATGGGCATGGCTATGTTCCGCTCGGTGTCGGAACCCGGAATTGCGGGCCCGGTCATAGCTATGGCACCCGCCTTGAAAGACCATCCGGGTTTCGAGTGACCTCCTTCATCGCTGAAGTTGCTGATGGGGTCCTGAGCCTGGACCATGGCACAGGCCAGCACGACGAGAAGCGTTATCTTGCAAACATTCATAAGTAACACCACATCCAGAGAGTAATGCATCGAAAAGGCCGGGTTCGTGGCGATCGAACAGAGAGGAACAAGCCATCCCCAAATCGCGCGCTTACCCGGCCTTACATTCCGTGGGCCGCAAGATGATCAATCAGATTAAAAACCCAGCATGACCTTGCGCAGGCCTTCCTTGTGAGTGCGTAATTGTGAGAGGAATTCTCGCCCTTTAACGCGCTGAGCCTCGCTTAGAACGGGTAAGGATTCCAGGTAGGCGCCTCGAACCTCTGTAGCCAGGGCGAAGGCGGCCTCCGCAACCTTCTGCTGGTTCTGACGCAGCGCGTCTTCAGTTGTGTTCGGGTCTAGGCCTGCGTCCACGGCCGTCATGATCAGGCCATGGAAAGCTTCCTTCTTCGCCTCGATGGCGGGCTTATGGGCTACATGGATACTCTCCACTGCTTGCTTCTGGGCGTCACTCAAATCCAGACGCGCGCCCATGAGATGCATCATCATGCCGTGACGGTGCCCTTGTTCCTCTCCGAGACCCTGGCCCATTTTGCTTCTTATCATCTCAAAGCCCATCTTCGCTTTGGCCTTCTGGCTTTCTGTCAGATGAGGGAGGAGTTCCAGATAAATGGAACGGACTTCCTTGGCCAGTTCGAACCCCATTTCGGCGGTCCTTTGCTGAAGGGGTCGCAGGCTATCGGTGGTGTTGGTAGGATCCAGGCCGGCATCCAGCAAGGCTGAGCGAGCATCGAAGAAGAGCTGGGCCTTGGCGGCGAGGGCGGGCTTGTGGCGATCAACGGCCTGCTTGAAGGATGTCTTCTGGACATCAGTGATGCCCAGCTTCTGGACCATCAAGCCGTGGCCTTTGAATGCGCTGCCACCGCAGGGGCCGTCCACTTGCATGCCGTGCTTCATAGCGAAGGGGCCGCCGATTCCGGCGGCGAGGACGAGGGGAAGGGCGATCTTGAAGAACATGGGCAACCTCCTTGGTTGAGTGGCCATCGTATTGGCCTGTGTTAATGGTTAGGCCTATCCCATGCGCCCGTTTGGTCTCACAGATCGATTGCCTCCAGGCCAGGATGAATTGAGTGGCGGTAGGGGTGAATTGCCATCAACCTGCACAATAAACCCCAGAGTCGCTTCATCTGAACAGCCGAAATCAAGGTCAACCACTCCAATTCTTGATTCATGTTCGGTAGGCCTAAGAATGGCTCCATTGCATTACTTATCGCTGGTTGTGATTAAGTGAGGATTACCAAGATCCGCGGGAGTAGATTTAACTCTGGCTAAAGTGGAAGAGGTGTATTAACGAACCAGGATCCAATCACACATAGGGGACTAACCATGGCGCTAGATGAAGTCAACCGGGACCAGCTTCAGGCAATGGTCGCCCAACTGAAAGAGGCGCTCTATGGTCACCAGTTGTGGCATGGGGTGCTGGTTCGCACACTCGCTTGTGGGCTGCCTGGTGACAAACACGACATCAGCGACGCCGCCAATACAGAATGCAGATTCGGCCAATGGTACTACAGCAATGCACCGGAAAAACTGCGCAATCACCCCGGGTTCATCGCCATTGGTGAGGAACATTTACGCATGCATCACCTGGCCAGGTTGTTGCTGCTCTCAGCGCAGGCCGGCAAGCCCATTGCCGCACTCGACTACGACAATTTTTCAAATGCGCTCGAGCGGCTGCGGCTTGAGATATCCGCTTTGGAAAGGGAATTGGAAAACTCTCTGTTCAATCACGATGCCCTCACCGGGGCAATTACTCGCTTCGACATATTGCCTACACTACGTCAACAACAGGAGTTGGTGAGGCGCCACGCTCAGGTTTGCTACATTGCAATGATGGACTTGGACAACTTTAAGGCTGTCAACGATCTCCATGGACATCCCACAGGCGATCTCGTGTTGGTCGCCGCCGTGCAGTACCTGATCAAACACCTCCGTCCCTACGACAAGGTGTTCCGCTACGGTGGCGAGGAGTTCTTGTTGTGCATGCCTTACACTGCATTGGCAGCGGGATATGACAGGATCAAGAGCCTTGGCGAGGGGATCGCGGCATTAGAAATAAATATTGGCGAGAAGGAACCGGTCCGCATTACAGCTTCCTTTGGCCTGACACTGCTTGACTCAGACGTCCCGGCTGGAACCTCTATTGATCGCGCGGATAAGGCCTTGTACGCGGCAAAATCCGCAGGGCGAAATTGTGTGAAGGTCTGGGATTCTGCGATGTGATACCGGATGGGCACTTCCGGCCGATTCCCGGTTGCATCGTTGTTGGCCGTGGACCAAGTAGCAGGATCAGGTCCTAAGCAGGGTGCTCAATTCCTCACACCACCCGACCCACCTCCTTCAGAGCCTCCTGAATTCCCGCCAGCAGTTCTTTTATCGTTTCCCAGTCAGCGGTTTCGGTCTTGGCGTAGGCTTCCAGCGCTGCGGCCCTGTCGGCCAGATCACAGGCGCCGATCATGGCGGCGGAACCTTTGAGGCGGTGGCTTTGCCGCACGACGCAGGGCATATCCTGTTGTTGCAGGCAGTCCCGCATTAGTTGTACATCTTCTTTGGTCGTCGCTATGAAATCGTTCAGGATTTCATTGGCAGACATCACATCACCGCGACACAATTCCAGCAGCGTTTTGGAATCAACACTGATGGGCATCCAGTCCGCGGTCTTGGGTGGAGGCGTATCAGGTGTTGCAGCCGATTCGGGAACGTCGCCAAACTTCACGTGGGGCATCCATTGGGTGAAGCTTGGAGGCCAGAAAGGGAATGGTCACGGGCTTGATCAGGTAGTCGTCCATGCCCAGCTCCAGGCAGCGTTCAGCCTCGCCACCCATGGCATTGGCCGTAAGCGCCAGAATTGGCGTTCTGGCCACTGGGTGGGCACGCTCCAAGTCCCGCACGGCCTGGGTCAGTTGGTAGCCGTCCATGCGCGGCATGTGCAGATCGGCAAGGATCACGGCATAGCGACCGCTTTGCCACATCTCGAATGCCTCTTGCCCATCGACTGCGACCTCCAGGGCGTAGCCCGCGCGATGCACCTGTTGGGTGAGCACAATACGATTGGTGGGATGGTCCTCGGCCAGAAGGATCAGGCTGCGTTCCTGCTCCGCCATTTCAATGCTGGGTGCGGGCCGCACCGGAATGGTTTTCGAGGAGTCCATCACCTCGGGCTTCACGAGGTCCTGCACGTTTCCCACGGGGAGGTCCACCGCCAGGGTCATGGTGGTGCCTTGCCCCAAGGTGCTTCGCATCGTCAGGCTGCCGCCCATCAACTCCGCCAGGCGTCGTGAGATGACAAGGCCCAGTCCAGTTCCACCAAAACGCCTCGTGGTGCTGGCTTCGGCTTGAGCGAAGGGCGAGAAGAGCTTCGCCTGGTTTTCAGGCGACACGCCGATGCCCGTGTCCTCCACATCAAAGGCCAGTGATTCATCGCCGTCGTTAGACTCCAGCACCCGTAGCCTCAAGGCGATGGAACCGCTTTCGGTGAACTTCAGCGCATTGCTCAGGAAATTGTTCAGGATCTGGCGGATGCGCAGGGCATCGGCCACATGGGCCGGGGCCAGCATTGGGTCTACGTCCAAGATGAATTGCAAGCTCTTGGAGGAAATGGCGGATCTGAATGTTTGCGATACGGATTCCATGAGCTCCCGCACCGAGAATGTTCCGGGAGCCAGCTCCAGCTTGTTCGCTTCGATCTTCGAGAAATCGAGGATGTCGCCGATGATCTGCAGCAGGCTATCGGATGATTCATGGATGATGTTCGCGACTCGGCGCTGCTCGGCGTCGAGATCGCTTTGCGTGAGCACTTCCAGCATGCCGGTGACCCCGATGAGCGGTGTGCGCAGCTCGTGGCTCATGGAGGACAGGAACGTTGATTTCGCTTCGTTCGCGGCGCGGGCCTCGGCTTCCCGCTGGCGAAGTTCCTCTTCCAGTACCTGCATGGTGGCCACGGTGGTGCGCAGATCAGCGGTGCGCTTTTCCACCTTGGACTCAAGCAGTTCGTTCGACAGCTCGAGTTCTTCCCTCAGCCGCGTGTGCTGGATGGCCACTACCAGCTGATCGGTCATATCCAAGGCGATTTCCGCGTGCTGGAGTGTCAGCAGGCCGGCAGTGGTGGCGGAAAGGGCCACAAAGCCTAGCACGGTGTCTTCACTTTCCATGGGAATGTAAATTAGGTCGTGCAGGCCCTGGGAAAGCAGCAGTTCCTCCAGGATGCTGCCATGGATTTCGCTCAAATCTGGCAGGTCCAGGAAAGGCGCTGAAAGCAGATCCTTGGGATCGTGGAAATCACTGATGGGCCGGACTTCACCCGCCAGGGGCAGCCAAGGACTGACCTGGTCCACCGCCATAATGCTGCCCTCCGTGAGGCCCTGGTCAAACAGCACCACCGCGGCCCGTTCGAAGGGCACGATATGCCGGAGCCGGGCCAGCGCGCCCCGCGCCAGCTCCGTGGTGGAGCGCGCCCCGAGAAGGGCGGCGTCAATTGCCCGCATGGCCTCCAACCGCTCGATGTACTCATGGATCTCATGCGCGGATTGCACCCTCTCAGTAATGTCTTGCTTGATCGCGATGAAGTGGGTTATTTCGCTCTGATCATCCTTCAATGGGGTTATCGTCATTCCCTCGGTGTAATGAGTGCCATCCTTTCGCCGATTGATTATTTCCCCTTGCCAGACTTCGCCGGCGTGAAGGATAGACCACATTGCGTTGTAGAAATCGGGACCTTGTTTCCCCGATTTGAGCAGGTCTCCAGGCCGCTTGCCGATGGATTCGGCCACGCTGTATCCGGTCATCGTCGAGAAGGCCGCATTGACCCATTCGATCACGCCATGGCGGTCTGCGATGACGATGGCATTGGCCGCCGCTTGCAATGCGGTACTCTGCAACCGCAAGCTGGCTTCAGCCCGCTTGCGCTCGGTGATATCGCGGCAGATGCCCAACACCATTGGAACCTGGCCGTTCGCGCCACACATGGGTACGGCGCGAAGGTCGAGCCAGCGCCGGGTCCCCTTCAGCCCTGTGAGGTCGAACTCCAGTGATCCGCTTCCACCGCGCACCACGCGCTCGTGCAGGGAACTAAAAGCAGCATGGAATTCTGGTCGGATGAAGGCTAGGAGGCCGCAGCCCTGAACCTCCTGCAATGAATCTGCTTCGAGCATGGCTAGGCCCGCGGCGTTCATCTCCAGCAGCTTGCCATGTTGGTCGCTGAGTTTCACGCATTCCGGCTCGGCTTCAATGATGGCCCGCAAATGCTGTTCGCTCGCCTGCAGGGCCTTTTGCGCTGCGCGTTCGGCGGTTTTATCGCTGAAGACCAGCACCGCACCGCTGATGGCGCCGTTGTCATCGCGGATGGGCGCGGCGCTGTCGGCAATGGGGCATTCGGTGCCGTCCCGGGCGATCAGCAGGGTGTGGTTGGCCAAGCCCGCCACCGCGCCCAGCCGCAGCACCTGGTCCACTGGGTGTTCCATCGTGGTCCGGGTGTCCTCGTTCATGATGCAGAACACCTGCTCCAGTGGTTTGCTTTGGGCGTCTGCTTCGGTCCAGCCAGTGAGCTTTTCAGCCACCGGGTTCATCCCCCGGACAAGGCCCCCTCGGTCTGTGGTTATGACCCCATCGCCAATGCTATACAGGGTGGCGCGAAAGGTTTTCTGGGTCTCATGCTCCTGGCGTTCCAAGTCGTAGAGATCCCGGAAAAGCCCGGCCTGTTGGCGCCTGTAAACGTAGGCCGTCGCGGCGGCGGCAAGCAGGATGAGCGAACCGACCACAAGGCCGATCATGCCCGCCCGATAGCGCGCTTCAGCCAGGATTTCATCCGCATCCACCTTGGCCACCATGAACCACGGCGAATCCGGAATTGGGCGCAGATCCGCCAGCACTTGGACACCGCGGTAGTCCTTGCCCTGAAACTCACCATGTTTGCCGAACAGCGCTTCTCTTGCCGCAAGATCGGACTTGCTTACTAGATCGCGTAAAGCCAGGGTGGACTTGGGACGATGGCGGAGATGGTTCAGAAAAACGATTTCTTCGCCATCGCGCTGGACCAGCAAGGTCTCGGCACTGGGACTGGGCGTGGGCCAGGATTGGATCAAGGGAAACAAATAGTCGTCGGCAAGGATACGCAGAATCACCACCGCCAGCGGTTGCCCTTTAACTCCGCGCACCACCGCAGCCAAATCTATATGAGCAGTGCCATCCACCTCGCGAAAAAAGTCGGAGAGCTGGGGTTCCTTGCTGATCAGGACAACTTGGATGATCCGCTGGGTGGCCGGATCCGTCAGTGCTGGAGTATCGAGGGTGCTGAGCACTTTGCGGCCGTCCAGAGTGTAAAGCAGCACCTCGTGATACTCGTCCCCCATCCGTTCGAGCAGCAGCCTTTCCATCAAATCGGCGCGATGGTTCAGGGATCTGGGGATGCGAAGGAACTTCTCGGCGGCTTGACTCAGCAAAGGGTCCCTCTCAACCCTTCTGGCATCATCCAATCGTTCTTTGCGCCATCGCTGTATCTGCGCGGACTTCATTTTGCAGATGGCGGCGAGTTCCTCATGTTTTGTCCGACGGATGTTATTGGCTTCTGCCCGGAAATACCAATAGCCCGCCGCCAGCAGCCCAATCGTGCTGGCAACGAAAACAACCAGCGAGATTCGCCGGTAGGATTGGGATTGCTTTAGTAGATAACGCATGATTGTATGCCTATTCATGCATGGGTATTACAATTAAGGACTATACGATCTGATTAAATTTTCGTCTACTGCATCTTGAGGTGTCCCGCAGTATCCATTCCTACTCCCCGAATTCTGTCTGGGCAGACTTCTCGAATTGGGTGCCCCCCTCCCCGGGCACAGGCAACACTCATTTACTACAATCGGGCAGTAATATTTAATTATTCAATTTACTTAAGGTTACTGACTGACGATGCCATTCTTGTCATCCCTTACGGCTTTTGCCTAGTGCATAGGTTACGTCTACTGGCGAGGCCATGCTTGGGTGAATTGTGGAGGTTCATCCAGGTGGATTTGAATAACGTTGATTGGCGCTTTCCGCTTCCTGATTCAGCGTGGAAGACAGTCAGATAGCCGCTTACAACTTGTGCTTTCATCTGGACCGTAATGTCTGGGCGGCTATGGCCGTTGTTACGATCCATACCAGTGTTCGCAGGCTCATGGCGATCACCGTGCGCTGCTCGTAAGCCCCGCCGGAGTAGACGTGTACACCGAAAGCCGTGAACGTGAGGGCCGTTGCCCCAGCGATGGCTGCGGCCAGCCACACCGCCCATCGTTTCTGCCGCCAAAGCCCGACCCCGGCGACAATATAGGCGAAACCCGCCACTGTGTTAAACAAGAGCACAAACGGCACATAGTTGCCGACCGCAGCGCGAGTGGCCGCGTTGCCGAACAGAATCGCCCCACCTTCCTTGATGGTCAGCAGACCGAACCCGACTGCAACCAGAGAAATAGCCCAGATCCAGAAGCCTCGTTGTTGTTTGGGTGTAGTCATGATGACCCTTCCTTTCCAATTGGTGTTTTGACGAAAAATCCCTCTTCATCCCGTAAACGCCTTGCCAGGACTCAAACCGAATCTGAGCCGCACACTATTCATGCGATTGAACCGGGAGCTGGTGGCGGTATTGATCTTGAGTTGACGGCTCCTCCCAGCCACCACCCATCGCTTGGTACAGGGCAACGGTGTTGCCCAGGCGTTGGGCCTGGATTGCCAATACATTGATGCGTACTTGCTGTGCTTGTTGCTGGGCCTGGAGTATTTGCAAATAGCTGGCTGCGCCTAAGGCATGTTGTTGCCGAACTAATCTCAAGGATTGTTCGGCTGAATGGCTGGCGACCACCAGTGATGCCTGAGCTTGTGCGTCACTCTCAATGGTGCGAAGAACGTCCGCTACATTGCGCAAAGCCTGCAACACGGTCTGCCTGTAGTTTGCGCCTGCGGCATCCAGTCCGGCCTCGGCGGCCCGGGCGCTGGAGCGCAAGCCGGGATTGAACAGTGGCTGTGTCAGTTGGCTGCCCAGACTCCAGATCAGCGCGCCCGGGCCGAATAGGCTTGCTGTGGTCAGAGCCTGCGATCCGAGGTTAGCGGTCAGGGTCAATTGCGGGTAGAGCTTGGCGATGGCAACGCCATACTGCGCGGTGGCTGCATGGAGCAGGGCCTCTGAGGCCCGGATGTCCGGGCGTCTGCGTACTAGCTCTGAAGGCACACTCAAGGGCAAATCGGTCGGCAATGAAAAATCCGCCAATGTGAAGTTTGGAACATCCATAGCACTAGGGGGCTGTCCGGCCAGAACGGCCAGCAAATGGTGGGTTTGCTCAAGCCGATTGCGCAATGCGGGGATACCCGCGCGGGTTTGTTCCACTTGCGTTTGCAAGGCCAGGATCTCGTATTCCGAGGCCGCGCCTGCGGCCACCCGCTTTCGTGTGATTTCCAGTTGCTCCTGTTGCGCACGCAGGATTGATTCGCTGGCTTCGATTTGGGCCGTCAGCTGTGCCTGGGCAATGGCGGCCAAGGTTATGCTGGCGGCCAGGTTCAGCCGCGCCCCCTCAAGCTGGAATGACTGGTAGTCCACTTGAGCAGCCAGTGCTTCAAGCCCTCGGCGGAGGCCCCCGGCCAGATCGAGGTCGTAACCAACCCCAATGCTGGCATTATAGGAATCGAAGGTGCGTTCACCGTCAGGTAAACCCATTGCCGAACCATTGGTTTTTTGGCGCTGGCCGCCAAGTTTTGCATTGACCTGCGGAAGCTGGGTTGATCCGGATTGAGCCGCGTAGTTCTGCTCGGCTTGGCGCAAAGTGGCTTGTGCCGACGAAAGCGTTGGACTGGCCTGGAACGCCAGTGCTATCACGCCATTGAGCTTGGTAGAGCGGAACTCCTTCCACCACCCGACTGGAACTTGTGCTGAAACAAGACGCTGCTCGTTCCCCAGAATTCCAGGGCTCGACAGCGTCTGCTCCGGAATCGGGCGTGCTGTATACCTTGAAACTTGTGAGACCACTGGGCGCTTGAAATCCGGCCCGGCCGCGCAACCGGCCAGCAGTCCCGCGAAGACGAACCCAAGAAAGGGGTATGCCGCAATTCGTCCTAAGTGGGTAAAAGACCGTTTGATCATGCCAAGCTCCATGGACAGGAACGTTGATCAGGCTTGGTAGAACTGAGCACTTCAATGTCGGTCATAGAAATGCTCCTTGAAGGGCTTACGAAAACCTTGATGACAGGCAAGGCAATTGTTTTGCAAGGTTGCGAACGCAGAAATCACCGCCAGACCGTCTCGGCGCGTGGCTGCCCGCCCGAGCTCCTGCGCGGCTTGGTGGGTTTTCTCGTCGTAGCCCTTGAATTTCCCGGCATTCGATCCGGCGAACTTTAAAATCCGCATCTTCTCGGCGAGCGGCGGCTGAGGATGGTCGGCAATCAGCGGTGCAATTCTTGCCACTAGGTCCCAATCCTCGCTTGAAATGCCATCGGTAACGACCTGCATGTGCTTGCCTAAGTCTTGCATTATCTTCTGCAGGGCTAGCGGTTTGACCGTAGCGTTGTTATCGGCCCATAGCATCGAGCTGGCGGTCATCAGAAGCGCACCTATAACGCTTAGGGTGATGGTTTTGTTGAAGGCTTGCTGATATCTCACGAGAGCCTCTTGGACGACAGGATTTGGTTGAATTTCAATCGAAACCGCGCCCTTCACCGGCTTCCTCATAGGTCACTCCGTCGCGGATGTGGTAGATCCGCTTGAAAGTGGGAATGATCTTTTCGTCGTGGGTGACAACGATGATCGCGGTATCGAACTGTCTGGCCATCTGGTTGAGAATGCGGATCACCGCCATCGCACGTTCGCTATCGAGCGGCGCGGTGGGTTCATCGGCGAGGATGACTGGCGGGTGATTAACCAAGCCTCGGGCGATGGATACCCGCTGCTGTTCTCCGCCAGAGAGCTGTGAGGGCATGGCAGAGGAACGGTGCTCCACGTCGAGCGCTTTCAGTAGCTCAATGGCCTGCTTGCGCGCCTCGGCGTTGGACTTGCCTGCCAGCATCGGCAGCAAGGCGACGTTGTCGGTAACGTTCAGGAACGGGATCAGGTAAGGAGCCTGAAATACGAAGCCGATCTTGTCGCGCCGCAACGTGCGCAGATCGGGAATCTTCCAGCCGTCGTCGTAGATGACGTCCCGGCCCAACGTCATGCGCCCAGCCGTGGGTTCGATGACCGCCCCTAGGCATTTGAGCATGGTGGTCTTGCCGGAGCCAGATGGACCGACCAGACCAACGACTTCACCTGGAGCGACATACATGTCCACGCCCTTGAGCGCATCCACGGCCGTATCGCCATGGCCATAGCGCTTCTTGAGCCCTTCGATGCGAATGCCACGCTCGGATGAATCGGAATATTGCTTATCCACCGATGGCCTCCGCAGGATCAACTTTGAGCGCCGCGCGAATCGCCAGCACGCTGGCAAGCACGCAGATCACCATGACCGCCACGAAGCCGCGTATTGCGTCGCCAGACTCCAGCAACACGTACTTCGGGAAGATCGGCGCCCAGAAAGTAGCGGAGATCTTCCCCACCACGAAGCCGATGAGCCCCAAGGCTATGGCTTGTTGAAGGATCATGGCGGCAATGGTGCGGTTCTTGGTGCCGATGAGCTTGAGCACCGCAATCTCGCGGATCTTGCCCATCGTAAGCGTGTAGATGATGAAGGCCACGATGGCGGCGCTGACAATTGCCAGGATCACCAGGAACATGGCGATTTGCTTGGCAGCGGTAGCAATCAATTTCTTGATCAGGATGTCTTGCATCTGCGCGCGGGTGTAAACGGTGAGCCTCTTCCAACGGCGGATCGGCTCGGCCACAGCATCTGGATCAGCTCCGTGTTTGACCTGCACGAGCACGGCGTTGACGGTGGGGTTTGTACTTTGCGAGGCGATGACTGCATCCAGCAGACCGGGAACGCCGGGTCGGTTCAGAGCCGGGTTCTGAGCGGTGCGGGCTCGTTGCATCACGATGGCATCGTTGTCTTTGAGAAATTGGGCTTCTTGCGCATCCTTGATCGGTATGAAAACCATCGGGTCGCCACCCGAGGAAACCATTCGACGCGTGAGTCCCACCACGGTGTACTCGTTGCGCCGGATGCGAATGCGCTCACCCAGCGCGAAGCCAGCGGCGATATCGGCGACAGCCTCGTAATGGCCGCGTGTGAGGTGACGCCCATCCACCAGGTATCCGGGTTGCCCTGGATGACCCGGGCCGTCGGGTGTGATGCCGACCACCATGGCTCGCACATCGCGGGTCCCACCATCCACTTGTTGCCGTACTTGCATCGTCAGGTACGTGACGTTGGCGGCCCGAGCTACGCCCGACATGCCTAGGATGCCGCGATAGGTATCGTCATAAATGCTCGACGGTTCAGCGTAGGGGCCAAGCGTGTCTTGCTGCACCACCCATAGATCGGCTCCGCTATTGTCGAGCAACACATTGGCGTCATCCACCATGCCGCGATACACGCCGGCCATGGTGAGCGTCACACCGATCAGCAGCCCCAGTCCGATGCCGGTGAATACGAACTTGCCCCAGGAATGCAGAATGTCGCGTCCCGCGAGGCTGATCATGACGATTTGCCAACGATGCGATCGACGATCTTGATGCGGCTGTTCGAATCCAGCGCCTTCTTGCTGTAAACCACGACGCGTTCACCACCGCTGAGACCCTCCAGAATCTGCACCCGTCCTTCGAGGTCGATCGCGCCCGTCTTGACGGGTGCAAAGCGCAAGCTGCCATCCTGAACAACCCACACACCGAGATGTCCGTCGACACGCTGCACGCTGGCATTGGGCACGACAGGCATCGGTTTTTGTGCGGCCAGCGCGACCGTCACTTCGGCTAGTTCACCGATGGGTGGCAGTGTTTGTGGGCGCTGATTGAACTCGACCTTGGCCAAGACTTCTTCGGTGACGGCGTCGGCATGAGGCTCTATGCGCGATACCCGTCCGGCTAGCGGATCACCAGCCCGGGAGCGCAGGACGATCTGCGCCGGCAACTGAGCCCGTAGCCCCAGCGCACGCTGCTGATCGAAGCGAACGTTGATCCAGACGCTGCCGGGCTCCACCACCTCCACTACTGTCTGACCAGCGATCACAGTGGTGCCGGGGTCGGCGTCGCGCCGGGTAACGAGTCCATCCACCGGTGACACCAGCCGCAGATTGGCGCGCTGCCGGTGCAGGCCGTCACGTTCCGCGCGAACACGAGCCAGTTCCTGGCGAGTGGCGTCGAGGTTGGCGCGGGCCGCCGCCAAACTAGCCTGCGCGACCTGCGATTCTTGCCGCTTCGCTTCGACGGCTTCTTCGCTCACTGAACGGACAATCAGCAATTGTTCATAGCGCCTGGCCTGGGTTTCAGCAAAAATTTGGCGGGCAGTGACTTCCTGAATTTGTGCTTCCACCGCCAGCACGCTAGCCTCTGCCCGCTTGAGTGATGCATCCTGGGCGTTGATCTTGTCATCCAGATCGACCGGGTCCATTTCTCCGAGCAGCTGCCCCATTTTGACGTGATCGCCCGGTTGAACCTCCACGCGCTTGACCCGACCGGCGAACGTCGGCCCGATCTTGTGGGTGTAACGTGCTTCTACGGTACCGATACCGAAGAGGGCGGGTGTGATCCCTCGGCTCTCGACCGTCACCAGGGTCACCGACACAGGCGCCAGCGGTCCCGCGCGCAAGGCGACATACGCCAACAACCCAAGCAACAGCGCCAGAACACCGGCAAGTGCCAGGGTTCGGCCATGGATCGACAGGAATCTTTTCATTGCTTGCTCCTTACACCACGTTGATAAATGGCGAATACACCCGGCGCATCGGTACGAATACGTTGGATATCACCCGAGAGCAGGGAATGTATGACCAGGCCCTGGATGGTTCCAATGAACAGCGTGGCCGCGGCCTGGGTGTCCACCTCCAGTGAGATCTCCCCTGTGGCTTTGCCTTGCTCAACGCGGGCCTGAACTCGCTCGGCATAGCGCTGGATCAACGACTGTGCCACACGTTTGGCCGGGGTGAATTTGGCGCGTTGCAACTCACCGAACATCATTCGGGGCACCCCGGGGTGCTCGGCCATGAATTCGACATGGCTCATGAACATGGCCCGCATCGCGGCCAGCGGCGATTTTATGCCTTGCGCAGCCTGATCAATTTGTGCCAACAGACGATCTGCCACCCATTCCATCACAGCCTGCCAAATGGCGTCTTTCGTTGGAAAGTGACGAAACAGCGCGCCTTGAGTCAGGTTCATATGCTTGGCGATGGCTGCTGTTGTGATTTCGCTGGGGATTCCAGAACTCGCCAACGCAACAACGGCCTCGACGGTGACCGCTCGTCGTTCATCTGCGGGTAGATGTTTTGGGTGGATGTCCAAGGCTGCCGTCTCCACAAAGTAAGTAATCAATTACTAGCTTAATCAAAAAATCGAATGACGCAAGTAGTATCGCTACTCAAGTGCCTAGACCCAATCCAGAGCCAGAGAAGCCCAAGGATGAAGTTAGTTGCTCTTTTGTGGCCCTTGAAGACACTGTGGAGGACTTCAACCTGGTCCAACAGCCCCACTTCTGGTTCGGGAAAGAAGGCCCCTGTGGCCTTCTTGCGCATTCTGTGGCAGATGGAGACAGCACCCCTGGGGGCGACTCCGTTCTGAAGGGCCTGCCCGTTCCGTCGGGGCTGGCCGGATCTAGGTCCTAGTCTGACCGCGCTATCCTTGGCACCATGTCCGCTTCGAAGAACCCTTTGCTAAACCGCCTGCACAGTGCGCGGGGTCTATCCCCCAGCCAACGGCAGATCGCGGACTGCCTGATCGCCAATATCAATGAGGCGGCCCTCTGGGGCGTTGAGGAACTGGCTGCGAAGTCCATGACTTGTGTTGCCACCGTGGTTCGCTTTGCCAAGAAGCTGGAGTACTCGGGTTACCTGGAGATGCGGAAAGCTCTCGTCAGCGCCGCCAAGAAGCACTACAACCGTGGGGAGCGTCTCCTGCAGGCCCCGATGCAGGCTTCGACGACCCTCCTGGAGGTGGCCCGCCGGGACATGCGGAACATTGAGCTGCTGGTGAATTCCGTGGACGAGAAGCTCCTCCAGCGGGTCGTGAAGCAGGTGATGGCCAGCCACATCCGCCTAGTCATCGGGGACGGCGTCTCGGCCTTGATGGCCCGGCAGCTGGCCTACCTCCTCGTCAGCACTGGCCTCCCGGTGATGGAGGGGAATCCCCATGATTTCACGGGCCAGGTGGGGGTGCTCACCGGAAAGGATCTGCTTATCGCCATAAGCACCACCCCCTATACCCGGGAGACTCTGGACGCGGCTGCCTACGCCCAGAAGCGGGGCATCCCCGTGTTGGTCTTCACGGACAACCTGAACTCACCCTTGGCCAAGTCAGCCATCTTTACCTTGCCCATCCCCGGGGAGAATCTGCTCTTCTCCCATAGCCTGACCGCCTTCGGCGTCCTGGCCCACGCCATCGCCACCTCCATCGCCACTTCCATCGCCAGCCGGGACCCCCAACTGGCCCGGAACAAATTCAGAGAGTTGGAGCGGGCCGCCCGCAGCAAATACGCCAAGGAGTGATCTGGGTTGGAGCCCTGCTTCCCGGCTCATCAGGTATCTCCAATGTGCCTTCGATTCCCCTGAGGCCATGTGATGGAAAGCTGTGGCAATTCTACTTGATTGATCCAATATGAATAAAAACTTGACTCTCTGATTGAATAAGCAATATTTTTTAAACAAATCTTTCATTCAACCGGAGGTCACATGATTCGAGCATCACAATCTACCCGATTCGCTGCGCTCATTTTGGCGCTCGTGGCGGCCCCCTCGGCCTTGATGGCCCAAGGCACGACAACCTCGGCTCTTTCAGGCACAGTCCTGGACCAAACTGGAAAACCCCTACAGGGGGTAGTGGTTCGGGTGACCTCCGATTCGCTCATCGGTGGAGCCAGGTCGACGGTCACCAGCGAAAACGGCCGATATCGCATTCCGACGCTCCCTCCGGGACGCTACTCGATTGTGGTCGAGGCGAAGGGCTTTCCCGCCCGAAAGACGAGTGAGGTTGCTGAGCTCGGCAAGACAACCGTCGTTGACTTCCGCCTGGCCCCTGAGGCATCAACCGTGGTCGAGGTAGTGGGGCAATTACGCAACGAGGAAATGGCGTCAACGATGACCCGGAACTTCAGGGCAGAGGACATTGAAAACCTGCCCATCAAGCGTGACATCGCGGCCATCGCCGCCCTGACCCCGGGAATCAACCTGACCGTCAGTTCGGGTGCACGAGTATCCGCTTCGGGTTTCGGGGGCGACCGCGACAACTCCAACGCCTACCTGATCAACGGCATCAACGTCGGAGATTCCTCAGCGGGACAAGCCTGGGTGCAGGTAAACCCGGACTGGTTTGAAGAGGTCCAAATCGGCGGCGTCGGTGCCGGCGCGGAATTCGGCGGCTTTTCCGGCGCCTATTTCAACGGTGTCATCAAGAAGGGGGGCAACCAGTTCTCGGGCTCCCTGGCGGGCTACTATCAGAAGGATAGCTGGAGCGCGAACCGCAACTCGCCGGACCCCTCCTTCCCAGAGATCACCGTTCGCAAAGTCGGTGATACGGCCTCCGACCTCGCGCTGAACTTCGGCGGTCCTTTCATCAAAGACAAGCTCTGGTACTTCTTTTCGCTCGAGACGATCTCCATCGAGCGCACGCCAGTGGGAAGCCCGGTCTCAGAGAAGCGGTCCACTCCAAGGGCCATGGGGAACCTGACCCTCCAAGCCGCGCCCTCGGCCACCCTGTCCCTGTTCATGGACTATGACACCGTCGAAACGGACCACCGCGGGGCCAGCCGCGTCCTCGCGCCCGAGGCCACCCGCAAGCAGGAAGGTCCGAATTTCACCTACGGACTTGAGTGGCTGCAGACCCTTAACAGCAGCATGGTGCTGACCCTCAGGGCCAGCGGCTACAACGGCATTGACGACCACAAGGCCTACAACGGCGAGGGCTATTCGCTCTATGTCGACGGCACTGTGCCCGCGAATTCCTCCATCCCTGGCTATGCGAAATACGTCGGCTTCGAACAGATGAACAACACCTACCAGGCATTCGAGAACACCCGTAGCCGCGTGGGCCTGCTGGCCTCCCTGGACTGGTTCATCGCCTCCGGGAAGGGCTCCCACGCCCTGAAGTTCGGCCTAGATATCGACCGGGCCCGAGACAAGGAAAGAACTTGGTACCCCGGCGGTATTTCCCTGAATGCGCTCGCGGATGGCGATACGGTTTACACGGACTATGTCCAGGTAGGCGGCGGCTGGGACTTCGACACGAAGCTGGAGCGCAACACCTTCTTCATGCAGGACGCCTGGACCGTCAACGATCAGTTGCTCCTGCGGCCCGGCCTCCGTGTAGAGCAATTTAAGGGCGGGGACCAGTGGAATACCACCACGATAGCCCCACGGCTCGGATTCACCTGGACGCCGGACGCCGCCAAGACCTTCGCCATCAAAGGCCATTTCGGCAGGTATTACGACGGACTTTCCGGCGCCAGCTACGACCGCGCAATCCCCGGTGCCTATCCGGTCGAGAAGCGCTACTGGTGGCCGAATTATGACGACGCACAGGTGGTCGTTCTGCACAACCTAGCCAACCCGCTGGCGGAGTACCCCTTGCCGGCCTTCAATGAAGACACCTTCCGCAACCGCGTGAGCGAGCAGAGCAGCATCAACCCCGACACCAAGCACCCCTACTTTGACGAGATCCAGTTCGCAGTGGAGAAGCGGTTCAGCAAGAACTGGGTGGCGGCCGCGAGTTACGTGCGCCGGAACGGCAAGGATCTGATCGCCCGCTTCGACCGCCTGCCCCTATCCTCCTCCACCACATCTGTGACCAATCCCCTCACCAGCGAAGTGCTGACCTTCCGGCGTCCTGGCTTCAACTCAGACTTGAACCTGCCCCCACACGACTTCTACATCACCAACGATTCCAATGCCAAGCGCACGTACACCGCCACAACAGTCTCCGTGGACGGGCGCTTCACCGCGGATTGGGATATGAACTTCAGCTACACCAAGGCCAGCAACAAGGGCAACCTCCTGAAGTCAAATGGCTACTCCTCCGGGCGAGAATGGATCGGGTCCCAATACAACAATGAAGGCTCCCTTCCTGGTTTCAACGATGACGAAGTCAAATTGCGAACCTCCTACAAGGCCCCCTGGGGGACGCGATTCAATGCCAGCTTTGTCTATCTCAGCGGTCTCCACTACACCCGTTTCATTCGGACCTCCCGCCTGAGCAACCGCGAGTACTACTACGTCAACATTGAGCCGCTCGGCGCCAGTTCCTACGATGCCCGCCGGCTACTGGACCTTCGCGCTTCTCACCGTTTTGGCTTGGGCGGCAAGAAAGCTGTGGAGGTTTTCGTGGACGTGTTCAATGTCCTGAATGACGCGGCCGTCACTTCCAGAGGGGAACGGTACGATAGCGCCTACTACAACATGGTCTTCGACCAGGAACCGCCGCGGACGTTCCGCATCGGGGCCAAATTCCTGTTCTGATCTCGAATCCAGATTGAATATGAAACAAGCGGCGGGGCGTGTGGATAGCTGCCCCGCCGCTGTGTGATGGGATGAGACCATGAAGCAACTCCTTTTTGTTCTTGCATTGGCCTTCTCTGGTTTGAATGCAGGGACCTCTGTACCACCACCCATGGGCACCCTGGTCATCGTGGGCGGCGGGGGGATGCCCCAGGACATCATGGACGCCTTCCTCCAGGCAGCCGGGGGCCGCGGTGGCATGGTGGGCATCATTCCCACCTCTACCGAAGATCCCGAGGGCGCAATAAAGGAATGGAGGCAGGATCTCGACAAGGCCGGGCTCACCCTGGTGGCCATCGATGTGCGGACGCGCGAGCAGTCCTCCCTTCCCGAGAACCTGGACAAGGCCCGGAGCTGCACTGGATTCTGGTTTAGCGGAGGGGATCAGAACCGGGTGGGCGACAAGATCGTCGGCACGCCTCTTCATCGCGTGATCAGGGAACGCTACGAGGCGGGCGCGGTGATCGGTGGCACCAGTGCGGGTGCGGCGATCATGTCGAAGCTCATGCTCACCGGGGAAGATCGGAACGGTATTGAATCCCTTTCCGAGTTCGGCCCAGGGGCCTATCGTACCCGCGAAGGCATGGGCTTCCTACCTGAGCGCGTGGTCGTGGACCAGCACTTCCTGCGCCGGAATCGAGAGAACCGCCTCTTCAGCCTGATCATGGATCACCCTGACTACCTGGGTCTAGGCATCGATGAGGCTACGGCCCTGGTCGTAAAAGGCGGAATAGCGGTGGTGGCGGGCAAACGCTCCGTGATGGTCTTCGATCCCTCGGACATGGTTGCGAACGGGACCTCTTTCCGAGATCTGCGCATACACGTTCTCTGCCCCGGCCAATCCATCGACCTCGCCACGAGGAAGGTCTCCAAGCCATGAGCGTTGCTCCGTTCCTGCGGTCCGCTGGGATCCTGCTGTGTCTCTCCACCTTCGGGTCCGCCGGACTCCCGCAAGCGCTCATCCCTGTCGACCATCGGGCCATGCACAGGACGATCTCTTACGAGGAGATGTCGAGCTTCCTGCAACAAATTGTCCGGCCCGGATTCATCACCGTCACCGAAGAGGGACGCAGCACTCAAGGGAGAAAGCTCTTCCTGGTGCGTCTCAACCGGGGTGGAGCAAAGGCGCGCTTCCGGGTGCTCTATTACGCGCAGCAGCATGGGGACGAGGTGGCGGGCAAGGATGCCCAGCTCACCCTGATCCGCGACCTCGCTCGCCATCCCGACCTCCTACCCGAGGATGTGGACCTCTATTTGATGCCCATGCTCAATCCTGACGGCGCTGAGGCCCACCGGCGCACCAATGGAGTCGACGCCGACCTGAACCGTGACCACCTCCTCATGGCCCAACCCGAAACCCGGGCTCTGCAGCAGCTGGCTCGCCGTATCCGGCCCCACCTGGCTGTGGACAGCCATGAATTTGGCAGGGATGGAGATGGATACCGCGCCAAAGGTTGGGAAGCCTGGCCCATCATCACCATGGATGGAGCGAACCACCCGCTAATTCCGGGGTACCTCAAGAGAGCGGGCATGGAGGCAGTGGCCTCGGCGGCCCCACTCTTGCAGAAGGCGGGTCACGCCTACCGCCGCTACAGCGTGGGTGGGCCGCCGCCCGAGGAGGAGACGCGCCCCTCCACCCCCGAAGTGGACGATGGCCGTAACGGAATGGGCACATTGGGAGCGCTGTCCTTCATCATCGAGTCCGGTGTGCGCCACCGGGCCTCCGATCCCCAGGCCGATCTGGGCGAACGGGTGGATGGCTACCGCATCCTATACCAGCACCTGCTCGGCAATCGACCTTGGCGGAACCGCATCCGAAAGCTCGCTGAACGGGCCCGGCGTGAACCTCTGCCGCCCTTCATCGCCACCAACGTGTTCTGGGCGAATCGCGATGGGAAGGTCAGCACAGTCAAAATCACGGAAGCAGCTTCGGGCCGCGTGCTGGACGTACCCACCGCCAATGACATGACCGACCTGGTGGTAAAAGGCAGTGTGCCCACTCCTAGGGCCTACGTCATCGAGGCCTCGGCCGCGGCGCGCTTCATCCCTGTGCTGGAGGCCCAAGGCCTGCGCTGGGAGACCTTGGTGGCGCCCCGCCGCATGCGGGTGGAGCGGTGCCGCCTGCTCCGCCTCGAGGAGCCCTACGACGATCTGTACCAACGCTACAAGGACCGGCAGATCGTCGAGCGCCTCGCGGTAGCTGATCTCGATCTGCCCGTAGGCTCACTCCTCGTCCCCCTTGACCAGGACCTGGCCCGCCGTGCCATTCAGCTGCTCGAGCCCTGCCTCCTCTATGGACTCTATGGCTACCCTGGTTTCCGTGACCTGGCGCGGCCTGGCGCCAGCCTGCCCGTGTCCCGCGTCTTCTGAATGTGCTCAGGACCTCGCGGTCCGGTTGGAGTCCCATGTTGCTCCTGATCAAGAATGCCGACATCTACGCCCCGGAACCGGGCGGCCAGTGCGATCTACTCATTGGCGGTGGGGTGATCCTGGGCATGGAACCGAACATTCGCGTCCCCCGCAAGTACTGCGAGGTTATCGACGCCCGGAACCTCAAGGCACTGCCCGGTTTTATTGACGGCCACGTCCACATCATGGGCGGTGGCGGAGAGGGGGGTTTCGCCACCCGCACACCAGACTTGCCTCTCACGGATGCCATTAAGGGGGGTGTCACCACTGTGGTGGGCTGCCTTGGGACCGACGGCCAAACGCGGAGCATGGCGGGACTCCTGGCCAAGGCCAAGGGCCTGGAGGAAGAAGGCATCAGCACATTCGTCTACTCGGGCTCGTACGGCCTCCCCCTGCGCACGCTCATGCCCAGCCTTGAGGAAGACCTGCTCTTCATCGACAAAGTGATCGGCGCCGGCGAAGTAGCCCTGTCCGACCACCGATCGAGTCAGCCCACCTTCGAGGCTTTCGCCCAGGTGGTAGCTATGGCGCGACGTGGTGGATTGCTTTCGGGCAAAGCCGGAATCGTGAATGTCCATCTGGGTGATGGGCCGCGCGGGCTCGAATTCCTCCGATGCATCCTCACCGAGACCGAACTATCCGCCGCCCAGATGCTCCCCACCCACATCAACCGGAACCCTGGCCTGTTTGAGGAAGGCATCGCCTATGCCAAAGCTGGCGGCTTCGTGGACTTCACGACCTCGACCCTGCCCGCATATCTGGAGGACGGGGAGATCCCATGCGCCGAGGCCCTGCGCCGCATGTTGGAGGCAGGCGTGGATCCTGGCCAGATCACATTCACCTCAGATGGCCAAGGCAGCCTGCCGGACTGGGATCGCAACGGCCGCTTGCGAGGCATTTCAGTGGGCCGAGTCACCTCGCTCTTCCCGGCCGTGCGGCAGGCCGTGCTCGAGGAAGGCATTCCGCTGCAGACAGCCCTCCGTGTAATCACCCAGAATCCCGCCCGCATCCTGAAGCTGCGGCGCAAGGGTTGCCTAGCGCCGGGCATGGACGCGGATATCGTCCTGGTGGATCCCCATGACTTTGAGATCCGCACCGTCATCGCCAAGGGCTGTCTCCTCATGAAGGCCGGACGCATGCAAACCAAGGGGATGTTTGAGTGAACGATCAAGAGCAAGCCACCACACCCCGGCCCCCGGTTCCGCCGGTAGGCCTGAAGATGCCCCACACCCTTGTGATCGTTGGAGCCCTGATCGCGCTGGTGCTGATCCTCTCCTGGATCGTGCCCTCGGGCGAGTTCCAGCGCTTCGAAAAGGTGCTGCCGGATGGTAGTCGGATCAAGGTGCCCGTGGACGGGACCTTCCACCTGCTTCCTAAGACCTACCTGGGCCTTCAAACCCTATTCCTGGCGCCCATCAAGGGCTTTCTGGATGGGGCCGGACTGATCTCCTTCCTGCTCATCATCGGAGGCAGTTTCGCCGTCTTCCAGGAAACCGGCGCGGTGGAGCAGGGCATCAAACGGTTGATGGTCCATGTGCAACGCCATCCGGCCATGGAAGCGCTCTTCATCCCGGTACTGATGACCATATTCTCCCTGGCCGGGGCGGTCTTCGGCATGGCGGAGGAACTGATCCCGTTCATCGTGATCTTTATCGCCCTGGCCCGAGCGCTGGGCTATGACTCCATCGTGGGCACCAGCATCCCCTTTCTCGGTGCCGCCGCAGGTTTCGCCTGCGCCTTCTTCAACCCCTTCACCGTCGGCGTGGCCCAGGGCATCGCGGGCGTCCCCATCTATTCAGGCCTGGGATACCGGGTGGTCGCCTGGGTTGTCGCCACCGGCGTGGTGATCGCCTATGTGATGGTTTACGCTGCCAAAATCAAGCGGAACCCAGAGCTCAGTCCCGTCCGGGACATTGACTTGGCCCGCGGATCAACTGTCTCGGCAGGATCTGGAGATGCCTGGAACACCTCCCACGTCCTCGCACTCCTGACGTTCCTCGGAGCCCTGATCCTGCTGGTCTACGGCGTCCTGAAATACCAGTGGTACCTGGAAGCCATTGCCGCCCTCTTTCTTGGTATGGGCATCTTCGTCGGACTCATCGCCCGCATGGGGCCTAGCACCATTGCGAAGCACTTCATCGCTGGTGCGAAGGATATGGTGGGTGTGGTGTTCATTGTGGCCTGTGCCCGCGCGCTGTTGGTCATCGCCAACGATGCACGGATCATGGATACCCTGCTGCTTCATAGTTCAACCGCCATCCGGGTGCTACCCAGAGCCATGACCGCCCAGGTGATGTTTCTGGTCCAGTGCTTCATCAACTTCTTCATCCACTCTGGAACGGCTCAAGCCGCACTCACCATGCCGGTTCTGGCGCCTTTGTCCGATCTGGTTGGCATCACGCGCCAGACTTGCGTCTACAGCTTTTCCCTATCGGAACTCATCAACCCTATCCTGCCCACCAGCGCCGTGACCATGGGCGTGCTGGGCGCGGCAAAGATCCCTTGGGAACGTTGGGCCCGCTGGTTCCTGCCCCTCATGCTCATCCTGGTGGTCCTGGCATTCGCACTGTTAGTGCCCCCGACGCTCTTCTTCTATTGGGGCCCGCTGTGAGGCAGAGCCTTCCTGGTTGCCTGGCTCTTCTTGTTGCCCTCTCCACCATTGGGGCCGTAGCCCAGGATGCAGCCGGGGACTATTTCCGCGTCAGCCGCATGGCACGACTCGCCCTTGCCACTGCCTGGTTGATGGCGGACCGCTAGAATTCGACTTCGGCGTACCAGCCTCGGCTGACGATCTTGGTGCCAAAGGGTTTGGAAAGCTTTTGCATCAAGGCGATGATCTCGCCCGAACGCTTGGATCCGGCTAGCCGCGGCACACCATAAAGCGGACCCTCATCATCGATGGTAACGGGCAGAAGCTGAATCCGCTTCAACTTCCCCTGGTTCAGGGTCATGCGGACCATCACGGTCTCCATGACCTCGCGGGAATCGCGCCGATCCCACACGGAGACATCGGCTGACCAAGGCATCTCGATATCCCGCTGGTGGATCAGGTCGACAGGAATGCGGTCCGGTGTCCGGTATTGGTAGATGAAATCCCCAAGGCTGTAGAAGATCGGTTTTCCTTTGTAGATCTCGATGCCACGGAGCACATGGGGTCCGGTTCCGATCACAAAGTCAGCCCCGGCATCCACGGCCCGGCGGAACATGATCTCATCATTGGGAGGTGTCGCATCCTGGATGCCGTAAGCACGATGGTGGGTAACGTCGTGGTTGTGCAGCGAAACAAGCAGCACATCCGAGCGGCGTTTGGCGAGGATCACATCATCCTCCATGGCCATCACATCGCTTTCCAAGGGACCCTCCACCTTTTCCACCTTGCCGTCCTTCGCGATCAGAATCACAGCCGGATCGATAGTGGCCAAGGAGGGACCATTGGGATCCTTGGTGCGGTACTTGGCGGTCCAATAACGCATGTAGGACAGCAGCGCGATAGAGGTCTTGTGGCCCGCCACCTGCATGCGCCCCGGTTTACGTGCCTCTGCGAGCGTGTTGCCTGCCCCTGCGTAAGTGATGTTGGAGTGATCCAGAGCGAGCAGAGACTCCTTGAGTCCCTCCGGCCCAAAATCCAGAGCATGGTTGTTGGCTAGGCTCACCATATTGATGCCGGTACGCGCCAACTCCCATCGGAAGTCCCTGGGCGCCCGGAAATTGTAAAAGGGGCGTTGGAGGTCCGCCCGATCATTCATCGAAAATTCCATGTTCCCGTAGGCGATGTCCGCTTCTTGCATAATCTGCAAGAGCCCAGCGCGGTCTGGATCCACGAGGTGGCTGATGGGCTGGTTGAAGATCATGTCGCCCACTGCCGTGACGATCATGTCCCCCGGCTCTGCTTTCAGGAGTTCATTGATGCGGCCCGTCCAGTCAAGTCGTTCGACCAGTTCCTTCGGATGGATGCGCCGCTGGTAGACGGAGCGGGGGTCGTCCTTTATGGAGCTCGGAACGGTCTGGGCCGCGGCGGAGACCACCAGTAGCGTTAGGATGGCCATGCCCATCAGAAACCTTCGATGCGACCAGCCAGTTGAGTTCACGGTGTCCTCCTGATTTCGGAAACGAGATATGAATAATTTTATTTCATAATAATCCATATAGCTAAATTTTTTGATCATTTTTGTGCGCCGACACAAACAAACTCCCTCGGGCCGAATTCCAACAGCGCGAGGGCGCCGCCTCTACAAAGAAGAATGGTTTTCGGTGAGGAGGTGAATTCGGAAGCGGCTGAGCGGAGGTTCAAGGAAGGATTTGCAACGTCCGTCCAGACCCACCGAGCAATCGATCGTGAACATCTTCTCAGATTCCTTGGTGGATACCGGGCGGTCTTCTGAAGTAGGAGCTGTGCCCCCGTTCAGGGGCCAACATATTGGTGGGGGTGAGAGGTATGGGAGAAGGCGCTGATCAACAGGCGGGTCTGGGCGTTTCAGGTATTCGGAGATGCCTTCGCCAACGGGTTTGTAGCTCAGGTGCTTCTCGGCGTCGCCCTGGAATTTCCGGCCTGGATTGTTCGGAGAGAAGTGGCAGTCGATGCAACCGAGCCCTTTAGCTGCGTGCACGTCCCAGGGGTAATCCATTTTTTCTTTGCCCGCGATGCGCGGTGAGATCGTTTCGCTGATCTTGCTTCCGTTGTAGATCCAGCCTGCCTTCTCAGTGCCCCGGAGAATGTCCGCATGCTGGATGGGTTGGATGGTTGAGGCGTTGCGCGCCGAAAACCCATGGCATTGCGCGCAATTATCAAGGGGTGGATCCGAAAGATTGAGCACGTCGGATTTCACCGTGCCATCCGTATTGAACGACTTCCTGTTGTAAGTGAAGTTCCCTTTCGAATCCTTCAGCACGATGTCGCTCTTCGCGAGGGTCGCATTGTTGGCCCAGCGGAAGTTTCCGGTGCTCACGAGCTCCCGGCGGTCGCCCCGGCTGGCTTTGGGGACATGGCCGATGAAGCAGTCCGCCTCCGTGATGCCGCTCTTCTGCCAATCCCAGGGCACCACCTTCCCTGTGATCCGATCCCGGATGGTGTAACTGGGATCCAAGGCGCCCTTGGGCCTGGCTTCCGGTGGAAGCAGCCGCCGTCCACGCAGATCAAATTCGGAAATGCCGCCCCCGGTGTGACACACACCACACTTGGTTAGCCACTCCGGCTGGGTCAAGTCCACATCGGAAGGTTCGGTGACATCGCTTGGCGTGAGCTGGCGGTTGGGAATGATGGAGAACTTCCCAAACATTCCGGGAGAGGTGTTGAACGACGCAAACCCGTGGCCCTTGAGGAGCGCGGAGTTTATCTCCTTCTTGCCCTGCTGAAAATGAAAGCTGTCTGTGATGAAATCGTAGTCGTGGCATCACTGACCCATTGGGTTTGCATGCACGGGACTCTCCTCCACGCAGGTCCAACTCAACACGGCCTCCCAACACTTTCCCCCGATGATTCCTGGTTCGCGATCTACCTCCACCGTGGCTCCGGGATGGGCACTGCTGCGCCCAAACTTTCGCGGCCAGCGCTCCAACCATCGCGCCCTGCACGCGCTACCCGCTTCGCCCTCCTGCTGCCGGTAAACCTGCGGAGGCTCGCGGTCCGCGCGACTTGGGAGCTTCGGGGCTTGCTTTCGGTGCTCCATCCCGGAGCCACGGAGGATCCGATGCGTGACGAGAAACTTGTTGTGGGGGAAAATGAAGTGGCAAATCCGGATTTCTATCGGGCCCTGGCGCTTGGCGTGAGTCCTGAGGTCTGGTGCGACGCCCAAACGGTGGCCCCAATGCTGGACGATGCCGATCTCGGCCGAGCACTTCAGGTGCTCAGGGACGTTGGTGGCTTGGGCTATCTCCTTCGTCAGGACACGCCTGGACTCAAAGATCTGGGTCTGACCAAGACGGAATGCGTCCGGTTCCAGTCCTTCCCCGCCCTTGCCAACAGGGTGCTCTGCGCCCGCTCTGGGATGGCTGATCCGAGCACTCGACGTGATGTTGCCGACGAGATTTCGTTCCGTGGGCTCCAGTTCGACACGGCGACTGCCGGTGTTATCGCCTGGGATGCGCAGAGCCGCCGCGTGGCGGACCGCATCGTGGCCATTGGCACCACCCAAGGAACCAGCATCGACCTGCGTCAGGCCCTCCGAATCGCGATCTGTTCAGGCGGCGTCTCCATGGTTCTCTGGGTCTGGCAGCCGGTGATGAGGATCCAAGTGAGCGAACAGGAGCGTGACTGCGCAGATGAATTGCGGGTGATGGCAACCGCGTTGCACCTGGTCGTCGAGGACGTCTTGCTGATAGGCAGGGGGGACGCCGTTTCGCTCGCTGTGCTTGATCAGTGGCACCCGTGATCTAACACCTCATCCAGCCACTACTCCCACAGGTCACGGTCCTGCTCCTTCTCCTCTGCCCACCACGGTCCTGCTGCGTGGCTTCCGGCGCGTTGCGTGCCTGCCCGATATCTTCCCGGCGGCCGCTTGAGCTGCCGGTACGACCCCGGTTCGGCACTGACGAGCTCGGGCCACTTGCTTTGTTTGCCCGCGGTGGGCAGAGGAGAAGAGCATGTCTGATACCAAGATTCCCGTGGTGGGTCTGGACGAAGTGGTAGACGTGGATGCCTTTCGCATCCTGGCACTGCAAGCCTTCGTCGGGTTGACGGAGGAGGAAGTTGAGGACGACGACAAGACGTTGTCCTGACAAGGGATGAGGAAGGATGGCTCGCATCCTAAGAGCTAGTTCGCGGGGCCGCAGATGCGGCCCCGCGATTGCGGTGATAGCACCAGGAAAGCAGTGGATTCCCCAATTCCAGGATCAGTCATAGGTAAGTACCCCCCCCTACTCCTCCCGAGAAAGGTTTTCTGGAGTCCATTCCCGGATAAATCACCCTTCCTAGCGCGGACAGATTGTGATTCTGCAGCACAAAGGGATTGGGGCTTCTGTATCAGGACCGATCACTGACACGGCCTAGGGACCACCTGCGCCGAGCATTGCACGGCTCGCCCTTTTCTGGGCATGAATACGGCTACAAAGAAGTCACGGTCATCGGCCAACTTCCGCCACCCAGCACATCAGATTCACCAATGCCATCTGCTCCACCGTGGAGCATTTGACAGTCAGGAGTTGCGGGCTGGCAGTGGCTTTGGCTATTTTGGATGGGGTGATCCTGTTTCGAGTCCTGCTGGAGCCCAGAATCAAGCTTGGTGTTCCAGGTGTAAAAGCGCTGGGACTGCGCGAATCACTGGTCTGCACCATCAGCACATTCCCCCTTGTGTTTTTGTTGGAAGGCATGTGAAGGCCATCGCGCGAATCAGCATTATTGATACATAGGCGAATGGAGCTGTGTATATTGATTACGGATAGCAAGGACTGAAATGATTTTCACCGCCGCCAGTGGGTATGCCCTTCAATCTCTCGCACACATGCCGGAGGATGGCTCCTTCATGATGGCGAAGGATCTTTCAGCACAACTGAAGCTCCCGGCACCTTATCTCGCCAAGATTCTACAGAGGCTCGCCCGGTCTGGAATTCTGGAATCCGTGCGGGGACCGAAAGGTGGCTTCAGGCTTTCGCGGCCCTCCCACCACATTACGGTAGGGGAAGTTCTCATAGCCATGGAGGGGCCGGGCACCCTGGATGCCTGCATCATGGGCTTTCCAAGCTGCGATGGCGACAATCCTTGCCCGATGCATGAGGCCTGGTCTGCGGTGAAAGCCTTGGTGGAATCGTCTATGACTTCGAATACCTTGAGGGATTTGCAGCTCACCAAAATGCGACGAACTCATCTACAATCTCCACAAGCTCTGCATCGCGGACGGGGCTGAGCTTTCCCAGAGGATTTGGGAATGCAGGTTCTACTGGAACCTTCCATCGCCCAGATTTCGGAGCCCGCCGATGCCATCCTTTGCCGCTCTCGATCTGGAACCTCGGCCGCTCCTCCGCGCTACCCTCACTACTTCGCTACTCTGCGGAGGCATCGCCCTGGGAAGCAGGGGTGGGAGATGGCTGGATCCGGCCCTGCTGGGCTACTTGCTGGCTTTGGTCTTCGCGTGCTTCGGTGTCGCCTACCGTTACTGGACGTGGGTTGAACGCCCGGCGACTTGGATGTACTTCCGCGACCTCCTGAAGCGGCTGGCCAGCCCGAAAGCATTCATTCTGCTGCCAAAAATGGGCTTGCTCGCCCTCGACCAGATCTTCCTGCAGCGGTTCATCGGGCAGCGTTCAATCAAGCGTTGGGGAGCCCACGCGTTGATCGCCTGGGGCTGCCTGCTGGGTTTTTCCGTGACCTTCCCGCTGGTCTTTGGATGGATCCGGTTCACTTCTGATGGTTTCAATCAGGATCGCTACCAGGCCTGGCTCTTTGGCTTTGGAACCGGCAGTTTTCCGGTCCACAGCTTCGCCGGCTTCCTCGCCTTTCATGTTCTGGATCTCGCGGCGCTCATGGTGATCACCGGATGCGTGCTGGCTTTCATTCGCCGTCGTCAGGACGAGGGCGACATGGCCACCCAACGCTTCGACCTGGACATCCTGCCGCTCCTGGTCCTCCTCTCCGTATCGATCACCGGAATTCTGCTCACCGTGTCCGAAAAGGCGCTGCAGGGACGCAATTTCGGAACGCTCGCCTACCTGCATGAATTGACGGTGATCCTCATGCTGCTGAGCTTGCCTTTTGGCAAGCTCTTCCACATCGTGCAGCGGCCGGCCCAGCTGGGCGTGACCTTCTACAAGGCTTCTGGGGAAGCGGAAGGGCGGCTGGGCTGCAAGGCCTGCGGAACCCCGTTCATCCGCGCCAACCAGCGACGGGATCTGGAGGTGCTCTTCCGCAAGCTGGGCCTCGAAGCGGCCAGGCATTCGGAGCATGTGCACCATCTCGATCTCTGCCCAAGGTGCAAGCGAAGGCTCCTGGCGAAGGCTCAGAGCGTGCGGCTCAGCGAGGCCTTCGATCCCTTCTCGGAAATTCCCGTGCCCGTGGTTCCCATTCCAGATTCACAGACCTTCCGGAGCCAAGCATGAGCACCACACCCAAGTCCTTGGCGGAACTCCGGGAGATCTACGGCCCTCATTTGAACTTGGCGCCACCAGGAGGCTGGGATGCGGATCTTGAGCCCGACAAGCTCGTGAAGACGCACTGCTGCTTCTGTGGCCAGCAATGCGGGATCCAGCTCAAGGTGAAGGACAACCGCGTGGTCGGCTTCGAACCCTGGATGGAATTTCCCTTCAACGAAGGCAAGCTCTGCCCGAAAGGCGTCAAACGATACCTCCAGGGCAGCCACCCGGACCGCCTGACTTCAGCGCTGATGCGAACCGAGCACGGCTTCGCCGAGGTGGACTGGGAACGCGCCATGGCGCACACTGTGAACGAGATCGAGCGCATCCAATCCCAATACGGCAAGGACGCCTTCGCGGTGCTCTCCGGTGTCTCTCTCACCAACGAAAAGAGCTTCCTCGCGGGGAAGTTCGCGCGGCTGGGACTTCAGACGAAGAACCTCGACTATAACGGGCGCCTCTGCATGGTGAGTGCCGGTGTGGGGAACAAGAAAGCCTTCGGTGTGGACCGCGCCGCCAACTCCTGGGCGGATATCGTGGGGGCGGATGTCATCTGGGTCACCGGCGCCAACGTGGCTGAATGCGCCCCCATCACCACAGACTACATCTGGCGGGCGCGGGACCGCGGAGCGAAACTCATCGTCGTGGACCCGCGGATCACGCCGCTGGGCCGTACTGCGGACCTAGTGCTGCCCCTGAAGCCTGGCAGCGATTGCGCGCTGACCAATGGAGTGTTGCACCTGCTGCACAAATGGGACCTCATCGATTGGAATTTCGTAAAGGCCCATACGACTGGCTTCGAGGAGGCCTTGGAGGAAGTGAAGGACTGCACACCGGAGTGGACCTCGCAACTGACGGGCCTTCCCGTGGCGGCCATCGAGAAGGCCGCGAGGATGTGGGGGGAAGCCAAGACGAGCTTCCTGCTCCATGCGCGCGGCATCGAGCACCAGAGCAAGGGCGTGGAGAATGTCCTCGGCTGCATCAATATGGTCCTGGCCACTGGCCGCATCGGGAGACCCTACTGCGGCTACTCGACCATCACAGGCCAGGGCAATGGACAGGGCGGACGTGAGCACGGCCACAAGTGCGACCAGCTCCCGGGCAACCGCGACATCGAAAATCCGGAGCACCGAAAATATATCTGCGAGGTCTGGAACTGCTCGGATGAGGAACTGCCGCACAAGGGCCTCACCGCTCAGGAGATCATGAACGCCATCCATGCCGGCGAGATCAAGGGCCTGCTCAGCTTGAGTTTCAATCCGCTGGTGAGCCTTCCCGATACCGAGTTCACTCGGGCCGCTTTAAACAAGCTCGAGTTCTACGTGAACCTGGATTTCTTCTTGAGCGAAACGGCTCAGCACGCCGATGTGGTGTTGCCGGCCGCCTTGCATGAGGAGGATGAGGGCACCAGTACCTCCACGGAAGGACGCGTCATCCGGATCAACAAGGCCGTGGAGCCCCCCGGAGATGCCAAGGCTGACTGGAAAATCCTGGTCGAGATCGCCCAGCGCCTCGGCAAGGAAAAATGGTTCGGCCACTTCACCAGTCCCGAGGCGATCTTCAACGAGTTGCGCCTCGCATCCAAAGGTGGAACTGCAGATTATTTCGGCATCACTTACGAAAAGATCGAGAAGAACCTGGGCGTGTTCTGGCCCTGCCCAAGCCTGGACCACCCGGGCACGCCGCGTCTTTTTGAAGGAGGGAAATTTTTCCATCCGGACGGCAAGGCCAAGTTCATTCCGACGCACTGGCGACCGCCCATGGAAGTCGTGGATGACGAGTTCCCCGTATGGCTCACCACGGGCCGCGTGGTATTCCAATACCTGAGTGGGACCCAGACCCGGCGCATTGGATTCCTGGTGGAACAGTGCCCCCATCCGTACCTGGAGATCCATCCACGTCTTGCTGCTGTTCATGGCATCGAAGACGGCGATGCCGTGGAGATAACCTCCCGCCGAGGTTCCCTGGTGCTTCCGGCCAGGGTGGTGAAGAGCATCCGCCCCGACACGGTCTTCATTCCCTACCACTGGCCCGGCGAGCTGAGTGCCAACCGACTCACCGCTAGACATCTGGATCCACTGAGCAAGATTCCCGAATTCAAGGTGAGCTGCGTCCACATCGCCAAGACCACCAAGGACCGGTTTCCTCCCGAACTGGCAGAACTCCAGCGCATGGCCTTCGAGGCTCGGACCGACCAGGCGAACCTCCCAGAGAAGGTGTTTTAATGGTTTCGGACGAATACGGATTTTTTATCGACCCGCAGCGCTGCATCGGGTGCCGCGCCTGCGTGGGGGCCTGCGCAGAATGCGGTACCCACAAGGGCCGTCCCATGATCCACCTAGACGAGATGGACCGGATGGAATCACCGCAGACAGTTCCAACAGTGTGTATGCACTGCGAGGATCCCATCTGCGCCCAGGTCTGTCCCGCGGATGCCATCAAGCGGACCGATGACGGCGTGGTGCACAGCTCCCAGAAGCCCCGCTGCATCGGATGCGAGAACTGCGAGCTGAGCTGCCCCTTCGGCGTGCCCATCGTCTTCAGCGGCATGGAGCAGATGCTCAAATGTGACCTCTGCTACGACCGTACGAGCGAAGGACTGAAGCCCATGTGCGCGACGGTCTGCCCCAGCCAGGCCCTGCTGTACGTCCCCAAGAACCAGATTGCGGAAATGCGCCGGTCCAAGCCCGTGCGCGAATTCCTGGTCGGCGCGCTGATGGTGAAGACCCGCACGGCGGTGATGGTCCCTGATCCCGAAATCCCGCTCCACCTGGACGCCGCATTGCTGATCGAAGGAGACTTCTGATGGCCCATTGGAAGGATGATTTTCCCGTGGATATCTCAGGGGAATCCCGTCACTCCAGGCGGGAGTTCGCACGGTTCTTGGCCCTGGTCTCTGCGGGCTTCACCGCGGGAATCGGCTACCTCTGGGCCCGCAGGAAGCCGCTGGAAGGAGCGCCCAGTGGGGATAGCGGAACCGCGGTGGCCATCTGCAAAGCTGCGGAGTTGCAGCCAGGACAATGTCGCCTTTTCGCGTTCCGCGATGCCCAGGACAAGTGCATCCTATTGCGGACTTCCAGGGGCGAGCTGAAGTCCTACCGCCAGGTATGCACCCACCTCGGATGTGCGGTGCGATGGGATGGCGCGCGCTTAGAGTGCCCATGCCACCTCGGGTTCTTCGAGGTGGAGCAGGGATTCCCGGTGCAGGGGCCCCCTACTCGACCCCTCAGCGGGATTGCGCTGGAGATTCGTGAGGGCGGGATGATCTGGGCGGTGGCGGATATCTCGAAACCTAATGCCCCTGCCCGCATGGCTGCAGCCTGTCCGGGAGATGGACACTGCCAGGGGGAGACCGTATGAAAAAGTCCCGTCGATCCCAAATGACAGGCGCTGCGTTGGGCTTTGGCCTCCTGACCCTGGTGATTCAACTTTATCTTTTCGAAACCGTGCTGGGTTCAGTGCTAGATGGGCAACGCTCGCTTTTGGCGGGGGCTTTCTTTGTCTCACTTGCCCTCAGCGTGGTGAGCCTTTTTCTAGCATTCATGGCACCCGGTTTGGATCACTGACAGCTATTCGTGAATTGAGTCACACCATCCCTGAAAACCCTTGCGAAGGGCCCGTCCACGGTATTAGGGTTATTTAGGATCATTCGATCTTCTATCTAATCAAAATTCAAAATCATCGCCTTTCCAGGCGCCAAACATACCCAAGTGCAGCCATTCAGATGCTCACAGAGGAACAACCATGGATCACAAGGCACAGTCCCTTTCAGCGCTGACCATGAGCACGCTGGCGTTCACGCTCTGTTTCGCTGCCTGGACGCTGAACGGCGTGCTCGTGACCTTCCTGGTCGAAAATGGTGTCTTCCGCTGGGATCAGGCCCAGATCGGGTGGCTCATCGGCATACCAGTCCTGACCGGATCCCTGATGCGCCTTCCCGTGGGCTTGCTCACGGATAAATTCGGTGGCCGGAAGGTCTACACCATCCTGCTGCTTTTATCGGCAATCCCCATGTACCTCTTGGGCAGCGTGAATTCCTATTCGGGTTTCGTCTGGGGTTCGCTTGGGTTCGGGTTGAGCGGCGCGGCCTTTGCGGTGGGCATCGCGTTCACTTCGGTCTGGTTCAGCAAGGAGCGCCAGGGCACGGCGCTCGGGATCTTCGGAGCGGGCAACGCTGGCAGCGCCATCACAAGCATGGGCGCGCCCTGGCTGTTGAAAAAACTCTCCATGTCGGGCACCAATATCGAAGGGTGGCGCACGGCGCCAAAAATATACGCCGCGGCCTTGGTGGTGATGGCGGTCCTCTTTTTCGTTTTCACCACCGAGAAAAAAACCGAGCACGCGGCGGACAGGAGCTTGGCCCAGATGCTCGCTCCGTTGAAGCACCTGCGGGTCTGGCGTTTTGGGCTCTACTACTTCCTGGTCTTTGGTTGCTTCGTGGCCTTGGCTCAGTGGTTGATCCCCTATTACGTGGGCGTCTACGGCATGAGCCTGGCCATGGCAGGCCTGCTGGCCGCCTGCTTCAGTCTGCCTTCGGGCCTCATCCGCGCCTTCGGAGGCTGGCTCTCTGACAAATTCGGCGCCAGATCGGTAATGTACTGGACCTTCGGCATCAGCCTTTTCGCGTGCGCAGCGCTGATGGTGCCCCGCATGAGCATCGACTCGCCGGGACCGGCGGTGCTGGCTGTGACCGGCGGAGAAGTGAAATTGGTCGAGAAAGGCAGGATTCAAGTTGGCGATCTCACTTATGTCTACAAAGTGAAAGCGCAGGGCACCGGGACCACCGATGAACGTGTGATGGTGTTCCCCAAATCAGAGTTCTGGCAGGAGCCCGCAGTATCAGTGGGTGACAAGGTCAAGAAAAAACAGATTCTCGCCAACGGTTCCACGCACGTCTTCTTCCAGGCCAATGTGTGGATCTTCACCATCCTCGTATTTATGGTCGGCATCACCTGGGGCGTGGGCAAGGCTGCGGTCTACAAGTACATTCCCGATTACTTCCCCACTGAGGTCGGCGTCGTGGGTGGCATCGTGGGCGTCATCGGCGGCCTGGGCGGCTTCGCAGGGCCGATCCTGTTCGGTTACATGCTGAAAGCCACGGGTCTTTGGACCACCATGTGGATGGTGCTGACGCTACTATCGCTTATCTGCCTGGTTTGGCTTCATTTCGTCGTGCGTCGTATCAACAGCGAAGAGGCTCCTGAACTCGTCCATATCATCGATCACTCCAACTGAGGGGGCACAGACATCATGGCTAAGCTGACCAATTGGAACCCTGAAGATCCCAAGGCCTGGGAGCAGGGCGCATCAAAAATAGCCTGGCGCAACCTCGCCATCAGCGTGCCCTGCCTGCTTTGCGCCTTCAGCGTCTGGATGTTCTGGAGCATCCTGACGGTCCAGATGAAGCGGGTCGGATTCCCCTTCACAGATCCGCAGTTATTCACGCTGATCGCGGTAGCCGGGATCACTGGGGCCACGCTCCGCATTCCAAGTTCGTTCTTGGTGGGCCTCGCGGGTGGCCGCAATGTGATCGCCTTGACCACCGGCCTCCTTATCATTCCGGCGGTAGGCGCTGGGTCCGCGGTGCAGAATCTAAACACTCCCTTTACCACTTTCGTGGTGCTGGCGGCCCTATCCGGAATCGGTGGCGGCAATTTCGCGTCGAGCATGTCCAATATCAGTTTCTTCTTCCCCAAGCGCATGGCTGGAACGGCATTGGGGTTGAATGCCGGAGTGGGTAATCTCGGCGTGAGCATCATGCAATTGGTGATGCCGATCCTGGTCACCATGCCCCTCTTCGGCATGGCCCATGAACTCACCATCCCCCGTACCACCGTCGTGGGTGGACACCAGATTTGGATTCAGAATGGACCCTTCGTATGGGTGCCGATCCTTGGTGCGTTGGCCCTAACTGCCTGGTTCACCATGGACAACCTGCCCGGCCAGGATGCAGATAACACCGTTCTGGCAATTCTAAAAATCCTGGGTCTGCATGTTCTGGGATTCGCGGCAGCCTTCGCGGGGATCTACCTGCTGCTCCACTTCAAGCTCAGCCAGTGGATCGTGCTGCCCTTCACCATCCTGCTCACCATGGCCTTGCTGAAATCGATTCCGGGAAGGGTGAAGGCTGGGTTGAACAGTCAATTCGTGATCTTCAGCAAGAAGGACAATTGGCTGATGACGGTGCTGTACCTGATGACCTTCGGTTCCTTCATTGGATTCAGCTCGGCCTTGCCACTGCTCATCAGTGTGGTGTTCGGAAAATTACCGAACGGGCAGCTCAATCCGAATCTTCCAAATCCCCTGGCTTACGCGTGGATCGGACCTTTGGTGGGCTCCCTTGTCCGCCCCGTGGGCGGTTGGCTTTCGGACCTCTTCCAAGGGTCCAGGGTCACGCTTTGGTCCACAGTCCTGATGATTCTCGGCGCCCTTGGGGTAGCCCACTTCATCCCCTTGGCCATGCATTCGCCCACGCCCGAGGTTTTCTTTCCGCCCTTCCTCGCGCTCTTCCTACTCCTCTTTTTGGCCTCTGGCATCGCCAATGGCTCCACTTTCCAGATGGTCCCCATGCTTTTCGCCCCGAAGGAAGCGGGGCCCGTGCTGGGCTGGATTTCCGCGATCGCAGCGTATGGTGCGTTCATCGTGCCATCGGTTTTCAAGACCCAGGTAGCCAATGGAACGCCCCAAACCGCTTTCCATGGATTTGCTGTCTACTACCTGATTTGCCTCTTTGTCACATGGTGGTTCTACGCCCGCGCCGGGTCAGCATTGACACAGAAGGTGCGAGAGCAGCAAAGCGGATCGGACTGAAGGCGGCCCATGCAGAACCCGGATCCCAAAAATCCGCCCAAACCTCAAGGCTCCCTAATTCTTCTGGAGCCCGAGGTCACGCGGAAATTGGTCCAGAAATACCACCTCACCCATTTCCTGGGCCGGTTCCCTGAGCGTCCCGTCTGGGCCGCGTTCATGTTCGTCAATGGATTCATTTCTATCGGGCTTCTGGCCCTCACCGCCAAGATCACCCGAACACCGTTCATTTTCCCTTCTCTGGGCCCTACGGCTTTCTTGTTCTTCTTCAGCCCAGCCTCCCCCACCGCAAGCCCGCGCCACACCATCTTGGGCCACGCCATCGGGATCGCCTGCGGATATGGCGCCCTCCTGCTGTTCGGCCTCGCAGGGGCCCCTGCTCAGGGACCTGGAGAAATGGTCACGCCACGGATCCTTGCGGCGACCCTATCACTGGCGGGCACCGGTGCGCTCATGATTTTGCTGCGCGCCGCCCATCCCCCCGCCGGAGCCACGGCCCTGATCATCTCTCTAGGATTCATCACCCGCCCCACTCACCTGCTGGCTCTGGAGGCGGCCGTGATCCTGATGACCCTTCAGGCGATCGCCATCAACCGCCTCGCGGGACTCGACTACCCGCTTTGGGCCAAACGCCACGACGAATCTCCTTCCCCTTGACCCTGCTACCATTCCTGGATTCCAACCCGAGGCCCCAAGTGTCTAAACTCAGCAGCCTTCCCAAACCTCCCTCGGCCTACTCCGAATTTGTCGCCCGTTTTCCTAAATTGGGTCAGGCCTGGGATCTCCTGGCTGAAGCTGGGAAAGAGGGCCCGATGGATGACCGAACCGCACGGCTTGTGAAACTGGCTATTGCAATCGGTGCTCAAAAGGAGGGCGCCGTTCATGCGTCCGTGCGCAAGGCATTGGCTATTGGCATCACGCTTGAGGAACTGGAACAGGTGGTGGCCTTGTCGGCAGGCACGCTGGGTCTACCCTCAGCCGTGGCGGCCCACACGTGGGTCAAGGAGACCAAGGCAGGAGGGAAAGGCCATGGTGATTGAAGCATTACTGGGAATGTTGCGGCGGATGAGCATGAACATCTCGGGACAAAGGCGGATCAAGAAGCTGTTCCTTGCTAACGTTTTTTAACTTTCTGTTGATTCAAGCCGGGTGATATGGGCTTCCAACAGATCGCTGCGGGTGAGAATGCCGATGAGCCGTTGACCAGAGTCCACCACGGGGAGCCGCCCCACGCCTTCGCGGATCATGTGGTCCGCCGCTTCCCGTAGGGAGGTGCCCTCGAAGGCCACGGCCAGCGGCCGTGACATCAACTCTGAGAGCTGGGTTGAGGGGAGCTTGGCGGTGTCCATAAGTTCACGGGCCATCACCATGCCAATGGCACGACCTTCTTCGTCGAGGATGGGAAAGCCCTGATGGGCGCTACCTTCGTCTCGGGAGGCTAGCCAGGCCCGGGCCTCTTCGAGTGTCGTCCGAGCCGTGAAGAAGGCCACGTTCCGAGACGCAAAATCCTTCACCAACAGTTGGTCCAGATGGTCCGCAGTGTATTCCGCCGGTACTCGGACGCCGCGGCGGGCTAACTTCTCAGTCATGATGCTGTGGCGCATCATGAGCGCCGAGATCATGTAAGCCGCCGCGCAGCCACCGAGAAGGGGCATGAGTCCGATGGGCTGGAGCGTGATCTCGAACGCGAACACCGCTGAGGCGAGCATGGCGCGGGAGGCCCCGGCGAAGATCGCCGCCATTCCCACCAGGGCGCACATGCGTGGGTCGATGCCCGCGTGGGGCAGGAGCTTGGCGAAGACCCCGCCCATCAGTGCACCCAGCGCACCACCGATGGTGAACAAGGGCGCCAGGGTTCCACCTGAAGTTCCACTGCCCAGAGCGATGGACCAGGAAATGAATTTAGCCAGACAAAGCACAAGCAGTGTGGTGCCGATAAGATCCGCAGAGAGAATGGACTGGATGTTGTCGTAACCCACGCCCAGAGTGCGTGGGACGAAGTATCCGATGGCGCCCACCGCTAGACCACCAATAGCCGGCCACCACATCCAGTGCATTGGCAAGTGTTCGAAGGCGTCCTCGATCCAATAGACTGCTTTCGTCACGTAAACGGAGGCCAACCCTACCAGGGCGCCCACCAATATGTACAAGCCCAGGGTCAATCCATCGGGCGTGCTGAGGGTGGTCATGGGAAAGATGGGCTTGATGCCCACTAATGAAAAGCGGACGCCCGTCGCCACCACCGCGGCGAGAGCAACAGGAATGATGGAGCGCGGCCGCATCTCGAAGAGCAGTAATTCCACCGCCAGCAGCACGGCGCTCACCGGAGACCCGAAGGTAGCGGCCATGCCCGCGGCGGCGCCTGCGGCCAAAAGGGTCTTCCGCTCCAGGGCAGTGGTGGGGATGAACTGGCCCACCAACGAGCCCAGGGCACCCCCCGTGGCGATGATGGGGCCTTCGGCGCCGAAAGGGCCGCCGGTGCCGATGGCGATGGCCGCGGATAAAGGCTTGAGAATCGTGATACGCGCTGGGATTCGACTCTCATTCAGGAGCACCTGCTCCATGGCTTCGGGAATGCCGTGGCCTCGGATGGCGGTGGACCCGTAGCGGGCCATAAGACCCACGAGTAAGCCGCCGAGGACCGGCACGATGATCACCCACCCACCCAGGTGATGGCCCGCGGGCGAAGTGAATTCCATGGAGAAGCGGTGATAGAAGGCCAGATTCGTCACGAGCCCGATGAGGCGAATGAGGAATTCGGCGATGAATCCCACTGCCAAGCCCAGACCCATCGCCAGCAAGCTAATGAAGACGACGCGCCCATCGATGACCGCTCCGACGCTAGGGATGCGGGCATTCTCAAGAGCCCCTTCCATGCTGGGTGCCACAGGTATCCCGTCGCCCGGCAGGTTCATGAGGGGATCCGTGTCATTCATGAGCTTTCTCGCTCCCGGTAGTGTTCGGCAGATCATCAAAGAACATGGGCGGACCGACCGCTCCAACGGGTGCAATGCGCTCAAGGAGTTGCCGGAGATGGCGGCGCTCCGCCGGATCCATTTCCGATAGCCGCGAGATCAAGGCTTCCTGCACGGGGCGCGGCGCGCCTTCCGCCACCCGCATTCCGGCCGGCGTGAGGCTCACCTCTATCCGACGCCGGTCATCTTTGGCAGTGCGCTTCACCACCAGCCTCTTCTCATGGAGTTTGCGGACCACTACTGAAACCGAACTTTGGTCGGTGACAGTGCGATCCGCCAACTCGCCCAAGGAAAGCCCCGGCTCCCCTTGGAGCACGTGCAGCACAAACATCTGAGCCGCGCTGAGTCCCAACGGAAGGCCATGGGAAGCGGAGGCGACGCGCAGGTCCCGGACGATCCAGCGGAGGGCGTCCAGGACCCGTCGCACGTCGATATCGGGGTTGGATGAAATTATTTGGGATCCCATACAAATTTTAGAATACGAGATCCAGGGCTACCCGGCAAGTGAAGAGGATCGATCTGGGTGAAAGGATTCCTGTTTGGCGGAACCGTCTTGATGTACGTCAAGGCGGATACTCACAGAAAGGTCCAGGCTATAGCAGACCGGTTGATCCTAAAGCCGGATTGGAGGTTTCCATGGAATTCAATGACCACACCCGCCTGGGCCAGATCGCTGCGACGTTCCCGCCTTCCATGCGGATCTTCGAAGCTCACGGCCTGGACTACTGTTGCGGAGGCCAGCGTGAATTGGGCGAGGCCTGTGCCGCCGCCGGGTTCGCGCCCGAAAAGGTGTTGGATGAGCTCCAGAAATTGCGATCCTCGCACCTCGAAGTAGCCAAGGATTGGAGCAAGGGCTCCCTCACGGAGTTGATCGAGCACCTGGTCGCCACGCATCACGTATTCACCCGCACCGAGTTGGCGCGGCTGGCGCCCCTCATGGACAAGGTGGCCCGCGTCCACGGCGAGAATCACCCTGAATTGAACACCATCCGAACGTTCTTCATCCAGATGTCCGACGATCTTCGGCCCCACTTAATGAAGGAAGAGCAGGTACTTTTCCCTTACATATTGGCTTTGGAGGCAGGCCAAACCTCCGCCAGCTGCTTTGGCACTGTGGCCAATCCCATCCGCGCCATGCTCGCCGAGCACGACTTGGTGGGTGAACTGCTGCACCGAATCCGTGATCTCTCAATGGACTTCGCGCTGCCCGAGGGCGCTTGCGGGAGCTATCAGTCATTGTTCATGGGGCTCGCCGACCTGGAGGCGGATCTCCACCAGCACATCCACCTAGAGAACAACGTGTTATTCCCCAAGGCCGTGGCCCTTGAAGACGCCAGGCTGTTGCAGCATAACAATTTGGTCAATACGTAAGTTGGACCAGTATAGAGGCGCCAGCTCTGCGAACGTGGTGAGCAGTAGGCGTCCGGCGCCTGATAGATGGAGAGGCCGTAATGATCTGACCAGAAAAACGCTTTCCACACCCCAACGGTCCTTTAGGTTCAAGCCTGAATCCATTCCATGAAACCTGGGTCTTCTGCTACGGTAAACATTATTAGGAGTTTCAACTCTTATATATGTGATCTCCTGAAATGCAGAACCCCCATGGTAGGGAGGATTCATTAGATTCTGCTGGAGGCCCATGAGCCTATAGAGCCCGAAGGGAGCGAAGCTATGCCTTTGGGTTGTGTTTAGGGCTTGAACCACTTATCTAATGCAATTATATGAATTATTTAATAGTTATCTGTCTTTAAGTAAATTCAAACGAAGCAAGCTGAGGGTCATAATTTGTGACATATGTCGCATTTCAAATTTTACTAATTCTCATCTCTTGCACGGCCGACCATTTCGTGATCAAAATTTGTGATCATTAATGAGATCATTGAATCCTAAATTAAATTTTCGGCCCATATTTCAAGGGCCACCCGGAGGGAGGTCCCGTGCTCCGTCATTTTGAAACCCGCTCGGTGCTAAAGCTCATGCTATTGCCCACGCTACTTGTGGCTGGATCTGTCTGCCAGGCTCAGGATGCCGAGGCACAATTCCGCAAAACCTGCATGAGCTGCCACACCATCGGCGCCGGCAAGAAGGTGGGCCCTGACCTCAAGGATCTAGGCAAGCGTAGACCGCACGAATGGGCCACGAAATTCATCACGGGTCCCCTGGCAATGATTGATGGCGGGGACCCCACGGCCACCACACTTCTGCGTGAAAACAATGGCGTGAAAATGCCTGAACTGGGGGTGACCGTCGCCGAAGCCCAAGCGCTTTTGAAGCTTATCGACGACTACAGCGCCCAGGGCAAGACCCTGGGCACCGCGGCGATTTCACGGCCCGCGACGCCCGAGGACATCCGCCGCGGGAGGCTCTACTTCACGGGCGATCTGCGCTTCAAGTCCGGGGCACCCGCTTGCATGTCCTGTCATCGGGCCCAAGGCGTGGGCGGCTGGGGCGGCGGCTGGCTGGGTCCAGACCTCACCGGAGCCACCGCCAAATACGGGGCTGGCTTGTCGGGTGTCATCGAGAATCCATCCTTCCCGACCATGCAGGGCGTCTTCTCCAAGACTCCCGCGAGCGCTGAGGAAGCCTTCCAGGTGGCGTCCTATCTGAAGAGCGTGGGTTCTCAGCCGCCGGCCAGCCGCGATGTGGCCTTCCCCGTTCTAGGTGTCGTCGGGCTGGTGGGAGGAATGCTCCTGGGTGGCCACCTGGGCCGGAAGCGATTCAAGGGTGTTCGAAAAAATCTCAGGAGCCGTTAAGGAGTGGCCAGCGCTTTTCTGGCCACTCCTTTACGGCTCCTTATGTCGTGCCCCTGCGATGAAGCAAGTTGAATCCCCACAAACGACGAAAGCCAAAAGCCTGATCCAAATACGAGGAGACGGAAACACCATGACCGAGCGCAAGCAGAGCCACTGGATCACGGACATCGTGGATCCCGAAACCCGCTCCTGGGAGGAGTTCTACCGGAACCGCTGGGCCCACGACAAAGTCGTCCGCAGCACCCACGGCGTGAACTGCACCGGCAGCTGCGGCTGGAACATCTACGTCAAGGAGGGCATCGTCACATGGGAAATGCAGGTGCTCGACTACCCGCTCCTGGATGAAACCGTTCCGCCCTACGAGCCCCGTGGATGCCAGCGCGGCATCAGCTTCTCGTGGTACCTCTACAGCCCGCTCCGCGTGAAGTTCCCATACATGCGCGGTGCGCTCATGGACCTGTGGCAGGAGGCCAAGGGCAAGGACTCGGATCCCGTCGCGGCCTGGGCCAGCATCCAGAGCGATCCGATCAAACGCGCCCGCTACCAGCAGGCCCGCGGCAAGGGCGGCTTCCGCCGCGCCTCCTGGGACCAGGTGAACGAGCTCATCGCGGCCGCCAATATCCACACCATCAAGACCCATGGTCCCGATCGCATCGCGGGCTTCAGCCCCATCCCCGCCATGTCCATGCTGAGCTACGCCGCGGGCTCGCGCTTCATCCAGCTCCTGGGTGGATCCAACCTGAGCTTCTACGATTGGTACTGCGACCTGCCGCCCAGCAGCCCCGAAATGTGGGGCGAGCAGACGGACGTGCAGGAGAGCGCGGATTGGTACAACGCGAAGTTCCTCGCGGTCATGGGCAGCAACCTGAACATGACGCGCACGCCCGATTGCCACTTCGCCGCCGAGTCCCGCCACAACGGCACCAAGATGGTGGTCTTCAGCCCCGACTTCAACCAGGTGGCCAAGTACGCGGACGAGTGGATGCCCGTGCACCAGGGGCAGGATGGTGCGTTCTGGATGGCCGTGAACCAGGTCATCCTGACCGAATTCCATCACCAGAAACAGGTGCCCTTCTTCCTGGACTACCAAAAGAAATACACCGATGGTCCCTTCCTGGTGGAGCTGAATGCCATCGAGGGCGGCTACCGCCCGGGCCAGTTTCTGCGCGCGGGCCGTCTCGCGAAATACAGCGGCGAAGAAAATGGCGAATGGAAGTTCCTGATGTGGGACCAGCCCTCCGGCGCGCCCAAGATGCCCAAGGGCTCCGTGGGCCATCGCTGGGGCACGAAACAGGGCGAGTGGAACCTACTCTTGCAGGATGGCAAGGACGACAGTCCCATCGAACCGGCGCTGACTTTCCTGAGCGAGCAAACCGAGTTGGTGCAGTTTGATGATTTCGCGGATGGAAAGACACTTTTCCGCGGCGTGCCCACCCGGCGAATCCAGCTGGCGGATGGCGGCACCGCCCTCGTCACCACCGTTTACGATCTGCTCATGGCCCAATTCGGCGTGATCCGCGATCTACCGGGCGCCTACCCGAAGGATTACGACGATGAAGCCGCGGTCTACACGCCCGCCTGGCAGGAGAAACATACGGGCCTCTCCCGGGGCAACGTGCTGCGCTTCGCCCGGGAATGGGCCCACACCGCCGAACTGACCAAGGGCAAGTGCACGGTCATCATCGGCGCCGGTGTGAACCACTGGTACCACAACAACCTGATCTATCGCGCCGCCCAGCACGCCCTGGTGTTCTGCGGCTGCATCGGCACCAACGGCGGCGGCCTCGCCCATTACGTCGGCCAGGAGAAACTGGCGCCTGTGGCCTCCTGGACCGCCATCGCGCTGGCCAAGGATTGGGTCTCCGTGAACCGGCTCCAGAATGCACCCAGCTGGCACTACGTGAACAGCGACCAGTGGCGCTATGAAAAGGAATTCAAGGAATACAACACGGTCCCCGACGGCAGCGAATTAGTGGAAGGCCACTGCATGAACATGCAGACTCGCGCCGTGCGCAGCGGCTGGCTACCGTTCTTCCCGCAGTACAACGAGAATCCCATGCAGGTGGTGGCCGATGCCAAAAAGGCTGGCGCCCAGGACAACGCAGCCATCATCACCAGCACCGTGGATCGTTTAAAAAAGAAGGATCTGCGCTTCTCCATCGAGGATCCCGATGCCGCCGAGAACTGGCCCCGGGTCTGGTTCATTTGGCGCGGCAATGCCATCGGAAGTTCGGCCAAGGGCCATGAGTTCTTCCTGAAGCACTACCTCGGCACCCACACCAACGCCATCGCCGAGGAAGTGGCTGAAGGCACTTGCAAGGATGTGCTGTGGCGGCCCACGGTCACGGGAAAGATGGACCTGGTGGTGGACATCAATTTCCGCATGGACACCTCGGCCCTCTACAGCGACATCGTGCTGCCCACGGCCACCTGGTACGAAAAGACGGACCTCAATACCACGGACATGCACAGCTTCATCAATCCGCTTTCAGCCGCTGTTCCGCCCTGCTGGGAATCCAAAAGCGATTGGGACATCTTCAAGCAGATGGCCAAAAAGGTGAGTGAACTTTCCGCCAAGCATCTGCCCAACCCCATTGATGACATCGTCTCGAATCCCCTGGCCCACGACACGCCCGGGGAAATCGCACAGCCCCACATCCGGGACTGGATGGCGGGAGAATGCGAGGCCATTCCTGGCAAGACCATGCCGGGTCTGACTGTGATCACCCGCGATTACACCAAGATCTACGATCAATTCATTTCCCTGGGACCCAACGTGCGCGAGCAGGGCCTGGGCGCCCACGGGGTGAAGTACCCCATCAAGGACGTCTACGACCGGATGCTTGAAACCCATCCCACAGTGACCATCGAAGGCCAGAAGCGGCCCAGCCTCGAAGAGGACATGGACGCGGCCAACGTGCTGCTCCACCTCGCCCCCGAAACCAATGGCGAACTGGCTTATCGCGCTTACCAGTATATGGAAGGCCGCACGGGCCTGCCCTTGAAGGACCTCGCCGAGCCCTATCGGGGCATCAAGTACACCTTCAAGGACCTGCTCTCCCAGCCCCGCCGCGTGCTCAACAGCCCCTGCTGGTCGGGCATCGTGGATGAGAAGCGTCCCTACTCGGCCTTCACCTACAACGTGGAACGCATGGTGCCCTGGCGCACCCTCACGGGCCGCCAGTCCTGCTACCTGGACCACGAAGGCTACCTGGCTTTCGGCGAGCACCTGCCCACCTATAAGCCCACGCCTCCCAGCCAGGTTCTCGGGGATTTGCGCTGCTCCAAGCGCGAAGGCAACACCCTGGCTTTGAACTACCTGACACCCCACGGCAAGTGGCATATCCACTCCACCTATGGCGACACGGAGCGCATGACCACCTTGTCCCGCGGTTGTGATCCTCTCTGGCTCAGCGAGGAAGACGCCGCCTCCGTCGGACTGAAGGACAACGATTGGGTCGAGGTCCACAACGACAACGGCGTGGTCGTCACCCGGGCCTGCGTCAGCGCCCGCATTCCGAAGGGCGCCTGCATCCAGTACCACGCGACAGAGCGCACCTATGGCGTGCCGAAAAGCCCGCTCAGGGGCATGAAACGCGCGGGCATGAACAACAGCCTGACTCGCATTCGGCTCAAGCCCAATCTCATGGTCGGCGGCTACGGCCAGTTCACCTACCACTTCAATTACTGGGGCCCCACCGGCGTGAACCGCGAAACGGTGGTCTACGTCCGCAAGCTCGGCCAGCTGGTCTGGTAGGAGGAGCCCTCATGGATATCCGCTCTCAAATCGCCATGGTGTTCCACCTGGACAAGTGCATCGGGTGCCACACCTGTTCCATCGCCTGCAAGAACGTGTGGACCGACCGCAAGGGCGCCGACTACATGTGGTGGAACAACGTCGAGACCAAGCCCGGCACCGGTTATCCCACCAAGTGGGAAGACCAGAATGAATACAAAGGCGGCTGGATCATCAAGAACGGCAAGCTCGAACTCCGCCTCACCAGCAAGGGCAAGTTCCTGCAAAAGATCTTCTACCAGCCGGATCTGCCCACCATGGACGAGTACTACGAACCCTGGACCTACCGCTACGAGGATCTGTTCACGGCGCCGGAAACGGACGACCAGCCCACGGCCATTCCCATCAGCAAAGTCACCGGCGAGTACATCGACATCGAAGCCGGACCCAACTGGGACGATGATCTCGGGGGATCGGCGCTCTACGCCCGCAATGATCCGAATCTCGAAGCGATGACCGAGGAACAGCGCCTGCAGCTCCTGAGCATCGAGACCCTCGTGATGTTCTACCTGCCGCGCATCTGCAACCACTGCGCGAATCCGGCCTGCGTGGCGGCCTGCCCCAGCGGCGCCATCTACAAGCGCGGCGAGGACGGCATCGTGCTGGTCAACCAGAACGTGTGCCGTGGCTGGCGCTACTGCGTTTCCGCCTGCCCCTACAAGAAAGTCTTCTACAACTGGAGCACGGGCAAATCCGAGAAGTGCCTGCTCTGCTATCCCCGCGTGGAAACCGGCCAGGCACCGGCCTGCTTCCATTCCTGCGTCGGCCGCATCCGCTACATGGGCGTGCTGCTCTACGATGCCGACAAGATCCAGGAAGCGGGCGTGAGGCCCGATGAGGAACTGGTCACCGCGCATCGCGAAATGCTGATGGATCCCTTCGATCCCGCCGTGATCGAAGCTGCGAAAAAGAATGGCGTGACCGAACAGATCATCAAGGCCGCGCAGAACAGCCCGGTCTACAAGTTTGTCAAGGAATGGGGATTGGCGCTCGCGCCGCACCCGGAGTTCCGCACTTTCCCAAGCCTTTTCTATGTGCCCGCGCTCGGTCCGGTCACGTATTCCGTGGAGAATGGCGTGGCCTTGAATCCCACATCCGCAGACGAGATTTTCGCGCCGCTGGACCAGGCCCGTTTGCCCATGAGCTACCTGGCCAGTCTTTTTGGAGCCGGCCAGGAAGCACCGGTGCGCTACGCCATGAAAAAGATGATGGCGATCCGGACCTGGAAACGCGCCGTGACGGTGGGGGACGTGGACATGCAGGTCGCCTTGGATGGCCTGCGCGAAGCCGACTGCACCACCGAGCAAGCCGAGGCGATCTACCGCCTGACGAGCCTGTGCAATTACGAAGACCGCTTCGTGATCCCGCCCAGCCACCGTGAACAGGCCGTGGAAGTGCTCACCAATCCACTTGAGAAGAAGGGCGCCGCGGGATTCGGTTTCCGCGAGCAGCCGGTAAGGGGGGCCTGATGCAGCCATTCGTCCAAATGCGAGTTCCAACCCAGCTCATCCCCGGCATCGCAAGGTTGCTGCGCTACCCCGATGCGGACACCCCCAAACTCGCTGCGGCCCTCGCGGACGAGGCGATGAATACCGCCCATCCCTGCCAGGAATACTTGGAAGCTTTCGCCTTGGTGGCAAGGACCTCAAGCCTGGAGGAAATGGCCGAACTCTACACCCGCAGCTTCGACCTGAATCCCGACTGCGTGCTGGAGATCGGCTGGCACCTGTTCGGTGAATCCTACAAGCGCGGCCAGTTCCTGGCGATGATGCGCCATCACCTGCGGGAGAACGAAATCGACGCGGGAAATGACCTTCCGGATTACCTGCCCAATCTGCTGGATCTCACGATGAAGCTGGAGACCCAGGATGCCATCGACCTGGTGGACGACTGCATCCTGCCCGCCATGGAAAAGATCCAGTCGGCGATGAGGCCGAAGCAGAATGCGGAGGCCCACGGTGCGAAGCACCGCCCGGAGGGTGGCAGCACCGGAAGTGCTGCCATGACAGACGGAGCCTATGCGCATCTTCTCCAGGCTCTGTTTCTGATCTTCACGGCGCACCGCATGCCCGCCGAGGTGAGCCATGCTTGATAAATTCCTCTGGGTCGGATTTCCCTACATCGCGCTGGCCCTGGCGGTTGTGGTGAGCATCCTCCGTTTCACCTGGAAACCCTTCAGCTATTCGAGCCTCTCCAGCCAGTTCCTGGAGAACAAGCAACTGTTCTGGGGCTCGGGGCTTTGGCATTGGGGCATCCTCTGGGTGCTCACCGGGCACCTCGTGGCATTCCTGATTCCACGGCAGATCCTGGCCTGGAACTCCGCGCCCTTCCGGTTGTACTTGCTGGAAACCTCCGGCCTGATCATGGCTTTGCTCGCGCTCGTGGGAGTTGTGGCTCTGATGGTCCGCCGAGGCAGCAGTTCCCGCGTGAAAGCCGTCACCAGCACCATGGATTGGGTGCTGCTCTGCCTGCTGCTTTTGCAAGTGACCACGGGCATCGATACCGCCCTCCGCTACCGCTGGGGCAGTTCCTGGTATGCCTCCAACGCGGTTCCCTACCTGTGGAGCTTGCTACTGCTGAGCCCCCGGCCCGAACTCATCCAGCCTCTGCCTTGGTTGCCGAAGATCCACATCCTCAGCGGGTTCTCGCTGATCCTGATTATCCCCTTCACGCGCCTGGTGCACTTCCTCGTGGTTCCCATCTCCTACTACTGGCGTAAACCCCAGGTGGTGATCTGGAACCGGAAGGGCCTCAGATGAGAGTGCGCACTGCGGCCCTGGCGGGCGCCGTGGCTTTCGGGGCTTCCTGATGATCCTGGCCGTGAGCGTGGACACGAAACTGCTCGGGGACAACTCGGGCTACAAGCCGGTCCAGCCCATCGCCTACTCGCATGCATTGCACGCGGGCGAGCTGAAAATGGACTGCCTTTTCTGCCACACCGGAGCCGAGAAAAGCCGCCACGCTGGTATCCCGCCGACGAGCACCTGCATGAAATGCCATGAAGCGATCTTGAACAAGGCGGGTACCAAACTCGGAGTGAGCGATCCGAGCCCCGAGATCGCCAAACTGACGAAGGCGATGAAGGAAGGGCGTCCGGTGGAATGGGTGCGCATCCATCGCCTGCCATCGCACGTCGACTTTCCCCACAGCCGGCACGTCAATGCGGGCGTGGCCTGCCAGAGCTGCCACGGCGAGATCCAGGGCATGGAACGGGTTGAACAGGCCCTGGCGCTGACCATGGGCGAGTGCCTGGCCTGCCACCGCGCCGAAAACCAGAAGCTGCAACTGAACGGCAAACTTCCCGCGGCCCCCACCGACTGTGGCGCCTGCCACCACTAAGGAACTGAGGAGAAACCATGCGCGTATGGAAGAGCCTCGGCGAACGGCGGGGACTCATCAAGAAAACCAAGGCCGAGTTCAGCGATGAACTCCCCGTGGGCGAAAGCGTGCGCCAGATTTCCCGGCGCGACTTCTTCCGGTTTTCAGGCGTCGGCTTCGCCGCGGGTCTCGCCATCAGCTGCAAGAGCAAAACCGTCGAAAAGGCGCTGCCGTATCTCAACGCCCAGGAAGGCCTGACGCCCGGCGCGGCGCAATGGTATGCCACCACCTGCCAGGGCTGTTCCGCGAGCTGCGGCGTGCTAGCCCGCAGCCGGGATGGACGGCCTGTGAAGCTGGAGGGGAACCCTGACCACCCGATGAACCGTGGCGGATTATGCGCCATCGGCCAGGCTCAGACCCGCGGCCTTTACGATCCCGCCCGGTTGAAACAACCGCGCATGGCAGGCCAGGATTGCGATTGGAAAACCCTCGACGCCGATCTGACCGCCCGATTCGCCGAGATCAAGGCGAAGGGCGGCAAGCTCCGCGTCCTGAGCGGAACGCTGACCAGCCCGGCGTTGAAAGCCGCCATCCAGGCCTTCCTGGGTGGCTTCAAGGATGGAAAGCACGTCGTGTACGACGCCCTGAGCTGCGCCGCCATCCCCGCGGCCTACGAACGCACCCACGGCACGAAGGCTTTGCCCCACTACCGAATCGAGGAAGCCGATTTCATTCTCGGGATCGAAGCTGATTTCCTGGGTACCTGGATCGATCCCGCTGGTTTCACGCGTTCCTACGCCAGCCACCGCGGCCCGGACAATCCGCGGCCCATGTCCAAGCATGTGCAGGCTGAATCCGGAATGTCCCTCACGGGAAGCAATGCCGACGAACGCATCCGCCTGGCGCCCTCCGAGATCGTTCCCTTTCTTGAATCACTATCGGCTGCCCTCGGTACGGGCAAGCCCGGTGGCGAACTGCGGAAGGAACTCGGCCACAAGGCCGAAGCCCTGGCCCATGAATTGATGAAGCACAAGGGTTCCAGCCTGGTGCTGTGCGGGCTGAACGAGCTGTACGCGCAAATCCTCACCGCCCGCATCAACCATCTGCTCGGCAACGATGGCAAGACAGTGGATCTCGCCCGCCCCAGCCTTCAGAAACAGGGAGACGACCGCGCCCTTGCCGCCTTCATTAAAGAGATGAGCGAAGGGCAAGTGGACGCGGTGCTCGTGGTCGGCGCGAATCCCGTCTACGATCTGCCCACTGAATTCTCCGCAGCCTTCGCAAAGGTACGCCTGCGCGTGAGCACGGCCTTGACCGCGGACGAAACCGCCATCGCCTGCACCCATCTCGCGCCGGACCATCACTGGCTGGAAGCCTGGAGCGATGCGGAGCCCGTGTCGGGAACCCTGAGCCTTGTCCAGCCGCTTACCAATCCACTCTTCCAAACCCGAAATTCTCTCGAGAATTTCCTGTCCTGGAGCGGTCGGCCCGCGACGGCCCTTGAACATATTCGGGAGCAATGGAGGAAGGAAGTCTTCCCGCGCCAGAAAACAGTTACGGACTTTGACACATTTTGGAATGGCGTCCTGCAAAAAGGTGCCGTTCAACTTGATGGAAGCCCGAGCAGCCCTGCCTACAAAGAAGATGTGAACGCTTCCTTCCGGGAGCGGATCGCGACGAAATCGCGGCCTTACGAACTGCTGCTCATGGCCAAGGTCGGCCTCGGCGATGGCCGCCACGCCTTCAATCCCTGGCTTCAGGAACTGCCGGATCCCATCACCAAGATGACTTGGGACAACTACCTTTCCCTTTCTCCGGCCGCAGCAAAGGGCCTGGGCCTGGAGCAGGGGGATATGGCCGCCCTGCGACCCGAAGGCCTGCCCGAACTGGCGCTTCCCGTGTTGGTGCAGCCAGGCCAGGACGATCGCACCGTCGCCGTGGCTTTGGGTTATGGCCGGAAGGAGGGCGGTCCAAAAGATTGGAAAACTGTGGGCAGCAATGTCTATCCATGGCGCAGCCTCGCGAGCGGATTCCTGAGTGCCAGCTCGAGTGCTTTGCAGATCCGCAGGACCGGTGGCCGGGCCGAACTCGCCGCCACCCAGGACCACCACAGCCTCGAAGGCCGCGAACTCGTGCGCGAAATGGCGCTGGCGCCCTACCTGCGCGATCCGGCTTCAGCCCGGCCCCATGAGCAGCCCGGTCCTTCCGCCTATTCGCCGCATCCCCATGGCAAGCACCGCTGGGCCATGGTTATCGATCTGAACAAGTGCACCGGCTGTTCCGGTTGCGTCATCGGTTGCCAGGTGGAGAACAACATCCCCGTGGTGGGCAAAGAGGAGGTCGCCAGGAAGCGTGAAATGCATTGGATGCGCATTGACCGCTACTACGAAGGCAGCGAGGCCGAGCCCAAGGTGTTCCATCAGCCCATGCTGTGCCAGCAATGCGACAACGCGCCCTGCGAAAACGTCTGCCCGGTGCTGGCCACTGTGCATAGCGAAGAAGGCCTGAACCAGCAGGTCTACAACCGCTGCGTGGGCACCCGCTACTGCGCCAACAACTGCCCCTACAAGGTGCGCCGCTTCAACTGGTGGTCCTACCCCACAACAGCGAGATCGAGCGCCTGGCGCTCAATCCCGATGTCACGGTGCGCAGCCGCGGCGTCATGGAAAAATGCAGTTTCTGCGTCCAGCGCCTGATGGCCGCCAAGATCCAGGCCAAGAACGAAGGCCGCGAACTCAAGGACGGCGAAGCCCAGCCCGCCTGCATGCAGAGCTGCCCGGCCCAGGCCATCGTCTTTGGAGATGTGCAGGATCCCGACAGCCAGATCAGCCACGCCATGCGCGATCCCAAGCGTTTCCTGGTGCTCGGCGAGCTGGGCATTGGCCCAGCCGTGAGCTACCTGACGAAGATTCGCAACGCGGAACCAGCCGAATCCAAAGGAGGCCACCATGGCGCCTGAAGCCCAAGCATTCGCGCTGCCTGCGGAGGATCTGCTGCCCATCGAAGAGCGACGCGGCTATGGCCACGTGCTGCCGCTCATCGAAGGCAATAAGAGCTACACCCAAGTAACCGAAGAAGTCTTCAGCACCACCGAGAAAATGCCGCCGCTGAAATGGTGGCTGGCGCTTTCCGTCTCCTTTTCGCTGCTGCTGCTCGGGGCCTGGGCCGTCACACAGACCGTGACCCGGGGCATCGGAACTTGGGGTCTCAACCGCACAGTCGGCTGGGCTTTCGACATCACCAATTTCGTGTTCTGGGTGGGCATCGGCCACGCGGGAACCTTGATCTCGGCCATCCTGTTCCTGTTCCGCCAGCGGTGGCGCACCAGCATCAACCGCGCGGCCGAGGCCATGACGATCTTCGCGGTCATGTGCGCGGGCATGTTCCCCATTATCCACATGGGCAGGCCATGGCTGGCGTTCTGGGCCACGCCCTATCCCAACACCCGCGGCTCACTCTGGGTGAATTTCAAGAGCCCACTACTCTGGGATGTCGTCGCCATCAGCACCTACTTCATCATCTCGCTCACCTTCTGGTACCTGGGCCTGGTGCCCGATCTCGCCACCATGCGGGACCGCGCCAAGTCCAAGCTGCGCAAGGCCATCTTCAGCATTTTCTCCCTGGGCTGGAACGGCTCGAACCGCACCTGGAGCCGCTACGAGACGGTGTACATGCTGCTGGCGGGCCTCAGCACGCCGCTGGTGATCTCGGTGCACACCATCGTGTCCATGGACTTCGCCACCTCGGTGATCCCCGGTTGGCACGCGACGATTTTCCCGCCCTACTTCGTCGCGGGCGCCGTATTCAGCGGCTTCGCAATGGTGCTGACCCTCATGATCATCGCCCGCAAAGTGATGGACCTGGAAGAGTACATCACCGTGCGCCACCTGGAGGCCATGACCAAGGTGATCATCGCCACGGGCATGATCGTGGGCATGGCCTACGGCACGGAATTCTTCATGGCCTGGTATAGCGGCAACTCCTATGAGCGCTACCTCTTCATGAACCGCGCCCTGGGCCCTTTCAAGTGGGCCTACTGGACCATGGTGAGCTGCAACGTGCTCATCCCACAGCTCTTCTGGATTCGGAAAGTGCGCACGACCCCCTGGATGATTTTCATTCTGACCATCTTCGTGAATATCGGCATGTGGTTCGAGCGCTTCGTCATCATCGTGACGAGCCTGCATCGCGACTACCTGCCTTCCTCGTGGGCCATGTACAGCCCTACCTTCATCGAGGTGGCCATCTTCCTGGGCAGCTTCGGATTGTTCTTCACCTGCTTCCTCATCTTCACCCGGTTGCTGCCCATCATCGCGGCCAGCGAAGTGAAAGGAGTGCTGAAGCATGAGGAGCACTGATCTCATGGTCCCGACCCGCTTCCGCGCCAGTTTCGCGGAGCCTGGGCTTCTGCTGGAAGCCGTGAAGCGTTTGAAGCTCGACGGTTATCGCGTCCTTGACACCTACACTCCCTTTCCCGTGCATGGGATGGATGAAGCTATCGGCCTGAAGCCCTCGCGGCTGCCGCGGGCATGTTTGGCCTTTGCGATCCTGGGGCTGGCCATAGCCCTGGGGCTGCAGATCTGGACCTCGGCTTATGACTATCCATTGATCGTTGGAGGCAAGCCCCTGGTTTCCCTCCCCGCTTTCGTGCCCGTGGCTTTTGAACTCACGGTACTGGTGGCTGGACTTGGCGTGGTGGCCAGTCTCTTCGTGGTTTCAGGAATGCGGCCGAAGTTCAAAGTGCCAGACCTTCACCCGGGCGTGAATGATGACCGCTTTGTGGTCGCGGCTGAGATCCGCGCTGGGGCCAGCTTTGCGGTGGTCCAAGCCATGATGGCCGACCTCGGCGCCGTGGAAACGGATCTCCTGGTAGACGACCAAATGCAAAAGGATTCCTCGCTTTTGGACCGTGAAGCGACACCTCTTGCGTTGATCCTGGCCTTCATTCCTGCCGTCCTGGTGCTTGCGGCCTTGCCTCTGCTCAACCGCGATTACCTGCGGCGAAACGCAGCCTGGGATGGCGGAATGATGGTGCCCGTCGCTTATCAATCCTTCGACCCGGCGCCATTCCTTCCCAACGGCCAAGTGTTGCAATCACCTCCCAACGGCACCGTGCCGCGTAGTGGGCTGGTCCCATTGAGCTACGGTCCTGGCAAGGCGGAAGCCGAACGCGCAGGCCGGGAGCTGGTAAATCCATTCTTGCCAACCCAGGAAAATTTCAGCCGGGGAAAGCTTGTCTATGAGCGCAGTTGCGCCGCCTGCCACGGCCGGGACGGCGACAATAACAGCAGCGTGATCGTGGCTAGGGGCCTGCTGGCCCCGGCGATCCTGGTGTCGCCGGTGGTCAAGGCCATGCCCGACGGGCATCTCTTCCATGTCGCCACATTCGGTGGTCCACAGAAGATGAAGGGCCTGGGCGACATCATCAGCCGGGAAGATCGCTGGAAAGTGGTGCTCTACATCCGTGAGCTGCAAAAAGCCACCACTCCCGAAGTCCGCGGCCGCAGCTCCTTCTGCGCCCGCCCCGAACACCGGAGTGAAGCCATGAATCCCAACCAGGTGTTTACCGTCCCATCACGCGATCTCACCAAGCCGCAGTTCCCCACTCTGGCCGAAATCGGAGAGAAATTCCGTTTAGCGGCCGTGACCCTTGCGGTTCTGGGTTTCTTGATGATCGTGGTCGGGCTCGCGACGAATCCCGTCCACGCTTGGGCCAATGTGCTGATCACCGCTTTCAACCTGACGTGCGTTGGGCTCGGCGGCCTGTTCCTGCTGGCGATCCAATCCACCACCGGCGCCCGCTGGAGCGATCCCATCCTGAAGGCCCACCGGGCCATGCCCGCCTTGCTGCCCATCGCAGGCCTGATGATGCTGTCGCTCTGGTTTGGAGCCGGATACATCTACCCGTGGGCCCGCCCGGAAGCCCATGCGGATCACCTGCTCCATGGGCGCTTGGTCTGGCTGAACCGTCCCTTTTTCTTTGGCCGCGTCCTGATTTTCTTCGCGATCTGGATCCTGATGGGGCGGCGCATCGTGCAGCACGGAAAAGGCGCCGCAGTCTTCATCCTGGTTTTCGGGATCACGTTTGCCGTGGCGAATTTCGACTGGATCATGTCCGTGGAACCCGGTTGGTACAGCACCATTTTCGCGATCTACGGATTTTCGGGGATGTTCCTTCAGGGCATCGCCATCGTCACCATCAGCGCCATCGTCCTCCGTCGCGTGGGCCTGCTTCCGGAGATCTCCAAGGCGCAAAACCATGACCTGGGCAAGCTGCTCTTCGCGTTCAGTTGTTTCTGGGCCTATATCTGGCTCAGCCAATTCCTGTTGATCTGGTACGCGAATATCCCCGAGGAAACCGCGCCCATACGCTTGATGCTTGATGGCAAGTGGACGCCCTTCTTCTACCTGAACCTGGTCTTGAACTTCGGCCTGCCTTTCGTGCTGCTACTCCAGCGCAAAGCGAAGACCAGCGAGACCGTCCTGATGGTGGCGTGTTTCATCGTGCTCGCCGGCCACTGGCTGGATCTCTACCTCATGGTGCTGCCGCCCGTACTGAAGGGCGCCGCACCCACCTTCGGCCTCTCCGAAGCGGGTGGCATCCTGATGCAGTTCGGCCTGGGCCATATGGCTTGCTGGCCAGTCTTCATGAAGGACGTGAATCCAGCTCAGGAAGTGCCGCAGAGATAGGGTCGGATAGGCCGGAGTGGTTTGGCAACGCGAAGGAAGGACCTGTGGGAATGGCGAGACCTTCCATGGCGCCAACCTTCTGGAGGGCGCAAAAATCCAGCCCTTGCTCAGGGGCGGGGGCTTGGACTTGCTGAATGTTGACATCTCCGCCGTAGTGGGTGGCCACGCGGATATTGAGCGTCTGGCTGCTTTGCGCCTTTACAATCGCGCCATGACTGAACTGATCTTCCGCGTCCTCTGGCGAAAAACGGGAGCCGTGTAGTCTCAAAGACATCGCATCAGAATCTCAGCAATATCGGCTCATCGGGAGTAGCATTCGGTATCAACTTTCAGGGACGTGCTTGAAATAAGGGGCTAGCCATGAAACGTGTTGAGCAACTCCTCCATGAAAAGGGATCGGATTTCTGGTCAGTGACCCCTGAAACGACGGTATTCATGGCCCTCGAACTAATGGCAGAGAAGAATATCGGCGCCGTGCTGGTTATGGAGGGAGAACAATTGGCCGGGATCTTCTCGGAACGGGATTACGCCCGCAAAGTGGTGCTGGTAGGCAAATCCTCCAAGGACATTCCAGTGCAGCATGTCATGACTTCAAAGGTCGTTTGTGTCAGACCAGAACACAGTACCGAAGCATGCATGGCTCTCATGACCGACAAACACATTCGTCATCTGCCAGTGATCGAAGAGGATCGGGTTGTCGGGGTGATTTCAGTTGGTGACGTAGTGAAAGCCATGCTATCCGAGAAGGATTTCATCATCTCCCAAATGGAGCACTACATCATGGGACAGACGTTGCGTTTTCAGGGATGTGATTGAAGGCTCATCTGCTCTTAGTTGGAGAACAATATGGTGGACGAGGCGGGGATAGAAGAGTTTCGCACCAAAGATCAAGCCAACCACGGCGACTAGGGTCCTACGCCAGAACCGGCGAGTGATAAGGCGAAGCGTGATCCCCTCGTGCTCGAACTTCGGAGAATAGTCGAGCTCGATCAGATACCGGTCAGCGGCGGTCGATGAGTGAGAGGATTAATTCAATCTCCTCCGGGTCGGTGCTCGGCCCGTACCCTGAGACGAGCACGCCCCGAACGCCACAGGCCGGGCAGCGCAGGCCCATCACGATCGACTGGTATTCGGGATCACTGGCGCCCTCGAAGCGGAATACCTTCTCTATGTGTGCGCCTTGTGCTGTGTGTACTTCCCCACAGCCCGCACAGCGCAAAGCATTGGCACGCGGTGAAAAGTCAGCCGTGTACCCTGCCGCCGCGAGCTTCGTGATGGCGTCGCTAACCGTGCCTGGCGAATCATCAGGAAGGGCTGCGGTATCACTCATGGGAGACTCCTGGCAAAAGTCGATTGAAGGTCAACATGTGCCTCCAAGGCAGGATGGTGCTGCCTCGCCGTGGCGTCAAGCGTGATATCCGATGGCTGTTAAGAAATCGCATCATGCCCAAGTCATAGGGATGCTTTTTGCAGGACCATATTCAGTGACCATGATGTGACGAAACAAATGCTGCGCAGCCATGCTGAAGCATGAGACCAAGAAGTGCCGATACGGAGCAACTGATGCATCCATGCATAACTTGCCGATATTGAGGACGGAGCAGGCCATGACGACAAGCAGGAGAGAACATGACACCTTTGGCATGATCGAAGTGCCAGGCGATCGCTTGTGGGGTGCGCAGACACAACGCTCACTGGAACACTTTCGTATTTCATGCGAGCGTATGCCGCAAGAACTAGTCATTGCGCTCGCCACTACCAAGCGGGCATGCGCAATTGTGAATCGTGACCTTGGCCGCCTTGAGGACAAGAAGGCGGACGCAATCGCTCAGGCAGCCGAAGAAGTCATCGCCGGTTTTCTCGATCAGGAGTTTCCGCTGTCGGTGTGGCAAACCGGTTCCGGCACCCAGACCAACATGAACATGAACGAGGTGCTCGCCAATCGCGCGTCCGAATTACTTGGGGGTGGTCGCGGAGAAGCGCGCATCGTGCATCCCAACGATGACGTCAACCTCGGCCAATCCTCCAACGATATTTTCCCGACCTCGATGCATGTCGCGGCAAGCCTTGCGGTCGCCAATGATTTGCTGCCGGCATTGCGCGACTTGCGCTCCACACTGAATGAAAAGTCGCTCGCGTTTTCCGGCATCGTCAAGATTGGGCGCACCCATTTGCAAGACGCGACACCGCTGACGCTGGGCCAGGAGTTCTCTGGTTACGTAGCGCAACTCGATCATGCGGAATGGATTATTACGACCATGCTGCACCCGCTCTATGAATTGGCGGTCGGCGGCACTGCAGTCGGCACCGGTTTGAATACGCACCCGGAATTCGGCAACCGAGTCGCGGCAGAACTGGCGCAAGGCAACGGCCTACCTTTCAAGAGCGCTGCTAACAAATTTGCCGCTTTGGCATCGCATGATGCAATGGTGGCGGCGCACGGTGCGCTCAAAACGCTGGCGGCAGCACTGATGAAAATAGCGAATGATGTGCGCTGGCTCGCGTCTGGGCCGCGCTCAGGCCTCGGTGAAATCCGCATCCCAGAAAATGAGCCGGGCAGCTCCATCATGCCCGGCAAGGTCAACCCGACCCAGTGCGAGGCGCTCACTATGCTGTGCTGCCAGGTGTTCGGCAACGATGTGGCACTCAATATCGGTGGTGCATCTGGGAATTTCGAGCTGAATGTGTTCAAGCCCCTCATTGCCCATAATTTCTTGCAAAGCGTGCGCTTGTTAGCAGATGGCATGAGCAGCTTCGATGAGCATTGTGCACGTGGCATTGAAGCCAATCTCGATCGCATCGCCAACCTTATGGAACGCTCGCTTATGTTGGTGACCGCATTGACGCCCCACATCGGTTATGACAAAGCGGCGAAGATCGCAAAGCAGGCACACAAAGATGGCAGCACACTTAAGCAATCTGCTCTGGCGTTGGGATATGTCAGCGAAGAGGAATTCGACCTATGGGTGCGACCGGCAGATATGACGCATCCGGAAACCGCGTAGCTTCTCGATAGTTACACCCCAAAAACAGTGACCCATCCAACTACAGTCCGCCCCGTTCGAAGGTGGGACCGTTCCAAGGTATGGAGCAGGCGTGAGTGATATACAAAATCATTCAGAGATCACCACGTTTGAGCCCGGATGGCATCACTCTTCATGCGGGGATCCAGATGGAGGCGAGAATAGCGCCAATTATGCGGGCACCCCAGGAAGGTCGGGAAGGAGGCCCACACCCAGGCGGTTCCAGGCATTGATGAGGGCAATTGCATAGGTCAGGTCCACCAATTCCTGCTCAGAGAAATGCTGCCGAGTGGCATCGTAGAGGGCGTCACTTACCGCATGGCGGCCTAGCTCGGTCAGGGCTTCTGTCCAGGCCAGGGCCGCCCGCTCCCGTGGCGTGAACAAAGGGGCCTCCCGCCAGCCTGCCAGGACGTTCAGACGCCGCTGGGACTCGCCGCCCTCTTGGGCCTCCGTGGCATGCATGTCCATGCAATAGGCGCAGCCGTTCAGTTGGGAGGCCCGAAGCTCGACCAGGTTCAGCAGGCTGAGTTCCAAGCCGCAAGCTCGGGTATAGCGGTAGACCTGCAGCAGGCCCTGGTAAGCGCCTGGGGCAAATTCGGAATGGGGTTTCGGGGTGCGCACAGGGACTCCTGGGCCTGAAGGCCATCTCCAGCATCCCACCTCGGGGCATAGGGAAAGAAGAAGAGAGCCTCGCTCTAGTTCCACTCACGCGCAAACAGATTCATGTGCAGCTTAGGTTCTAGCTCTGCTTGCTGGTTAATCGTGTCGTGCACTCGCCTGCACTCTTCAAAGGACGCATCCCGAAAACCGGCACTACCTGAAGAGCAATTTTTACGACGGAATGGCCATCCTCAGCCTAGGGCGGCGCTGATCCAATGCCCGATGGCCGAGCTTACGAGTACGACCGAGGTGGCAACCAGTAAATGTTTGACAACTTCGAGCAAAGCTCCCACTTTCCGCTCGCGTGCAACCAGGAAGGTGAGTGCGGCAAGGAGTAACATTCCCCAGGCGATAATCCCCCCAACGGCAACTGAAACCGGCAACAATCCGACCAGCAGGATGAAACTGAGGCAGACCAGCAGTCGCGTGGCAAAGTTCGTCACCGTGCTGGCGAAGGCCTCCTTCTGGTCGAGATGTTCGGATTCCTGGAATATATGAATGCTCAGTGAGTCCGTAAGGTTATCGGCAAGAGCGGCGATGAGAAGGGCGCTTGCAACCACCGGCTTCGTCGCTCCCGCCGCGCCGAGGCCGCTGACCAGGGCCATGCTGGTAGCGATTGCGGCAGTTCCCCCATAACTGATTCTGCTTGTCTTGAACATTCGCGTGCCCCTTCAAAACCTTACAGCCGCTTCTGGCATCCCGTTTTGCAGCAGTTGTAGCACGCTACTTCAGTGCCTTCACAGCCAACTCCAGCACGTCGATGGTGGCGACACCTTCATGCCCGGTCTCGCCCGTCGCGTTGCTCAGCATGACGTTGCAAAAGGGGCAGCCCACCGCAATAGTATTTGCCTTGGTCACGAGCGCCTGCTCGAAGCGCTCATGGTTGATTCGCTTGCCCAGGTGCTCCTCCAGCCAGAAGCGGCCGCCACCGGCCCCACAGCACATGGTGGCCACGCCATGCTTCTCCATCTCGGTAAGCTTCACCCCGGGGATAGCATTGAGGATTGCCCGGGGTGCCTCAACCTGGCCGTTGATGCGGCTGAGGTAGCAGGGGTCGTGGTAGGTGAGATCCACGTTCACCGCCTGCTCCAGCTTGATCCGCTTATCGGAGATGAGCTTGGCCACCAGCTCGGTGCCATGCACCACCTCGAAGTTGCCGCCGAAGGCTGGGTACTCATTCTTCAGGGTGTTGAGGCAGTGCGGGCAGTTGGTGACGATTTTCTTCACACCGTGGCCCTTGAGAATCTCGATGTTAGCTTCGGTGGCTGACTGGAAGAGGTACTCATTGCCCAGGCGCCGGGCGGATTCGCAGTTGCAGGACTCCTCTATACCCAGGGTGGCGAAGGACACATCCGCGGCCTTCAATAATTTCACCAGGGACTTGGAGACCTTCTGGCCCGCAGCATCATAGGAACCGGCACAGCCCACCCAGAATAGGTACTCGGCATCGGGGTTCTTGGCGACCGTGGGCACCTCAAGTCCTTCGGCCCACTTGGCCCGATCGGCCTGGGCCATGTTCCAGGGGTTACCCTGGCGCTCCATGCCCTTGAAGGTGGTCTGGGCCTCGGTGGGGAAATCGCTCTCCTCCAGAGTGAGATAGCGGCGCATACCCACAATCTTGTCAACAAAGCTGATCTCTAGGGGGCAGGCCCATTCGCAGTACCCGCAGGTGGTACATGCCCAGATCGTGTCCTGGCTGATCCAGCCGTTCAACTGCTCCTTGGTCCAAGGTGCATGTTCTTCGCTCAGCTTCCAGACGGAGCCCTCGGGCACAGGGCCGCCGATGAGCTTTCGGTCAGCGGGCACGGGCTTGTCCTGGCTCATCTGCTCCAAGGGGGTAGCCTTGAGATAGTCACGGAGATCGTTACCGTAGTTCATGGGGCGGAGCGGCTTACCCGTAAGGGTGGTGGGGCAGTGCTCAAGACAACGCCCGCACTCCACGCACGTGAAGAAGTCCAGCATCTGCTTCCAGGTGAAGTCCTGGATCCGGTTGATGCCAAAGTGGTCGGCCTCCAGATCCATGGGCTTGAGATTCTTCTGGGGCTCCAATTCGCGGAAGTAAATATTGAAGAGCGACGTGAACACATGGAAGTGCTTGGAATAGGGCAGGAAGTTGGCGAAGGCGTAGAGGATCGCCAGGTGCAGCCACCACATGCTCTTGTAGAGGACCAGATGGCGCATCGGGCTCAGGTCACTCAGCCATCCGGCCACGACCGAGCCTGCGGGAGACCAGGCTGCCCAAGCCGGATGGTTTATGGAAACGTAGGCACCATCCGCCAGCAGGTCGGTGATCATGAGGCTGCCAATGAGGCCGAGGGTCACCCAGGCGTCCCAAGAGTTCTTCAGACGCCAAGGCTTTGCCACCAACCGCCGAAAGGTGGCAAGGCCGACGCCCACGAGCACCAGCACCTCGAACACGTCCTTGGTGGTCTGGTAGCCATAGCCGAAGGCTCCCAAGGTCTCGGTCAGATGGAAGGCGGGGAAAAGACCCTCCACGACGAGGCCTAGCGAACGTAGCGAAAGAACGCAGAACCCCCAGAAGATGAGGATGTGGTAGAAGCCTGCGTACTTGTCGCGGACCATATGCTTTTGGGCTAAGGCAAGGGTGAAGACCCCCTCTAGGCGCTTCCAGGGCCGGTTGAAGCGGTTGTCGGGAAGGCCCGCCTTGAGTGATGACAGGCGCCTCCGCATGGTCCATAGGAAGAGCCCGGCCATGGCCAAAGCGAACAGCCAGAATAGTGATATTTCCAGAGTCTTCATGGGGTGCTCTTCCAGAATGCTTCAATGAAGCCCGGGAGGTGGTATGGGGCCGATCCTTCCATGGTTCGCTCACCTGCTTTCCAGGTGTGGGGTGCTCCAACGGACAGTGTAGCCGTGGCCATGACAAACTGAAGTTCCGGCCCGGAAGTTCACCGACAAACCCCAGGCGGCTCTTCCTTCTCCTTTTTAAGGAGTGCGTAAAGCGCTTCCGTCACCACCGTGAAGATCTCCTTCGGAGCCTTCTCAAGCTGCCAGGATTTCACCGACTATGCTCTCCAGGTTTTTGCCAAATATTTCTTCGATGTTAGGTACGCCATCCTTTTGCTTGGGAGATTTTGGAGATGCCTGAACCACGGAAAAATCGTGTTTTCTCTGGGGTGCAGCCCACTGGCAAGCTGCATATCGGAAATTACCTTGGCGCCATCAGTCAGTGGGCCGAGAACCAGGACGATTTCGAAAATCTCTTCTGCGTGGTTGATCTGCACGCCATCACCATTCCAGCAGCCATCAGCCCCAAGGCGTTCCACGCCAAGACCCTGGAGGTGACGGCGCTTTACCTGGCCTGTGGCATCGATCCTGCCAAGTCCACAATCTTCCTGCAGTCACATGTGCCCGAGCATTCCGAACTGGCCTGGCTGCTGAACTGCGTGACGCCACTGGGCTGGCTATACCGCATGACCCAATTCAAGGCAAAGGCTGGCACCAACCAAATGGTGGGCACAGGCCTGCTCGACTATCCAGTGCTGATGGCAGCCGACATCCTGCTTTACGACGCCCACTACGTGCCGGTGGGTGAGGACCAGAAGCAGCACATCGAATTCACCCGAGATCTGGCCCAACGCTGCAACGCCATGTTCAACACACGCTTCATTATTCCTGAGGCGCAGATCCGCTCCAGTGGCGCCCGCATCATGGGCCTGGACGACCCCAATGCGAAGATGAGCAAGAGCATCGGAGAACAGAAAAGGGGTCATTCCATCGGCCTTCTGGATGCTCCCTCGGCTATCAAGAAGGCGATCATGAGCGCCACCACCGACGGCGGTAATGAGGCCCGGTTCGGTCACGCCGGTGTAGGCGTCAGAAACCTCCTGGAACTTTATGCGGTGCTCTCAAAAAGGCCCCACGACGAGATCGAGGCAGAATTTCATGGCCACGGCTACGGCAAACTCAAGAAGTCGCTTGTGGAATTGGTGGTGGAGACGCTACGCCCGATCCAAGAACGGCATGTGGACCTGATGAAGAATCAGGACCACATCAGGGCCATGCTAGACACTGGTGCCCGACGGGCGCGGACCATCGCTGCAGTGACGGTCACGCGGGTACGCGACGCCATGGGGTTCGTGCGTTCCAATATCTGAATGCAGGTAGCTACGTCATTGTCGAAGGCTGCCCACTCACCACGGAGGAAGTCATGAAGAAGCGGGGATTCTGGATATGGGGACTTTCTCTGGTCGCCGTCGGGTTCGGCGTGCTGACGCTCATGGAAGGCGGCATGACCTTGAGTGGCAACGACGCAGCAGTCAAGGCGGCTGGGAACTATGTGCCGTTCGTGCTCTGGTTCAATTTTCTGGCGGGTTTCGCCTATGTTATCGCTGGTGCTGGGCTGTGGATGCAGCAGCGCTGGGCCGCGTGGCTGGCCATCGCCATCGCTGCCGCAACCTCGATCACGTTCGTGGCCTTCGGTGTGCACGTGTATTCCGGGGGTGCCTACGAGCAGCGCACGGTGATTGCCATGAGCCTACGGACACTGGTGTGGGTGGTGATCGCAACCATTGCCTGGTGCCGGTTGTTGCAACGTAGTGCGTGATGCCATGGAAGTCCCATTCTTCGGCACCGCCCAAAAGGTAGCGGTGTCGTAGGGGATTCATTGAGTCGGGTGAACTAACTCAGGCTGTCTGTTCCGCGCGGCTGAGAACTCCGTCTTCCATCTCGTAGACGGTGTCGAAGATATCCAGTGTCCGGTGATCGTGGGTGACCACGACAACAGCGGTGCCCTGTTCCCGCGCTACTTTGCGAAAGAGCTCCATCACCGCCCGACCCCGTGTGCTATCCAGGGCTGCTGTCGGTTCGTCCGCCAGGATGAGGGGCGGCGCGGGCGCCAGGGCCCGGGCGATGGCCACGCGTTGCTGTTCTCCGCCCGAGAGCTCTTCAGGGAAATGCTGGCTCCGGTTCCCGACGCCAAGGTACTCAAGCAGCTCCTGGGATCGAGTATAGGTCTCCGCTCCCAATTGGTCGTTGAGGGCCAGGATCAAGCGGACGTTTTCATGGGCCGAAAGGAAGGGGATCAGGTTTGATTTCTGAAACACAAAACCGATGCGGGAGCGCCGCAGGGCCGCCAAATCACCGAAGGCTTTTCCATCTTCCAGCACCCGTTCGCCCATAAGGTCGATCGTGCCTTTCTCCGGCGGATTGAGCAGGCCCAGGCCGGTAAGCAAAGTGGATTTTCCGGAGCCACTGGGGCCCAGCAGGGCCACCACCTCGCCGGCATGGGCGACCATTGAAACGCCCAGAAGGGCTTTCACTTCTGTGGCTCCATGGCCGTAGGTCTTGTATAGGTTCTCGGCGCGCACGGCTTCCATGCTTCACCCCGCCAGAATGAGAGTGGGCGGGATCCGCAGGGCCCGCACGATGCCCGCCACGCTGGCCAACGTCACCAGGAGCAAGACCAGAAGGCCGACGCCGAGGTACTCGGCGGTGCCGAGCATCACCCGTCGTGGGAAGAGGGGAAACAGGAACTTGGCGAGGAGGATGGCGAAGCTGTAGCCCAGGGCGCCGAGGAGGAGGCCTTGGTTCAGCACCAGCTTCACGACGACGGAACTCCGGGCGCCCAGGAGTTTCAGGAGGGCGATATCGTGGGTCTTCGCTACGGTCATGTTGTAAAGGATCAGGGTAACGACGATGCCCGAGACGATGGACAGCAGGGCCCGGAAGAGGCCGATCTGCTTCCGGGATTTCTCGACTACGCCCTTGAGCAGGAGATCACGCTGTTCCTGCGCGGTGTAGGCCGTCACATCGGGCCATGCCTCCAGGCCACGCAGGACTTCATCAATGGATGCTCCAGGGCGCAGACTCACCAGGATCGCATTCGCGGGAGCCGGTGCCAGGGTGGGTGGGATGAAGCGTTCGTCCCGGAGCCGGTCCTGATTCGAAACCGAATCCAGGTCGGTGCCGCCCAGACGGGCCAGGCGACCTTCCCGCTCCACCCGCCTTGCTTCAGGAGCCTGCCAGTTGAGAATCGCCCGCGCATCGAGTTCGGTGGCGAAGACGAGACCATCGCCGCCGGAGGACAACATGCCCTTGGTGAGTCCCACGACCTTGAACGATTCATCACCGAGTGAAAGGATCTGCCCCAAGACCAGGCCAAGGCTTCGATCCACCACGACCTCCCGATGAGGGTCCCTCAAGGCGCGCCCAGCCACCAGGGGCAGGGCTTGACCCTTGTCTTCGGGCCAACTCAGCCCCACCACCGTCATGCGCAGGCTGCGAGTTCCAACGATCCGCTGAATGGTGGCTGTGCTGAAACTCCGAGCTGAAGCTATCCCTTTCTGCGCTCTCAGCCGATCCTCCAGGCCGGGGGGCACGGTGGATCGCTCTGCGAAGGGCCCGCGGGTATCCCGTTGAACAACCCAGATATCCGCGCCCATGTGGTCCACCAGCAAGGTGGCGTCTTCCACCAGGCCACGGTAGATGCCGCCCATGGCCAGGACGATGGCGAAGAGAAGGCCAAGGCCCAATGCCGTCGCTGCGAAGCTGACCTTTTGGCGGCGGAGATCCTTCATCGCGAGATTCACAATTCACCCTTCACCTGGACGCGGCGAAGGGAAGGCAGGGCCTTCCCTTCTTCCAGGGATCTGAGCACCTGGTCTCCAGGTTGAAGGCCTGCTTGGATCTCCACAAAATCACTCCCGGCGAAGCCCGGCTTCACGTCCACTTGGTGGATGCGACCGCCTTTCTTCACGGCGCAAGTGCTGTTTTTTCGGTCGAAGTATGCGTTGGGGACACGCAATGCATCCGTCTTCCCGGCAACACCGATACGGACATCCGCCCGCTGGCCCACCGCGAATCCCGCAGGCAATTGGAGCAATTCCACATCCACAAGTAGCTCATGGGTCTGCCGATCGGCCTGACGCCCGATACGGTCCACCCGGCCAGGGAACACCTGCCCAGGGTGGGAACGCAGTTCCACTTGAGCGAGTTGTCCAACACGCAGAGCACCCAGCGAGGTCTCATCCACCCAGGCCCGGACCCAAAGTTTGCGGGTGCTCACGACTGTCAAGACTGGCGTTCCAGCGCCCACGATGTTGCCCGGTTCGCGGAGGCGACGTGTCAGTAGGCCGTCCACGGGGCTGAGTAGGCGGCCCTCCTCAAAAGCCAGCCGCTGGAGGGCTTCCGTTCCCTTAGCTTGAGACTCGCCACTTCGGGCTTGGGTGCCCGCCGCGCCCACGGCCTGAACCGTTGCATCGGTGATCTTCAATCGCTCCTGGGCAGCGTCCAAATCTGCGCGGCTCAGAATGCCCTCTGCCTGGAGGCGCTTCACTCGTTCAAAATCCGAGTGGGCGCGCTGCTGGGTGGCCCGAGCTTGTTCCATGTCCGCTTGGGCCTTTCCGATGCCAGCCTGCGCGGCACCCCGGGCAGCCTGGGCCACAGCCAACTGTTCTTGAAGATCGTTCGGATCCAGGCGTCCTAGCACCTGGCCCTTGCTGATGGGGCTTCCCTCGTCCAGCGGAAGCTCCAGGATGCGGCCCCCGACCTTGAAGGCGAGGGGCACTTCCTGCACGCTTTCGAGGGTGCCGGTACCACGAACGTCGAGAGAGACTGGGCCACGGTTAACGGTGGCGCCTAGCGCGTTTGTAGGCACGACGAACAGCACCCCTGCAACCAACAGGAGGACAGCGAGCGGCACCAGGGCCAAGCGACGGAACAGAGGCTTTTGGATGAATTCAGGCAGCTTCATGTCAACGACTCCGCTCAGGGATCGGGGCCAGGAGGCAAGTGAGACTCCCGAAGACCTCGGTGGCCTTGGGCGCCTTGCCAAGCCCTGATGGAAGGGCACTCAAGAAAACGAGGTGCTGGAGGCTGCCAAGCACGATCGGCAGGAGAGCCTTGGGTGGCAGATCATTCCGGATCTCCCCGCTCTCCATTCCCTCTTTCAACGCCTGGAGCACGAAGGCCCGCGTGATTCTCACCAGGTCGAGCATTCGCTCCACCGCGGCAGGGGGAAGAGCCAGGGCAAATTGTTCGGAAAAGATGAAGCGCGCCACCCCGGCCCTCTTTCCCACTGTTTTGACTCGCGCAATGAAGAGGGCGCGAAGTCGCTCCAGAGGCGGCAGGGATACATCCGGATAGGTGTCGGCCACCATCTCCGCCACCCGCTGGGCAGCGGCCTCCAGAATCTCCTCGCGGGATGCGAAATGCCGAAAGGGCGCGCCGGAGCTGACCCCCAGCTCCTGGGTCAGAGTGGCCGTCGTCAGAGCGGCGATGCCCCGGTCTCCGATGATCCTCAGAGCCGCATCGGCGATTTCGATCTGTTTGGGTGTCAGGGGCAGCTGGGCTTCGCGCATGGTTTCATTGTAAGTAAGTACTTACTCATGTCAAGAGCCTGATCACCTGATAACAGATCCACATTTTGCAGGCCCCCAACTGGAGGTGATGAATCACGGGCAGCGCCAGAGCCCCAAGAGTTTCTAAAAATATTTTGTTTCCCTTGACAGAAGTAAATGTTTACTTACAATAATCTTCAAGGACGAGATCCCGGCCCTTCGTCTTTAAAGACTCTGCCCAACATTTCTTGTGGATCCGCATGATTGCCTCGAATCGACAGACCACGGCCAAGCGCACTGAGATTGCGGATGCGGCACTCCGCATCATCGGAGAGCGTGGCATCACGGCACTGACCATGGCTTCCCTTGCGACAGAATTGGGCCTGAGCCCAGGCGCTCCCTTCCGTCATTTCGCATCCCGGGATGAAATCCTGGAGGAAGTGGCCCACCGCGTAGTGGAATTGATCGGGGCGGCGTTTCCGGATCCAGCCTTGCCTCCCATCGAGCGGCTGTCCCAACTCTTTCTGGCCAGGACGGAAGTCCTGGGGCGCAATACCGGATGCGGCCGCCTTATTTTCTCGGACCAGTTTGCGAAGGCCTTGCCCGAAAAGGCCGCCACCACGATTAGAGGGCTGGTCCGCCAAACCCGCGCTTACCTTCTAGCCATCCTCAAGGAGGCCTCGGAAGCAGGGGCGATCCGTACTGATGTTGCCCCTGAAGATCTCTTAGTTCCTGTCATAGGCACCCTCCAACACTTGACCTTTCTGACCTCCCGGCCAGCGGAAGCACCACCCCAACGCAGGCCAGACCCCAAGCGGGCATTGGAGACTTTGTTGGTTCTCCTATCCCCTCCCGACAAGCCCCGTTGCTGAAACCGAACGGTTTCAAATGCTTCGATGAAGCCAGTCCTGCACCAGCTTCCCCATGGTTTGACCTGACAACTGCCCGTGTTGAACCCCTTTAAAAATCACCATCCATCCTGGAGATCCCCATGAATCCCATCACCAACCTGAGCGAGACGCTCCCCATGCCCGAAAACCAACGCGCTTCACTGCCCCTACTTGATCTGAAGAACGACACCAAGCTGGTGCTGGTGGCCCTCCCTGGCGGCGTGCAGATCCCAGCACATCAGGCCCCCTATCCGGCCTCGGTGCTTCTGTTGTCTGGCTCTATCGAGGTGATGCAGGGGGAGGCTTGGAAGCGGATTGGCCCCGGTGAGTTCGTGCCCATTGATGCGGAAGTGCTTCACTCCGTCAGAGCTTTTGATCCCTCCTACTTCCTTGTAACCCACCTTCGGGGCCTCGGCTCCAAGGCCAACCTGTCCCAATAACCCCCTTCCTCCATAGGAGACACCATGCGATTCCATTCAATCCTCCGATCCTTCGCTATGGCCGTTCTGCTGGCACCTCTTCCACTCATGGCCCACTGCGACAGCCTGGACGGACCCGTGATCAAAGCCGCCCGTGCCGCCTTCACAACCGAAAACGTAAACCTTGTGCTGGTCTGGGTCCAACCGAAGGATGAAGCCGAGATCCGTGCAGCTTTCCACCGTGCCCAGGACGTTCGAAAACTTGGCGCAGAGGCGCAGAAGTTGGCGGACCAGTACTTTTTTGAAACACTGGTCCGCATTCACAGGGCTGGGGAAGGGGCTCCTTATACGGGATTGAAACCTGCAGGCGAAGACTTTGGTCCCGCCCTTCCTGCCGGTGATCAAGCCCTTGAAAGTGGAGATCTCAAGCCCCTTTGGAAGCTGCTGAATGACAACATCCACGCCACCCTGCACCAGCGCTTTGAGGCAGCGGTGAAGGCCAAATCCTTCAAAGCTGGTGATCTCAAGGCTGGCCGGGAATTCGTGGCCTCCTACGTGAGCTACATCCACTATGTCGAGGCCGTATACAGTGCCGGCACCGCATCTGAACACGGAGAAGGCCACGAAGGCCATTAGCCTCAGAACCCATAAACCCCAGGGCCGGAGACCTCCATGCCCGATAACACCCTTCATACCCCTGCTTCCGTTCAACCAAAAGGCCGACCCCATGTGGTCATCCTTGGGGGTGGCTTCGGAGGCTTGACCGCAGCCAAGTCCCTCCGAGGAGAGAAGGTTGATGTCACCCTGATTGACCAGCGGAACCATCATCTTTTCCAGCCCCTGCTCTACCAGGTTGCGACTGCGGCCCTCAACCCCAGCGATATCGCGGTTCCCATCCGCCGGATCCTGCGCAAGCAGCGGAACGCATCTGTACTTCTTGCGGAAGCCGTGGGTGTGGACACCCAAGGGAAGCAAGTGCTCCTCGCCGAGGGAACCATTCCCTATGACTTCCTTATTCTCGCCACGGGAGCCACCCATTCCTATTTTGGGCACCCGGAATGGGCCAAGGCCGCCCCAGGCCTTAAAACGATTGATGATGCTCTTGAAATCCGGAAACGGATTCTCCTGGCCTTCGAATCCGCCGAATGGGAAACCGATCCCTCCCGCCAAAAGGCTTGGCTCACCTTCATCATCGTGGGCGGCGGCCCGACGGGAGTGGAACTAGCGGGTGCTATTGCTGAGATTGCCCGGCATGTCATGACCAGGGACTTCCGCAGGATCAATCCCGAAAAGGCCCGCGTGCTGCTCATGGAGGCTGGATCCCGCATCCTCCCGGGTTTCTCTCCAGATCTTTCCCAACGGGCGGCCGAGGCTCTGTCCCGCTTGGGTGTGGAAGTATTCACCGGACATCCCGTGACCGCCCTGGATGATGGCGGAGCCACCATCGGGGACGAAAGAGTCGAAGCCCGCACCATCCTCTGGGCAGCCGGAGTGGAGGGCTCGCCGCTGGCCCGATCGCTCGGAGTTCAATTGGACTCTGGAGGCCGCGTCCCCATCCAGACTGACCTCAGCGTGACAGGGGCGCCTGGTCTTTTTGTCATCGGAGATCTGGCTTCCCTGAAACAGGATGGGAAACCCCTTCCGGCCCTGGCCCCAGTGGCGGTCCAGGAAGGCCGCCATGCTGCCAAGAACATTGTTCGCGCCATCCAGGGATTGCCTGGACTTCCGTTCAGGTACCGCTCCCAAGGAATGCTCGCCACCATCGGACGGGCTGCTGCGGTGGCAGAAGTAGCAGGCCTGAAGTTTTACGGCTTCGTGGCCTGGCTATTCTGGCTCCTGGTCCACATCGTGTGGCTCATCGGTTTCCGCAACCGTTTCCTTGTTGTAGCAGAATGGGCCTGGACCTACCTCCGTTACGAACGCGGAGCGCGGCTGATCACGTGCACCGTCCAGAGGCCATCAGGGAAGCGATCATGAATGACCCATCTCTGGAAATGCTGATTGAAACATTCGGCTCCAACGCAGGCTACGCCTACGAGCTTTTCACCCAATATCAGCGAGCCCCCGATTCGGTGGAGGGGAGCTGGCGTAGGATCTTTGAAACCCTGGAGAATCGCCCCCCGGAATCATCGTTGACGTTGCCACCGGCCAGCACCTCTACTCCTACGCAATCCGGGATTGTACAGTCCTCCCTTTTGCAAGTCCTGGGATCCGAACTCCGTCCCGGAGAAGAATCCGTCCCCATCACGGGCTCCGCCGCCACCCTGGTGCGAAACATGGAAGCCTCGCTGGGGATCCCCACGGCCACGTCGAACAGGGTCATCCCGGTCAACGTGATGGAGGAGAATCGTCGCATCCTCAACCATCACCGGGAGGTGATGGGTCTCCGAAAGATCTCCTTCACCCACATCGTGGCCTGGGCCGTCGTGTGGGCCCTCGAAAAGCATCCAGGCATGAATGACGCGTTCGGCGAGATCGAGGGCCGGCCGATGCGGATCAAGAAGCACAGCGTGAATCTGGGTATCGCCGTGGATGTTTTTAGAAAGGATGGGTCTCGTTCCCTTTTGGTACCCAACATCAAGGAAGCGGAATCTTTTGACTTCAGCACCTTCGTTTCCATCTTCGACAGCCTCGTGGAAAAGGCCCGAAAGGGGAGCATCGAGCCGGAAGCTTTCCTGGGCACCTCCATTACGCTCACGAACCCGGGCACCATGGGCACGACGGCTTCAGGTCCGCGCCTGATGCGGGGCCAGGGGTCCATCATCGCCATCGGCGCCATGGGCCATCCGGCCGAATTCACGGCGATGCCCGCGGCCACCCTGTCGGAACTAGGGGTGGCGCATGTGATGAATATCTCGTCCACATACGATCACCGCATCATCCAAGGTGCTGTATCGGGAGCCTTCCTCTCGACGCTCCAAGATCTGCTTCTAGGGGCTGACAGTTTCTATGAACGGATTTTCGCCGACCTCAAGGTCCCCCACCGGCCTATGAGTTGGGAAAAGGACACGAGCCCACCTCCCTTCGGCGCTCAGCGCGGTTCAGCCATCGAGAAGCAGGCGCGGATCCTCGCACTCATCAATTTCTACCGGGTCCGGGGCCACTTGGTGGCCAACCTGGATCCCCTGGAATCAGGCGAAGTGCAGTACCACTCCGAACTTGATCCGGCCACCTTCGGTTACACACTTTGGGACCTGGATCGGAAGTTCATCACTAACGGATTGGGCGGATCCGAGGAAGCCACGCTCCGAGAGATCGTCGAAGTTCTGCGCCAAACCTATTGCGGAAAGATCGGCGCTGAATTCATGCACATTCAGGATCCGCAGCAGAAGCATTGGCTCATGGAGCGCATGGAATCCACGCGGAATCGAGCGGACCTTACGACAGAGGACCGCAGGCATATTCTTGCCAAGCTGATCGAGGCCGAGGCCTTCGAAAAATTCCTCCACACGAAATACGTGGGGCACAAACGCTTCTCGCTGGAGGGCGGGGAGGCGGCGATCCCCCTTCTCGACCGCTTGTTGGACCGCGCGGCTGGATACGGAATCCATGAGGCGGTTCTGGGCATGTCCCATCGTGGGCGCCTGACAGTGCTGGTTTGCACAGTGGGCAAGCCGGTGTCCAAGATCTTCGCCGAGTTCGAGGATGTCGTGGATGCCGGATCCATCCAAGGCTCGGGGGATGTCAAGTACCACCTGGGCGCAACGGGTCTCCACCACGCACAGGGAGGGCAGACCCTGCGCCTGACCTTGGCTCCCAATCCAAGCCACCTGGAGGCCGTCGACCCGGTGGTCGAGGGGATGGTCCGCGCCAAACAAAGGTGGGTCGGCGACGCCAGCAAAGAGCCGGTCCTTCCCGTGCTGCTGCATGGAGACGCAGCTTTCGCGGGTCAAGGCGTGGTCGCGGAAACGCTCAATATGTCCCAGCTCCACGGCTACCGCACGGGTGGAACGGTGCATGTGGTCGTGAATAATCAGATCGGCTTCACTGCCGATCCGGGCGATACGCGATCTTCACCCTACTGCACGGATATCGCCAAAGGCATCCAGGCGCCCATCTTTCATGTGAACGGCGACGATCCCGATGCCATCGCCCAGGTGGTGGACCTGGCGATCGAATACCAGCAACACTTCCACCGCGATGTCGTCATCGACATGGTCTGCTATCGCCGCTATGGCCACAACGAAGGCGATGAACCCAGCTACACGCAGCCCCTGCTGTACCAGAAAATCAAGGAACACCCTTCCGTCGCCCACGTGTATGGCGATCAACTCCTGCGCGATGGCCTTCTCACCCTGTCTGATATCAACGCGCTGTGGGCTGCGGCCAAGGAGAAGCTGGAGAATGCCTATGAGCCTTCGACTACCGCCGGGATCGAGTCGACAAATAGGCCCGCCGAGGATCCCCCTCCTGGCCGGGTGGCGGCCTCGGACCCCGGCCAAGAGGTCAAGCGGGAGCGCCTTTCGGCCATCGTTCGGGCGGTATCCACTGTGCCTGAAGGATTCGAGATCCATTCCAAACTGCTGCCTCTCTTGAAGCGAAGGGCAACCTATGCCGACGGCCACCCCAACATCGACTGGGCGGGTGCAGAAATGCTGGCCATTGGAATGTGCCTACTGGAGGGTATTCCGGTGCGCCTCTCGGGACAGGACTCGGGGCGGGGGACCTTTAGCCAGCGTCACGCGGTCCTGGCGGATCACCTGACGGGGCAAGAGCTGGTGCCTCTCAACACGATTGCTCAAGGACAGGCGGCCTTTGAAGTGATCGACAGCCTCCTTTCCGAGAATGCCGTCATGGGCTTCGAGTTCGGCTACTCCGTGGCGGATCCTTCCACCCTGGTGCTCTGGGAGGCCCAGTTCGGCGACTTCGCCAATGGGGCACAGGTGGTCATTGATCAGTTCCTTTCGGGTTCTGAGCAGAAATGGAATCAGACCAGCGGGCTGGTGCTCCTCCTGCCCCACGGCCAGGAAGGCCAAGGACCCGAGCACTCTTCCGCCCGTTTGGAACGCTTTCTCACTCTCTGCGCTGAAGAGAATTTGCGGGTGGCAAATCCCACTACGCCTGCGCAGTACTATCACCTCCTGCGCCGCCAGGCCCGGGACGAGATGCGGAAACCCCTCATCGTCATGGCTCCGAAGAGCCTCCTCCGACATCCCAGTGCAATCTCTTCCCTCGATGATCTGATTCATGGCTCCTTTTCCGAGGTGCTTGATGATGAGACTTTCGCCGATGCCACCAAGCGAGACACCGTTCGCCGGATAATTGTGGCCAGCGGCAAGGTGGTCTACGATCTGCTAGCTGCTCGAGCCACGCACAAAGCCGACGACGTGGCCATCCTTCGCCTTGAGCAGTTGTACCCCTTCCCAGGCGCCAAATTGGGACAGACTCTGGCGACCTACCCCCAGGATGCGGAACTGGTCTTCGTGCAAGAAGAGCCACGCAACATGGGGGCCTGGCGCTTCGTGCGGGAGCAGTTCCTGGATGGCAGGATAGTGGGTCTCGGGCCCAGCCGCTCGCTCAGTTACCTAGGGCGGCGCGAGCTCGCCAGCCCCGCACCTGGTTCCAATCGGATGTTCAAGCAGGAGCAGGAAGCCCTGGTGGCAGAGGCCCTAGGCAAAGGTTTTCTGACTGGCGAGAAGGTCTGAATGGTTTCTATCGCCTGTTTCACGCCCCTACAAAGTGGAACCTGAGTATTGGAACCATTCGCGTTTTTCTTGTTTGCTAGTCACAAGGGTAGAACCTCACACGGTACGTTTTTATCTATGCCTTGCTTTCGTTGGAGGACCATCATGACGGTCAAATTCAAGGTTGGCGATCACGTGGCCTGGAACTCGGAAGCTGGACACGTCAGCGGAACCATCATCAAGGTGCACACGAGCGATGTCGACTATAAGGGGTACACGCACCATGCATGCGCGGACGAACCGCAGTATGAAATCAAGAGCGACAAGACTGACCACATCGCCATGCACAAGGGCTTCGCGCTGAAAAAGTCGAGTCGCTGATGCGCATGCGGTCACGAGGGCCAGATGCTTGGCGGGTAGAACAGTGAAAACGGTCCTCGCCAATGCACAGTATGAGGTTGCCGTCACGGCGCCCTATCGCCTTGATCTCACTGTGAGCGTACTCCGGCGACTGTCGACGAACATCGTGGACGTGCTCACGCCACAAGGTCACTACGTCCGGGCTCTCGGCGGCTTTGACAATCCCATTATCGTGCGCGTAGAGCAGCAACGACTTGCCACACTCACTGCCACCATCGAAGGGCAAATCGCTGACCACCCTCGGGCGCTTACCATCCTGCGCCGGATGCTCGGGGTCGACCGCGAGCTTTCATACTTTGATCATGCCGCCACAAGCATCCCATGGCTAGGCCCGCTGGCGCTCCGCATGCGCGGAGTTAAGCCGCCTCGCTATCCATCCTTGTGGGAAGCTTGCGTCAATGCAATCGTCTTTCAGCAGGTAAGCCTCGTCGCGGCGAGCTCGATCTTACGCCGCCTGATCCTGGCGCTGGGTACGCCGATCAAGTGCGGCGATCTCGTGCTCTGGAAGTTCCCTGGCATCGAGAGCTTTACGGATGCAGGCGATGACGTCCTGCGAGCAGCGGGCTTGAGTACGAACAAGCTGGCGGCACTACGTCGGGTGGCGGACGCACTACTGTCCGGCAGATTCGACGAAGCGGCCTTGGAGGAGCGACCCAGCCCAGATGCCGCAGCGCTGCTCTGCCAGATCAAGGGGATCGGCCCTTGGACGGCGACGGTCATCCTGCTACGCGGCCTCGGCCGGCTCGATGTCTTCCCCATGAACGACTCGAGCGTCGCCCGCAATCTCACTGCCGTCGCAGGCCCCGTTCCGCTCGATATCGACCAGGTTCTCAGTGCGCTGGGGGCGCAGCGCGGGATGCTTTATTATCACCTGCTGCTCGCACGGCTCGAGGCTCGCGGCGACGTGGGGCGTGCTTCTGTCAGGTAGGTTGTTGCGGAAAACACACTGGCCGATTCGTGGGCGTGCTGATGGAGAAAGTCATGACAAGCGGCACAGTTCATCGGACGCTTTACACCATCGGACACTCGACACGTTCGGTGGAGGAGTTCATCAACATTCTCCGCGCATTCAAAGTGACGCGCCTCGTGGATATCCGCAGCATCCCATGGTCGCGGACCAATCCCCAATTCAACTTCGACGCGTTGCCAAAAACACTAGGCGACGCAGAAATCAGTTATGTCCATCTCGCCGAGCTCGGCGGGCGTCGCGGGAAAAGCGCGTGCATCGAGGAAGACGTCAACGCAGGCTGGGAACGTCAACCGTTTCACAATTATGCCGACTATGCTCAGACGGCTCCTTTCCGTGCAGGCTTGCACGAACTGCTCAGGCTTGCGTCGGAGGAGACATGCGCGATCATGTGCGCCGAGGCGGTCTGGTGGCGCTGCCACCGGCGTATCGTCACGGATCACGTACTTGTTCATGGCGTCTCCGTGGTTCATCTCTTCACAACAACCAAAAGCGAGTCGGCCTCACTGACTCCCTTCGCCGTTATCGGCGCCGACGACTGCGTCTCCTATCCTCAACCTTCCCATCAATGACCCCAATCCTGCCCACACACAGCAGAGGGGCGGGACTCCGACACGTACCTGATATGCGCGGAGGAATTTGCTGAAGTGGCCCTTTCATGACAAATCTGGCTGAATGCGAGGTCGGGCTTTCCTGATAAGCAACTCGCATGAAATGTTCAACACTGGTCGCAGCCGATCCCGATAAAATCATATTTCAGGCTTTACCCAAATAAGGGGCTCAGTTATGAGCGAACCTATCGAACTCAGTGGCCCGGACTTCGAAAAGGACGGGATCCCCACCTCAGCGTTGGAGGAGGGAAAGCCGGTTGCCGGACAGGCACACGGAGAAGCGGTCCTGGTCGTTCGGCGCGGTGAGGTTTTTTTCGCTGTCGGCGCTGCGTGTACGCATTACGGCGCACCGCTTGCCGACGGGATCGTCGAAGGCGGCACAATTCGTTGCCCTTGGCATCACGCACGCTTCGAACTCGCCACAGGTGAAGCGAGTGGGCCTCCGGCGTTAAATGCAATTCCGTGTTTTCGGGTCGAGCTGCGGGGCGATCGACTTTACGTGCTCGGCCGCTCCAGTGCGCATTCGACCGCCCCGGGTGGCAACCCAAGGCGGTCGACCACTGGTGGTCCGCAATCGATCGCGATCGTCGGAGGAGGTCCGGCGGGGACAGCTGCCGCAGAGATGTTGCGGCGTGAAGGGTACGAAGGGCCCATCACCCTGTTCGCGCCTGAGACTTCTTCGCCGGTTGATCGGCCGAACCTCTCGAAAGACTACCTTGCCGGGAACGCATCCGAAGATTGGATCCCGTTGAGGGCACCGGAAGATTTCGCCGAACACCGAATCACTTTGCGCCGTGAAACCGTGCAGGGACTCGATGGAAGGAAATTGATCCTCAAAGGCGGTGCGGAGGCATTCGACGCGATTCTGCTCACGACCGGGGCGACGCCGGTCCGGCTTGATATTCCAGGTGCAGATCGAGCCCACCTGCTTCGCACGCTCGACGATAGCCGGGCTATCATCGCCCATGCGAAGGGTCGCGCCATCGTGATAGGCGCATCGTTCATCGGCCTTGAGGCGGCGGCGGCGCTGACCATGCGTGGGCTCGAAGTCCACGTTATCGGCAGAGAGACGGTACCGCTCGAACGTATCCTCGGCCCAGGATTTGGCGCGTTTGTTCGCACGTTGCATGAAAAGAAGGGGGTTAAATTCCATCTCGGAACCTCGCCCAGGGAGATCGACGCCAAGGGTGTAGTCCTCGAGAACGGACGCATTGACGGCGAGATCATCATCATGGGCGTCGGCGTCCGCCCCGAGGTGGCGCTCGCGGAAAAGGGCGGCCTCGCCATCGACCGCGGAATCGTGGTGGACGATCAGTTCCGCACCAGCGTTGCCGGCATCTGGGCGGCGGGCGACGTCGCCCGCTTTCCCTACCCATACACCGGTGAGCGTGTCCGCATCGAACATTGGGTGGTGGCCGAACAGCAGGGACAGGCCGCCGCGCGCAGCATGCTTGGCAAGGGAACCCGCTTCGATCGCGTCCCGTTTTTCTGGAGCGCCCACTATGACGTGACTATCGGCTACGTCGGGCATGCCGAATCATGGGACCGCATCGACATCGCCGGCGATCTCGCCCAGGGTGACGCCGCGGTCGCGTACCGCCGCGCCGGCAGGACGCTCGCGGTTGCAGCCATTGGGCGCGACCGGCTACTGCTCCGTGCCGAAGCGGCGATCGAGCAGGTGGACGAAGCGGCGCTCACCCAATTGGTTCCACCCAGCGCCATCCAGAAAGAGCCATGAGCGACATTCCCTGTATCAAGACCCTCACCCTGGTGCCAACCTTGGACGACCTCGTCACGCGCGATCTCGATCACGACTGCGAGGGCTTTGGCCCACATCATATCTGCGTGAGGGTGGAGGCGGTCGCCGATCTGCCCACCCGTTTCGGTCGCTTCCGCATCGTCGCCTTCTACAACAACCGCGACGGCAAGGAGCATATCGCGCTCGTCCATGGCGATGTGCTTGGCCGCGAAGACGTCGTCACACGCCTCCATTCCGAGTGCCTGACCGGCGATGCGCTCGGATCAGTTCGATGCGATTGCCGGGATCAGCTCGCCGTCGCGCTCTCGCGCATCGCCCAGGAGCCATGCGGCATTCTCCTGTACCTGCGGCAGGAAGGTCGAAACATCGGTCTCTTGAATAAGATCAAGGCCTACTCGCTCCAGGATCACGGACTGGACACCGTCGATGCCAATCTGGCGCTCGGCTTCCGCGACGATGAACGCGATTATGCCGTCGCAGCGCACATGATCGCGAGCCTCACCGTACGCTCGGTCCGCCTGCTCACCAACAATCCGCGCAAGGTCGAAGAACTCGTGCGCTACGGCATCCCGGTCAGCGACCGGATTCCCCACGTCATCCCCGCGAATGAATACAATCGCTTTTATCTTGAGACCAAGGCCCATCGTTCGGGGCACCTCATCGACTTTGAAGGCAAGCCACACATTCCTGAACAAGACGATCCTGTCCTAGTCGTACCGGAAGGGTAAGGTACTGGATAATTTCCTCCCATTCGGCTCTCCCCATTTCTGGAACACTTTAGCGACAAGCTCCAAGTAGATGGCCTGCCACAAATACTGATAAAGCCGGTTCGCATTGCTGCCCAAGGCAACTTCCGTTTCTCAGCGGAGGCAGCCCGGGAGGGGCCCAGGAACGCTTCTTACTTGAAGGCGGTTATGGTCCGTAGCGTTTGGGAAGGAAAGTCAGTTCCCGGGATACATCTCCGATAACTCGAACTTGTTGCTCATGGGATAGCTGGTCCACCGCCGGATAAATCAGTTCCTCCTCAAGGGCATTGTGGGATATCAAGCGGAGCCGCACCGCCTCCACCCCTTCCCTGGTCGAAGCAAAGTCAGGCAATGGGTCTTGCATGACCTTTACCGCCCCCGCTAAAGAGGCCATAAAAAAATCGTGATCCTCGCGAAGGGTCTGGAGGTGGATACCAAGGTCTGGTCGGGCCTCCGCCAAAACAGGGAACACCGCTTTGTGCTCGGCACGGATGTGCACCGCGAGCCGCATCCAAATTCGATCAAGCAAGGCATGGGCATCCAACCGATGACTGCGGCCCATGGCCGCCATGGCATCCCGGAAGAGCCTATCGATCTCCCTATGGTCAGCCGCCAGGCGAAAGGTCAGGGTGATGAATTCGGGGCCTTCCATTGGCGGTCTCCCCGAAATAATCATTAATAGAAGGTCTGTCTGTCGTGGATCCTGCCATCAAGAATGGACGGAAACATAGACCACCACGAGTTCCGAGCCTGGGGAACTCGCGATCTCATGCTTCTCTTTGGGCTCTACAAGAAAGGACACGCCAGGCTGAAGTGGATGGGAAACACCATCGACGGTCAGGGTGCCTTCTCCGGATTCGATGTAGAACATTTCGGTCATGTCTGGATGGGCATGGGCGGGCGCGACCTGGCCCGGCGAGAAACAGGCTCGAACGAACTGCATAACATGCGGAACCATGCCCGAACCCACAAGCATGCGCTTTTGGATACCGGTGCCAAGGGATGCGATGGGGAGGTCTTCTAGAGAATGGATTCGCATGCCCCATTATAACCTTCGCGAACCGTTAGGACCTTTTGAGAATTAGAGCGGTACGTCAACATCGCCTTGACCAAGGAGCCTGTCTGAATTCGGCCCTAGATTGTCTTATAAATATCTCGCTGCCGAAACGCCCATTCCTAGCTACAGAGCGGCCTCGTTTAACAGAGGAACGAACCATGGACCAAAACTATGGACTACCCTGCGCACCGGGAAATATAAGCCCAGCACTGTTTCAGGCCATGGTCGAGCAGGCTGGCGATGCAATCATTTTCATCGACAACGACGGCACGATCCAGGCTTGGAGCCGTGGGGCTGAAGTCATATTCGGCTATTCCGCAGCCGAAGCCCTCGCCAACAGCCTTGATGTCATTATTCCAGAGCCATTGCGAAAGGCCCACTGGGCAGGTTTTCACAAAGCCATCGAAATGGGTCACACCAGGAACGGTGACAAGATACTGACCACTCGGGCGATCCACAAAGACGGACGTTTTTTGGGCGCGGGGGTTTGTTTGGGTGTTTTGGTGGGGGGGTTTTGGGTTTTGGCTGGGGGGGGGGGGGGGGGGGGGTTTTTTGTGGGGTTTTTTTGGGGGGTGTGTTTTTTGTTTTTTTTTGGTTTTGGCTTGTTTTTTGTTTGGTCTGTTTTGGCGTTTTGGGGGGGTTTTGGTGTCTTTTTGGCGGGTTTGGCCCCCCCTGTTTTTTGTTCTCCTTTTTTTTGTAAAGTGTATGTCGATCTACACTTTTGCATCATCAAGGATGACTCTGGCACTGCCGCAGGGGCACTTGCCATAGGGCGCGATTGCACCGAACGCTATCTGGCCGAAAAGGCACGTAATAAAGCTGTTTAGCCCGCAAAGGACACGCTCATAATTGTGGCCAGCTATGATCACTCATGGCGGGGGTGGTTGCTGCACTATTGCGCTCTGCCCCACTTGCGACGGTACGGATGCACCAGTGAAGGTTCAACTACCTGGTGCACTACCAGGTACTTGATTTCTGTGTTTTCGAAGTCACGCATCTTGAATCGTAATATCCGAGTGAGCCTCTGCTGCGAAGCTCAAATCGTCGGCACCCTGATCCACTCATTGAAAGCACATCAACTCCCAGACCACCCTAGAGCAGCCTTCTCGCCTCGATGGGGGGTTCAAGGCCGACTGCAATAACGTCGTCCATTTTGCTGTTTTGTCTTAGATATCTGAAAATCTATCCAAGCGCGCCATCGGCGCATATTGCCTGGACAGATAGGATGCTGTGCAGATATTCATGCGTTGCTGTTGCGCATGTCGTAGGTCAGTGGTGCTGGTGCTGACGATATTGGGCCCAATATCATAAGCAGTGCTAAAAAGCACTTCCCAGCACCACTTTTACATAACATTCATTATGTAATCCTATTTTCAGCACAACTACAACGTATGCTGCACTAGAATGTGATCTGTTTTCTTAGATATTAACAAAAATAGCAAAATGGACGACGTTATTGCGTCATTTAAGTCAGAACTACCACCTGGAAATCTATCTTAAATTCCTGCCTCGACCGTCCGGCCGAGTCATCCCAAGTAGGGGCCGTGGCGGGTCAACAGGAACATGCATCCGGACGCCCATGAGTGACCATAGGGTTGCTTCCAACACCCACCCAGTCCCCAGCAACCTTGCTTGCCCTTGTCGTACTCCCATGTCGGGCATCAAGGTATGCACGGGATACTAACTGGAGACACACCCCGCGATACACACGAGCACTGGCATATTCCCCGCGAGGAATTATCACTTCAGGTGACTGTCTCAATAAAATATATCTAATTGTTAACATTGTTATTGTTATATAATATTACTTAACAGATGTCGAGAGTGAAACTTAGCACTTACTTTTGGAGGTACTGGTGATCTGAATGACTAAAATTATGCTGCGGCAGAGGATCTGGGGAGGTTCTATTGAATTCTTAGAATATACAAGTTTAGTTATTTTATCTATTTACATTTGATCCGCCCCCGAACCGAGGTTGCTGTCTGACGGGAATTTATTAGCACTCAACTTAGCACTTCAAAAATCGCTTCCGAATTCCTTCTGAGAGCGGTTCAAAGTGTTCTGAACCCCCCCTAATGCGCCCCTGGGGCCTGCAAACTGCTTACGCCGTCGGTAGCCCGCGACCGCTTGCACTTTGCTGCCAGACATATTCATAAACGCGCTGGGCGATGGTGTCTGTATCCGCTTCCGTGAATGGGGGTCGGGGTAGTGAACGGTACAGATTGTCCAGGATGAAGACCTGTACATCGGCCTGGGTCGCTGCCTTTTTGGTCCATTCCCGCATGCGCCCGATGTGGTCCTGCAACGCGGCCAACATGTCCCGGCTGGCCTGCTTGAGTCGCTCTTTATCCCCCTTGCTGATGTCATTATTTAAAAGCATGTCGAATATCGACAATTATTATTAACTTATGCTTTCATCCATGGCACGCAGTTGCTCTGCATCCAGGCCCGCCGCAAGTTCAACAAGAGCGGCAGGGTGGCGTTGACGTTGGTGATGGCTTTGCCGTGGCGCTCATGGGCATCGATCTGCAGTTCAAGAATGTTGCGTGACCAGCCGTGCTCAATGCTCGCCTGGACGGACCCGGAGGCGGGTATCTGCTACGACACAGCGACCGTTATCACGACGGAGCCGAACGAGCTGGTGGCTGACCTGCCCCACCACCGGATGCCCGCCATCCTGCCCGCGTAGGACTGGGCGACGTGGTTGGACCCGGCAGCCTCCTTTACTACCCTTCTGGCGCTTCTTCGGCCCTGCCCGTCGAAATGGCTGGATGTTCGGGCCGGTGGCCCGCAGGAATTCAGCTTGGCCTGATCGGCTCCACGGGCCAGAAGCTCGTGAACTCAATTCCGAGTTTCGATGGCCAACGCTAGGGTATGGATGCTAAATGAAAAGGCCCGGTTGTAGGCAAATTAGAGCCATTCGGAGGGAACAAGGGCCGCGCCATCTCGCCATTCCTCTACTAGATGGACGTTCTGGCTAGCACCCCATACATCCGATCCGGCGTGGTCAAGAACCAGGATCTGGAGACCATCAGCGAATTTCTCAATCGCCGAGCCCAAGACCTCAAAGACCTTTTTGACAGCTTCGAGATCCTCATCGGCAAGAACCGGATCGTCACCAATCACCTGCCTACCGGCTAGTTTTCTCGGGAAATAGACCTGACTTGGTTGATCAAGAACAAGCAGGCTTGGCACGGGGTTGCCCATTTGGCTCAGGAACAACTCGTGCAAAGCAAGCAAAGTAGCCACGTGATATGACAACCAGTTCGCACCGCTGCCAATTTCCCAAAGAAAGTCAGGCCGTCCAGAACTCCCAGTGACCCGAACCGTTAGATCGTCGATGTTAAGCACAGCAGGATCTTGAGGACGTTCCGTGTCCAATCCAGGAAGGAACCGGGCCATTGATGCCGACACGTATTGCAGTGCACCTCGCTGCCGATCACGCGCTGTAGCATCCGACGATGCCGCGCGAAGGCTTGCAAGGCGTTCCTTGAGGTCGGCGACCTCGGCAGTGAAAGTAGGGTCACCTTGCGGGGCCTTCATCACTTTCAATGCCTGTTCCATACGACCAAGGAACCGATCAACTGAGGCCCTGCGCCATTGTTCATCTCGAATACGAGTTGACCGAGTGACCACCGCCTCCTGTCTTATCCGGACGCCTTTCAGGCGGTCGCTCAGGTTCCGTATCGTCTCGCGCACCTGAACGAGTTCTTTGTCGAATACGGCGGGAATAGGATCGAGGTGTCGGGCGGTTGCCTCCACATTTGCCAACGCGTCGCAAAGGACGTTCAATTCCTCCTCAGCACCATGAAAGGGGCCACCACATACTGGGCACATCGGATCCTGTATTTCTGCGAGATCCCGAAGCCACCGAGAGAGTTGAAGCCGATCACGCTGTTTCTTAATCGCCCCGGTATAGTCGTCCACCGTGGCACGAAGACGTGTCATATTCTCAATTCGGGCCTTAACCTCGGATAATTGCAAAGATAAGGCTCCTTCTTCCTGATCCAAAGTCGCCGATTCTATGGCTGCGGCATCAAGGGCCGTGTCAGTAACGTTGGTGTCAGCGGATGTTTTTGTAATTACTTCTTCGAGGGCAACTAAGAGTTCGTCGTCGCGCCGCCCGAGGACAGCGAGTTCGGATGAAAGCATCCCTAGATCCCGAGCCTCAGAAACCCAGGTATGAAGTTCCGCTCGCCATTGTGAGGAAGCCTGCCGCTGAGCATCGAGTTCCCGTTCCTTTCGCCGAAGTTCTCGAACGAGCATGTCGATTTCCCACTGCCGAGCGAGTAGCTCCGGAGTAACGGCCCCAAGAACATATGGAAAGATCGTCCGGAGCTTCTCCTTGTGTTCGACGGTATCTGCCCCAAAGAACAATACATCCGGGTTCGCAACTATATTCTGTGGCTGAAACGTAAACGCCAGGAGGTCTCGAAAGCTCGGTCGCCCCTTGAATCCACCAGCCAACCCGGTGGGGTCAAAGCCGAGATTAGACAATCCAGCAAGTCTGTCTAGCATCCTTTTAACGCCATCGACGTTTGTGTTTTTATCGACGATGGATTGAGGGATCTCTACGGTATTCCCCTCAAGCAAAAACATATCGCCCGTGCTTTGTTGGTTACCGGGTTCACGTCGCGCAAGAAGTTTCTCCCCCTCGCTTGTTCCAATAACAATTCCGAACCAGGAACAGGCATCGCGTATGGTCATTACCGGAACGGCACATCGTTCTGAACCAAGGCAGTAGTCAATGATCGGGATTACGGCTGATTTTCCCGTCTTCGAGGCTCCAGTGATCACATTGAGTTTGCCTTCGGCAAGGCGGAGGATTCGCGGCCCACGCTGATCTGATCGTGGCCATAGAATTATGCTTTTGATATGAAAGCGCATATTAAAACTCTACCTTTAGGATTCCAGTGACTTCAAACAAGGTGAGATCTCGGCACCAGGCTCCGAGCTTCTCCGCTGCCTTAATGAGATCCGCCACGGATCGTCCGTCTGGCGGAGGCGGGGCAAAGGAACTAGGCCAGATCACGGCCTCCGAGGGGACAAGTGAGAGCAATCCCGTCCGGATACCGATCCTCAGGGATCGCAGAGTGAGGTCACGCATCGCCAACATTCGTGGCTGGATTGCAAAGAGTAGGTCCGCCTGATTTTGGAATTTTTCTTCAAACTTCCGGATACCAGAGCCAGCTTGAGTTGCACTAACCTCCTGCAATGAGCGGGCATGAAATACGACTGGGAGCACTAGGAAGGCCAACGACAGAGGAGTGCCGTTTGGACTAGAAGGTGGACAGTAACCGCATGAAAATCGCCACAGTAAAGTGGCCCCAAGGGCTGGATTCTGCATGGCTTGAATCTCGTTAAGAAGGCGCGTCACGGTTCGTCCCCTTCTTCCTTTATGGGGGCCTGCACGTCTTCCGACTGCGAGGTGCTATGGGAAGTATTCCTGGACAGGATCTCGTGGTATCGGGGATGCCAACCAACTTGAAGAGTATCTGCCATTGTATGGAAGCTACCAGGCACGAAATAGGCGGGGATATCCATGCCTTGTAGTCGGAGTTGTAGCCCCATGCAGTGGGCAAGTAGTAGTCGCCCGCGATCTTCTTCGATAGCCCCCCTCTGCTCGATCTCGACACGGGTTCGTTGGCTATCCCAAGCTCGTTGAAGGCCGTCTTCAAATTCAAAAAAACTATTTTCGACTACATCTCCGCGTTCGCTCCAGGTTGTTCGGTCTACTGCCGCACGTAAAAAATCATTTACTGCGCGAACGAGTTCATTCTCAATGCAGTTAATTGCCTTTAATTGACTCACATAAGTTCTGTTTCGTAGCTCCTTCCTAACATCAGCGGGCATAACCTCAGCCCTGGTGGAGGGAAGAAGGCTGTCAGACCTATCGAATTTTTTGGCGGATGCAACTAACTGCTTGTTAAATTCATCCCAATCAACAACAGCCGGTATTTTCTTTTCAATACACCGGTCGATGGTTCGTTTTGTCCAGCCCAGCAAGTGCTGGAGTATTTCCTCCAGGGCACCCTCGCTTAAGGCCTTTTCTCCTAATAACGGCAGCAAGTCGCCGTTTGGGTCCCCGGACCCATTTACTAGTGAAACATTCATGAAAAGAAGAGCAACGGCCTCATCCGAAGCAGACAAAACACCATCAATAAATACTCGTAGGTTCTTAGGCAGGCTTCCACGCCCTGCCCGTTTAGGGGCGGGGCCCCAAATTTCGTCCCGAAGAGCTAGAACAAGGGCCTCTGCCTCTTTTTGATTCGTTGCCGCATGAATCCTGTCAATCACACTTCCGTGGTGGTTTTGGGCAACGTAGAGGATGAAGTTGGTCTCTTGCTTAAGTGCCCCCCCTCGGATGGCAAGCATCCAGTTGTATAGGGTTTTCCATAGATCAAGTGAACGATCTGACACGGGGTTGTGAGCAAGGCCACTTTTATCTTGCTCGACGGTGTCCCCTGCCGGATCAGCGGTAGCTACATCATCAAGGTGCTCGATAGAAACTGATTGGCCAGGGCGGGCACGAAGGAGGTGGGCAACGGTCCGGGTGATCTGGAGAGAATACCCATACAACTGCCCAGGCACTTGGGTGCTACGCCTTGTTGCTCCGGGCTTTTTTGTCATGGTTCAGAACTCACTGGGCCAATCCCTTGCTTCTGAGAGATGGGCTTAGGCATAGCCTGTACGTGAAGGAGGATTGCGCGAGGTAATTGCAAAAAGAATAGCCTGGGAACCAAGATCGGGCTATGGCGTCCAAAACTATGCATGCCTTCCATTTGAATCCATGGCTGTCCCTACCTTTGCTGACATAACCCCTCCTTTGCTTCAGGTCCTGGCAGCCCACGAGGATGGGATCGAGGTCGCCAAGGTATACGACATCATCGCGAAGGCGGTGAATCTGTCCGAAGAAGACCGGGCACGGCGGCGGCACCGAACATCCCCGAGGCCCCCGCCCCAACAGGTTCAGGGGGAGCATTCACGATATCGGTCCCCATGGGGGCAAGCATCGCCTGGGCGTCCGCACCCACCTGGATCCTCGATCGCCAGTTATCAACAACCCGATCCCAGATTTCCTTGCGGAAGCCGTCTGATCGGAACTTCGAGGCCATCTGGGTCTCGATCTTCTTTTGGTAACCCTCCAACTGTGACTTCATTGCAGGGTTCTGGGCCATGGGTAGGCCGGACATCATGGCGCCCATGGCTTGATCGGCCATGGATTTCATGGCGGGCAGCGAACCGGCCGGAAGCGCACCAAGCATGGTTGCAATTCTGGGATCCAGACCGGCCTTGGTCAGGCGGTCCTGGGCTTCCTGGGATAACCCCAGCGGCTTGGCAGTCGCGAGTGCTCGGAGGACGCCCTTGTCGAGCCCTGCGGAATGAAGCTGGAGCACTCCGGCCTCATCCCAGGTGAACCCGACCAGCATCCGCTGAAACAGGAATTCATCCGGGAGCTTTCCTTCTGCCAGCCGGTCTGCGATCCAGCGCCCGGTCAGGGCCCCGAGTGCCAGGTTGGCATCACCGTCCTGGTTCAGTTTCAGAATGTCCGCCGGGGTCGCTGGCATCTTGGGGGAGGTTGTTCGGAATAGCCCATAGGCATGGGCGACCAGCGGAGCCTCGGGCTTCAAGGAAGGTCCAGCGGCAAGGGTTGACGCCACGAGAAAAGAAAGGGAAACGGAACGAAAATGCATGCGCACTCCTGCAGGGAGAAAGAGTTCGGAACGAAGGGGGTTGTCTACCGCAAGGGAATGAACTCGACCTTGCCACCAAGACGCTGAATCCTTTCCATCATGGGCTTCAGACAGGCATCGGGCTCCTTGCCATAACCGGCAGGGTTGTCGCTCCGGAATGGTGGGTAAAACCACACCAACAGGCCGGTCTTGACATAGGCCTGCTCGGCCTCACGGCTGAAAGAACCATCCTCGTCAGACTTGGTCCATAGGCTTCGATTGAGGTTGGCCTTGTAGGCACTGGCAAGTTCCGGAAGGGCGCGCCCTTGGTTCAGATCGAACTCCATGGCGCTGCGCAACTGCTCGGCGCTTTCCCCTTCCTGTCCGTAGTTGATGTACGAACCAGTCCCGATTTGAAGGCGATTGTCCCCGAACTCGATCTGGTGATATTGGCGTTCGTCCGTCATCAGTGCCCGAGAACCACGTTGGGTATAGGTTCCAGCCATGTAGTTCGAAAGGTAGGTGTTGAAGGGTTGTGTCTCCATGGATCTGGCCACCCACCGGTCCTTGTAGCGTATGCCGCGGAAGGCCACGACAAAGGTCGAGCCAGGGAACTTCAACAGCCCCTGGATCTCATTCCTCCCATAGGCCACCGTGACAACCGCCGAGTGGAAATACGAAGTGAGCTTTTCTTGGTAATGCATGCTCGATTTTGTGTCCGCGGCCCGCTCCAAGGCCCAGGCTTTGAATTTTGCGGGCTGGAAGGACTCGTCCGCGTTGGAGATGGTCAACGTCTCATTGTCAAAGGCGAAAATCCACGATTCTCCCGTCTTCTCACCATCAGTCCAGGTTCGCCCATCGTCCTTGGATGCTTGAGGTGAATTCTTGTTCAAACGCAGCAGAGCCAGGGTCCGATATTCCTTCCCGTTGGCCAGGAAGTCGGCCCCCTGGATTTGGAATCCATTCAGCGTTAGCCCATCCGCCAGAAACACCTTCGGATCCACGTGCCTTTCCCATGAGCCGGGTGCGGGCTTCTCGACCTTCTTGAAGGCGACATCGTAGAAGACCAGAGATGGTTTACCGCCGGTGGTTCTCCAGGTGGCAAGGCTGCGCTGCGTAATGCCGAAATCCCGCAGCTTCTTGTCGAGCACCTTTACGGGGGACGGCTTTGCCTTCGGAGGTGCGGCCGTGATCGATGGTGAAGAAAGGATCAGAAGAGCGACGAGCGGGCAAGGGTTCATGGGATCTCCATTGGAGGTGCATAAGGGAATACCGAGGAATTCCGGAACGGTTACGTCAAGTCCTGTGGAATAGACACGCAGGTAGATAGTGATAGTCTATTTTGGACTATTCGAAAATAGAATTCAGCATGGCCCTGCGTCTTTTCAGGGCCAAATGGAGAAAACACTTCACCTTCGGGAATACCACATCCTGTTGGACCTCCTTAGGGAGGCCCGGGTAGCCGCGGGCGTCAATCAGATAGACCTTGCGGACCGGGTGGGCATGACCCAATCCATGGTCAGCAAGTGCGAACGGGGGGAACGGCGATTGGACGTGATCGAACTCCGCAGGTGGTGTGGGGCCATAGATGTCCCCTTCCTTCCCCTACTCGAAGAGTTCGAAATGCGCTTGGTGGCCCAACCAGGGCGTCGAGCGCGTCGCAACCGGCAAACTTAATGGGGCTGTCCGGGGATTGCATGGCTGCTACCTTGCTTCCCTCCGCCATTATTTGTCCACACCCAGTCGCCATCACGGAGGGGATCTCCGCCATGGTGCCTACGCCTCCCGGCACAATCTCGAGTTGACGCGGCGTATCCGCTACCTGGATTCCGAGGCCGGCAAGACGCTGGTCTTTCTAATGAACAACACCGCGCTGCCAGCCCTGACGATCCCCGCCCTCTACAAGCAGCGCTGGCGTGTCGATCTCCTTTTCAAATGGATCAAGCAGCACTTCCGCATCAAGCAGTTCATGGGCACGAGCGAGAATGCTGTGAAGACCTAGATCTGGTGCGCCGTGGCCACCTAGGTGCTGATCCCATCGTGAAGAAGGAATTCCACCTTGACGCCTCACTCTACCAATTGCTACAGATCCTATCGGTCTCCATTTTCGATAAAAACGAGCACCGGCGCGCCTTTTCGAAGGGGAAAAGGGTTTTGCCAGCCCATTGCCATTGCTTGACTTTTAACCGGACACTAGTGCCACGACACACCCAAAATGTGTATGGGTAAGCGTATGGAATTTATATGAGTAAAAAAAAACCACTGAGCTATCAGTGGTTTATGTCTGGTACTGGCGGAGAGTGGGGGATTCGAACACAGATGGCGCGCAGGTAGGGCTAGGCGTAGGGCGCGAGAGCGACCGGAGCCGGTCCGGCGAAGCCGGAAGCCCGTGCGCAGCCATCTGTGCGGAACGGAGCGCGCAGCGCGGAGTGAATCCCAAGGGAACGGGTGGGTCAGAATCACCCTCGTATCCCAGGCGGCCTTTTTTGGCGGAGAGTGGGGGATTCGAACGGAGCGCAAAGTGCCAAGTGAATCCTAAGAGAACTGTCGGTCTGCGTCACCTTCCCTTGAGCGCGTTTTCGATTTCTGTTTGTGCTTGGTGTTTGCCCAGGAACTTGGCTAGGTCCAGCAGGGTTGGCGTGGTTCCTGGCTTCACATCGAATTTCAGACCCGCTGAATGGGCCCGCTTCAGGGTGGTGGCGTCATCTTTCAGGACCGCCACCCCGAGCGCACCATAGGTCCATATGCCGATCAACCCACGCTCGTTTTTCGGAATTTCCAGATCGTCGTGGGATTTGAGGAGGGCTTTGGCGGCTGCGGCATCGGTCCTGAGCAGCTTCGTCCAGGCGCCCCAATCACCTCGGAACAGATCCTCTGGCTTGGCCCCAGCCTCGAGCAGATACTTCGCGTTGGCCTGGAGGCCGTGGATCAAAGCTTCAGTCAGGGGTGTATCGCCATCGCCATCGCGATGAGATAGATGCGCGCCTTTCCGAACGAACAGTTGCAAGGTTTCGAGGGGTGCCTGGCCAGCGGCATAGGCGATGGGCTCCACCTGATTGCTGTCTGCTCCATGCAGATCCGCCCCATGGCTCAGAAGCAAGGGAACCTGGTCCCAGCGCCTATTGATGAGCGCGTGAAGCATCAAGGTATGCCCGCATTTGGCGCGTTTGTTCGGATCGGCCCCCAAGTCCAGGAGGGCACGGAGCAAGGGTGTATTGGCCTCCACGGAAAAAGGATCTCCGGGAATGGGCCGTTTCCCTTTTGCGTTTGGTGTTTTTGGATCCAGCCCAGCGGCCTCGAGGCTTTGGACGAGAAGAGCGCCCGATGCGCCCAGGCGATAGGCATTGAAAAGCGCGGTTTCACCTTCCAGGTCCACGGCCTTGACATCGATTCCGGACTTCATCAACAGCTCCGCGCTCGCCAGGATGGTCTTCGCATCTGATGCATTCTGCTGGCCGAGATGCATCAAGGCTGTCCGGCCATCCAGGGTCCGCGCATCAACCTTCGCACCCTGTTCCAGGAGCATCTGAATCAGGCTCGGAGTAACGCTTTCAGCTGCGGCGATGAGTGGCGTGAGGCCCCCTTTGCCTGGTTCATTCGGGTTCGCGCCCCTATCGAGCAAGACTTTCGCGCAAGCCTGCTGCCGAGCGGCGACAGCCGCTAGAAGGGCCTTGCCTAAGCCTGGTACCGAACGATCTGCAACCCGGGCCAACATGGCCATCAAGAGACGTTCATTGCCTTTCTCCGCCGCCCGGACCAGTGCGGTATTGCCCTCGGCATCGGAGCGGAGCGGATCAGCGCCCGCATCGAGCAGCTGCATCGCAGGAGCTTCGCTTCCTTCCAACGCTGCCACCATCAATGCCGTGGGGAGAGCTTCACCCTTGGGTGGATCTACCGCGGCGCCCTTGGACAGGAGCAGTGGAATCATAGTGTTATGCCAATTATTCCTCGCGGCTTGGTGAAGCGGCATGAGCCCACGGTGGTCCCGGTGGTTCGGATCTGCCAGGTGGTCCAATAGCCACAGCGCGTACGAATAATCATTCCTCTCAACGGCATTGAAGAGGGGCGTCCGGCCCTCCTTGTCCTCAATGTCAAGGCTGGTGAAGCGGGCCTGAATCCGCTTTCCTACCGGAGATGTGCTCAACCAATTACTCAGGTGGAAAAGGGTTTGTCCCCGATGATTCACATGCGTGGGATCCGCACCGAGATCCAAGAGGAGCGTGGCGAGGGATTCGTCCCAATGGTTGGTGAGCGCGAGGAGGGGCGTCATGCCATCCACATCCACAGTGTTGGGGCTTGCGCCCTGGGCCAGGAAGCGTCTCATCACGTCCCCATGGCCCCAGAATGCAGCTAAAACGACAGGGGGATGAGGCCCATGGGTGGCGCTGGCCCCTTTTTCCATCAGGGACGGAATGAGGTCCAAGCGATGCGCCTGGACCGCATAACCAAGGGGAGTGAGACCCTGTCCATCTTGTGAATCCACAGGTGCGCCGGCCTCAGCCAATTCATGGACCAGGGCAGGCACTGCGAGGCCGCTCTGCAATAGGCGATTCACCAGTGTGATTTCACCCGCAGGCGCGGAGCGTGGATCGAGGCCTGCCTTCACTAAGATGTGGAAGGCATCCACAGCGCTACGGCCATTCATCGTCCTCTGACCCAGCAGGCCCAAGAGTCCTTTTCCCGAAGGGTCAAGGGTCTTGGGATCAGCCCCCTTCGACAAGAGCGCCCGCAGCAGTCCAGGATGTCCAATCAATGTGGCGGTAACGATGGGCGCTTCCTTCGTTGCTGTGGGCCGCCGGAAATCCGCCCCATTTTCTAGAAGCGCCAGGGCCACATCCGGGAATGGTCTACGTAGGGCGATGGAGAAGGGCGTCTCAACAGCGCTATCCACACCATCTGGTTCCAGACCAGCTTTCACCAACAGTGCCACGGTTTCCAGGGGCTGGGCATTGGACGGATCGGGTCTTCCAAATTCGCTTCCTTGCTCCCAACCAGTGGCTGCCCGATGCAGCAAGGTCAGTCCAGCTCCGTCCTTCCACCGGGGATCCGCGCCAGCTTTCAGCAGCACTCGCAGAAGCGGCGCATTCAGGGCAGCGGCGGCCAAGGCAGCCATCGAATGCCGTTGACTACCGTCCATCATCTCTGCATTCACGTTCGCGCCGGCCCGGATGAGCTGCTCCGCGATGCGGTAGCCATCGCCGTGAAGCGCGCACAGGGACAACGGCGTGGCTCCCGTGGGCCCCTTTGCATTGGGATCCGCCCCCTGGACCAGGGCCCGCTGCAAAGCCGCGATGTCGTTCTTCTTGGCGGCCACCATGAGATCCACATCCAGCAGAATCTGCGGCCGCTTGGGAAGCACTTGAGCCGAAAGGGACGGCGCGAGGAGAGCCGGCAAGGACAGCATCAGACCTACGTTTCGCGGCTTCACTTCGCACCTCCTTCGATGGTGATGGTGCTGGTTTCGGTAGAGCACCAGAGGCTCTCATCTCCCATGAGGCTGAATTTCACAGGACGCAGGCGATAGCGGCCTTCGAGCTTGGCGCGCAAACGCAGCCGCAGCTTGGCCGTGGAGTTCGGGCCGACATAGTAAAGCAGGAACGCTACATGGTCAGGATGGACTTCCGTCCGCGCCGGTTTCGGCAACGCGGCCATGTCCTGCCCATCCAGAACAAAATCCTGCATGTCCGTGGAAGCTTCAAACCCCGGTGGCACCGGCACTTCCACCAGGCCATAGGAGATCCATTGGTTCGAACTAACATCCACTTCGAGGTAGGCCTCATCATGCAGCTTGAGAGCGGAGTCCCAAGGCTTCTTCGTCCAACCGAGCCGGCTGGTGCCCTTGGGTGCCTCGAGCTTCCACAAGGTGCGCTTGGCTTGCAGGAGCAGTCCACCCGCGGCGGGACTAAGCATGGGTTTCTGGCTGCTGGTGCTCAACACATAGACCAGCACACCACGGCCATTCGCCACCAAGCTGATGGACTGGCCTCCTTTCACATCGAGCGTCGCCGGTTTGGATGCGTCGGTAAGGTCGAAGCTGGGACCGCCCTCCACCTGTACCTTGATGGGAGCGCCCTCCCATTGGATGCGACGCACTTTGGCAAGATCCGGGAGCAAGGCCACCACTTGGGATGTGACCCAGGTGCTATTCCAGCCGTTGCCCTGGAAATTCGCCATGAGGTAGGCCTCCCCCGCGGGGATGAGTTTCGATCCAGGACGCCCCAGGCATAAGGCCCTCAGCGCCGCGACGGTGGTGTAGACATCACCCGAAAGGTAGCTGTAGCGCGGTGAATCCGAGCCGCTCCAGCTGGCCGCATCTCCCACCATGTGGGCCCGTTTTTCCAAAGCATCAAGCAAGGCTTTGGTCCTCCCATGCTGGACCAGCACGGCCGCATGGGAGACCAGGGCCAGGAGACCATCGCCGGGCCAATCCGCCTTCAACACTGCGTCGATGGCCGCATCCAAGTCGGGCATGATCTGGGCATCCGCCTGGGCCAGGCAGGAGAGCAGGAAGGCCACATCGCCACGGGCCTTCGCGGAGTCCTCCGCCTTTCCGTCCTTGGCGTGGGCCATGCGTTCCGAGAGCAGGAGGCGAGTCGCGGAGAGGCCTTGGTGCAGACGGTTTTCATCCACGGTGTAGCCCATGCGCTTCATGGCGGCGAGCGCCATCACCGCGTAACCCGTAGTATGCGGATTGGCGGAAGCACCGAAGTCCTTCGGCCCGTACCAACCCCAGCCGCCATTATCCATCTGGTACCCGTAGACGCGTTGCACGCCCTGTTGGATGTTGACGTCGAGCTCCTCGAATTCCTTTCCGTTCAAGGGCGGCATAAGCCCCTTCTTAACCAATTCCGCCACCAGGATATTGGGGACGAAACTGGAGAGGGTCTGCTCCACGCAGCCGTAGGGATAGTGGATCATGTACTTGAGGCTCGGGGCCGAAAGCTGCTCGAGGCCACCGTTGATTCCGAAGAGGGAGAGCGTGCCGGTGACCTCGCCCCATTCGGGAACCGTGAAACTACGGCGTATCTCTCCGCCAGCCAAGGCCACTGCTTCCTGGGTTCTCAGCTCGATGCCCGGCCGTAGAATTTTTAATTCACGCTTCTCACCATCCTGGTCGTGGTCTGTGGCGGCACCCGCCTTTAACACCAACTGGGTCTGACCCTTCTCCGCTTCGAGACGGAAGGCCAGGCGACGTTCCTCCCCCGCTTTTAAATCAAAGGGTTGCCGCGGACCATCCAGCAATGTGCCGCCCTTCACATCCAGCACAAGCTGGCCCTGCATCCGCTTCTTCGAGCGGTTCTGCAGAAGCACCAGGGCGCGGGATTCGTCGCCCTCCGTGAGAACCTGCGGGATCACCAAATTCACCTGTAGGGGTTTGTTCACTCGCACAGTGGCGCGGGCTATGGCAGATCTACCATCGGCGGTGAAACCCACCGCCGTGGCGCGCCAGGCTGTGAGGTCTTCGGGCAGGGGCACATCCACGGTGCTGCGATCCTTGACAACCAGGTTCGGTATCCACAGCGCGGTATCGAGGAAGTGCTCCCGGAGCGCGCTGAGCGCCCTCTGCGCTTGCTGGTTTTCCGGGCGAGTTCCGACCACACCCGGCGAGAGCATGGCCATGCCATCCATGGAGTAGTTGTTTCCTGCCACCTCCACCGCCGCCGAGGCGGTGGTGGAAGTCGTATCCACTTGCGCGGCACTGGCTTGCACTACAACCGTGGCCCCCTCAACCGGTATCGTTCTGCTTTTCCCGTTGGGGAGCTTAATGGTTTGCGTCCAGGGTTTCTCCCGCCGCACTTCCACCCATGAGGATTCGACCATGGCGGCCTGGGTCTGGCCCGTGCCGATGACCATGGTGGAAGCTCCGTCCGGCAGCCGCGGATTCAGGATGGAGGCTGGATCAGGCAGGATTTCCGGTGCCAGGGCATAGATGGCTTCATCCACTACGCCCACGCTCAAGGCGGTGGTGCCGCTGGCATTGACGCGCAGGTGCATCGTTTCGTTGGGGCGGAAATCCTCTCGATCAGGGTTGAGGGAGAGGGTCAAACGGGCGCCATCGGTTCCTCCTTCAACCATCACTTTGGCCTCGTGGAGACGGCCTTCATCCACCACTTCGAAATGAATCCAGCCATTGGGTTTGAATGCAGCTGGGACAGGCAGCTCCAGCAGCGCCGTGGTGCCATTGATTATTCGTGAACCGCGGAAGGCCTCTTCCCGGGCGCCACCCTGCCATTGCAGCAGCATTCCCGGCTTTGGAAGCAGCACTAGCGCCCTCAGGGTGCCGCTCCGCAAGCCTCGATCCGCCGCGGCGCGAAGCATGGTGCTCGGGTTAGTTCCTATGCTCATCCACCACGACGAAGGGTTCGCGCACCACAAGCTGTTCGCCATCCGGCAGCGTCGCCCGGGCCAACAACAAATAGACTCCCGGGGGCATGTGGAAGGCAGCCTTGGGGCCTCTCCCGGTCTCAAGGATCGAGCCGGTCTTCCAGGGCTCATCCTTCGACCATATGTCCCTGGTTTTCGAGAAAGGCAGCGCCTGGGCGACTTGGAACATCAGAGAACCCGGAACCGGCTGCGCACCGGGATCTTGGATTTCCACGCTGGCTTCCAGCGTCTCACCGGATTTGAGGATGGTGCGGTTCAAGGCCAGCTTGAGCAGGCCGAGGCTGGCGCTGCCCTTCCCGAGCACGCGGCTGGTGGATTGCCGCTGGCCGCCCGCATCCGTGACCTGTGCCAAGAGGCGGTAGGATTCGTCGGGCTTCACCAACTCCGCCTGGAGTTCCAATAGAAACCTGCCGGATCCGTCGGTTTGGCCGGAGCCAGACTCCACATGATCCACTCGGATGGTTGGGCTTTCCCACCAGAAACGGGTGGGCTGCTTCACCACCTGGTAGAGGTGCCATTCCACTTTCCCATCCGGCACAGGCCCGCCGTGAAGCGCCTCAGCCTTCACCAAGAATCGCAAGGAACCTTCCGCGGGAGAGGAACTCGGATTCGCTCCGGGATCCTGGAAGACCACCTTGAACCGAGGCTTCTGGTAATCGAGCACTTGGAATGGAATGTTCACCGAGATGTTTGCTGAAGTCAGGTTCACGCTGTACTCCTGGGAAGGGTCGCGGCTAAGCAGCACGAAACTACCTGCGAAAGCGTGTGTCCTTGTCCTGTAGCAGCGCTGTGCCCCGGGGCTGAGCATCCCCCCGCTCCCATTGCGGGCCCGTAACCTGAAAGCGGAGTCCTCTCTGGGTCGGATCAAGGGGGCCTTCAGATCCAGAACTGCCTTGCGACTGGTAGGTGGATGCCGATGGATCCAAGACCCAAAAAGGAGAGCTGGTGTCACGGACCCAATCCCAATTCTTGGCATCCTTCTCCCGCACGATAGCCCTGAAAAAAACCTCCTGCCCAGGGCGATAGATTGGCCGTTCCGTATAGGCGAAGATGACCCGATTCGATTGATCCTGAAGATATTGCCGATAGTAGGAGTAAACATTCGCGAAGGCCATTTCATCGCCGTGCTGAGCGATGAAATGGAAGGCCTGCTGCCCGGAATTCATCTTCAAGCGGCCATCTTTTCCCGTGATTTGGGACTCCATCGGCATGGCTCCAGACGGATTCTGCACCCACACTTTTGCCCCCGCCACCGGCATGCCTGAATGGGCGCTGAGCACCTGCAGGTTGTTTCGGTCGAAGAAAGTTTCCACTTTGAAGAGGAGGTCCGAGATCAAACATGGAAGATAGGCGACACGGGTCCCCTGATTCACTTCGAGGATGTAAAAGCCTGGCGGGGGAGGATCCACTTTTAGGGAATAATGGCGTCCATTGAAACCAATTCCGGTTTGAGGAACGGGCATCACCACCTGCTCGGAGACAAACTTGAATCCAGGTGCCAGCATCAATCGCCGAGAGAAACGAGTGCTGATCTCCGTGGTGTCTTCATCCACTTTCGCGGTGGTTTTCACAGGAGGCTCTGTGGGCGCCCATTGGCTCAAGGTGCGCTCCACTCCCCAGATCATCCCGGGAAACTCCTTGGCCATGCCGCCGGTGCTGAAGAGGTTGCTCAGCCCCGAAACTTCGCCATCAGCATTGTTTTGGTTGTACCAATTGGATCCCTGATTGAACAATTCAATGGCTCGGGAGGGCTGCCTTTCCTCCTTGTGGATGCGTATCGTGATGGGCAAGGCAGGGGATTGCGCGCCTCCAAATAATTCGATCAGGATAGGCATCCCAGGCGACACGCGCAGGGGACCCCGGACCTGCGCCTGCATTTGCGCCTGCGCAGGAGCCGCTAAAGCCGAGAGGGAAAGGATCAGAATCAGAAGGTGCCGGAAGCGATCCGCCAAGGCCGGAAGTCCCTTCGAGGAGTCGAGGTGGCAATCAGATGGAAAGTATCGGAACACGGGAACTCCCTCGAGCATGTATCTCAACTTCCAAGAGTGTGACCTCCGGGCCTGTGCTTCTGTAACAAGTCCGTAACTGCCCCGTGGTCGAGCCAAACGTGTGAACTTCTTTGGATTCTCAGCAGCAGGGCTCAGGAAAAGATTCATGACCCCTTAAATCGCGAATTGGATATTCAGAGGCATGGAATGGTTCCGATAGTGGCTGATAGGCCCACACCAAATCCGCCGGGACTTCTCCAGATGACGGGAACGACCCAATCATTGAAGACGGATCAATGTCCGCACTTCGGCTCGCAAGATCTCGACCTCTTGAAACAGGCTGCGGCAACCCCATACCTGTGACTGGCCCAATTAAAAGTGTTCGAATTCTCTGTCAACCAGGTGGAAGCCCTGAGTATCGATCGAAGGGCGGGGGTATGGTGGAGGAAAGGCCAAGTTCTTCATGACCTTGGCAGCCCAAATCTGCCAAGGTTGTTTGAAAAATGCTTCGAGCATTGAACCTAAACACCCAGGAGTCCAGCGCAGGTTGGACGGCCTGGATTGACGGAGCCAGCGTGGCCAAACAACTGATTTCCATCATCTCTCCGGCCTTCAATGAGGAAGGCAATATCCGCCGCTGTTATGAAGAGGTGCGAGCCGCGATGGAGCCGCTGCTGGACCGTTACGACTACGAGCACATCTTTGGAGACAACTGCAGCACCGATGGCACCCTGGACATCCTCCTGGAGATCGCAGCCAAAGATCGAAGAGTGAAGGTGTTGACCTATTCCCGGAATTGGGGGGCTGATAAAAACTCCCTGACCCTTTTACGCCATTGTTCGGGAGCCGCAGTCATCCCAGTCCTATCCGATCTCCAGGACCCGCCGGCGAAAATCCAGCGTTTCCTGGACCTTTGGGAGCAGGGCTACGAAATCGTATTTGGGACGTACACCAACCGGTCCGACAGTTTTTTACTTCGGATGCTTCGGAGCATCTATTACTGGCTGGTGCGCAAGCTGGCGGATGAGGCGCTGGTTGAAAACCATTCTGGATTCGGCATCTATGACCGGAAGATCGTCGAAGAGCTCAAGAAAAGCGATGACTTTAATCCGTACCTGCGCGGGGACATCGCCTCCCTGGGCTTCCGGCAGATCACCGAACCCTATATCCGGGAAAAGCGGATGGCAGGCGTGACTTCCTACAACTTCGGCCGCTACCTGGATTTCGCCATCAACGCCATGGTGAGCTACAGCCTAGTTCCCATCCGCCTGGCCACCATTTCTGGAGTTTTACTCTCCGGGCTCAGCCTGTTGATGGCGCTGGCCTACGTCATCATCAAGCTCTTCAATTGGAGTTTCCAGGCCCCCGGCGCCACCACAGTCGTAGTGCTGGTGCTTTTCTTCTCGGGCATCCAGCTTTCCTTCCTCGGCATCCTAGGTGAATACATCGGGGCAATCCACGCCCAGGTGCGCCGCAAACCCTTTGTCGTGATCCGGAGAAAGATCAATTTCGAGCAGGACTAGGAACGTGCAGCACCGAAAATCCGGCCGCATCGTCTGTCCCGGCCGAAGGTGATAGTTTGGTAGCTCCGACTCCCACCACAAAGGAGCATCCTTGAAGACCATTATCCTTGCAGGCGGATTGGGAACGCGTCTCTCGGAAGAAACGGTTCTCAAACCTAAGCCGATGGTGGAGGTTGGGGGGCACCCCATGCTGTGGCACATCATGAACATCTATGCCGCCCATGGATTCACGGAGTTCCTGGTGGCTCTGGGCTACAAAGGCGAAGTCATCAAGGACTATTTCCTGAACTTCCAGGCCCGCAATGCGAACCTTTCCGTCGACCTTCGAAAGGGCTCGGTGGAAATACACAAAGGCCAGGGCCCGGACTGGCAGGTGCATCTGGTGGACACCGGCACGGAGACGCAGACCGGAGGCCGCGTGAAGCGGCTGGGAACCTGGCTCGACGAGGACGGCACCTTTCTGCTTACCTACGGAGACGGTGTGGGAAATGTGGATCTGAAAGCCCTGGTGGCCTTTCATAAGTCCCACGGAAAATTGGCCACGGTGACCGCGGTGCGGCCCCCGGCGCGCTTCGGCGGACTGGCGCTTGAAGAAGATCGCGTGAAGCGTTTCACAGAAAAGCCGCAGGCGGGCGAAGGTTGGATCAACGGCGGATTCTTCGTATTGGACCGCCGTGTGCTGGACTACATCGAAGGGGATGAAACCCTTTGGGAATCCGGCCCCCTTGAACAGCTTGCTTCCGAAGGGCAACTCATGGCCTTCAAACACCCGGGATTCTGGCAGCCCATGGACACCTTCCGGGAAAAGCAGCTGCTTGAGAAGCTATGGGAATCCGGCCGGGCACCTTGGAAGGTATGGGCATGAGCGTGTGGAACGATCGTCGAGTCCTGGTGACCGGGGCCACGGGCATCGTGGGTTCCTGGCTTTGCCAGCGGCTGGTGGCTGAGCGAGCCAACGTGGTAGTCCTGGTGCGGGACTGGGATCCCTTGAGTGAATTCATTCGCGGGGGCACGATCCAAAACTGCCGAGTGGTGCAAGGAGCGTTGGAGGACTACGCCTCCCTGGAACGAGCCATCAGTGAACATGAAGTAGACACGGTCATCCACCTCGGCGCCCAGGCGCTGGTGGGTGTGGCGCTGCGCAGCCCGCTAGCCACCTTCGAGGCGAATATACGAGGCACCTACAATCTGCTTGATGCCGCCCGAGTCCATCGGGACTTGGTGAAGCGCATCGTGGTGGCTTCCTCGGACAAGGCCTACGGCGACTCGGACCTGCTGCCCTACACCGAGGATATGCCCCTCAATGGCCGCCATCCTTACGATGTGTCGAAAAGCTGCACGGACCTTCTTGCGCTCACTTACGCTGAGACCTATGGACTGCCGGTAGCCATCGCCCGCTGCGGAAACATCTATGGCGGCGGGGACCTCCACTGGAGCCGTATTGTTCCTGGCACCATCCGATCAGTGCTGGAAAACCATGCACCTGTGCTGCGCTCCGACGGCACCAACATCCGGGACTATATTTTTGTAGACGATGTGGTGGACGCCTACTTGCGCCTTGCGGAGCTGAGTGGCTCCGAAGGGGTGCGGGGCGAAGCCTTCAACTTCAGCCCCCAAAGCCGGATCAATGTGTTGGAAATCACCCGCACCATCCTGCGCCTCATGGGCCGCGAAGATCTCCAGCCCATCATCCAGTCCAACGCGAAAGCGGAAATCCAGAATCAGTACCTGGATTCCTCCAAAGCAAGGGAATCGCTCAAATGGGCCCCGTCCTTTGATCTCGAAGCGGGACTTCGGAGAACGATCCCCTGGTATCAGGCTTTCCTGGAATCCCGGGCATGAACGCTGAAGAGCTGCGTTCACGCATCCTGGAATTGGTGGTTGAATATGCCGCAGAACAATGGCCCACGCGTACTTTCGAGCCCGGCGCATCAATGGTGCCGGTGAGCGGGAAAGTATTTGATGCCGATGATGTGCGGCACCTTGTGGATGCCTCGCTGGATTTCTGGCTCACCACCGGACGGTTCGCCAGGGACTTCGAACTTTCTTTCGCGAAGTGGTGGGGACGGAAATTCTGCCTACTGGTCAATTCTGGCTCCTCGGCCAATTTGGCGGCCCTCACATCGCTCACTTCCCCGCACCTAGGGGACCGCCAACTGAGGCCTGGAGATGAGGTCATCACCTGTGCCGCGGGCTTTCCCACCACCGTGGCGCCCATCCTCCAAAACCAACTGGTGCCGGTTTTCCTGGATGTCCACATTCCCACCTACAACGTGGATGTCACGCATCTCGAAGCAGCCATCGGGCCTCGCACCAAGGCCATCATGCTGGCCCATACCCTGGGAAATCCCTTCGATCTCGACGCTGTGATGCGCGTGGCGGAGAAGCACCAGCTCTGGGTCATCGAGGATTGCTGCGATGCCGTGGGCGCTGAGTACCAGGGCAAAAAAGTGGGCACCTTCGGGGATCTCGCCACCGTGAGTTTCTATCCGGCCCACCACATCACCATGGGCGAAGGCGGTGCCGTACTGACGAATTCTCCTCAACTGAAAAAGCTGGTGGAATCCTTCCGGGATTGGGGCCGGGATTGCTGGTGCGAACCTGGCTACGACAACACCTGCCGCAAGCGTTTCGACTGGCAACTGGGAGATCTGCCCCAGGGCTACGACCACAAGTACAGCTACAGCCACATCGGCTACAACCTCAAGCTCACGGACATGCAGGCTGCGGTGGGAGTCAGCCAGCTCAAGAAACTGCCTCATTTCCTTCAGAGGCGGCAAGAAAATTACATCTACCTCCGAGAAAAGCTTGGATCTTTGCAAGAATTCCTGGAACTGCCCGAAGCCACGGCCCACAGCCAGCCCAGCTGGTTCGGTTTTCCCATCACGCTACGCGAAAACGCTCCGGTGACCCGCAACCAGCTCATCCAGCATCTCGAATCCAATCGCATCGGCACACGACTGCTCTTCGGCGGAAACCTGCTGCGTCAGCCCGCCTTCAAGGATGTCCCCCATCGGGTGGTGGGCGATTTGCACAACGCCGATCGCGTCATGAACACCACCTTCTGGGTTGGAGTCTTCCCAGGATTGGAAAAGCCGCAATTGGATTACACGGCCCGCGCAATCCAGACCTGCCTGTGTCGAACAGATGTCTAGGCTGCCTCCTCTTCCCGATGCGGAACTGGATGAAGTGATCCGCATCGTGGGTGATTGGGGTTCATTGCAGGGAGCCCGTCTCTTCATCACCGGTGGAACGGGCTTTTTCGGCAAGTGGCTGCTGGAATCCCTTGGCCATGCGAATCAAGAGCTAGGCTTGGGCCTGAAGGCGACCGTTCTGAGCCGTGATCCCAATGGATTCCTTCAAAACATGGCCCACTTGCGGGACACAAATTGGTTGAGCTTCCAGGCTGGCGACATCACCTCGTTCCAAGCGCCACTCGGCACCTTCACCCACTTGCTGCATGGCGCTGCGTCATCTGACGCTCGCGACTACGCGATTGGTCCTGATGTCATGAAGCGGGATATCGTCGAAGGACCCGCCGGGTCATGGAATTCATGTCGCGGCAACCTTCACTCCGCGTGCTTTTCCTGAGCAGCGGTGCTGTCTATGGGCCCCAGCCAACGCAACTCAGCCACATTCCAGAGGATTACCCGCTTCCTCCGGATACGGATGATCCGGCTCAAGCCTATGGGCAAGCCAAGCGCGAAGCTGAACGGATCATCTCGTCGGCCTGCGCTTCCTCTGCCTTCCCCTGCCCCATCGCCCGCTGCTTCGCGTTCGCAGGACCTCATCTACCCCTTGACCAACACTTCGCTTTCGGAAACTTCATACGTGATGCGCTTGCAGGCGGCCCCATACAGATCAGCGGGGACGGCACATCCATGCGCTCCTATCTCTACGCCTCCGAACTCGCGGCCTGGCTGTGGTCCTTGCTCATCCGGGGTGAATCCATTACCTACCACGTGGGAAGCGACCAGGAAATGAGCATCCGAAAGCTCGCGCAGGCCGTCAGCGCCATCACGGGCACATCCATAGATGTGGGAAGGGAGCCGGATCCCAACTCGAGGCCAACACGCTATGTACCGGCCGTGACTCGAGTGCCTGCACACTTAGGACTTCGCCAATCCATCAATCTCACGGCCACCATCGAGCGGACCTTGGCATGGCACCGGGACAAAATAACTCACGAGGCAACGCCTTGAGTGCCGACCACCATCACCACGAGAATGTTTGTATTCCTTGGCCGCAACGCATGGAGGGGGCTTGAAGACCATCTCACAATGCCCCGTCTGCGGATGTGGCGAGGGACGCAGGTGGCCAAGCCTCGTGGCGCCATTCATCGCGACGTTCGCCCTGGAATCATCAATCTCGCCCTGCTCACTGCTGGAATGCAAGCGTTGCGGTCTACGGTATTTCAGTGGACGCTTTGAACCCGACGAATTGAACCGCCTTTACCGGGACTACCGAGGTGGGCCCTATTTCCGAATCCGCCATCGCTTCGAGCCTTGGTACAGCGAGCGCCACAACCAGGGCACAGGACATGACCCGAAAGTGGTCGCTCAGCGCAACGCCTATCTCAGCGCTTTCTTGAAACACCACAAGGTGGAAGCCACTGAGCGCGTTCTGGACTTCGGCGGGGATTCGGGCCAATTCATTCCAGAAGGGATCGGAACCAGCAGGCATGTGTTCGAGGTTTCCGCAGCGGCACCCATACACGGCGTCACCAAAATCAGTGACGAGGGAGCCCTGGAACCCGGCAGCTACGATCTCATCTTGTTGAACCATGTGCTTGAGCATGCAAACGACCCCGTTGAGTTGCTTCAACGGCTCGCCACGCTCCTGCGGCCGGACGGCGGCGCGCTGTATGTCGAAGTCCCCCATGAGAGGTACCGCATTTGGAGCGGAAAAGGAGCGCTTCAAAAGCGCTATCTAGCCTGGCTCTCCCGCCATGGAACACTGCTCCGGTTGGCCGATTTCTTGTCCACTTCCTGCCGCGTGGCGCTCGGCATTGTTCCTCCCCTGGGATTTCCAAAACTGCATGAACACATCAACCTCTTCGATGAAACCTCCCTGCGGATGGCCTGTGGGCGCGCAGGAATGCTGGTCGAGGCCTGCGCTTTCGCCACTCGACAGGACGGCCGCGTGATCTCTTTATTGGCGAAACGGAAAACCTGAAATCCACACCTCGAAAACAAAGTAGATTTCCCAAAGACCATTGGACCAGTAGACAGATGAAGGGCCGCCATATGATTCGCGTCGCAGACTACATCGCCCAGACCCTCGCGGCCCATGGCGTCCGCCATGTATTCCTGGTGACTGGCGGAGGCGCCATGCACCTGAACGACGCCTTCGGGCGTTGCAAAACCATGAAGTACGTGGCCTGCCACCACGAACAAGCCTGCGCCATCGCCGCCGAGAGTTATTTCCGCCTGACGGGGCGGTTGGCGGCTGTCAACGTCACGTCGGGGCCGGGTGGTTTGAACACCTTGACGGGCATCCACGGCGCATGGACCGACTCCATCGGCATGATCGTGGTCTCGGGCCAAGTACGCACCGAAACCCTGGTGGCTTGCGCGGGGCCTGCAGGGCTACGGCAGCTCGGGGATCAGGAAGTCGATATCGTGCGCATCGTGTCCCCCCTGACGAAATACGCCGTGCTGGTCACCGAACCCCAAAGCATCCGCTACCACCTGGAACGGGCCCTGCATCTCGCGCAGAGCGGCCGGCCAGGGCCCGTGTGGATTGATGTGCCCATGAATGTGCAAGGTGCCTATGTGGATCCAGAGAGCCTTGCGGCATACGATCCGGCTGAGGACGCGGAGCGGGTGGACCAACCCCGATCAGATGTCCGCGCCCTCGCTCGGCAAGCGCTTGTCCGGCTGATGCAATCCAAACGGCCAGTGATCCTTCCGGGAACGGGGGTCCGCATCTCAGGCGCCTATGGACTCTTCCAGCAATTGGTGGACCGCCTTGGAATTCCTGTAGCCACGGCATTCAATGCCCACGACCTTTTGCCCGAAGGCCACCCTTGCTATGTGGGCCGCCCCGGCACTATCGGAAACCGGTCGGGGAATTTCGCGGTTCAGAATGCGGACTTCGTGCTCGTTCTCGGGTGCCGGTTGAATATCCGGCAGATCAGCTACAACTGGTCCTCTTTCGCCCGGGCGGCTTACAAGGTGATGGTGGATGTGGACGCGCTGGAGCTGGATAAATCCACCCTTCACTTGGACCTTCCCATCCATGCTGATTTGCAGGTTTTTCTGGAAGCGATGCTGGATATCGCTGCCCAAGGGCCCACCGAATCCCATCGGACCTACCTTGCCTGGTGCAAGTCGCGTCAAGCAAAATACCCCGTCGTACTGGACGAGTACCGTGCAAATACGGCGTCGGTGAATCCCTATTGCTTCGCAGAAGCCCTGTTCAATCAGTTGCCCGAAGGGCAGATCGTAGTCACCGGCGATGGCACGGCCTGTGTCACGACTTTCCAGGCAGCCCGCATTAAAAAAGATCAACGGCTCTGCACCAATTCAGGTTGCGCGTCCATGGGCTATGATCTGCCGGCAGCCTTAGGCGCTTGCGTAGCCACCGAGGATGAGACAGGCCAAAAACGCTCCGTGGTGTGCATGGCCGGGGACGGCAGCATCCAGATGAACATCCAGGAACTGCAAACCCTGGCCACCCATCGCTTGCCGATCGCAATCTTCCTTTACAACAACCAGGGCTATCACTCCATCCGTCAGACCCAACGCGCCTTCTTCCCGGACAATGTGGTGGGGTGCGGCACTGAAAGCGGCCTGGGCTTCCCTGATTTCGAGAAGCTCTGCGCTGCCTACGGAATTCCCTACTTCCGGGTGGAAAACCACGCTGGCATGGAGGAAGGCATCGCCAATACCCTCGCAGCAGCCCAACAGGGGCCGGTCCTTTGCGAGGTCATTCTAGACCTGGAGCAGTCCTTCGCGCCCAAACTCACGTCCCGCCGCCTCGAAGATGGGCGCATGGTGACATCCCCTCTCGAGGATCTGGCGCCCTTCCTTCCCAGAGAGGAATTCAAAGGCAACATGTTGATTCCTTTGGATCCGAGCTCACTGGACTAGCGAATTTGGGCGTAGCAGATGGTGTTGAATATTTCGGTGCTGTGGCAGCGAAGGACCATCTGGTAGTCAGGTCTCAATTGATTGAGCAGAAGGGGAATGCGCCAGAGATGGTCCTGGCAGTGGTAGACACAAATGGCAGATCTGGGGGCGGTCCTGCAGATCCAGTGTTGCGCTCCTTCCAACGCTTCCAGTTCCGCACCTTCGATATCCAATTTGAGGAGCGCCGTCGCATTTGGAGGAAGCACCTCGTCCAGGGCAACCACAGGCACGCGCACCTCGCCATTCGAGGAAACTCGGGCAGAAGCTGTGCCATTCGCCTCAAAAGCCAACCAACCAGCCCCTTTCCCGAGCGCCTGATTGAAGGCCTGGACCTTGGAATCCGTTGAACCGGTCAGAGCGGCCAGCCTAGTTTTCAAAGCCTCGAAATTGCAGGGGTCAGGTTCGAAAAGCCAGGCGGGTCCATGCTTCGGCGAGTAGGCCGCGAAGTGGGAAAAGGAGTCGCCGTCGAAGGCGCCGCCATCCACCAGCCCCTCGCCAGCGATGGGCGGAAAGATAGAGGGGCTGAAATATTCAGGGTCCGGGCACGGTGGGCGCAGCCATTCAAAATCCAGGCTTAGGCGCCAACCAATCTGGGCTGTGAATTCCTTCTGCGATTCGGTTTCTTCGAAGCGTTCAAAGGCCCTGAGAACATCGCCCGCACACTCCAAGACCTTGTGTGGAAGATCCATGGCGAAATAGGGCAGGAATAACTCCGGATGGTGCCAGAACACGATGCCGAGATGAACCACCGATCGGATGCCCAGGGCCTTCAGTTGATCGCGTGTATCCAAAAAGCGATGGCTACCTTCCGCTCTCCAGATGGATACGACAAAAGGAAGCGTCTCTGAAAATCGCTCGGCTGCGGATGCTGGCGAAAGGATTTCAACGCCCTGGGCTGTCTGCCCCCACAGCGCTGGATTGTTATCGCAAAACGCCACCACCTCGTATCCAAGCGTGGAGAGTTTGCGGTGGGCGCTGCGGCCCAATTGGCCCGCTCCGAAAAGCACCAGCTTCTTACCTTTGGAATGGGCGGGCCATACTTCTGCAGCCCGCGTCCGCGCCTGATCCGGGGGCTCGGAAAGCAAGGCTTCTAACTGCGTCTTTGGATCAAGTATGTCCTTGGAACCACCCATGCCAACCCCACCAGGAATGCTATCCTCGATTCCCCCGACTTGGACCAAGCAGGTTAGACAACAGCACACCGCGATCTATCAAGACAACCCACCCGACTTCGATCAGTATTCCCGGAGGACAGAATTTCTGCTTCATGTGCCACTTCTTCTGTTTTGCGCGATGAGACACCGCATATATTCTCTGTTGGCTGGAATTAAATTGTTTTTCTCACCTGACGGAACAGGACGGAATAATGAAAAAGGCAATGCATGCAAAAGCAATGATTTAAATTGGCACGATGGAGTCTTGGGGGGCCGCTAAATGAAGGGGATTGTTCTGGCGGGCGGTTCGGGAACACGCCTGTACCCGGTGACCAAGGCCATCTCAAAACAGATGCTGCCCGTGTATGACAAACCAATGATCTACTACTCGCTTTCTGTTCTTATGTTGGCGGGGATTCGGGAAATCCTCGTTATTTCCACGCCTCACGATCTGCCGCTTTTCCAGGATCTGCTTGGAGATGGCTCCCAGTGGGGGGTTTCCCTGCACTATTCCATCCAACCGAAACCAGAGGGATTGGCCCAAGCTTTCCTGATTGGAGAATCTTTTCTCGAAGGAGATACCTGCTGTCTGATCCTGGGAGACAATATATTTTTCGGCCAAGGATTTACGCCCATGTTGCGCCAGGCTGCGCAGCTGTCGGATGGCGCTGGAGTGTTCGCCTACAAAGTCAAAGATCCTGAACGATTTGGGGTCATCGAAGTCGATGATGCATTCCGCGCCCTGTCAATCCAGGAGAAGCCTTCTGCTCCAAAATCCAACTGGGCTGTGACGGGGCTTTATTTTTACGACCGGAATGTCGTGTCCCATGCCAAGGCGCTCTCGCCGTCGAAACGTGGGGAACTCGAAATCACGGATCTGAACAAGATTTATCTCGAGGAAAGCAAGCTGCAGGTCTATCCCCTTGGGCGTGGCTTTGCCTGGCTGGATACAGGAACCCACGAGAGCTTGTTGGAGGCCAGTTTGTTCGTCGGCACAATCCAGAAACGCCAGGGATTCATGGTGGCTTGTTTAGAAGAAATTGCGCTTCAAAACGGGTGGATTGACAAGGCGAGGGTCCTTGCGATGGCTGAGGAACTCTCCAAGACCGAGTATGGCGCCTATCTGCGGGGACTGGCACGCACCGAGGATATGCATGTCTGAAACGATCCTCATCACCGGCGGCGCTGGCTTCATCGGCAGCAACCTTGTCCACCATTGGCATCGCACCCACCCGGACGATCTCATCATTGTCCTGGACAAACTCACCTACGCGGCGGACCGGACCCAAATTGATGGATTGCAGAACGTGGAACTCGTCGTGGGTGATATCCAGAATCTCGGATTGGTTCGCAGCCTTATAGAGCGCCATGGTGTGAAGAAGATCTTCCACCTGGCTGCGGAAAGCCATGTGGACCGCAGCATCACGGGCCCTGCGGCCTTCATCCAGACCAACGTGGTAGGCACCTTCTCCATGCTGGAGGCCGCCCGCCAAGCCTGGGCGGGCGAAAAAGGCTGTCGCTTCCTCCATATCAGCACCGACGAGGTGTATGGCTCCCTGGGTGATACAGGCAAGTTCCATGAAGCCATGGCCTACGCCCCCAACAGCCCCTACAGTGCCAGCAAGGCAGGCAGCGACCATCTGGTGCGGGCCTATCACCACACCTACGGCCTGAACACCGTCACCACCAACTGTTCAAATAACTATGGCCCCCGGCAGCATCCTGAGAAGCTGATCCCCCTGGCCATCTCGCGCATGGCGAAGAACGAGCCCATCCCCATCTATGGGGATGGCATGAACGTGCGCGACTGGCTCTACGTGGAGGACCACTGTGCCGCCCTGGAGACCGCAATGCTGAAGGGTAAGACAGGTGAGACCTACTGTGTGGGTGGCGACAACGAACGGACCAACCTGGACCTCATTGACCTTCTTTGCGACACCGTGGACGCCATGCTCCAACGGCCCCAGGGGACGAGCCGCAACCTCAAGAGCTTTGTCCCGGACCGGGCAGGACACGACCGGCGATATGCCATAGATGCTACGAAATCCCGCACAGAGCTGGGATGGCAAGCTCAGACCACCTTCGAAAAAGGGCTTGAGCAGACCGTGGCCTGGTGCCTGGGAAAACACGGCATGAGCGTATGAATAAAAACAACGATGAAGTGGTGTACCCAGCACCTGGGACAGTAAGGAAAGACATGGAAAAACCAATCTATGTGACCCAACCCTACTTGCCGCCGCTTGAGGAGTTCATTCCCTATCTGGAAAAGATTTGGGAAAGCAAAATCCTCACGAATAGTGGTCCATTCCACCAGCAATTGGAAAAAGCCTTGGGCGACTATTTGGGTATCGAGCACATTGCCTTGTTCACAAACGGCACCATTGCCCTGGTCACCGCATTGCAGGCATTGCGGATCACAGGCGAGGTCATCACCACTCCATACTCCTTTGTGGCAACCTCTCATTCCCTGCTGTGGAACGGTATCAAGCCGGTGTTCGTGGACATCGACCCCAATTCGCTCAATCTGGATCCGGCCAAAATCGAGGCGGCAATCACCCCACAAACCACAGCCATCATGCCTGTGCATTGCTATGGACACCCCTGCGACGTGGAAGGGATCCAGAAGATCGCGGACAGCTACAACCTCAAGGTCATTTACGATGCGGCCCACGCCTTTGGTGTAAAGGATGCCGCGGGCAGCATCCTCCGGCATGGCGATCTATCCGTGCTGAGTTTCCATGCGACCAAAGTGTTCAATACCTTTGAAGGCGGCGCAATTGTCTGCCCAGATGCCAAGACCAAGGTCCGCATTGATCAACTGAAGAACTTCGGCCATGTTGGCGAAGTCACCGTAGTGGAGCCCGGAATCAACGGCAAGATGAGCGAATTCAACGCGGCTCTGGGACTCTTGCAGTTGAAATACGTTGACCAAGCGATCCGGCAACGCAAAACCATTGACGCCGCCTATCGTGAACGCCTCAAAGGAGCGAGGGGTATCCGATGTTTGGATGATCCGGGTGAGAATACCCCCAACTATGCCTATTTCCCGATCCTTGTGGATACGGATTTTCGATAAGCCGGGACGACCTTAACCAGAAGCTCAAAGCAATCGGCATCCATCCTCGTCGCTATTTTTATCCGTTGATATCGGAATTCCCCATGTATCGTGGGTTGCCTTCCTCGCAGAAAGAAAATCTGCCGATAGCGACTGCAGCAGCACAGCAAGTCCTCTGTTTGCCGATCTATCCCAATTTGGACATGTCGATAGTCGATGAAATCAGCCGTTTCATCGTGACCCAATAAAAGTGTCCGCCCAACCTATGAGCAACCCCATTTGGGAGGCGAGATGAGGCTGGCCATCATGCAACCGTATTTCCTTCCCTACATCGGCTATTTCCAGCTGGTCGCAGCGGTCGATCAATTCATCGTGTATGACAACATCAAATACACCAAGAAGGGTTGGATCAACCGCAACCGCATGTTGCAGAATGGCAAAGACGTGCTCTTCTCGCTGCCGCTGAAAAGCGATTCAGACTATCTGGATGTGAGCGAACGGGAGCTGGCGGTGGATTTCAATCGCGACAAATTGCTCAATCAATTCAAGGGAGCATACCGGCGCGCGCCATATTTCAAGCAGACGTTCCCGCTGGTCGAGCAAATCGTGCGGCACGGAGAAACGAATCTATTTGGCTTCCTGCACAACTCCATCGTCAGAACCTGCGAGCACTTGGGCATCACCACGGAGATTCGGGCCTCTTCCAGCATCGCGATCGACCATGGCCTCAAGAATCAGGACAAGGTGCTCGCCTTGTGCGAAGCGGTTGGCGCAAACACCTATGTGAATGCAATCGGCGGTAAAGAACTATATTCAACACCGACATTCAGGGAGAAGGGGATTGATTTGAAATTCATTCAATCGAAACCCTTCGAGTATATGCAGTTTGGCGATGCGTTCGTGCCTTCGCTATCGATCATTGATGTGATGATGTTCAATCCGGCCGATACCATCCGGACTTGCATCGCGACTAACTATGAGTTGATCTGATCCATGTTCAAATGGAAGAAATTAGGCAAGGTATTCACGCCGCAACAGGTGGAAGGGCGCAGCTGGCTGAAGGAGTTCGCACAAGCGCCGGCGGCTTTGGTGTTCAATGATTTCGTACGCATCTACTTCTCCTGTCGCCCGCCAGCAGATGAGAATGGCCAGTACGTGAGCTACTCCGCCTATGTCGAACTTGATCGCACTGACCTGTTCAAAGTGCGGCATGTCTGCGAACAACCCATCCTTAGTTTGGGCGGGCTGGGCGAATTCGACGAATTCGGCACTTACCCTGTTTCCGTCATCCGCAACGGTGATGAAGTGCGCGCCTATTACGCGGGATGGACACGCTGCGAATCGGTGCCGTTCAACGTGGCGATCGGCCTGGCCATCAGCCACGATGAAGGCAGTACCTTTTCCAGACTTGGTACCGGCCCGGTATTGTCGTATTCACCAGACGAGCCTTTCGTGTTGAGCGGGCCGAAGATCCGGCGTTTCAATGGCATCTGGTATTTGTGGTACATCGCGGGACGCAAGTGGAAGCTGGTGGATGGGCGCGCGGAGCCCGTCTACAAAATCCGCTTGGCGACTTCGGAAGATGGAATTCTTTGGAACAAGGTCAACAAAGACCTGATTGAGAGCCGCATCGAAGAAGACGAGGCGCAAGCCAGCCCTGACGTGTTCTATGCAAACGGCAAATATCACATGTTCTTCTGCTACCGCCATAGCAGCCACTACCGGAGCAAGCAAAATGGCTACCGCATCGGTTACGCATCCAGCATTAACCTGGTCGATTGGACGCGGGACGATTCGAAGGCAGGCATCGATGTGTCCGAAGAAGGCTGGGATGCGGAAATGATCAGCTATCCACATGTGTTCGAACTGGATGGAAAGGTCTATCTGGCTTACCTCGGGAACGAAGTCGGCCGAGAGGGCTTCGGACTCGCTGTACTTGATGGAATGTTGGACAGGGGATGAGCTGATGAGGTGGAAGAAGCTCGGCAAGATATTCGACCCAACGCAGCACAAACTGCAGAATAACTGCGTGCAGTTCGCGCAATCACCGCAAGCTTTGGTGTTCGATGATTTCGTGCGCATTTATTTCTCTACTCGCGCAGCGGATAAGAACAATGGGAAATACTTGAGCCATATCGCCTTTGTTGATATGCAAAAAACCTGCGAGATGTAATCCACGTATCCAATCAGACGGTCATTCCACTCGGCGGACTCGGCTGCTTCGATGAGCATGGCATTTTCCCGATGAGCGTCATGCGTCATGGCGCCGCGGTGTATGGTTACACCTGCGGATGGAACCGGCGGGTATCCGTCTCGGTGGATACAGCCATCGGCTTGGCCATCAGCCACGACAATGGCCTTACCTTCCAACGCATCGGCGACGGGCCGGTATTGGCAGCATCGCTGCATGAGCCTTGTTTGGTTGGTGATGGCTTTGTGAGAGTCATCGGCGGCCTCTTCCATATGTGGTACATCTTCGGTACGGGCTGGAAAAAGTTTTCACCAGATGCGCCACCAGATCGCACTTACAAGATTGGCCATGCGGTATCCAAGGACGGCATCAACTGGGTGAAGGAGGAAGCGCGGCAGATTATTGCCGACCGTCTAGGCGCGGATGAAAGCCAGGCTCTACCCACGGTGATTGATATCGAGGGCCGCTACCACATGTTCTTCTGCTACCGCCAATCGTTTGATTTCCGTAGTGGCAGTGATCGCAGTTATCGCATCGGCCATGCTTGGTCAGATGATCTGGCAAATTGGACTCGGGACGACGATGATCTACGGCTCGACCCCACACCCGGAGACTGGGATTCGGATATGTTGTGCTATCCGCACGTCTTCAAGTGCGATGGGAAGGTTTACTTGCTTTACAACGGCAACGAGTTCGGACGCTACGGCTTTGGTCTCGCCGAGTTGGAAACATGAGCGAATCGGTCGAATTCCTTTTGAACAAGGCTTCCGAGGCGGAGATCAGCGATCACCTTTCGAGCTGTGATACCGATTTCCTTCCGCCATTAAGTAGCCGAGTCGAGATAAATGACTATGCGAAAAAGATCATGAGTAAAGCAGTGCGGTTCGAGGCATGGTCGGGCGGCATACTGGTCGGTTTGGTGGCAGCATATTGCAACGACCAACAGAAGCGCATCGCCTACATCACCAGTGTCAGCGTGTTGAAGGCGTGGATGGGAAAAGGCATCGCTGCGGGTTTGATGGAGCTTTGCATCGAACACATGAAGGTATTGGGCATGCGGCAGATCAGTCTGGAGGTTGCGGAGGACAACACATCCGCCGTCAAGCTATATGAAAAGAGTGGCTTCCTCGTGTGCAAGGTGAATGCACCATTCGTTACTATGGATCTGCCTTTGGAAAACGGGGACGAGCATGAACCGTGAGCGTGACTACAACGTCGAATTGGAAGATACAGACGATCACAAATACGCCTACAGTTTCGACTTCGACGTGATGCATCCCTTCATGATCAGATCCTTCGAGCCCTTCTTCAACAAGGGCAGCTTGCTCGAACTAGGAAGCTTCAAAGGGGACTTCACCAAAAAATTCTTGCCTTATTTCGAGGATGTCACCTGCGTGGAAGCGTCGGATATCGCCATCTCCGAAGCGAAACAAAAGCTGGGCGGCAAGGTTGAGTTCGTCCACTCACGCTTCGAGAACTTATCCTTGCCCAAGCGGTATGACAACATCGTCCTGACTCATGTGCTGGAACACCTGGATGATCCCGTGTTGGTGCTGAAACGCATCAACGACGAATGGTTGGCCGAGGGAGGCAGGTTGTTCCTAGTGTGCCCCAACGCGAATGCGCCTTCTCGGCAGATCGCCGTAAAGATGGGATTGATCCCGCATAATACGGCAGTCACACCGGCCGAGGCTGAGCATGGGCACTGCCGCACTTACACCATGGACACATTGGAGCGGGATGCTATGGCTGCGGGATTGAATGTGATTCATCGCTCCGGCATTTTCTTCAAGGCCCTTGCAAACTTCCAATGGGACCGGTTGCTGCAAACGGACATCATCTCCAAGGAATACATGGAAGGGTGCTACAAGCTTGGCCAGCAGTACCCGGATCTGTGTTCGAGCATCTTCCTGATGTGTGGACGCGGCGGAAACGCAATTAGCGATTGCCGCTAAATGTCCCTCAAAGGCAACATCTTCGCCAATTACGTGAGCCAATTCTACGTCACGCTGCTTGGCATCATCATGGTGCCTCTGTACATCAAGCACATGGGCACAGAGGCCTATGGGCTTGTCGGGTTCTACGCGATGCTGCAAGCATGGTTCCTCTTGCTGGATATGGGCTTAACACCTACGATGGCACGCGAGACAGCCCGCTTCCGTGGTGGCGCAACCACTGTTTTGAGCTATCGCCGCTTGGTGCGTGCGCTGGAGGGAGTGTTTTTGGTTGTGGCGCTGGCAGGTGGCGCTGCATTGTTTGCTGCGTCCCGTTATATCGCTCATGACTGGTTGCGTGCGTCGCACCTGCCTGTTGCCGAGGTGCAGACAGCCATTGAGCTGATGGCGGTGATAATTGCCTTGCGGTGGATGTGCGGGCTGTATAGCGGCGCGATCAGTGGTTCGGAACGATTGGTTTGGTTGGGTGGCTACAACATTGTGATTGCGTCATTGCGCTTTGTTGCTGTGTTGCCTGTATTGATGTTTGTAGGTGTGACACCGACGATCTTTTTCAGCTTTCAGCTCGGAGTAGCGGTGATCGAAATTGCAGGCCTGATTATCTATGCTTATCAACTATTGCCCGGAATTCCCTCAGAACAGCAACTGCCGTGGGACTGGACTCCGCTCAAACCTGTGCTCAAGTTTTCACTTAGCATTGCCTTCACCAGTTCGCTATGGGTGCTGGTAACACAAACGGACAAGTTGGTACTGTCAAAACTGCTTCCATTACAGGATTACGCTTACTTCATCCTGGCAGTGCTTGTGGCTAGCGGGATTGGACTCATCAGCGCCCCCATCAGCAGCGCGTTGCTGCCAAGGATGGTCAAGTTGAATGCCGAAGGCGATGAAGCCGGTGTGATTCGCCTCTACCGCAACGCCACGCAATTGGTGTGCATAATTGCCATCCCCGCCACGCTGGTGCTGGCTTTCTTTGCTGAGCAAATTTTATGGGCCTGGACGGGTGATGCTGAAATTGCTCGGAAAGCCGCGCCTATACTAATGCTCTATGCACTAGGTAATGGAATGCTTGCTATAGGAAGTCTCGCTTATTGCCTGCAATTTGCCAAAGGCGATTTAAGGTTACACCTTATCGAAACTCCTTTATTTTTGGCTATATTTTTACCGGGATTGCTCTGGTCAGTTGGGAAGTATGGCATCAACGGTGCGGGTTATGCGTGGCTAGGTACAATGGCTATTTTCTTTGTGTTTTGGTTACCAATAATTCACCATAGGTTTTTTAAGGGTCAACATATCTCATGGATAGTGCATGATGTTGGATTCTTGTTGGGCTTGAGCTTGTGTACCGTTTCCCTTGGCTATACTTTAATGTTGGCCACTAATAGCAGGATTAGTCAGTCAGGAGAAAGATTACCGATGACCTTGATGATTCTTCTACTTGGCGCAGTTACGGTGGCAGTATCTGCCATGGGGTCGAGGTTGGGTAGAGAAACAATCCACCACAAATGGCAACTATACTTTCATGAATAATCGAACCGGGTAGAGAGATGCAGAATATGACTAATAAATTTGCTGATAATAAAAACATAGGCGGAGTCATTACCGCTCGTGGCAACTGGTTATCCAGCCTAAATTGGCAGTTCGATTTCTACCAAAACTCCAATAGAAAGAAACGTGTAGATTCTGAATTTGAATGGGGATGGTTTGAACGCTACCCCAAAGGGATCAGTAGGATTGCCAAACATATGCTTTCCAAGGTGCTCCAGCGAATGCCGATGCGAATTCCTAGTGGGGTATCTCAAGAATGGGTCAACAAGCATGCAACCTTATTATGGGAGGCGAGGGAATTACTTGAGGATGGGCTAAGCAAGCTTCTGTTCGACAGCATGTTGATCCTTAGGTGCTCTAGCTACAGCCAATTCTATTTCCCACGCATAAATTTTGAAGATTTTGTGTCATTAATAAATGAAGAACCTTTCCTTTCAAAGGACCTACCTCTCGATTACATTGGTTTACCTCTTCGGGTGTTTAATCTGGAATTAAATCATCAACATCAAATATCGCCGCTTAAGGTAATATCGACCAAAACACAAATCCATCTATTAAATAGTTATCGGCAATATTTTATTCAACGGGATTCGGTTGACTTGACTCCCGTTGCAGGTGATGTCGTGCTGGACTGCGGTGCTTGTATTGGCGAAATTTCAGTGCTGATTGCTGGACTTGTAGGCATACAGGGCGAAGTGCATTTGTTTGACCCAGTGCCACTGCATGCTCGCTACTGCCAATTGCAAGCATCACTGAATCCGAAAATTTCGCATGTTCTTCATATCAATGTGCTGGCCGTTGGCGATACTTCTCAGGAGGTGGTTGGATCCCAAGATGATGCAACCTCAATTACACCCGGTGGGTTATGCATTGATTCGTTCTCAACGACGACGCTCGATGATTATGTTTCCAACAAAAAACTTTCGCGCGTCAACGTAATTAAGATGGATATTGAGGGCGCTGAGATGGCAGCCCTTGAAGGCGCGTCTCAAGTAATAAGAGAATTCAAGCCTCGGTTAGCCATTTCGGCCTATCACAAACCTGAGGACCTCTGGGAGATTCCCCATAAGCTGAAGGAACAAAACAGTGACTATAGGCTTTTCTTTGGCCATCATAGTCCAGTTTCATGGGAATCTGTTTACTATGCATCCTCAGGTAGCATTGGTGCCCGCACCAAATGAGGTTAACGCTTGGGATATTGAACTTCACGTGGAGGCCTAAGCATTGCATAAACGTGTCGGTATCGCCAAAAATCAAACAATGTGCTCAACCGGAAGGTTGTCCATAGAACCTTTAAGAAAAGAAGGCAAGTTCTCCATGCCATATTTTTTACAGAAGATATAAATGATACAAAAGCGGCTGTAGATATTTCTCGTTTATATTCTGGATATTTTTTTGTAAAATATAAAAGTGATTTTTGAAAATTGTCTCGTGGATCATTTGGAGTATTCCCAACCCTATATACCCCAAAAGGATACGAGCCCACGAAACCAGCAACGCCCGATCCGATTCGCTCCACTTGAGCAAAGAAATCCAGCACTGGGAATTCTGGAAGATCAAAATCACGAGCAGGACGTCTATACATCATTGAGCCATGCATGCCAATGGTCCCGAACCGCAAAAGATCAATACGACCACAACCACCTTTGGGTAACTTGTCAATTTGAATCAAATCTTCTGCCATGACTCCAGATATATCATTTAAATAATACATACGGTGCCATACGATATTATATTTAGAGTTATTGTCTAAGAAATCAGCTAAAGCCTGCAGTTTACCAGGTAGTGCATAGTCATCACCATCTAGATGGGCAACATATTTCCCCCGCGCTAAGGCATGAGTATCAATATAATTCTTTGAGCCTCCGGTATTTGCCACTTGAATATTTATTTTGACAATTTGTGGATATTTTTCTAAATATTCCAACAGAATAATTCGAGTTCCATCTCCGGAATGATCATCCCCTACTATAATTTCAAAATCAAAATCGGTTTCTTGATCAATCAAACTTTGTAAACATTGTCGAATATATTTTTCTTGATTATAGGTAATCACGCACACTGAAACTTTTGGATTATGTAAATTTTCCATAACAGATAGCCGCTTTAGATATTTAGGTTGACAGAGAGTCAAGATTTGTCTGTAATCCGACCCAGAAGATAATAAACAGGGGCTTTATTGATTTATATTCCACGGCGCTGGATCAATTCCCTGAGTTCCAACACATGGGCATATGCATTATCAAGATGGTCAATAGTGATGCATTCATGAGCTTTAATTGCCCTTGTCAATCGGTCTTCATTGAACAATTCCCGGCAGGAGATCTGGCCTCTTTGCAACGGGACGGCCAGATAGTAGTCTTCGGCTGTAAGGATGTGCCCTTCGGGAAGGTCCTGTTTGGCGTAGACGCCTCGCACCAGCGCGTCGAGGTATTTCACTTCGCGGTCGGGGGGAATGCGTTTCTGGGTGCCGGGCGCACCGCACATCTCTCTGGCTTTGAGGAACCCCTTGAACCATGTATCCACCTGTTCCGGTGTGGAACAGTAGGAAGAGGGCTTCGGAAAACCCTCGGTCTCAATATCAATATGCCGTTCAAAGGTCCGCGCGCCTTTGGCATAAGCCATCATGACGCTTGAAATCCAGTCCTGGTGTTCGTGGGTTGAGAAACCGATGGTCAGGCCTGGATAGCGATTTCTCAGGAAATCAATTTGGTTGAGTTCAAGCTCCCCATCCTCTGTGGGGTAGAGCGAGACGCAGTGGTTGAGGGCCAAAGGGATGTCTCGCCGGGTGAAGAAGGTGACCAGATCATCCAGATCCTTAAGGGTGGATCCGCCTGTGGAGGCAATGACGGGGAGACGCGTTTTGGCGATCTTCTCTATCAGGACCCAATCGTTCAAATCTGAACTGGCAAGTTTGATGATCTCAATACCAAGTTCCAAACAAAGATCCACGGAAGCTTCATCGAAGGGCGTGGCCATGGGTAGGCATCCCCCCCTCCGGACTTCATCGCACATGTTGGCGTACGCATCTGCATCAAGGCGGGTGTCGAGGATCTTTTTGATGTACCGGATATCGGAACGATCCCGGAAATCCCTATGGATGAATTGCTCCACGTCCCGTAGCTGGAGTTTGATGGCGGCCCGGACACTGTTGTAGCGGACGACCCGGGTGAATTCCCGGATGATCTGGATCCCACGGTCCAAGCTTCCCCAATGGTTATTGGCCAGTTCCAGGACGAAAAGCTCATCGAAGATATTGCGATTGATGGTCATGTCTGCCCCTGCTCCATTCTTGAAACTTCAGAGAAATAATTTAATCAAGACCAGCGGAGATTCATCTTGCAAATTAGCAGTGTGCGCGGGGAAATTCGAATGACTACAGGATCTCTGGGGATAATTTTCTATGTGAGCTGGATACTTGCATAGCACTTTTGCGATTTAGATCTCTATACGGTTTATTATTCTCATACAAAACGAGACGGACTTTAAGATCCTCAACCAGGGGCGGCTCTACCCCGCTGGTTTTACTTATCGCTTCTTGAATTATTGATTGGGCCTCTGAATATCTTCCAACCTCGGCCAATGCCGCTGCCAGCGCATCTAGGATCTGCGGCGGACGATTAGGATTTGAAGAAAGAGCTGCTTCGGCCCATTTGAGAGATTCTGCGCCATTTCGGATATTTGGATCGGGGCTGGTTGATAGAACCCAGCTCAGACGGAACATGGATTGAACGTCATCGGGTTTCATTCTTAACGCCTCCCTAAGGGGAGGGATGGCTTGGGAATCTTTTTGATATTGCCAGTAGATCCACCCCTGAAGAGAAGTCCAGCCGGCCGGTCTCTCAGCCAATTGCAGGGCCTTTTTAAAGGCGTCGGCCGCCGCAGCCTCTTCTCCAGACTCCAGATATGAAATGGCTATTCCCCAGTGGTATTTGAACTCTCCGGGGTTGATTTTGATGGCCTGTTTGAAATTCGATATTGATTTTTTATAATCTTTTTTGATGAAATACACTTCACCCATGCTTGCATAACCAGGTGCATATGTTGGTGAAAGTTGTACCGATTTTTCAAAACATATCAATGAATCTTCATATGCTTTTTTCTTTACAAGGACTACCCCAAGGTTTCGGATGTATTTAGGGTTTTCTGGATCCAGATTAACCGCTTTAATCAAATAATCAAGAGAGGTGTCTATTTCTCCCAATTCACTATATATCGAACCCAGATTGGTATAGGCCATTGGAATGCGCGGGGCTAATTCAATGGCTTTTTTATATTCCACAATTGCAGCATCAAAAAACCCTTCCTTCTTGAGAGCGCTTCCATAATTAAGATGCGCCCTAGGGTTGTTCGGGACCTTGCGGACAGTGTCTTCCCATATGTTAAATTGATTGTAGTAATCTACATTTCGAAGATAGGTTAATATTCCCAAACAAGCGATCATCATGGCGATAATACCAATGAGCAATACACGGAGCCTGGCCCAAGATATCCATTGTTGTCCTTGAATGGTCTGAATTAAATGATAGCCACTAATGAAAATAAAGGCGATTACAGGTGCGAGTGGTAAATACATCCGATGTTCGACCGCTAAATCCGCGATGGGCATGAAGCTGGAGGTGGGTGCCAGAATCATGAAAAAGGCCGCTCCAAAAAAGCCCACTCCCGGCTTTCGGAACAGGGAGAACACCGTTCCCGCTAAAAGCCCTCCAACCACAATGGCTCCGGGTAGGATCTGGCCCAGTGTATTAGCCGGAAGCCACCTGTAATCAATACAAAGCGGGTGAGGCCATACCACCAAGCGAAGGTAATGAAGAATGACTCCTAGCTGACTAAGGGCATATTTCCACCACGGCATTGCCAATCCGAACCCTGCCCATTGATCCCGTCCCTGCGCCTCTATCTGGACCCAGCCAAAACAACACCAGGCAACGAGGAGCCCTAGATAGAGCGGACGTCTAATGCGCCAAGCTTCCTTGAATGATCCAGCCATGAACGCCCGATCAAACAACAGGATTAGAATAGGAATTGATACCGCAACTTCTTTGCTCCCTAGCGCAAGAAGGCAAGATAAAGCTGAAAGCAGGGACCAGCGTATTGGGTAGGGCGAATCCGCCACCCTTATCGCACAATAAAAACTGATCAAGGCAAAGCAACCCATCAACGATTCGAAACGTTGCGTAATATATGTGACTGATTCTGTTTGGAGGGGGTGTATTGCCCAGACGGTGGCGATCAACATCGAAAGCAGTGGAATACTACTGCCATATTTCCGTTTCAATTTAGGTAGAGAAAGACCTCGATGGACTATGCCAAATAATGCTAGTGTTGATGAAATATGAATAAATAAATTCATCAAATGAAAATAAAATGGTTTCCACCCACCCATAGCATAACTAATTGCAAAACTTAGATTAACTATAGGGCGGTTCAGAATATTCATTCTGCCGCCTCTATCGATCATGAAAACGTCTTTTAAAGGTAGCAATTTTTGAATGGAGGTATTTTCAAGTATATCGTAAATATCATCATATAGAAAACCACCATATAGACTGTTTGAATAAACCAGACCTGTGGCCAGGACAACCAGGAGTATTAAAAACCACCGGGAATCCAGCCACCCCTCACTCAGGCTGTTGGCATTGGACGGCGGGGGCTGTGGTTCATGGATCATTGACACTCGCAGGGATCTCAAAATTAGACACTGAACGCGAGCCGGAAAAATAGTAAACGCGTTCCCCGGACCGGAAAGCCAGAACCCTAGATTCCATCTCCGGCTCTGCTTCGTCCATTCATTCCTGCCCTTTGGCAGGGCGGATGCCGCGTTCCGGCAGCGACATTTACCAGCTGGAATAAACCGCGACGAGAACGGCAAGTGTGGCTATCTTTCTAGGAGCCATTAGGGAATAGCCCATGTTTTCATAGCCATTCCGTCAGGGCTTCCTCTACCGCTTTTTTGGTGCTGCTGCATCACCTTGCCCTTTTCCGACATCTTTCCGGTACGTCTCCACTTATGCGCACATCACCAATTCGCAATCGCCTCATCATCGCAGGCGCAGCCCTGCTCTTTCTTGGCGGGGGCGTGGCCTGGTGGCGGATCTCCCGCCAGGTGCGCCAGGCCTTCGACACACCGACGCGGAACCTTCAGGCTCTGCAATTCGCACCCCTCGCCATGCCGTCCATGCAGGTGGAGCACTGGGGAGGCGGCGAGGTTTCGGCCCTGGGCCTTTCCCCTGATGGTCTCATCACCGCAGGCGCTTTTGGCGTTTTCGATGGCAATGGAGATATCACCGCGGGCCTACCCACACTTCACGTCTCCGCCCTGGCCCTTTGGCGGGGCCGGGCTGTGGTGGGGCTGGCGGCCGGTGGGTTGTTCCTGCGCCGGGACAAGGCCTGGGAGGAAGCCCGGACAGGATTCGGCACCCTCCATGTGCGGGATCTGCGAGAGACACCTGGAGGCGAACTGCTCATTGGCGCGAGAGAGGGTCTCTTCCGCGCGGCCTGGGGCGCCAACGTAGTGGAACGCCTGGATGGCACACCTGTCCGAAGCATCGCGGCAGGCTCTGGCGGTACCCTTTTCGCCGGTGGCGAACAAGGATTGAAGCGGCTTGGCGGCATGCAGGCCTTGGCTGTTCCCACCACGGATCCGTGGGTGGACGGGATCGCCACGCTTGGCAAGGAGTTGGTCGTCCTCACCCCCAAAGGTCTCGCTCGCGGCCCGCTGGAAGGCCCTCTGCTGCCGGTTTCTGGCGCAGAAGACGCCAGTGCCTTCGCGGTGCTTGGAGCCCAGGTTTTCGCGGTTTCGGAAGGGCGTCTGTTGCGCTTCGAAGCCTCCGGGCGCCCCTCCGAGGAATTGTTGTCATCGAAAGTAATAAAGGTTTTTGCCTCCGAGGGCGTGCTTTTCGCCGATACGGAATCGGGCCTGTTCCAGCGCATGAGCAGTGGATGGACCCTGGCGCGGCCCCGTCCAGCCTCGCTCCCCCCGGGCCCTTGCCATGTGAATGCGCTGGCCAGGCAGGGTGAACGCTTGGTGGTGGGGCTCTTCAACGGTGGGCTGGCAATCGGCGCAACCAGTGGAAATACGTGGATGTGGAGTGCAGTGCCCGGTTCTGTCGCCTGGGGGGTCAATGCGCTTCTAAATGCCGGCGGAACCTTGCACGTGGCCAGCTTGAGAGGCTTCGCGCGGCTAGAAGGTGGAATGCTTCGGCCGATAGAGCCTCTTGATGCAGGTGCCGCCTTCTCCTTGGCCTCCACTCGGGAGGGCGTGGTCGTGGGCTTTGGCCAGGGCGTGCTGCTGCCGGGGTCACGCTTGCTGTCCGCCTTTCATGGCCTGCCTGGAAACCAGGCCCTTGCGCTGGTCCAGGGACCTGAAGAATCAGACCCCCTCTTCGTCGGAACTCCCTCGGGGCTCGGTGCCATTTCAGGTTCCCGGGTGGCTTGGCGCACCCTGGCTGGAGATGGAAAGCTGCCCCATCCATGGGTCACAGCCCTGGCCTACCACGGAGCGGATCTGTACGTGGGCACCTACGGCGGCGGAATTGTCCGCCGCATTACCTCCCATAGCGGCCCCGCCGGTCCTGGCTCCTTCGAGGCCTTTCCAGAAACAGCCGGACTGAAGGTGAACACCGGTTGTCTCGTGGAGGCCGGTGGTCGTTTGTACATGGGAACCGATGGCCGTGGCCTATGGCGCCTCAGTGCCGATAGAAGCCATTTCGCACCCGTGAGGGTTCCGTTATCCTCATCCCACGTCACCGCCATTCTTGCGGGCAAAGATGCCCTTTTTGTTGGAACAGATGAAGGTCTGGTCCGACTGCCTCTATCGCTTCCTGAGGAAATCAACTGACATGCGCTGCGCGTTAAGGGTCTCTCTCTTCTTAGTCCTCGCCGCCACAGGAGCACACCTCCGTGCCCAAGCGGGGCTTCTCGTCCCTACCAGTTCCGGACGTCCCGATGCTTCAGTGCTCAGTTTGAGGGAGATGTCCATTGATATCGGAATCGCCCGGGGATATGCGCGGGTGAACGTGCGCCAGGTCTTCGAAAACCACACCTCCACGGTGCAGGAAGGCACCTACCGTTTCGCCCTGCCCGCCAGCGCTGCGGTGGGCGACTTCGCCGTCTGGGATGGATTGCAGCGCATCCCTGGCGTGATCCTGGAGAAACAGCGGGCCCGCGCCATCTACCGTGAGTTGGCCCAGCAGAAAATTGATCCGGGCCTCCTTCAGCAAGGCGAGGAAGAGGATGCGGACGCAGGACGCAGCGGAGCCGGTGCGCGGCCCTCTGGCGGCGCTCTCTTCTCCGTCACGGTTTCGCCCATACCGCCCCTGGCCACCAAGCGGCTGGAGATGCAGTTCCAACAAGAGGTGCCCTTCATAGATGGTGTAAGCGAATTCCGCCTTGTGCTGCGCCCCCCTGATGGCGAAGCGCCCACCGCCCAAAATTTCACGGTGCGGGTGAAGCTGGAGGACGGAGTCTTCGAAGCCATGCCCTCAGGCCTGCCCCTCAAGGCCACTGCTGAAGGCGCCGAGTTCATTGGCAACAGTGTGAAATTGGGGCGCGATCTGGCCTTCCGCATCAAACCTAAAAACGCGGAAGTCCTCCGTCTTTCCGCCTTCCGAAATCCGGATGGCCTCCTGCCCGACGGTCTTGCGCTCGCACCCTGGGAGCGTCCTTCTGAAATCCCACCAGAGAAAGATGGATTCTTCCTCCTGGAAGCAACCCCGGCCTTGGGGCGCGTTCGCGAAACTTCCGGTGCAAAAGCCGGGAATACAGAAAAGCGGCCCGCCCAAACGCTGGCCATCCTCTTTGACACCTCGCTGGGCCATCGCTGGGCGGGGCTGGAAACTGCCTACGGACAGCTTGTGCGGGTGCTCCATGACCTGCGGCCATCCGACGAATTCGCCCTCATACCCTATGACCGCAGACCCGCAGCCAATCCAGTCTTGAAACACGGCACCGCCCAGGAAATCGAAAATGAGCTCAACGGATTGCGAAGCCGCGCCCTGGGCCCCGGCGCCAACCTGCCCGCAGCGCTTCAAGCCGCGCGGAAGACCTTGGGCAACAAGGGCCGCATCCTCGTGCTCACCAGCGGCCAGGGGCCTTTTAGTTCCAAGGCCCTGGAAGCCGCCGCTGGACCTATCCCCATCTTCACAGCCGTAACCACCGGAGAAGCTGGCGAAGCCCTCCGCGCAGCTTCCCAGCAAGTGCTCAGCCCCACCGCTACCGAAATAGAGACCGATCTTTTTTTCCGCCGCCTGCTGGCGCCACCGGAAAAGACAGAAGAAAAAGCCCAAGTGGGTGTTGACGATGAAGTGCCCTTCAAGGTGAGCGGTGGTGAGCCGAAGCTGCGCCACATCTATCCCGTGCTGGTGCAACCCATGGCCGCAGGCAGCCTGTCGGGTTGGGTCGGCCGCTATGGCGCGCCCCAGCCCAAATTGCGGTTCACGCTGGCATCCAGCCTGATGCCGGGAGGATCCGCATCACTTGAAGCGGCCCTTCCCGAGAAGGCGCTGGAAGCGCGTGATCTGCCCCGGCGCTGGGCCCGGGCCCGAGTGGACGACCTGCTGGCACGCATTGAGTCCGAAGGTGAAAAACGGGAGTGGATCGAAGAGATCATCGCCCTCTCCAAGCGCTACAAATTCATCACACCCTACACGGCTTTCCTGGCGGCACCGCGCTCCCTGCTGCGCCCCCGGCGCATCCAGCCGGGCGATCCAGTGCTGCGCGTGGAATGCGATGCAGGAACCCGCGCCGCCACGGCGCTCTTCCCCTTCGGGTTGAAGCTGGATCTGATGCGCCGCCCCGGGACAAATGTATGGGAAGGCAGGTTCCTGGTTCCTGAAGGATTCCGTGACGGCCGTTATGCCGTGCGCATCTTGCTCCACGATTCCAGCGGCGCCCGCATTTCTGAAACCAAGCACTTCATCCTGGATGGCAAGGCCCCGGAGATCCAGCCCGAAATGCCTGCTTCCGCCCGCCCTGGCGATCTGGTCCAGATCAAGGCCCGCACCGATGAGGACGTGGTCTTCCTCAACGCCCGCTTCGGAGACGGAGCGCCTGTGCCCCTGCGCTGGGATCCCGTTGCGAAATGTTCCATTGGGCTGATGCGTGTGCCCGAAGGTCCACCAGGATCCCGGGAGATCATTTTCGAAGCCGTGGACGGTGCGAAGAACCGCGGGTTCGCCCGCTCGTCGCTGGAGGTGAAGCCATGAAACGCCGCCCTGCGATTCTTCTCCTTATCGCCCTTGGATCCCTGGGCGCATCGCGCTTGCCCTGGGAGGACATGACTCCCGCGGACTGGATCTATTCCGTGGCCACGCGGTTCGCCGATGTGGATGGCCACCAAGTCCACTATCCGACGCCAACGCCCGAACTGGCCCGGATGTTGGAGGGCCGCAAAGAATCTGGAGCATTGCGCCATCTCGCCGAAGCAAAGCTCGCTCTGGGTGATCGCGCGGGCGCCCTTGCCACCATGGAGAAGTGGTCCGAGGCTGAAGGCGCATTGTCTCCGAAGGCTGGCGCCGAAGCCTGGGCGGAAACCTCACGCTGGGCCGCGGCGCACCTGGAGATGGCAGCCGCTTTCCGTGCCGCGGAAAGAGCGCTTCCTGGCCTTGCGCCGGACGAGAAAATGGCTTTGTCCAAAGAACGCATCGCCTGGTCGGATCGGCACCCGGACTTTGCCGACGGGATCACCCTCCGCAAGGCGCAGTCCCTGATGTTTCCAGACGATGGGCCATCGCTGGAAACATGGTTGCGCTCACTGGAAAAGGCAGGCCGTCTCGCGGAAGCGGATCAGGCCTTGGTAGCCAGCAAGGCCATGGACGCTGAGCGGCGCCTATTGCTGCGTTCCGATCTGCTGGCCGACCACAAGGACCCCAAAGGCGCTTTCAATGTGCTGGATTCCGCCATCGCGGAACCGTGGTCCATGGATGTGCGCCGGGCCTATGCCAAACGCGTGGACAGTGGCGCCGCCAGCGCGCCAGAAGGGTGGCGCGCCACATTGGACGCGCGGTTTGACGCCGGAGCGATGGTGCGCCTGGCCACCTATCACCAGGGGCAGGGCCGCGGCGATGCAGCCGCGGAACTTTTACGGCAGGTCGAACGCCGCCACGAAAAGGGATTCGGACGCAAGGAATACCTGCTCATGGCGCGCCTTTATGGAGAGATTGACGCCGCCCCGGAAGCCTTCCGCGCCACGCTCGCCGCTGCGCATTTGGGAACCCAAGAGGAGCAGATCGCCGATCTGGCAGCTTTATCCAAACTGGCTCTATTAGCTGGAGGACGACCCATCGCGTGGGGCACCTACAACGACGAGCATTACAAATGGGTGGCGAGTCTCGACCGGACACCGGGGTTCTGGACCGGCGGGCTATCCTTCCTGCTCACTGGGGGCGATTGGAAGGAAGCCCTGGCTCATCTTGAAAACGAATCCCTTCCCGACCGGACCTTTACCACCGCCCGCGCCCTAGCCGACGTCCTGACGCGGCGGAATCCCAAACACCCTGACCTCCCAGCCCTGCGGGTGGCCATCATGGAACGCCATGTGCAGCGGGGCGAAGGCCGCGCGGCATTGGACCTGCTGCCTCTGATTGAATCCGCTTCGCCAGCCCCAACCCCTGCTGTCGCAGATGACGCCCGACGCGTGGCTCTGCTGGCGGCTCGACAGGTGAAGATCCCGCTCGATGAGGAAGTGCGGCTCTACAAGGCCCGGCTGAAACACTTCGCCGCCAACGGAACGAAACCATCGGAGATTAGCGAGGAACAGGGCCGGCAGGAGGAGTTCCCGAATGATGATTCGGGGGAAAACGACAGCGCCGCCAATGAAGATGGAGACGGCGGCCGCCACGAAAATGAGAGCGCCCGCCCTTGGGCTCGCCCCCGAGTAGTCGGCCGCACCCAGACCTATGGAGGACTGCTGGAAGAATCCATCGCCCGTCTGGATGACCAGGATAAAAGCCACCGGGCCTCCCTGGGCTTGATCCTGGGCGAGATGGACCGGATGCCGGACGCGGAAAGCCTTTGGCTGAATCTGGCTTCAAGGCTTGAAGGCTGGAATCTGGACGATGATCTTGGACCTCGCTACGAGCAGGCGCTGAAACGTTTCCAGGGCGCGAGCATCTGGGCCCGCACGGCCCGTTGGTACGCCCGGCGAAGCCGTAACGCCGAACTTCGCCGCCTCGCGGAGGAAGTCGCCAGCCAATTCCGTGGCACCGAATTGTTCGCCCGGGCCAATGGCGCCAGCGACGTACACGTGGGGATCCCCGAACAGCCAACCATGGGCGGCCGGGTGCGCTTGGTCCAATGGGCTGACTGGATCCGGTTCAAGGCCCTGGAGCGCTTCCCCCATAGTCCAGCGGTCTTCCGCGAAGCGGGCCGCCTAGTGACCACGAGCCAATGGCTACAAGAACAGAAAGCGATTGCATGGACCTTTGCCCACGAGGCGCCTGTCGTCATTCCCGACTCCCTCATGGAAGAACGCCGCTGGGCCATTCTCTTCGTTGACGCGAGCCAGCGGGAAGCCTGGTTCGCAGATGCCATGCGCCACGGCACCCTCGAGGTCAAACTCGGGGCGCTTGAAGGCCGCACGGATCGCACACCGGTGGATGAGATGCTGCTCTTCGAGGGCTGGTCCCGCCTCTCGAAATTCGAACGCGCCTCCAGCGCCGCCGACCGTCTAACCGCCAACTATCCTGGCGATGGCGACCTGGCCCGCCGCGCACTCTCGTTGCATCGCAGTTTGAATGGCTTGGAAACGTCCCATGGCGCCGCGGCCCGTGCGCTGGTACAGCGGACAGCACCAGCCATTCTGGATCCCGCGCCCCTTTGGACTGAACTAGGCGAGATGGAAGAAGATCGGGGCCAATCCGCAGCAGCCATCGAGATCTGGAAAAATGTGCTGGGCCGCGATACCCGAAATCCCGCCCGCATCTCCGAACTGGCCACGCTGCTCTGGGACTACAACCACGACAAGGAAGCTCTGGCGGTGGTGGAGGAAGGCCGCAAGGCGCTTCAGCGTCCGCGCTTCTTCGCTTTCGAAACAGGCGTGCTACGGGAAAACGTGAAGGATCTGGATGGCGCCATCCGCGAGTACCTGGATGCCCTCCGCCCAGAAACCGGAGACGGATATTTTTCATGGTTCGAGCGGGACCAGCGCTCACTGCGCCGCCTAGCCCAACTGCTGAGCCGCGACCGGGTCTACCGACGCGTGGAAAAGCGCATCAAGGATCTGCGCCCAGGCACCGCTGAAGATGAGCATGCGCTGGCCGCCTTCCTGCCCATCGCCACGCTGGAAACCCCAGAGCCTGGCCTGAACTATGACGCCGACGATTGGATGGACAGCGAAGACATGCCCAACGATCCGAAGGGACGGGAAGTACGCGATGACAAGCGCGATGCCAACCGCCCCGCGGAGCACACGGCCATTGACCGCCTTGGTGACGCCCTGCTGGAGAAGAGTCGGGCCATGATCGGGCAAGCCAGTGCGCCGACCTTCCTGGATGCCATCGAAACCTGGAGCCGCAGCCTCATCGAGGCCCGCTGGAAGCAGGATCGCATCGTCCCTTATCGGGATGCGATCCTGGCTCGCCGGGCCAAGCTGGCTGCCGGTGAAGAAGACCGCATCCGCCTGGAAACCGCCCGGGCCCGCTACCTCGCCGACAACGATCGCGTTGCGGATGCTGACGCAGTGTGGAACGCCCTTGACGCTCGCATCAATGCCTTGCCGGAAGGGTCCGTGAAATTGAAGGCCGAAGCCGAACGCGCCGCCTATGTGGAGCGCGCCAAGGGTCCCGCTGCTGCGGCTCAGGAATGGGCCCGCATCAGCACCCGCCACCCCTGGAGCCTGGGCTTGCTGGAGGATCGCCTTTCCTTCCTCAATCGCGCTGGTATGGACAAGGAGTCCCGCGCAGTGCTGGAGGAAGTCCTGCCCCGCGCCGCATCGGGCCACAAAGAAGGCTTCCTGGAGCGGCTTACCACTGAGTCCCTGGCGGCTTCTGACTTAGCGCAGGCCCGCCGCGCTGTGACCTTGTTGCTGGCCCAAGAGAATCTGGAAGAAAGCCGGCGTCTGGGCGCCATCCACTTGCAGGCGCGGCTTGCATTCAAAGAAAATCCAGCCTGGGATCCCTATCCCCTGGCCAAGACTGAAGCCCTCAAACTGAGGCCCGAATTGCACGCGGATCTCTACCACGAGCTGGCTCGCGCTGCGGATCTGGAAAAGGCTTCTGGGTCCACGCCGGGACTCTGGATCGAGGCTTTGAACCGCCGCACCGAGCGCGACTGGCTGCTCGCTGCGGGCCGCTCAGCCCAATCAGCCGGTAAGGGAAAGAACCTGCTTGAGTTCTTCGAGAAGCAACGGGAGCACAGCCCCCGGGACGTGCGATGGGCGGTGGCAGTGCGCGACATCCGACGAGCCTTCCACGAAGTTGATGGTGCCATCGAGGCAGCGAAAGCGGCTGTCTCGGTGCGACCGGAAAAGGAGAACCTCTGGCAGGAAGCGGTGGATTTGCTGGTGCGGGCAGACCGGATCAAGGAGGCTGCCGATTATCTGGAGGGCTGGAACCGTCCGCGACCGGCGGATGAGAGCGTGGCCCGGTGGCGCGGAGAACTCTATGCCCGCGCTGGCGAGGGCCGCCGAGCCCTGGCCGTGGAGCAGGCCGCCATCGCAGCCTTCAAGAAGGAAAGCGCATCCCGTGAGAATGCCGAGGAGGAGCTGGCCCAGCGCCGCGCCCGCGCAGCTTCGCGCTTGTTCGAACTGGGCTTGCCGGATCTGGCTCTCAGCCTTTACTCCGCCAAAAGCGACATCCGCGCCCTTGGCGGCAGCAAGCTGTCCGTGACCCGCCAATGTGAGATCGCTTTGCTCACCAACCAGTTCCAGCGCCTCGTAACCATGCCTTCAGCGGAGGTCCGGTTCCTTTCCACAGCCGCCTCCACCCTGGAGCGCAACGGCCGGCCGGAGCAAAAGGAGGAGATGCGGGCCTTCCTCATCCGCACCATCTTCCCCATCAACGCCTCCCAGCCCGACAACGGAGCGCTGAGGCAGTGGTGGCCCATGGTCAGCGGATCAGGCCTGGAACCGGGCGTGCGCGCCGGCCTGGCGCTGCGCCTGATAGCCCAACGCCAAGGTCCATGGCAGGCCGCGCCACCACTGGCTTTCGCCGTGTCGGTGGGTGGGAACATCGTGCAATCCAGGACAGAAAACAATGTGACTTCGCTCTATTTCCAGGAGCCGGATCTCTCCGGTCTCTGGGCTCGCGACCTCGTGCGCCGGGATCGTGCTGATGAATTGCTGGCCTTCATGGAACCGCGATGGCAGGAATTGTTGCTTGAAGTCCGTGGTCAAACTCCCCTCAGCGACAAGAGCAAACGCCTCTGGTGGACCTGGTGGCTGGATGACTCGGCCTCTCTCCAGGCTTGGGCCCGGGCGGCTTCCTCCAAGCCCGAAAAGATCCGTGAACTCGCAGAGGTCATGGGTGACCGCCACCGCTGGGACCGTTTCTGGGTGCTCGCAGCCAGGAACTGGAGCGCGTCAGAGCTGGTGGCCATGCTGCCCCCGGAATCCCGTACCGGCTGGTTCCGTTTTTGGGAACCCACGATGCCTACGGATCCAGTGCTGGTGGCCCGCCGCCTCTTGACCGAACGTGTTACCGGCGCGGTGGAGCGGCTGGTTCAGGACAAGCCAGGAGCGGTGTCGGATCCCCTGATCGTGAAACTCCGCGGACCCGGCACCGTGGGCGAGGTTTTGGGCCATGACGCCCGCTGGACCTGGGCGGAATTCAAACCGCGCACTAATGGCAAAGGCGAGCTCCTTGAAGTGGGTGATGACCTCATCATCGGCCAGGGTGCCGACGAAGGCCGCGTCCCCGGCGCTTTCTGGGGCGATCGGCCCGGTGAAGCCTGGTACGTGCTGGAATCTCTGGCCCGATACCGCCAGGGCGACCGCACCGCGCCTTATTTACCTTTTGCTGTGCCACAACGAGGCGCCGAAACATCCCGTTCTCTTTTGGCACTGCGCATGGCCCAGGCAATGGGGGATCTGCCATTGGCGTTGGAATTAGAAGCTGAACATCCTGGCCCAGAAGCCGATCGTGCTTGGCTGGAGGGCCGCGTAGGCTTGTTCGTTGCGGCAGGACAGAAAGCCAAAGCTCTCGCGGCTTTCCGCACTTATGTGCGACTCGGACAGGCGAAGGTCAATGAACAGCAGTTCCGCTGGCTCTCGGCCCATGCGGAGGACTGGGGCCTGCCCAGTCCCATGGAGCTGTTTGATCAAGACAAGCCCGTGGGGCCAGCTTTCCTGGCTTATTTGAGGGACCGCAAACCCGAAAGCGCCGCACGCTTTTTCACGGATGACCAAGTGGGTTTCCGCGCCGCTCTAGCCAGCCGCTGGCGCAGCCGCGAGGCCCAGCTCAGTACCGGGCAGATCCGCGCCTGGCTCCGGGAATTGTGGGCCATGGATAGCACTTCATTGCCTCGCCGGGGCCTCGCCAAGCTCGGGCCGGCCTGGGCCCACGCTGGTGATTGGCTGCAACGCCAACCTGTCGCGGATCGCGTGTCGGCCCTGGATGCCCTTGACGAAGCGCTCAATCCAGCCGATGCCAAACCGAGGATATTTCCGCTGCTGCAACAAGCTTCGGCTGATGACGTGACCGCCCTGCTGGCGGTGCGTCTGAGATTGGCGCGGGGTGAGACAAGCGAAGCTCAGGCCCTCGTGGATGCCATGCTTGCGGAGTTGCGCCAAGGCAAGGGGCTCAGCTACTCCTACCGTGAACCTTACGCGATGAAGACCCAAGCTGATGACAGCGACATCGCCGACGAGGCGCTCCAACTCGCAGTCGAAGACTATTCAGCTCCCGATGCTCTGGTGAACCGGATGCAGAATTGGCTCGCTCCGTTCAAGGAAGCCAAGAAATCAGCCTTGGTGGAAGAGGGATTCCGCAAGCTTCTCAAAGAGCGCCGAAGCGAAGGCGCCGTGTCCACCGCCGCCTGGAAACTGGCCTTCAATCTCGCACCTGCGATGGAAGCCAAAGCCTTGGGCGAGGAATTGGAGGCAGCCTGGTTCCGCGGTGAAGTCCAGCCCGATCAACTGGGAGGCTTGACCGAAGTTCTCGCAGGTCCGCTGCCAGGGGAAGTTCCCAAATGGTTGGCCCGCTGGCCACGTGCCTTCACCTACGAGCAGACCCACGCCCGCGCTGCGATCCTGGCCCGCCTGAAACAGAACGGCGAGGCGTCCCGCCTGCTGCTGGAATCACGCCACCGCGCCATTTGGACCGAGCGTGACGAAGTGCTCGCCTTCGAGGAATGGCGTCGCCTCGGCGCCCAAGCCGTTCCGCAGGAAAAGTCTCCAACACCTTGGCTCACAGCGCATCAGATCTGGAATGCCAAGTCAGACGCAATCCTGCTGGCGCACCTTAAAACCCATCCCAATGATGTGCTATCGGCCCGCTCCGCCCTGCGCAACCTCGCCCCCCTGGATGAGGAAACCTCCGGCCGGGTAGCGCTTTGCACTTCCATGGCCCGCTCCCATAGCGGCTTCGCGGTGGATGGCGACGGAACCCTGATGAGGTTGAAGGCAGCTCGCAGCCTGCTGACCTCATCGCCTCGGGCCGCGCAAAACGCGCTGCTGAATTTGAACGCGGAGGAACTCCTGCGCCTCGCGACCGAGCGCCGCATAAAGACGGCGGACGTGAACTCAAGCTTGGCGGATCTTGCGCGGATCGCCCACCGATCTGGCGACGAAGCCCGGAGCCGCACCATCGTTGGCGTGATTACAGACCGCAATGCTGCCGCTGGCAAGGCCCTACGCGCGGAACTCAAGCCAGATGCCCGGGGTCCAGACACTTTCCGTCTTGTGAACGGGCGTCCCGCCCCCATCCGGCCCCGGGATTTGACTTGGCCCATGCTCGCCAACCTGCTGCCCATGGAGGGAGTCCGATGATTCCGCGTTCGTCCTTCCTCTTTCTGCTCACAACCTCGCTACTGGCCGCCGCTGAATCGCCGATGCCTCTGCCGAACGCCCCAGTGCGGGTCATCATTCCCGATGCTGGCGCCTTCGACACCGCGCTCCACGGCGCTTACCGGGACTTCCTCACTGGGGCCACCGGGAACGAAGATCCCGTTGTGTCGGCCTTCCGCAAGACTCAAGTAGGCTCCAAGCTCGAGGACCAGTGGCTGAGGCTTTCCAAGGATCTGCCCTGGACCTGGGAAGAAATCCAGAAGCTGAAGCCAAAAGCCATAGGGCTCGCCCTATTGGAGGCGGGACATCTGGAAGCCGTGATGGTCATCGAGACACCCCTGGCTCAGCTTCCTCTCACGCTGCCGGGTGGGATCCAACGGACCCACGGCGGCGCACCCTACGCCCTCGTGGCACCGGGCACAGCGGACAAAGGCAGCGACCCTGACCGCCGCGCAGGATTCGCATGGGCCCGCATCGGGGGCCGTCTCATCCTCGCCACCAGCGAACGCGCCCTGAAACTTGCCCTCGACGAACAACAAGCTGGACGAGGACTACAGGCGCCGCTTCCCGGCCTCATCTCCATGGATCTGGACCTGGACGCCCTGCGCAAGGACCGCTATTTCCGCCGGGAATTCCTGTGGCCCGAAGGTCCCGAGACAGGCCACATCCGTGCGGCGCTGCGCCAAGAAGGAAACCATCTCGTGGAAGTCCGCGAAGGTGTTTCGGAACCCCGTGGCGGCGTCTTCACGTTTGAGGTTTCCGCGTGGGCTGCCGCTGGCTGGGAAAGTGACGGCACGCCCTTCTGGCCCACCTTCCGCCGCGCCTTGCTGGAAGCGATCCCAGTGCTGGCTGATAAGCCCGTGCCAGCGGTATCGTCGCTGCCCTCGGCTACGGCGCAAGGTGGCGAGGACCGCTACATGGTGAATTTCACCCGCCCCCGCGTGGCCCCTGGCGCGCCAGCTTTTGAAGAAGGTGACCTCGCGGCGTGGAAGGCCCTGATGGCGAAGCAGGCCATTCCCTCCTGGGGCTTCCTGGTCGCCAAAGATGGCACTCGGCGCATGGCCTTTCCGTGGCCAGAAACGCTGGATGCCGAGTTCATCGAACTCTGCCGGACCACCGCTGCCCGTCGATCGGGCCGCGCCACAGTGGTCAAGACGCCCGAAAGCCAGGAGATTCGTGTAGGCCCGGCCCTACCTGTTCTGGCCTTCCGGCGCACCGAAAGCGTCTTATGGGTGGCCTCCTCGGCGAAGGACCTGCAGGATGTGCCCACGCCCAAGCGAGATGCGACCCTGGTCCGCTGGGGAAGGGTGGATCTCGCCGCGATCCGGGCCGAAGGCACCCGATGGGAAAAGGTGGAAGGCCCGGCCCGCCCTGAGCAGGTGCGGCCCCTTTCCGACCGCATTCTGGGCCTTCTCGGATGGATGCCAAAGACCACGGCTCTAAGCGTCGAGCGCCGCAAAACCGCCGCCGGCTGGACCGAACGCGTGGTCTTCGAGAGCGAAGCGAAGTGATTTCCAGTCCGCTCCAGACGGAGGGACTTACTGCCATCGAGGAATGTGAAAACCTGGAAAGGCCGGGGTTCCTGCACCTGTTTTGCTCGCGCTCACTACGGAGTGGAATCTTTTCCCTTTCTGCTCTGCTCGGCGCCCAGTCCCCCAGTCTCCATACTTGGAAGCTTGAGCAGGGGCGATTCATTCTCGGCCCCGGTGCCTCCACGGCGCCCCTCGCCGTGGGTTCCCTCCAGAAACCCTTCGTCGCAAAGGCATGGGCAGCAGCCCATCCCACGGCACCAACACCGCGTTTCCGCTGTGGTCCAGGATCCGCCTGCTGGCTACCCACAGGCCACGGAGAAGTGGACTTGACCCGTGCCTTGGCGGTGTCCTGCAACGCCTATTTCCGCAGCCTCGCGAAAGACACACCCCTTTCAGTCCTCGAAAACGAATTCAATGCCGAAGGCTTCTCTGCCATGCCGCTGACGCCCGATCTCGCCATCGGGCTAGCAGGTTCCGAAGGCGCGCTTAGCATTCATCCCGAAGACCTTTTGGAAGCCTATCAACGCCTGGTCCGCGAACCCTGGCCGGTGGGCGAACCCGTCCGCATTCAAGTGCTCGCGGGTCTTCGGGAGGCTGCACTCAAAGGCACCGCCGACGCTCTAGGCCAATGGGGCTGGTGGGCCAAGACCGGCACAGTGCCTTCCTCGGATGGTGATCCCACACGCACAACAGGCTTCCTGGTGGCGGTGGACGACGGGGGTTGGGCCATTCTCGCCCGGCTGGAACCCGGCACTGGACGACAGGCCGCCACCGCGCTCGCGCCAGCGTTGGCACACCTGCGTCCTTGGCAGACGATCCGAGGCACCGCAAAGCAGCCTAACCCGCTGCCCAGGAAACCTGAGGCACCGCGAGTGACACGGACGTCTACATCTGCCGTCCGGGTGCGCCTCCTGGACCTGCTTGGATCGAAACATCTTGAAGTCCGCAACCTTGGAGACACACCCGTTCCCGCAGCTCGAACCTACCTGGGGCCCGGCGCCGTGAGAACACTCCGGAATGGCGACTATATTGGCCCAGGGCTCCTGGAAATCCACGACCCCGCCACAGGGCTTTCGCGGCGCTTCGAGGGAAGCCTCGCCTGTAGCCGCACGCCCAAGGGCAAGTTGAGCCTCACGGCTTTGCTTACGCCGCGGGAATACGTCTCCGGGGTGCTCGCGGCCGAATTGCCCCACGCATCCTCGGAGCGCCGTATCGAGTTGGGTGCCGCAGTGTTGCGGTTCCTCGCCCAAGGTCCGCGGCATGTTGGCGCGGATGTCTGCGACAGCACCCACTGCGCATGGTTCGTGGGCCGCGGGCCGCGGGTGGCCTGGGTAACACCGAGGCAAGCGGTGCATCAGCCAGCGAACCCCGCTGACCCGCACAACGGGGTGCCAGAAGCCAATTGGAACGCCATCCGCGACCTGTCCGCCCGGCCTGGCCCAGCCCTCTGGACCGCCCACTGCGGCGGCTCGCCCTTGTCCCCCCATACCGTATGGGGCCACGGCGACAGCACGATCCAGCCCTGTCCCCGCCATGGCCCGGAGCAAAGCCGTCCCTGGACCAGAAATTGGAAGGCCTCGGACCTCGCCAGGATCTTCGGTGTGCCCGTGAGAGACCTTCGGGTTGAGACGGAAAGTGGTACTTGGATCCTCCGGATCGAAAGCGACCGGGACACCTGGACCCTACGCTATGACGATGCCCATCGCCGTCTCGCGATGGTGCTTGGGTGGGATGCCCTGCCCAGTCCCGCCGATGCCATCGAATCAATTCCTGGCGGCTTCCGCGCCCATGGTGTGGGATGGGGTCATCGGGTGGGGTTGTGCCTAGGAGACTGATCCGGGGTGGTGTTGATTCATCGCAATTTCTCCATCACACGCTTTGCATTTGCGCCGTTTTCGTGGATCTGGTCCTTTGCCGGACTCGCTCGGCCTTCATGAGCATCAACAGGGAGCGCACGAGGTGGAGGGCCTGCTCTTCCAACGCAGCGCAGTCCGCTGGAGGCAGCATCTCGACCCGGCGGGCCAGGGTCAGCAGGTAGTGGCACTGGGCCGCAGCCGAGGCGGCTTCCTCCAGCTCCATCAGGAAGCCTTCGGCAGCGGGTTTGGCGCACCCAGCGCGAATGTGCAGTGGTGCGGCCAAAGCGGCTCCCCGCAACTGGGCGCCGAAAATCAGGCGCTCAAGTTCTGGCAGGTTCGTAGTGGCGCGATGGATCTCCAGTGCCAACGAGTCGGCTAGAGCATAGACCTTAAGGCTTTCAGGTTCACGGATCATGTCACTCCCCTATTCTCGATCCCAACCCTCGGCGGCGCGGAAGCTGTGGAAGCTCTCGCACCCGAGGATCAGATGGTCTGCCAACGCCACGCCCAGGCTTTCGCCCGCGCTCCTCAAGCGGTGGGTCAATTGGATGTCCTCGCGGCTCGGTGAGGGATCACCGCTTGGATGATTGTGAAAAGCCAAGGCCGTGGTGGCGCCAAAGCGCAGGGCTTCACGGAAGAATTCCCGCGGGCTGATGAGTGTCGCAGTGCTGGTGCCCTGGCTGAGAATGCGCTCGGCCAGCAGATCGCCTTTGGCGTTAAGAGCCAACAGGCCGAAGCGTTCTTCGGTATAGCCTTGGCACCGCGGCATTAGGTAGGCTCCGGCGGCTTTGGGGGAATTGATCCTGGGCCGAAGGGCGGTGCGCTGGGAACGACGGCAAAGTTCCTGGGCGGCCCAAAGTTGGCAGGCCTTGGCCGGGCCGATACCCTGCCGGGAAGTCCAATCCTGCAATCCTTGCTGGAGCAGACCCGCGAGCCCGCCGGTCTGCGTGAGAAGCTCCTGGGCCAGCTCAACGGCATTCTTACCCTTCTGACCGGTGCCCCATAAAAGCGCCAGCACCTCAGCTTCACTTAAGCCTTCCCCAAAGCCCGCCAACAGGCGTTCCCGGGGCCTCTGCTCGGCGGAGAGATCCGCGATACGCATCAGGCCCTCCCCCAGGTTCCTTTGGCGGCGCGCCAGCGGAGCATTTGGCGCTCCCCATGGCCAGCCATGCGCAGACAGAGCACATCCCGTCCATCGGTAAGGAACCAGACCGTGGCGGTGGCGGTGTGGCGCGGCGTCACGGTGATCCGCCCATGGGCTTCCCCGGTCTTGTCCGCGACCACCGGCTTGTCCATCCCCGGGGGCAGTGGCACGTTGGCGGGTTTGCCCCAGCGCACACTCCGGGGCATCTCCACGGGCAGGACATCCGAGGACGCCGATTTGGCACCCAGGGCAACTTGCACGTTCCTACCCTGGGCCCTGGCCAGATGAAAAGCCTGAAACAAGGCCCCGTCCAGATCCTGCTGGACCGAGGCCAAGCCTACACTCGAAAACGAAAGCGTTGACGCGCCGAACCCGCTCAGGATGCCTACGATTCCTATGCAGATGCAAAGTTCGGTGAGTGAGAAACCCCTTGAGCACCGGCGGGCAGCCGGAGCCGGATGAATGAAGCGCGGAACCTCGCCGATGCTCATGGTCATGGCCGCACCTACTTTCGCGCCGAAGCGTGCGTGGCGTGTTTGGGCCGGGACGCTTTGGTGTGGTTGGCCACCGTGACGGGGGATGAAGAAGCCTCAACCGCAGTGCTGGAAGTGCCGGAAGTGCCGGCATTTGCCGCGCCAGCGCCCACGCTGAGGTAGGGCTTGAGCTTGACGAAGGACTTCTCGCCGATGCCCTTCACATTCATCAGCTCCTCGGAGCGGCGGAATCCGCCATGCTCCTTCCTGAACTTGATGACGCGCTCGGCGGTTTTCGCACCGATCTTGGGCAGCTGCATCAGCTCCGTGACCGTCGCGCTGTTGAGGTTGATGGGGTGCTGGGGAGCCGACGTTTTGGCCTTCGCCGTTCGGACCCCGGCCGCCGCCAGGGGAAGGGCCATCGCAACGACGATGGCGCGGGTGAGGGTGGAAAGTGTGATGTTCATGAATGCCTCCTTTCAGGCAATTCAAGAACATCGAGGTTCGTGCCAAATTATAAATGTTATTAATAGGATAATTAAAAAATATTAAAAAAAATATTTGAAATATTTTAATGACAATAATGTAACAATTATTGACAAAATAAATTATAACATTATTTAAATAATGAACTAAATTTTTCAATATTTATTAATAATTTACAATAATTTAGTTATTCAATGTTCTTGCTTGGTCCCGATCGCGCTTCGAGCATCTGCACGGCGAAGCTTCCCAGCCAATGCTCACCTTCGTAACTGCCGGAGGAGATGAAGGGCAGGGAATGTCGGGCGTGGGCATCAGCCGTTTGAAGCAGGGCTTTCCGCCGCGGATACCTTGGGCCGAGAGCCCCGGAAATGGCATAGAGGCACCGGGCACGGCTGAGGTTCAGGCCATCCAGATGGACGATCTTGGGATCCGTGCGATCCGAGACTACTGCGGGTGCGAGCACCCCATCCTTCAATAGCTTTGGCAGGAAGACCACCACCCAAAGCCGGAATTCCAGTTTCGGAAGCACCTTGGCCATGAGGGCGCTTTCCTCCAAGCAAGGCGATAGGAAGTCCTCGCCGCCGGGCTCCCAGCTGATGGGTCCGTTGCGGTCCTTGCCGTAGTAAGCGCGAGCGCGCTCGATGAGCAACGCCTCCAGGCGGCTGTCTCGAGCCACCCGCGCATAGTCCAGGGAGAGGGAAAGGCTGAACGCGGTGTTGGGATGCACGCCGGTACGGATGGGGTAGGTCTGCTTGGGGAGAAACTCCATCAAGGCCGCCGCCACGCGGTCTGCCAGAGGTTGGAGGTTGGCGGACCAGCGCCGTGCGTCGGGCGAATCCCAGGCGCGAAGCTCCGCGGCCAGCTTCAGCAGCCAGGCCCACCCGTAGGTGCGCTCGAAACTCTTGCGGTTGGGCTGGACAAAGTAGGCCACTTCTAAGGCGATGCGGTCGGGGGCGAGGTTTTCATCCAGGACCGCGCGGATCTCCTTGGCCTCGGGCAACTCTGGGAAATCCCGCAGCAGCTTCACCAGCATCCAGTGTCCGTGCACCGAGGAATGCCAATCGAAGCACCCGTAGAAGGCCGGATGGAGGGCTTTCGGGGACCGGACTTCCTCGGCGCCATTCATCACGTGGTCCAGCTTGTTCGGGTATTCCTGGCGCACGCACTTCAGGGCAAGCTTCGCGAAATGGGAGGCCCCCGCCGCGTCCAGTTTCAACTCGGATTCGGGTGTATTCGCTTGAAGAGCCAGGGCCGGGACCGCGTAAAACAACGCCTTAGTGAATGGCATACCCATATTGCCTCCTGATATCGAGGATTGTAGGCCGATGGCACCCAGCCGGTTTTGAATATGGAGACTGTGGAATTGAAATCCGCAGGCTTACCCATTCTTCCGGACAAACTCCTCCATGAAGTCCACGAGGGTTTCCACGTCCTTCACGCTCACGGCGTTGTAGGTGCTCACGCGGATGCCGCCGATGTCGCGGTAGCCTTTGAGGCCCACCATGCCGGCCTTCTTGGTTTCAGTGACGAACGTGGCGGTGAGTTCCTCGGTAGGCATGAAGAAGTCCACGTTCATGACGGAGCGGTCGGCCTTCTCGGTGACGAAGCCTTTGTAGAAGCCCGGGTGCTTGTCGATGCAGCCGTAGAGCAGGCTGGCCTTCTGCTGATTGTTGGCTTCGATGGCCGAAAGTCCGCCGATGGACTTGTTGTAGGCCAGCACGTTGCGCAGGAGGTAGATGCCGAAGGTGGGCGGCGTGTTGTAGAGGCTGTCCTTCTCCGCGTGGATCTTGTAGCGCAGGTAGCTGGGCAGATCCTGGGCCTCGCACATCTCCAGGAAATCCTCGCGGATGATCGTCACGGTGACGCCGGAAGGACCGAGGTTCTTCTGGGCGCCGGCGTAGATCAGGCCGAAGTTCGACACATCAAAGGGCCGCCACATGATGTCCGAGCTCATGTCGCAGACGTAGGGCTTGTCGGTCTTCGGGAACTCCTTCCACTGCGTGCCTTCCACGGTGTTGTTGGACGTGAAGTGCACGAAACCGCTGTCCTGGCCGATGTTCAGCTCCTCGGCCTTGGGCAGGCGGGCGAATTTCAAATCCTTGCTTGAACCCGCCAGCCGGACGTTGTCGCCGCCCACGAGCTTGGCTTCCTTGTAGGCCTTCTCCGCCCAGTTACCCGTGACGATGTAATCCGCCTTGCGGCCATTCCGGAGCAGATTCAGCGGGATCATGCCGAAGGAGAGGTGCGCGCCGCCCTGGAGCAGCAGCACTTTGAAGTTGCTGGGGATGTTCAGCAGCTCCTTGGTGAGGGCGATGGCTTCGTTGTGCACCGCCTCGTATTCCTTGGAGCGGTGGCTGACTTCCATGACGGACATGCCCGTTCCGGCGAAGTCGAGCAGCTCATCCTGGGCGCGCTGAAGCGCGGGCAGTGGCAATCCGGCGGGGCCGGCATAGAAGTTGATCACGCGATGGGTCATGGGATACCTCCGAGGGTCCAAAAAAGGATTACCGCCAAGTCGCCAAGACACCAAGAAAGCAAAGATCTTATGTATGTCTTGGCGTCCTTGGCGTCTTGGCGGTGATATTTTACGCTTTGAAATCCGTCAGGATCGCTACCACTTCGTCGCCGATGCGGCCGAGGTTCTCTTTGGAACTGGCGCCGATGTGGGGCGCCATGAACACGTTGGGGGCCGTGAGCAGGGGGCAGTCCGCCGGGGGCGGGTCGCTCGGCCACACATCGGTGCCATAGGCCCGTACCTTGCCGCTGGCCAGGGCCGCCGCAAGATCCGCTTCAGCCACGCATTTGCCGCGGCCCGTGTTCACGATGATCACGCCGTCCTTCATCTTGGCGAGAAGATCGGCGTTGACCATGCCGCGGGTTTCGTCTGTCAGCGGAGTGTGCATGCTGATGAAATCGGCTTTGGCGGCAAGATCCTCAAGGCTGACGAGCTTGGCAATGGAGTGTTCCTTGAGAAAGGGATCGTAGGCGATCACCTCCATACCGAAGGCCTGAGCCCGCTTGGCCACTTCGCTGGCGATGGCGCCGGCGCCGATGAGCCCCAACGTCTTCTTGAAGAGTTCAGTGCGCTTCAGTTCGCTCTTGAGGAACTTGCCCTCCTTCATGGAGGTGTGGGCTTCGATGAGGCGAGCCGGAATGGCCACCAGAAAGGCCATGGCCATCTCCGCCACGGCCACGCTGCTGGCCCTGGGTGTATTCACAGCCTTGATGCCCTTTTCGGCGCACAGATTTTTATCCACGTTGTCCATGCCCACGCCGCCCCGGATGACCAACTTCAGAGCCGGTGCTTGATCCACCAGTTCCTTGTTGACCTTGGTCTTGGAGCGGACGAGTAGGACCGTTGCATCTTGGAGGCGGGCCATGTCGTCGGTGACTTCGCCAAACTGGGCCAGTCGTTTGGGCAAGCTGGCGTCAAAGGCATCTGCGATGAGGATCAGCATGGGACCTCCTGGGGTGTATAAATCAGTTCATTAACAGCAAACAGCAATCTGATCGTTTTCAACTCTCGACTCTCAACTCTTGACTCTCGACTCTTAACCTTCAGTCCTCGTACATCCGCACCAGCAACCCCGAGCGCAACTTGGGTTCGAACCAGGTGGACTTCGGCGGCATCACTTCACCAGCGTCGGCCACGGACATGAGCTGGGTGAGGGAGGTGGGATACAGCGAGAAGGCGACGGCGTACCCCTCTTTGACCCGGCGTTCCAGTTCGTCCATGCCACGGATGCCACCCACGAAATCAATGCGTGTATCGGTGCGGGGGTCCTGGATATTGAGGACCGGGGCCAGCAGGTTCTCCTGCAAGATGCTCACGTCCAGGCCGCGGACGGGATCACCTGCGGGGAAGCTGCCGGGCTTGGCCTTCAACTCGTACCAGGTGCCGCCCAGGTACATCCCGAAGGTGGTGGGCGCCTGGGGGCTGCGGAGTGTGGCGATGGCCACTTCGAATTTCTCCTTCACTTTCGCGATGAAGGCATCGGGGGTCAGGCCATTCAGATCCTTCACCACACGGTTGTAATCCATGATCTTGAGCTGGTCGTGGGGAAAAACCACAGCCATGAAACTCTCGTAAGGCTCGTCACCAGCAGCGCCTACAGTGGCCTTGCGGCGGGCCTGCCCGTAGCGGATGGCGGCGGCGGTGCGGTGATGGCCATCGGCGATATAGAGCGCAGGGACGCCGTTGAACAGGTTCACCAGTTCACGGATCAGGGTTTCCTCGCGGATCACCCACACCTTGTGGCCGATGCCATCAGGCGTGACCACGTCGTAGGCCGGCTGGCCCTTCTGCACATCGTTCACGATGTGATCGATGTAAGGCACCGCGCGATAGGCCAGAAACACGGGCTCCGCGTTGGCAGCCTGCTCGGTGACGTGGCGGGTGCGGTCGTCCTCTTTGTCCTGGCGGGTGAACTCATGGCGCTTGATGGCGCCGGTCTCGTACTCCTGCACGGAGCACAAGCCCACGAGCCCAGACTGCACGTGGTCGCCCATGCGCTGCTGGTAGATGTAGAGGCAGGGCGCGTCCTCATGGATCAGCGTGCCATTTTCGATGAGGCTCATCAGGTTGGACACGCCCTTGGCATAGACCTGATCCGAGTGGATGTCCGTCCCATCTGGAAGATCAATTTCAGGGCGGCCGACATGGAGGAAGGAGTGGGGATTGCCCTCCGCCAGTTCCCGAGCTTCCTGGGTGTTCACCACGTCATAGGGCACGGCCGCCACATCAGCGGCTAGGTCAGGCCGGGGGCGGTAGGCTCGGAAGGGATGCAGCTGCGACATGGATACCTGCCTTGGGAAGGGGCCCGGGACAGGGCCGCACAGATCTCATTATTCACTCAGGCGTGCCGATCCGGTCCATGTCTGTGACAAAAGTCCCATCCCGAACGTGGGACCGGCACCGCAATTTCACAGATGGCCCTTTTCTTCTTCTTTGGCGCTCTGCGTCCGGGTGGCTTGATCGGTGATCATCGCTACATTCATGAGCAGTTCGGCCACCGGCAAATCAATGATGCGGTCCATGCGGCAAGCCTCTACAAATTCGATTTCCGGATGTTCCCAGGAGAGGATCTCGTAGGCCGCCACGATGCCTTCATGTTCGCGGTACGCCGCGCTCACCACTTCGCCCTGACGCAGGTACATCATGCCCACGCGCCCCTTGCTTCTTACCGTCAAGGTGCAGGTCTTCTGTTCCCAATTCAGCAATTGGAGAAGGCTGCCAAGGCTGATGCCCTTGACCAGGCCCTCGGCCTTGCGCTGGGCCGCAGCCCGGATTTCTTCCATCAGGACGGACAGCCTGGGGGGTTTGGACAGGATGCGGATGGCCCCAAGGTTCAGCGCATCCTGGCCCGCTTTGGGTTCCGGCAAGCCTGATACCACCAGCACCGGGATGGAGGGGTACTTGGCCGTGAGCCGCGTGATGAGTGTGAACCCATCCATGACGGGCATGTTGAGGTCCGTGACCACCACGTCCACATTGTTGGCCTTCAGCGCGTCCAAAGCCTGCTGCCCGTTTTCAGCCAGCAGGAATTTGAATTCGTGCAAACCACGGAGGCCCGCGCTGTAGAAGCGCAAAGTGCTGACTTCGTCCTCCACGAACAGGACCGTTTTCAGCTGCGTTTTGTCGGGTTCTGAAGAAGGACTGCGGGGAAGGGCCATGATGGGAAAAGGTTAACGTGGACGGGAAGAATCTTGCGCTTCAATTCCCGCGCTCTTCCTTCAATATTTTCAGACCCCGATCTTCGATCGAAGTTCGCCGGACCGTGGGCACCCCCGCTCGGCAATCGCCCATCGAGAATTGGATGCGGAGAACCTGCTGCTGGTATGACCAGGCTGGTATTGCGAGGAATCAAGATTCAGCGTTCTTTGCCTTTGGGAATCTTTTTCTTGGGGGTGGGTTCGCCGGCCATCGCTTTCTGAACAGCCTCCAGGTCCAAAGGGTGTTCCTTCATCCATTGATCTGCCCAAGGAGCGACCTTGCCGTCGGCGTAATCGCGCTCTTTCCGCTTTTGAGCCACCAGGGCCTCGATCACGGCAGTATGGATATCCGACTGCTTGGGTGGGATGTGGCCTTCAAAGATGGGCAGCGCAAAATAATCCAGGACGGTCCGTTCGACCGGCTTGCCCCAGATGGCATAGGTCCGATCCAGCGGTCCGCCCACGGGCTTGCGGTTGAGATGCTCCCCGTACAAATAATAAAATACGGCTTCGCCATCGGACCAGTTGCGAAGCACGCCAAAAGCCCCCTTCATCAGTTCATTTTGCAGGGCCAGGTCCAGGGGCTTTTCTGTGCGGAAATCCCATGGTCCGACATGGGCATGGGCCACGGAGGGATAGCCCACTTCCGTGATCATCACCGGCCGCTTGAATCGCGCCTGGAGCGTCCGCGCCTTGTTCACGATCCACCACCATTCGTCCCGGATCTGCTCTGGCGCCGGGTATTCGTCGTACTTGGCGATGGGATCGTAGGTATTGATGCCGATGACATCCAGGCACCCGCCGAAGGTGAAGCTGTCATGGCTGTCGAAGTTCACGCTGTAGACCACCTTGCCGTGGAACACCTGGTGGACCGCGTCCACCAGAGCGCACCAGCGATCAGGAAAGGGATGGGTGCTCGCCATTTCCGTGCCCACGCTGTACCACTCCACGCCGCCCTCCTGGGCCAGCTCGGCGAGATGTACATTGAAAGCCGTGTAGTTCTTCCACCAGGCGTCCCAGTCCGTGGGCTTGATGTTGCCGCGCCACCACTTTTCGTTATCGGCTTCGGCCCGGAGGTTGATGGTGGGGAAGAACATCATGCGCAGGCCGCGGACCTTGGCCTGCCGGAAGGTGCGCAGCAGGGCCTCATCCGTGGGGCTGCTGGTGGGATGGCGGACCACTTCGTTGGAGTCGTAGCGTTCCATGCGGTAGATCGCCTGGAGGCTCACGCAGGTGGCCCCGGTGGCGGCGATGCGGTCCAGTTCTTCTCGGTAGTCGTAATCCGGGATCCCAGCATAAAGGCCCAGCACCATGCCCCGGGGCTGGGGAACCAGACGGTGCTTTTCCCGATGGCGGGAGTAAACCAGGGCGACCGGAAGCGCGAGGACCGCGGTCCAGGCAAGTATTTTCCTAAGCCGCTGCGTCAAAATAACCTCGCCAGTGAGTGGCTGTGCGGCATAAGGGTCCGTAATGGACTACCCAGGAAAGCACTGGTTATTCCATAACGATCCCTAAGCATCAGGCCGGTGCTCCAGCCGAACGTTCCACCTTCACTTGAAGGATCCGTGGACCCTTCATGCGTATGACCGTGAGCATCGCGCCTTCGGCGCCTACCTGGTCACCGGTTTCTGGCACCCGGCCCAATCGGGCCATCACCAGACCCGCTACTGTGTCGAATCCATCGCGTTCAAAGGAAAGCTCCATGCGCTGCTCCAAATCCTCCACATGGACCTTGCCCGAAACAATGAAGACGCCGGACCCCTGCTCCACGATGTCCGCGGCCCCCTCGTGTTCGTCGCGAATCTCTCCCACGACTTCTTCCAATAGATCCTCGACAGTCACAAGGCCCGACACGCCTCCGAATTCATCCACCACGATGGCCATTTGAGCGCGGGCCCGCTGCAAATCCCGCAGCAATACTTCGATGGGCTTGCTCTCAGGCACGAACTGGACAGGCTTCATGAGGCCACGCAAATCCATGCTCTGGGATTCAGAATGCTGCAACAGATCCTTCAGCAGCAGCACGCCCACGACCTTGTCAATGCCGCCCTCAAAAAGCGGTATGCGGGAATGGCGGCTTTTCCGGAAGAGGGACCAGGCTTCAGCGGCTGAAGCTTCAACGGAAAGGGCCACCAACCCAGTCCGGGGTGTCATCACTTCACGCACCACGGTGTCGCCAAAGCTCACGATATTCCGGATGAGCGCGCTATCGTTCTCTTCAAGAATGCCTTCGGCCTCGCCTTCCTCCAGCAGCGCTGTCACGGCATCCTCGGTGGCATCCTCATCTTCAGCGTCTCGGGCCTGATCCTGCTCCTGCCGCTGGCGGTCAAACACAGTGGCAATGGGCGAAACAAAGACCACCAGAATGCGATGGAAGGGCGCATAAAGAGGAAACACCCGGACAATCCAGGCAGCGGGATTCCGGCAAGTCAAGAGCGTCGGCAGGGCGAAATCAAAGGCCCACAGATATATCAGCGCCGCAGCGGCGAGAGCCCAACCGCCGCCGGGAAGCTTCCCGAGAAAAGGCCAGATGAACAACAGCACCAGCGCGAGCAGCGTTTGGCTCCACAAACCAAGGCTCATCCCCAACAGGTGGGGCCGCGCCATCAGGCCTGCCAGCAGCGGGTCTGCGATGGATTTTTCCTCCAGCAGCCGCCGCCGCTGCACCGAAGACAATGAATGAAAGGCGGCCAACAAGGTGGTCATGCCCGCCCGGTAGACCAGAAGCCCGGCCACGGCAAAGCCTAGCCAGTAATGAAAGTCGCTGCTGCTTGGATCGGTCACCTGAGTAGGTTATCAGCTATGAGCTATGAGCTATGAGGGGTGCGCCTTCGGCGCACTAGATGATGCGGCCTTTGGCCGCCGCCTTATTGAACCTCACCACCTCATACCTCATACCTAATTCCCCCTGCGCTCGATCTGTTCCCGGAGCTTAACTTTGGCTTCATCGCTGAGCTTCACATGGCGGCGTTCGGCTTCGCGGAAATATTCATTCGCATCGCGGGTCAGACCATCGGCAGTTGGCGGGAGCTGCTTCCGCACTCGGGCGGCATTCAGGAATACATAGGGTTCCCGGGCCAGCTCAGGGCTGCGCAGGTAGTAGCGGAAAGTCCACCAGCCCCCCACCAAAAACCAGATGGCCAGAATTGAAACGGCCACGTGCTGAAGCTGCTTCATGTGCGCGGCATCCGCACGGACCCGCTGCCACCACAAGGCCACGGCGACATTGGCGCCGATGACCAGGGCCGTGAGGAAAAGCGTCATCAGCCAGCCTTGGGTATTCCAATCAAGTCCAGTGATGGCGAGCACTGGCTGGGCCAGCAAGAGACCAAAAATAAGATTCAAATGAAGCATGTAGAGGAGCAGGGATTCCTTACTGGCCGCGCCGATCCAGTTGGCACCCTTGAGCTGACGGCGATCCCCCTCAATGAGGCCCATCGCCGTTCTCTCCATGCAGATCTAGCCCAGGCGATCCGCCACGCTGGGCAGCGTCGTATTGTGCAGGCGCTTCAGTTCATCCCAGGTCCACTGCCCATTCAGCAGCCAGGCATTGGTGAGGGGGTCCTGGGTCCAGGTTCCCTTCCAGAGCCATTGTGCTTTGGCGTAGCTTCCCCAGGCCCAAAGCGCCAGTCCCAAAACGAACAACATGGCCAGAAAGCGTCCTTCAGTCCAGGCGGCTTTCCCTTCCGCATCCTGTTCCTGCCGCGCCCAGCGATAGGCGCCGCCAAGAAATGCGCCAAAGCTCACGAAGGAGAACCACGGAAAGAGTGGAAAGAGCGCTTGCACGCCACGGTCCAGATTGCCGTTGAAAAGGCCACGAACCGGGAGCCAGAGGCCATCCGCCATTCCATGGGCCCAGATGTATGGCGAGATGAGCGGGATGTAGACCGCCAGTGCAAGAGCAACGAGGGTGAAGATCCTGGGCCGCTTCAAGGCCCGCGCCAGCCCTTGCAGGATCAGCAGCGAATAGACGATGCACTGCATCACATCAATCTTGAACAACTCCCGCCATTTTTGTTGCGTGGCCAGCACCGTCCATTCCGCCAAGGTGAGGCCTGGCGCATGCAGCGCGTAGGCGCATCCCAGGATGAAGAGGTAGCGCTTGAAACTATCTTTGAAGGGCCGGAGGGTGCCGTCGGAACGAAAGGTCGAAAGCACCAAGCTGAACCCTGCGCACATCAGGAAGCTGGGCGCCACCAGACCATTCAGGTAGTTGAGCCAATCCGGCCGCAGCGTCAGATTCAGCCATACATTCACACAATGGACTTCCATCATCACCAAAACAGCCCAGCCCCGCAGCTGGTCTACCCAATCGCAACGCTTGGATGGCGCGAAGTCTTCCCACAGGGCTTGGTTCATGAGGATTCCAATATATGCTTCAGCCTGCCCGAATCCTGGTTCAAGCGCAAAGCGGCATCGAGCATTGAGCATTGAGCGGGCATTGGGCATTGCCCATTGCCCATGGACTGGAGCCAGAGTTGGCTTGGGATAGGTTCTCCTTGACCCCAACGCAGGCCTGGGGCATCTTCAATCATCTTCACCTGTTTTCCAGGGTAACCAGGCTGTAGGTGGAGACCTGACAGCCCAACTCATCAATCCTTATTCCAGGCATGCTTCAGCGGCGTTGCCTCACATGATCCATATTGCTCCGCAGGAGATGCCCGTGGCTGATCGTCCACCGACCAGGAACCAGTATTTCGCCACCAAGTCCCTCAAGCTCCTTTTGGAAGAAGCTGAGGGCGAAGGTGAGAACCGGCTCCGCAGGATCCTAGGCCCCGTGCAGCTCACAGCCCTCGGTATCGGAGCCATCATCGGCGCGGGCATCTTCGTGGCCACCGGGGCCGCCGCGCACAATGTCGCCGGTCCGTCCCTGATGCTTTCTTATGTGGTTGCGGGCATCACGTGCATCTTCGCGGCGCTTTGCTACGCGGAATTCGCGGCCATGGTTCCTGTGGCTGGTTCAGCCTTCACCTACGCCTATGCCACCCTCGGCGAGCTGTTCGCCTGGATCATCGGATGGGATCTGGTGCTCGAATACGCCGTGGGCAGCGCCACTGTAGCCACGGGCTGGTCCGGCTATTTCCAGAACGTGCTGGCCAAGTTGGGCGTCCACTTCCCCAAGCTCCTCACCGAGTCTCCGTGGAAATACAACGCCGTAACAGGCGGATTCGATTCCACGGGATCCTTCATCAATCTTCCGGCCGTCCTCATCGTGATCATCGTTACGGCTGTCCTGGTGAAGGGCATTCAGGAAAGTGCCAATTTCAACGCCGCCATGGTGGGTATCAAGGTGGCCGCGGTGCTCTTTGTGATCGGCGTAGGCGCCTTCTTCATCGAGAAGGCCAACTGGAACCCTTTCGCGCCTTATGGCTGGACCGGCCTCAGCTTCTTCGGCCACCACATCGCCGGGCAGGTGACTCCCACCGGGGAACCCAGGGGGATGCTCGCAGGAGCGGCGATCATATTCTTCGCCTATATCGGGTTTGATTCAGTTTCCACCCACACCGAGGAAGCGAAGAATCCGAAACGGGACGTTCCCATCGGCATCGTGACTTCCCTTATCGTCTGCACCATCCTGTACATCCTGGTGGTGGCGGTGCTCACCGGCATGGTCAAGTACGACCAACTCGACACCGCCGCTCCGGTTTCCCTTGCCTTTGCGCAAAAAGGCATCGGCTGGGCAGAAGGCCTGATCGCAACGGCAGGCGTGGCGGGCATCACATCGGTGCTGTTGGTGATGATGCTCAGCGGTCCCCGGGTTTTCCTGGCCATGGCCCGGGATGGCCTCGTCCCAAAATCCATCTTCGGCGTGGTCCATCCAAAATTCAAAACCCCCTGGAAGTCCACCATCGGCGTCGGCATCTTCGTGATCTTCCTGGCTGGTTTCCTGCCCATTGATGCGTTGTTGCACCTCACGAACATCGGCACTCTGTTCGCTTTCGTCATTGTCTGCGCGGCGGTGCTCATCATGCGGCGCACGAACCCCAATGCTGAGCGCCCGTTCCGCTGCCCCATGGTGCCCGTGGTCCCGATCCTCGGCATCCTCATGTGCCTGCTTCTGATGTTCTCGCTGCCCGCCGCGAATTGGCTGCGGCTCTTCGTTTGGCTAGCCATCGGCATGGCGATCTATTACTTCTACGGCCGGCATCACAGCGTGATCCGAAAGCAGATGGAGTCTGGGGAGATCTAGTGTCCTCATTCGAATGGCCAGAAAAGCTCCCCTTTTTGGGAGCTTTTTTGCGTTTGCGAAGCGAGGCAATGCGCTGCCGAGGTTGCCTGGGCGAACTTCGGGAAAACTCGGAAGCGGGCCTTTGCGCGCGCTGCTGGTCAGGCCTGATTCCGCTGCCGGTGGACCGCTGCGAACGCTGCGCCCTGATTCACGGACTTGATCGCGAATGCCCCGAGCCTGTGGCCTGGACCCATGGCGACGCGATTTGGGATTACCACGGCGGAAGGCCAGCCTTTGGCGCTCTGCTCATGCCCGGCATCAAGGCCGGGGAATGGGGCTGGCGGACGGCGCTGCTGGGCCGGGCGGCAGCGGTGCCTCTTCCGGCCTTTGCTGCGGAGGTGGATCTCATCACCACAGTGCCCGCGCACCCCTGGCGAAAATGGCGCCGCGGGTTCGATCTGGCGGAAGACGTGGCGCGGCTCGTGGCCCAACGCGTAGGAAAGCCCTACAAACCTTTGCTCAGGAAACCTATCCGCAGCCAACGCCAGACCGGCCTTCCCGAAGGCAGGCGGCGGCGCCTACCCCGTAAAGCTTTCGCACTGATGACGCCAGGCCTTGAAGGTAAAACCATTCTGCTGGTGGACGATGTGTGGACCACGGGCACCACACTGCTGCGATGCGCAGAGTTGCTGGCCAAAGCTGGAGCCGCGGAGATCCGCGTGCTGACGCTATTCCGGGCGCTCTAGATTCGCCCCTTCTAGAATCACAAATGCCATGGCGATGTCTCCATCGTGACTGACGGACGCAAGGATCTGCACGATGCCCCGCGCAGCGAGAAGATCCGAAAGATTTCCTTCCGACCACAGTTTTCCGTTCATATAGCGCAGCGATTTCCAGGACCATCCGCTTAGCCCCAAGCCCAAAGCTTTTCCGAAGGCTTCCCTCAGCGCCCAGCGCCCAGCCAAACGTTCCGCCAAGCGCTCCCGGTTGCCACCCAGCAGATAAGCAGCTTCATCCTGGTGGAGGAATTTATTCGCGCATTTTTCAGCGCCAAAACGCTCGATGAGGTGCTTCCAGCGGGAAGGCGGACAGAGATCGGTGCCGAGGCCAAGAATCATAATGCCCTCGCGTACCACCGGTCGCACCCGCCGTGGCCCGTGGCGCCCATGGGCGCGCAGAGTTTCTTGAAACCGACCTTTTCATAAAGATGCATCGCTGCATCCATGCCGCTCAGCGTTTCCAGGTAGCAGGTTTTGTAGCCTAGCTCTTTGGCCACAGAAAGGCAGTGGCGCAGCAGCTTTTCGCCCATGCCAAGGCCGCGGGCCTCTTCCAGGAAGTACATTTTGCGCAATTCGCAGGTGCTGGATTCTCCGCCTTCGAGCTTGGCGATGCCGCCGCCACCGATGACGCGGCCATCCAAGGATTCCACTACGAAATAAGCAGCGCCCGGCACCGAGTAAGCCGCGCACATTCCATCCACCTCTGGATCATGGATGGCGAACCCTGGTCCATCCGCGCCGAACTGCGGCATCACCGTTCGGATGACCGCGGCGACCGCGGCGTCGTCCTCAGGGCGGATAGGGCGGAAGGTTTGAGCGGCGGCCATGGTTTATTGAAACCACAGATGAACAAAGAGTGAAGCCACGAAGAATCACGAATAGGACGCGAAGACTGTTATTCGTGTCCTTCGTGTGGTTTCGTGGCCGAATTACTGGGGCAGGATTGCCCTCAGAAATCCAATCCCTCCGCCCTCAGCCCTAACACCGGAAAGGCCGCCCGCATCTCGCGCACCTTTGCCGCATCAATCTCCGCGAACACCACGGATTCAACGTCCCCGGCATCGGCCAGCACGGCGCCATCGGGCGCAACAACCATGGAGCCACCGCAGAAGTCCGTGCCATCGGCGCCTAGGCCCACACGGTTGGAGAGCACCAGATAGGCCTGATTCTCCATGGCACGGGCACGGGCGAGGGCGCACAGGGTTTCGCTGCGGGGGTGGGGCCACTCGGACACCACCAAAAAAAGCTCGGCGCCATCCACCGCATCGCGGCGGTACATCTCGGGAAAACGCAAATCGAAGCAGATGCTCAGCGCGGTCTCAACACCGCCAATGCGGTGGCGTACGCGGTGTTTTCCTGCGACGAGATGAAGGTGCTCCTGCATGGGTTGGAACAGGTGCCCCTTGTCATAAATGACAGGAGTCCCCTTTGCTGGAGAGAAGACCCAGAGGCGATTCACCAAATGTCCTTCAGCGTTGTGGCTGACCATGCTGCCAGCGATCCATGCATGGTTGGACTCTGCCAACGCCTGCACATCGCCGCAGATGTCCGGCGTTGAATTCCGCGCCGCGTCACTCCAGATTCCATGGGCATATCCCGTGGTCCACAGCTCGGGAAGGACGTAAAGATCCGCCCCCGGATTGGCGTTGATAAGCTCCGCGGCCCGGCATAGATTGACCGCTGGGTCACCGTCCTCGATCTGCATCTGGACGACGGCGACTCGCATTTTAGTGGTCCGCTGCGGCGGTGCCCTGCCCTGTCAACGCACGCCTGAGCGCCAGGGCCCCGTCGCGCACCATCGCCGTGTCGCAACTGAAGGCGAAGCGGATGGCGTCATGGCAGGTCTCGCCGAAGGCATCGCCCGGTGCGCTGCCGATGCCCATTTTGGCCAGCCACTCCGATAATTCATCGGCGTTGGCGCAGCCCAATCGCGCATAGAGCTTCGGGTCCAGCTCGGCCCACATGCAGAATCCACCGTTGGGTTTGAAGACACGCAGCCCTTCGATGCCCGTCAAGGCGTCGAACAGCAGCCCGCGTCGCACGGCGTATTCCGCTTGCATCTCCGGGATCTGGTCCTGGGGACCCTCAAGAGCGGCCAGCGCGGCCCATTGCGCCACGCTGTTCACACCATTGATGGTGCAGCGCAGCAGTTTCGGGATGCGGCTTTGAAGTATCGCGTTTGTTGTGACGATACAACCCACGCGGAGTCCGCTCATGGCGTATGACTTCGAGAAGGAAAAGACGCTGACGATCTTTTCAAGGTAATGGGGCGCAAGGGAAGCGATGGAGTAGTGCTGATTGGGCGCGTAAAGCACATCCTCGTAAGCCTCGTCACTGACGATCCAAAGGCCATGTTCTTCAGCGATGGCGACGATTTCCAGCAAGGTTTCCTTGGACAACACCGCGCCGGTGGGGTTGTGGGGTGTGTTCAGGAAGATGGCCTTGGTGCGGGGGGTGATGTGCTTCCGGATGTCCGCCGGATCGTACTCGAAACCCTTCTCGAATTTAAGCGGAACACCTACCGGCACGCCGCCGCTGAGCTTCACGTTCTCCACCACTTCGGTCCACATGGGATCCGGCACGATGACCTCATCGCCATTGGCCAGTAGGCAGCAGAAGGTCACGAACAGAGCGTGCATGGCGCCATTGGTGACGAAAATATCGTTCTCGGTCACTGCCGGGATATGGTTCTTGCGCCTGATCTTGTCCCGCAGCGCTGCACGCAATTGGGGGATCCCATCATTGGGAATGTAGTGGGTCTTCCCCGCGGCGGCAGCAGCCTGCAGCGCGGCCAGCACATGGGGCGCCACCGAAAAACTCGGATCACCGGATTCCAGCCGGTACACGGTCTGGCCCGCTGCCTGCGCTTTCATCAGCTGCTCGCGGATGACGACGATCTTGCCAAGGGAAACTTTGTCCAGCGACTCTGAGAGTGCCACGGTGAAGTCCTTTCTTTGGATTTCGGCCGACGCGCGCCGGTCCGGTTCCTGAAGATCACAAAATCATTATGCCCAGGTTCGCGATGCCGGAATGAATGTGGTTCCTTGGATTTTTTGCGCCCACCACCGCCTCGTGCAATTCATGACTAACAGCTATCAGCTGACCACGATCAGCAACGGTACAAAGCTCATGGCCCATGGCTGTTAGCTCTCCCCTCATTCCGGCCAATGATGTTTGGGATACCTGCGGGAGAGACCCGGACGCAGTTCCTTGTAGACCCGCTCCCAGAAGCCTTTAAGATCCGTGGTCACCTGCACGGCGCGCATGTTGGGGGCGAGAAGATGCAGCACCAGAGGCACCGCGCCACCGGCGATGGCGGGACATGTCTTCAGGCCCCAAAATTCCTGGAGCCGCGCCTCGATCCATGGTGAATCATGGTCGTAGTGGATTTTGGCCGGACGGCCCTTGGGTAGCTGCACAGCATCCGGCGCCCAGGCCTCGAACAATTGCGCCGCCTCATTCCCAAGCAGCGATTTCAGGGACCAGGCCCAATCGATGGCTTTCAAGTCCTTGAGCGATACGGCCCCTTCGCAAGCCTTGGCGAGCAAACCATGACGAAAGTGTTCGCGGTCCGGCAGGCCCAGATCCTTACGGTGCTTGGCCAGGAAGGCTGCACGGTCCAGAAGGCGATCCACTTTTTCCTGATCTTCCCCGAGCCCTTTTTGCAACAGCGCATCCGCCAGCACGTCCGCAACTCCCGGTTGGTCACCCTGCGCAGGGCCTCGGCTTTCATCAATGCACAAATCCTCGAACCAAAGCCTGGAGATTCGTTCCACCCGATCCTTCGAGGTGTTGAACACCAGTTCCACGGTATCCCCCAGCCGATCATGGAACACTTCCAGCAGCCAATCCACCTCGACCATGGAAGCCAGACGCACGGTCGTTTCGTTCCCAGCGCCACGCTTGATCTGGTCTGCTTCCAGGGCGAGCAATAGATCCGCCTTCACGCGGCTGCGGACGTCCAGTTTGGCGCCACCTCCCCCCACAAAAGCGACTGTGGCCCCGCCGCCTCGTTTGGCCAGGCGGTCCGGGTAGGCCCGCAACAAGGCCTTCAGCAACCGGGTTTCCGCATCGGCTGGATCATCCGTATCCGGCGCATCCCGCAGCAAGCTTTTGACAGCCTGTTGGGCGCGATGCACCGCAGCGCCATCCAGACCTGCGGCACGGCAGGCACCGGCGCTGAAATGGGCCGCTTCAACCTCGGAGTATTGATCCAAACGCAGCAACAGATCTGAAAGCATCGGCCTGCCTTTGACAGGTTGTGAGCGATCCAGATTCTGCCGGGCCTCCAGATCACCTGTTTCCAGCAAAGCAGCCGCAAGCCGGGCCAGGCGCGGAATACCCAACTGGTCCCCAGCCACCACAAGTCGCGCCAAGCGTGGGTGAAGGGGTTCCTTCAGCATGGCTCGGCCCACAGCTGTCAGGGTGCCACTTGAGTCCAGGGCCCCCAGCCAGCTCAGCAACTTTTCCGCAGCATCCACGGAAGTCTGCGGCGGTGATTCGAACCAATTCAAATCATGTGGTGAAGGAATGCCCAGGCCATGCAGGGCCAACAAGGGTTCCGCGAGATCCGCCCGCTGCAACTCCGGGTGTGTCGAAGGCCGGACGCGCGTTGAAGTCGCTTTCCATGAACAGCCGCACGCAGAGACCCGGCCCCGTGCGCCCCGCGCGGCCCGCTCGCTGGATGCAGCGCGCCTGGCTGATGCGCGTGGTGCGCAGGCTTGGCAGACCGCTCCAGGGCGAGTGCTGGGCTTCGCGGCCCAGACCCGAATCCACCACCGCTCCAATGCCGTCGAGCGTCACGGAACTTTCCGCCACGTTGGTGCTCAGGATTATTTTCGGGATGTAGGATGGCGCGATGGCCTGGGATTGAGCGTCCGCGCTCAGTTCACCGTGAAGCGGCAAGATGCGCAATCCCAAGCGCTGCGCAATGCCTTCGCAGCTCTTGAAACAAGCGCGGATCTCGGCGGCACCCGGGAGGAAAACCAGCGTGTGACCCTTCAATCCCGCGGCGTAGAGGCGTTCCACAGCCTCAGCCACCTGAATGGAAACCGGCCGGTCATCCGGACCTTTGTGATTACTCAATGCCACGGGAAAGACGCGACCCTCGCTTTGCAGAGCCGGAGCACCCAGGAATTTGGCAACGGGCCCTGCATCCAAGGTCGCCGACATAACCAGCAGGCGTAGATCTGGCCGATCCTTGAGCTGTAGCCGTCGAAGCAAAGTGATGGCGAGATCCGTGTGCAGGTGCCGCTCGTAGAATTCATCCAGCACCACCGCGGCGATGCCCTTCAACTGCGGATCGGATTGAAGCCTCCGGAGCAGCAAGCCTTCGGTGACAAAGCGTATCCGCGTGGCTTTCGAGACTTTTTGTTCGAAGCGCACCGCGTAGCCCACGCGCTCCCCCAAACCTTCCCCCAATTCATCCGCCACCCGCATGGCCGCCAGCCGGGCCGCCAGCCTCCGTGGCTCCAGCACCCAGCATTCGCCCTCTGAAAGCAAGCCCCCGTCCAACAAAGCGCGAGGTACGCGGGTAGTCTTGCCGGCCCCCGGATCAGCCGTGATGACCAGGTTCGGGTTGACCTTCAAAGAGGCCAGGACCTGCGGCAGCAGCGGGTCAATGGGGAGCGAGGGAAGCGGGGGAAGCGGGAAGCACAGTTGGGTCATTGTTTGCCTTCATCCCTTCCCCGTGTCGACTGCGAATTTTCGGAAACGCCGACGCGGCATGGCCTTGCCTTGAATCCTCTCCCTGCTTGCCTAATTTTATGCACACGTGTGGGCATGCTCGGATGACGCAGTGGGGTGGACAATATCTTGGCTAATCGAATGGGTTGAAAACTTCCACAGTTGAATTACCACCAGGGGTTCCCGCCCCACCCCCCCAACGAACAAGACCTTTCCATTCGGTAAAAGCGTCGCTGTCGAGTGCTGCCGCAGCCTGATCATGGCGCTCGTCGCGTAAAATTTCTTTTGGGAGGTGCTGTAAATTTCACAGATGCCTGCCTGGTTGGGATTGACCGTCATGTTCTGGCCCGCAACCAAAACATTCCCATCCATTAGAAGGGTCGCGGTAAATCCTTCAACACGAGTAAAATTCATGGGAATGGGTGCAGAGAATTGATGAGTGGCTGGGTCGAATATTTCAGCTGTTTGAACAGCCCAAGCGGTCCCGCTCAAATCAAACCCGCCAGTGACTAGCACAGTGCCATCGTTCAGTAAAGTGGCTGTATGACCGTAGCGAGGAATGTTCATCCTGCTTGTGAGCTTTTCCATGGTGTTGGTTGATGGATCATACAGCGAAGCTGTGTCTAAGGTTAGTTCACTCGCCCCCCAAGCCTGACCTCCCACGATCAGGACTTTCCCATTGTTTAGCGTCGTCAATGTCTCGAAAACCCTGCCTTCAGGAAATTGAGTAGCCTCTGTATGCGAATCATCGAATGGAGTATAAACAATCGTATTTAATCCACCGTAAATGAATATTTTACCGTTGTGCAGCAGGGTTCCTAGGGCATTCCAACTAAAATTGTAAATTGGGAGTGTCGAAGCGATCCCTCCTTGCCCTGTGTTGAGTGCGGTGTCGTAGACGATAGGGAAGGTGCTGGGGCCGTGAAGATCTCCTCCACCGATAATCAGTACTTTAGAATCACCCAGAGGCAATTGCTGATGTCCGTTCCTACCATTTGGAATGATGCCTAGGCTCCGGGTGGCCCCAGAGGATGGGTCGAGAAGCAGGACGGATGTTAAAATCTGCTGTGAACCAACGTTGGACACACCCCCCGTCACCAGCACCTGCCCAGAAGGTAGGAGGGTCGCGGCCTGGGAATGGGCGTCTTCAGGAAAACTATTCGTCACCAATGAGAAGGCCCCACCCAGGGCAGCGAATTGGACCGTAACCGATGATGTGTCAACTCTCCCAGCTAGATTTTGTACGGTCAAGGTGTAGGTTGTTGTTGCGGTGGGAGTGACCGTGACGGGGACCCCACTGGCCACCTGCCCGATCGTAGATATGGAGCCCGTCCCGTAAAGGTATTCAGGCATCAATTGAACGCCTTCACCCGACTTCACGACTCCCTTATTGGCAGTAAATGATCTTATAAAGGGTGGGTTCACAAGTTGGAAGGCGGCTACAGCCGAACGCGAGGGATCCACCTTGCTTGCCGCTGTTACATGGAAGATTCCAAGCGCCATTCCCGGAGAGTATTTACCGCTAGCGCTGATGGACCCTGCGATGCTGCCCTCTTGTAGCGACCAGGTCACAGAGTTGTCGGTCGCACCCGTCACCGATGCTGTGAATACAGGATTCTCATCGATCGAAATGTAAGGATTGACGCCTGAAATAGAAACGGAGATGCCTTGATTTCCACCACCTCCGCCACCGCAAGCTAGCATCAGGAGGAACAGTAGAAAATAGATTCCCTTCAATCGAACCATTAGCAGTGCCTGGAAAGTCGGTTTCATGTCATTAAACTCCTGGAGGGGTATGTGTTCATGAGTAGACCACCAAACGAATGGAATTGAACCTAGCAGCATCGTGAAGGTCGACGGGCATTCCAGCCAGCGCCCTCACAGCGGCTCCGTGCCTTCGTTGAGGATGGCCAGATAGGCCCGGTAGGCGAAGACGCGCTCGCGTTTGCGGCCGGTGATTTCAGCGACAATGCCCAGTTTCTCCAGGGCCTGCATTGCGCGCGATACCGTGGGATAGCTCGCGCCGGTACGCTCGACCAGATCGTTCAGCGTGGCCAGGGGCCTTGCGCGCAGGGCGTTGAACATGCGCAGCGCATTGGCAGCGGCACGGCCCAGGCTTTGCACCTTGGCTGCATCGTCACGGAACAGGGCCAGCAGACGGTAAGCGGTGTCCACGGCCTGGCCAGCGGTCTGCGTTACGCCTTCCAGGAAGAAGTCGAGCCAGGTTTCCCAGGCGCCCGTTCGCCGCACCGCATCCAGCAGACGATAGTATTCGTCGCGATGCTGTTTGAAGTAGAGCGAGAGGTACAAAAGCGGCTGGCGCAGCATACCGGCATCGAACAGCATGAGCGCGATTAGGAGCCGTCCGACGCGGCCGTTGCCATCGAGAAACGGGTGGATGGTCTCGAATTGGACATGGGCCAGGGCAGCGCGCACCAGCGATGGCAAGCCATCATCTTCAGCGTGGAAGAAGATTTCGAGCGAAGCCATGCAAAGCTCGACTTGCAGCGGTGGAGGCGGGACGAACTGCGCATTGCCCGGGCGCGTGCCACCGATCCAGTTCTGGCTGCGGCGAAATTCGCCGGGCTGCTTGTCGGCCCCGCGCCCACGCGCCAGGAGCTTTTCGTGGACCTCGCGCAACAGGCGATTGGAGAGCGGAAAGCCGTCCCGCAGCCGCGCCATGCCGTGCTCCAGCGCGGCCACATAGTTGGAGACCTCCACCACGTCGTCGAAAGGCACGCCGGGCGCCTCGTTCAGCTCAAACAGCAGCAGGTCAGATAGAGAAGATTGGGTTCCTTCGATTTGGCTGGAGAGCACCGCCTCGCGGCGCACGTAGGCATACAGAAACAGATCAGGATCGGGCAGCAGTGCGGTGATGCCGTCGAGGCGACCGCAAGCCAGCAATGCATGCTCCAGAATGCGTTGGCGTGCGCCAGTGAGGTCGAGCGGCGGGGTGGGCGGCAAGGCTGAGGGCACAAAAGCCCGCACGGGCTCACCCGTGGTGCTGGTGACCTCAAAATGTCCGGTGGGGCCGCGTTGCATCATCGCTGTTCTCATTCGTGAAGATAGCGGTAATCGTTATTAACGAAAATTAACGTAAATGATAATAACCAAACTTCATTGTTTGGGCCACCTTCATGCCCCGTGGGGCCTCGTTTTTTATATTTCTCACCGCGGCCCACCCTCAAGCCTCGTATTGGTCGCAGCTCCCGGCCGCGTTGAGTGCCGCATCAGCCGCGCTGCAGCTTCTTCAGGATTTTCGGCAAACGGTTCACGGCGGCCTGGGCCTCTACCCATTCTTTGTGGGGACGCGCGGGATAGCCGGTGACAAAGCTGCCCTCGGGCAGGCTCTTGGCCACCACGCTGCCGCCGCCAACGATGCTGCGGGCGCCGATTTCGATGTGGCCCACCACGCCCACTTTGCCGGCGAGTGTGACGTAGTCGCCGATCTTGGAAGAGCCGCTGATGCCGGTCATGCTCACGATGAGGCAGTGCTCGCCCACTTGCACGTTGTGTGCTATCTGGCACTGGTTGTCCACCTTGGTGCCTGCGCCGATGCGCGTCGGCCCAAGCACGCCGCGGTCCACAGTGACGCAGGCGCCGATCTCGACGTCATCCCCCACTTCCACCCAGCCCATCTGCGGCACTTTCTGATGCCGCCCGTCCACCAGCACGTAACCATAGCCGTCGCTGCCCAGCACGCTGTTGGCGTGGATGCGCACGTTCTGGCCCAACCTTGTGCGCCGATAGAGCACCACACCCGAAAAAAGTTCGCAGCCTTTGCCGAGCATGCAATCATCGCCGATGTGGACCCCTGGATGCAGAACACAGCCATCCTCCACAACGGTGCGCGCACCGATGGTCACGCCGGGAGCGATGCGGGCAGTGGCGCCTATCTCGGCGGCTGGATAGACTGGCGCCTGTGCCCATCCGGGTTCGGGTTCGGGGTGCAACCACGCGATACATTGGGCGAAGGCCCAGTAGGGATTTTCCACCACAAGCACGGCGCGTGGGCCCAGATCAGTTTTTGAGTCCACCAGGATCAGGCCAGCCTCGGCTTTCAAGGCTTTGGAGGCATATTTGGGATTGGCGAGAAAACTCAAATGCCCCGGCCCCGCTTCATCCAGCGGCCGCACTTCGTGAAGGAGCATTCCTGGGGGACAATGGAGAAGCGTGCCGTTCAGCGCCGATGCCAATTCCTGGGCTGTGATGCTTCCCTTGTGCATATTTTCTCCTGCTCCGAGCCTGCCACGCTCAATGCCTTCACGCCAATCCCTGATGGCCTTTCCCATGATTGCATCCTCCCGGCCATGACCCCAATGACTGAACCCGACGCCCACCACAAAGCCTCCGTGCACAACCTGGAAGGTGCAGCCCCTCCCTCGGAGCGGCGCTGGATGTGGGTATGCATGGCTCTGCTGGCGGCCCTCCTGGTTTATTCCGCCTGGACGGTTCGCCGCCTCACCTCGGTCGTGAAGCTGGCGCCCGCACCGGCCGTGAACCACGGACCGCTTCCCGAATCGGTGCGGAACCAGGTTTTGGCGCTGGTGGAACCCCATCTAGAAAACGCGAGTCTGCAAGAATTGCATACTGGAAACGTGCGGGAATTCCGCATCGCCGGGAAACCTAAAGAATTGCTGGCGCAGGAATTTTATGCGGCCTTCCGGCCCCTGGTGGTGACGAGGCTCATGCCGCTGCTTCGGCCCTACGGCGAAATCATCAGCTTCGACATCACCGCCCTGGACCTACCGCCCGCGCGGCTCCGGGATATTCCCGACCAAAAGGATTCCTGATGCATCCCTACCTCTTCCACATCGGCAGCTTCGGCATCGGAACCTACGGCCTGATGATGGCCCTGGCCTTTTTCGCCGCGCTGGCCCTGGCAAAGCGCCAGGGAACCCTGGATGGCCTATCCGGCGAAGCGGTCACTGACTTGGCCATCGCGGTGCTCATCGCGGGCGTGATCGGATCCAAGTTGTTGATGATCATCGTAGGCCTGCTCACACCCGTTGGCGGCGATGGGCACATGGCCTTCAGCGACATTTTCACCATCGGCATGTTGCGGGCTGGAGGCGCGGTGCATGGCGGCATCATCGCCGCGGCCATCGTCTTTTTCTGGAAGATGCGCCCCAAGTCCGGGTTGCCTTTGCGCAAAACGGGCGATGCGCTGGTGCCAGCGGTAGCGCTGGGACAGGCCATCGGCCGCATCGGCTGCTTCATGGCTGGCTGCTGCTATGGCACCTCCTGCGACCTCCCCTGGGGTGTGGCCTTCACGAATCCGGATGCCCACGAACTCTCCGGCACACCCCTGTTCGAGCATATCCACCCGGTGCAGCTCTACCACTTCGGAGCCAACCTGCTCATCTGTGGAATCCTGATCCTGGCCCGCCGCAAGCGGAAATTCGAGGGACAGATTTTTTCGCTCTACTTCGTCCTCGAAGGCATCGGCCGGGTCATCGTGGAATTGTGGCGCGGCGATCTGGATAGGGGCGCATGGCTAGGCCAGGCCTGGCTTACAACGGGCCGTCTCACGGCCATCGGCTTCATCGCGTTGGGTGTGGCCATCTGGGCATTCTCGCGGAACCGTCCTCCCTTCATTTCACCCAAAGAAACCCCCAAGGAAGCCTAATGCGCATTGAACTTGAGACAGCACACCCGCGGCTGGACCGCTTTCTTTCTGAACACCTTCCCGAGGTCCCGCGCCACCGGTGGGATGACTGGATTCGTGAAGGCCACGTGCTTCTCAACGGCGAGGTGCCCTCCAAAGGCGGCAAGAAATTGAAGGTGGGCGATGTCATCGAGACCGAGCTGCCTGACATGACCCCCCCGGCCCGGCACCTCTTCGCGGAAAGCATTGACTTGCCTACGCTCTTTGAAGATGCCCAGCTCTGGATCATAGACAAGCCCGCGGGCATGGTCGTGCATCCTGGTCCGGGGCACTCAGGCGGCACCGTGGTGAACGCGCTGCTGGGACGGATCAAGGACGCGCTCCCGATTGTGGATGCCGGCCTGGATGAAGAAGCTCTTGAAGCCGAGGAAGAAGAAGCGCCCCGGGGTTGGCCAGGCCTGGTGCATCGGCTGGACCGCTTCACTTCGGGTTGTCTGTGCCTGACCAAGACGAAGGAAGCCCAAAGTTCCCTTCAAGCTCAGTTCAAAGAGCGAGGTGTTGAAAAGCGCTATCTCGCCATGGTCCGCCACTCGCCAAAACTGCCGCAACTGGGTTCATTGCTCATTGACGAACCGATCCTGCGCCACCGGATCGACCGCATGCGCATGACCATCGGAGGCGCGGGGCGCCCCTCCCAAACGCGCATCCGCGTACTCTCGCGCACGCCCAGCGTCGCGCTGCTGGAATGCGAGCTGCTGACGGGCCGTACCCACCAGATCCGCGTGCATATGCAGCACATGCGCGCACCGCTGTTAGGCGACGGCCTTTATGGCGGCCCCATGCGCTGGCAGGACGTGGACAAGCAGCCTTTGGAACTACCCCATCCCTTCCTGCATGCCTGGAAGTTGGCGGTGGACCATCCCATCAACGGCGAGCGCATCTCCGTGGAAGCGCCGATCCCCGATGAGTTCCGCGAGATCGCCGCGCGGCTAGGGCTGGCGTTGCCGGATTAATGGATTAATGCACGACCACCGTCACTGTCGCGCTGACGCTGGGGTCTGATGCGCTGGTGGCGGTGAGATGGTAGGTGCCGGGCTCTGAGGGAGCGGTGTAGATTCCACCGTCGCTGAAGGTCCCTGCCTCGGCCTTCCAGATGACCTCGCTTCGCACCAGGCCTTTGACTTTCACCGTGAAGGTCTGGGCCTGGCCCGTTTGCAGCAAGGCCGTGGCGGGTTCAGGCTTAAAGACGGGCAGGACGCGGATTTCGCGCAGAAGCTTGGCATTGGATCCGTCCGGGCGCTTGGCCTGGATCATCAAGCGAAAGGTGCCCGCATGGTTCGGCGCCAGATACGTCGTGCTCAATCCCTTAGTGCTGAGCAGTCCGCCGCCGTTGTAGTCCAGGAGTTCCCACTCAGGCTCCGCAGCCAGGTTCTCATTGGGCGTGGCGCGCAATTGGAGTCGCTCGCCCACTTGTACGGTTGGTGAATCCGGATCCAGCGAAACCGCTTCAGGGGCGCTGCTGCCACAGCCCACTAGGAATGCAGCAAAAGCCAGTGGAAGGAATAATCGGGCGGAAGGTGTCAAGACGAATCCCATGCGGTACATCTGAATAATGCCAGCCTGGCCTCGCAGGTTCCATGATTTAGACCTCATGGGCGGGTCCCCGGCCCATGAGGTGGGGAGTCCTGAGGGGGACGTAGTGAGCGAAGCGAACAGGCGGTCCCCCTCGGATACATATCAGCGCATACTTTCTCCAACCGAACCACCCCAAGAGGCCGCCATGATGGGAATGGTCACCATTGCACTGCAGCTCAAGCCAATCGCCGAGACACCCTGGCTCGAGCGGCCAGAGATCATGATCCCCGGCTCCATCGCAGCCTTGGCGATCATTGTGATGTTGTGTCTGTGGGTCATTAAGCTGCCAACGGCCTTCCGAGCCCGCAAGGGCGGAGTGTTGGACCCGATCCAGTTGGAAGAATTGATGCCCGGAGTGCACCCCGTCATCGTCGACCTGCGCCCCCGGGATGAATTCCTTGGCAAGCACGGCCACATTCGCAGCGCCATCTCGGTTCCTCTGTCTGAACTCAGGACCCGCCTAGAAGAGATCCGAAAGGAGTCAAAGGGCAAACCGGTGGTGCTTGTGGACGAAACGGACGAACTTTCCCACGAGATCAAACGGGTCTTTGAAGCCAATGGTTTCACGTGGCTTTACGTGTTGAAAGGCGGCCTGCGGGCTTGGCGCGCAGGCAACCTGCCGATCTACAAAGCAGAGCAGGATTCACGCTAGACCCGCCTCGACTTGAACCACCCGCAAAACCTTATTCAAGTCCTTCGGATCCATCTCCACCAGGAATCCCCGGCTGCCGCCATTGATATAAATACGCGGCAGATCAAAGATGGTGGCCTCCGCCTAGACGGTCATTGGTTTCTTTGTGCCAAAGGGCGAAGTGCCGCCCACCATATATCCGCTATGCCGCTGAGCGATTTCAGGTTTGCAAGGCCGCACAGACTTTGCACCGATCTGGCGCGCAAAGGGTTTTAGTGCTCACCTCAAGGTCACCGTGCATAAGCACGATCAGCGGCGAAGCACCTTCGTCCTCCATCACGAGGGTTTTGATGACCGCGTGCTCGGGGACGCCCAGTTCACGCGCGGAGACACTTGTTCCGCCCTTCTCCTCGTACCGATACAAATGCTCGGTGAAACAGACGCCCTGTTGCTTGAGGAGGCGCGTAGCGTTGGTGGAGGGAGCCTTGTTCATAGAATCACCCTAAAACGTTTCCAGCTAGGAGCCGATTTGATTATTAGATGTTCAAACATATAATATTGATACGGGCCAACACCGGCCCACTTTTCCAAGCCATCAGGTGCGTGCATGCGTCAACCGTCTCTCTTTGTATCCCATGGTTCCCCTTTGCTGGCCCTGGACGGCGGCGCCTATGGCGGGGGCCTGCGTCGCTTCGCAGATGGTTTGCCAGTGCAGCCCAAAGCCATACTTGCCGTATCTGCACACTGGCAGGCCCATCTGCCGGTGCGCATCACCACGGCCGAAACACCAGGCATCATCCATGATTTCAGCGGGTTCCCAGCTGACCTATACGCACTAGACTACCCAGCGCCGGGTAGCCCCAAGTTGGCAAGTGAGACCGCCCTGTTGCTGGGGGCCGAAGGTTTCAACTCGGTCGCCGATCCACAACGCGGCCTCGATCATGGTGTCTGGTCCGTGCTCCGCCACGCCTTTCCGAGCGCGGATATTCCCGTCGTCCAAATCACGCTGCCGGTTATCGAGCCAGTGCGCTTGGCGGTGCTGGGCAGTGTCCTCGCGCCCCTTCGAAACGAAGGAGTGCTCATTCTCGGGACAGGAGGGCTCGTCCACAACCTGCGGCGGGTGCGCTGGGACAGTGCCGCCGACTCGGTCGAGCCATGGGCTCTCGAAGCCGAAGCGTGGTTCATGGAGCGCATCGAGGGCAGGCGGAACGATGAGCTTTTCCGCCACCGGGAATTGCTGCCCTTCAGCGTCGAGGCGGCTCCCACAACCGAACATCTCGATCCCCTATTCTTGGCACTCGGCGCTTCCGATGAACAGGATTCGTTGACCACTGTGTTTGAAGGCTTCCAGATGGGAAACCTCTCACTCCGCAGCTTCGCATGGATGTGATTCCCGCCTAATCGCCAAAGCAGATCCCCAGATCCCGCCCGGTCAAGAGCGTGTCGCTGTTCAGGGGAACAGCCTTCATGCGCCCTGCTACTTGTTCCAAAGGCACGTAGTCCACGTTCGGGAATGCGAGTGCCACCATGATGCCACTTTGGCCCTCATCCAAAGCCCGGATCGCGGCGGCGCCGAAGCGAAGGGCCGTCAGGCGGTCGAAAGCTGTCGGGCTGCCGCCCCGCAGCAGATGGCCCAGCACCACCAACCGGCAATCCTTGCCAGTGATCTCCTGAAGTTCAGCGGTGACATGCTCACCGATGCCCCCTAGGCGTTCTGCGCGGCCTGTATCCGCCGCTGCCGCCACGGCCCGATGGCCATTCACGGGACTGGCGCCCTCGGCCACCACCACCAGTGAATCCAAGCGGCCTTCCTGATCCCGGGCGCGGATGCGGGCGGCCACTTTCTCAAGATCATAGGGAATCTCAGGGATGAGGATGGCGTGGACGCCTCCAGCGATTCCCGAGTTGAGGGCGATCCAGCCCGCGTACCGGCCCATGACTTCGATCACCATCACCCGCTGATGGCTTTGGGCGGTGCTGTGCAGCCGATCTAGGCACTCGGTGGCGAAGGCCACCGCCGTATCGAAACCGAAGGTGGTGACCGTCTTGTCCAGGTCGTTGTCAATGGTCTTGGGCACACCGACCACCCGCAGGCCCTTTTGCGACAAGGCGTGGGCAATGGTGAGCGACCCGTCGCCCCCCACGATCACAAGCGCGTCCAACTCGCGCTTGGCGAAGAATTCCAGGATTTCATCAGAGCGATCCACCTCTTTCACGCTGCCATCCGGCATGTGCAGTGGAAAATGCAGGGGATTGCCCTTGTTGGTAGTCCCCAGGATGGTGCCCCCCAAGTGCGCGATGCCCGACACGCGCTCCCGGGTGAGACGCATCAAACCGCCATCGGAATAGCGCTCAGGGAAAAATATCCCATTGAATCCATCCCTGATTCCATAGCACTCCCAACCGCGGTTGTGGGCGCTCATCGCCACTGCGCGGATCACCGCATTCAGGCCAGGAGCGTCTCCGCCCCCAGTATTGATGGCAACGCGGCGGACGCTCGACATGGCACACCTTGGAGAGAGGAGAAAAGCATAGCCCAGTCTGTCCAGTTATTCCCGGCCTTCCCAGCAGAAACCCGAAGTGGATTCAGGATTCCCAGAACGCCGGTGTTCCTGAATCAACCAATTGGAAATGCAGCCCTTGTGTCACAGCTGGATCCAGGGCCACGCCATCCAAAGATTCCAGGGCGGGGATGCCCGCATCCTTCAGGAAGGCCATTGTGGTTTCCACCGACTTCACGCGGAGCATGAGCGAAGCTATTTCATCCTTGCCCCATGGAACCAAGCGGAGAGCTAGCTGTTCCGCCAAGCGCCACGCCGCGGCATCCACTTTGGGAATGTCGCATAAGAAGCGACCCCAAGCAGGCGTAGCTTCTTGCGGGTCGCGCACGCCAATTTGGATTTCCTGCACTCCGACCAGCCCCAAGGATCCTCCGCCAGAAGCCGCGAAAGCGTCACGATGACCTCCTTGCCAGGCATCGTGGTCGAAATTGTACTCGACAAGGAAAGCGATTCCCGGCGCGTCCAGCAACCCCTGGATTTCAAGCTCAGTCCAGTTCTCGGAGGCAATGCCTGATCCAAAGGGAACACCCCATCCGGCCAACATGCTGACCGCCTCGGAGATTGGCATGGTTGATTCGAAGGCCAGACCGCCAAGGCGGGCGCCGCCATCCGCACCTTCCCATATATCCGGCTTCCCGAAACGCTTTTCCTTGAAGCGGCAGAACTCCAGATTCAAATTCCCCGCGCAGACACCACCGCTCCACAAATCCCCGTAGTCGCCAAACTCCCAAGCCACCGGCAGGCCGAAACCCTCCACGAAAAGACGCAGGAGCACCGTGGGATCTTCCGCCTCGATCATTACGTGGTCCAGGGTTCGTACTACAGGAAAGGGTTCCATCATGAAGAGCCCAGTGGACACGATGCATTCCACGCCTGGACGCCTGGTATGTTCCTGCGGATTTGACGGGCGTGGACCTCGAGATGCTCGGCGTAGATCCTCAGCCAATCAGCGTCCGAATAGGAACCGCTATGGCTATGCTGGCCAGCGCGGTTCCAGGCTTCTTCGGGCAACCGCCGCAGCATGGTCACCGTATTGGACCGGACTGCTTCGATGGTTCGGAATGCCAGTTCCACGTCGTGGCCGGGATAGTCGAAAGCCTCGGCCCATTTGTTCTCGTCGTAACCAACGATGAGGGGTTCTTTTTCGGCCAACAGGAGGCGGATTCTCGTCGCGCCATAGGTTTCCAGAATCCGCGCAGTGGACCACGATCTCGTGGGCACTCCACTTGCCAGCCCCGGGCCGCCACTGACGGGCCTCGGCGGGAACTTCCGACCAAGCCAACCTGAGGAGCGCAGGCCCGGATCCATAACGAGTGAGATAGGCGTCCCGTTCTGACTTTCCAAGGGCCATGGGGGCCTCCAGACAAGTGGAAGCATAGCAACAGACTGGATTTTGGTTGATCAGAACTGTTGGGGCTGGTGCTCACGGATGGTTTCCACCGCGCGGTCCACCACCTCCGGCCAGTCGCCGGGCCGCCGTTGCCGGATGAGTTGAATGGATGGGTACCAGGGACTATCCTCACGGGAAAGAAGCCAGCGCCAATCCGCCACGTAGGGTAGAAGCCCGATGGATTTCCGGCCCAACGCGCCCGCAAGGTGAAGCACTGAAGTGCAAACCGACAGGGTTATGTCCATATGTGCCAATACCGCCGCTGTATCGCCAAAATCCGCCAGTTCAGGCCCAAGATTCCGGACACCAGGCAGCTGTTCCAAATCCCCCGGTTTCGGGTCTTTCTGGAGGCCGATCAGTTCCGTCTCTTCAAGGTCCAGAAGCGGCGACAGGAGGGAAGGATCCATGGATCTTTCCGAATCATTCACGTGGCCAGGGCTGCCGCGCCAAACAAGCCCGACCCGCCGCCCCCGCCGGGGGCCAAGGCGCCTGCCCCAAGCCGCCACAAGGCCAGGTTCAGAGCGGACGTATGGGATTTCCGCCGGAATTTCTTCCACCTTCAGCTTCATCACGTTAGGAAGGCTGAGTAGAGGAAGGTGGTAATCGAAATGCGGCAAGGGTTCTCCGGCCGCCACCAACTCATCTATTCCCCCCACACCGCGCAGCAGCGGGAGCAAGGCTTTCTGCCCCTCGAATATGACCTTGCCTTCACGCAGCAACGTGGCCAGGCGGATGAATTGTATGGTGTCTCCAAATCCCTGCTCGGCATGGATCAAAAGGGTTTTCCCATCCAAGGATTCACCATTCCAGCGTGGAGCATTGAAGGACCGGCGCGCTTTGCGCCCTTCTTCCAGATTCCAACGGCATTCATACAGCTCGAATCCCGATTCGAAATCGCCTTGGGCCAGTTTCAAATTTGCCAACCCGAATTCCGCATCCACGAAATCCGGTTTAAGCGCCAGGGCGCGCTTGAAAGATGACTCCGCTTCTTCAAGACGGGAGAGCGCGCGGTAGATCGTTCCAAGGTTGTGATGGATGGCGGGAGAATCCGGGTTCATCTTCTCCGCTTGGGATTGGGCGGACAGCGACTCCTCCAAGCGGCCAAGGGATTTAAGCACCACGCCCATGTTGGAGAGGGCCAACGCCGAATGGGGATCCGAGTCGAGGGCCCGGCGCAGATAATCCAAGGCCGTCTCCTCGTCACCGGCCCGGTGGCTCAGGATGCCCAGGTTGCAGAGAGCGCCCGAAAGGCGGGGATCATGCCGAAGAGCTGCGCGGTACACTGCTTCCGCTTCTTTCAAACGGCCTGCGCGATGATGTTCAAAGGCCATCATGTAGAGGTGCTGCGCGATCATTGTTCCTTTTCTCCGCACTCCAGAATACAAAAACTAAACGGAATTGTGGCCGGGCCTTGGTGGATTCAAGCGGCACGACCAAGGCAGATGGTTTGACGTTTACCCCGCTGCGTCGTAGGCTTCGCCATTGCGAGCATGCGAACAAAGGGAATCGCCATGTTGAACCTGATCTGGAAATTCATCCTCGGCCTCCTAATTGGTTTCACGGCGAGGATCCTCCTGCCTGGCACCGACCCCATCGGGTTCTGGCTTACGGGGATCATCGGGGTCGTGGGATCCTTCGGTGGACATTTCCTTGCCAGCGCAGTGGGCCTGGAGTCCGGCGAAAAGCCAAGCGGACGCTTTTTTAGCGCCCTCATCAGCGTTGCGGGCGCCGTCCTCCTGCTGCTCGCGCTGCGCTTCCTTCGCCATTAATAGGCCTGAATTCCCATGATTCCCATGGCGCCGCTCTCCACCCTCACCGGCATCCTCGGCCTTTCCGTCGTTTCGGGAATCAACCTCTATCTCGCAGTGCTCACAGTGGGGCTGGCAGAGCGCTTTCACTGGATCTCAGGGCTTCCGCCAGAGCTTCATGTCCTAGCCCATCCGGCGGTGCTCATCGCCGCGGGCTTGCTGTTCCTTATCGAATTCTTCGCCGACAAGGTGCCCTTCATCACGGTGATCTGGGACGGCATCCATACCTTTGTGAGACCTATCGGCGGAGCGCTGCTGGCCCTTGGCGCGGCGGGCAACCTGCATCCCACCGTGCAGGTCATCGCCATGCTCGCTGGCGGCACCATCGCCCTGGGCACTCATGGTTCCAAAATGGGTTTCCGCCTGCTGGCCCACACGGCGCCGGAACCCACTGCCCACAGCCTCATCAGCGTCGCTGAAGATGTAGGTGTGGTGGGGCTATTGGCCTTGGCCTACAGCCATCCGTACGTGGCGCTGCCCGTGCTGGCCGGCATCATTCTGCTCACCGCTTTGATGCTGCCCCTGCTCTTCCGCGTGCTGCACTTCCTGCTGGCGGGTTTCGCGGGGCGTGTCATGTCCTGGGTTCGCCACGCTGGGCGCCACGAGGTTTCCGAATGGGCCGAACTGGCGATCCTAGAGTTGGACGCGAAGGGCAGCCAACACGTGGTGCGGGCTTTCGCCCGCAAGGTCCGGGGTGCACCGCGTTTGAAGGATGGCTTCCTGGCCCGCATCGGGGACCGCTGGCACTTTATCCACCGCGGTCTGTTCAAAACGAAGGCCATCGCCATGGACGAAAGCAGCATAGACCCGCTTCGTGTGGGCAAGGGCCTGATCTGGGACTCCCTGGTTTTTCTGCGGGATGGCAAGGCCCAGGTTTTCTTCCTTCCTAAAGATTGGGCGAGGAGCTTCCATGGCGAGATTGAGAAACCTGCACGAAGCCTCAAGGAAGTGTTCTGAGGATGGACCCGGAATAGCCATGGAAATTATTCCATCGTCTTGCGAGGCATCCTGGTAGCGTGGAGGGATTCCGTCCGCAGGAGTCCAAATGTCCTCCACCCGTTTACGCCACACAGCCCTGATGCTGGTGAGCCTTTCCATCTTCGCCCAATCCCCCGCCCCCACACCGCAAGCACCGGTGGGGCCCAATGGCCAAGGCGCCGCCCCGCGACCCGCCGTGCTAGCCGACACCGAACCCAAGCCCTATGACAAAATCATCACCTCCGAATTCAAGACCCAGGCTGGGTTGTTCAAGGTCCATCAGCATAAGGGCAAGCTCTATTTCGAGATCCCGAAGGCCGATCTCGGCAAGGAGTTGCTGCTGGTAGCCACGGCTGTGAAAACGCCCTCTGGCGTGGACCACGCGGGCAAGGAGGTCAACGACGATGTGGTGCGCTGGATCTTAAAAGAGAACAAGGTCTTCCTCACCCAGGTCTCCCACGCCGTAGTTTCAGATCCTGCAAAGCCTATCGCCGCCGCGGTGGCCAATTCCAACCAGGACGCGATCCTCATGAGCTTCCCCGTGGAGGCTTTCGCCAAAGATGGATCGCCGGTCATCGAAGTCAGCAAACTGTTCACCAACGAGGTGGGCGAATTCAGCGCGCGTGCCCTTCTCAGCGCCCTCACGGTGGATGTGAGCCGTAGTTTCGTGGAACAGGCGAAAGCCTTCCCCGGCAATGTCCAGGTGGATGCGGTTCAAACCTACACCATGAGCGCCTTCCCGCCAGGAACGCCTGTCATTCCAGGGATGCCAAGCCTTCCGCCGAAAAGTGGCTCGGTGAAAGTGGCCTATTCATTCGTCGCTCTTCCGGAAAAGCCCATGATGCCGAGGCTCATGGATGACCGGGTGGGCTACTTCTCCGTGCGCAACGTGGACTACGGACGGGACGAGCACGAAGCCAAGCGGCGCAGCTACATCACCCGCTGGAAACTCGAGAAGAAGGATCCGAACGCTGCTCTCAGCGAACCGATCAAACCCATCGTCTGGTACATCGACAGCGCCACGCCCACGCAGTGGGTGCCGTATATCAAGAAAGGCGTAGAGGCATGGAACGTGGCCTTCGAGGCCGCGGGCTTCAAGAACGCAGTGCAGGCGCGGAGCTTCCCGACGAAGGAGCAGGATCCCCAATTCGATCCCGCGGATATGCGCTACTCCATCATCCGCTGGGTCCCCTCGCCCATCGCCAACGCCTACGGCCCGCACATCAGCGATCCCCGCAGCGGCGAGATCCTGAACGCCGACATCATCATGTACCACAACATCCTGCAGCTCCAGCGGGACTGGTATTTCACGCAGGTGGGGCCGCTGGATCCCCGCGCGCAGACACTGCCGTTGCCCGACGATCTCATGGGCGAACTTGTGGCCTACGTCGTCACCCACGAATGCGGCCATTCCCTGGGGTTTCCCCACAACATGAAATCCAGTTCCGAATATCCCCTGGAAAAGATCCGCGACAAGGAATGGCTCGCCAAGATGGGACACGTGGCGACCTTGATGGATTACTGCCGCTTCAACTATGTGGCGCAGCCCGAGGACCGCATCGATCCCAAATTGCTGATCCCGAAGATCGGCCCCTACGACACTTTCGCGGTGCAATGGGGTTACACGCCCATCAAGGACGCCAAGACGCCCGATGAGGAGAAGGCCGCGCTGGATGCCTGGGCGCTCAGGCAGGACAAGGAACCTTGGCTTCGCTTCTCAACGCCTGGGGCCTTTGGTTCCGATCCCGGCGAGAACACCGAAGCTGTGGGTGACGCCGATGCCGTGGCCGCCACCGCGCTCGGCACCAAAAACCTTCAGCGCGTTGCCGATATGTTGCTCAAGGTCTCCGAAAAACCTGGCGATGACCTTGAAACGCTCAGCCATCTGTACACCGCCACATGGGGCCAGTGGACCCGCGAGTTGAACCATGTGGCGGTCATCGTGGGCGGCTACGACGCCCAGACCAAGCACGGCGGCCAATCCGGCGCGGTCTTCACACCCGTTTCAAAGACTCGCCAGCAACAGGCGGTGAAATATCTGAACGCTGCGATCCTGCAAACCCCTGACTGGTTGCTCAAGCCTGAAATCCTCAGCCGCATCGAACCGAACAGCGGCTCTGCGCGCCTCCTGGGTGCTCAGAAAAGCGTGTTGCGGAACCTGATGGACCGCAGCCGGTTGGGCCGTCTGCAGGAACAAGAGTCCGCCCAAGGCGACAAAGCCTACAAGCTCGGTGAACTCCTGGCGGATTTGCGAAGCGGGATTTTCACAGAACTGTCTTCCACCAAACCCAACATCGACGCCCACCGCCGAGATCTGCAACGGGCTTACCTGGAGCTGCTCAACGAGCGCATCAATCAGGCTGCGCCTGCCGCTTCCATTTTCTCCGGCCGGGGTCTCCCGAGTCCAAATTCGCAGGACGACCAGCGCGGCGCCATCCGGGCAGAACTGAAGTCACTGCAAGCGCAGCTTTCAGCCAGGCTGCCCACGGCCAAAGGCGCTTCAAAAGCACATCTTGAAGACCTGAAAGATCAGATCACAAAAATCCTCGATCCCAGATTCGCCGCCACAAGTTCACCCAGCGCTAATCCCTTCAGCCGCACAGGCGCGCACGACGAAGACACCTGCTGGCCTGCCATTGACACGGTTTTTGAGTAGGGCCTCACGGAAATAAGCTTGAATTCTGTATTGGCGCTCACATAGATCGAGCCATTTGGCCAACTGATGGCTAGGGATTCACATGGATGACGCCTGTCATCCCTAGTCCACAGTGGGGCTGGCAGAAGAAGTGCACATCCCCTGCGGCCACGGGTGTGAAAGTGATTTCAAAGCCTGCGCTTTGGACACCGCTGTCCAGTTGGCCGCTGGGGGTGCATGGGTTGCCGAGCACCATGCTGTGGCCGCTGCTGGCCCAATGGAAGGTGACGGTCATCCCAACTTGCACCGTGAGCGAACTGGGAACAAACATCAGTCCCCCCTGCCCGACCTGAATGGTGTTGGATGCGGGAATCGCCTGGGCGGTAGCCACAAGGCTGTGGGCCGCGTTCATGGTGATGGAGCCCGCGGCCGCCACAGGGCTTCCATCCAAAAGCACGGCCAGATTGTTGAATCCTGCCTGGGCCGCATAGCTATAAGGAACCACACTGCCCTGGACGAAACTTCCCCCGTTGGTTGGCGTTCCCGCCACACCATTGCCAAGGTTCACGCCGAGGGCAAAGAAGACAGGGGGCACAGCGCTGAAATTGGCGGTAAGCGCATAATCCTGGGACACATTGTTAAGGGTGAGCGGATTGGAGCTGCTGGCGGTGAAGCCATTGCCCGTCCAGTTCACAAAGGAGAAGCCGCTATCAGGAATAGCTGTCACAGGCGTTGTGCTGCCCCCATTGGCCACAGTCTGGTCGGTGAAACCAGCAACATCACCACCCGACCCGGCAGTGAAGGTCACCCTGCGTTGGATCACAGATGCGGTGACGGCAAGGGTATGGGCACCATTCATGGCAACTGTTCCGCTGGCGGAGACTGGGCTTCCATCCAACAGAACCTGCAAGCTGGTGAAACCTGGTTGCGGGGTATATGCGTAATTCACAACAGTGCCCGCGGCAATGGCTGTAGTCGCTGCAGGAGAGCCGGTGGTTCCGGTGCCCAAATTCACGGTGAGCGTGAAGGTGGGCACATTCACCAGCAGAGTCGCAGTGTTGCTGGTGGCCGAGCCCACTACATTCGTGGCGGTGCAACGGAATTGAAGATTGTTCATCGTGTTGCTGGTGGGCCCCGTTTGAAAGCTCGTACCGATGGAGCCTGCTTGATCCGTCCATTGTGTGCCGTTGAAGCTGGTTTGCCATTGGTAAGCAGCCGCTGGATTGGCGTCGGCCAAAACATTGAAGGTGGCAGGATTTGGCGAACTTACGACCTGAGCTGTGGGCTGAAGCGTGAATGCGGGAGCCCATTGCACGGCTAGGGTCGCAGCGTTGGATGCAGCGGTACCCGCGACATTGCTGGCCTTGGCCCGAAACTGGGCCGCATGATCTCCCTTGGCTGGAGTGAAATTAAACGTGGCGCCAGTGGCGCCGCTGATGCTGCTCCAATTGTTGCCATCGCTGCTCCGCTCCCACTGGAAAGCCGGGATCGGATTACCGCTGGCTGACACGGCAAAGGAGGCGGATTGTCCCAAATTGACAGTGGTTCCAGCTGGCTGGCCCGTGATAGCCGGCGCGACATTAGGATCCCCACCTCCCCCGGGAGCTGTATATCCTCCGCCTCCGCCTCCTCCACCACCACAGCCAAGGATCACGAATCCAAGGACGAATGCGGCCAAGGAGTGAGGGAATGAAATCCATTTGATTGGACGCACGTTCACGGAACCCTCGCTCATTGGAAATGTCTCACTGGGTGACGTGGATAACGCCGGTCATGCCCAACCCACAGTGGGGCTGGCAGTAAAAGGGCACGTCCCCGGGCACGTTAGGCATGGTCACGTCTGCTGAAAAACCCGCGCTATGAATCCCCGTGTCCAATGTGATGGGACCTCCAGGCGTGCAGGCTGTCCCCACCACTACGCTGTGGCCACCAGCCGCCCAGGAAAAAGTGACCTTGGACCCAACCTTGGCGGTGAGGTTGGCAGGTGAGAAAAGGAAGCCACCGGACCCCACCGAGATGACGTTGCCTGCCGGAGGAGGATTCGATGAAGTCGAAGAACTAGAACCTCCGCCACCGCAAGACAGCAACAGGAGCGCCGTCGAAGCCAGAAGCCAGACTCTCGGAGAAATCGCCGGGACAGGGTTATTGAAGCGGCTCTGCATGGAAACTCCTGGGTTAGGTAGCTCCAACATGGCAGTTCCGCTAAGTCGGGAAAGGTCCGGTCAAAAGATACGGACCCATCCGGGCCACCCTACTGCTTGACTGAGACCCTGGATCCAGGAATGGTTGGATGAAATGAACCTTCCACTCTCAACCACAGGAGCGCTATGGCGCAGTGGGACTTGGCCATCCAGTTGGACCGTGAGCGAGAGGAGACACTCTATCTCCAGATCGCGTCAGCCATTCGGGATGGCATCCGGAAAGGGCGTTTCCGCCCAGGCGATGCGCTTCCAGGAACGCGCGCGCTGGCCGAATTGCTGGGGGTGAACCGCAACACGGCGCTCACCGCGTATCGCGAATTGTCCGCCGAGGGTTGGGTCATCAGCGAGCCGGACCGGGGTACCTTCGTGGCCCCCAACCCACCCGTAGACCTCGAGCAGACCTCCACGATCGCCGCCGTGGACTCCGGTTCATGGACCAGCCCCACCCCCATGACCGAACCATTCTTCCAGCCACCAGCCATCGACCGCGATGGATTCCAACTTCTGCCTGATCTCGCGGATGTGCGGCTGGCCCCGACCGGGAGCATCCACCGGGCCTACGGCCGAGTGCTGCGCCTCCAGCAGCAACGCGCCCTCCAACCCAGCTGGGATCCACGGGGCCATCTGCAATTGCGGACTTCGCTCTGCCAGATGCTGCGGGACCTGCGCGGCATCAACCTGGAACCGGGGAATCTGGTGCTCACACGGGGCCTCATGGGTACGCTCCATTTGGCTTCGAAGGGCCTTTTCGCTTCGGGCGATGCGGTGATCGTGGAATCACCCGGAGCCTTCCGTCTGGTGGAATCATTCCGTTCCGCGGGCGCGCGCTTGATGTCGGTGCCGGTGGATTCAGGCGGCATGGACCTGGATGCGCTGGAGGACCTGCTCAAACGGGAAACAGTCCGCCTTATCTGTGTGAGCGCCAGTCCCCAGTATCCGACCCATGCGGTCATGGGGATTGAAAACCGGCGGCGCCTTCTGGCGCTCGCAAAGGCCCATGGAGCGCGGATCCTGGAGTTGGATCTCAGCCTCGGATTCCACACTGAAAATTCTCCAGCCCCAGCCCTGGCAAGCGAAGACACAGAAGGCCTGGTTTTCTATGCAGCCACCTTGGATCAGATTCTCGCGCCTGGTTTGCAGGTTGGTTTTATCGCGGGTCCGAGCCCCGAAATCAAGACCATGGCCAAGTATCGCCAACTCATAGACTGGCCCGGCAACCAGCTGCATGAAGCTGCGCTAGAAGAACTTTTCCGGGATGGGGAGATCCAGCGTCACCTCCGCCGCATCCGCCGCATCACTGACGAGCGTCGCGAAACCATGGTGGACCGCCTGCTGCTGCATCTGCATCCCTTCGTCCGAGTGGAAGATCCTCATGAAGGCCTGTCTCTCTGGGTAAACGTCCGGGAGCCCCACCTGCTGGATGCCTGGGCGGACCGCTGCGCCACCAAGGGCGTTGTTTTCTACACCGGCCAGCTCTACGAGTTCCATCACCAGCCGCTTCCCTTCATCTGCATGGGCTTCGCCGCCCACGACCTGGAAGAACAGAACCAAGCCTGCGAACGCATGGCCGAAGCGCTTAAAGAGGTGCGGGCAAGAAAGCCTTGACGCAGAACCGCCGCGCATTATTGAACAGTGATGGTGCCCTTCATGTTCGCCCCGCAGTGGACCCCGCAAAAGAAGGGGTAAGTGCCAGGCGTATTGAAAGTGTGGGTCAAGGTGAAGCCTGCGTCCTTCATGCCGCCGCTGCTGAACTTGGCATCCGGACTGCAACCAGGACCTGATTCGAGGGAATGTCCGTTGCTCTGCCACACCCATGTGACCGTCGCTCCAGCAGCGATCGTCAAATTGGCCGGAGAAAAGGAAAGAAGAGGGGTACCTACATCACCGTAACCGCCACCACCTCCGCTCGTGCCTCCCACGTAGAAAGTATTTGTCGGCGGAGGGGGCGGTGGTGGTGGCGTTGTGGATGCTGAGCCTCCGCCGCCTCCGCCACCGCATGACAGAAGGAGTGCCGCCGCGATTGCCTGAGCGCCGAAACGGAGAGATAGGGACGAAAGACTGGACATGGATCCTCCTTGGTTGAGCTGTATCCACAACCATGGCGCTGCTTCGGAAGCGTGAAAGGTCCGGTCGCAAGATTCCGGGCCATCCGGTTCAGCAAAATCCTTTGGCATTGGGTCGCGGACGAGCCTTCTCGTCTGGGCTCCACCTTGCATATACACTCAGCGGGTGAAACAGATCTCCTTCCAGACGGTTCGCAATGCGGGGAAAAGCGCCTGGCTCATAGCCCTCGCACTGATCCTGGGGGCGACCTTTCTGGTCTACTTCAATGCCTTTTCGGGAACGTTCCAATACGACGATTACAATGTGATCGTAGACAACCCGCGAGTCCACAGCCTGGCTGAATGGCTTCGAAATCTTGGAAGCATCAGACCCGTTCTCAAACTCAGTTATGCGTTGAATTGGGTCTTTGGGACCGGGCCTTGGGGATTTCACTTCGTGAATCTGACCATTCACAGCGCCAATGGGCTATTGGCTTTCGCATTCCTCAAACGTTTCACACCGAACGGGAAAGACGCAGAATGGATGGCCCTCGCCGCTGCCGTTATCTTTGTGGTGCATCCAGCCCAGACCGAAGCCGTCACCTATATTTGCGGACGCTCCACATCCCTGTTCACGCTGTTCTACCTTGCCAGCGCGGTGGCCTACCTTCAAGGCAGGGAACAAGGCTCACGGGCCTGGAATCTACTGTCGGTCCTATTGTTCCTGCTGGCCTGTTTGACGAAGGAAACAGCCCTGACCCTGCCCTTTGCCCTGCTGCTTTGGGAGCGTGCCGCGAAGCCATGGAAGGGCCTGAAAGCATCCCTGCGCGCGACCTCCGCGCATTGGACCCTGTTTTGCGTAATATGCATTTTATTTGCATTGCTGCCAGTCCAACGAGCGCTTCTGGCGGCCAGTTTCTCGACCCGCAGCGTACCAATGAATCTGCTGAACCAGGTCCAAGCCCAGGGCTACCTTCTGGAAATCTGGTGCTGGCCCGCGCATTTGAATATTGATCCCTTGCTGCCAGTGGCCACACGCCTGACCTGGGCCATCACGGGTAAGGCCGCGCTACTGCTGAGCCTGCTGAGCCTGGGCCTTTTCTCGCTGCGTTCAAGGCCTTGGCTGGGTTTCGGGTTGCTGTGGTTCTTCCTGCATCTGGTCCCCACCAACTCCTTCATTCCCCGCCTCGATCTGGTGAACGACCGCCAGCTCTACTTGCCAAGTCTGGGACTCGCTTTCGCGTTGATGGGCGTGGCAAGAGCTGGATTCCGCCGATTCGATGTGGGTGATAAATGGGCTACTGCTTGCTTGCTGCTGCTCCTCCTGCCGCTCGGCGTGCGCACCATCCTGCGCAACCGCGATTACCGGACTGAAATCACGTTATGGCGCAGCAGCGTGGAGGAAGCTCCGCGGAACCCGCGGGCCTACAACAACCTGGGCTACGCCTACCTCCTTGAACGCGACAAAGAGCAGGCCCGGAAGGCTTTTGAAGCCGCACTGGCATTGGATCCAGCCTATGGCAAAGCCAGGGGTAATCTCGAAACGATCAACCGATAAGGGATGCGCCAGCATCGCTTTCAGAGCCACCTTCCCCGCTGGGCGTCCCCCTACCTAAACCAGGTGGATCGAAGTACCGTATCTCACAGCAAAGCAATGAAAAGCCTAGGGGGAAACTATGCCTTCACTCCAGAAGCGTGCGAGAGTCGCGGGTTGGCTGTATTTCATACTCGTGGTCCTTGGGGTCATGAACCTCATCTACATCCCCGGCAAGCTCATCGTGAAGGGAAATGCGGCTGCCACGGCCCAGAAGATCCTCGCCTCCGAATCGCTCTTCCGGTTCAGCATCGCGAGCTCGCTCGTTTCCGTGGTCGTTTTTGTCTTCCTCGTCCTGGCGCTCTACCGCCTGTTCAAGGAGATGGACCAGCCGCTCGCTATGCTCATGGTCATCCTGGTGCTGGTCCAAGTCCCCATCGGCTTCATGGACGGGGCGATCCAGCTCGTGGTCCTGCTGCTCGTGCGCGGCGCGGAGTTCCTGTCCGTGTTCGACCAGCCGCACCGGGAAGCCCTGGCCATGCTGCTCCTCAATTTGAGTACCCAGATGGCGCTCGTTTCAGAGATTTTCTGGGGGCTCTGGCTTTTCCCCCTTGGGTTGCTGACCTTCCGTTCGGGCTTCCTGCCCCGATTCCTGGGCGTCTGGCTGATCATCAACGGCGTCGCCTACGTAGCCACGAGCTTCGTCGGGATGATGACTCCCCAGCACATGGATTTCGTCTCCAAGGTCACCTTCCCCGCCCTCCTTGGTGAACTCGTCTTCATGCTCTGGCTGGTGATCCGTGGTGCCAGGCCGAAGCAACTGGCCGACCCATCCTTGGCCTAGGCGGGGAAGAACCGTAACGCCCTGGTAGGCCCGCACGCCAAGAAATCCACCGGCAACTAAAGAGCCCCAGATGGGGCCCTTTCTGGCGATAAAGGAATTGACTACTTTTTCTGCCCCATCAAATTCAACGCTGACCCCGCCTTGAACCACTCGATTTGCCCTTCGTTGAAAGTGTGGTTGAGCGCGATGCGGTCTTCGCTGCCGTCCTTGTGCTTGGCGACCAAGGTGAGCGGCACGCCGGGCGTGAAGGTCGTGAGGCCAAGGATGCTGAGCCGGTCGTCTTCCTGGATCTTGTCGTAATCGGCGGGATTGGCGAAGGTGAGGGGCAACATTCCCTGCTTCTTGAGATTGGTTTCGTGGATGCGTGCGAAGCTTTTCACGATGATGGCGCGGCCGCCCAGGAAACGGGGTTCCATGGCGGCGTGTTCACGGCTGGATCCCTCGCCGTAATTCTCATCGCCAATCACCACCCAACCGATACCGGCCGCCTTATAGGCGCGTCCCGTTGCGGGCACGGCGCCATACTCGCCCGTGAGCTGGTTCTTCACGGTGTTGGCCTGGCTGTTGGCGAAATTGATGGCGCCGATGAGCAGGTTGTTGGAGATGTTGTCGAGATGGCCGCGGAATTTCAGCCAGGGGCCAGCCATGGAAATGTGATCCGTCGTGCACTTGCCCTTGGCCTTGATGAGCAGCTGCAGATCCAGCAGATCCGCGCCTTCCCAAGCCTTGAAGGGCGCCAGCAATTGCAGGCGGTCGCTGGCGGGGGCTACCACCACGGAGACCTTGGAACCATCAGCGGCGGGGGCCTGGTAGGTATTCGCGCCGGGATCGAAGGCTCGGCGCGGGAGTTGGTCGCCTGAGGGCGCATTCAACTTAAATGCGGTCCCATCAGCGCCCTTGAGCTCGTCGGTCATGGGGTTGAAGGTCAGGCGGCCCGCGATGGCCAAGGCCGTGACAATCTCAGGCGATGCGACAAAGGCGTGGGTTTCGGGGTTGCTGTCGTTGCGGGCGACGAAGTTGCGGTTGAAGCTCGTGATGATGGAATTCTTGTCGCCCTTTTGAATATCGTGGCGCTTCCATTGGCCGATGCAGGGGCCGCAGGCGTTGGCCATGACCACGCCACCGACCGCAGTGAAAGTGGCCATCTGGCCATCCCGCGCGATGGTGGCGCGGATCTGCTCCGAACCTGGGGAAATCGTGAACTCGCTTTTAGACTTCAGTCCGTGATCCAGGGCTTGGCGAGCTATGCTGGCGGCGCGCTCCATGTCCTCATAGCTGGAGTTGGTGCAGGAGCCGATGAGCCCGACCTTCAATTCTTCGGGGTAGCCCTTTTCGCGGACTGCGTCTGCGAATTTCGACAGCGGCCAGGCGAGGTCTGGCGTGAAGGGGCCGTTGATGTGGGGCTCCAAAGTATTCAGGTCAATCTCAACGATCTGGTCATATTCACAACCTTCATCGGCCTTCAGGTTCCCGGCGAATTCTTCGGCCAATTCGGCGATGGCCACGCGGCTGGTGGCCCGCAGGTACTGGGACATGCTGTGGTTGAAGGGGAACAGGCTCGTGGTGGCGCCGATTTCCGCACCCATGTTGCAGATGGTGCCCATGCCCGTGCAGGAGATGGAATCCACGCCGGGGCCGAAATACTCGACGATGGCGCCGGTACCGCCTTTGACGGTCAGGATGCCCGCGAGTTTCAGGATCACGTCCTTCGGACTGGTCCAGCCGTTGAGTTTTCCGGTGAGCTTCACACCGATCAATTTTGGCGCCTTCAATTCCCAGGACAAACCCGCCATCACGTCCACGGCGTCCGCGCCGCCGACGCCGATGGCCACCATGCCCAAGCCGCCAGCGTTGGGGGTGTGCGAATCGGTGCCGATCATCATGCCGCCGGGAAAAGCGTAGTTTTCCAACACCACCTGGTGGATGATGCCGCTGCCCGGCTTCCAGAAGCCCAGGCCAAACTTGTTGCATACGCTAGCCAGGAAGTCATAGACCTCCTTGTTGTCTGTGTTGGCTTTGGCCAGATCCGTGTCACTGCCCACTTCCGCCTGGATCAGGTGGTCGCAGTGGACGGTGGAGGGAACCGCGGCCTGGGGCAGGCCCGAGCTCATGAACTGGAGCAGCGCCATTTGCGCAGTGGCATCCTGCATGGCCACGCGGTCGGGACGGAGGTCCAAATACGACTTGCCCCGGATGATCTCCTGCTCTGCGGCGTTATCGAGATGGCCATAGACGATTTTTTCCGCGAGAGAAAGCGGGCGGTTCAACCGCTGCCGGATGACCTTCAAATTCGCATCCATCTTTTCGTAAACAGATTTCACGAATGCGGGAGTGGATTCAATCACGGACATGGCGGCTCCAATTAGCGAAACGATCCAGTTTATCCCAAGGGCTATGGGAACGAAGTCACAGATGCGGATCGGTGGGCATTCGTGATAGGCTCATCGGTTCCGACCACCTTGAGGGGGGTACCCATGGGGATCTTTGAAGGCCAGTTACGCATAGATAAGGGCGACCGGTTCGCCCTGGTGGCTGCACGATGGAATGATTTCATCGTGGATCGCCTCATCGGCGGCGCCACGGATTGTCTTCTCCGCCACGGAGGCTCTGAATCCCAATTCGATCTCATCAAGGTTCCTGGTTGCTTCGAACTGCCTCAAATGGCGCTAATCGCCGCGAAATCCGGCAAATACGCTGGCATCATCACACTAGGTTGCGTCATCCGCGGCGGCACGCCTCATTTCGAGCTGATCGCCGCAGAAGTCACCAAGGGCACGGCCCAGGTCGCCATGCAGACCGGTGTCCCCACGGTGTTTGGAATCCTGACGGTGGACAGCGTGGACCAGGCCATTGAACGCGCTGGCACCAAGATGGGCAACAAGGGCTGGGAGGCCACTTCTGCGCTCATCGAATTGGTGGATCTGAATCGCGCCTTCGGGAAGAAACGCTGATGGGCGTTCGCCGCCGGGGTCGGGAGTACGCCCTGCAGATGCTCTACGCCATGGATATGAATGGCTACCTGCCGGACCAGGTCTTCGCGGGCTTCTCCGCTATCCAGGATCTCAATCGGGACGCGTTTTATTACGCGCGCAGGCTGGTGGACGGCGTCCACGGACAGCTTGAAGAGATCGACGCGGTGCTCCAGAAATACGCCGAACACTGGAAGATCCATCGCATGGCGGTGGTGGACCGGAATCTGCTGCGGCTGAGCCTCTACGAGCTGATGTACCTGAAGGAAGTCCCCTTCCCCATCGTCATCAACGAGGCCTTGGAGATCATCAAGGAATTCAGCGACCAGGAAGGAACACAGTTCCTGAATGGCATCCTGGATGCTGCGCGGAAGGAATTCCGTGGATTGGAAAATGAGGCTCCACGCCGGCACGGAAAATCACCAGCAACACACCCAGCACCCAAGCCTGAACCACCTGAGCCTGCATAGCTAGGTTTCCTGCGCTATGCTCGTTGACTTTCCCACCAACCCGAACGTCCCACTCAGAATTCCCTACCCCGGAGACCCCACGCATGAGTACCCGGAATAAAATCACCCCACCCAAGCCCAAAGCCACGCACCCCGGGCCCGCCGCCAAGACGAACAAGCCCTCTGGTTCCCACCACGCAGCGCCGTCAAAAGCCAGCGGCTCCACTGGCTTGAACCTGGAAGAAATCAAGTCACTGATTGCCCTCGTCGGCAAAGAGCCGTTCCAGGAATTCGAGTTCGAAGCAGGCGACATCAAATTCCGCATCCGCAAGGACAGCATCCACGCCCCGGCTCCACAGGTGACTTACGCGGCCGCCGCAACGGCGCAGCCCTATGGTTCGCCTGTAAGCCATCTGATGACCCAGGCCGCTGCGGTCCCAGCTCCCGCAGCGTATGCCATCCCCGAGCCTGGGATTCCCGGTATTCCTGGAATTCCGATGGACGATCCTGACCTGCATTACATCACCAGCCCCATCGTGGGCACTTTCTACCGTGCCGCCAATCCAAAGGCTTCCTCGTTCGTGAGCGTCGGAGATAAGGTGCGGCCAGGCCAGACCTTGTGCATCGTCGAAGCCATGAAGCTGATGAACGAAATCGAGTGCGACATCACAGGGGAAATTGTAAAGGTGCTCGTGGAAAATGGGCAGCCGGTGGAATACGGCGAACGGCTGTTCGCCGCGCGTGTGGGCTGAACCATGACCGCCGCCATCAAGCGCAAGGTCGTGAAGATCTCAGCCGCTCCCCACGCAGAGGAGCCGCCCTTCAAAAAGGTCCTCATCGCCAATCGCGGCGAAATTGCGTTACGGGTGATCCTGGCCTGCAAAGAACTCGGCATCCAGACCGTGGCGGTCTATTCCGAAGCCGACCGCAATTCCCTGCACGTGCGCTTCGCCGACGAGGAAGTCTGCATCGGCCCTGCGCCCAGCGCCAAGTCCTACCTGAACATCCCCCAGGTCATCGCCGCCGCCGAAGTCACCGGGGCCGAGGCCATCCATCCTGGCTACGGATTCCTGAGCGAGAACGCCTATTTCGTGGAAGTCTGCCAGGCCTGCGGCATCAATTTCATCGGACCGAACCCCGAGATCATCCGGAAGATGGGCAACAAAGCCCAAGCCAAGGCCACGATGCAAGAGGCGGGCATTCCGCTGATGCCTGGCAGCGACGGCCTGGTGGAGACCGTGGATGATGCCTTGGCCAACGCCGAAAAGATCGGCTATCCCGTCATCGTCAAGGCATCGGCCGGCGGCGGCGGACGCGGCATGCGCATCTGCAACAGCGCCGAAGAGCTGCCGGAGTTGTACCACACGGCCCGCAGCGAAGCCAAGATCGCTTTCGGCGACGATTCCGTCTACATGGAAAAATACCTCCTGGAACCCCGCCATATCGAAGTCCAGATCATGGGCGACCTTTACGGCAACATCGTCCACCTAGGCGAGCGCGAATGCTCCATCCAGCGCCGCCACCAAAAGCTTATTGAGGAAAGCCCCAGCGGGGCCATCTCGCAGGATCTGCGAGAGCGCATCTGCGCCACGGCTGTGAAGGCCGCCAGGGCCGTGGGCTACTACAACGCGGGCACCGTGGAATTCCTGCTGGATAAGCGCGGTGACTTCTTCTTCATGGAGATGAACACCCGCGTACAGGTGGAACATCCCGTGACCGAGATGGTGACCAGCATCGACATCGTGAAGGAGCAGCTGCGGATCGCCGCGGGCCAGAAGCTTACCTTCACCCAGGCGGATGTGGTGCAGCGCGGCCACGCCATCGAATGCCGCATCAATGCCGAGGACCCCTGGAAATTCACGCCCTGCCCCGGCCGTATCACGGCCCTCAATTTTCCCGGCGGCCCCGGCATCCGCGTGGACACGGCGATGTACCAAGACGCCGTCATTCCACCCACCTACGATTCCATGGTGGCCAAGCTCATCGCCTACGGGAACAACCGCACCGAGGCCCTCGCCCGCATGCGCCGCGCCCTGGACACGCTCGTCATCGAGGGCGTGAAAACCACCGCGCCGCTCCATCGCAAGATCATGGACCATCCCGATTTCATCTCTGGCGGCTTCAGCACCAAGTGGATGGAAACATTCATGGCAGAATTGGATGAGGAAAGAAAAGGCTGAGTACAGAAGTTCCAGGTCCCAACGAAATGCGCCGGCCTATCGCGTCCAGCAGCGGACACTTCATTCCGAGCCGCAGCTTCTACTCATCCGATCAATGTTCTACTGGAGCCCGGACCCACGTAGAGCCTTGGAGGGTAGATGTTGATTTCCGTTACGGCGCCCATTGAGGCCGCCATCGCAAGGACCAAGAAAATCCTTTTCCAGCCCTTCAGCGCAGAGAAGTGGTTCGCATTGGGGTTCTGCGCGTTCTTAGCAAACCTGGGCGAAGGCGGCGGAGTTCGGGGTGGAAATGCTTTTCGCTCAGGCTCCCAACCTGATACCCAGGCCTTCCAGACGGTAGCCGATTGGTTTTCAAACCACCTGATGCTGGTGGTTGGAATCGGGCTTTTATTTCTTCTGCTGATCTTCGCTCTCGTAGCATTCCTGCAATGGTTGAGCAGCCGTGGTCAATTCATGTTCCTGGATGGCGTCGTGCATAACCAGGCACAGGTCACGAAGCCCTGGAAACATTTCCGAGCCTTGGGGAACGATCTTTTCTTCTTCCGGTTTTTCCTCGGTCTGGCGTTCATGGGGAGCTTCGCCATCATCGGACTGATGGCTTGGCTCATCGCCAGACCCGATATCGCGGCCAGACATTTCGGTGGGCTCGCCCTCTCGGCGATTCTCGTGGGGGGCGGACTGCTGGTCATCTCGGCCCTTGCCTTCGGCCTGGTGGGTCTCCTGCTCATTGATTTCATCGTGCCCATCATGTATCGGCTGGATCTGAAAACCATAGAAGCCATTTCTGTTTTCCGCCAAGAGATCCTCCCAGGCCATGCCGGCATCTTCGTGCTTTTTTATCTGATGAAAATAGCGCTGGGAATTGTCGCGGCGGTGATTATTGTCGCGGGCACTTGCCTGACCTGCTGCATCGCAGCCCTGCCCTACCTCAGTTCTGTATTCTTCCTGCCCGTTTTCGTCTTCTTCAGGTGCTATTCGTTGTGCTTTCTTGAACAGTTCGGAGATGGCTGGCACATCACGGACAGGGTGGAAGAGCCAGGTTTCTAGTGAGGGCCGGATGCCTGCATCCTCGAATGGAATTCAGATCGAAGCCCGCTTTGATGAAGCAAGAATCCGCATCTTGTTCACGACCATGGAAGCCATGCAGACCTTTTTCAAGGAGGCTGTCGCCCATGGCGCCTTCCTGCTTCAGTTGAACGAGGAGCCCGAGCCCTTTGCCACCTTCGCCTTCGCCGCCAGGGCGGCAAGTGGCGTGGAACTGAACTTCCACGCGATGCCGGTTCAAACCTTTCATCGAGGAAAAGGTTGCGAGGCGGCCTTCCAATTCACGGACTGGAGCGAAGATCTAACCCGGCAATTGGAATCCATGATGGGGCCTTCCCCCAAGGATGGAATTTTGGACAAAGCCCCATCGAGCCCGGCGGACGCCGGGGAGAACCTGGGCACCTCCCCCATTTTCCGTATCCGTGAAATGGAGGTTGCCCAACGAATCCAGCTGGCTCTGAAGGCGGACCGGGGAGATCGCGTGATCCTTTGCCGGGACACCATGGCTCCCGTTCTCCTGAACCTGCTTTCCAATCCGCAACTGGACGCAGAAAATGTGCTGGCCATCGCCAAATCCCCTTATGCCTCTCCCGACATCCTGCAAAGGGTGGCCTCGGATCGCCGTTGGTTGGCTAATGCCGATATTCGCATCGCCTTGGTGCGCAACCCCAAGACACCTACACCCATCGCACAGCGCCTTCTGGAAACCCTGCCGTTAAATGAGCTGCGCACCCTCGCCAAGGTAGGCAACAGCAAGGAGGATCTAAGGCGAATGGCCCTGGCCCTAGTGATGAAGTCCCATAGCCCACGCTGATACCATCCAACAATTTGCTTGGTCATGGCATCTTCTGCTGCGATAGGCCAAAAAAGCGTTGGCCAGGGAGCCATAAAGCACCCCATATTCCCAGACCGATCAGTCCCCTGGAACGGGGAGAAAATTCGTCTACTGAAGTGGGTGAGCGGCTTCGGACTGCGGGTTTTTAGGATAACTTCCTCACCTCGATTCATCTCTGTTCGCACACGGAGCGTTCTGACGATAAACTATTCCCCGCGCCGCTTTAACTCAGTTCGCGGAGCGGAGCAACTGGAAGTAGAAGTCATTACGAATGCCGCTTTAGCTCAGTTCGCGAAGGCGGAGCAACTGGAAGTAGAAGTCATTACGAATGCCGCTTTAGCTCAGTTGGTAGAGCACCTGATTTGTAATCAGGATGTCATCGGTTCGATCCCGGTAAGCGGCTCCAATTCAATGGCCCGAAGGGCCCTCCAAACCCGCTTGGCGGGAGTGGACCGATGATCGGCATGGCGGCCCGTTAGCCGTAGCGGAGAGCGCGCAGCGATCGCAGCGTTAAGCGGCGGGGCCAGCCAGGCCGCGCCCCGGAGGGGTCGGTTCGATCCCGGTAAGCGGCTCCAATTCAATGGCCCGAAGGGCCCTCCAAACCCGCTTGGCGGGAGTGGACCGATGATCGGCATGGCGGCCCGTTAGCCGTAGCGAAGTCGTTTGGTGATCACCGTGATTTCTGCTGAAATGTATGGTATGCCTGCAATGCTCCGATCCAAGCCCCAAGCCAACAAACAATCCGGTCTGCCTGCTGGAGTGAGCATGACCTGGCGCACGCGGGAGGACCGGCAACCTTATCTCGAATTTCTTGTGAATTGGAAAGACCGCCACGGCAAGACGCGCATCAAGCACTTCTACGTAGGTGTCGCGCCAACGTTGAAGGAAGAGCGGGATGTCCGCCGGGCCGCCATCCAGTTCAGGAAATCCTACGAAGCCAAAAAGGGGTGAACTGGTTGTGAACGGGCTAAGGAAAGCCAACTGTTCACGACGCCCACCCAAGACTGCGAGGATCTGGTCCGCCAGGACCGATGGGATCCGCAACATCACTTTCTGACCGGCCACGCGCGGGAGATGGCCGTACTCCCTATTCCGCGACGGCGCGTCGCTGTTTGCTTGCTTCGATCATGGGCTTCAAGTCCTCGGCGGGACGAATTTCCCAGCGGCCCATTTTGATGCCGGGATGCTTCGAAATGAGTTGGATGGCGTGATCCAGATCCTGGGCCTCCAGGATCAAAAGCCCGCCCAATAACTCTTTGGTCTCCGCATAAGGACCATCCAATACGGACACTTTGCCGTTCTGATAGCTCAGGGTGGTGGCGCCTTGGAGGCCTTCCCCGCCCGCCCAGTGGCCGTTTTTCTTCAGTACCTCGTCATAGGCGAAGCATTGGTCGATCATGGCGTTTTGTTCGCTGGGCGTTTTCTTCTCCCAGTTCTGGAGGTCCAGATATCCGAAACAGATGTATTTCATGGCGGTTCTCCTTGAAGTTTGTGCCCTCACTTACATGTCGATTGAGGGAGGTCCAAATCGACAATGGGAATTTCTTTTTGTTAGATAAGACTAATTCGATCAGTCGGCGATTGAGAAACCGCCGTTCAAGCTTTTGCTGGGCCTGGGCGAGTGCGGCGCGGTAGGAAGCGCGTGCTGCTCTTCCAACTAGCCGGAGCGCGGACTCACTCTATTCTTCCGCCATAATCATCCGGTGGCGCCAGGGATGAGGATTCAGGATCCGTTGCTCGGTTCTCAGGCTTTGGGACGGGGCATGGGGCAGGATCAGAGGAAGCTGGGCCAGAACATCGAGCCGGAGGAAGGTGTCCAGGATGGCCTCTAGGGTGGCCCAGTAGAAGCCCTGGGGGATGCTCTCAAAGGTGTCCTGCGGTGTGTGGTAGTAAGGATCGTCGTCTCCCACGCAGAAAAACAGGAAGGGGATGCCTTTTTGCATAAAGGGGTACTGGTCCGAGGCGTGGTCGTAGGTCTCGAAATCCGGGATGGCCTGGACCTTGGAGGCGGCGAAGGCGGCCAGCAGATGTGGCTTCAGGACAGAGGTGTAGCTCGTGCCCCCCACGAAGATCCGCCCCCTGGTGCCCTGGGCGATCATGTCAAGGTTCAGCACCACGTCGATGCTGGCGAGTGGTAAGGCGGAGGGCGGCGCAGCCACGAAGGCCTGGGAGCCGTAGAGTCCTGACTCCTCCCCATCGAAAAGACAGAAGACCACGGTGTGCGCCGGGGGATGCGCTTTCAACCAGGCCGCCAATTGGAGCAAGGAGGCGGTGCCCGAGGCGTTATCGTCTGCTCCAGGGCAAACCTGGCCATTGCGCGTGCCGATATGGTCGTAGTGGGCCGTGAACAGAATGGTGCGGCCCGGATTTGTGGAACCCGGCAGATAGCCGATCACGTTGGTGCAAGGGGAGTCGCGCCAGATGACGGGCTGCTCGAAACTGCCGCCGTAACTCGAGAGTTCCACCTGTTGGAAGCGCGCAACGATCAGCGCCCGAGCCTTGGCGTTGCCCGCGCTGCCCACCTTCCGGCCCTCCATGTCAGGGGCCGACAGTACCCGAAGGTCGTCCATTAGGGGTTGCTTCACCAAGCGAGGGCTGGCGGGTGTGTAGTCCACCTGCGCAGGCGGACCGGGAGTAGTGGCAGGATCACTTCCGCCGCATCCCCCCAACGCGAACACGGCCGTTAGGACGAATAGGCTGGACCAGAGGTGTTGGATCCGGTAAGTCATGTCCCCTTTCTACCATGGCTGGTGGTCCGCGAAGATAAGTCCTAACCCTCGGTCCGGGTCTTCTTAAGGAGCGCAACCGGCTGGCTTGATTCAATCCAAGCCAGCGGCTCCAACACCCTTTTGGCTCAGGGGCTTATTCGCTGGTCAGCACAGCGTCTTCGGCGCAGGGACGATGGTGGTTGTGGATGATATCTAGTGCGCCATCGTAATCGGCTTCGCAAGCCAGCTCCTGCACCAATTCGGTGTGGACCACGGTGCTGTTTTCATCGAGAACCACCAAGGCGCGCGCCAGGAGCCCCCTCAGTGGTCCATCCATCATCGTGACTCCGAAATCGCTGCCGAATTCTGGATGGCGGAAAGTGGAAACCGGCACCACATCGTTGATTTCCTCCGCTTTGCAGAAGCGGGCTTGAGCAAAAGGAAGATCCTGGGACACGCAAAGCACTACCATGTTCGGCACTTCCGAGGCACGTGCATCGAATGTGCGGACACCCTTTGCGCAGATGGCCGTATCGAGGCTGGGGAAGATGTTCAGGATCACGCGCTGACCCTCCAGGTCAACACTGGAAACCTCGCTCAGATCAGCTCGCGTGAGCGTGAAGGGCGGGCAGGGACGCCCGATGATGGGTAGTTCCCCGATGGTGTGGATCGGGCTTCCTTTGAATGTGAGCGTGGCCATGGGAACCTCCGGAACGCCACCATCGTACTCCTGATGTTCATAAAAAAAGCCCCGGCAAAACCGGGGCTTTCCTGAATTGGCCCAAGATCACATGGCGCAAGACGGAAGGAGTTTCGCCGTACCATTGATGGTCACGGTGCCACAGGGCAGGCTGTGCACAATGGTGGCGGTCTTGGTACCCTTGGCCAGGTTGACGGTACCCGAGACTGGGTAGCAGCAGCCTGCGGCCTTGTCCCAAACCAGCGCAGTGGCTTGGGCGATGGAAGCGCTGACCGCATCGCCAGCTGCAGGCGTCATGGCCCAGGTTCCATAGAGTTTGCGCTGGCCCTGCGTGGACCAATCCGCCGTCATGGCGCAAGTGTAGGTGTACACCGTGGTTGTGGTGCCGTCGTTGAAGGCCTTTGTGAACCCGGGTTCAGCGGTGAGTGTGACCATCTTGGTGGCGGGATTACGCAAGTGGTCCTTGATCCCATTGATGGTCCAGGTCTTGCCGTCCTTGGTGCCTACGAAATTCTGATGATCATGTTTCACTAGCAGCGCGCCATCCGCATTCCGAATCCAGGAGATCACCACCACACCGTTCCAAGTCCATCCGTGGGGGCCCGTGCAGCTGTTGAAGGTCCAGGTCACTGAAGAGGGCGTGACATTGCTGACTGTCACGCACGCCGGGTGGTCCGGCTGCACCATGCTGAGGGCCTCACCAGCCGCGATGGGGCCAGAGCCATCCATCTCACCAGCCTGATTGGTTTCAGTGGTTTCAAAAGGGACAACCAGGGCCGCGGCTAAATCGGCATCGAGCTTTGAGGCAGCGGGGGGCGCCACAATCGGATTGTTGCTTTGCCCTCCACAAGCCAGAAATCCAGCCAAAGTCAGAGGGGCCAGAGAGACAAGCCAAGTTCGCATTTGATCCTCCTTGTGGGATGCCCAACTGACCCCCTGGAGCCCAAAGGCGTTTAAGTGCCCGATAAATTTATTTATGGATGGACGGACCGCCTGGAATCACCCGGGCAATCCTGATCTCATCAACTCCTGGAAAGCTTCCGCGGCGTGGCTCAAGGGACGCTTGTCCACACTCAACAGATAAATCTTGCGCTCCAATTGGAGCTCCTTCACTGGGATCTCCTTGAGAATTCCGGTCCTCAGATCCTGATCCACGCAGACCCTTGGCAGGAACGCTACGCCCAGGCCGGATTGCACCATGCGCCGGATGCTTTCCACCGTGGGCATTTCGATATCCATGTTCAGGTGTGTTTTTTGTAGCTGAAAGGCCTTCATCACAGCGTCCCGGTAGGGTGACGCGACGTTATGCGCAACAAATGTTTCCGCTTCCAGATCCTTGATGAAAAGCATCTCCTTGTGGCCCAACCGATGATCAGGCGCCATGACACAAGCAAGGTGGTCCACGTAAAGCACCTGGGAATGGAATCGTTCATCCCCAGTGATGTAGCTCACCACGCCGAAATCGACATCGCCAGCCAGCAGCAGCTCTGGAACTTCGCTGGAGCGGCTACGCTGCACCACCAGTTTCACTTTTGGATAGGCACGGCGGTATTGGATCAGGTGCGGCAGCAAGTACAGGATCATGCTTTCGTTCGCGCCGATGACCAAACGTCCTGCGGCCTTGTTCCGCAATTCATCAAGCTGTGTGATGAGTTCGCGTTGAAGGTTTTCCTGGCGGCGCGCGGCCTCGAACACCACCCGCCCGGCATCCGTCAGAGCCAGTTCCCGCCCGCTGCGGTCAATGAGCGTCTCCCCGAATTCCGTTTCCAACCGTTGGATAGCCTGGGTGATGGCGGGTTGCGTCCGCCCCAATTTCTCAGCTGCGCGGGTGAAGCTCTTCTCCTCCATCACGACGAGGAAGACATTCAGGAGTGGTTTTTTGGGCAGCATGGGACATCCCCAGAATGGAGCATCAAGGCCACACCGTGTGTCATGGCATGCGTTTTGGCCATTAATTTTTGTAGATGCTCGGCTAGAAGCCTGAGCCCATAGAATCAGAACTGGAAAAAAAGCCGACAGGCATCGGCGAATTCTGCCATCCTGCCAAGGATGTTTCACTTTTCTTAGCGGTTTTTGCCATGGACACCTTCCCTACCGATCCCCAGGACTGCCAGATTTTTTCGAGCGGGTCTCTGCGCCTGGTCGTCTTGAAGAGAGACCCCAGCCCGCCAAAAGCCGTCCCAAGCAAGGATGCGTGGACACTGATCCTTCCTACTTCCGCAGTACGCGTGTGCACTGGCGACGGGGACCGGGAAGAAGGCATCATCCGCCGCGGCGACTTGGCACTGCTGCTCCCAGGTTTCGGCCATACCCTGAAGCGCCATCAACCCCAGCAAGGATTCGGGTTCACCGCCTTGGAGTTGGAAGGCCCGTTCCCTGAGCCATTGCTTTCCACCTTGCAGAGTCCGCCCAAGAAATGGCAGGAGCACACTTTTGCTGTGCTGCGAAGCCAGAGCTTGAAGCAACTGTTCCACATCTTCACGAGTGAGATGATGAACCCCGACGGCATTCAGCTCATGACCCGGGAGCTTTTTCAGATCCTGCTGGGCGCCGAGCTTGGACGCTTATCCGAGAAGGAGGACCGCAGCCGGTTCCCCTACCGTTTGAACCGCTCCACGCTTCAGATCGTGCTCGACCACATGGAGGCCCAGATCGGCCAGCCGAACAGCGTCCCGGAGCTGGCGAACATGGCTAAATGCACACCGGACCATTTCATCCGGTTGTTCCGCGAAGCCACGGGCACCACGCCGCACCAATATCTGATCGAACGCCGGCTGCAACGGGCCGTAAGTTTGCTGGCCGATGGCGAGCGCCCCTCGGACGTCGCGAAATTGCTCGGCTTTTACGACGCATCGGCCTTCACCCGCGCCTTCAAACATCGCTTTGAAGTGCCGCCTTCGGAATACGCCAAGGAATCCTACGATCGGCAGTTCCCGAAAAAGGATTAGGGTGAGGATTGATGCCCGCGAAGGACCGCGAAGAAAAGAAAAAGGGCCGCGAATTCAACCAATGAATGTTCGCGCCCCTTCCTGATTGTTTTACTTCGCTGGCCGGTTTTTAGAACGGTTTGCACATCTTGCAAGCCTTGTAGCCAGCTTTCTGGACTTCGGCGACGCTGGCGAGCCTGGCCTTGTTGGCGTCCTTCATTTTCGCCACGGCCTTGCAATCTGCTTTATGGCAGAGCTTGGACCTGCCGCAAATAGCCGTCAATCCTCCGAATTGCCCGATTCATCACGCCGTGCCGGCAGCAGCCAGATCACTGCGAACGGCAATGCGACCAGGGTGGCGTAGAATGCCGGTTCCCATTTCAAGTGGTAGCCGAACGGGTCACCTTTAAACCGTTGATGGTAGCCCCAGGATCCCAAGGCCAAGGTAAGGCAACCGGTGACCCAGAGCATCTGCAGCAGCCCACGGAACGCCGTCGATTTCTGTGGCTTCACCCACGCTGTAGCCAACAATCCCAGTGAAAGCAGCAAGATCAGCAGGTAGGTTGGGTGGGGCGCATCCAGGACGAATTTGCGGCCGCTGGGCGTGGGGTCCGGCGTATCCGGTTTGTGCGGGGTGGGAAGATCCCCAGGGGATACCGACAGGGTGAATCCGCTGGCCGACACTTGGTTTTCGTTGGGACGCCGACCTTGCGGCCCCGGGCAGCTCACCGTCATCCACGGCAGGAAAAATAGCACACCGAGCACCAGACCGTGGATGGAACCAAGCCAGCGTTTCATGGGAACCCCAGGATGAGATTGGAACTGCCGTTTCCATATTGCGTTTGGCGCGAAGCATACCGTGGATCGAGGCGCTTGAACATGAATCACATCCGGTCGTGAATTTGCGCCAAGGGCCTCCACCCAAAGCAAAGCCGAAAACATGAAACTCAGTAGTAGTACTTTGTCTTCTTCGTCCATTCGCTCTTGGGGTACCGCTTATGCAGCAGGTTGAAGCAACGCTTGGACATGGTCGTCATCTCGGTGCTTCCACACATCGGCGAACGCGTTGCGGCAATGACTTTGTGCAGCGCCTCCGGCAGTCGTGGGTCGTCAGGATGCGCTTCGGCGAAGGCCATTACCGCATTGCCGAAGTAGATCTGGGCCGCGGGGATTTTATCCAGGGCCGCGTGATCAGCAGTGGCCTGCTGAAGATCGGATGGTTTTAGAAAGCTCAGGCCATGCCCTGTTCCAGGTGTCTTCGCGTCGTCGCGGGATCCGCACCACCAATTGTCCCGCAGCGAATCGAATTCCTTCACATCGTAGGTGTTCGTGCGGGTTGTGTAATCCGTTCCCACATCGAAGCGCAAACCGGGATTTTCAAACATGAGCCGCACTGCTTCGAAACGCCGCTCCACCGGATCCTGGATTTCCAGGATGGACTGAGCCCTGGCCTTCAGCCTGTCTTCAAGTAGAGGCGTGAGCGCCGCCGCCTTGTCCAGGCGATCCAGCACGAAGGCCCGCATCCAGGCGCAGCGCGCGACTTCCGCGGCAACGGATTTCGGCAAGCTGGGGTTCTTCGCAACGGTCAGCAACTGGTCCAGGGTGAGATTGGCATTGATGGCATTGCCTTCGTTCCCAGAAAAAAACTGCGGGAATTCACCACTCTTCTCATCGGGTTTCGATATTTCCAATTCGTTTTCCGTATCCGTAGCCACAACAATGCTGGCCGCGAAAGGGATCCATTCCTCCAGCGACCCGGCCAGAGACCGCCTGCCGATCCGCAGGCGGTTCAATGCCCAAGTAGGCAGGTCCTTTCGTTTCAAGGCTGCTTCCAGCCTGGTTTTCTGGGTGGCAAGGGGAAGGGAGCCGAGCTCCAGCCAGATGAGCTGCCATCGGATGGTGGGATAGGCCGGGGAGGTGGCCGGGACCTTCTGGGCGAGTGCCATCAATGCCTTTTCATCCGGATGACCTTTTGGCAACTTCGCCAAAGCAGCCACCAACATCGAGTAGGACGCCTTGGCCTCTTTCAAGAAAGAAGCCCCATTCGCCTGCAGTGCATCTCCTGCGAAGGCATCGAGCCAAGCGCGCATGGATTCAGCGCGGGAATTGATGGGTCCGCCATGAACCTTTGAGATGGCTTTGTCTTTCTCGGCGGCTTTCTCGACCGTTTTCTCTGCCGCTTTTTCCGCTGCCTTTTCCGCACTGATGAGCCGCGTCATGGCCGCTCTGAATCCACCCCCCACCTTTGGCGTGGAGAGCTGCACCAATGCTTCATCCCGAAGCAATGCCGGCTCTGTCACGTGGCGCACCAGATCCCGATAGTTTTCGGCGGCATCATGAACATCTTCGGGCAGCAATTTGGATTTCAATGCGGTTTCCAGCAGGACCTGGGCTTGCAGGTAGGGACGCCTGGAGTCACCCGCTCCGCCCGCCGGAGCGGTGCTATACAGGGGTTTCAACGTGGCTTCCCGCACCCAGCAGCGCGCCTGCAAATAGAGGCCCCAGGATTGCCAAGGTGAGCCCTTGTCCAGGGAGATGGCCTGGAAGGCCTTGCGCGCATCGTCGAATTTCTCTACGTAAAACAGGGCGGCTGCGATCTGGTATTCCCGCTCCGCACGCAGCCATTCCGGGCCTTTCACTACCGCTGGGACGACTGGCGAGGCGGTGGTGGAGGCGAATACCTGGTCCTGGCCCTTGATCCACTCAAGCACTTCGGGGCTCTTGCTGCCGTGGGACTTTGTCAATTCCTCCAGCTTGGCCGCCGCATGGATAAAGGCCCCTGCGGGAATGCGCACATAGCTGTTGTAATCCTTGAGCTGAGTGAAAGGGTCGATCTTAGGTGGCTCGCCGCCCACAATCACCGTGCGGGCCTTGAGCCAAAGGTCCGGTTCAGGGCCGGGGCCGCCGCTGTCCACCTCTGGTGTTGTGAGCACCGCGGCTTGGGCCTCCTCATCCAGCCCCCAGCCCTCCATATGGCGGAAAGCGATGATCTGGTTTTCCTTCGATAAGGCCGGTCGCACGATACCGAGTTTTCCGGCTGCGAAATCCTTCATCGGCGTGTCCGGCAGTCCGATGTCGTCGAAGCGCGCCGTGGTGGCAAATGGACCACAGGCCAAGGCTTGCCGAACCAATAGAAGGGTCAGGGCAGCCGCGGGAATCACCAGGAGCTTGCGGAGTGTGCGTACGTTCATTAAAACCTCAAGAATGTGTCATGCAGCGTGTGTTCGTCCCAGGGTCGATGATTGAAAACGTACACCCGGCGCCGGTGGAATAAGCCTCGGGGAATCCAGGGCAAGGGCTGCTGAATCGCCACACCAGTGGCGCGCCGCGCTAGGTCGTCGTGGAAATCTTGGTGGGAAGCCAGGCGCCGCCGGACGAACTCCGTGTCCGCACCCATATCAAAGCACATGGGGACAGCCTCATCCACAGGCAGGCCCTTGATCCAGTCGTCAAAAAGCGCCCAGCTGGCCAGGGCGGTCATGGAGAGTGGCATATTCGGATCCATCCGCCGCCGCAGCTCCCGCAGAAGATCTGCGTAGAAGGAGCGCTCGGAGGCTTTCGCATCGAAATCGAGCTGGATGCCCTTCACCCCAGGACGCAGTTCGTGGAGCACGATGCCAATGATCTGATCCCGCAAGGTGGTAGAAGGCTTCAAGCCTTTGGTGTGGTCCACTTCGATGCGCGTGACCGCCATGAGTTTAGTGGCAGCGGGAATCCGTAAAGGTTGCAGGCGCGGGGCGCGGACCAGCTGATCCCCATGCACCGTCAAGGTCTGGCAGAGGTAGGCCACGCCAACCTTCGCAGGATCCAGGCTCCGCAGATCCTCCGGCCGCTCCCAGGCCCAGAGCATGAGTTTGGGGAACACGTTCATGCGCGGAGTTTCCCGCCGTCCGCATGCCAAACACAGACCCAGGGCCAAACAGAAGATGGATCTAGCGGAATTGCGAAAATATCGAGGCAGCATTCCCTTAGTTTATGCGCCCTCCTCCGTCAGCCGTTTATGGGAACCGCACATGACGGGAAATCGAATCGCACTGTCTTTTTCGTTGCTATTTCAAAGCCTCACAGTGGGGTGGAACATGGGTGGACGCCGCGCTCGGGTGATCTGCTCGAAAGCGAAGCCAAGGTTCAGGAGCATCCGTTCGCTCCAGGCGCGGCCAAAGAAAGAGAGCCCCATCGGGAGCCCGAATGCGAAGCCCATGGGCACAGTTAGGTGGGGATATCCGGCCACCGCCGCTGGGGAGGAACAGCTGCCGCCGCCCCCGCCGCCAATTACCAGATCCGTCACATCGGCCGGATTTCCGGTGGGCGCCAAAAGCGCGTCCAGCTTGTGCCTGTCCATGGCTGCGTCGATACCCTCGGTCCTGGAAAGGCGTCGGCAAGTCTCCAAGGCTTTGAGGTAGGCTGGCTCCGTGAGCGGTCCCTTGCCATCGGCCTGCTGAAGAATCTGCTGGCCGAAGTAGCGGAGCTCTTGGTCAGCATGGGCGTCGTCGAAGGCGACCAGCGCTTTGAGATCTTTCACGGCACCACCCCGCGCGGCTAAATAAGCGTGGAGATCCGTCTTGAATTCATAAAGCAGCACTTCGAATTCAGCATCATCGTAGGCGCTGGTGGACAATTCCACTGGATCCACGAGTTCAGCACCTGCGGCCTTGATTGCTTCTAAAGCGGCAGTGAAGGCCTTCGCCATGTGCGGGTTCGAGCCCATGAAGCTGCGCACCACCCCCAAGCGCGCGCCTTTCAGGCCAGCTGGGTCCAGCAAGCGTGTGTAGTCCTCCACAGACTTGCCGCGGGACGATTCCGTAATGGTGTCCTTGGGATCCCTTCCTGCCATGGCGCCCAGTAGGACCGCCACGTCCCGCACCGTGCGAGCCATGGGCCCCGCCGTGTCCTGGCTGTGGGCGATGGGGATGATGCCGCTGCGGCTCACCAGTCCCAGCGTCGGTTTCAGGCCCACGATGCCGCAGGCGTTGGAGGGGCTCACGATGGAGCCATCGGTCTCGGTGCCCACCGCCGCCGCGCAGAGGCTCGCTGCCACAGCCACTGCCGAGCCAGAACTGGATCCTGAAGGATTGCGGTCCAAGGCATAGGGGTTGCGAGTGAGGCCGCCGCGGCCGCTCCAACCGCTGGTGGAACCCTTTCCCCGGAAATTCGCCCATTCGCTGAGGTTGGTCTTGCCGAGGATCACGGCTCCCGCTTCGCGCAGCCTCTGCACAACGAAGGCATCGGCATTGGGCGCAGGCGCATCCAGGAGGGCCAGGGATCCGGCAGTGGTGTGCATCTGGTCCGCAGTATCAATGTTGTCCTTGATGAGGATCGGAATGCCGTGCAGCGGCCCTCGCGGGCCCTTTTCTTTGCGCTCCCGGTCCAGCGCCGCCGCGATGGCCAGGGCATCGGGATTCAGCTCGATCACCGAATGAAGCTTCGGTCCCGCCTGATCCAGGGACCGGATGCGCGCCAGGTAGCCTGCGACCAGCGCCTTCGAAGTCCAGCGCCCGGAAGTCAGTCCCGCCTGCAGATCGGAGAGGCTCAACTCTTCCATCTTGAGGGCGCCTTTTGCGGTCGCGCCACTCCGCAAAGGCGAAGCCGCGACAAAGACGCCCGCAGCTACACCGAAGTTCAGGAAATCGCGGCGTTCAAGACCCTGCTTTGAGGAAATGACCATGGAAGGCTCCGGGACATCCCGAGAGCATACATCCAGCCCCGGAACCATTCACCGATGCAGAACGCGCCTCCGCCGATATTTCCTGGACAAGGGGTTGAGCCATCCACAGCCTAGGTTCTGGGTATTCTCCCGGAGGCGCCCATGACCAAGTTTCTGCTCTGGTGCATCCTGCTGGTGCTGTGCTGGCCCCTGGCGCTGCTGGCGCTGGTGCTTTACCCATTCATCTGGCTGCTGCTCCTGCCCTTCCGCATCGTGGGCCTGACCGTGAACGGTCTGCTGGCATTTGTGAGGGCCCTGTTCCTGCTTCCGGCGCGGCTGCTGGGCGCTGGGACCTGATCAACCCAGTGCGGCCTCCAGCGCGTTGGCGTGAATGGCCTTCAGCTCCGCAGCGTCAGAATCCAGGATGGGCTGGCCGTCCACGGCCACGGTGACGCGTGCGCCTCCGGTGGTGCCGAGTTTGACCAAAGGCACGCGATGGGTTTCGCAAAGCGATTTCAGCGCGCTTTCGCCTTCGCCGGTGACGCTGACGACAATGCGGCTGGCGCTCTCGCCGAAGAGCAGGCTGTCCATGCGCAGTGCGTGTTTCGAGAGCATCAGCTGGCAACCCATTCCACCACCGAATGCCGATTCGAGGACAGTCGTGAGCAAGCCTCCTTCGGAGGTGTCGTGGGCGCTGCGGATCAGTCCCATGCGGATGCCTTCGCGCACGCAGGCCTGGAGCCTGAATTCATCATCCAAGCGCAGTTCTGGGCAGGCGCCGAAGACCTTGCCGGTACGAAGTTTCAGGTACTCGCTTCCGCCTAGTTCTTCGCGGGTTTCGCCCAATAAAAAGATGCCGTCGAAGGGCGCTCGAAAAGCGGAACCGCAGTAACGGTTTCCGACTTGAGAAAGCGCGGTGGCATCCGGCGCGTTCACATCCACCGGCAGCGCCACGTCCTCGATGAGGCCCACCGCCGCGATCATGGGCGTGGGAAAAATTCCCACGCCCTCGGTGTCGTTGTAGAGGCTGACGTTGCCGCTGACGATGGGCGCGTTCAACGCGAGGCAGGCCTGGCGGATGCCCAGGCAGCCCTGCTCGAAGGCCCACATGTTTTCAGCTTTCTCGGGGTTTCCGTAGTTGAGGCAATCGCTGAGGCCGATAGGTTCCGCCCCCACGCAGGAAAGGTTGCGGCAAGCTTCGGCCACCGCATGGGCCGCGCCCCAGAAGGGATCGAGAAAGGCAAAGCGCGAGTTGCAATCGCTCTTCACGGCCACGGCCTTGTCCGTGCCTTTGATGCGGATCAGGCCCGCGTCGCCGCTGCCTTGAGGTAGCAGTGTGTTGCCGCGCACGGTGCCGTCGTACTGCTCGAAGATCCAGTGTTTGGAAGCGATGGTGGGCTGCGCCAGCAGGTTCCGCAGTGTGCGTTCCACATCGTCCGGCCCGAGGTCATCCGGCATGGGCAGTGCGTTCACTTCATCCAGGTAGGTAGGCCGGGCGCGGGGACGATCATATTTGGGGGCGGCGTCCGAGAGCGGCTGGATGGGCAGATCGATGACCTTTTCGCCATGCCAGGTGCCGATGAAGCGGCCGCTGTCCGTGACCTCGCCCACCACCACCGCGTCCAGGCCCCACTTGTGGAGTACCGCGATGATCTTGTCCTCGCATCCCGGTCTCGCCACCAGCAGCATGCGCTCCTGGGATTCCGACAGCATCAGCTCGAAGGGCGTCATGCCTTCCTCGCGCATGGGCACCTGGTCCAGCCGCAATTCCAGACCGGTTCCGGCCCTGGAAGCCATTTCGAATGAACTGGAGGTGAGGCCTGCGGCGCCCATGTCCTGGATGCCAATGACCCAATCGGTTTCAAATATTTCCAGACAAGCTTCCAATAATAATTTTTCAGTGAAGGGATCGCCCACCTGCACCATGGGACGTTTTTCTTCGCTGCCTTCGCCGAATTCGGCGGAGGCCATCGAGGCGCCGTGGATGCCGTCGCGGCCAGTCTTGGAGCCGATGTACATCATCTTGTTGCCCAAGCCGGAGGCGAAGCCCTTGAAGATCTTGTCGGTCTTCAGGACACCCAGCGTGAAGGCGTTCACCAGGATGTTGCCGTTGTAGCAGGCGTCGAAGCCCACGTCGCCACCGAGCATCGCGATGCCCATGCAGTTGCCGTAGCCGGAGATGCCCGCCGCCACGCCCTTCACAAGGCCCTTCATCCGTGGCGCGTCCAGTTCGCCGAAGCGCAGGGAGTTTAAGTTCGCCAAAGGCCGCGCGCCCATGGTGAAAACATCGCGCAGGATTCCACCCACGCCCGTGGCCGCGCCCTGGTAGGGCTCGATGAAGCTGGGATGGTTGTGGCTTTCCATCTTGAAGGCCACCGCCCATCCATCGCCGATATCCACCACGCCTGCGTTCTCGCCAGGCCCCTGGATCACGCGGGGGCCTTCGGTGGGCAAATTCTTGAGATGGATGCGGCTGCTTTTATAGGAGCAATGCTCGCTCCACATGGCGCTGAAGATGCCGAGCTCCGGGTAGGTCGGCGTGCGGCCTCCCAGCAGGCGCAGCGCGACCTGCCATTCCTCCCGGCTCAGGCCCAACTTAAGGGCCAGGGATTCGTTCACCACAGGTTCGGTCAGAGTGGACACGGAGACCTCAAAAGGAAAAGCGACAACGCGAAGCGTGGTTTAGTTTATCTGTCTTCCATCCCCGAAGATCCCTGTAATTCCAAGGCTTTTGACCCTAAACTATAGGGCTGGATGCCCATGACGCGATCGCTTCCCCAAACGCTGCTGCTCTACTCCGCGCCTCGGAGCGGTTTTGGCGATGAGTGGATGACCTTCCTGCCCATCGGGCTGGGCTTCCTGCAGGCGATGTTGAAGACGAGCGGCTTTCCCTGCCGCCTTGCCAACCTAAGCGGGAAGAACCGCAAGGAAACCATCGCCTATTTGAAGGCCCAGAATGCCGACGTGGTGGGCGTTTCCATGTTCACCTTCAACCGCAAGCGCAGCTACGAATTGCTGCAATGGGCGAAGGAGGCGAATCCCGGCTGCATCACGTTGGCGGGCGGGCCGCACCCCACCCACCTGGCCGCCGAAGTCTTCGAGGATTGCCCTGCCTTGGATGCCATCGTGAAGGGCGAAGGCGAACCCATCCTCCTTGGCATCCTGGAAAGAATGAAATCAGCTCCGGGCTCTGATCTTTGGAAACGCTCACCGGGACTCATCCTGCGGGAAGGCGAAACGGCGCCGCAGCCCGTGATGGAAGACCTGGATGTGATGGGCGCGCCGGTCCAGCATTTCGAGGCGGACTTTCTGGACGACATCGGGCAATTGGCCTATATCTCCACCTCGCGCGGCTGCCCGGCCACCTGCAATTTCTGCAACACACCGGATTTCTGGGGCACGTCCATCCGCTTCCGCGGCCCCGAAGCAGTGCTGAAAGAGATGCGATTGCTCCGTGAAAAGCATGGCATCACCTACTATTCATTCCGGGATGACACCTTCACCGCCAACCGTGGCCGCATCCTTACATTGATGGAGCTCATCCAGGGGAGCGACCTGCATCCGCTGTGGAACTGCCAAAGCCGCGTGAATCTGGTGGATGAGGAACGAGCCGTGGCCATGAAGCGGGCCGGTTGCGAGTTCATGCAATTCGGCGTGGAAAGCGGCTCCGAAAAAGTGCTCCTGCTTTTGGACAAGGGCACGAGCATGAAGCATGTGCGCCAGGCCCTGGCGATGGTGCGCAAGGTTGGGATGAACCTGGGCATCTACCTGATCACCGGCATTCCAGGCGAAACCTGGGAGGACATTGAACAGACGGCCCAACTCATTCGGGACTCTCGGCCCCACGACTGCCAGTTGAGTCCGCTGGCGCTTTATCCGGGCACACGCATGTATGACCAGTACCGCGCGGAGGGCCGCATCACCAAAGCGTTCTACCGGGAGAGCGGCGATGCGGAGATCTTCGCCCGCCAGGACTCCCACACCGAAAAAGCGCTGAACTATTTATATGGCGAGATCGAAGCCGTGAAGGCCAAGGCCCGCTACTCTCCGCGCGAATTCGCTGAGCAGAAAAAATGGCTGGGGTTCTGCGCCGTCACCAACATCCTTTGCGGCGAGGCCGCCGAGGAAACCGGCCATCTCACAGAGGCCGAGGCTGAATATTCCGAAATCATCGCCCGGGAGCCGAATAACCCCTGGGGCTTCATGAAGCGCGCCCTGCTATTCGAGAAACAAGAGCTGATGAAGCAGGCCAAGGCGGATCTGGAAGAAGTGCTGAACCTGGCGCCCGGAAATCCCGAAGCCACCGAACTGGCTGGACTCTGGGGCCTGCGTCTCAAGAAACAGCGAAAAGGCGGTCCCAGCCATGGTCCCGCAGCAGTGATGAAAGGCGCGGAAGCCTATCTCAGCCGCCCAAAAATGTAAGTCATCTCAAGCTGGCAGGGCACCCTGCTCTGCGCGCCAGGTGCGTTTCCACTTCACCCACCCCACCGCGCACATGATTCCGAAAATCAAGTACAGCACCGCCGTGAGATAGAGATGCTTGTAGATGAAGAGACCGATGCTGAGCGTGTCCGTGGCAATCCAAAACCACCAATGCTCAAGTTTTTTACGGGTCATCATCCACTGCGCAGTGATGCTGAGGGCAGTGGTTAGCGCATCCCACCAGGGCACCGTACTGGGTGTGAACCGGATGAGCAGTAGGGCAAGGAGCGCGGTCAACGCGCCAGCGCCCGCGAGGTTCAGCATTCCCTCCAGAGGTGTGCTGCGGCTGATGGGCAGCTCGGAGTCGCCTTGGCCTCCGTGCACCCAGTGCCACCAGCCGTAGATGCCCAGCACGATGTAGAAGCCTTGCAGGCCTACATCCGCGAAAAGCCCAGCTCTGAAGAACAGGAATATGAAGAACAAGTTGTTGGCGATGCCGATGGGCCAGTTCCAGATATTTTCGCGGACGATGAGCCATACACAGGCGGCGCCTGTCAGAAATCCCAGCAGCTCGGTAGCGTTTTGGCGGATGTAATCCATGAAAGCCATTTGAAAAGGTACACTGGGAAGGTCCCGGCCAGGGACGTTGGAGGTGCCATGCCCGCTGCCCAAGGACAGTGCCCGTTGGATGCTTCCCAGATGGAGGCGGCCATCGGACGGCTCGCCCATGACATCGCGTCTGGATTGCGTCAGGACGAGGCTTTCGTGCTCGTGGGCATCCGCAGCCGCGGGTTGCCGCTGGCGGAACGGTTGGCCCTCCTCATGCGGGAGATCACCGGCAGGCCGGCCCCGGTGGGGGTTCTGGACATCACACTCTATCGCGATGATCTCACCGAAAAGGCCGGGACGCCCATCGTGCGCCCCACGGAAATCCCTTTCACCCTGAAGGACCGCACCGTGATCCTGGTGGACGATGTGCTCTACACGGGCCGCACCGTCCGCGCAGCCCTGGATGCCCTGCTGGACCACGGGCGCCCGACCCGGGTGCTGCTGGCGATACTCATTGACCGCGGGGGGCGGGAATTGCCCATCCAAGCGGACTTCACCGCCCTGACCGTCAAAGTGGAAGATCATGAGCGGGTGTCGGTCAGGATCCAGGAATTGGATGGCGATGACGGAGTCTACATCGAGCATATCGAGGGAAGGGATAGCCATGGTGGCTGAACGCTACGCATTCCCTCACAAGCACCTGCTGGGCATCGAGCCCCTGAGCCCGGCGGATATCACCGCCATCCTGAATCAGGCAGCGGCTTTTGAAGAAGTGTGTGAGCGGCCCGAAATCAAAATCGTGCCCGCCCTGCGCAAACGGGTTGTGGTGAATCTTTTTTTTGAGAACAGCACCCGCACCCGGAACAGTTTCGAAATCGCTCAGAAACGCCTGAGCGCCGAAATCATCAATTTCGATGCGGACACCAGTTCCCTGAGCAAGGGCGAAACGCTTATTGATACGGCCATGAACCTGCAGGCCATGCATCCGGACCTCATCATCATGCGCCACAGCGCGCCCGGAGCCCACGCGCTGCTGGCCAGGCACATGCAGGCCAGCATCGTGAACGCCGGGGACGGGGCTCATGAGCATCCGACACAAGCCCTGCTCGATGCCTACACGCTCAAAAAGAAATTTGGACGGATCGAAGGCTTGAGGATCGCCATCGTGGGCGATATCCGCCACTCCCGCGTGGATCGATCCAATTTGTGGTTGCTCACTAAGATGTGCGCCAAGGTCACGCTGGTAGGCCCACCTACGCTTTTGCCAAAGGAAATGAAGGCAACCTGGCCGGACGTGGAATTCACGAGCGACTTCGAATCGGTGATCCCGCAGCAGGACGCCATCATGATGCTGCGCGTCCAGTTCGAGCGCGGCACCGGCGGCTTCATCCCGGGCCAAGGCGAGTACATCCGCTTCTTCCAGCTCAACAGAGAGCGCATGAAGATGGCCAAGCCCGATGTCGCCGTGTTGCATCCAGGACCCATCAACCGCGGCCTTGAAATCACTTCCGAGGTCGCCGATGGTCCCAATAATCTGATACTCGACCAGGTCACCAACGGCGTCCCCGTGCGCATGGCGGTCATGTACCTGCTCTGCAATCCCCACGGCGAATCCGTGCCCTGATGCCGCTGCCCGTCGAACGCATCCTGAAGTCGATTCTCGTTCTGAGGGGAGAGAAAGTCCTCCTGGATGCGGATCTGGCGGCACTCTACGGCGTGGAAACGAAAGTTCTACTTCAGGCCGTCCGCCGCAACATCGAGCGGTTTCCCGATGATTTCATGTTCCAACTGACTCTCGATGAGTGGTCCTGCTTGAGGTCACAATTTGTGACCTCAAGTTCATGGGGTGGCCGTCGCACTGCGCCTTACGCATTCACGGAACAAGGCGTGGCCATGCTTTCCAGCGTGCTTCACAGCGACAGGGCCATCGCCGTGAATATCCAGATTGTCAGAGCGTTTGTCCAATTGAAGCGGATGCTTGCCACCCATGAGGATCTGGCCCGAAAGATCGAGTCATTGGAGCGGAAATACGATGCCCAATTCCGAGGGGTTTTTGATGCCATCCGGGAATTGATGACACCGCATGAAAATCCGAAGAAGCAACCTATTGGATTCAAGGTGAAGAAGCAGCCATGATCTCCGGACCCATCACACTCCTTATTCTCGATGGCTTCGGCGACGGGCCACGCAATGCGTTCGACGCCACATTCACGGCAGGAATGCCGCATTTCACCGAGCTTAGGAAGCGATACGCCTGCACGCAATTGATCACTTCGGGCGAAGCCGTGGGACTTCCCGAGGGGCAGTTCGGCAATTCAGAAGTGGGCCACATGAACCTCGGCGCGGGACGAGTGGTATGGCAGGAATTGACGCGCATTGATGCCGCCATCCGGCGCGGAACTTTTAGGGAGAATGTTCCCATCACGAGGCTGTTGGCGGGTCTCAAAGACTCAGGCAAACGCCTTCACCTACTGGGCCTCGTGAGCGACGGCGGTGTCCACAGCCACCAGAACCATCTGGTGGCCCTGGCGAAGTGGGCCCAAGACGAAGGTATTCCCACCACCATCCACGCCTTTCTTGACGGCCGTGACACCGCGCAGAAAAGCGCGGATGGGTACCTGCAATGGCTCACCTTCCAGATCCGCGATTGTCCGCTGGTCACCATCGGATCGCTCTGTGGCCGCTATACCGCCATGGACCGCGACAAGCGGTGGGACCGCACTGAACGCGCATGGAAGCTGCTGGTGGATGGCGTGGGCGAATTCGAATCCAGCGACGCGGCCTCAGGCATCGCGGATGCCTACGCGCGCGGCGAGACCGATGAATTCGTTTCGCCAACCAGGCTCGCAGCCTTCCACCACATCGCGGAAGGCGATGGTGTCCTTTACTTCAATTTCCGTGCGGATCGCGGCCGGCAGATGTGCCATGCCCTTGTGTCACCGGATTTCAACGGATTCGCGCAACGCCATCGGCCCAATGTTTCACTGCTCACCTTCACGCAGTACGACCTGCTGCTGGAGCCCTATCTGTCCGTGGCCTACCCGCCCCAGAACCTCAAACGCATCCTAGGTGAAATCATCTCCGAGCAGGGTTGGAAACAGTTCCGCACTGCGGAAACCGAGAAGTACGCCCACGTCACCTATTTCTTCAACGGCGGGCGCGAAGAAGCCTTCAATGGCGAAGATCGGCACCTAGTCTCCTCTCCCAAGGTTGCGACTTATGATCTGCAACCGGAGATGAGCTGTCTGGAAGTCACGCGGGGCCTGGCCAACGCTATCCATAGCGGCGATTACAAACTGCTGGTGTGCAACCTCGCCAATGGCGACATGGTGGGCCACACCGGCGATATCAGCGCCGCCACCACCGCCTGCGAGGTTCTGGACGACGCCATCCGCGTCATCAGCGAGGCCGTGCTGGAACAACACGGCGCGCTCTTCATCACCGCCGACCATGGCAACTGCGAGTGCATGCGTGACGAGTCGGGAAACCCCCACACGGCCCACACGCTGAACCCCGTGCCCGCGGTCTTGGTTGCCGAGGGCTTCGAGGCCCGGCAGCTCCGCGCAGGTGGTGCCCTCAGCGACGTGGCTCCCACGCTGTTGAAGCTGATGGATTTGGCACAACCGGTGGAGATGGACGGAATTGCGCTGTTCTAGTAATTGAGGCGTCCCATCACTTCCCGCGGTTGCTGCTCCGCGTGTGGGCCGCGCCCCCGGCTTTCCCGGCGGGCTTGGTGCTGGCCTTCACCTTAGGCATGGGGCTCTTGCCGCCTTGGGGGGCGGGCTTGGAGTCGGTGGAGGCCTCGGCCTTTTTGGGCGTGAGGTTCTTCATGATGTCGGCGGCTTTCGATAGATCTGGCTTTGCGGTCATTTGAGCCTCCTCGGTCTTTTCAAAGCCCATTCTAGCGCTGTTGCGTCTGGAAGCGTATCTTGGTTGCGCTGACCCAACCTAGGAGGTACCCATGCGACTCACCCTTTTCCTGGCCCTCGGCCTCGTTCTGACGACAGCGCCCCTGCCTGCTCAAGAGAAGACGGATGGCAAGAAAGTCCAACCACCGCCAACCATGGCTGAGATGATGCCAAAACCCGGCCCCGAGGCGACCAAGCTCAAAGGCATGGTGGGCACCTGGACCGTGGCGGAGACCGTGGAAGCCAGCCCCATGGGGCCCGCCGGCACGGGACGTGGTGTCAGCCGTGTTTCTTCAGGCCCTGGCGGCCTCTCCATCATCATCGACTACCGCTCCATCAGCGGCCATATGAAGGGCTATAGGGGCCATGGCGTAGTGGCTTGGGATGCGGAAGCCAAAGCTTACAAGCAGGTCTGGACCGACAACATGGCGCAGATGATCATGCTTTCCACCGGCAACTTGGAGGGTGACAAGCTCATCCTGAATTACGAGGGAACCATGATGGGCAAGCCGTTCAAGAGCCACGACACGATGAGTGGCATGGGCACCGATACGTTGACCATGGTCTCGGAGATGTCCATGGACGGCAGCCCCATGGCCAAGGTCATGACCCTCGTGCAGAAGCGCGTCAAGGCCACAGATGCGAAACCCGCCGAGATGAAAGAAGCAGCCAAGAAGTGAATTATCCGGGTTTGCTGCCCACGTGCAATGCCACGATGCCGCCGGTGAGGTTGGTCCAGCGGACCGATTTGAATCCGGTGGCTTCCAGTTCCATAGCCAGTCGCTTCTGGTCAGGGAAGGTGCGGATGCTTTCGGGCAAGTAGGTATAGGCGGATTTGTCACCGGATATCATCGCCCCGATGCTCGGCAAAATCTTGAGCGAGTACCAAATGTAAAGCCCGCGGAAGCCCGGAATCACTGGAGTTGAAAATTCCAAAATGGTGAGTTGCCCTCCAGGTTTCAACACCCTGGCAAACTCGGAATAGGCCCTGGCGCGGTCCTCGACGTTGCGGATGCCATAACAGATGGTGATGCCATCGAACGTCTCATCCTTGAAGGGCAAGGCCATGGCGTCCGCATCGCTGCTGGCCCAAATGAGCGGGTCCAGTTTCTTCTGCCTGAATTTCGAAGGACCCAACCGCAGCATGGCATGGGTGAAATCCGTACTAACGACTTCGGCGCCGCGCTTGGCGAGAGCGATGGAGGAATCCCCGGTGCCTGCCGCCACATCGAGCAGGCGCCTCCCCTTGGTGGCACCGCTGGCCCGGGCCATCCGCCACCACCAATAGAAATCGATGCCTCCAGAAAGCAAGTGGTTCAGTAGGTCATACTTGCCGGCAATGCCAGAGAACATTGCCTGTACTTGTTTGCCTTCGGGCACACTGCCTCCCACCACCAATGATCGCAAGTTTTTCCGGCTTACCCAAGGTATGGGTGGAACCGCGGTCCAGTCGGCGCGATCATCGTTCGATTCCTGGAGGAACCTATGGCCGCAGAGAACGCCAGCACCACCGAGATTGTGCAGGGAGGGTCATTCCTGCTGACCCCTATCGGACAGTTGCCCCAATTCACCCCTGAAGATCTTTCTGATGACTCGAAGGAGTTTGGCCGGGCAGCCCGGGATTTCATCGAAGGCGAGGTGCTGCCCAGGGACGAGGCCATAGACAAGCTGGATCTTCCACTCACCATCGAACTGCTGCGGAAAGCGGGCGAGATCGGCCTGCTGAGCATCGAAATCCCCGAGGCCTACGAAGGACTGGAACTGGACAAAAAAAGCTCGCTGCTGGTGCTCGAAGAAATGAGCAAGCAGGGCAGTTTCTCCGTGAGCTACGGCGCCTGCACTGGTATCGGAACTTTGCCCATCGTGTATTTCGGCACCGAGGCCCAGAAAAAGAACTACCTTCCAAAGCTAGCGGCTGGCGAGCTGCTGGCCGCCTATGCACTGACCGAAGCCGGCAGCGGCTCCGACGCCATGGGGGCGAAAACCACTGCGGTGCTGGATGGTGATTCATGGGTTCTCAATGGCACCAAGATGTGGATCACCAACGCGGGTTTCGCCGACATCTTCTGCACCTTTGCGAAAGTGGACGGCCAGCACTTCAGCTGTTTCATCATTGAGAAGGACGATCCTGGCTTGAGCACAGGCAGCGAGGAACACAAGCTCGGCATCAAGGGAAGCTCCACGCGGACGCTCATCCTGGAGAACTGCCGTATTCCCAAGGACCGGCTGTTGGGCGAGATTGGCAAAGGCCACAAGATCGCTTTCGGCATCCTGAACATAGGCCGGTTCAAGCTGGGCGCGGGTTGCATCGGTGGCGCCAAGCGGGTGATCGAATACACGCTTAAATACACCAGCGAACGCCATCAGTTCAACAAGCCCCTGAATTCCTTTGGGCTGATCCAACAAAAATTGGCCGACATGGCCACCAAGATTTTTGTGGGCGAAGCCATCAACTGGCGCACCATCGGCTACATTGATGATGCCCTGTCCCAATCCAGTTGGTCGGACCCGGATGCCGGGGCCAAGAAAATGCAGGCCATCGATGAATTCAGCATCGAGGCCTCCATCGTCAAAGTGTGGGGCAGCGAGGCGCTTTCATGGATTGCTGACGAGTCCGTGCAGTGCTTCGGCGGCTATGGTTTCAGCGCCGAATATCCTCCTGAAAAGGTCTACCGGGACTGCCGCATCAACCGCATTTTCGAAGGCACCAATGAGATCAACCGGTTGCTCATCGCAGGCACATTATTGAAGCGCGCCATGAAGGGCGAATTGCCGATGATGCAGTTCGGCCAGCAGGTGGCCAAGGAGATTTCGAACCCACCGAAAGCCGCGGCGTTCACCGGGCCCGTCGCGCGGCTCAAGCACGGCGTGGAACTGAGCAAGCGCCAGTGCATGCTGGCCTCTGGCCTCGCGGTGCAGGTGCTGGGCCAGAAACTGGTGGACAACCAGGAAGTCATGGCTCGCATGAGCAACATGATGATGGAAATCTATGCGATGGAAAGTGCCGTCGTGCGCGCTGAGCGGATGTTGGAATCCGGCCATCGCTGGGCGGAGATCGCCAGGGACTTCACCGAGCTCTATGTGAACGAAGCCTGGCACCGTGTCCATGGCGATGCCCGCATGCTCTGCGCCGATGTCACCGATGGCGAGGGCCTGCGCCATGCGCTCGCGGGCATCAAGGCCTTTGCGGAATTCCACCCAACCAGCTGTGCCCGACTCCGGGGTCGCATCGCCAGCCAGCTCATTCAAAAAGGCGGCTATCCCGTGGAAATCATTTGAGGCTGATGAATGGCCTCGAAGCGAGGGCGGTAGAACGGTTTGAACCAAAGGAAAGCCCCCAACCGGGGGCTTTCCTTTAGCTGAATTTGATGTCATCCGCGACGAGCACTCCCACCACGATCCCCGCGGTCTGCGGGTGGTGAAGAGGGCCTGGATTCCTGCCGCGGAGCAGGTTGGCTCTCTTGGCGCGGGGAAGGCTGGCTTTCCTGGCGAGAAGGGCGGGATTCCTCTCGTTGCGCAGGGCGGCTTTCCTGGCGCGGTGCGGGCTGATATTCGCGAGGAGCGGGGCGGCTTTCCTGCCGAGGAGCTGGGGTGTATTCCCGCGGTGCCTGGCGTTCGATTGGGCGGTATTCATCCCGGGGCCGGTCCCGTGTGGGCGCTGGGCGCTCTTCGCGTTGGATTTCCCGGGGACGGTCAGGAGTGCGTTCGCGCTGGATCGGTGTCGGTCGCTCCTGGCGTGTGGCGGGTTGCTTGGTTCGATCAACCGGCCGCTCGATTGGGCGGATATCCCTACCGGAATTCAAGTCCCGGGGCCGATCAACAGGCCGCTCGATGGGGCGGGTATCGCGGCCTGTGTTCAGGTCCCGCGGACGATCAATGGCACGAGGTGTTTCGGTGGTACGGGAAGATCCCCTGCCCTCAGGGTTGGTCCGATCAACAGGCCGGGACAAACTCCGATCCGAAAGGACTCCACGGCTGGTGGGTGACGCTCCGCGATCACGATTTTCGAAGGGCACCGGCGCGGTGCGGCTCCTGTCCTGAGGTGTTAGGTTCACAGTGCGGCCTGTGCTCGATTGCGCCGCCCGGGAGTAGGTGTTCAGGCGATCCTGGGCGACCGAGCGGTTGAAGGCTGTGCCCAATTGCCGGGGGTTCTGGAACTCCTGCCGGGTGGCGATGACGGGACCCGTACGCCATGGCGGTGTAAGGCTCCGGCTGCGGGATGCCCAAGTTGTGGCACCGGTGCCACCGGACATATTGACGATGACATTGTGGTCGGACACCAGCCGTGTGCGGAGGTTCGTGGCGTTGATGTAGTTCACGTTCACCACGTTCCAGGCGTGATAGCCATTCCAGGCGCCATAGCCCCAAGAGCAGGGTTGGTTGTAATAGCCCATGGGAGCCCAGCCGCAGAAACCGCCACTCCAATTCCAGGCCACCCAGGCCGGGCTATAAAAGCTTCCGGGAATCCAGTACCAGCCGAAGCTCGCACCCCAACCCCAGCGGCCGTAGTGATGGGTGACGTAACCCCAAGGCTCATCGCTCACCCAGGTGAGACCGCCGCTGTAAGCGCCCCAACGGCCGCGGGAATAGGGCCGCCAGTCGTCATAGCCAACACGGGGGCTCCAGCATCTTCCAACCTCCGGCACATCCACCCAACTGCCGTTGTCGTCAAGATCATCACTGTAATAGCGGATGTCGGAAGGTACGTTGTCCCAGGAAGCGCCTCGGCGGGCCAGCATGTACGAATCGCTCCAGGAATCGAAATCGTCCTGTTCATAAGTGTTGTAGCTGCGCACACGGTCCAGGGCGTCCTGGCTGCTGTACACAGTAAGCCGTTCGCCGGCCAGGATGCGCGCTTGATCGCGCTCGTTGCTGAAGACAATGCGGCCTGAAGCCACATGCACCTTCACGCTGCGATCAGAATCCACTCCTACGGTGACGTTGGCTTTGCCATCCAGAACCGCAGTGCCCGAAGGCGTGTCAATGCGGATGCGGCCTTCGCTTTCGGAACCATAATTCAAACGTAGGCTGCCTCGGTCAAGGCGCAGCAGCACTTGGCGGGAGCCGTCCTTTTCCGTAAAAAGCGCCGCGATTGTGAAATGGGTGTTGCGGCCGAACGCCACGCGGGTGCCGTCTCCCAGTTGCAGGACGCCACGGCCGCGGCTATCCACCACATCGCCCTCGGCAATGGGGGTGCCACGGGACAAGACTTCATCCACATCGCCTTTGCGGATGCGGACATCGCCTTCCAGAACCTTCACCGAGGCATAGCGGTACGGCGCTTCGCCTTCATAAAACTGCTCGTCGCCCTCCTGGGCCATTACCGTGGCTGCATGGGCCGGCGTGTGGATGGCGAATGGCGTTGATGCCGCGAGAAGCATGGTCAGGAAGGGGGGCGACAAGGGAAGCCGCAGATTCCAAGATTGATGGGTGTGTTGTGTCGTCATGGCTCATCCTCCTGTGAATTTGGATGCCGGAAGCGGGGTGAAAGCTTCTCGCGAGTCCGATGGATGTTTGCGAGGGCCGTGCCACTTCCCGTCGGCCTGCGGCCAACATACCGCACCGTAACATCCTTCGAGCCTGTTACGGTGCACCACCCATCGCGTCGGCCTCCGGCCGACATAGAGGCTCCATCTCTGCGAACGTAGTGAGCAGGAGGGCGCCCGCGCCCCATAGATGGAGAGGCCGTAGCCCACTTCGGTTTTGCTCGGAGCACCATCCATCGCGTCGGCCTCCGGCCGACATAAGACTCGTTGCCCCTGCGGGGCATCACGTGGGCTGAAAGCCCAGAGTGGGCGTTAATAGTTTGAGGGTATGGGTTTGATAGGTGCGGGCCAAGCGGCGCAGGCTCATCTTGAGGGATGTCCTAAATGGTGGCCGCGGCTCCTATGGCAGTGGAAACTCCGCACATAAGACTGGCCCGCACGGGTAGTGGTATCACATTGTGTTGCGACTTGGAAGAGTCTGCACGGATGACAGTGTCGCTGTTCATTCGCCCGTGCATCGGACATCCCTCCCTTTTCGAGAGGAGGTCCCATGGACCGGGAAGTCGCTGAAGTCATCCATCCCGTGGCTTGCGGGCTGGATGTCCACTCGGCCATCCTCGTGGCCTGCCTGGTGCGCTCTGGACCCAACGGGGGGCCACGATACGAGGAGCGGAGTTTCCCTACGGCTCTGCGAGGCTTAAGGGAGCTACGGGATTGGCTGCTCGCCAGTGGTTGCCAAGCGGTGGGAATGGAGGCCACGGGCGTGTATTGGATGCCCGTCTTCGCGGTGCTGGAAGGTCACGTCCAGATAACCGTGGGGAATCCGAACCACATGAAAAACTTGCGCGGCCATAAGACCGACCGCAAAGATGCGAGGTGGATCGCGGGCCTGGTGCGGCACGACCTCATTCGCCCAAGCTTCGTGCCCAAGCAGGAATTCCGCGATGCCCGGGAACTGACGCGGTTTCGTCGTCAGCTCATCCAAGCGCGGACCAGCATGCGCAATGAAGTCCAGCGGCTTCTCGCACGTCAGGGGGTCACCTTGGGAACCGTGCTGAGCAATGTGTTCGGCACATCCGGCATGGCGATTCTGGAATCCCTGGCGGAAGGACGGAGCGTCGTGGACGAACTCCCCAAGCTCATCCACCACTCTGTGAAGAAGAAACTGGGGATGCTGACGGCGGCCCTGGAAGCGCCCCTGTTCCCGGTTCCCAGGAAGCTGCTGGCGCTGCAACTCAAGCGGCTGGAAGTCGTGGAGGAAAACATCCAGGATGTGGAGGGGCTCATCGCAGCGCAGATGGCCCCTCGCAAGCAGCAGCTGGAGTTGCTGATGAGTATTCCCGGCATCAGCCTCACATCCGCGTGTGATCCTTGCCGAGATCGGTGTGGACATGAGCGTGTGGCCCACCGAGAAACACCTATCCGCCTGGGCGGGCGTAGCACCTGGGTGCCGAGAGAGTGGAGGCAAAAATATGCGCGCCGCCGCCCGAAAGGGGAACCCGTACCTTTGCAGCGCCTTGATGGAATGCGCCATCGCCGCCGTGAAGGCGAAAGACTGCCACCTCGGGGGCAAATACCGCCACCTCTGCGCCCAGATTGGAAGCAAGAAGAAGGCACTGATGGCGATCGCTAGAAAACTCGCGGTGATCATCTACCGCCTGATGAGCAAAGGCGCCACCTACCAGGAACCCATCTCCCAACCTCCCTCCTCCAAGTCCCGGCACCGTAGCATCCAGAGGCACATTCGCGACCTCGAAAAACTCGGTCTGATGGTCCAGCTCACACCCATTCCGGCGTTTTCCTAAAACCTCCTATTTCAGGTTTTCAGATTGGCTTTCATGACAGAGGCCGTAGCGGTCTCGCCAGAAAAGCGCTGGCGACACCGCAACGGCCCCTAATCCTTGGGAAAAGGTATTAGGGCTGTGCCGGGTGCGGGGGTTTCTTCTGGCTGGGCCAGCTTGGCAAACTGGGGCATCAGGGCCAGCCAAGGGAGGGACCACCGCCTGGGCGCGCTGGAAGATTCGTTGCGTGGCTTTTCAAGTAGTTCTAGATAACCCGGAGTCACTCGCAACCTGAAATCCTGGCCAGTGGGGAGGGGGAGGAATACAACACGAGCTGTGGCGGGATGCACCACGGTGAGGAAATGTTCGCCGTCATCAAGGATCCAGAGCAATCCGTTCAGTGAATTCCGGAAATCCTCTCCACCCCACGGCAAGGCCTGGATGCCCTTGGCCAAGGGCGTATCCCTTGGGAACTGCCAAGAACCGCTCACTGATTCCACCCCTGCCAGGGGCAACGGAATGCCTGCGTCACGCCAAGCCCGCAAGGGTCGGCCCGGCAGACCCATCCGAAGGTGGCGTACACCCTTGGCGCCCACGAGGCGCAGGGTGCCATCCGCTGACAGTTTCACCGTGATGGGGCCATGGCTAGGGAAACTGGCTGCTCCTGATGGCTCTTCGGTACCGTTGTGAGTGCCGAGACCCGCCCGCCAGGAAATCGCTGAAGCCGTCTCCCAAGGCAAGAGCGCCTGCGCTCCTGCTGGAACGGACAAAGCAGCGGCGGAAAACAGTACTGCTAAAGAGGAGGAGCCCAGCCGCATAGGGCCTCCAAGTTCTGAGTCGTCACCTCTTCAATCCGAGCGCAGCTAACGCCTCGCGCCTGCGCCAGATGCTCGGCGACGAACCGCACATATGCCGGTTCGTTGGTCTTCCCGCGATGGGGCACGGGGGCGAGGTAGGGCGAGTCGGTCTCCACAAGAATGCGGTCCTCGGGCGCCCAAACCGCGACTTCGCGGATGGCGCGGGCGTTTTTGAACGTGACAATGCCCGAAAAACTCAAGTAAAAGCCCAGATCCAGGGCTCCTTCCGCAAAAGCCATATCCTCGGAGAAACAATGGATGATGCCGGATACTTCTTCCGCGCCTTCCTCCCAGAGGATTCGCAAAGTCGCTTCTGGCGCGGAACGGGTATGGATCATCAAGGGTTTCCGAACGCGCTTGGCCAATTGGATATGAGCACGAAAGGCCCGTTCCTGCTCATCTCTGGGGCTCAAGTCGTAGTGCCAATCCAGGCCCGTCTCACCGATGAAGCGGACATTGGGGTCCAATGCCATCGCTTCAAGCTCCTTCTCCGTTTCTATATTCCAGAACTTGGCCTCATGGGGATGGACACCCAAGCTGGCCTGGATGCAAGGAAGGTCGCGGGTCAAAGCCAGCACCGCCTGGCAGTCTTCCTGATCCGTGCCTACGGCGATGAATCCTGTCACGCCGGCTGCAAATGCCCGGTCCAACGTGGCTTTCAGCTGGTCCTGGGGAAGGTTGCTCCCGGTCAAATGGCAATGGGCATCTACGAGCATGAAACCATTGTCTCAGATAACCTGAAGTATGCCCCAGCCCCAAACGATCCTCATCGTGGACGACGAGCCCGGTATCCGCCGTAGCTTGGGCGAGACTTTGAACGACGAACACTACGCTGTATTGAAGGCGGAGCGGGGCGAACAGGCGCTTGAATTGCTCCAGAATCCCGATAGCGATGGCATCCATCTCGTGCTGCTGGATGTATGGCTGCCGGGCATTGACGGACTGGAAACCTTGAAACAAGCGAAGGCTCTGCGGCCCGATCTCCCCATCGTGATGATCAGCGGCCATGGGAATATTGATACTGCCATGCAGGCTACCAAACTTGGGGCCTTTGATTTCATCGAGAAGCCCATTGATCTCGACCGGTTGCTGCTGGTGGTCGGAAATGCCCTGAAGCAGTCGCAGCTGGTGTATGAAAACCTCCGGCTCATCCAGGAAGCCGAAGGCGAACGGTTCTTCCAGGCCGAAAGCGCCGCCATGAAACGGTTGATGTCGGATCTCAAGCTGGTGGCGCCCACGGAAGGCCGGGTACTGATCACCGGTGAAAACGGGAGCGGCAAGGAAGAAATCGCGAGGCTGCTCCACAAGGGCAGTCCTCGCCGGGAACACCCCTTCGTGGAAGTCAACTGTGCTGCGATTCCCGAGGAACTCATCGAAAGCGAGCTCTTTGGCCATACAAAAGGCGCCTTCACCGGGGCGACCCGCGATCAGCGCGGGAAGTTCCGCGAGGCGGATGGCGGCACCCTCTTTTTGGACGAAGTTGGCGACATGTCATTGAAGACCCAGGCCAAGGTGCTGAGGGCGCTCCAGGAAGGCCGCATCGAACCCGTGGGCGGCGGCGGTGCGATGGCGGTGGATGTGCGCGTCATCGCCGCCACCAACAAAGACCTCGCCGAGGAAATCAGGGCCGGACGGTTTCGAGAAGACCTCTACTTCCGTCTCGCCGTGGTGCCCCTTCGCGTGCCGCCGCTGCGGGAACGAGCCGAAGAGCTCATCCTTCTCGCGGACGCTTTCATCGCTTCCATCGCGCGGAACTATGGCCGCGCCACCAAGCGGCTGACACCCGAGGCCAAGGACACACTGCTGAACCATGATTGGCCTGGCAACGTGCGGGAGTTGAAAAACCTCATGGAACGCGCCGTGATCCTGAGCCGCGGCGCCGAAATTTCCGCACGGGATCTGGGCCCATTGACCCTGCGCCACATCACGGAGCCGGACCCTTTTTCCTTCCCATCCTTTTCCAGCTTGCGCGAAGCTCGGGATTGGTTCGAAGGCATCTATATCCAGCGTGAAATCAAGACCCAGAATGGCAACATGACCCGTGTCGCGGATGTGCTGGGATTGGACCGCTCCAATTTGTATAAAAGGCTCAAGACCCTGGGCATCGAGTCGAGGGAGACGTGACCCGCAAATGGTTCAAAATCGGCGATGCCGCCAAGCTCATCGGCGTTGGCCCCAAGGAACTCCGCTATTGGGAAACGCAGATCCCTGAGATCAAACCCCGGCGATCGAAGGGCAACCTGCGCTATTACCATGTGGATGAACTGCCGCGCCTGCATCGCATCCATGGCTGGATATCCGAAGGCCTTACCGTTTCGGATTGCCGGGAACTGCTGCTCACTGGCCATCTAACCAAAGGGCTTCACGAAGCAATGGGCATTGAACCCCCTGAAGCGCCAAGTCCTCGGCCCAGGAAATCAGATGGAATCAAGGCGGCCAGATCCGCTGAGCCCCTGGTAGCGCCTCCTCCACCATCCATACCGAAGGACAGCCTGGCTGCGATCACAACCGCATTGAAACGCCTGCATCAGCAGCTCTGCACCCTTCCGGATTTCTTACCTTGATGAATCGGGCTCCAGCCCTTAAAGTAAAAGATTCACGGCGCGTAGCGCAGCCTGGTAGCGCACACCCTTGGGGTGGGTGGGGTCGGAGGTTCGAATCCTCTCGCGCCGACCACACAGAAAGTTGGGGACGAGCCGAAAGGTGCGTCCCCTTTCTTTCGTAGGAGGAGGATTCGAACCTCCGATCGGCAACGGCGCTCCCGCCTCACGCACGCACGCGCGCTCCCGCGCGGCCTTCGGCCTTGCGGAGGCGGGAACCCTGGTAGCCCAAGGCTGAGACGCATGCGTCGAAGCCGGTCCGCGAAGCGGATGGGCGTGCGCAGCCATGCCGCGGGGGATGGATGCTGTATTGGGGAAAGTTAGAGGGCGAACTCCACCCCAATTCGCGCCGACCATAGAGACCGATTCAAGGGAGACCTTGGACCGGTCTTTTACGTTAGTTGAGTGAAGCTGGCGAGAGGACTCGAACCTCCGATCGGCAATGGCGCTCCCGCCTAACGCACGCACGCGCGCTCCCGCGCGGCCTTCGGCCTTGCGGAGGCGGGAACCCTGGTAGCCCAAGGCTGAGACGCATGCGTCGAAGCCGGTCCGCGAAGCGGATTTCCGCCCGCAGCCGTGCCGCGGGAGATGGGTGGAGGAACCTAGAAAATCAGAGAAAGAACCGAACAATCCTCTCGCGCCGACCACATAGAAAGTTGGGGGCGAGCCGGAAGGTGCTTCCCCCCTTCAATAATTCCGGAAGAGTCGAACCTCTAGCTTCAGTTGCTGAACAGGAAATGCATGACGTCGCCATCCTGAACGATGTATTCCTTGCCCTCGGTGCGCATTTTCCCCGCGTCCTTGGCACCCAGTTCGCCCTTGTACTGGATGAAGTCCTGATAGGCGATGACCTGGGCGCGGATGAAGCCTTTCTCGAAATCGGTGTGGATGACACCCGCGGCCTGGGGAGCGGTGTCCCCCACATGGATGGTCCAGGCGCGGACCTCCTTCACTCCAGCGGTGAAATAGGTCTGCAGGCCCAGCAAGCGGTAGCTCGCGTGGATCAGCACATCGAGGCCCGGTTCGGCAAGGCCGGCTTCTTCCAGGAACATGGGGCGTTCCTCTGGGGGAAGTTCCTGGATTTCGGCTTCGAGTTTGGAACAAATGGGAATCACCGGACAGTTCCGTTCAGCCGCGATTCGAGTGAGCGCCGCAAAATGGATGTTGCCTTCGGGATTCCGGATGTCCGTTTCAGCGATGTTGCCTACCAGCAACATCGGCTTCAAGGTGATCAGGCCGTAGCTTTTGATGGCGAAGCGTTCCTCTGCGTTCAACCCCACGGAGCTTGCCCACTTGCCATCATTGAGGGCAGCGTAGACCCGCTCAAGGATTGCGACCAGCAGAGCCGCTTCTTTGTTGGCGCCTGATGATTTGGTCAGCTTTCGATTCCGGTCCAGGCCTTTCTCCACGCCTTCCAGGTCCTTCAGCATCAATTCCGTTTCGATGATGCCGAGGTCACGCTCAGGATCAATGGTGCCTTCCACATGGGTGATGTCGCCGTCCTCGAAACAGCGCACCACCTGCACGATGGCATCGGTGTCCCGGATGTTGGTCAGAAAGGCATTGCCCAGTCCCTCGCCCTTGCTGGCGCCCCTGACCAGGCCAGCGATGTCCACGAATTCCTGGGAGGCTGGGAGGATGCGCTGGGGCTTAACAATCTCCGCGAGATGGGGAAGCCGGGGGTCTGGCACGTCCACCACGCCCGTGTTGGGCTCGATCGTACAGAAAGGGTAGTTGGCCGAGGCCGCCCCAGCGCTGGTGAGCGCATTGAACAAGGTGGACTTCCCCACATTGGGCAGCCCGACGATGCCACATTGAACTGCCATGAAGACCTCGCGAATCAAGCCCGGATGAAGAAACAGGGCAATACTCCAGTGTCCCAAAGCATCGCCACCTTGCAAAGCGGGGATTCTGGGAAGGCGGGGCAAAAAATATTTGCGAGGAGTCCTTGCACAGAAGCCCGGGAGGCCCTACGCTCCCCGGCGTACCCAAATATTGTTTTGGCAGAAACGCTGGAAACCGAAGGACCACCCAGGAGGCAAGCATGATCGTCAAGGCGGAATGGCCAGGATATGTGATGGACATACTGGTCAAGCTTGGCCAGGAGGTGGAAGAAGAAGAGCCGCTCATGCTCCTGGAGGGCACCGACTCCGGCCACACCCCCTTCTACATCAACTCCCCTGAAGCCGGAAGGGTGAGGGAACTCCTCATCGAAGAGGGCGATTTTGCCGCCGAGGACGATGACCTCGTGCTACTGGGTGACGTCGAAGGCGATTGAGCGATCGAGTGTTTGAGCGATCGAAGTCTGGGACCGACTTGAGGCGGTGTTACGCAGTGGCCAAAACGCCGCTGGCCGTTGCGTAATGGTCCCAAGGCCCTGCGAGCCCTCTGCCAAGCTACAATCTCCTATTCAACGGAGGCGAGCATGGCGGTAATCCGCGCTGAGATGGCGGGCAAGGTCCTTGAGGTGCTGGTGGTCGATGGTGACGTCGTCTCCGAAGACCAGGATCTAATCATCATTGAGTCCATGAAGATGCAGATTCCAGTGGGTTGCCCCGAGGAGGGCACGGTGGTGAAAGTGTTCGTGGTGCCAGACCAGTTCGTGAACGAAGGCGATGCGATCATCGAGTTGGGATAGAGGTTGCCCGTGGGTAGTCAGATCAGGATGGAGGCCTTGCGTATGAGCGCAGCGAATACCAAGAGGATGCAGATTCCAGTGGGTTGCCCCGAGGAGGGCACAGTGGTGAAAGTGTTCGTGGTGCCAGACCAGTTCGTGAACGAAGGCGATGCGATCATCGAGTTGGGATAGAGGTTGCCCGTGGGTAGTCAGATCAGGATGGAGGCCTTGCGTATGAGCGCAGCGAATACCAAGAGGATGCAGATTCCCGTGGGTTGCCCAGAAGAGGGGACAGTGGTGAAGGTCTTCGTGGTGCCCGAGCAGTTCCTGAATGAAGGCGATGCGATCATCGAGCTTTCCTGAATGGCAACCCTCCGCATCGAGCGCCTGGACGGATCAGACAGCGGCATCCTGCTGCTTGGATTGGAGCGCCCTGAAGCCAAGAATGCTCTCGGGCGCCAGTTGTTGCAGGAAATCACCGAGGCGCTAGCAAGCGCCGCAGAGGATCTCTCCATCCGCGTGGTGATCCTGCATAGCCTTGTACCCGGTGTGTTTTGCGCCGGTGCGGATTTGAAAGAACGGGCGGACATGACCCAGGAAGAGGCCACAGCCTTCGTCAAAAAACTCCGCGGCACCTTCACCGCCCTGGAATACCTGCCAATGCCCACCATCGCCGTCCTCGAAGGCGCAGCTTTGGGAGGCGGCCTGGAATTGGCTCTAGCCTGTGATTTACGCGTGGTGGGCGGCCAAGCCAGACTCGGCTTGCCCGAGACAGGCCTTGCCATCATTCCAGGAGCTGGTGGCACTCAAAGACTGCCACGGCTCATCGGACGCTCAAGGGCCAAGGAGTTGATCTTCACCGCACGGAAATTCGGCGCGGCCGAAGCCCTGGACTATGGGATTGCGGATCGCGTCACCGACCCAGGCAAGGCGTTGGAATCCGCGCTGGACCTGGCGCGGGAGATCTTGCCCAATGGTCCCATCGCCCTGCGAGCTGCCAAAGAAGCCATTGATCAGGGTCTCGACCTGGATCGCCTGGGCGGTCTCAACGTCGAAGAAGCTTGTTATGCGAAAGTGATCCCCACCGAAGACCGCTTGGAGGGCCTGGCCGCATTCAAGGAAAAGCGCAGGCCCATGTACCGGGGCCGGTGATGGAGAAGGCTCCGGGGCATCCCCACCAGGAGACAGGCCCAACCACGTTATGGCGGCTGGCCTTCAGCGCGGCGATATTCGGGCTCAATTTTCTGGTCCAAGGCCTGGCGGGGATGTGGACGGGCTCACTTGGGCTCGTGAGCGACAGCCTGGAGAATCTTAATGATTTTGTGGTGAATCTATTGGCCATCGGCGCCATCTCCCTCGCCAACAAACGGGAGCCCTGCGACCGTTACGCCTACGGCTGGCACCGGCTCGAGGTATTCCACACACTGCTGGGCGTGGGACTTCTGGGGGCGCTCGCGGCCGGCATCCTATGGGAAGCATGGCATCGCCTCCATCACCCTGTGCCCATCCAGATCGGATGGACCATTGCGTTTTCAGCCTTGGGGATGCTTCTAAATCTGGCCGCGACTTTCGTGCTGCTCCCACCCAAAGGCACCCGGTTGGCGAAAGATCTCAACCTGCGCAGCGCCTACCTGCATGCGCTTGGCGACAGCCTGGCCAATGTGGCGGTGATCTCCGCCATGGTGGCGATCCGCTACACCGGCTGGCGCTGGATTGACCCCATCGTAGCTGTGCTGATCGTGCTTGTGATCCTGCGGGGAGCCTTCCTGCTGCTTCGGAGCGCCGCCGCCATCCTCATGCATCGCGCGGCCTTCGACCATGAAGCCGCCAAAACCGACTTGTTGAAACTACCCGGCGTCCTCGGAATCGAAGATCTGCGCAGCTGGAAGATATGCAGCCATCTCACCGTCGCCACTGCCCACGTCCTGGTGGATGCTGAACGCCTGGATGAAACCGAACGCTATCTGAAGGACATCGAGCACGTGCTGTCGGAACATTATTCTGTGCGCCACCTTACCGTGCATTTCGAAACCTCAACCATGGCCAGCCGGCACCACCACAAATTCCTCCACCAGCACGAAGCTGACGGCCAGGACCCCGTCCATCACGGGGAACACAACCACCGGCATTAAGCACGGTCAGTATTCAGGGTTGCCCAATCATTCGTTAGAACCCCCCATACGGATCCGGGCGCATGCATCGAGACGTGATGCGATTAAGGGCGGCCCCAAGCGCGTTTGGGCGGCCATCCGTGATTTCGGGCACTGTCCCACCCGCGATAATCAAATGGATACGCGATGTATCGCGTTTTTCTATAAAACAGCGTTCCTCTGTTCTTTTTTCCGGCTTTCCAAATGACTTACCCCGCTTTGACTTCGGCGCCTTTGACCATTGGCCGCTTTCGCGTGCAAGGCACCCTTAGCTGCGGCACCAGCCATGTCCTGTATCAGGCCATCGACACCCATTCGGGTGCTCCGGTGGCCGTGAAGTGTGGTCTACCAGGCATGGAGCAGCGGAATATCGAACCTTCGCTGAAGGGGGAATGGGAGGCCGCCAAAAAGCTTACCCACCCAGGTATTCAGCGGATATTGGAAATGGCCCATGAGGATGGCATCGGAACCTACCTGGTTCTCGAATCCCTGGAGGGGAGAAGCCTCGCATCGCTTATCGCCCATGGGATTCCAACCATTCAAGGTCTGCACTTGTTGGTTCAACTCGTACATGTGCTGGAAGCTTCAGAAAGGGATGGCCTTTTCCATGGGGACCTGAGACCAGAGAATCTGTGGATCAGCCCTACAGGAACCCTTAGAGTTCTTGGTTTCGGCTCTGCGGCCTGGTTGGAGCCGAGTTCCGGCCAAGGGCCGGCCGATGGGTCCTCCCACCTGGATTCGGATAGGTTGCGCGGCGGGCCTCCATCAGCCGACTCGGAACTGATCGCCTTCGCCATGACGGCCTACCAGGTTCTGGCCGGACAACTGCCCCCTGCAAGGAATCCGGCCTGGGTGGATGGAGTTCTTCAATTTCCTGCCGATATGCCTAGAGCGATGCAACGGGTATTCAGCAAGGCCCTGGACAGGCAACCGGAAAACCACTACACCAGCCTGCACGGCTTCATCAGTGTCCTCATCGCAGCTTCCCCCTTGGATGAAGAACAGCTCGAATCTCTTCTCGCATTCATGGATGGCGCGCCGGTCCCCATAGATGCCACCGGCCTCTTGCACGCGGGCGCTGTTGCCCCCAGAAAACCTTTGACGCCGAGGGACACTCAGCCCATTCCCCTCCCGGTTCCCCTCAAAGACCCGGATCCCGAGGTTAAGGACCTATTGGCACACGAAAACAAAGCATCGGTGAACATTGCCAAGGCGCATACCCAGATCGAGAGCATCCTTTCGGGCTACCCCGGCATCCAGGAATTTGCCATCTACAGCCAAGGGAGCCAAGGGGATGTCTTGGAAACAACCTCGCATCCAGGTGGAAAGGCCGCCAGCCTCGCCCCTTCTTTCTACTTTCAGCTGGCGGATGCCATCCCCACCCCCGAAAGCAAGGACATGATCAGGACCATCACGATCAAGAGCCAGCGGCAGGGCTCCATCGTGCTGTTCAAGCACGATCCCTTTTCGATTGCCATCTTGTTGAAACCCGGGAAAACCTCCAAGGGCATCGTGGAAGAGCTTTCGGCCTTGCGGTCCACGTAGATCGAGGGAAATCCAACCGTTATCTGGAGAGGCCATGGAGAGCATCCTGAATGAACTTACACATGTCCAAGGATTGACCGGCGCGTATATCTATCAAGCTCCCGGAACCATCCTTCAGAATATCCTGCCGCCAATTTTCAAACCGGCGCGGCTGCTGAGCATGGGTAAGGCGCTGACGAAGATCCATGGGGCTGGCGCTCTCAATTTCCCTGACCTTTCGGATGTGATTCTCAGCTTCGATGAATCCACGGTCATCACGCGTTCGATCGCAGAGAAAACGTGGCTGATCATCCTTGGCGAACCTGATGTCAACGTGAACATGGTCACCCTTTCCGTGAACCTGCTTCTGGATGATTTCAAGGGCAGCCTTGAATTGGCGCCAGGCGCGGACAGCGCTGGCTTCCCCATCCCGGAGGCTCCCGCCGCCACCACCAAGGTACCTGCTCCTTCTTCGAAGGACCTGCTGGAACACGGCCTCTTGGCCGCCGATCTCCAGGCCATGCAGGGAGCCTTAGCGAAGGTCATCGGTCCCATGGCCAAGATCATTTTTTTGGAATGCCTCGAAAAGTGGCTTCAGCGCAACGCGCCGTCCAGGGAGAAGCTTCCGGCCCTCACCGACCTGGTGCTGCGGGAGATCGCCGATCCTGAGAAAGCCGTGAAGTACCAGAACATGCTGGAGGCCCTTCCATGATCAGAAATAAGGAAGGGGCGATGCGATGAGACTTAACGCGGACAAGCTCGCCCAGCTGAAATCCATTCCAGGCCTCGCCGGCCATGTCCTTGTGGGGCCAAGTGGCGAACTCCTGTCCCACGACGCGCCCAATGCCGAGTCTCTCGCAGCTCTGGTGGCCATCTGTCGCCAAAGCAGCCCGGCCGCAGAAAGGGAATTGATGTCGTCACCCGTTCATTCACTGGCTTTCCACCGGGGACATAACGAACGCTTCTTCATCATGCCCCTTGGAAAGGATTCCATTGGATTCTTCCAGAAGAAGGAAGCGGTGGGGGTGGAACTGCTCGCCCAAGTGACGGAATGGATGGATTCCCTTGGCGAGTAAGCCTGGAAGGTTGGATTCCATTCCGATGAATGCCCGATTCCATTGGAGATGACCATGAACGCAATGCATTACGGACGCGCGATCTGCTTGGGCCTGGCAGCCCTTGCAGCTGTGGCTGCCCCCCCTGAAGCCAAAGGGTTTGAGCTAAAGGTCAAGACCTTGGCGATGGAATGCAGGGATGACGTCGCCCAGGGCATCGAGAATCTGATCAAGTCCGGAAAGCTGACCCAGGCCCAGGTCTTCGACACATTCTATGTCCCTGTCGCGAATTCCTACCCCCAGAAATTCAACACTCAGTATGACCGCCGGTTTGATGAAGTTTTCCAGTCATTATTCGACACTTACCTTAAAAAGAACCCACGATTCGTTTTCTTCATCATTGCGGATCGCAATGGTTATGTCCCAACCCACAACAGCGTGTTTTCGAAGCCACTGACAGGAAGCCGGGAATATGACGCGAAGAACAACCGGACAAAGGTGATGTTCAACGATCGAACCGGCCTTGCCGCCGCGCGGAACACAGCCCCCTTCCTGCTCCAGGAATACCAGCGCGATACCGGTGAAACGATGTTCGACCTAAGTGTCCCCTTGGTTGTCCGAGGGCAGCACTGGGGTTGCGTCCGCGTTGGCTACCGGAAGGAATGAAGCATTCCAGGAAAATTGATTCCGCCCATTCAAATTCCCCAATTTCACATCCACCAGATCCGTCAGGAGCCAACATATGTTTCGAACCGTCAGTTTCAAGGTCGCCTTTTTCGCCAACACAGTCCTGTTGGTCGTCATGGCCATCGGCACCTACATACTTATCAACCACCAGAATACGGCCTTGACCAACCAATTCGTGGCGGAAGGGAAATTCATGTCCCTCACGGGCGCCAAATCCGTCGGCCGAGTCATGGAAGAAGCCATTGACAACGGAGTCTTCACGGTCCAAGACGCCTTCGATAAGGACTATGTCGCCATCCCCGGTTTTGAACCGCCCAAATTCCACTCCAAATACGACTTCTATACCGACAAGGCGCTCCTTTCCTTGCAGGATGAGTATCTGAAAAACCCCAACGCCCTTTTCGCCATAGCCGTGGACATCAACGGCTACCTCCCCACCCACAATTCAAAATACCAGCAAGCCATCACCGGGGACCGGGAGAAGGACAAGATCGGCAACCGCACCAAACGCATCTTTGATGACCCAGTCGGACTCGCCGCGGCAAAAAACCAGACTGAAGGATTCGTCCAAGCCTACGCCAGGGATACCGGAGAATCCCTCATGGACATCTCTTCGCCTGTTTTCGTGAAAGGGCGGCAATGGGGAAACTTCCGTGTGGGCTTGTCCACGAATGCCCTTCAGAAGGCCAAGCAAGGAAACACCATCGACATGATCGCCTTCATGTTCGGCGGACTCATGATGTCCACGTTCTCCGTGCTGTTCACCGTGAAGATCGTCTTGCGGCCCCTTACCCGATTCACTCAGATCGCGGCACGGATGGCGGACGGCGACGTGGATGAGAAGATCGTAGCCACGTCGAAGGACGAAATCGGCGCCCTGGCCGACGTGCTCGAACGCATGCGGATCAGCCTCAAGGCAGCCATGGATCGGTTGTCCCGGAACAAGTAAGACACGCTCTGAGGCTGGATTCGCTTGAAAAAACGAATCCAGCCTCATTCTTAATTGGCGCCCACCACTCGGATAAGGAGTGGAATAGTTGAATTAAAGCGTCTTCATATCCAGCACGAACCGGTAGCGCACTGCGCCTGAATAGGTGGAGCGTCATGGGCGAAACCAACCAGAAAAACATTGGTTGTTTCGTAACCGCCACTAACCTGGAACCATGCGACGGTGGGCGGTCCGGATTCTCGGGGTGGGTGGTGGGGTACTATTTTTAGCACTCTCCATACTCTGGTTTTGCGTGGCAAGGGAGTATCGCCGGGATCCGATCCCCCTGCTCGATCAGCCCGCTGCCTCGTTGACGGTACGGACCCTGCGGGAATCCGCCTTCTTCACCGCCACGGGGGAGCCCCGCCGTCTCCTGGAATATGAACTCGACGGCGCCCCCGAGGGGCCAGTCCGTCTCGCGCTTAGCCTTCCCACGGGTCCGGCTAGGCATCTCCCGGTGGTTGTCATCCTGGGCGGGCTGGAGGTGGGGCAGGAGAGCCTCCGCTATGTGGAGGCCCACGGCCCCAACGCCATGCTGGCCCTCGCCTACCCCCGCCCCACCGCGGATCTCTACGAAGGAAGGGCCCTGTTCAAGCTTCCCCGGATACGCCGGGCGGCCCTGGCCGTTCCTTCCCAGGTCTGTGCCCTGGCGACGTGGGCGCGGGTCCAAGCATGGGCCGATCCCCAGCGTGTGAGCCTGCTGGGCTACAGCTTCGGCGCCATGTTCGTGCCTGCCACCGCACGGGTGGCCCAGGTCCGGGGGATGCCGTTCCGGACCTTGGTGATGGCTTATGGGGGCGCGGACCTGCCCGGCCTGCTTGCGGCGAATTCAGACCTCCGGCCCGCCTGGGTGAAGTCCTTCGCCGCACATCTCGTGGGATCGGTGATCCGCCCATTGGAACCGGCCCTTCATCTACCTCATCTCAAGGGTGAGACGCTTTTTGTTACGGGGCTGAAGGATGAGCGGGTGCCCCTGGCTTACGCGCGGCTCATGCAGTCCTTGAAACCAGATCCGAAGACGATCCTGGATCTGGATGAGGGCCATATGGATCCCTCACTGCCCGACCTCAACCGGAAGATCGTGGCCTCAAGCCAAGCCTGGCTGGTGGACCGGGGCGCGATGGATGCGCCCTGATCAGCGGATCATTCGTGCTCGAAGCGGGCGATCTCATCCAGCATGCGCTGGGCATTGTTCAAGCTTGTGCCTGCGGTGGCATCTTCCAACGTCTCGGCCAGTTTGGGGCGGCCTCGGGACCAGCGGAGGAAGAGCCAGGTCAGGATCAGTCCCACGATGCCAACGGCGACATTGAGGGTGATCACCTGGGGCACCTTCACATACAAGTCCACGCCGAAGCGCCCCATGAAGAGCATTGTCATGCAGGGAATCCACAGCAGCCACCAGGGCAGGCCGATGCACATCTCACCCACCACATAGAAGCGGCGGAGCCCGGCCAACTGCTTCTGGATGCTGAGCACCGGAGCGCCGAAATCGATGCGGTGGATGAGCACCTGCACGCGGACGCCGAAGAGGACCATCGCCAGCCCATAGGCATGCATCAGCAGACCTGTGAACAGCAGGTGCGGAACCTGTTGGTGGTTCCACCAGAACCCGGCGGAGTAGAGGGCCAGCAGAGCGCCGAGGACCATCTGGATCGCCTGCCCCCAAACCAGCGGCCGCAAGCCGTGGCGGGCCTTTTCCTTGCGGCTTTCCCGCAGGAGTTGCAGGTTGAGGGTGGCCTGCTGATCCAGTTTCTGGTTCAGGGTCTGCCATTCGGATTTGAAGTCGTCCAGTTCCATGGTGTGCTCTCTCATGTTGTGGCGCCGGGCGCGAAGCCCTGGCGGAGGCGTTCTTTGATGCGGCTGATCTTGGTGGCGACGTTCGTGGCGCTGATGCCGAGGATCTCGGCGATTTCGGCGTGGCTGTGGTCGTCCAGATAGAGCAGCACGAGGGCTTTGTTCAGATTGTCCAGCCCCTCGATGAAACGGTGGAGGGCTTGGATCTCGTCGGAAGGCGGGCCGGCATCGGTGGTTGCCGGAAGGTCCCGCAGGTGGTCGTCACCGTATAGAAGGTGGTGGTGCGCGCTTTCCTGGCGATGAAAGCTGATGGCCACGTTGAGGGCGATGCGGTACATCCAGGTGGAGAACTTGCACCGGCCATCGAAGCGCGGGTAGGACCGCCACACCTGGAGGGACATCTCCTGGATGAGGTCGTTGCGATCCTCCGCCCGCTGGCAGTAGGTGTTGGCCACCTTGTGGAGGATTCCCTTATGAGCGTCGAGCAAGGCCAGGCATTGATCGTGTTCGGTGGTGGAAGACATGGGGCCTCGAAGTGCGCCCCGGGGTGAGGTCGCCGTTACAACATGATTCGCCGAGCCCACGGAAAAATCACAGCGGTACGAAAATAATCAACCGCGAAGGACGCAAAGCCACACGAACGAGGATCTGGTAGTTCCCCCCTTCGTGTCCATTAGCGTCATTCGCGGTTTATTGATCTTTGCTCGTTAAAGCGTCTTCATATCCAGCACGAACCGGTAGCGCACATCGCCCTTCATCATGCGCTCGTAGGCCTCGTTGACCCGCTGGACCGGGATCAGCTCGATCTCAGAAACGATGCCGTGTCCGGCACAGAAATCCAACATTTCCTGAGTCTCGGCGATGCCGCCGATAAGCGAGCCGGAAAGGGTCTTGCGGCCGAAGATCAGCGATGTCGCTGCGACCGGGGTGGGGGCCGGAGGCACGCCCAGCAGCACCATCGCACCTTCGAGGCGGAGCATCCCTAAATATTTGTTGTAGTCGTGGGGCGCGGAGATGGTGTCTATGATCAGGTCGAAATGGCCCGCCAGCCGCTTGAAAGTGGTGTCATCGGAGGTCAGCCCGAAGCCGGTGGCGCCTAGCTTCCGCGCATCCACTTCCTTCGAAGCCGAGGTGCTGAGCATGGTCACCTCGGCGCCCATGGCAGCGGCAAGTTTCACTGCCATATGGCCGAGACCGCCCAACCCAACGACGCCTACCTTGTCGCCCTTCTTGGTGTTCCAGTGGCGCAAAGGCGAGTAGGTGGTGATGCCCGCGCAGAGCAGCGGCGCAGCGGCAGCCAGATCGAGCTTGGGCGAGATGCTCAGCACGAAATCCTCGTTCACCACCACGCTGGCGGAGTAGCCGCCATACGTGGGCGTCTTGCGATCCATTTCGGTGCCGTTGTAGGTGAAGGCGCCGCCCACTTCACAAAACTGCTCAAGATCCCGCTTGCAGCTGGCGCAGGTGCGGCAGGAATCCACCATGCAGCCCACGCCCGCCAGATCGCCTGCCTTGAATTTCTTCACGTGGCCACCCACCGCCGTCACGCGGCCCACGATCTCGTGGCCCGGCACCATGGGGTACATGGAGCCGCCCCATTCATTGCGGACCTGGTGGATGTCGGAATGGCAGACACCGCAAAAGGCGATCTCGATCTGCACATCATGCGGGCCAACCTCGCGGCGGTCGATCTGGAACGGTTCCAGGGCGGAGGTAGCAGAAGCGGCGGCGAAGGCTTTGGTGATCGGCATGGGGGACTCCTTGGGTTCAATTTTTAATGCAACTACCCGCAAATCATAGGAGGCACTCTCGGGTGCCTGAAAGGGTTGTAGGTTTCCGTCACAGCTTCCCGTTTCTTACCAGCAGCGCTTCCATCCGCTCCAGCCGCTCCAGGACGCCCTCGCGGATCTCCTCGACCTTTTCATGCAGGTGGGCGATCTCCAACTCGGCCTTCACGTTGTCCCGGAAAAAGCCGCGATCCAATCCGCGAGACGCTGCACGAAAGTCAACTGTTCCTGGATCTCCTCGTTGGGATTTCGTGCCACCCGGGCCCGCAGCAGCAGATCAGCCTTCCGAGTCATGGCGCCCATGGCCCCCAGAAGGTGCAATGCCGCTTCAGGTTTCTTGCTTATGAGGAGCAGCAGATCATCACGGTCCAATTCCAGCAGTTCGGAGTCCTCGAGCGCCACGGCCGAAGCGGTGCGTGGGCCGGTGCCCAACATAGCCAGTTCGCCGAAAACCTCTCCGGGGCCACATTCTGTAAGGATGATTTTCTGCCCGGCCAGGTCTGTGATGAAGATTTCCATGCGGCCCTTCCCCACCACGTACATGGCCTGGCCTGGATCTCCGGCCTTGAAAAGGACCGTGCCCATTGCCATCGTCTTGGTGTCCACTGCCTCGGCAAGCAGAGCGCACTCGTCCGTATTCAAGGCTGAGAAAAGGGGCAGATCAGTGAGCAAGGATGCGTCGGCAGGCATTTTCCCTCCGGAATGAAACCATTAGAGCGTGTCTTAAAATTCCCCCGTGCCGCGACGGAGGTCAGCCGCGATGCAGCGCAAGGAAGGGGCCGCAGCGGCGTATAGATCATACGCCCAAGGCCCGTGACGCCGCGATGTCCAGGCCCTGAGAGCCCGCAAGGGCGGGCGGGACGCCCCGCGTTCCGCTGGGCGTGGATGCTGGCCCCGTCCCTCCCATGTATCGAAGGCCGCACTGCGGCCTTCTCCCGCGGCAAAGCCGCGGACACGGGCCCCTGGCTGGGGCGGCGGGCTTCGCGGGGCCGCGTTACCCTCCCGTGGCGTATGGTCAATATGCCGTGGTCGGCTGCCTTCTTGGTATCGGCTCCGCCGATACGCAAGACAAACTGATATCTGCCCCGCTTGCCCGGCGCTCCCAGCGCGGCGCAGGGGAATTTTAAGACACGCTCTTAGACCAGGGTCCGGCGCAGAGCCATTACTGAACCACCGCTGTGGGGGCGGCCCAAGGGACCTAGCCACGTGAAAGGTGTGATCCTCGTCATCGTCGTATGCGGCCCCACGGAGTGCCCCTCGTGATACCTTCCTCCAAACCATTTCACACCATCCATCCAGCAGCATCTTTATTTAGGGGCCGCCCGTGAGCGATGTAGAAATCAGCCTTACCCAACAGGCCACCATCAGCGCCCTTCAGAAGGGTGAGGCCCCGATCCCCATGCGGGGCTGGCTGGCCAAACAAGCGGCCATCAATTACGAGGTGGAGCAGGCCCTTGCGGAGGAGGACCCCGCCGCATTCTGGGGAGAGAAGGCCCTGGCGCTCGACTGGGACGAACCATGGACCGAAGTCGTGCGCTTCGAGCCCCCCAACCATCAGTGGTTCGTGGGCGGGAAGCTGAACGTCACTGTCAATTGCATTGATCGCCACGTCCACAGCGACCGGCGCAACAAGGCCGCCCTGCTGTGGGTGGGTGAGGATGGCGACGAGCGCGCCTATACCTACAACCGCCTGTACCGCGAGATGAACCGCTTCGCGAACGCGCTTAAGCGCCTGGGCGTGCAAAAAGGCGATCGCGTGATCCTATACATGCCGCTCACCCCCGAAGGCATCATCTCCATGCTGGCCTGCGCCCGCATCGGCGCCATCCACAGCGTGGTCTACGCGGGCATGGGCCACGCAGCCCTGCGCACCAGGATCGAAGACGCCGGCGCCAAGGTGGTGGTCTGTTCCGACTTCACCTATCGAAGAGGCAAGACCACGGCCTTGAAACCCATCGTGGATGAAGCCGTCCGCGATCTGTCCTTCGTGGACCATGTCATCGTCCACCGGCGGGGTTCCCGGCCAGGCGACGCGCCAGTGACCTTCGCCAGCGAACGCGAGAAAGATTTCTACGACATCCAACAGGGCCGTGACATCCACTGCAAACCGGAGATGGTGGACGCCGAACATCCGCTTTTCATCCTCTACACCAGCGGCACCACCGGAAAGCCCAAAGGCGTGGTGCACGCCACCGGCGGCTATCTGGTGGGCGTGAATTATCTAAGCAAGGCGTTCTTCCAGATCCAGGAGCGCGACATCTACTGGAGCACCTCCGACATCGGCTGGGTGGTGGGGCATAGCTTCATCGTCTACGGGCCCATGAGCATCGGCGCGACGGTGCTGTGCCGCGAGGGCGCGCCGGATTACCCGACGCCGGAGGTCACCTGGGAAATCTGCGAGCGCTTCGGCGTGAACGTGATGTTCACGGCCCCCACCGCCGTGCGGATGTGGATGAGCCATGGCGCGGAGGCCCCTGGAAAGTTCGATCTGTCCAAGCTGCGCCTCATGGCCTGCGCCGGTGAACCACTGAACCCCGAGGCCCACCGCTGGGCCCAGCAGCATCTGGTGGGCCAAGGCAACGGCATGGTGGTGGACAACTGGTGGCAGACAGAAATCGCCGGACCCGTGATCGGCACACTGCCTACCTTCGAGGCCCGGCCCGGCAAGGCCGGAAAACCCCTGCCCGGCGTGCGCCTGGCTGTGGTAAATCACGATGGTTCACCGGTGCCCGATGGCCAGGGCGGCCTCCTGGTGATCAAATATCCCCTGCCCTACATGCTGCGCACCGTGTGGAACGATCACGCGCGCTACGAGGATTATTGGAGCGAGATCCCGGGCTGCTACAGCGCTGGGGACGTGGCGGTGAAGGACAAGGACGGCTACATCGCCGTGCTCGGCCGCGCCGACGACGTGCTGAACGTGGCCGGGCACCGCATCGGCACCGCCGATGTGGAAGGCTCCCTGATCGGCCATCCAGCCGTGGCCGAGAGCGCCGTGGTGGGCCTGCCCGATCCCATCAAAGGCGAATGCATCAAAGCCTTCGTGGTGCTGAAAGCGGGCTTCGCAGCAGGTCCTGGCCTTATCGCCAGCCTGAAGGACCATGTCCGCGAGGATCTGGGCGGCATCGCCACTCCCAGCGATATCGAGATCCGCGCCAGCCTGCCCAAAACACGCTCAGGCAAGATCGTCCGCCGCGCCCTCAAGGCCGAGGCCCTGGGGCAGGACCCTGGGGATCTAAGCACCCTGGCGGACTGAAAAACCTGACAAGCCTGACAAGCTCAACACTGGATGCCCATCTCCGGCGCCTGGAATCTGAAAAGTTGCCGCTACCACATGGAAAGCGGGATGAGACGTTTAACCCCGCTCACAGCGCTTATGTGCTATTCACATGTGAAGCGAGGAAGGGTCTTCCCCGACGCGGCCTCCCTGCGTTCTGGCTTCATAGGAATGCCAAGCGATGTCCAGTCTCCAAACCCCCACCAAGTTCCCCTGCGCTCACAGCCACTTGTGCCCGTTTTCCAAGACTCGGTGCCCGGGAGAGTGCGTCTTCGCCGATGGTATGGAGTCCATGGATCTGATGATCCTCGTCCTGGATGTGGAGAATCGGATAGTGGTATTCGAGAACAAAGCCGTGATGCAGCTGCTGGATTCGGTCGGAGACCATTCCTACCAAGGCTTGAACACGCTCTTGATGAAGAACGGCGGAACCTTTGAAGGCCTGCTGGATGAGCATATGAAGGGTGAGTCCATGCGCGTGGGATCGCGCATCTACGGCTACTCGTTCTATCGCGCCGGGGGATTCGTCTGGATCTTCCTGCGTGACATCACTGATCGGGACCGCCTACAGGCCATCGCCGAATCAGTGGAGCAGATGAACAGCCTCGGATTCATCTTCTCGGCCGTGCGCCACGAACTCGGCAATCCAATCCACTCCATCAAGGCGGCGGTGAGCGTCCTCCGGAGCGGTCTTGACCGGTTCCCCAAGGAGACAGTCGCTGACTACCTCGAAAGCATCGCAGGCGAGCTTGCCCGAGCCGAGAATCTCCTCCGGTCCCTGAAAAATTTCTCGCTTTTCGAACAACCTCAGATCAAGGCCATGGACCTCGCATCCTTCTTCTCCCAATTGAAACCCTTGATCGAGCCAGATCTCCACGCAAGGGGAATTGGGCTCCAAATCGAGTTCGAACCCGGGCTTCCTCTCGTCAGCGCCGATGTCCGGGCCCTGCACCAGGTCCTGATCAACCTGGTCTATAACGCGGTGGAAGCCTTCAGCAATGAGCTAGAACCTATCATCCAAATCCGCGTGGTGCCCGGTACCGGCCAAGTCTCGGTGATGGTGGAAGACAATGGCCCTGGGATTCCAGACCACCTCAGGCCCCGGATCTTCACTCCTTTCTTCACCACCAAGGAGCAGGGCACGGGGCTTGGACTCATCATCGTGAAGAAGATGGTGACCGGGATGAACGGGACGATCTGGATGGAACCAGTCGTCCCCCACGGCACACGCGTGTCGTTCACCCTCGTGAGCGCCTGACATGGACCCACGGAAGCAATTGTTGATCGTAGATGACAACTCGCTGTTCAGGAAGTGCATTGCGGACTTTTTCGGGGACCGGTTCAGGGTTCTGGAGGCCGGGACCTGCGCGCAAGGCCGGGAGCTTCTGTCGCGGGAATCTGTGGATCTCGCGATCTTGGATGAACGCCTGCCGGATGGCAGCGGCCTGGAACTCTGCCGGGATCTTCTCCAAGCCCATCCCTTCGCAAAAGTGATCTATGTAACAGCGTTCCCCTCCTTCGACCATGCGGTCAACGCCCTGAAGGTGGGGGCCCATGACTACCTCTCGAAGCCCTTTGAAGTCGCGGCTCTGGGCCACGCCGTGGACCGGTTGATATCCTTTTCCGCCTTGGAGCGGGTGGGCCGCCTGCAGGCTTGGCGGGCTAAGGCCGAAAGCCATAGCGCCATCCTGGTGGGGAGTTCTCCCAGCATGTCGGAGCTAAGGAGGATCATCCGCCTAGCGGCCGGGTCCGATGCATCTGTGCTGATCACCGGGGAGACAGGAACGGGAAAGAACCTGGTGGCCAAAGCGATCCATCACGCCAGCGCACGAGGGGCGGCGCCCTTTGTGACGCTCAACTGTTCCGCTCTACCCGAAAACCTCATCGAAGCCGAACTCTTCGGTTGGACCAAGGGGGCTTTCACAGGAGCTGTCGCCTCACGGGAAGGCGTGCTGGAAATGGCCGAGGGAGGAACCCTGTTTTTGGATGAGATCGGGGAGATGCCCATGCATCTCCAGGTCAAGCTCCTATCAGTGCTCGAGGACCGCACAGTCACACCCTTGGGAGGCCGGGTCGGAAAACGGATCGACGTCCGGATCGTGGCGGCCACAAATGCCCTTATCGAGAAGGCCATCGAATCCCGTCGGTTCCGGGCGGATCTCTACTTCCGCCTTAACGTGTTGCGCATCGAGCTGCCCCCACTGCGTGAACACCTTGAAGACCTGCCGGAGCTCTGCGCCTGCCTTCAATCCCAACAGACCCGCCAGGGGCCTGCCCAACCAATGCCTGCCGGAGAATTGTCCCGCTTGGCGGCCTACGCTTGGCCAGGCAACGTGCGCGAATTGAAGAATGTGCTAGAGCGCGCCCACCTTCTCGAAGCCCCGCCATCCGCGTTCCTGGTGGGTGGGAAGTATTCCGCGGCCGCTCCTAGGCCTGCCAACCAAGATGCGTCTCCCCTCCGGACCCTGGAGGAGGTGGAGCAGGAACACCTGCTCCGCACTCTTCAGATGCATCAAGGCAACTTCACCCGCGCGGCTGAAGCTCTCCATATCTCGCTTTCGACTTTGAAACGCAGAGTGAAGAAACTTTCGCTCCCTGGCCCACTCTGACCCTCGAAAACCAGATTGACTGGTTCATTTTGATCCGGCGGTTTTTTATTTAATATTTAAATATTTGATTCTATTAGGTATATAAAAAAATAAAATCTGGCACCACCCATGCCTTGATTAGGGCCTGGATGTCCCACTATGAATTCCCATTCCACCGTACTGGTCGTAGATGATGAGGAGCTGTTCCTGAGGACAACTCAGGACGGCTTTGCCGGAGCTGCCTTGGACGTGACTGTGCTCACGGCGAAGAACGGCAAGCTGGCCGCCCAGATTCTTGATAGCCGCCACGTGGACCTCGTCGTGACCGACCTGAAAATGCCTGAGATGGATGGCTATGGCCTCCTCTCCCACATGAGCCGCCATCATCCGGGAATTCCAGCCATCGTCATGACCGCTTTCGGCACTCCGGAAATAGAAACTCGCCTTCGGGATCAGGGAATCACCTGTGTGCTCGACAAGCCCTTCGATTTCCCACGTCTCCAAAAAACAGTCACCGAGGCCCTTTCCGCCATGGCCCGTGGCCATCTCACGGGGATCAGCCTTGCCACATTTCTCCAGATGATCCAGATGGAGCGGAAGACCTGCATGGTACGGGTGGAGTCCAACCATAACCGGGGACTCCTCCATTTCAAGGAAGGCCAGTTGATTCAGTCCCAAACGGGAGAATTATCAGGGGAGGCCGCAGCCCTAGCCATCCTCGCCTGGGAAGAACCGAGCATCGAACTCTTGAAAGCCAACACCGCCACCCGCGGACAGGCCATGCAATCGCTTCCTGCCTTGCTGATGGAGGCCTACCGCATCAAGGATGAGTCCCGCATGGGTAGCAACTCCGATCCCGCGCATCCGCCAGCCCAAGCCATCCCTCTCACCCCCGAAGACCTGGAAAGTCCCTCGATGATCCAGGCCCCTTCATCAACCCCCCACTTCCCATAAGGAGCGTCCCATGGCCGCAAATGACAAACTCAAAGAACTAGCTCAGCTTGATGGATTCGCAGGCTGCGGCCTTTACACGCCTACGGGTGAGGCGCTCTGCACGCTTGAAGCCCCTGGTGTCAGCCTCAAGGAAGTCGGTGTCCTCGCCAACAACGTGCTGATGAATGCCCAGAAGGCCTCACTGGAAATGGGGACCGGCCGGGGACAGCAGGTGCATGTAGAAGCCGAACACGCCAACATCCTGGTGAGGTGCCTCAACGAGGGCACGGATCCACTGCGTTCCCAGCCTGGGAAGGCCCACATCCATCTGGTCATGATCATGAAAGAGGATGCGCCTATCGGCATGGCCAAGCTCAAGATCAATTCCGTGATCGCCAAGCTGGCTGAGGACTTCCGCGGCTGAATGAACGTTTCAATGTGGCGGTAGGAACCTTGGTGGAAACCGGGTTCCTGCCGCCACTTTTGCGCGTGTGGCCGGTGGGCCCCAGGCTTTCAGAAAACCACGCCAGGGATGGAGCCTGGATGCCGAAGGGAAAACATGGGATACCCTGCTTGAGCCATCCAACCTGGTGGCGGCGATTGCCCGGGGCGCCCGCATTCCGATGCGCAGTCTAGAGGAAAGGAATGCCATGGAATCCTTTCATTGGGACAAGCATTTTGTCACCGGCTTGGTGGATGTGGATAAGCAACACCACCACCTGGTGGACGTCATCAACCAATTCGGCGAATTGCTGATGCAATCGGAAGGGGTCGCCTTCGCTGACATTGAAAGGGTGTTCGGGGAATTGGCGGCCTACGCCCAATACCATTTCTCGGAAGAAGAGACACTCATGGACGAAGCGGGGATCGACCCGCGCCACCTTGAGCATCATCGGCATGAACACACCCATTTTTTGCATGAAGTAACGCAGATGCACGCCGGGGTGTCGCCAGAAAATCCAGACAAGGCGAAACCGCTGTTGAAGTTCCTCATCTATTGGCTGGCCTACCACATCCTTGGTTCGGACCAGACCATGGCGAAGCAGATCGCCGCAATCCGTTCCGGGCAAAGCGCCGCCGAGGCCTACATGGCCGAGGAGCGCATGAAAGATGGGGCCGTAGAACCCTTGCTGTACTCCCTGAACGGCCTTTTTCAGCAAGTCTCGGAACGAAACCGCGAATTGCTCCAGTTGAACCAGACCCTGGAAGCCAGGGTTGCGGAACGCACCAAGGAATTGGCCATTGCCAACCGGCAACTGGAGGAAATCGCGTTGACCGATGTGCTCACCGGCCTGCCCAACCGGCGCCACGCAATGCAGCGCCTCGCGCGGGCTTGGGAAGAAGCCATCAAGCAAGGCACGCCTTTGGCCTGCATGATGATCGATGCGGACGGCTTCAAGCAGATCAACGACAACTATGGGCACGAAGCTGGCGATGAAGTACTGCGGCAGCTCTCCAGGAACCTGAGATATGCGGTTCGGACCGATGATGTCGTGTGCCGGTTGGGAGGCGATGAGTTTTTGGTCATCTGCCCCCACACTCCGCTGGATGGAGCGATGCAGCTTGCAGAAAAGCTGCGCCAAGTGATCGCCGCCCTGCGCGTGCCTGCGGGAAGCAGCGAATGGCGCGGCAGCATCAGCATCGGCGTGGCGGTGCGCCGGGCAGGAATGGACATGATTGAAGAGCTGATCAAGGCTGCGGATGACTGTGTTTATATCGCCAAGAAGAACGGGCGGAATTGTGTGGCCACAGAGCCCCGATAAAAATGAACCCCGTTTAGCTTCCTTGCGCAGTTGGTGCTTTAGTCGTTTCTATTCTTTTGAATCCAGCACGGCCTGAAAGTGCATCCGATGCCCCGAACTCATCCAGGAACCCAGGGCCCTCCTCCACAAAGCACTGGACTGCTGAGCGACTTCCGGGGTTTCTTTCTCAACAGGCCGGAACGGCCAACGCTGATCCAATTCCGGACCGAAATGGAAAGGCAGAACTACAGCCACCGGATCATGCAGCGGATCGGAATTGATGTCTCTGAATACATCATCATGAACATCCACCAGATCGGAATAAACGTCCCCGTCCGGTACGTGTTCGAGGAACTGCTCAAATGGAACGGCGATTCCACCTGCTGGCCCAATCACCTGGCGCAAGTGGAACGCATTGGTGGCCGCCTCGAAAACATCCGGCTTTTCCTGTGCGGCTGGAAGAAATACCCCTTCGGATTGCGCCGGGGGATCTTTGGCCTGAGCTTCATTCCGCTCTTCAACCTGAATGCGAAGCGATTCCAGACCGTACCGCCCTCCTCCGACTGCGACAACGCCCGGTACCTGCTCTACGAGTGCAGTGGTGGATATCCCATCGGAATTTTTTCCATGTATGCCCGCTCATCCATCGCTGAACAGAATGAAACCGAAGCGACGCAGGTTTTTCTGGCGGTCGGGTTCAATTTTTATGGGAAAGAATCCTTATCGAAAACCAGGCTGGTGAACCGGACCTGGGAATGGGTGCACGACCGGGTCACGGCGAACGTCATGAACCGCTTCAAGCAGCTCTGCGAGTGGCGGTTCAGCCAAATTCAAGACGGGCGTGGGTATTGACCCATTTCTTTCCAGGGTGGGGATTCCCGGTAAACAGATCGGGCACTGGCTCGTAGCTCTTGTTCAACCTGGAGCCCGCCTTGGAGACTATTTTCTTTGATCAGGGCCACCGCCTGCGCAATGGCTGGTGGATGCTCATATTCATGGCGATGATGATGGCCTGCATCCTTGGCTTCCGGGGCCTGATCCCCGTGCTTCACCGGGTCGGCATCCGAAGCGGCGATTGGATAGAGGTAGTGATTTTCCTCATATCACTGCTGGCCACGTGGGCCTGCACACGGCTACGCAAGGAAACCCTTTCCAGCGTCGGCTTCCATCTGGACCGGCGGTGGGCGAAGGAAATCGCCTGGCGCACGTTGCTGGGTGCGGGGGTGATGCTGGCAGCCGCTGGAATGGCGTGGGCGGCGGGTGGTGTGCGTTTTGAATTGGACCCCGCCCGCAGCTTGAAAGCCCTCAGCTACGGATTCTACGTGATGCTCTTCGTCGCCCTCTTCGAGGAAAACCTGTTCCGAGGTTTCCTGTTCCAGCGGCTTCTGGCCGGAACGGGCGTCTGGGTCACACAGCTCGTGCTGGCGCTCTTCTTCGCTTTCGCCCACTGGGGCAATCCGGGCATGCACGGCGCCACCAAAATCTGGGCCACCATCAACATCGCACTGGCCGCCGTACTCCTGGGGCTCGCCTACCTCCGCACCCGCAGCCTCGCCCTGCCTATCGGCATCCACCTGGGCTGGAACTGGACCCAGGGAAATGTTCTGGGTTTCGGAGTCAGCGGCAATGCAGGGCGGGGTTGGATCCACCCGCTGTTTCAAGGCAAGCCCGAATGGCTCACGGGCGGCACCTTCGGCCTGGAGGCCAGCGTCTTCGGCGTGGTGGCAGTGCTGATCGGGATTGGGCTGTTGTGGGGGTGGAAGGGAGCTACCCCAGATCCAACCGCAGCCCCGGAGGTTGGAGCGTTGAAACCGGAATCAGCCTGAATCCGCGTCTGGCCGGACCTCTCGGCCAGCCTCCGATGGAGCCGCGAAGGCATCAAATCACCTGGGTCACCTGGGCGCCCGCCGGGTCACTTCCGGTCGATTTGGATGTTTTCCTTGGTGCCGCTGTTGGAAACCGCGAGCATGATGCCGCCTCCGATCACGATGACGACGCCGATCACGGTCCAGGTGGTGCCGATGCTTTCCAGCACGCCCATCTTCCAGAGCCCGGCCAGGACACCGCCGAGGAGCACGATGAAACCAATCAGATACATGCCAGTCCATTTCATGATGAATCTCCTGTAGAGCGTGGATTAAGACGCTGGAATGTACTCGATGGCGCCCATCTCGCCGTCAAGGATCAAATGGTCCGGGAACCAGTAGATGTACTCTTCTCTGGATTCGTCTGTGAACGCATACCCGATGTACACCATCCCTAGATAAGAGCTTTGGTCCAAATTGAAGGACGCATTCTGAAGTCCGTCCGCCTGAAGCTTGGCCATTTTTTGGGTGGATTTGTACTTCTTGACCGGCACGTTTCCCTTGATGGCGTGCATCAGGCGCAAGCCCGCTACTTTTCCGTTGATGACTTCCACGGAGACCGTGTTGTCGCCCTTCTTGTCGATCACGTATTGGCCATTGGCTTGGATGTTCGCCCCGAGCAGCCGCTGCCCGTCTTGTTGGTTTGCCGTGGGCGATGCAGCTGCGGCCCCCACCAAGGCGCACATGGCAGGCAGGACAAGGAGGGTCGCGAGAATGCGCTGGGTTCGGCTCATGGTGTGGTCTCGGGTTCTATTGGGTGGGGATCCACCCGGTAGTAAGGCGATGGACGCTAATCAAGAGCATTTCTCGTTCCATTCATTAAATATCTATAATTTTAATATTTACGCAACAGTCACTATTTCAAATTCAGGTATTTCTCAATCAATATGAAGCGCCATCTCCTTCAGTTCGATGGATCAAAACAGGCCAGGCAGCGGGGATCTTCGGCAAGCCGTGGGCCTTTGGACGGTTCAGAAACGAAATGCCACGCCCGTAAGAGCGCTCCCTGAAGATGGACCTATTGGGCACCCACGGTTTTCCCACAAAGGGTGCAGGAAACCTAAAACCAGAACTGTTCTGTGTCCCCGTTAATCCCCTTTTGTCCCAGGCTCACGCGTTTTCTAGAACAGCTCCAGCACCCGTTCCACAGGTCGCGCCACCACGGCCTTGCCGCCGCGCACGACGATGGGGCGCTCCATCAGGATCGGATGCGCCAGCATGGCCTCCAGGGCTTCCTCGTCGCTGAGTTCGTGATCTGAATACTTTTCCTGGAACACCGGCTCGTTGCGTCGAAGCAGCTCGCCCGCCTTCATGCCCAGCATCCGCAGCAGCTCTTGCAACTCCTCGCGTGTGGGCGGTGTTTGCAGATAATCCACAACTTCGGCCGTCACTCCTTTTGCTCCGAGTAACGCGCAAGCCGAGCGAGATTTTGAGCAGCGGGCGTTGTGGTAGACGCGGACGGATTCGACGGCCATGGCCTCCCTTTCGTTCCTGGAATGGGTGAGAAGGGTCAGGACCTGAACAGGGGCCGGTAGCGGTCGCGGTGGTAGTAGGCGACAAAGCCGTTGGCGAGGACCAGGAACACGGCCAAGGGGATGCCTTCGGGGCCCAGGAACACGTGCGTCAGCAGGATGTTCACGATGATGGGCGCGATCAGCACCGAGGCCAGGGGCACCAGGCGGCCCGACAAAAAGGCCAGGCCGCAGACCAGCTCGATGACCTTCACCGTGGGCATGATGTAGCGTGATGCCTCGAGGCCGTCGTTGAACACCTTCATGGCCCCCGCGAGCGGCGGCGGCGTGAAGAGCTTGAACAGGTAGGTGACCGACGCGAACACGAACAGCAGCCCCATGAGGCTGCGCACCAGGATCATCGCGATCCTCATACCTTTGCTGGGAGTGGCGGACGGGACGGCTTCAGCGTTCATGGTTGGCTCCAGGGCTGGGGTGGAGATTTGTGAAGGAAGTCAGGGACCATCGTAAACGGGATTCATAGGCGAGGCGATGATCCCTCCTATTTTTCGAAGGACTTAATCCATTCAAAACACTCAACCATGTCGGGCATTTGGCTTGAGACATCATTGCGGCTCATCACGCGCAAGGCCTCTTCTCGTTCAATAATCGCTTCTTCACCCTTATCAACAGTGCCGATGACGTGTTCAATACACCCCTTCTCCCATATCCATACTGAGTGTTGCTTGATCGTGCCGTGAACAGTGGAGGCCAAACCTTCACCCTCGTTGTCGATTGCAAGTAGTGCCCATATGTCTGCGGCTGAGAAGCTTCCATTTTTTTCAGGTAGACCGTTCCCACCTAGAGAAAACCCATGAGCGGGCTGAAGACGTTTCAGAATTGCTTTGGCTCTTACAAGCTCCGCTCCATCTTTTGCAATCAACGGATTACTCCCCTTCGCTGCTTCCGTAAATGCGAAATCCAAATCGGCAACCGCACACGCAGGAATTTCCATTGCGCGAAGTACGGATAGTGCCTTGCGTATGTCTGCACAACTGCCAATCGATACGAAAGCGAGATGATCAATCTCCGGCGCATGGCCATAAAGTCGCTCATATACGAGAGGGAGAATACGCCGGTCAGTCTTGCCCTCACAAATGACTACTCTCTCCGCAAAGTATATGTCAGCGATATTCCCCAGTTCGAACAACACTCGCGACTGGGATTTAGCTTCTTCAAGTGCGTCCTGAATAGCTTGTTTGAGTGGCTTTCGTGTCACTGCTCCTTTGATCGCATCTTTCCGAACAATTACCGTGTGTGCTGCGTTCACACGGTCGAGCATCAAGGGTGAATGTGTGGAAAAGACCACCTGAAACCCCCTTGTCGAAAGTTGCGCTAAGGCTTGGCGAACTCTCCGAACACCTTGCGGATGTAGATACAACTCGGGTTCGTCAATCAGAAGCAGCTTTCTGGCGCCATTCGTTTGCGGGCCGGCCGCTGCTTCTGCAAGATATCGAATCAACGACATTTCTATTGCTCGCTGAGCACCGCTGCCAAGTTGTGAGAATTCCATTGGGGTCGGCCTTCCGACCTCACTAACCTTGAGAGACCCCGACTTGAAGAACTCTTTTATCTTCGTCTCAGGCAATTCAAGTTGAAGAGCTAACCCGGGGAAAAATTCGGCGAGAACCTTGGATGCTTCTTCATCGAAGTCTTGCAATGCTTTGGAACGAGTTCCACCTTCGCCGGTCAGCAGACTATTGATCGTCTTCAATGCTGCCTCAATGTCTGTGGCGTTTGCTTGGGTGACCGGTTCCGCAATCTCCTCAATTAGCCTCCGGATGGTCGTTCCGGCCGCGACACTTGTAAATTCCTTCTGTACGTCCTTCATCGCTTGGATGAATAGAGGCTCTGGGAGGATTGCAGACACCGCTTGAGGAAGACCAGTGGGATAAGCTCGCCACTCCTTTGGATTACCGTCTACTTCGACCGCTGCCGGATCCCAAACTTCTGGCTTGATTGATTTGGCTGTCGTTCCATCTGCAGTGACGCGAATCCACAAAACACCATTCGGGCAGTACTGCTGAATCGCAGTTTGATGCTTTGGTTCGGGGATGCAGCTAAGAATCGCGGCGCTGATTCCTTCAATGCGGGCCGTCACTACAATTGGCTGCTTCGGGTCTGCGAAATCGCCGCTCGATCGGGCGTCAGGTTTCAGAAGCCATTTCAAAGCATCAAGTATCGTGGACTTCCCGACATTGTTTTGGCCTACGAGCGGTGTGAAGTCATCGAGTGGAAGTGAGACAGACAAGCAAGCCCTGAAGTTCTTTATCTCGACATGGCTGATTCGATGCATAGTTTGTCTCCGATGAGAAGGAGGGAACTTACCTTATTAACCACTGATTTACGCGAATGAACACTGATAAAACCAAGATGACTCCACTCAAATTGGATAACTAAAACCATCCCCAATCTCCCCTAAACGAATCTCCCCCTAATCCGTTACCAGTCCTGATGTTCTCTCTGCATTCCGGTGATCCCTTGCGCAGCGCCATGCCTGGTCGTGGCGGGTTGGCATCGATTACGACCTTTTGAAAACCCCAACCGAAAGGAGTTCTATGTCCTCTTTCACTCTCCTCAGCCGCACGCTATGCGGCGGGCTGCTGGTGGCGCTGGGGGCTGCGGCCTTCCCGGCTTCCGCCACTGCGCCAACCACCGCGCCCAAGCGATACGAGATCAAGGATTTCTTCGGAAATCCTGAACGCACGGGCTACCAGCTCTCTCCGGACGGGAAGACGCTCAGCTACATGGCGCCTTTTGAACGGCGGCGGAACCTGCACATCGTGGCGCTGCCCGCCGATGGCAGCGCGCCGGACTTCTTGAAAGCCAAGCGGCTCACCAGCGAAACCGCCCGGGACATCGCGGGTTATTTCTGGAAGGGCAACGGCCATCTCCTGTTCGCCAAGGATTTCGGCGGCGACGAGAACTTCCATGTGGTCTCCGTGGACGTGAAGAGCGGCGACATCAAGGACCTGACGCCTATCCAGAAGATCCAGGCCGCCATCATCGATGACCTGCGGGACGATCCCGAGCACATCCTGGTGCAGCACAACCAGCGCAATGCGCAGATCTTCGATGTCTACAAGATCAACGTGAAGACCGGCGCCGCCGCCATGGTGGCCGAGAATCCCGGCAACATCACCGGCTGGGTCACGGACCACAAGGGCGCCGTGCGGATCGCCACCACCACGGATGGCGTCAACGCCAGCGTGCTGTACCGCCCCACCGAGAAAGATGCCTTCAAGACCGTGGTGACCACCGATTTCCGCACGGCGGTCAATCCGGTGTTCTTCACCTTCGACAACAAGAACGTGTACGCCCTGTCGAACCGCGGGCGCGACAAGACCGCCCTGGTCGTGCTGGATCCCACCAATGGCCAGGAAGCCAAACCGCTCTTCGAGCATCCCGATGTGGATCTGGGCGGCGCCGACTATTCCCGGAAGCGGAAGGTCCTCACCACGGTCGGCTTCGAGACTTGGAAGAGCCAGCGCCACTACTTCGACGACACCACCCGGGCCATCTACGGGAAGCTCGAAAAGCAGCTGCCCGGGCTTGATGTCGTCATCACCAGCGAGAACAAAGCCGAAGACACCTTCATCGTGGCGACCTACAGCGACCGCACCCCCGGCACGCGCTACCTCTACCATGCGGCGGCCGACAAGCTGGTCTCGCTGGGCGACATCAATCCCCGCATCAACGCCGCCGACATGGCCACCATGAAGCCCGTCACCTACACCAGCCGCGACGGCCTGAAGATCAACGGCTACCTGACGCTGCCCGTGGGCCGGGAAGCCAAGAACCTGCCCGTCATCGTCAATCCCCACGGCGGCCCCTGGGCCCGGGATTCCTGGGGCTTCAACCGCGAGATCCAGTTCCTGGCCAACCGCGGCTTTGCCGTGTTCCAGATGAACTTCCGCGGCTCCACGGGCTACGGCCGCAAATTCTGGGAAGCCAGCTTCAAGCAGTGGGGCGGCACCATGCAGAACGACATCACCGACGGCGTGCAATGGCTCGTCAAGGAAGGCGTCGCCGATCCCAAGCGGGTGGGCATCTATGGCGGCAGCTACGGCGGTTACGCGACCCTCGCCGGCGTCACCTTCACGCCGGACCTCTACGCCGCCGCTGTGGATTATGTGGGCGTGTCGAACCTCTTCACCTTCCTGAAGACCATCCCGCCCTACTGGGCGCCCTACCTGACGATGATGCACGAGATGGTGGGCGATCCCGTGAAGGACAAGGAACTCCTGACAGCCGGTTCTCCGGCCTTTCACGTGGACAAGATCAAGACGCCGCTCTTCGTGGCCCAGGGCGCCAACGATCCCCGCGTGAACAAGAACGAATCCGACCAGATGGTCGAAGGCCTGAAGAAGCGCGGGATCACGGTGGAGTACATGGTCAAGGACAACGAAGGCCACGGTTTCCACAACGAAGAAAACCGCTTTGAGTTCTACGGCGCCATGGAAAGCTTCTTCACGAAGCATCTGGCCGCGAAGTAGGCGAGCGCAAGGCCAATGGAAACGGCGCCTTAACGGCGCCGTTTTTCATGACATGGGGGTCTGTTTATCAACGGCATTACGTTCGTACTAGTTTGCGTCGAAAAGCCTGGAACCACAGATGAACACGGATAAACACTGATTCGGAATGTGCCAGCTTGGCGGATGGAATTCAGGCGGCCCGGCGACGGCCTCACGCATTAGTGTGATCCGCGCCGGGCCGCCTGAATTCGCGGGCCGAAAGGCCCGCTGGCGCTACGCGCCCCGCGAAGCGATTTCGGGACGGAGTCATCAAAAAAGATGCATTGAGTTTAGATCGTTTAATCCGGGAACCGTGTGAATCCGTGTGAATCTTTTTTTCATCGGTGTTTATCTGTGGTTAATGCATTTTCTCCGCGACCACACATCACGGAATCCGCTGCACTACGATTCCGCGCGCGAAGCTGTCGAGCTTGCCGTCGGTGAGGCGGATCGGGGTGCCGTTCTTCCAGTAGGTCGCCACGCAGACTCCCTGGACGACCTCATAGCCTGACACGTAGATGTCCGAGCCGAGCACCACGATGCCGGTCGTCCGCGCTTCCGAATTCCCCTGGGTGAGACGCACCATGACGCCGTTCTTCCAGTACACGGCCGCGTCATAGGAGTCATTGATCTGCCGTAGGCCCGCCACGTAGACATCGTTACCCGACACGCAGATCGCCGCACCCTGGGCCCATCGGCTGCCATCCGATAGATAGACAGCGTTCCCGTTCTTCCAATACGCCGCCACCGAAGGCGACATGGAGCCGTCGTAGGCCGCCGACTGGAGGCGCAGAGCCGAAGCCTTCATTTCCGCGTTCTCGACGGATCCAATTTCTCGAATGCTGGGCAGGCTGGGCGAGGTTTTGGATGCCTGGGGATTCCAGCGCCATTCCATCCCCGCCACGAAAACGTTCGCTCCGCTGACCTGCACGCCCAGGGCTTCGCCACCCGTGACCCCCGTCGTCAATCGGCTGGCCGCGCCATCCCGCCAGGCCATGGGAGAAGGGCGGATCCACATGTAATTCGGCGCCACCTCCACGATCTCGGAGGCCCATCCCGCGGCGACCACGCGTTCATCCTGCAACGCCACGCCTTCCACACGCCGGCCAGCCAGTGTCTGGAGCGCGCCGTTGATCCAGATACAGCCCGGAATGTTGACTCCGTCTTGCGTAACGTCGCCGCCCACCAGCACGGTCCTGTTCGAGACCGCGATGGAAGTTGGGTAGGCGACGCCAGCGGGTCCGGCCGTAAGCGGCGCCGCCGTGCCGTTGGTCCACACCACGGTTCGTGTTCGGCCGTCCGCCTCGGTGTCCTTGCCGACCACATAGGTATCCGTTCCAAGCACCGCCAACGCATTGGCGAAGGAAGCCGAGCCCGGCGACAACTGGGTGGCCTTGCCGTCCACCCACAGCATTGCCTGGTTGGGGATGCTGTTTTCCAATTGGATTCCGGTGGAGGCATATCCAGCCACATAGACCTGATCAACGGGCGGTCGTTCATTTTTTCCGCCGCCACAGGCGAGGTTCAGGCCGAAGGACCAGCCCGCGAGCAGGAAGACTGTCAAGGGCAGACGGAGGGTACGGGTTGGGGTTGTCATGGATGCTCCTTATTGTGGAAACATGGCGGAGCTAATTTTATGCCATGACATAACATATTTAATATCACCATATAGATATACGACTCTTTATCCCATGGTGGAATAAGTCCATAAGCTCCGAGGCGGAATAACACACCGTTGGAGATCCGCCGCCCAGCGATGTCCACCGGCTGCCTGGCGAATTTCCTTGTGGGGGAGGCTCCGTCCTGGCGACTCTGGCAGGGGGTGAAGGCATCCCCCGGAGGCACCATGGTCATCCCAGCACTGCTCCTCATCCTGGCGGGAATCGCCGCCTGGCGCCTCAAGACCAAAGTCGAGTTCCCGCTCTCGAAACGCCTGGCCCAGATGCAATGGGTCGCGGTGGGCCTCGGCGTCCTGCTCTTCATCGGATCCATGGCCGTCGTCATCCCGCCCGGGCAGGCGGGCATCATCGTCCTCTTCGGCAAGGTGAACCTGGAGCCGCTGCCCTCGGGTCTGCACTTCATCAATCCCTTCGCCACCGTGGCCGAGATGGAAGTGCGCACCCGGAACTACACCATGACCAGTTCTCCCGACGAGGGCCAGAAGCGGGGCGACGACTCCATCGCCGTGATCACGAGCGACGGCCTGACGGTCAAGCTGGACGCCACGATCTTCTACTCCCTTCAACAAGCCAAAGTCGCCCAGATCTACAAGGACATCGGCCCGGACGTTGAAGACAAGATCCTGCGCAGCGAGATCCGCGCCAGCCTGCGCGATGCGGCGGCGAGCCTGCAGGCCACCGAGCTTTACACCTCGAAACGCCAGTCCTTCGTGGACCAGGTGACCAAGACGCTCAAGGCCTCCTTCGAGGCCCGGGGCATCAACATGGAGCAGATGCTGCTGCGCAATGTGCTGCTTCCCGACCAGATCACCAAGGCCATCAACGACAAGATCGCCGCGGACCAGGATGCGCAAAAGATGGCCTTCGTGCTCCAGAAGGAGAAGCAGGAAGCCGAGCGCAAGCGCATCGAGGCCGAAGGCCAGGCCAAGGCCCAGCAGATCGTGAGCCAGAGCCTGACCCCGCAGATCATCGAGTACCAGCGCATCCAGGCCCTGCGCGAGATCGGCGCCAAGGGCAACATGATCATCACGCCCATGGGCGGCGCCACGCCGCTGATCCAGATCCCCGCGAAGAAAAACTGAATCCGAAAACGCTCAGAAAGCGCGATCGCTCTGTCCCAGCCAGACCTGGGCGCTCAACCTGAAGTCTTGTCCGCCCGTGGATAGCTGCCGAGCACTTTCACCGCTTCGCACAAGGGGCGCAGGGCGCTGAGGGCCTCGCCCATGGCCTTGTCTTGCTGGTGGCCTTCCACGTCCATGAAGAAGACGTTCTGCCAGGCCTTCCGGCGGCCCGGCCGGCTTTCGATCTTGGTGAGGTTCAGGCCCGCATCCGAGAAGGGCTGCAGGATGCGGAGCAGGATGCCAGGGCCGTCTTTTGCGGTGAGCAGCAGGCTCGTCTTGTCGCGCCCAGTGGGATCCGCCTGTACCTTCCCGAGCACCAGGAAGCGGGTGGCATTTTCCGCGAGATCCTGGATGCGCTGGCGCAGGATCGCGAGATCGAAAAGATCCGCCGCCAGTTCCGAGGCGATGGCCGCGCCACCGGGATCCTCCTTGGCAAGACGGGCCGCCTCGGCGGTACTGGAGGCTTCGACCTGGGTCGCCCGGGGCAGGTTGGCTTCCATCCATTTGCGGCACTGGCCGAGACCTTGGGGATGGCTGTACACGCGCTCGATGCCGGGAAGATCCAGACCTTGGCGCACCAGCAGGCATTGGGCCACTTCCAGGATGATCTCGGCGCTGATTTTCAACTCGCTATCAAGGAACGTATCGAGGGTGTGCGTGACCGCGCCATCGGTGCTGTTCTCGATGGGCACCACGCCGAAATCCGCCGCGCCTTTTTGCACTTCAGCAAACACCGCGGCGATGCTGCCCACCGGCAGGCCCCAGGCGCTGAGCCCGAACTGGTACTTCATGGCCATGTGGGTGAAGGTGCCTTCAGGCCCCAGAAACGCGATGCGCAGGCCCTGCTCGAGGGACCGGCAGGCGGACATGACTTCCTTGAACACCGGCCGGATGGATTCGTTCGGAAAGGGCCCCGGATTGCTGGCCAGCAGCCGCTCCAGCACTGCCTGTTCGCGGCTCGGAACGTAGAACGCCGAAGCCTGCTTCGCCTTCACTTCCCCCACCTGCGACACCAGCCGCGCGCGCTCGTTCAGCAGCCGCAGCAGCTCGTCATCCACCGCGTTGATGCGGGTGCGCAGATACGAAAGGTCCATGGATAGTAGGTTATGAGGTATGAGGTATGAGGTGGTGAATATAAACTTTCACCGGTCCACCTTCGGAAGTTCACCCCTTAGTTCATAATCCCAAAAGCTCATGGTTCGGACGAATTCCTACAGTCAACGAAGATTCCCCAACTTGTCGAACGTCCATCGCTGTAGCCCTCCCTGGGGCTCGGTGTAGTCACCGAAGATAAAAGGAGCTTTGGCCCAGAACTCCTTTGAGTCAGGGCTGAAAATGCCAGGGTCCATTTTGGTAATCAATTTTCCTTCTGGCATTGTCCAGACCCAGGATCTGGCTTCCATGGACCATATTTCCCGTTTCCCATCAAGAGCACGTGCGGCAAGGAATTTCCCATTTGGGGAAATCGAAATATGGTCGAAATCGAAGAACAAGGTGAAAAGGTCCCTGATTTCGTATTCCATCTTCCCTGTGGCTGTATTCCAAACTTTAATGAAACCTATAGTTGTCTTGGGAGCATGCGCCGTCAGAAGCCATTTCCCGTCACCAGTGAACCGCATATCGCGGATGACAGGATTCTCAACGTCGGACCACTTCCCCAGAGACTTGCCGGTGGATACGTCAATGACCTGGATGGCCATCGTGGAGTAATCTCCCCATGCCAGAGCAATCCGCCGTCCGTCTGGGCTGATGGCGAAACCCTGCACTGGGTCGCATGGATTGAGAAGTCGGTGGATGCTTGTTTTGTTTTGGGGGTCTGTTGACCAGAGGGTGTTGTCGTTGTAGTCGAGATACCAGAAAGATCCGTCCGGATGGAAGGCAGTGTGAACGGCGGGAAACTCTCTGGACCAGATCACCTTCCCGGTATCTGCGGAGATGAAATGGACTCCACCACTAGAACCGCAGTCCGCCGCGAAGATCCTTCCATCAAGGCTCCATCGCATGCGGGATACATGTTCCGGTACCACCACCCAGCGAAGCTTTTCAGATCCAAGTTCTAGAAGACCCAGTCTTGACCCATCCCTGTCCCCTTTCCCTGCGGATTCAACAGCCAGGTACTTCCCATCGGGACTTGCATTCATGGCATAGACTGAGCCGACTCCTCTCCCAAAGATGGTAGAAGGGTCAATCGGTGGACCACCGAAAGGGGATTGGTGGAGTCTCTGCGACATGCCGACAATGGCTGAAATTGCTAGGATCCCCACGACCAATATTGGCGCCCCAATCCCGGTGCTACCTGCAATCACTCCTCGTCGGACCCGGTGGAAGGGTTCCTGGGCAACATAAGCCAACAGACGCTTCTGAAAGAGAAGTATCAGTAGGATCCCGAAGGCGATGGACCACAGAACAAGGCCCTGAACCATGCTCCAGCCGATGGGCGGCACCTTAAATTTGGCAGGGAGAAGCAACCTGGATTCAAGGACTGCCAAGAAACCAAACGAGGTTAGTGCTAGGCCGCTTGTCCCGACCAGCGAACCCACCCACCATCCCCAGGGCTTTCTCTGCCAAAGGCCATAGGCGGCAAGAAGGCAAGCAAGACCTGACAGGAGATTTAGCATGTACCCAATTAAGGCCCCTGGATTAGTCCAAAGGACAGGCATCTCGCGGAACCCTGAAAAAAGCTGAATAGCGCAAAGAATAAGGAGTCCAAGGCAAGTCACACCTAGGATATTTAAGTGGATTTTCGTCTTGTAGCTGTTGCGGTCGAACATAGTGGCCTTTGGTGGGAGTTGAGCCCATCGTATCGCCCTCGCCGACAGAAGCAAGCTAACTCAGCCTATATCGGGGAGAAGGGTGGCAAGGCCAGCATACACATACATCGCAGGCGCAAAAAACGGCGCGAGCAAGGCCAGAATCTTCCTCAAGTTGCTATACACCACAACATTCCAATTTGTTTGGCCTTCTACCCTTTCAAGGGTGCAATGGAGTTCGGCGGCTAAACACTTGGAGGGCCCTAAAGAACAGGGCCCTCGTACCTCATACCTCACGACCTCGTACCTGCATCACCCCATGCCGTGCTTCTTCATGATGTTGGCGCGCTGGGCGTCGAACTCGGCCTGGCTCAGGAGCTGGCTGTCGAAGAGATCTTTCAACTCGGTCAATTCCTCTTTGAGGGATTTGGCGGGAGCGGCCGGAACCTGGGGAGCCATTGCGGCGCCACCGCTCATGGGCATCTGCTGCTGGCCCATTCCTGCCTGGGCCATCTGGCCGGCCATCATGCCGCCCATGCCGAAACCCAGGCCGGCGCCCATGCCGAGGCCCGCTACGCCGCCTTCGTTGGCCGCGGCGATGGAGATGCTGTCGGCCACCTGCATCTGCGTGTACGCGCCCATCACCGGCGCCATCATGCCCACCGAGGTGCGCTTGTCCATCATGGCTTCGACTTCTTCCGGCAGCGTGAAAGGCTCCACAATGAGCTTGGCCAGCGACACACCGTAGGTCAGGAACTCGGCGGTGAGTTTCTGTTTCACCGCATCGGCGACTTCGTCGATCTGGGCGTTGACGTCAAGGACGCCGATCTTCATCTCGGCCAGGGTGTCGGCCAGTTTGCTGCTGATGGTCTTGCGCAGCTGCTCCTGGCACTGGTCCACGCTGAAGGTCCCGTTCGTCCCCACCAGCTGGCGGATGAAGGTGGCGATGGCCTCCTTGTCCTTGGGCACCTGGATGGAGTAGATGCCGTGGGCGCGGACGCGGATCATGCCGAAGTCCGGGTCGCGCATGATGATGGGATTCGGTGTGCCCCAGCCCAGGTCGTTGAACAGTTTCAGGTTCACAAACACGATGTCGGACTTGAAGGGGCTTTCGAAGCCGAACTTCCAGCCCTTCAGCGTGGCGAGGATGGGCAGGTTCTGGGTGTTCAGCGTGTAGGTGTCGGGATTTTCAAAGATGTCGGCGAACTTGCCTTCGTTCAGGAAAGCCGCGGCCTGGCTTTCGCGCACGATGAGCTTGCCGCCGTTCTGAATTTCTTGCCCGCGGAAATCAAAGCGCCAGGCCATCATGTCCTGGGACGGGTCCATCCACTGCACGACGTCTAAAAATTGGGCTTTGCCCCAATCCTTGAAGTTGTCCATCAGAGCCATCGAGCCCTCCATGCGGCGGGTGCCGCGAGAATCAAGTTTAAATGCCTGCGCAAGACTTGCGGGGGGAAGTCGTGTGACGGATCGGTGAAAGCCCCCAGGCCACCGTTCAGCGGGCCTTATGGACCGGCGGAAGGTATGGAAGCGGCCAAATCCAGGAAGACCAGGCGTCTTTTGGCAGCCCTTTTGGCTGCTCATCGGCATTGGCAACCTTCAAAGCTAGGTCCCGGGCCAGTCGCACCACCCTGCCCACCTTCTCAAAATTGATCTTGTCGGGTGTGTCCGTGGGCTCGTGGTAATCACCATGCATACCACCGAAGAAGAATATGCAGGGGATGCCCCTTTTGGCGAAGGTGTAGTGGTCCGACCGGGTCCAGTATTTGTCGGCTTCCACAGTCAGCTTGAGGCCCTGTGTGGAAGCCAGTTCCCTGGCATCGCGGGTCAACGTGCCCACGGCACCCTCGACTTGCGCCGGTGTCACGGACAACTCATCCACCGCATTGCGGCCCACCATGTCCACGTTGATGTCGGCCTTGATCCGGGAAAGTGCCACGGGTGGCGCATCCACAAAGGCCTGGGAGCCCCAAAGGCCGATCTCCTCGCCGCTGACCGAGAGCACCAAAATGCTGCGTTTGGGTTTTGAATCCTTGAGCAGCCGAGCTACTTCCAGAATCGCGGCGGTGCCCGATGCATTGTCGTCTGCGCCTGGGTGCAGCTTGCCGCCCTCCAGGCCTAGGTGATCGTGATGGGCCGACAGGACGATGAAATCATCTTTCAGCTCGGGTGAAATTCCTGGAATGACCCCCGCAAGATTCGAGCTGCTGATTTCTTCCATCGTGATTTTTGGGAGATAAACCAGTGGGCCTAGATTTCTGGGTGGTTCGGGTTTTTGCAAGGGTCTTAGCTCAAGCTGCAACGATTTGGCGGCTTCGGCGCTCATCCACATGATTTGGGATTCACGAACAGCGCCACCTTTGAGTGAGAGTTGGCCGCGCTTGGCGAAGCGGCCCAGAAACAAGCGCAGGCGACCAAAACCAGCCTCTTTGTCGGGCCTTACTTGAATGAACAGGCAACCTGCCGCACCAGCTTTCCGGGCCCATTCCAGCTTGGTTTCGGTCTGGCCCGCATGGTTCCAGAGTTCTGTGTTGGCTCTGTCGGTGATATCTGGCTTGCCTTCCCACATGGCCAGCCACCGGCCCTTCAGTTCCTGGCCGACGTAGTCATCCCACTTCAACCCTGGGGCATGGATTCCGTATCCGATGAAAACCACTTCGGAGGATGCCGCCGAAGTGCGCGTGGTGAGAATGTCCTCGCCCAGGCTCAAGGAAACCTTGCCGATGGAAACGACCGAAGCCTTGGCGTCGAGTCTGGTCCGCACCAGGACATACGGAAGGGCGTACGCATCTACTCCGCCAAGTTCCTTGAAAGGAACCAGCCCTGCCTCGTGGAAACCGCGTGAGATGTAGGCCAAAGCCTTGCGCTGGCCTTCAGTTCCGGTGGCGCGGCCCTCCATTCCAGGATCCGCCAAGGCATAGACATCCTTTCGGATCCGAGGGAGATCTGGCTCCTGGGCACCTAGGCAAAATACAGTGTTGATCGCCGCGATGAAGTAGACGCATTTGCGCATGGACCGGACTCAGTGGCGGCCCCTCAATGGCGGATTTGGAATCCGGTCCTTGGTGTAGACCGAGCGGCTGTCGCAATCCACTGTGCAACGCCAGCCATGGGCGTCCTTGGGCATGTGCACATCCACCTCCCAGCCACAGGAGGCGCCGTTGAGCGGGACCCGGCGCGCGTTCAAGGCGATGCCTCCAGTGTCTTGTTCAGCAATGGCTTTGGCCTCCCGCGCAGTGCTCACAGGTCCAGAGCGATGGCGGGGGGCACGGGGGTGGCGGTCCCCAGCCATGAGCAGTGCAGGAACAAAAAGCAGGAGAGCCAGACGCATGGTCACCTCGGGATGGATGGGAAAGTTTAAGTCGAGACTTCTGGAATGCCTATTCCCCGGAGCATGGCTGCGTGTTCCGTGGGGCGTTCACCGCGGACCTGCCCATTTCGCAATGCATGAATCAGTAAAGCGCCATCCCGGAAACCCACCAGGGTGCCTTCGGGAGTCAGCCTGAAACAGCCGGGGGCGCAAGCCAGCGACGTGGGCAGGGCCCAAGGCACGTGCACAGTTCCATTGCTGGTGCTGATGAAGGCATTGGGCCAGGGATCCGCCACGGCACGGATCAGGTTGAAGGCTTCTGTGGCAGACATTGAAAAATCGAGCCGCCCATCTTCTGGTTTGCGCCCCCCGAAATAGGTCGAGGACGCAAGGCTCTTCTGATTGATGCGGGCCGCGGTTCCAGCCACCAGCTTTGGCACGACATCCCGCACCAGGCTGCGACCAGCTTCAGCGCTTTTCAGCGTGAGGCTCAAAGCCGTATCGTCCCAATCGATGGGCAATTTCACCTGTCCCACGATGTCGCCATCATCGGGCTTGGGCGTCATGGCATGCAGGGTAATGCCGGTTTCGGGTTCGCCCTTCACCAACACCCAGTTGATGGGGGCCCTGCCCCGGTACTTCGGCAGCAGCGACCCATGCAGGTTGTAGGCGCCCAGGCGCGGCAGTTCCAGGAATCGGGCCTGGATCATTTCGCGGAAATAGAAGCTGAACAGAAAATCCGGCTTCATCGCCTGGATGGACTCGAAGACGGCATCTTCGTTGAACCGCTTCTCCATGCGCACGGGTATGCCATGCAATTCCGCTAGCCCCGCGGGGGGTTCAAACCATGTCTCGGATTCGTCCTGGGCATAGGTATAGAGGGCCAAAACATTGACCCCTGAGTCTAATAAACCTGCCAAGGCTTCACGCCCCACGGGAGAATAAGCGCATACCACGGCGGTCGGTTTCATGGACTCAAGATTGGCATGATTCGGGTGCCCGCGCCCCGGTTGAACTGAATCGCCACAACCATGTGAATTCACCCTCAAAACAGGGCGATCCACCCCATTCCTAGTTGAATTGAACCCCAGAGAGCCTATGTTGCTGATACCCCGGAAGGGGCGAAGCCCAAGTCCTGGAAAAGAGGCAAGCCGATGCTCCCAAAAAAAACGCGCAAAAAGGCTGCAATGAGCTTGATTGTGTGGACCTTTGCCATCCTGTTCACGGCTTCCGAGTTGTGGGCACAGGAAGCCACCCTGCCCTTGCCAACCAAGCCCTTGCCTATCCCCTTCACCCAGCTATCTGATTCGACGCCCTTAGCAGCTCCACCCGAACTTTTGCCGCTGGTACGCCGGGTGACTGGTTCGGAAATGAGCACCCGCAGCAAACTTCAGAAAATCCTGGACCTCATCTTCCGGTCTGAAGCCGATGGTGGCTTGGGCATCACGTATGACAATTCCCGGACCCGCACCGTTTCCGAGGTATTGAAGGATCGCAAAGCCAATTGCCTATCCATGACAGCTTTGTACATCGCCTCGTGCAACCAGGTGGGCATCCCGGCCCACTTTGCGGAGCCGTTGAACCTCAATCATTGGACGCGGGATGGGCAGATCATCCGCATGGAACGGCACGTAGTAGCACTTGTGCCCATGTTCCCCATGGGGGATCTCGTGGCGGATTTTCTGCCTCAGCTACGACAACGTCAGAACACCTACATCGTTCAAACACTTTCGCATGAACGCATTTTGGCTCTTTTCTACAGCAATCGTGCGGTGGAATTCCTGATCAAAGGTCACCCAGAGGAAGCCCTGGCACAGGCGGAGACCGCGGTGAAAGCTGATCCCACCTCCAATGTGAGCTGGAATATCCGTGGCGTGGTGTTGAGAAACGCAGGTCAGACTGAGAAAGCCGAGGCTGACTATTTGAAGGCCCTGAGCCTTGATGCCAAGGACACTGCCGCCATCGGCAACATGGAATCCCTTTTGTTGGAAACCAGCCGCCCAGCCGAAGCTGCGCGTTATCGCCAACTGGGACTGGAACTGCGAAAGAAGGATCCCTATTTCCAAGCTTTCCTAGCCGAAGAAGCCATGGAATCCGAACAGTGGGAGGTGGCCGCCAAACATGTGGCCGCGGCCATCAAACTGATGCCCTATGAATCCAATTTCTATTTGCTGAAAGCCCGGCTGGAAATCAGGGATGGCAAGCCCAAAAAAGCCTTGGATGCCCTGGAATCAGCCCGTCGCTGGGCCTTGCCCGGTGAGCGGGAGCGCTATGACAGCAAGATCGCCATGCTGCGGAAAAGCTGATGACCAAGCCGGTCGTCCCAAACGACCTGACGCATCAATTCGATTCCAACTCCGATAACCGCTCGTGGGCCTCGGTGCTTTCGGGATGGTGCATCAGGCATTCGCGCAGGAAACGCCGGGCGCCTTCGGGATCGTGAAGGGCGCCGCGGCTTTCCGCCAGATGGATCAGGGCCTCTTCGCAGGTCTGATCCAGGTGGAGCGCTTGCCGCCAATGATTTTCAGAGCGTTCCCATTCGCCCAGGTCTGCGCAAGCATGGCCGGCATCCAACACCAGATGTAGATCATCGGGATCCATCATGGCTGCCCTTTCTAAATCCATGCGCGAGGCCAGCGCATCGCCCTGATGGCCCAGCGCTAGGCCCTTGAGATGCCAAAAGGCCGCTCTTTTGCGGGGATCGGGACCCAGGCCTTCCAGGAAATCCAATAGGGCCGACCAGGCCCCGAGCCCCGCCAGGCAATCACCTTGCAGCATGAGCAGGGAAGGTTCTCCGGGGTGCTCATCCAACAGTTCTTTGCACCTTTGGAGCGCATTTTCGTAGTCCCCAAGCGCGATCTGAAGTTCCAGATCCAGTGGCGGATGCATGGATCCCCGATGCTGAGCAGGGACGGTCCGCAAAAGATTCCAGGCGGCAAGCGCATCGCCATCAATCCAGTAGGCGAATTCCGCACGACGAACCTGCCACTCCCACTGCAACTCTGGATCATCATTGGATGACAGGGAGAGCTCAGCTCGATCCAGGCAATGACGGGCTTCCTCGTGCCTTCCAGAATCCATGGCCATCTGATGCCGTTCCATCCAAAGGCGGAAGGATTCAGGGAATCGAACCAGGCCTTTGTCCAACGCGGCCCAGGCGCCACTGTCATCTCCCAGCCGACGCAGGGCCCGCGCTTCCCCAGCCCAATGCCAGGGCTCCGTGCGGTCCCGGGAAGGTAGAGAACGAAGGACCACCAGAGCATCTGCGGCGCGGCCCTGCTGAAGGAGGTACGCGGAAGGCGCCGAACGGTCCCAAGGCAAGCGAGGGTCACCGTGCCGCTGCATCAGCAAGGCCAGAGCCTGCTCCGACAAGGCCTGCTCCCCACGGGTCAGGGCCGCGAGCATCAGGTCTTCCAACAGAAGCGGGTCTTCGGTAGCCAGCGGCAGGACCGCCCGGAAGCACTCCCAGGCTCGGGTAAGGTCGCCTTCCAGATTGCGCCGGAGGTACAGAATCCCCAAGCGATGGGGGATCTGCGGCACGGAAGGCCCAAGGCGGAGCAGCATGCGGCCATAGCGAAACCGCCAATCACCGATCTGCTTGGACAGAGGGCGGAAGAAAGGCTGAACCAGCAGACGCTTCCATAACGGCAGGCGGACTAATTGCGCCTGAAGGAAATCCGACCAGGCTTGGTTCCGGAATCCCTGGGCAAAGTGCGCACGCCCCAGCAGCAGATAAATGCGATAGCCGATCTCACCGTTGGCAAACCGGGCGCCCCGTAACCGATCTGCGATTTCCGGAGCAGGAGTGCCGGAGTCCCAACTGATTTCAACCTTGCGGAAAATGCGGGGCGCGATCCAGTGGATATGAATCCAGCGGCCCGCAATCAGTAACGCAAGCAGCATCCAGAGCATGAAATCCACGTAATCCATGCCACCAGTATGCGGCCATGAAAAAGCCCCGGCTGGACCGGGGCTCGGGATGGGTGTCCGAATCTAGATTTTCGTCACGTTGGAGGCCTGGGGTCCCTTGGGGCCATCCACCACGTCGAAGCTCACACGTTGATGCTCATCCAAGGTGCGGAAGCCTTGGGTCTGGATGGCGGTGTGATGGACAAAGAGATCGGTGCCGCCTCCATCAGGAGTGATGAAGCCGAAACCCTTTTCGGCGTTGAACCACTTAACTGTGCCTTCAGCCATAAAACACTTTCCTTTAGGGGGCTTGCCCCAGCGCCTGGGGTGGATCGCCGGAATACCAACCAGGCATTGGATTCCGGGGAACAGATCACCGTTCTTTCAAAGCTCCCGATGGAGCCCCTCCAGCTTTGGGGCAGGTGCCGAAAAGTTGGGTTGATGCAGGAAGGGTATCAGGGAGCGGGGATTCGTAAAATAAAATCCGTTTTGATCAATTTCCCTGCTGGATCTCTTTGGCGATCACAAGCCGCTCAGACTGGGCTTGCGATCTTGGTGGTTTGAACCAACCAGCGGGGCCCCACTCGGGACAGGCCATCTAGGCCTGTCCCGAGTGACCCGCATCCAGCGGCGATTGGAGCCAGTGAAAGAGACGGCCCCTGTTGATTAGTTTCCCTGCTGGATCTCTTTGGCGATCACAAGCCGCTGGATCTGGTTGGTTCCCTCGTAGATCTGGAGCAGCTTGGCGTCGCGCATGCACTTTTCCACCAGGTAATCCTTGGAGTAGCCGTTGCCGCCGAGGATCTGCACGGCGTCGGTGGTGACTTCCATGGCGGTGTCGGTGGCAAAGGTCTTGGCGATGGCGCTCTGCTTGGAGTTCTTGATCTTGTTGTCGGTCATCCATGCGGCCTGCCAGGTGAGCAGGCGGCTGGCTTCGATCTTTTTGGCCATGTCGGCGAGCATGAAGCTGATGGCCTGGTTGGCGATGATGGGCTTGCCGAACTGGATGCGGGTCTTGGCATAGTCCAGCGCGATCTCGAAGGCCGCCCGTGCGACGCCGACGCCGCCCGCCGCCACGGCTGCGCGGGTCTGGTCGAGCGTCTTCATGGCGATGATGAAGCCCATGCCTTCCTTGCCAAGAATGTTTTCCGCTGGAACTTCAGCGTTCTCGTAGTGGAGATGGACCTGGTTCGAAGCGCGCTGGCCCATCTTGTCCATGGCCTTGCCAATACGCAGGCCAGGCGTGTCTTTGGGCACGATGATGCAGCTGGTGCCACGGGCGCCCTTATCAGGATTGGTGGAGGCGAACAGTGTGTAGAAGTCGGCGTGGCCGCCATTGGTGCAGTAGCATTTCGTGCCGTTGATGATGTACTTGTCGCCCTTCAATTCCGCCCGGCAAGTCATGCCGCCGGCGTCCGATCCAGCGTCGGGCTCGGAGAGCGAGAAAGCCGCGAAGATGGGCTGTTCCGTGAGCTTCGTGAGCCACTTTTTCTTCTGCTCGTCGCTGCCCGCGATGAGGATGGGCGTCATGGCAAGGCCATTGGCCATGATGGACGTGTACAGCCCGCCGCAGCCCCAGGCCATTTCCTCGCACACAATGGCTTCCTCGATCTGGTTCTTTCCGGGGCCACCATATTCCTTGGGCACCAAGGCCTGAAGGTAGCCTTCATCCCACGCCTTGTTGTAGACCGGTGTCGCCCACTCGGCTGTGTCGTCGTAGTAACGCGCCACGGGCCGGATCACATTGAGCGCGAAATCATGCGCCTTCGCTTGAAGGGCCAGCAATTCAGGGCTAAGGGAGAAATCGAGCACGGCCACCTCGGCAAAATAAGGGCCCCGGAAGTTCGGAGACAGAACGCCCAGTTTAGCCCAGGGCCACCGGACTTCCAGTGGCGCATCCCCTCTTACCCTGGGTAAACATGGTCCTGAAGGGGAGAATGTGATCCCCGTCATGGACCCCTGGGGTACCAAGCACTATCGAGGGTTATCAAGGACTATCAAGGCTTCGGATGGCTCGATGCCTTCGGTACAATGGCGGAGTGTGCCCCAGAAGGCCGCAGAGTCGTAGGTCGCCCCAAGGAGATGACACCATGGAATCAAGCCTGATGATGCGCGTGTCGGCCCGCGCGAATCGTTTCCCCGACTCCCCCATCCGCAAGCTGGCGCCTCTCGCGGATGGCGCCATCGCGCGCGGAATCAAGGTCCACTCGCTGAACATCGGCCAGCCGGATGTCCCCACGCCGCGGCCATTTCTAGACGCCCTCCACTCCTACGACCGCAGCGTCATCGCCTATGGCCGCTCCGAAGGCGAGCCTGCTTATCGCTTGGCCCTTGCCGATTACTATCGCGCAGCGGGCATCGAACTAGATGAGAGCGACCTGGTGGTGACCATCGGTGGCAGCGAGGCCCTGCTCTTCGCCATGCAGATCGTGGCGGAGCCCGGTGACGAAGTACTTTGCTTCGAGCCCTTCTACACGAACTACAACACCTTCGCGATGATGTCCGGCGTGACGCTTCACCCCATGCGGACCGAGGCAGCCAGCGGGTTCCACCTTCCAGATGACCAGGCCATCCTCTCGGCCATCACGCCCCGGACCAAGGCCATCCTGATCTGCTCACCCAATAATCCAACGGGCACGGTGCTGACCGAGTCCGAACTCCGGCGCCTCGTGCGGATCGCAAAAGAGCGCAACCTCTTCATCATTTCCGATGAGGTCTACCGCGAATTCGTGTACGAGGGGAACTCACACCAGCATCCTGCACATCGAAGGCATTGATGAGCACGCCATCCTGGTGGACAGCATTTCGAAACGCTACAGCGCATGCGGCGCCCGCATCGGCTGCCTCGCCACCCGCAACAAGGATGTCCGCGCCGCCGCAGTCCGGATGGCCCAGGGAAGGCTCTGCCCGCCGGTGGTGGAGCAGACCGCAGCATTGGCCATGACCAAGCTCGGCCCAAGCATTTTCAGCCCCATGCGCGATGAATACATGCGCCGGCGGGACATCACCTTCGAAGGACTCCAGCGCATTCCCGGCCTCATCTGCGAGAAGCCCAAAGGCGCTTTCTACATCATGGCTGAGTTGCCCATTCCGGACTGCGAAGCATTCGCCCGCTGGCTGTTGACGGATTTCTCTCATGAGGGCGAAACCCTGATGGTGGCGCCAGGGCCGGGTTTCTACGTGCAGGATGAAACCCTTGGCATGCCCAAGGGCTTGAACCAGATCCGCCTGGCCTACGTGTTGGAAGTCCCGAAACTTCAGCGCGCCATGGACCTGCTGGCGCGGGCCGTGGATCAATACCAGGGTTAATGGAGAATGCCATGAGTCCCATGCGTCCCGACCGTCCGATCGTCCTTATCACCGGGGCTTCAAGTGGCATTGGAGAAGCCACCGCGCGCTTACTCGCAGCAAGCGGCTGCCACCTGGCCTTGGGTGCCCGGCGGGTCGGCTTGGTGCAGGAGCTAAGCAGCGAATTGAAGGCCGAGCATGGCATTCAAACCTTTGCGGGCTACCTGGATGTGCGCGATTCTGCGTCTGTCAAATCATTCGTGGATGATGCCGCGAAAGCGCTGGGCGGCCTTCATGTTGTGGTGGCCAACGCTGGGCTGGCCAAGCGCCTGGACCGCATCGAGGCCATCTCCGAAGAAACCTGGCAATTGATGCTGCATACCAATGTCGAAGGTGTGATCCGCACCTTCCAGGCCGCGCTGCCGCACATCCGCACCTCGGGTTGGGGCCATCTGTTCACGATCGGCTCCGTCGCGGGCCACAACGTCTACGAGAATGGCGGCGTGTACTGCGCCTCGAAACACGCGCTGCGGGCGCTGGTCCAGGCGCTGCGCATCGAGCTTTGTGGCGAACCCATCCGACTGACCACTGTGGATCCTGGCATGGTTGAAACGAATTTTTCCAAGGTGCGCTTGGAGGATGAGGCTAAGGCCAAAGCGGTCTACCAGGGCATGGAGCCCTTGGTGGCAGGGGATATCGCCGAATGCATCCGCTGGGCGCTGACTTTGCCGGATCACGTAAACATTGATGAAATAATCATCGCGCCGCGGGACCAAGCCAGCGTATATAAGGTTCATAGAAAGTTGTAGAGGCTCCGTTTGGACGCTGCCCCCAGGCACCGTGGCATTCCATGGTTTCACCAGCCGAGGCAGTGGATTTATGCTGTGTTTTTTTTCCTGTGCATAGCGATCCCAGCGATTCCTGCGATTCCTGCGATTCCTGCGATTCCACCGGCGGCCCAGGGCGTTTACCGCTTCAAGACCTACGGGCCGGAACAGGGCCTGACGAATCTCGCCACCACTTGCATGGCCCAGGATGATGAAGGCTACATCTGGGTAGGCACCGAAGGCGGCCTGTTCCGCTACGACGGCCAGCGGTTCAAAAATTTCGGCCTGGCGGAAGGGCTTACGGACCTGCTTGTGAATGATGTCCAACCACTGCCAGGCGGACTTTTTGTGTGGACGCAAAGCGGCCCCATGCGATTCGACGGGCATCGCTTCCAGCCCTGGGCCGTGAAAGATGGCGTGCCCAACAAGACAGGATTCGCCTGCCTGGCCCGCGATGGATCGGGCCAGGTGTGGATGGGCACCCTGACCGGCCTCTCCCTCAGCAAAGATGGAGGTCTGACCTTCCAGCCTGTGAAGGATTATCCTTCGGGCGGCGTGTCGGCCCTGTGGGTGGATCCGAAAAACGGGACCCTCTTCGCGGTGCATCGCCGGGGAAAGCCGGGCCAACGTGAATTCAGCCTCGCCCGCCGCCTGGGCGCCTCTTGGTCGGTCATGGAATTCCCCCCAGAACTCCGGAAACAGCCGTTCAATTCCATCCGAGCGGATGGCGCAGGCCGCATCTGGATCAGGGGTGGCGCAAGCTTGGTCAGATTCGCCGCATGGGGGGCCAAACCGGAGGATCTTTCAACGCTGCTGCCGGGCAAACCTGTTTCATCCGGGGATGGGTTGAGCCTGGATCATGAGGGCCGTGTATGGGCCGCCTCGGACAGCGGTCTGACATGCTTCGAGAAAGACCGCGTCTGGATGCTGGATGAAGCCCATGGCCTGCCTTCGACGTGGGCTAATGCCACTCTCATTGATCGTGAAGGCTCCCTCTGGGTGGCTGCCGAAGGCCTTTACCGCCTTCAAGGCCGTTTTCTCTGGACTGCCTTCACACGCAAACAGGGCCTTCCGGTGGACGCCGTCTGGAACATCCATAGAAGCAGGGATGGGGAGCTTTGGGCCGCCACCCCCCGAGGCATGGCGCGCTTGGAAAATGGTGGCTGGGTGCTCGTGCCGGAGACCCGCGAACGAAGCCTCTATACCATCGCAGAAGATTCGTCAGGTGGGCTGTGGGCCGGTGGAGGCCCAGCCGGAAACAAGCCGAACACGATTTTGTACCGGGCTCCCGGTCTAAAGCGTTTCCAAGAGATCCCTCTTCAGTCGGTGAAGCGGAACACTGTGACCGCACTGGCGGCAGGTACAGACGGGACCATCTGGATCGGAACCCAAAACAGTGGCTTGCACCGGCTGCGAAAACCCGAGGGGAAGCCTGGAAGCGCACTTGTCTGCGAACTTGTGAACCTTCCCGGGGGCACAGCGGAAGCAGCCATCAATCACATCAGAGTGGACCATGAAGGCCTGGTCTGGGTCGCTGGCAACCAGGGGCTTTGCCTGTTTGATGGCCGTTCCTGGCAACGATTCGGCCCTTTCGAAGGGTTGAAGGATTCCAATCCCAGCGGCGTCGCAAGGGATGCCAAGGGCAATCTCTGGGTGGCTTACTGGGCTGTCCATGGTCTTACACGGCTCAGTAAAGCGGGCAAGGACTGGCGGGTGGCGGGTCAGGTGCAGGAACCCGCAGATCTTTTCCAGGACGATATTGTCTCCCTGGATTGCGATGCGAAGGGCGTGCTTTGGTTCGGCACCACTCAAGGCGTGAAACGCTGGAAGCCTACGGATCTTGAAGGCGGCGCCTACGAGCGGTATGGGCGCAGCCAGGGCCTGCCCGGCGACGACTGCACGGCCAATGCGCTATTCATCGAGCCCAACGGCGATGTCTGGGTCGGCCTGAGCAATGGCATCGCCCAGTTTCACGGTGCTTTCTACCATGGCCCTCCCCAGCCCCCCAAGGCCAAGCTCACTTTGATGAAAGAAGGCTCCGGCCGGGCGCTGCCGCTGGGAGGGGATCTCCGCATTCTCTATCGTTGGCGCAGCGTGGATTTTGCCTTCGCCTCCCCCAGTTTCCAGGATGAATCGCATCTCAAGGCCCAATTCCGGCTTGCGGGGTTTGAGGATGAATGGCGCGGCACGACGGCTCGGGAGGCCCGCTACACCACGCTTCCGTTAGGCTCCTACCGGTTTGAAGTGCGCTTTGGCGATGCCAATGGACAGTTCGGGGAGCCAGCCGTCCAGGCCTTTCAAATCCTTGCTCCCTGGTGGCAGAAACCCTGGTTCTTCTTGTTGGCAGGCTTGCTGGTGACGGGTCTGGTGTTCCTCATGATCCGGTGGCGAACAGCCCTGCTCCTGCGAAGGACCCAGGATCTGGAAGCCTTGGTCATGCAGCGGACCGCGGACCTGTTGAAATCCAATGAAGCGCTACATCAGGCCAATCTCGCGCTCGAGGAATCCAGCATGCTGGACACACTCACCGGCCTTCGGAACCGCCGATTCCTTGGCCTTCATATGCCCGATGAAGAAATCCGTGTGCTGCGGGTCTACCGCAACTTTCTCCAATCCGGGGAGACCGGCCTGCCCAAAGGGGAAGACTTGATCTTCCTGATGGTGGACTTGGATCATTTCAAATTCGTGAACGATACCCACGGCCACGCTGCCGGGGACCAGGTCCTCAAGGAAGCCGCCGCAGTATTGCTTAAAGCCTGCCGGGAAACCGACACCGTCGTCCGCTGGGGCGGTGAAGAATTCCTGGTGGTGGCCCGTCGCACAGACCGGGCGGCTGCCTCGAACATCGCTCACAAGATCCGCGAAACCATGGAATCCCACCGCTTCAATCTGGGCGGCGGCAAAATGCTTCAGCGCACGTGCAGCGTGGGATTCTCCGCCTTTCCCCTGCTGCCCGGGCATCCCGGCACCTTCCATTGGGAAGATGCCGTGGAAATGGCCGACCAGTGCCTCTATGCCGTTAAGCGCAGCGGCCGGAACGGCTGGGTGGGCGCCACTTGCGAAGCCGTGGACTTCGATATGGCCTGGGCGCCCCGCATGCTCACGGATCTGCCCGGTCTCGCCAAAGAAGGCAGGCTGGTGCTTTCCACGTCATTCGAGAACCCGGAGTCCCTGATCTGGTGAGCCTCCCACAGGTTTGAGTCCAGGTCATTTCGCGCGCCGCGCGATCCTCCAGGTCAACGGCAGGCCGCAGATCATCAACAGCAGGCCCGCACGCCAACCCCAGGCGAAACTAGTAGCGCCGATGAGCGATCCCAGCAGCAAGCTGCCCAGGCCGATGCCCGCGTCGAACGCGAACATGAAAGTGCCGAAGGCCGCGCCACGGCGATCCGGTGCCACCACGTTCAGAACCTCGGTGTTGAGCAGCGTGTAGACCATGGAATAGCCTGCGCCATACAGCAACGCCGCGACCACATGGCGGGCCAGGCCCAGATGGTTGCCGCCTTGCTCCCAACGGCCTCCAGCGAACGCCATGATGCCCATTCCGACGATGGCCAGCAGCAGCATCCAGGGCAACAGGCGGGTGGGCCTTTCCCCGAATCCGGCGGAGGCCATGATCAAGCGCATCACCACCATTCCCATCGCCAGGCAGGAAAGAAAAGCCGAAGGCCATTTGAATCCTAGCGAAATGGCTTCCTGGGTGCTGTAGCTGGTCATGGCGCCGTAGCTGAAGGCCACGAAAAGCAGCACCGAGGAAAGCATCAGCACCGGCCGGTCCGGCCACTGCATGGGCGGTTTTTCATGGCTTTCAAGGTGCGCGTCAGCAGGCAGGAACCGCGCAAGCAGGGAAAGCGCAAGAAAGCAGAGCCCCAGCAACAGGCACATGGTGCGGAAGGAGCCATGTTGATAAAGCGCAACGCCCACCGAGGGGCCGAAGACCACGCCCAGTGGGCTCGCCAGGCCATACCAGCTCATCCCTTTGGCACGTCCATCTTCCGGCAGGATGCCGCCCAGCATGGCCACGGTGGAAGTGATGAGCCCCGACCAGACCGCGCCGTGGAATGGAGCCAGCGCGTAGAAGCCCCAGCGCACCGGCAAGAAAGCGTAGGTCGCCATGATCAGCGTGAAGGCCGTCGCCGAGCCGACAAGCATCCGCCGATGCCCCATGCGATCTGCCATCTGCCCCGTCACCAGCGCTCCGAAACTGGATCCTCCTGTGAAGATCGCCAGGAAGAGGCCGCTTTCCGCTCGCGAAGCACCCAACTCCAACAGCCGCAGAGGCGCGGTGGGGAAGAGCTGGAAGGCCGCAAAAAAAGTTAAAAAGGTGCACGACCAGATGAGCAGGAAGGGACGGGTCCAGAGGGTGGAGCGGAATTCAGGCATGCCCTAAGAATCTCATGGCGGCTCAATGACTGGGGTCGAGAGTCGAGAGTCGAGAGTCGAGAAGTTGAGAAGTCGAAAAGTCGAGAAGTTGAGAAGTTGAAGAGTTGAAAAGTTGAGAAGTTGAGAGTTGAAAGTTTCAAGTCCTGGGGATGACTGTATCTGTTCGCTTCGCCAATCGCATGCACAGCAGCCACGCCACCACCAGGCAGGCCGCGCCTGCGCCCCATCCGAAGCGGAAGGAGCGGTGCTGCATGATCCAGCCGATGGTCAAGCTACCCACGGCGACACCCGCATCAAAGGCTGCGTAAAGCGCGCCCACCGCGGCACCTCTGCGCGCGGCGGAGCTTCGGGTCATCACTGCGGAAAAAATCAGCGTGTGGACAATGCCGTAGCCTCCGCCATAGATCAAGGCGCCCATGATGTGGCGGGCCAGTCCCAGGTCCAGGCCCAAAAAGACGCCCCCGGGCATGGCCGCTAGGACCAGATTCCCCAGGAAAGCCATCGCCATCATCCCCGGCACCAAGCGGATTGGATCGGCGCCCAACCCGCGAAGCCCCAGGATGAACCGCATCCCGACCATGCCCAGGGCAAAACAGGTGAGCAGCGCCGACGGCCAGGCCAGATGCAACGCCAGAGCCTCCTGCGCCGCATAGGGAGGCATGGGGCCGTAGCTCAACGCCAGCAGGAAAAGAATCGCAGCGGGCAGCCAGACACTGCGCTCGGGCAGGCTCAAATTCAGGGGCGGCCGCTCGGTTTTTGGGGGATCCTTCGGCAACCTTCCCACCAGCACGTGCGAGGCGACAAACGCGACGCCAAGCAGCGCCATCTGCCAGTGAAAGCCTAGGTGCGGGAAGAGCCACAAGCCCAAGAGCGGCCCTACGGCCACGCCACCGGGGCTGGCCAGGCCAAAAAGCGATAGTCCTTCAGCGCGGTGGCCATCCGGCAGCAGTCCGCCCACTTCCGCCACCGAAGCTGTGCGCAGCCCCGACCAAAGCAAGCCATGCAAAGGCGCCAACACATAGAATCCCCAACGCCCGGGCATCACCGCGTAGGCGAAGAAACAGGCCGCACAGAATAGCGAGGCGCCGCGCAGCACCCGCCGCTGCCCCAGCCGGTCTCCCAGCGGGCCCGTGAACAGCGCGCCCAACCCTGATCCCACCGTGAAGGCCGCCATGAACCGCCCGCTCTCCGCCAGCGTCGCGCCCATTTCCCTTAAGCGCAGCGGCAGCACGGGAAAAAGCTGGTATCCCGCCGCAAAAATGAAGAAGTAAAAACCCCAGAGAATGAGGAATGAACGGGATTTCAGTACCGAACGGACCTTATGCATGCGCAGCCTGGATCCGCAGAGCGAAGCGGCCGAAGAAGCTCCACGACAGCGGGATGGCGGACGGCGATTGCCCTATTCGGCATTCTGGCATAGCAACAGGCTACCCGACCCCTTGCTGCGGCCCCAGCCATGCTTGGTTGCCGGGACACTTCATTCCTAAATGAATCTAATCTCCCGCGATACCCTGGAGTTTTCGTCCCAGAGGCATCCATGAATCCCGAACAACTCCAATCCGAAGTCGAACGCATCCGCAAAGGCGGCCACGCCAAGGCGCACGAAAAGAACGCCGAAGTGGGCAAGCTTTTCGCGCGAGAGCGGGTGCGCCTGCTGGTGGACGAGGGCAGCTTTGTAGAGGACGGCCTCTTCGCCAACGCGCTGCACAAGGAGCTTCCGGCGGATGGCGTAGTGACCGGCACGGCGACGGTGGGCGGCCGTCCGGTGGCGCTCATGGCCAACGATTCAACCATCAAGGCGGGCAGCTGGGGCGCGCGGACGGTGGAGAAGATCATCCGCATCCAGGAAGTGGCCATGCGGCAGAAAGTCCCGATGCTTTATCTGGTGGATAGCGCCGGAGCGCGCATCACCGATCAGCTCGACATGTTTCCGGGCCGCCGCCATGCGGGAACCATCTTCCATATGGAAGTGGCGCTTTCGGGACTGGTGCCGCAGGTCTGCCTGCTCTTCGGGCCTTCCGCGGCGGGCGGCGCCTACATCCCGGCCTTCTGCGACGTGGTGATGATGATCGAGGGCAACGCGAGCATGTACCTGGGCTCGCCCCGCATGGCGGAGATGGTCATCGGCGAGAAGATCAGCCTCGAGGACCTGGGCGGCGCGCGCATGCACTGCTCCATTTCCGGCTGCGGGGATTTCCTCTGCAAGACGGAAGCGGAGGCCATCGAGCTGTGCAAGAAGTACATCGCCTACTTCCCCCAGCATTGCGAAGACTCGCTGCCCGTAGGAGATTCCAAGCCTGTCGCGGCCAAAGCGAAACCACTTTCCCACATCGTGCCCACTGACATCAACACCGCCTTCCAGATGAAGGATTTCATCGAAGGCCTGGTGGATGATGGCTCCTTCCTGGAGATCAAGAAACTCTATGCGGGCGAAATCATCACAGGGCTGGCGCGCATGGACGGCAAACCCGTGGGCATCGTGGCCAACCAGCCAAGGGTCAAGGGCGGCGTGCTGTTCGTGGACAGCGCCGACAAAGCCACGCGATTCATGACCCTCTGCGATGCCTTCGGCATCCCACTGGTTTTCCTGAGCGATGTGCCGGGCTTCATGATCGGCAGCGCCGTGGAAAAGCAGGGCATCATCCGCCACGGCGCCAAGATGATCTCGGCCATGGCGTCGTGCAGCACGCCGCGCTTTTGCGTGGTGGTGCGGAAAGCGTATGGAGCGGGCCTCTATGCCATGAGCGGCCCGGGCTTCGACCCCGATGCCACGCTCGCTCTGCCCACCGCCAGCATCGCCGTCATGGGCGCCGAGGCTGCCGTGAACGCCGTCTTCGCCAACAAGATCGCCGACAAGCCCGAAGAGGAACGCGCCGCCTACATCCAAGCCCTGCGCGATGAATACAACGAAGACGTGGACCTGAAGCGCCTGGGCGCCAATTTGCACGTAGACGCCATCGTGGATCCGGGCGACTTGCGCGGCGAACTCATCACCCGCTTGTCCCGCGCCCGCCGCCGCGAGACCTGGCCCGTGAAGCGGCGCAGCGTCACGCCGGTGTGACCGGCCTCCCAGTTTCACAAGAGGCACCCAATTACCCAATTGGGGGATTGCCCTATTCCCCCTAGCGAACTATTCTCGAATCTGGAGGCTCTCCATGAATCCAGTTCTGACTCCCGATGCCCGCCGCCGGATCACGCTTCCGGCCCTGCCTGGCCTGGATCAGCCGCTGGAAATCCATGCGCAGCCGGACGGCAACTACCTCCTCGTGCCCGTGGCCACGGTGCCTTTGAGCGAAGCCTGGGCCTGGACGCCGGGAGCCTTGGCTAAGACGAAGACAGGCTTGAACGAGCACCATGCGGGCAAGGGGATCGCTTCGACTTCCAGCAAGGGGGCTGCTTTCCTCAAGAAGCTGGAGAAATAAGTGGAGCTTGAAATCCAGCCCACCTTGATGGCGGATGCGCTTGGGGCCGAGGCGCCAGTCCGGAAAGCCCTGGCCAAGCTCATCCGCACCATCGAACGTTTAGACGAACAAGAACTGCGTTCCCATAAAGGCATCCATCTCCACCGCATCCAAAACCAATCCGACCCGGTTTCCGGCCTACCGTTGGAATCCGTTGAACTGACCCGCAGCGCCCGCGTGAAGTGCATGGTGAAAGGGCGCTGCCTGGTGCTCCTTTCACTCCACACCGATCACGATGAGGCGTACAAGAAGCGTTAAGAGCCGTCTCTGATCGGCGTGGTCTCCACGCGCATCGTCCCGGCCTCCTGTTTCCGCTCCACCAGCCAGTGATCGTGCAGCACCTGGATGCCATCGCGGATGAACATGTAATAGCTTTCACGCTCCTTATGGCTGAATACGGGGAACGGTCCATATAACGCCCCCGCGAGCATCTGGATGCTGTGGACATAGATATCGAACTGGGGCTGTTCCGACAGCCGCTCCCACGCTTCAGCGAAGAAGGTCGTGCCCCACATGAAACCCCGGCACCAGGCAGAACCCTTCTGATCCTTGGGCGTCTGGAAGATCCAAAGCGCAGGCATCCGACCGTCCAGCAAAGTGGAGGCCAGATGGTTCCATCGCCGCATCATGAACCCAACGATCCGGCGCGCGCTTTCTTCGTTCGTGAATTCGGACTTGCCTAGCACCACCGGCAGGTACGCGCTCGGCATTACGGTCTCTGGCCCGATGACCAGGGCCGTGAAGAAGCCATCCAAGGCTTCTGGCCCCAACCCTCCTGCCGGAGCCGCCGTACCGCCCAGGTAGGTCCAGAGCGCCTGGCGTTCCTTGGGGGAAAGCGGGCAATCCAGATGGTTCATAGCGGGCTCCTTGAGAGAAGCGAGTAGATTCGATTCACGAATGCAACACCTACAGACAGTGGCTAGGGGATATCGGTGTCCTCACCAGAAGGATTATGTCTCCTGAAAGGCTTGGTATGAATGCACACACAAATTTGATGAATCGCAAGCCCCTAGCGCATGTCCGCCAACTCACCGATGGGACTTGGCAGGAACACCCCTTGGCTGGCCATCTGCTCGGGACCGCCAAACGCGCCGCAGCCTTCGCCGAACCCTTCAAGAACGCGGATTGGGCCTACCAGTCGGGTCTCTGGCACGATCTGGGGAAGTTCAACCCAGCTTGGCAGACCTATCTGAAGGGGAAGAGTGGGTATGACCCCGAAGCCCACCTAGAAGGTGTATCGGGCAAACTGGACCACAGTTCCGCAGGTGCACTGCATGCTACCGGACATCTCGGGCCTGCGGGCCGGGTCCTTGCCTATCTCATCGCCGGGCACCATGCGGGACTTCCGGATTGGGGCCACGAGATTGGAATAGGTGGCTCTTTGTCCGTTCGGTTGAATGCCGTGGAGAACCTGGCCAAGGCCTCGGAAGGCGAAATTTCACGGGACCTTCTCGATCCACCCGTTCTCACGAGCCGCCCCTGTGTGGATGAGCAACACTTCCACCTATGGATCCGCATGCTCTTCTCCTGCCTCGTGGATGCAGACTTCCTTGATACCGAAGCTTTCATGAATCCCGAGAAGGCCGAAGGTCGGGGCGCCATGATCGAAGATTTGGTTTCCCTCAAGGCTCGCTTCGACGCATACATGACCGTGAAGCAGGGCGGAGCCGCCGATACACCCGTGAATCACGTCCGCCGGGATGTGCTGGCCGCATGTCGGGCCGGGAGCGGCCTGGAGCCAGGACTATTCTCCCTTACTGTACCCACGGGCGGTGGCAAGACGCTGGCCTCCATGGCCTTCGCCTTAGAACACGCCGTTCGTTTCAACAAGCGCCGGATCATCGTGGTCATCCCCTACACCAGCATCATCGAACAGACCGCCGCCGAGTTGCGCAAGGTGTTCGGAGACGCTGCGGTGCTAGAACACCACAGCAACCTGGATCCCGAAAAGGAAAGCCCCCAGAGCCGTTTGGCCTCCGAAAATTGGGATGCACCCATCATCGTCACGACCAACGTCCAGTTCTTCGAAAGCCTCTTTGCCTCCCGCACCTCCGCCTGCCGCAAGCTCCACAACCTGGTGGACAGCGTGGTGATTCTGGATGAAGCCCAGATGTTGCCCCCGGAATATCTGCGGCCCATCCTGGGCGTCCTCCAGGGACTCACGATGAATTTCGGCGTCTCCGCACTGCTATGCACCGCAACCCAGCCTGCTTTGGTGGGCCGCATCGGATCCCAGAAGGCAGCGTTCCAAGGCCTGGAAAGAGTGCGGGAACTGATGCCGAATCCAGGCGAGCTATCCAGGAGCCTGCGCCGTGTCACCTTGAGGCCCCAGCATCCAGAGCTGGTGCCCGTGGTCTGGAAAGACCTTGCGATGGAGCTTTCCCGACACGACCAAGTTCTCTGCATCGTGAACACACGGAAGGATTGCCGGGATCTGCAGGCCCTGATGCCCGAAGGCACCATTCATCTTTCGGCCCTCATGTGTGCCGAACATCGCAGCGATGTTATTACTCTCATCAAAGCCTTGCTTAAACTCGGGTGGCCCATCCGTGTCATCAGCACGCAGTTGGTGGAAGCTGGCGTGGACATTGATTTCCCGGTGGTCTACCGGGCCATGGCGGGGCTGGATTCCATCGCCCAGGCTGCAGGGCGCTGCAACCGTGAGGGCAAGCTGAACGAATCAGGGCGATTGGGTGATGTCGTTTACTTTGCGCCGCCCAAACCCGCGCCGCCTGGGCTATTGAGGAAGGGCGAGGAAGCTGGCCATGAAATGCTTCGCTGCTTCCCAGAACTCGTGGCGAACCTCGATCCCGAAGCCTTCAAGCACTACTTCGAATGCTTCTTTGGCCGCGTCAACAGCTTCGACGCTAAGGACATGAAGGGCCTACTGGAGGATGATGCCCAAGCAGGCCAGTTCCAGTTCCGGACCGCTGCCACCAGATTCCTGCTCATTGATGATCAAGCCCAGCGCGCGCTGCTCGTCTGGTATCCGCCCCAGAAGGCTGAAATCCAGCGGCTGCTGGAAGAACTGCGGTCCAGCGGCCCCAGTCGGGTTCGAATGCGCAAGCTCCAGCGCTATACCGTGAACATTTCTGAACGGACTTTCAGAGCCTTGCAGGATCGTGGCGAGATCCTGGAATATGGCGGCATTTGGGCCCAAGCCGTGGATGGGCTTTACGACCCGAGGTTGGGCCTCTGCCCCGATGGTTCCGCATGGAATCCGGAAACATACATCCCTTAAACCGAACCGCTAGGAGGCACCAATGGAACATTGGGATAAATGCTACTGCCTGGAGGTACGCGGCGATTTCGCCTGCTTCACCCGCCCGGAGATGAAGGTGGAGCGGGTGAGCTACGACGTCATGACGCCGTCCGCTGCCCGCGCCATCTTCGAAGCCATTTTATGGAAACCCGCCATCCATTGGGCTGTACGCAAGATCGAGGTGCTGAACCAAATCCAGTGGACCTCCGTGCGGCGCAACGAAGTGGGGGCCGTCATGAGCGGCAAGAATGGACTTTTCATCGAGGACAACCGTCAGCAAAGGGCGGGCCTTTTCCTGCGGGATGTGGCCTACCGCCTACACGCGGACCTGGTGTACATTCCGCCTGGGAAACGCCCCACATCGCTTCACCCTTTGCCCGAGAGTCTGGAAGATCCCGAGGAAAGGATTCTGCGGGGCCGGGAGGAGAACCCCGGCAAATACCAGGCGATGTTCGAGCGCCGTGCCCGCAAGGGCCAGTCTTTCAACCAGCCCTACCTGGGCTGCCGGGAGTTCAGCGCAACATCCGTGCGCCTGGTGGAAGACCTGAGTCGGGAACCAGCGCCCATACCCGAGACGCGTGAACTAGGCTTCATGCTCTACGACCTGGATTTCTCAGCCGAAGGAGGCCCGGCCCCGGCCTTCTTCCGGGCGAAGCTGGAAAAGGGCGCCGTGGAGGTGCCCGACTGGGATAGCCCCGAGGTGCGGCGATGATCCTGCAGGCGCTTTACGACTACTACCAGCGGAAAGGTGACCTTGCTCCAGAAGGATTCGCCTGGGTCGAGCTTCCATTTGTAATCGTCATCAATTCTGAAGGCCTGTTTCTCGCGCTTGAAGACACTCGTGAAGGCGAGGGCCGGAACAGGCGTTCGAAGCAATACCTGTTACCAAAGCCTAAACCGCGTTCCGGCTCGAAAAGCTATGCGATCACACACCTGTTGTGGGACCACACCGGATATGTGCTCCGCCATTCGAAATCAGAAGAGCCAAAAGATAAACTTCTCGCGCAGGAACAACACCTCGCTTGGACCGAGTCGCTTAGTTCGCTTGAGGAACGCTTCCCCTCTGAACCTGGAATCCGTGCGATGCGAAACTTCTACCGCTCAGCGCGGATTTCAGAAGTATTGTCCGCTGGTCTATGGCCTGAGTGCCAGAGAATTCCAGGGTGCAATGTGGCGTTTCGTCTCGATGGAGAGCCGGGTCCCATTCCTTGTTCAGAGTCAATTCGCGCCATCGTTCAGGCTGAAGTTGACGATACCGCTGGAGCAATGAATGAGGAAAGCAGTTCACAAATTGGAATTTGTTTGATCACAGGCAATCGAGGTGAGATTGCTCGCCTTCACACCAGAACGCCTATCAGCAAGGACTCGAAATCACTCGTCAATTTTCAACGAAACAGTGGTTATGACTCTTATGGGAAAGAACAGGCCTTCAATGCACCTGTTGGCAAGGCGGCCGAAGCAGCCTATACAACCGCACTGAAGTCTCTTCTCTCCAAGGACTCCAAGCAAAAACTCCAGGTGGGTGATGCCACCACCGTCTTCTGGGCCCAGCGAAAGACGGATTTCGAGAACCACTTCGCGGCCTATTTCGGATTTTCCCCGAAGGATGACCCGGATGCAGAAAGGCTTGCCGTCAAGGCTCTCTATGAGAGCACATTCACGGGCAATCTCGCTGCCGAGGGCAATACTCGCTTTTTCGTGCTGGGCCTTTCCCCCAACGCTGCGCGTATCTCAGTGCGCTTCTGGCACCAGGACACTCTGGCGAGCCTTTCCGAAAAACTGCGCCGACACTTTGACGATCTGGAGATCGTGCTTTCTCCCAAGGATCCAGGCCACCGTGCCCTCATGCCTCTGCTCTGTAGTCTCGTCCTGGGGGGAAAGGCGGAAAATGTACCGCCCAATCTCGCGGGGGCCGTGGTGCGCGCCATCCTCAGTGGCGGACTCTATCCCCAGACCTTGCTCCAACTCGCCGTTCGTCGCATCCGCGCCGAGCGCACCGTGACCCGTGCCAGGGCAGCCGTGCTTAAGGCTGTCCTCAACCGAGCCCTTCATCAAAGGCCCACCGATCAAAAGGAGATCGCCGTGTCGTTAGATCCGACCTACACCAACCAGGGTTATGTCCTTGGGCGCATCTTTGCTGTTCTGGAAAGAATCCAGTCGGCTTCCAACAACTACCAGGAAGTCAATGCAAGCATCAGGGACCGTTTCTATGGTGCCTTTTCAAGCTCCCCGGTAACCACCTATCCACTCCTGATGAAGCTGAAAAACCATCATCTCAAGAAGATCGAGCGACGGGGTGAGGCTGTAAACCTAGAGCGGATGCTCGGCGAAATTGTTGACCTCCTTCCTCCGAATGGGCCACAGCCCCACCTCCCCATGGAAGAACAGGCTCGCTTCGCCATTGGTTACTACCATCAGCGCCAAGCTTTCTTCACAAAGTCCACCAAGTCTGACACGGAAACCCAGGCCTAAGGAGCCAGCCATGACCCTCACCAAGCGTTACGATTTCGTCCTCTTCTTTGATGTGCAGGATGGCAACCCAAATGGCGATCCCGACGCTGGCAACTTGCCCCGCGTAGATGCGGAGACGGGCATGGGCCTCGTTACCGATGTCTGTCTCAAGCGGAAGGTTCGGAACTATGTGCAGCTCGCTAAGAAGTCACAGGTACCTTTCGATATATTCGTAAAATCAAAAGAAATATCTGGTATCGAGACGATCTTGAATAAAGAGATTCGCATAGGTTATGAAGAGCTTTGTGTTGATCTCCAAAGCGAGCAGGATGCTGACGGAAAGAAACGAAAAGACAAAGGATCTGCCCAAGGATCAGAGGTCGCTAAGGGACGAGATTACCTTTGTGCAAAGTTTTTTGACATCCGCACATTCGGGGCAGTGATGAGCACTGGGCCAAATGCTGGACAAGTCCGCGGTCCCATTCAGCTGACTTTCGCACGCTCCGTCGAACCAGTTGTTGCGCTGGAACATGCTTTGACCGTTTCTGCGGCCCGCATGGAAGAGAAGGGGTACGAGGAACAGGTAGGCATCCAAGGCCGCAAGTACACCGTTCCCTACGGTCTCTACTGCGCCCACGGCTTCGTTTCGGCCCATCTGGCCTCACAAACGGGTTTCACCCAGGATGACCTGAATCTCTTTTGGCAGGCCCTGGAAGACATGTTCGATCACGACCATTCCGCCGCGCGAGGGCTCATGACCACACGGAGACTCGTAATCTTTGAACACGAGACAGCCCTTGGAAACGCGCATGCCAGCGATCTGTTCGATCGGGTGACCTGGAAGCGGACCACCGAGGGTCCAGCCCGCGCGTTCACGGATTACGAACTTCTCCTTGATGGAAAACCCCTTCCTGTAATCCGCACCATGGTCCCCGTGCATTGATCCATGGAAGACGACGATCTGCTGGTTCCCCTTTCCGCGCTGGAGCATTGGAGCTTCTGTCGGCGGCAGTGTGGGCTCATCCATTTGGAGGGGATGTGGGCAGAGAATGTCCGCACGGTTGAAGGCAAGCAGCTTCACGAGAAGGTGGATCTTCCTGGTCTCGAACAGCGTCCGGGCGTCCGCTTGGCACGGGCACTGGCGCTGAAATCGGAGCGGCACGGGCTCATCTGGAAGGCTGATCTGGTGGCCTTCTACGATGATCCCGCTTACCCGGTGACGGGCCGCCCTTTCCCGGTGGAATACAAACGCAGCATCAAGAATAATTTCCGCCACGCGGAATTGCAGCTCTGCGCCCAGGCGCTGTGCCTGGAGGAAATGTTGGGGGTTCGCGTTCCAGCGGGAGCCCTATATTTCGGAGCCTCACGGCGTCGCCGCGAAGTGGCCATTGATGAACTTCTTCGGCTGGAAACCTTGGAAGCCGTGCGGGAGATTCTGTCCATGCTGAAGGAGGGACGGACGCCGCCGCCAGAGCCCGGACCCAAGTGTGAACAGTGCAGCCTGAAAGATCTCTGCATGCCGGACCTTCCTGGCCCCGGCGCGCAGGATGCCTATCTGCGGGGGCTCCGATGATCCTTCTGAACACCCTTTACCTCACCACACCCGAAACGCAGCTTTACAAGGAAGGCGAAACGGTCGTGGTGAAGATCGAGCGGGAGAAGCGCCTGCAGGTGCCCATTCATCATCTGCAAGCCATCGTGTGCATGGGGCCGGTGTACTTGAGTCCCGAGCTGATGCACATGTGTTTGGAACGGGATGTGGCCGTTAGTTTTCTTACGGAGCGGGGCCGTTTTCTAGGGCGTCTGGAGGGCCTGGATCACTCAAGCGCGCTGCTGCGCGTGAACCAGCACCGGGCCCATGCGGATACTGAGCGCAGCCTGGCCCTCGCCAAGTCCATGGTCCAGGGCAAGCTGGCCAATCAGCGCCATGTATTGCAGCGGGCCGCCCGCGAGGCAGAGGGCGAAAGCGCAACAGAATTGGCCCGAGCTGCCACCCGGATGCCACTGATCCAGGATCAGGTAGACCGCATGGAGACGCACGATCAGGTGCGTGGCTGCGAAGGCGAGGGGGCCGCTACCTATTTCAACGTGTTTGGCCATCTGGTGCGCCAGCAGCGCGAGGCTTTTCAGTGGAACGGCCGCAATCGTCGCCCGCCGAAGGATCCACTCAACGCCCTGATTTCTTTTGGCTACGCACTCTTGCTGGGAGATTGTATTTCAGCGCTTCAAACCGTAGGTCTGGACCCGGCGCTTGGGTTTCTGCATGCCTTCCGTGCGGGACGCCCAGCCTTGGCACTGGATCTGATGGAGCATTTGCGGCCGTTGGTAGCGGATCGTTTGGCGCTCACTCTTGTGAATAATCAACAGGTGAACGCGAAGGGTTTTCGCGTTACCGAAAGCGGTGCGGTGGAGATGGACGATGACACACGCAAGACCGTGATCACTTCACACCAGAAACGGAAGGCCGAGATCATCCAGCATCCCTTCCTGAATCAGGACGTGCCATGGGGCCTTGTGCCGCTCCTGGAAGCACGACTTCTGGCCCGAACGCTACGGGGCGATCTCGATGCCTTCCCACCATTTCATCCGAAAGGCTGAGACATGGTTGTGCTCGTGACCTACGACATCACGACTTTGGAGAAGGAAGGGCGGCGGCGCCTGCGGAGAGTCGCCAAAGCCTGCCTGAGCTGCTGGCAGCGCGTCCAATTTTCCGTATTCGAATGCAACCTTACGCCCGCGCTTTGGACAGACCTTCGCGGTAAACTGCTCTCGATCTACGATCCAAAGGAAGATAGTCTGCGTTTTTACTTTCTCGGTGAAGACGATGTCAAACAAGCCGAGCACCATGGCACCAAACCCAGTCTCGATTTCGAGGCTCCGCTGGTGCTTTGAAGGCTCGGCGCGAACCCCCAGTGAACGGCAATTCCCAGGACACTTCGCGCCGTTTCACAGGTCTTTGAAAACCAAATATTTAGAGAAGAAGGCTAGCTTTTCTTCAACAAGGAAGGGGTTCCGCAGGCAGCCCTTCGCGTATTACCTCTTACAACACCTTTACACCCAATATTTAGCGTTGGGTGAGTCGCGCGGGCCTCGAAACCCGCGCGTGGATTGAAACAAGCATCCACCAGTCTGCTGGATCTCCGCGACCGCGTCGCGCGGGCCTCGAAACCCGCGCGTGGATTGAAACTGGATCTCCAACCAGCCTGGTGTGCTCTTCAATGTCGCGCGGGCCTCGAAACCCGCGCGTGGATTGAAACAAGCATCCACCAGTCTGCTGGATCTCCGCGACCGTCGCGCGGGCCTCGAAACCCGCGCGTGGATTGAAACATCAGCATGGCCGCGACGGCCTTGACGAAACACGTCGCGCGGGCCTCGAAACCCGCGCGTGGATTGAAACAAAATTATTCAGGATTTTTCTAAAAATTCACCCGTCGCGCGGGCCTCGAAACCCGCGCGTGGATTGAAACACGACCGCTTTGGCGGGTACTGGCCAGGCTATTTGTCGCGCGGGCCTCGAAACCCGCGCGTGGATTGAAACAGTTTGTGGCCACCATCACGGCCGCGGGCGCGAAGTCGCGCGGGCCTCGAAACCCGCGCGTGGATTGAAACAATGTGTGGAAGGCCGACAAGGTCACGTTTCGGACGGTCGCGCGGGCCTCGAAACCCGCGCGTGGATTGAAACCGGGGCATCCCTCTCGAATTTGGGGATACTCCGCGTCGCGCGGGCCTCGAACCCCGCGCGTGGATTGAAACCGCGGTCATCATCGCGCCGTCTCAGGCTGAGGAAGTCGCGCGGGCCTCGAAACCCGCGCGTGGATTGAAACAATTTTTGGTTCCGCCATTTTCCGCCGCCTTGTGGTCGCGCGGGCCTCGAAACCCGCGCGTGGATTGAAACACGCTGATATCCAGCTGCAAGGTGTATGCGCCAGTCGCGCGGGCCTCGAAACCCGCGCGTGGATTGAAACACGATCTGTGCCATAGCCGGGTTCAAGGCGCTGACGTCGCGCGGGCCTCGAAACCCGCGCGTGGATTGAAACTCCGACGGCGCCCTGCGCGTCGAGACCAAAGACGGTCGCGCGGGCCTCGAAACCCGCGCGTGGATTGAAACGGAATTGGTGCCACTGGCATCAATCAATTCGTAGGTCGCGCGGGCCTCGAAACCCGCGCGTGGATTGAAACAGGTGGGCCACGGGAATCCCGAAACCGCTTTCCGTCGCGCGGGCCTCGAAACCCGCGCGTGGATTGAAACAAACCGGTGATGACAGGTACATGTCCCTGGCCTTGTCGCGCGGGCCTCGAAACCCGCGCGTGGATTGAAACCAAGTCTTTGGCGTTTTCGATTTCCGTAAACACCGTCGCGCGGGCCTCGAAACCCGCGCGTGGATTGAAACTACCTGCGCGAGAGTCGACGCGAGAAGACGGAGTCGCGCGGGCCTCGAAACCCGCGCGTGGATTGAAACGCGATCTTCGAGGTATTAGGTAAGCCGCTACCGGTCGCGCGGGCCTCGAAACCCGCGCGTGGATTGAAACCGCTATCCAGAGCCTTATACAGACCTAGGCTGCGGGTCGCGCGGGCCTCGAAACCCGCGCGTGGATTGAAACACGACCTCGATGCGCGGCTCGTACCGCTTCAGCGGTCGCGCGGGCCTCGAAACCCGCGCGTGGATTGAAACGCCGGTACGCTGCACATCCAGCCGCACCAGGGTTTGTCGCGCGGGCCTCGAAACCCGCGCGTGGATTGAAACTCTGAGTCGTGAAGCCCTTTGATTTTGTCCATCTGGTCGCGCGGGCCTCGAAACCCGCGCGTGGATTGAAACCTGCCGATATCGGTGCTCAACCCCATAGTGCCGCGTCGCGCGGGCCTCGAAACCCGCGCGTGGATTGAAACAGGTATGACCGCTGCTAGTCGGAGCCTCCCCATGGTCGCGCGGGCCTCGAAACCCGCGCGTGGATTGAAACAAATGGCAACACTCAACCCGGCGTGCTCCCTGAGGTCGCGCGGGCCTCGAAACCCGCGCGTGGATTGAAACGAAAAACCAGGATACGGCTTGCTCCCGAATGACGTCGCGCGGGCCTCGAAACCCGCGCGTGGATTGAAACGCCTGGCCCTAGGCATCACCGCCTAGTGCCCTCGTCGCGCGGGCCTCGAAACCCGCGCGTGGATTGAAACCGTTGATGGCCAGGACCACCTTCAGGGCGCCATCGTCGCGCGGGCCTCGAAACCCGCGCGTGGATTGAAACAAGGGGTTCGGACCGTTTGGCTGCCCGGTTTCGTCGCGCGGGCCTCGAAACCCGCGCGTGGATTGAAACCAAAATCTCGCACCTGTGGCCCGCGGCCGTCACGGTCGCGCGGGCCTCGAAACCCGCGCGTGGATTGAAACGATGCGGAATGGGGTGTGCTGGGGGCAGATGATGTCGCGCGGGCCTCGAAACCCGCGCGTGGATTGAAACACGTCCCCGAAATCACCATCCTTGAGGCAATCGGTCGCGCGGGCCTCGAAACCCGCGCGTGGATTGAAACTGAATGTGGATACTACGAATGGGTTTGTACAGGGTCGCGCGGGCTTCGAAACCCGCGCGTGGATTGAAACCAGTTTCCGGCAAAAAGGCCGTCTTCCACCGCATGTCGCGCGGGCTTCGAAACCCGCGCGTGGATTGAAATATCGACAACCTGCACGGCACGGCCAACGAGCTGGGTCGCGCGGGCTTCGAAGACTGTCCCTCACACCGAGCCCACCATCTTGTCCCACGGTAGGGAATAGACGGAATGGGCGGCAGGGAAAAGAATGATGGTGCGCCTTTCTGTGGCTTTTGCATCCTGCCCATCCCATCACCCATTCTGGAGGCTCCATGAAATACCTGGACGATGCCCGCGACATCAAGTTCAACCTTTTTGAGTGGCTGGATCTCGACGCGGTGCTGGACTCTGAGGCTTACGGCGAATTCGACCGCGAGCAGCTGGAGATGGTGCTGGATGAGGCGCTGAAGGTCAGCAAAGGCAGCGTTGCGGCTTGCAACGAGGCGGGAGACCGCATCGGGGCCCGCTTCGAGAATGGCCAGGTTTATCTCCCCGAAGGCTTCGCAACGGCCTACCAGGACCTTGCCTCCGGGGGCTGGATCAGCCCCACCATGGGGACCATGTTCGGAGGCATGGGGCTGCCCTGACTCGGTAGGCACCGGCATCAGCGAGTTCATCATGGGAGCCAATACCTCCTTGAGCCTCCAGATCCTTCTTAATCGCGGCGCGGCCCATCTCATCGAGAACTTTGGATCCGATGAGCTTAAGGCCACCTACTGCGAGCGCATGTACAGCGGCGAATGGACCGGCACCATGTGTCTCACGGAAGCAGGCGCCGGCAGCGATCTCGGCGAAATCAAGACCTCGGCGGTGAAGCAGGCCGATGGCAGCTACCTGTTGAGCGGCGAAAAAATATTCATCACCAGCGGCAACCACGACCTGACACCGAACATCATCCACGCGGTGCTGGCCCGAACCCCCGGAGCTCCCGCAGGCGCCAAGGGCCTCAGCCTTTTCGTGGTTCCCAAAATCCGCGTGACTACGGATGGCTCCCTGGGCGATCCCAACGATGTGGTCTGCGCCGGAATCGAGCACAAGCTCGGCATCCACGGTTCCCCTACTTGCAGTTTGGTGTTCGGGAACAGCGGCGCCTGCCAGGGATTCCTGCTGGGCCAGGAAGGCCAGGGCATCAGCTTAATGTTCCAGATGATGAACGCGGCCCGCTATGAAGTGGGCATCCAGGGCCTAAGCATCGCCGCCGCCGCCCAGCAGGCCGCCCTGGCCTACTCACGCGAGCGGCTCCAAGGCCGCAGCTTCTCCAACAAGAAAGCAGACGCCCCCCAATCTCCCATCGTGCAGCATCCCGAGGTGCGCCGTTCCCTGCTGCTGCAGGCCTCCTATGTGCAGGCCATGCGCGCCCTGGTCTCTTACACAGGCTGGTGCATGGATATGGCTCACGTGACCAAGGGCGAGGAACACGACCGCTGGCAAGGCCTGGTGGAGCTGTTCACGCCGGTATGCAAGGCCTGGTGCTCGGACTGGGGTTTCCGCGTGACGGAATGGGCGCTCCAGACCTTTGGCGGCTACGGCTACACCATGGATTACCCGGCCGAACAGTACTTGAGGGACTGCAAGATCGCCTCCATCTACGAGGGCACCAACGGCATCCAGGCTCTCGATTTGGTGGGGCGCAAACTCCGCATGCAGGAAGGGCGTCCCGTGAAGCATCTCCTGGGCTTGGTGGCGGAAGCCGCCCAGTCGCTCGCATCGGACCCAATCCTGGCTTCCTCCGCCCAGCAGCTGGCCTCGGCCGCGAAGGCCATGGGCACAGTGCTCACCGAGCTTCCCGCCCGTGAGAACGGTATGATGCTGACCGTCTTGAACGCTGTGCCTATGCTGGACATGCTCGGCCACATGGTTGCGGGCCACTTATTGCTGCAACAGGCCTTGGTGGCCAAAGCCAAGCTGGCCGCGCTCCTCCAGGAGCGGGGCGTGGCCGCAGAAGATGCAGCAGCGGTGCGCGCTCTGCTCACAGAAAGCCCGGAAGCAGCTTTCTACCACAACAAGATCCAGGTGGCGATCCACTTCGCCCACCGGGGCCTGCCCCTGGTAGCGGCCCAAGCCGTGGCCCTGCGCGCCGGAGAAACGGCGCCCATGGACGCGGTTTTATAAACAGCCACGGGGTTTCATACCGAGTTGTATTCAAAGAAATAGAACCACCAAGGCACAAAGAGACTCGTCATGTGCCAGCTTCGCGGATGAAATTCAGGCGGCCCGGCGCGGATCACACCTAAGCGTGAGCCCGCCGGGCCGCCTGAATTTGCGGGCCTTCGGCCCGCAGGCGCTACGCGCCTCGCGAAGCGGTTTCCGGCCCAAATTATGAGTGGTAGTGATTGGCTTTCTTGGAGTGCTTGGCGTCTTGGCGGTGAATCATTTTCTACACGACAAAACGCGACGAGGTATCAACCCTTCAACTCCAGCGTAGCTTTGATGGCCTCTCCTATTTCTTTCATGATGCCGCCATCCGCTTTTCCCAGTCGCTTCACGAGTCGTTCCTTATCCACGGTGAAGAGTTGGGTGCAGTTCGCCCAACTGGGCGCGGGAAGGCCCGTGGCTTTGGTCTTTGGAACGGGGATATAGAAAACGAAAGGGCGGCCGCTGGTGGTGAGTGGCACCACGATGGTGGTGCGGGCGCCGGGCGCGTGATTGCCGAGATCTGTTTGGATGATGATTCCAGGCCTAAAACCGCCCTTCTCGGAACCCCGCCGTGGCTCAAAATTGAGCATCCAAATTTCACCCCGGTTGCACGTTTGCAGGGACTCGCTCATCGGGCGGAGCCCAGCATTCCAGCCTTTCCCTTGGATGTTGTCTTGGGTGTTGTCTTGGGTGTTGTCTTGGGTGTTGTCTTGGGTGTTGTCTTGGGTGTTGTCTTGGGCTTGGCAGTAGAAACCGCAGCGCCCTTGGGCTTAGCCCCATAGGCTTTCCGCTTAGGTTCTGCCACGACTTGGGCCTGGGCAGCCATGGCGTAGCTTACGTCCTGGGCCTCGGCGTCCTCAGCGTAGGCACGCCAGTCGTGGGCAAGGCGCTTCCGGGCGGTGGACTCCTGCTCCCGGCGGATCAGATCAGCAAGAAACGCATTCACGCTGAGCGCGCTTCGGCGTGCGGCCTCTTGCAGGAAATGGCCCAGGCTTTCATCAATGCGAAGGGTGGTGCTGAACATGATGCGCTCCTTATCATCATTTTATGATGGCATCAAAAGACATCAATAGGAGATTCGTGTGTTTTTTTGGGATGTCCCACCCTTATTCCTGAACGATCGCTCCTCATTGCTCAGATTGCCCACACCAATAGGCCTTAAACTATAGGGTCACCCGAACGGTACCCGCATGCTCCGAACCACCCTTCTCACATCCATCTTGCTGGTCGCAGTGAATGCGCGCGCCCAGCAGCCTTCCGCCCCGGAAGCCGCGAAGACCAATGTCTTCGAAGCCACCGCCCAGGCGGTTCGGCCCGGGGATTCAGTGGGTTTGCGGTGGGATTGCGCGGTCGCGGGAAAGGTGCGCCTGGATCCGGGCGGGCTCGTGATGGAAGCCAAGGGCCAGGCCACGGTCAAGCCGTCCGCCACCACCATCTACACGCTCACCGAGGCCAAGCCCGGCGGCGCGATGCTGGGTCGCGTGGAAGTGCGCATCGAACCCTACGCGCCTTACGGTGAACCGGCCAAAGTCTGCGCTTTCGAGGCCAGCACCCACGCCGTGCTGCCAGGCGAGCCGGTGGTGCTGCACTGGACCTGCACGGGCACCGCCAAGGTGAAGCTGGAACCTGGCGGCCTGGAGCTGGACGGCCAGAGCGAGATCACTGTTACTCCGTTGGAAACCACGCGCTACACCATCACTGCTTCCAATTTTGCGGGTGGAGCTTCCCGCACGGTGGAAGTTCAGGTTCTTAAATCTCCGGTGGGGCAGCCTGCGCGAGTCTGTGCGTTTTCCGCAGCGCAGAGCGCCATCCGGCCTGGCGAACCCGTGGAATTGCACTGGGAATGCGTGGGCGATTCCAAGGTGCGGCTTGAACCCGGTGGGATCGAATTGGATGGCAAGGACCGCATCACCGTGCAGCCCACGGAAACCACCGTCTACACCCTGAGCGCCGCGAATGTCCTGGGCGGCTCCAGCCGCAGCCTGGAGATCCGTGTCATACCGGGGCTTCCAGAGAGACCCGCCAACACGCAAAAGGCCGCGCAAACGAACGAAACCGCAGCAAATTCAGAATCCAGAAACCCGACATCCGAAGCCAGGAACCAACCAGCGGAACCACCCAAGGCCCTCAGCGGAAACCCTGTGCGCGCCGCCAAAGCCACCAAAGCCATTCAAGCCACCGAAACCATCGAGCCGCCGCCTGCCAGCTCAAAGGCGGTGACTGCCAATGACACGAAGACCGCCGCCTTCCGCGAAGCGAATCTGCCCCTCGCCATCGCGTTGAGCGAGGTCCAGCGGGCCGCGGCCCCGCCGGATCGATGGACCGTCCGCCTGGTGGTGTCAGGTTCCATCGGCGGGCTCAAAGTGCTGGCAAAACACGGTGGCAAAGAGGCCGAAGATCTCATGGTGCTGCCCTTTGTGCGCAAGGACGGGATCCGCTGGTGGCAGGCCTGCTATGGCGCCTTCCCCAGCAAGTCCGCCGCGCTCCAGGCGTATGCGAAACTTCCGGAAGCGTTGCGCAAAGCGCTATCAACACCCCTGCCATTGCATCTGGACCGGCTGCCGGGGGATTTGCCGAAGGTTGTTGAACCTCAGGCTTGATCATCCAGGATCAGGAATCAAGGCTTGGCGCAGGCGCGGAATGCTGGCAGGTGGTGGCTCCGCGAGGCGTCCTGCAACTGGCGGAATACCATTCGCACATCGCTTTCCCGAATCTGGGACAGAAGCCGGTCATACAGGGCGATGGACGCTTCCTCGATTTTTACCCCCGCGGCGCAAGCCTCCGGCAAGGTGGCTGGCGTTGAGGGTGGCGCTCCTTGGTGAGGATTCGGGGGATTTCGACTTGATGGACACGGAAGAGTTCCAGCAGGGTCTCCTGATCGCAGTGTTCCTCATCCACGATGCTGAGAAAGGGTTCAACGGGGCCGAATTTGGCCAGCACCGCGGCGTAGGTAGCCTCGGCCTTGCGTCCATCGGCCAGGGCTTCCAGCAGCGCGGTTCGGGTGGCGTCCGGCAAGAGCAATGGGAGTGGGAGTGGCGCCGGGAGTGGCGCCGGGACGGGTGCTTGGACCTGGGGCACAAGGAATGGCAGCATGTCGCACCATCCTTCAAAGTTGGGGAGGGTGAAAATAATCGCCAATACAATTTTGCGCGCCCTGTCCAGAGCGCCGGGATATCCAACCCTAGATCCGCTCCAACGCCGCCTGCAATTTCGCCTGCACTTCCGCCGCCTGGGCGGGATCCAGGCGTTCGGTGAGCGTGAATAATGCGCGTGGATCCACGGCGGTGACTTCCACCTCAAGGGGCAGTCTGCGCACCACCACATTGCAGGGCAGAAGCACTGCGACCTCCGGCTCCATCGCCAGCGCTTCGAAGGCTACGCCGGGAAGGCAGGCCCCTAGGATCACGCGGCGTTCAGAATCCTTCCCGAGCTTGGCCTTGAAGATTGCCTGGGTATCCATCTCGGTGGGTACCCCGAAACCTTCAGCCAATAGCGCAGTCCTGGTGCGCGCCAGGACATCATCAAAATCAGCGCCGGGGAAGGTTCTGCTGGATGCGTAGGAAGACATGATCAACTCCTTAGGTGTCCTGCGTCCGACATCCGGGGCCGTAACGCAAGGGCCAGAATAGCGCTGGCCCTTGCCTAACGGATCCTAAAGCGCGGTCCAAGGACCGGCATTGTGGACATCAGCGAATCCCTTCTGTTTCAGCAAAGATACAGCCATGGCGCTGCGGGAACCACTTGCGCAGCAAAGCACCACAGGACGCGCTGGATCCAACTCCTTGCTGCGTGCCTGGATTTGGTCCAGCGGAATATTTTTCGCCCCTGGAACATGGCCGCCTCGGAATTCGGAAGGGGATCGCACATCCACCACCTGGGCGCCCTTGGCCATCAGCGCCGACAGTTGTTCCTTCGAAAGACCACGCCGCCGCCACATCATCCAGGCCAAAACCAGGAGGGCAGGAATCCAGATCCAGGCGGTCATCGGGCTCCCGCTGCTTCGAGCGCTTGCACCAGGATCGGCGCTTGCTGCACACCGACCCACCGTTTGGCGATCTGTCCGCCCTTCAGCACCACCAGTGTGGGAATGCTTTGCACACCGAAAGTAGCGGCAAGCTGGGGCTCTTCATCCACATTGATTTTTGCGATGATGGCCTTGTCTCCCAAGGTGTCGGAAACCTGGTCCAGGATGGGGCCTTGCATGCGGCAGGGGCCGCACCAGGGCGCCCAGAAATCGATGAGGACCGGTGAATCCTGCTTGGCGATCTTTTCGAAGGCGCCGGTGGTGATGTGAATGACGTTGGACATGGGAATCTCCTTTGGAAAGTTATTTGGCGAGGGCCCAGAAAAGGCCCATGACACCGCCGTAGAGCACGGTGCGAAGAGGTGTCGCGGTAAGTGGACAGGTGCCCGTGGAGCAGCCCACCACCTTCTGGTAGGCGAAGCCCAGGGCGCCGCCGACAACGAGGCCTGTGATGATGCGTTTTACGAGCAGCAGATTCATGGCAGCTTCCTTCCTGGAACTTCAACCCAGAACCAGCCGCGCAATTCTCCGGCCTGGTAGCCAGTGGCTTGATCATGGGGGTACTTAGCTTTCAGCGCCGAACGCACGCCCGGAGAGATGCCAGCATCCGAGCCGTGGCAGGCCAGGCAGGCCTGGCCGAGCCGGATCGGGAGGAGCGCCTGCATGCCCCCGTCCGGAGCCTGGATGAAGCGCGGTTCCGCAACCTTCGCCGCCACAAGGGCTTCGGCCCAGGCGGGGACCCGGTTGGACGGATTGCGCAATCTTATGGAGGTGCGCCCGATGCGGACCCCATTGCTTTTGCCAACTTTTTCGGCCATGGCGGGGGCCTCCGTCTGGCAGACCTCGATGGCCTTCTCAGGGCCCTGGGCCTTCAGGACTTCCTGAAGTAGCCATGAGCATTCCGGCCAGCTCAGTCGGGCCGCCTCGGCCTTTGTTTGGAGGTTCCCATCCTGGGCCGCAAGAAAAGTGCAGAGCGGGATAAACAGCAAGGTGTGCAGCCTCATCGCTAGCAAGGTGTGCAGCCTCATCGCTGGATCCCACAGGCTGCCACGTCCTCTTTCACACCGAGCTTGCGCAGGATGGTGACCATCAGGCACCAGTCGGTGAAGGCGCTTTGAAGCAGGTTGGCGCCCACGAAAGCCGTGAACCAAAGAAAGTTGGGACTCACGTAATGCGCGAGCAGAAGGCTGGCCAAGATGAACGTGCCAGCGATGGCGTGGAGGGCGCGATTGACGGTCATGAGAGCTCCTGAGAAGTTAGCCCGGCCTTCCGCTGAAGTTCAGCGGCGTGGCCGCGGCGGGCGACAAGGTAATAGAGGACTGGGATGGAGGGAACGGAAAGCAGCGTAGCGGCGACGGAACCGGCCATGAGGCTGATGGCCAGCCCTTGGAAGATGGGGTCCGCCAACATCACCAGCGAGCCCACGATCACGGCCGCTGCGGTGAGCAGGATGGGCCGGAAGCGGACCACGCCTGCTTCTTCCACAGCGGCTTCGAGACTCATTCCTTCCCTCAACTTCAATTCGATGAAATCCACCAGGATGATGCTGTTGCGCACGATGATGCCGGCGCCCGCGATGAACCCGATCATGCTGGTGGCTGTGAAGAAGGCCCCGAACAAACCATGCGCCGGGATGATGCCGATGAGGGAGAGCGGGATGGGCACCAGGATGACAAACGGGATGGTGAAGCTTTCGAACCAACCCACCACCAGCACGAAGATCAGCACCAGTACCGCGGCGAAGGCCAGGCCGAGATCCCGGAAGACTTCCAGCGTGATGTGCCATTCACCATCCCATTTGATGGCCAGCTTTTCGGTATCGGCAGGGTGCTCCAGGCCGTAGCGGGGAATCACTTCACCGCCGGTGCCCTTGAGCTGGTCCAGCTTCTTGTTCAGCGCCGAAAGGGCATAGACCGGGCTTTCGATTTCTCCCGCCAGATCGCCGAAAACATAGCTCAGGGGTTTGAGATTCTTGTGCATGATGTCGGGTTGCTCGAATCCCGTTTGCACGGTCACCAGCTCGGAGAGCGGCACTGCGCCGCGCATTCCGGGCACCGTAAGCTGAAGCAGCTGGTCCAGGCGAGAACGCTGTCCGGCGGCCATCTGGAGCACCACGGGCACCTGCGCCGCGCCACGCTGGACGTGGAAGGTGCCGAGCGGCATTCCCTGGCCCGCCATGAAAAGACTCTGCACCACGCTGTTGGGCGCCACTCCGTGCAGCGCGGCTTTTTCGCGGTCGAGGACCAGCGTGATCTTCGGGCTGGTCGCATTGAGCGTGGAATCCACATCCACGATGCCTTTGGTGCTGGTGAAGGCAGCGAGGACTTCCTTTGATAGGCGAGTGCGTTCAGCCTCGGAAGGCCCGTAGATTTCGGCCACCATGGTGTCCATGACCGGCGGGCCCGGCGGGATTTCAACGATCTTGACTCGGGCCCTCTGGGGCCCTCGCCCTTCGGGCCGGCCTTCGGCCGGTCCTATTGGCCATTCCTGGCCAATGGTCATCCGCGCTTCTGTTTCGCTGACGATCTTCTCTATTACAGGCCGAAGGCGCGTGGCGATGGCGTGGCTTTGTGCCTTGCGCTCTCCTTTGCCGACCAGATTCACTTGCAGGTCCACCATTTCAGCGCCTTCGCGCAAGAAACTATGGCGCACCATCCCCACGAACGTGAAGGGCGCGGCCACGCCGGAGTAGATCTGGACGTCTTTCACTTCGGGCTCTTGCAGCAGGCGGCGGGCCACGGACTGTCCGACCGCCAGCGCGTTTTCTTTCGGCGTGCCCGCGGGCAGGTCAAGCTGCACCTGGAATTCGGATTTGTTGTCGAAGGGCAGCATCTTCACCTTCACCACGCCAAAGCCCACCAGGGACATGGCGCCGGCCAGCAGCACCAGCACGCCTCCGAAAAAGGCCAGGCGCACGGGCACGTTGAACAGCAGGGCCCGCATGACCTTGCGGTAGAGCCTGGAAACCCCAGTCTCCGGTGCGGTTTCCAGGTTGTCATCGGGGGAATCGGTCAGGGGTTCCGGTGATGCGGTATCCACATCCACTGGGTGCAAGCCGCTGTCATCCACCTCGGGAAGATGGGCTTCCTTCTTGAAAATATTGAGCGCGGCCCAAGGGCTGATGATGAACGCGATGACCAGGCTGAAGAGCATGGCCAGGCTCGCGCCCACGGGGATCGGCCGCATGTAGGGGCCCATGAGCCCGCGCACGAAGGCCATCGGCAGGATCGCGGCAACCACGGCGAAGGTCGCCAGGATGGTGGGATTGCCCACTTCGTCCACGGCCTCCACCACGACGCGGGCAAAGCCTTTGCGCGGCCCCGGCAGATGCATGTGCCGGTGGATGTTTTCCACCACCACGATGGCGTCGTCCACCAGGATGCCGATGGAAAAGATGAGCGCGAAGAGCGTCACGCGGTTCAGCGTGTAACCCATCAGATAGGTGAGCAGCAGCGTGAGCGCCAGGGTCACGGGGACCGCCACACCCACCACCACCGCGCTGCGCCAGCCCATGGCCAGCATGATCAGGACGATGACGGACAGCGTCGCGATGAGCAGATGCTCGATCAGTTCGTTGGATTTGTCACCGGCGGTCTCGCCGTAGTTACGGGTGACATCCAGCTTGAGATCCCGCGGGATGAGGCCGCCTTTCAGGGCTTCCACCTTCGCCAGCACATGGTCCGCCAGTTCTGTGGCATTGGTTCCCGCGCGCTTGGAGAGCACGATGGAAACTGCCTGCTCGAAACCTGGCTGGGTCTTTCCTCCATAGAGAACAACTGGTGGTTCCGGTTCCGGCGCGTCGAGCACCTTGGCCACATCGCCCAGGTAGATGGGCCGCTGGTTGCGCACAGCCACCACCAGGCGATTGAGTTCAGAAGCCTCCAGCACGAAGCCGCTGGCCTCCACTTCGGTGCGCTTGCCGCCATCCACCAAGGCTCCTGCGGGAAGCTGCGCTTCGGCGCTTTGCAGCGCGGGCATCAGTTCAGCTAGTGAGATATTGAGACTACGGAGTTTGGTGGGGTCAGGCTCGATACGCACGATCCGGCGCGCGCCGCCCACCACTTTCACCTGGGCAGTACTGGGGACTTCCGAGAGCTCCCGAGCCACTTCCTCGCCGAGTTTCCGCAATCCGCCAGGGGTCTGGTTCTCGCCGTGCAGCGTGAGCGTCAGGAAGGGCACGTCATCGATGGTGAGCAGGCGCACCATGGGTTTCATGGCGCCCGTCGGCATGAGCTCGGGATGCGCCGCCAGCTCCTGGTGGATCTTCACGAGGCTGGGTTCCTGGGGCTCATTCACCTTGAAGCGCACGGTGATCAGAGCCACGCCGGGGCGGCTGACACTGTAAAGGTATTCAACGCCTTGGATGCCCCAAAGTCGGCGCTCCAGGGGCGTGGTGAGCTGGCTTTCAACCTCCTTGGGGCTGGCGCCGGGCATGGGCACGATGAGATCCACCATGGGCACGATGATCTGGGGCTCTTCTTCGCGGGGCGTGAGCACCACCGCCAGGACGCCCAGCATCAGCGAAGCCAGCACAATAAGGGGCGTCAGTTTGCTGCGTAGGAACGTTTTGGCCAGACGGCCGGCCAAGCCCAGCTTCGGCTCGTCCTGCTTCACTTGATGGGTCATTTAGCCACCTCGACGGGTTGGCCATCCTTGAGGTCGCCAGGCTGGTCCACCACGGCTTCGCCTTTGACCAAGCCAGCTTTCACGGGAAAGCGGTCACCTTCGGCTTCACCCAGCGAGAGCCAGCGCAGTTGCGCCTTGCCATCCTTGATGATGAAAACACCGTTGAGTTCGCCGCGTTGAACCAATGCTGTGCGAGGGACGGATAGCTCAGGGGTGGCCTTGGCCGAAAACGGAAGTTGAAGCCGCGCGAAGCTGCCGGTGCGGAGATCCGCACCACCCTTCAGGATGCGCGCCCGGAGCGAGCTCCGGTGGGAGATGGGGTCGCCGCCGGGAGCCAGTGCCGTGATCTGCGCAGTGCCCGTATGGCCGTCGCTTTCAAAGGGCAGGGTCTGGCCGGATTTCAGGTTCTTGGATTCGGATTCGGAAACGGTGGCTTGAAGCTCTAGGGAACCCTGGCCTTCAAGGTCCACTAGCGGCATGCCTGGGCCCACGAAATCGCCATCGGAAACTCGCTTGGCTTGCACCACGCCCGCGAAAGGCGCGCGGATCTGGGTGTAGGCGATATTGGCCTTGACGCCCGCCAGGCCTGCCTGAGCCTGAGCCAGTTGCGTCTGAGCCATTTCTAGTTCGCTGGGCGTAGATGCGCCTTGTTTCTGCAGGTTCTCAACCCGGCGGTGGTAAGCCGTCGCAGCCGCGAGCCCGGCTTCAGCGGCCTTCAGTCCGCTTTGCAGATCATCATCCGCAAGGCTCACCAGCAGCGCGCCTGCCGCCACGCGGCTGCCTTCGACGACGTGGACCTTCTTTACCGAGGCCGCCATACGAGTGGAAAGCGTGGCGCGTTGAGTGGCGCTGAGTGTGGCCGCCACCCATGATTCGGTAACGTTGTCGCCAGCCGCACCATTCGATACGAGATGCACTTTCGCCGTGGGCAAGATGATGGCCTTGGCCGCTTCGTGTTTCTGGCAACCCACGGCCGTCAGCAACAGGGCCAGGATGGAAAGGGTGGTTACTCGGCTCATTATTGGACTCCTTCGATGGGTTGGCCCTGGGCTAGGCTCAGTTGGGCGCGGCTTACGCGCAGTTCGTATTGGCTATTGAGAAGCAATGTCCGCGCGCCGGAAAGGCCTGCCTCGGCATCCAGCACTTCAGTAAGGGGCAGCAGGCCTTCGCGATGCCGAGCCTGGCGCAGCGTCCGCACGGATTCGGATGCTTCCACCGCTTCTTGCGCCATTTTGATGCGGGCCGATGCGCTCTCGATGGCGAGGCGCGCCTCAGAAGTTTCCCGCCCGGCCACTTGTTCCTGCCAGCGCAAATTGAAGGAAGCCGCGCGCTCCATGGCCTTGGCGGAGGATACACGGCGGCGGTCCGGCGCAGAGAAGAGATTCCATTTGAAGCCCAAGCTGATCTCGCTCCAATTTCCTCCGCTGCTCCAGGTGTTGTGCATGGTACCGAGGCCCAGGTTCAACCCCACTTCTGGAAGCAAGCTACCTTGCGCGGCTTTGGCACCTTGCTGAGCTGCCTGCCACTGGAACCTGGCGGCCTGCAGATCGCCGCGGTTGCCCGGAACATCTCCGGCCGCAGGGATGGATCCCGCATTCAAGGATGTGGCCAAGGTGACTGGCACGGCCTCCATTCCCGTGAGCAGCGCCAAGCCTGACCGCGCAGAGGCCACCCGTTGGCGCGCTTCCATCAGACCGGCTTCTGCTTGAGCCCGATAGGCTCGGATGCGCAGGCCTTCTGCCTGCAGCATTAGCCCCTGCTCCACCCGGGCCTGCACAAAGTGCTCAACTTCCCTGGCTTGCCTTAGGGTGTCTTCGGCGTAGACCTTTCCCTGCTCTGCCACTTGGGCGCCAAAGTAGGCCTGCACCACAGCCAGTGCAACTTGCTGGCGCCGATGGGATTGGCTGGCCGCCTCGGCATCGGCCATGGCGCCCCCGGCCTTGCGGGCCGCGGTAAGCCGCCCGCCGGTATAAAGCGGCTGGCTAAGGGTCAGGCCACCACCGACGCCAGTGATGGCATCAGGCTTGTTCAAGCTCGCCGGGTTGAAATCCATCTGAGTAATGCGCGCCTGATTGAGTTTCATGCCGAAGGCCATCATGGGCTGGTCCGTGCGCATGAGGCCCGCAGACAGGCTGACGGTCGGCAGGTTCAGGTCTCGCATGGCGTCAGCTTCGGACTTGGCGCGGTCTACCATGGCCTCTCCTGCCTGGAGTCCAGGCTGTCCGGTCCAGGCCCGGCGGATAGCGGCCTCAAGTGTCATTGTCACCGGCTGCTGCGGCTGCTGCGCCCCCAGCGGATGGGCCAGCACCATGGTCATGGTTGGGACCAGGAAAACAAAATTCAAGTTGTTGCTCATCAAGGAATACTCCTGCGAAAAAAAATCAACTAAGGGATTTGAAACTTTCCTGTATGCGGTGGCTCACGTGGCCGCACACCAAATCACAGACTTCGGCGACCATGGGCGCCACCACCTCGAAACGGGCCTGGGTGCCTTCGGTATGGCGGCGCACCAGACCTTCCCTGACGAGGAGGGTCAGATGCTTGGAGGCGTTGGACACTTGGAGGCCTGCAAGCCGCGCCAATTCGTGCTGGACCAATGGCCCCCTGGCTGCGAGCAGGATCTGCAGCAGCCGAAGGCGGGAAGGATCTCCCAAAGCCTTGAACAATCCACCCGCTTCTTCAAGCAGGTTGACTTTGGCGCCTTCCAGGCTCGTGGCAGCGCATTTAGGATGAGGGGCGGGAGTCATGGATCACCTTTCAAAGTAATCATATAATCAAATAGGAAAGAAGCAAGCAAAAAAAATCACATCCGGCCCTCCGGCCAGACGAGCCGGCCTAACGGAGCGCGCGGTAGTTTTTCTTGACCCGGTCGCTCACGTGGCCGCAAACCAAGTCGCAGATATTGGACACCAGCGGCAGGATGGGGCTGAAGTAAACGGTGTTGCCCTCCGGCTCGCGGTGCACAAGACCCACCCGGACCAAGCAGGCCAGGTGTTTGCTCGCGTTGGCCTGGGAGAGCCCCGTGGCTTCGGCCACGGCTCCCTGGCTCTGGGACCCCTTCGCATCCAGGAGGGCGCGGAGGATGCGCAACCGGGACTGGTCGCCCAAAGCTCCGAAAAGGTTCGTCACTTGCTCAATCATGGCATCGCTAAGCCCGTGCTTCATGCTTCCCTCACAACCAAAGAGTAATATTCCGCATCGGTTGAGTCAAGGACTGCGGAATCCAGGCGGGGAATCCCTTCGCAAGCTCGTAAACGGCGTTTTGGTGACGGAGGACACAACACCTTGGTAAGGAACAGCTGATGGAGGTCCTTGTGGCTCTCGTCGATCATCCGGGCGGTTTGCCAACGCATCAGCCCGCGGATGCTGGGGAATCGGGGAATCCTTGTGTTGGGATTGGCCGATATTTCCTCGTTTTTGTATATTCTATTATGGTTATATTAATATATGACCTTAATCACTGAATAAATTCAAATTGTAGTCCATCTTGATCCTGTAGTTGGTTCCACCTCTCCATCCACTCCCTGTTTCCCGTGAAAGGAATCCCATGCGAATCCCCGCCCGTTACCTGTTCCCGGCCCTAGCGCTGCTGGCCGCGGCGCTCCCCTTATGGCCCAGGCCAAAGGGAGCGACACGAAGGGGAAATACTACTTCAAGAAAAGCTGCAAGGCCTGCCACGTGAAGGGTGGATCAGGCCATGGAACTGACCCCGCTGTCCAAGACCCAGGCCCAATGGAAGAAATTCTTTGAAGCGGCCAAGCACGGCAAACCCGCTGTTCCCATCACACCGAAATTCGGCACGACGGAGCAGATTCTGGACATAAAAACCTTCCTGGTGAACCACGCGTCGGATTCCCCTCAGCCTGAGACCTGCGGAGGCTGATCACCCCATAACCTGGATCCAGACGGGCTGTGCCGCCACTCATGTGGCTGGCGGGCGCTGTCCTGCCATTTTTCGCCTTCCACCTCATTTTTAAAGGAGCACCCATGCGCATCACCCGTATCGCCACTCTGCTGCTGGCCGGCCTTGGCCCGCTTGCTTTGGGAGCCCAGACCGCAGACCAGGACGACATCAAGAAACAAATCCAGGAGCTCAAGAAGCAGGTGGAAGTTCTCGAGGAAAAGGCCAAGGAACAGGATAAGACCCTGACCAAAGTCGAGACCAAGGTGGCCCAGGACAACATCGCCTGGGGCGGCGATCTCCGCACGCGCTTCGACAGCCAGGAATGGAACTTCAAGCCCTATCAGCAGTTCATGGGCTTCGCTCCCCAAGCCATGGCCGGCCCGGGCGGCAGCACATTCTATGTGCCTTCGCCGATGGCTATGCAGGTACCGGCGCAGGACTACAACAACTCCGTGCAGTGGTCCACCCGGCTGCGTCTCCGCCTGGGCATCAATATCAATGAGCACGCAAAGATCATGGGTCGTTTGACCATGTATAAGATTCACGGCGGTGCTGATGTTCCAACCTTCAACGGCTCGCCGAACAGTGTTGCCAATTCCTTCAACAGCGGCAAGGTTCCTACCAATGACATCCTCCATGTGGAACGCGCCAGCTTCGTTTACGACTGGCCATCGGTGGGTGTGCTTTCCATCGGCCGCCAGAACACATCGGATGGCCCGCCCTTCGAAGTGCGCGAAGGCACTGAACGCCAAGCAACCCCCCAAGCGCTTGCCGTGAATGCGATGGTGGATGGCATCGGCTGGAAGTTCCATCTCGACAAGTTGGGGCTGCCGGAACACTCCCTCTTCGGACTTTGCTACGGAATCGGCTCTGAAAGCGGTTTCGGAGGCGGCGGCGCAGTCAAGACCAGCGCGGCGGTGGTGGGATTCAATTTCTTCCCGGCCACCAATAACGGTTCGGCCCTGACACCCGCCCAATACCCGCAGCCTGCCTTGCAGGTGAACACCATTGGCCCGCTGAAAGACAGCACCGTGCTGGGCGCCATGTTCGACATGCCCCTGCTGTTCGAGGCCTTCGGAACGGTGCATGCAGCCAATGTCTACGTGGGTTTCAACCGCTTCGGAAACATGACTGACATTCCTTACGGCAGCCTCAACAACTTCCCCGTCCCGGCAGCCGCGGGCATGGGCGGCATGCCCTCTTCGCAATATGTCACGGCCACCAACAACCTGGGCGACATGGATCAATGGACGGCCACCTGGAAGCACAAGATCGGCGACACCTTCACCTATTTCGGGAGCCTCGGCTACATCAAGAGCCATCCGAACGGCAAGGTGTCCCAGTACGGCGCCTACTGGAACATGCCCGCGCCCTATGGCGGCTCGAACTACCAGCTGACGGGCTTCGGCGGCTTGCTAGGCGATCCCGTCAACAGCCAGAGCGCGACCGCATACTACGTGGGATTCCGCTATGACCCGACACCGGAGCTTGGCATCGGCCTGGAGTTCAACCATGGCTCGCCCAAATGGTTCACCTACAGCCCCGCCACGGGAGAGGCCACGGAAAAGCTCGGCACCCGCGGTGACGTGTGGGAAGCCTACATCCACTGGAGCTTCGTGAAGAACGTGGCCCTGCGCGCGGGCTACATAGACTACAAGTACAGCACCGCTTTCAGCGGCTGGCACATCGCACCCATGGGCTTGGAGAACTTCGACCTCAACAAGAATCCAATGATGCAGTACGGATTCCCGGCGGGCATCAAGAACACCTACCTGGCGCTGGAAGTGAAGTTCTAGAAGCCTGGGCACGGCCCTGCTTCCGACGGACAGGAGAGGATCATGGAACGACGCACCTTCATGGAAATCATCGGCGCAGGGTCGCTGATCCTCCCGCCACTGGCCTGCGGCCTCCGCAGGCCAGTGGCGGCTGGGCCCACATTCTTGGATGGCATCGCCACCACGTGCGAGCTATGCCCGAACAAGTGCTCAGTCCTTGCCGTGGTGAAGGATGGGCATATCACCAAGCTCAACCCAAATCCTGACAACCCGAAGTCCCGCGGGATGCTGTGCGCCCGTGGAAATGCCGCGGTGCAGCAGGTCTACGATCCGGACCGGCTCAAGCAGCCGCTCATCCGCGTGGGCGCCCGGGGCGAGGGGAAATGGCGCCCGGCGAGCTGGGACGAGGCCTTTGATTACACGGCGAAAAAACTCAGCGACATCAAAGCGAAGCACGGGCCTGAAGGCACGCTCTGGTCCAGCACCGAAGGCTTCCAGGAAATCTTCTTCAAGAACCTGGGCCAGGCCTTCGGCAGTCCCAACGTCATGCGCCATCCCAGCCTCTGCCTGGCCTCGGTCAACCTGGCCTACTCCATGACCTACGGCACGGTGCCGAGCTTCGATCTGCTCAACGCCGACTACGTGATCATGGCCGGGGCCAACCGCTTCGAAAGCATCATCACGCCGGACACCATGGACCTCATTGGCGGGACCATGGAGCGAAAGGCGAAACTCATCTACCTGGATCCGCGCTTCACGGTCACGGCCTCCAAGGCCGACGAATGGTATCCCATCAAGCCGGGCACGGACATGGCTTTCATCCTGGCCATGATGAACGTGATCATCGCCGAAAACCGCTATGACAAGGCGTTCCTGGAGTCTGAGACAGTCGGCTTCGAACAGCTCGTGGAGCACGTAAAACCCTACACGCCCGAATGGGCCGAAGGCGAGACCGAGATCCCCGCCCAGGACATCGCCCGCATCGCGCGGGCCTTTGCCGACGCGGCTCCCCGCGCGGTCTTCTACGCGGGCAGGCGCTCCAGCTGGTACCAGAATGATTTCCAGATGCGCCGGGCCCAGGCCCTGCTCAATGCCATCGTCGGCAATTGGGACCGCCAGGGCGGCATGGTGCCCAATCAGAAGATCGCCAAGGGCGAGTTTCTGGTGCTGCCCTGGGACGATCCCAAGGCTGCACGGGTGGACGAAGTGGAGAAGGCGTTTCCGCTGGCGAGCGCCAAAGATGGCGTCTATCTCCCGCTCCGCGAAAACTTGCTGAAGGGCCAGCCCTATCCAGTCAAAGGCTGGATGATCTACAAGCAGGATCCGCTTCACGCTTTGCCGGACCAGGGCAAGACGATGAAGATGCTCGACCAGATGGAGTTCGTTGGCGTCATCGACATCGCCATGAGCGACACCGCCTGGTACGCGGACGTGGTGTTCCCGGAAAGCCATTATCTGGAGCGCACGGATCCCATCGAAGTGATGCCTGGCATCTGGCCCGCGGCGGTGTACCGGCAGCAAGTGGTCAAGCCCATCCACGACACCAAGCCTTGCCTGGAGATCGCGCAGGGGCTGGCCAAGCGGCTGGGGCTGTCGGACTACTTCGACTACACCATCGAACAATGGGTGGAAGCTGAGGCCAAGGAATTGCCGATACAGAACGGCCTCGAGCACATGAAGCAGCGCGGCGTCGTGGCCGTGTCCCAACCCAAGTACGGCACGACGCGAAATCCAGTCCACCGCTTCCTCACCAAGAGCGGCAAGATCGAGCTCTTTTCGGATCGCTTGAAGGAAGCCGGACACGACCCCCTCCCGGTCTATACACCGCCCGTCCAACCCAGCGGAGGGCGGTTCCGGCTGGTGCTCGGAAGGAAGGCCACCATCACCCACGCGACGCTGACCAACCTCCCCTGGCTGCACGAGCATAACCCCGAGAACGATCTCTGGATCCACCCGGAGCCAGCCGCAAAATTGAACATCCAGAGCGGTGATCTGCTGGAGGTATCCAGTTCCGTCGGCCAGGTGCGCATCAAGGCCCGGGTGACGCAGGAAATCCGGCCCGACTGCGTGTTCATGCTCCACGGCTTCGGCAAGAAGTCCCCCTGGCTGAAACGCGTGCACAACGTCGGCGCTGCGGATTCGGTGCTGCTGGAGACCGCCTGGGACAAGGTGAGCGGAAACGCCGCCATGCACGAGACCTTCGTCAAAGTCGTGAAGGCCTGAGGAGTAAGCCATGGCTACTAAATCGGTCAAAACCGCGCAGCGATACGCGATGGTCATCGATGCGAAAAAATGCATCAATTGCAAGGCCTGCGTGGTTGCCTGCAAGGCCGAAAACCAAGTGCCGCTGGGCGTCTTCCGCAACTGGATCGACGAAGAGACCTCCGGAGAATATCCCCATCTGCGCATGAGCTTCGATCCCGAGCAGTGCCATCACTGCGCGGACCCGAGCTGTGTCCGGGTCTGCCCCACCGGCGCAAGCTGGCAGCGGGAGGACGGCATCGTGCTGGTGAACGAAGACGACTGCATCGGCTGCAAGTACTGCATCATCGCCTGCCCCTACGACGCGCGGTACCACAATCCAGAAACCCACACCGTGGGCAAATGCACCTTCTGCTCGCACCGCGTGGATCGCGGCGAACTACCCGCCTGCGTGGAGACCTGCCCCAGCAAGGTGCGCGTATTCGGAGATTTGAACGACCCCAAGAGCCAGCTGCACCAGCTCCTGGCCACCCGCCGCTACGAAGTCAAGAACCCCCAGACCGGCAACGGTCCCCAGCTCTACTACCTTTTGTAGGACACGACATGCGCGAACCTGTCTGGGAATTCCTCATCGTCAACTACCTGTTTCTGGGCGGCCTTTCCGCGGGGCTGTATTTCGCCTCGGCGCTGGCCACCTGGATCCAGGAAGACGGCCGCTCTGCCTATCCCCGCATCGCCAGGTGGGGCGCGCTGCTGGCACCCTGGCCCGTGAGCCTGGGCTCAGCATTGCTGGTCCTGGATCTGGGCAAGCCCATGCGTTTCTGGAAAATATTTTTCCATTTCCGCTGGCGCAGCCCCATGTCCATTGGCAGCTGGCTGCTGGTGGCCTTCACGTTCCTGAGCCTGGCCTACCTCTGGTCCTGGTTGGAGCAGGATGAACGGCAGTCGCTCCAGGCCCGCATCCCAGGAAAAATCCGTAAGCGCATCCCGGCCCGTGTCCAACGCTGGTTGGATCTGGATGCCTCCCTATGGCGGAGGAATTTGGCCATGCTCGGCTTCCCCATCGCGGTGGGTGTCGGCATCTACACCGGCGTGTTGCTGGGCGCAGTGCAGGCGCGGCCTTTCTGGAATACAAATCTGGTGGCGCAGATGTTCCTCTTCAGCGCCCTTAGTTCCGGCACCGCGGCCCTGGTGGTGGCCCGCCTGATGGACCGCGAGCCCGTGGAGTTGAAGGAGATGCGCTTCCTCTATTCCATGGACATCACGCTGATCGTGTTGGAACTCTTCATCGTCCTGCCCTACCTCATCCATGGGGAACTCAGCAGTCTCGCGGTGAAGGAAGCCCTGGCGCAGGTGCTTGGCGGCCCCTTCACCATCGTCTTCTGGCTGTTCTTCATGGGGATCGGCCTCTTGCTGCCGCTGGCCATCGAACTGTATGAATTCAAGCCCGTGATCCTAGGGAAGGGAACCTTCCATATCCAGCCCCGCTGGGCTCTCACGGCCGGAGGGCTCGTGCTGTTCGGCGGCTACATGCTGCGTTACATCTTCGTGTTCGCGGGGCAGGCCACGGGGTTCCGATGAGCTTCCATCTGCCTGAACTGCTCCGCGCATTGGCTGAAATCTTCGCCAAACCGGGTGCCTTTCCGAGGACAACCTTGGAGGCCGCCACGAATGCCTTCTGGATTTCTGAAACCCTGAAGGCGGATCTGCAACTTCTGCTGGCTTCTGAAACACCGGATCTGGCGGTGGTCTACACAGACCATTTCCTGGTGAGCCGGGAACATGCAGTGCTGCACCTGGAGGCTTCGGTCCATCGCACGGGCCTGCTTCGGGATCCCGCCCTTCTCAATGACCTGGACCACCATTACGAAGCCCTCGGGTTCGATGTGCCCGAGGGTCTGAGTCCCGACCACCTGGCCACTGAGCTAGAAGCCCTGGCCATGGGTCTCCAGCGCTTGGGAGATTCGGACCAAGCGGAGCTGCCCAATATCGTGTCCAACTTGTTGGGTCTGGTGGATCTGCACCTGCTTCCGCTGCTGACGGAACTGAACACGCTGGCCGGGAGCCGATCCATTCATCCTACCTATGCTGCGGCCCTGGCATCGGCGACAGCCTCTGTGGAACTGGTGCGCGGCGGCATCTTCGCCTTCGCCTGATTAACTCGGCACCCCACACAAGAACCGCGGCTGCCAACAACCCGTGAAAAGGCGGCCACGGCCCGATTCGCAGCGGATACGGCTAGCAGCGGGCTGCACTCCTGCGTTTGAGGGATGCAGTTATTCCGCTATCTTGGGAGCATCCTTTCAGGGGGTTTCCATGTTCCGCCACATTGCAGATTTCAAGACCATCTGGCAGCAGGAAGTTGCCCACACCCTGCACGTTTTCGAAGCCATTCCTGATGCAGCCTCGCACCAGGCCGTAACCCCCGAACACCGGAACCTGCGGCGTATCGCGTGGCATCTGGTGGAAACCTGTGTGGAGATGCCCCACAACATGGGCCTGGAAATCAAAGGCTTCACCGGCGAACCCTTCAAGACCCAGCCGCCTCCGACCATGAAAGAAATCCGGGACGCCTATGCGGCCGTATCCGCCTCAGTGCTGGCTGAAGTGGAGCAGCTCAACGACATGGCGCTGGCCATGAACTATCCCTTCTATGGCATGACCTGGACCGGCGCGTTCGGGCTTTATGTGCTGGTGACGCACCAGACCCACCATCGCGGCCAGATGACCGTGCTCATGCGTCAGGCGGGCTTGAAAGTGCCCGGCACCTATGGCCCAGCCAAAGAGGAATGGGGCGCCTGGGGCATGGAAACCCCAATCGTTTAGCGCTTCTGAAGGTTCTGCTTGGCGTAGATGCGCTTCTTGATGGAGTCGTAGAGCCCCGCGGAAATAATGTTGTGGGTGACCAGGTGGGCCTTGGTGAGGTATGGCCGGCCCGCGATGATCTTGTCGGCATAGGCGTCCGTAACGCCAGGAATCGTCTTCAATTCATCCTTCGACGCATTGTTGATGTCCACTGGGTTCACTTTCGGCGCCTTGGCCTTGCCAGCTTTCAGGGCCATGGATCTGGCTTTGGATTGGGCAGCGATCAAGGGATTCACCGTGGACTTGGTGGATTTGTCAGTGGCGGCGGGGGGCTTGGCGTTGGTGGTTGGTTTTGTTTGGGCGGCCAATCCAAAGTTTGGTGACAGGAGGATGAGTGCGATGGAAAGGGAAAGCTTGAGGTTCATGAAAGGACTCCTTCGGGGATGATCAAAGATTACCAGCCCCCCTGCGGGCTGCCGGATTGGTTGGGCCTCAAGGCAAATAACTGGGCCATGGGATGGGCAAGAAAAAACCCGGATGCAGGATTGCATCCGGGTTTGTCACTTCACTGCTAGGTTTACGTCCTGGACACGATAGGTCGTGTTCGGGTTTCCATTACTTGAAGCTCATGTGGACCTTGGCCACATCCGCGATCTTGCCGGAGGAGTGGCAGAGGAAGCACTGTTCGGTATTGATCAGCTTCCCACCAGCTACCGGGGGATTCTGCACGCTGCTGCGGGGTACGTAGAAGGAGCCCCCGTTGGCCTTCATGTGATTGAGGGCCATGGTCGAATCGTGGCAGTTGGAGCAGGCCGCGACATAGGGCGAGTTCACCAGCGTGGTGATGGCAGCCGGTGTGATTGCGCCGGTATTGCCGCTGAATGAGAAACCACTGCCGTAGGCTGCTCCGGCGGTGACGAACGGTGAGAAGTAGGTGCCCGGAATGGGTTCATTACCAGTAACAACTACGGGTACCGGGTTCGGGATATTGCCGGTGGCCACGGTGGTCCAGTTGAGGTTGGGCACCTCGGTCACGTTGGCGGAGAGCCCGAAATCATAGGAGCCGGGTACGTGGCAAGCCTCGCAATTGTTCAAGATGGCCGGGTAAGTGATGGTCCAGTACTTGTTCCCTGCTGAAGCTTCCCAGGAGAACTTGTTGACGCGCTTGCCAGCTCCGTGAAGGGCATGCACAAAGTCCTTGGCGTTCACACCCCAGCCGCTGTTGACCCGCTGGCCGTTGTGGCAGAATTCGCAAGTCATCGCATCGTTGCGCTGGCCAGCATGGTAGGTCTTGGCAGTGAAGACGCCAAGGGCACCATGGCAGTCATTGCACTTCTGGCTGGTCACGATGGCGCGGCGGGCAGTTGTCGCCTGAGTGGAATCAAAACCCGCAGGCAAGGCTCCGCTGACCATCTTCGTGACGTTGGGTGCGGGAACCGAGAGGCCGCCCTGGCCTGTGCCTAGAGCAGAGGTCCTGGGAATGTACGGATAGCCCGGAACGTCGGTCTGGGTTAGGGGCTGGGTGGTGGTGAGGCCGTAGGTGTAGCCGATGCCAGCGGTGATCATGCCCGCGGTGGGTGGAATGACCGCATCGGTGAAGGTCATGGTGTAGTAGCCGCTGCCATCGGGACCGGCGAGAAGGCCCTTGGCGCCAGCTGCCAGGGCAGCGCCTGCCATGTCCTTACCGTCGCCCCGCCAGATGTTCTTGAGGTAGGTGCTGATGGTGGCGTTCCAATCGGCCGGATAGGCGATGCCGTCATAGGGGACAGTGAAAGCCACATAGATGCTGGGGCCGCCCACGAAGTTGTCCATCATCTCAGTCTTAGCCGGGTAAGTGTTGAACACCACCGGAGTTCCATTCTTCAGGAAGCGGAAGGTCACAACAGGTTTGGTGCCGTTGAAGGTGAGACTCTTCAAATCCCAGGTCACCTTGCTGGCGCCCACGGGAAGGTTGTTGGCGAAGGCCGCTACGTAGGACGCGTTGGTATTGTTGTTGCCACCCGCGACATTCCAAACGTTCAGCGGGTTCGGAGGCAGAACTGGAATGTGGTAGGTCTTGACGGCGGCCGCATCGTGGCACTGCGCGCAGTTGTTGTCAGCCAAGGCGGGTCCACCCTCGCCATTAACACCGTGGTTGGTTCCCGTTGCCCAATCAACCTGGTCGTGGCAGGCGCCACAGGCCATACGACTGGGTTTGTTGAACCAGTTGTCACCCTGAGGCGTGGCAGCGGATGCCGTGTGGCACTTGACGCAGTTCCGGTGATCCTGGGGATAGGTGGTTTCAAGGCCAAGGCCGAAGACGTTGTAGCCGGTTTTGGTCAGTTCTTCACCCATGTGGATTTTGTGGATGAAATTGGGGAAATTGCCCGCGGCAAAACCTTGGATCTTGTTGGTCTCTCCGCTGTACCCGGTGGAAGTCGTGGTGGCTTCGGCGTACCCGTACTTGAGCTGGTCCGTGTGGCAGATGACGCAGAACCGGGGATCTACACGATTCGCACCGTGGAAGCCAAGTTTGGTGTGGCACTGGTTGCAGGAGTCCATGGACACCATGTCGCGCCGCTCATCCGTGGCGCCAATGACGGCCCCTGTGGCAGGAATGAAGTCATAAACGAGATTGACGGCGGTTTTCACATGGACGGCAGGAATGCCGGTATTCGCGCCCGTAGGCGTGACAGTGCCGGTCCCAGGCGCGTTGCCACCGATGAAAATGCCCATGCGGTGGGTGAGGGTCGGCTGGTAGGACACATCGCCGAGATCAGCCTTGGATTTGGGAGCGGTGTAGCTCAGGCCGTCCACGATGGACTGGACCTGCGTGAGATCCCAACGGAATGTGTACCGGTAGGAACCATCTCCATTGTCCTGCAGGGTGCCGTAGTTTTCATAGCTGGCGAGCCTTGGAATCGCGGCCGTATCAGCAGTCTTCGGGGCAGTCAGAACGATATAGTCCACCCACTTGCTGGGGCTACCGTTGGTGCCGGGCACCAGCTTGGCGACCGCGAAGCCCAGGCTGGGGAAGCTGGGGTATTTTGCAGTGGAATTCTGGGTGGTGAAACCCAGACCCTTGATGGGCGTGCCCTTCTGGTCCGTGACCTTGAAGCTGACGGTGGAAGCTGTCCCCATGGTCGCGCCCGTGATGCTGCCCTTGAACTCCAATTGGCCCCACTCATCGGGAGTCATTTTCGTGGCGTCGAGGGTGTAGGTGGCCCCTGGAGTTCCATTGTTGCCATTACTGCCGTTGGTGCCGTTGGTTCCGTTCGCGCCATTCTGGCCCGTGGCGCCGCGGCAGCCGATGAGCATGAGGGCGACGAAAGCGGTTGCAATCGCGCCACCCATTCTTTTCAGTGGTTTCAGTTGCATGCTACATCCTCCTGTATTGGGTGTTGCTTCGAATTAGGTTTAAGAGCGGGGTTGAATCAGGCATTGCGTCATCGGAATCATCGGAATCATCAACTTGGACACCTCCTCTAGGCGGTTGCCCATTTAATGGATGCTCGTGCCGTGGCACATGGTGTTGTTGAAGCAGCCCGGCGCCGTTCCCGCAAGCGCAGGAGTGGTCGGCTTGAGTGTGGAGTTCGCGCCATCCTTGTGGCACTTGTAGCACTCGGGAGCATTTCCCACATTCGTGAACACATGGTTGGACAGGGCTTCGGAAGTTCCCAGCCATGGCTTGTCTGGATGCGGAGCCTTGGTGTGGCAGCTCTTGCAGGAAGACGAAGTGCCCAATGGGTTATCGTAGGTGGACCCATGGCACTTGGCGCAGTAAGCGAAACCGGCCGTATTGGCGGGCGCGGCCTGGGCACCAAGACGGCCGTGCTGAAGCCCGGCTTCCCACCCTGATTGATGGCTGGGGCCATTCGTGTGGCACTTGAAGCAGCTGACGCCCGAAACGCCGCCCGTGGAGGCCTTATCTGATGTGGAGCCGTGGCAGGTAGTGCACTGGGCTGGGTTCGCGATGAATTCGGCCCAGTGGTTCTGGAGCCAATCGGTGGGGTGCTGGCCCGTGGCGGTGTTGTACCGGGGGGCGTTGGTGCTGCTTCCCCCACATCCCACGAACAGCAGCGTGAAGGCCGCGGCGGCGACGGCGCTGAGCAAATCTTTGGTTCGGCTCATCGCACTCCCCTTTGGCTATGGCAAGTTGCGCATTTGTCGTTGTTCGAACGGCCATGGCACTTGTAGCAACCCGTCGGGTCCACCTTCCCGTCCATCCGGTGCAGGATCAGGTAGTTCCCGCGATGCGGCATCTCCCGGTCTGGACGATCCCCCAACTTCACCGAACTCGCCATCGAGACTTTCCCGCCGTGGCAATCCGAACAGAATGAAGGCGCGTGGCAGGACGCGCAGGTTCCTGAATCCTGGTTCGCCTGGAAGCGATGGTTCTTCACGAACGTTGGCGTGTGATTGAAGGACTCAAAGGTCTTGAGGCCACCCTTCATCGCTTCGGTCCCATGGCAATCCGAGCACATCGGCCGGCTTGCCGTCTCCACGCCTTCTGGATGCGTGGGGGCGAAGCTCGTCTGGGGCGATAGCAGCGCGCAGGCCGTCAAAAACCCGATGCCCAGCGCAGCCACACAGATTAGAATCGTTTTCCGGATCATTTACGGCCTCCCTTGCTGGTCGAAGTGAATCGGTATTCCACCCGGAGAAGCCCCATCACCTGCTTCTTGAACAGGGAATCGTCGCCGTAGCTGAGATCCCCGGAAATCTTCAAGTTGGTCGTGGCCTGGTATCCGAGCGAGCCCACCACCTGGTAGATGGAACTCTGTCCGTTCAGATTCGGATTCTTCTTGTCGTCAAAATTGTAAAAGATGCCGTCCAGGCTGGCGGACAGCAGGCCCTTCTGCACCATCGCCCAGGCCCGGAGTTCTCCGTGGGACCATCCGTACAGCGGCCCCAGCGTGCCCTTGGTCGGCGCATCGTCGGCGCTCACTTTGTGGTACCCGAAGCCCGACATGATCTTCTTGCTGCTCAGGTTCCACCGCACATCCGCGCCGAACCGGTTGGCGTCCCCGTAGGACTCCCGGTGGGTATGGCGGAAATCCGCAACCACTTCCACCGATGACGCGGAGCCCAGGATCACGCTGCCCCCGAAGGCCCGGAATTTATCCTTTTCATCCTGGCTGAACAGCGACTTGAAATTGCTGCCCGCGAAGTACGCGAAGAAGTTCCGTTCGGTGAAAGCTCCCGTCACCGAAACAGCATTGGCGACTTTAACCGTCAGGTTGTAATCGTGTTCCGCGATCTTCGGGGGCTTTTCCGCGACCCCCGGCGTATCCGGGGGCGAGGCCACATCAAAGAGGGTCCGGCCACTGAAATCAAAGACCGCATTGGGCGACACCTTGATATCCACCCCCACCTGCTTGCGGGAGTAATCCACGGAGACGGGATTGGAAGGTCCTTGGCGGCGGTGGAACCATCCTGGAGGTAGGAAATACCGATTTCACCGGCCTTGGGAATCCGATAGCCCAGCCGCGTCCCAAAGATGAAGTCCCGCTGGAATTCGTAGTCCTGTTTCGCATCAGGCTCCAGCACGCTCGTGAACCGGACAGGCCGTCCGCCGAAAGCCGAAATGGTGAAGCCGCCCCGCAGATCCGCTCGAGCGCTCACGCCATCCACATGCTCCACGCCCCCGCCCTGGTTGACCATGAAACGGCCCGCCTTGATTTCAGCGTTGGCCTGGGGGAACTGGTACTGGAGGTAGCCATAGGTCAGGTACCCACCGGACTTCCCATTGGGGGACGATTGATCCGCCAGATCCGCCATGCCCCACCCATACAGATGGAGGGACAGCGCATCGGAACCCAGCTTCGTGGCATCAATGCCGAGGAACTGGGTCGCTGGCGTGTAGGTCGCCTTGTCAAACCCCGGGGTTTCCTGCTTCCACACCTGGGCCATCGTGGTGCTGTACACATTGACTTCCTGGGCCCAGGCCGAAGCCGATACCAGGGTGGCTAGCACGGCCACATGAATGCATCGCTTCATGGCCTACCTCCACCCACGATCCGCTCCAGCGTCTCGGTCTGTTTGACCTTGGATCGCTTGCGCATACCTGACCTCCTATCGGGATGGTGAGAACTACATGCTTTTCACAACTAGAAGACGAGTATTGTCTGTCTACAGTGAAAAGTGCTGTGACTTACGTCAACAATAGATTGTGAAATAAACGAGACTTTTTGTGGTACGGAGGTCACCGCATCACCCCTGAAATACGGTTCTAGCTGATGCAGGCGGAATCTTTAAGCTGATTTTAATGCTTGGCTGAAATTCCGCTTTAGTCTCCAAACATCCCGCTGGATGCAAAGAGTATGTGACCAAATCCACACCTTCGCCAAGGCCATCGAAAACCTGTATCGCGGGAGAGCCGTCTGTGTCCTGGGTTCTTGGATACGGGGTCCCGCACCTGCGGGACGCTTCTTCTATCAAGCGGCTTGGCCTATTGCTTGGCCTGTTGCTTGGCGACGATGCGCTTCTTGATGGCGTTGTACTGCGCAGTGTCCAGGACTTTCCGGGTAACCAACCGGGCCTTGGAGAGGTAGGGGCGCCCGGCAATGATCCGGTCGGCCTGCGGGTCCTGGATGCCCGGCAGAGATTTCAGTTCATCCTTGGTGGCGCTGTTGATATCCACGAGGTCGCCTTTGGCCACTGTCTTGGCTCTGTGGGCTGCAGCTGTTTCGCGGGATGGCGCCACCGGGCCGGCCTTCACCTTGGCCTGGGCATTCAAAGTGAAGCTAGCGGCAGCCAGGAATGCGACAGCGAGCCCAAGGCGGTTGAAGGGGTGGGGCATGGTGTTCCTCCAGAGAAAGTCGGGTCAACTCTGTACTTTATACGAAACAACCCGGACGCGTGGTCGCGTCCGGGTTGTTTCTTCGTGGGAGGAATCGAGGTGGAACCTCGGATTCCCTCTTGGACGTTACTTGTGGACCTTGGCAGGATCGAATTCCGCGCCTGCGCCATGGCAGACGGCGCAAGACTCGCCAGCCAGGTTCAGGAAGCTGCGATTCACCTTGATCTGGCCACCATTCAAGGTCATATGAGCCTGAGCGGGAGTGCTGTCATGGCAGCTGATGCATGCCGCGGTGAAGGGTGTGGTCAGCTTGTCAGCCGCATTCGCGGTGCCGAGAGAGGCCTTGGCGCCAGCAGTGGTGGCGGTGCCATTGTCCGCGATCTCGCGGGAGGCAAGGACATTCGCCGGGGTGCCGCTGAAGCCATTGTAGGTGTGGCAGCTCTGGCAGTTGTTGAGGATGCCCGGGAAGCCGATGTTACCGCCGTTGATGATGGCGATGGCGCCGGGGGTCCGGTCACGGACGATCGCGATCGGAGTAGTGCGGTCCTTGCCGGCATGGATGCCGTGGATCATGTCCTTGAAGTTGTTCGTGGTCTGCGGGAACCCCAAGGCGAAGTTCGATCCGGCAGGGACTGGGTTGGGAATGGTGATGCCCCAGGCCGTCAGGCTGGCGGTGTCCCTTGCTGTGAACAGACCGGCGGCGCGATAGGTCTCGAGCGCAGCATCTGAAATGCCGCGGCCGCTGGTGGTCAGGCCAGGAACGTGGCACTGGACGCAGACCTGGACCTGGTAGACACGGTTGCCACCGTGGCCCTCGAACCATTCGTGGCAATTCGCGCACTTGGCCGAATCGATGACGGTGCGGCGAACCGCATCACCCGTGACAGCCTTCACGACGGAGACCGTGTGACGAGCAGCGGCTGGACTGATCTGAGTGAAATAGCCCTGCAGACCGACCGAACGCAACATGGCGCCAGCGGGGAAGATCTTAGCCGCGCCCACGATGGTGGCGGTGTAGTAACCAGTGGAGTCTGGGCCAGCCAGGGTGCCCACAGAGGTTGTCTTGGGGATGTCCAGCAGATTCGCGATGGAGACGGAGATGGGCTGGAAGTTGGAGCTGCCGCTGCCGAGGTTGTTGTAATCGGCGGGAGTGGCAACGCCGTCCTGGGGCTGCGCATAGGCGAGCAGGAAGCTTGGGCCACCGGTGAAACCAGACAACGGATTGGCCATGGCGGCAGCGGGGGCCTGGAGAGTCACGGGAGTGCCATCCGCCTTGATCCTGAACTTGACGACGACGTTCGTGGCGCTGGCCGTGGCAGAGCTGATCTCGTAGGTGAAATTCTTCAGCCCGGCCGCAACAGTCGGATTGTGGGGCGTCACGTTTTCCGTCATGTGGTAGGTCTTGATGTCCGCGGGCTCGTGGCACACGGCGCACGTGTAGTCGGTCTTGGGACCACCCACGTCAACACCATGGTTTTCACCCGTGGCGAAGTTGACCCGGTCGTGGCAGGAACCGCAGGCAATGATGCTGGGCTTGGTGTTCCAATTGACGCTCTGAGCCGCGTTGTCGTGGCACTTGCTGCACATCTTCTGGCCACCGCCAAGCATGGAGTAGCCGATGTTGTTGTACAAGACGTTGGCGTAGTTGTAGCCCGTCTTGGTCAGTTCCATGCCCTGGTGGATCTGGTGGACCATTTTGGGGAAGTCGCCAGCGGCCGCGCCATTGACTTTGTAGGTGCTGCCTGAATAGCCGGTAGCAGTGGTTGTAGCTTCCGCGTTGCCGTACTTGCGTTGGTCAGTGTGGCAAACCACGCAGTACCGGGTCTCGACTCGACCGCCGCCGTGGAAGGCTAACTTTCCGTGGCATTCGTTGCAGTTCTGGATGGCCACCACTTCCCGTTGGGTATCCGTGGAGGTCACAGCCCTGCCGGTGGCGGGAATGAAGTCATAGATGATATTGACGGGATTTTTCAAGGGCACGGCGGTGGCGACAGTGACGCCATCAGGAGTGTTGGATCCCGTGCCACGGGCGTTGCCGGAGAACTGGACCGCCATGCGGTGCGTCAGGGTGGGAACATAGGTCGTGTCGCCCAGGTCGGCTTTCACGTTGTTGCCGGTGTAGGTGTAAGCATCCAGGATCGACTTGGTCTGGGTGATGTCACGGTAGAAAGTGTACCTGTAGGTGCCATCGCCGTTGTCCACCAGGGTGCCCGTATTGTCGGTGGTGGGTTTTCCAGGGACGGCCGTGGGCGAGGCGACATTCGGCGTAGTTGTGACGTTGTAACTCACCCATTTGCTCGGTGCCTTGGTCGTGGTCGTGTTGTCTTCAGGCACCAGCTTGGCGATGGCGAAAGCCAAGTTGGGATAGCTGGTCAGGGTCGCAGTGGATGACTTGGACGTCATGTTGCCAAAGCCCTTCAGGCCAGTGCCCTTGGAGTCGGTCAAATAAAAATTGACCACTGGGCGGCCAGAGATGGTGACGCTGGTGACCGCCCCTTTGGGGTCCAATGCGGCCCAAGCTTCGGGGCTCAATTGGGTGACGTCGATGGTGGTGGTGCCGGCAGGGCCGGTGGGACCGGTGGGACCCGTGGGGCCGCCAGAGCCATCGGATCCGGCCGGGCCAGCGGGTCCGGTGGCGCCGTTCTGGCCGGCATCGCCCTTACAGCCGATGAGGATGAAGGCGAATGCGGCGATGGCGATCACCCCGCTGAGCCTTTTAAAAAGTCTAGTTCGCATACTGCACTCTCCCTTTGGTTGTGCTGCTGTTTTCATGTCGGAAAACGACTGAGCTTATGAATGGAATTGGGCACCTCCTCTAGATGCTCTTGCTGTGGCACATGGTGTTGTTGAAGCAGCCAGGCGCCGTTCCAGCGGGAGCAGGCGTCGCAGGTTTGATGGTGGAGTTGGCGCCATTCGCGTGGCACTTGTAGCACTCGGGTACATTCGCCGCATCCGTGGCGTAATGGACGCTCTTCGCAGGGTCAGGACCCGACCAGGGTTTGCTGGGATGCGGAGACGTGGTGTGGCAGGCCAGGCAGGAGGTAGCCGTCAGGCCCGCGCTGATGTTGTTGCCATGGCATTTGAAGCAATATGCAAAGCCGGTCTTCTCGCCAGGCGCGGCTTGAGCGCCTAATCTTCCATGCTGAAGGCCAGCTTCCCAGCCGGTGGGATGGCCTGGTCCTTTGGGATGGCAGGTGAAGCAGCTCACCTTGGAGATGCCGCCCGCCGTAAGTGGATCCGTCGTGGAGCCGTGGCAGGTGGTGCATTGGGAGGGGCTCTTCGCGAATTCGGCCCAGTGGTTCTGGAGCCAATCGGTGGGGTGCTGGCCCGTGGCGGTGTTGTACCGAGGGGCGTTGGTGCTGCTTCCCCCACACCCCACTAACAGCAGCGCGAAGGCCGCGGCGGCGACGGCGCTGAGCAAATCTTTGGTTCGGCTCATCGCACTCCCCTTTGGCTATGGCAAGTTGCGCATTTGTCGTTGTTCGAACGGCCATGGCACTTGTAGCAACCCGTCGGGTCCACCTTCCCGTCCATCCGGTGCAGGATCAGGTAGTTCCCGCGATGCGGCATCTCCCGGTCTGGACGATCCCCCAACTTCACCGAACTCGCCATCGAGACTTTCCCGCCGTGGCAATCCGAACAGAATGAAGGCGCGTGGCAGGACGCGCAGGTTCCTGAATCCTGGTTCGCCTGGAAGCGATGGTTCTTCACGAACGTTGGCGTGTGATTGAAGGACTCAAAGGTCTTGAGGGCCACCCTTCATCGCTTCGGTCCCATGGCAATCCGAGCACATCGGCTTACTTTGCCGTCTCCACGCCTTCTGGATGCGTGGGGCGAAGCTCGTCTGGGGCGATAGCAGCGCGCAGGCCGTCAAAAACCCGATGCCCAGCGCAGCCACACAGATTAGAATCGTTTTCCGGATCATTTACGGCCTCCCTTGCTGGTCGAAGTGAATCGGTATTCCCCCCGGAGAAGCCCCATCACCTGCTTCTTGAACAGGGAATCGTCGCCGTAGCTGAGATCCCCGGAAATCTTCAAGTTGGTCGTGGCCTGGTATCCGAGCGAGCCCACCACCTGGTAGATGGAACTCTGTCCGTTCAGATTCGGATTCTTCTTGTCGTCAAAATTGTAAAAGATGCCGTCCAGGCTGGCGGACAGCAGGCCCTTCTGCACCATCGCCCAGGCCCGGATTTCTCCGTGGGACCATCCGTACAGCGGCCCCAGCGTGCCCTTGGTCGGCGCATCATCGGCGCTCACTTTGTGGTACCCGAAGCCCGACATGATCTTCTTGCTGCTCAGGTTCCACCGCACATCCGCGCCGAACCGGTTGGCGTCCCCGTAGGACTCCGGTGGGTATGGCGGAAATCCGCAACCACTTCCACCGATGACGCGGAGCCCAGGATCACGCTGCCCCCGAAGGCCCGGAATTTATCCTTTTCATCCTGGCTGAACAGCGACTTGAAATTGCTGCCCGCGAAGTACGCGAAGAAGTTCCGTTCGGTGAAAGCTCCCGTCACCGAAACAGCATTGGCGACTTTAACCGTCAGGTTGTAATCGTGTTCCGCGATCTTCGAGGGCTTTTCCGCGACCCCCGGCGTATCCGGGTGCGAGGCCACATCAAAGAGGGTCCGGCCACTGAAATCAAAGACCGCATTGGGCGACACCTTGATATCCACCCCCACCTGCTTGCGGGAGTAATCCACGGGAGACGGGATTGGAAGGTCCTTGGCGGCGGTGGAACCATCCTGGAGGTAGGAAATACCGATTTCACCGGCCTTGGGAATCCGATAGCCCAGCCGCGTCCCAAAGATGAAGTCCCGCTGGAATTCGTAGTCCTGTTTCGCATCAGGCTCCAGCACGCTCGTGAACCGGACAGGCCGTCCGCCGAAAGCCGAAATGGTGAAGCCGCCCCGCAGATCCGCTCGAGCGCTCACGCCATCCACATGCTCCACGCCCCCGCCCTGGTTGACCATGAAACGGCCCGCCTTGATTTCAGCGTTGGCCTGGGGGGAACTGGTACTGGAGGTAGCCATAGGTCAGGTACCCACCGGACTTCCCATTGGGGACGATTGATCCGCCAGATCCGCCATGCCCCACCCATACAGATGGAGGGACAGCGCATCGGAACCCAGCTTCGTGGCATCAATGCCGAGGAACTGGGTCGCTGGCGTGTAGGTCGCCTTGTCAAACCCCGGGGTTTCCTGCTTCCACACCTGGGCCATCGTGGTGCTGTACACATTGACTTCCTGGGCCCAGGCCGAAGCCGATACCAGGGTGGCTAGCACGGCCACATGAATGCATCGCTTCATGGCCTACCTCCACCCACGATCCGCTCCAGCGTCTCGGTCTGTTTGACCTTGGATCGCTTGCGCATACCTGACCTCCTATCGGGATGGTGAGAACTACTGCTTTTCACAACTCGATTCCGGATGCTTGCACGCGGACCCACAAAGGTGCTGTGACTTCAGTCAACTGTCCTGGGGTAGATGAACGAGTCCCGCCAAGGGCGTCCGACATGGCCAAGATCGAGGCCTGGCGGGCCTATGAGAGGCTCTGGAACACCGGCGCTCATCACAAGCGTTTGTCGGGTTGAGCGAGCGCAGCAGAGTGGTCCCGCATCGTAGCGATCCATGCCGCGATCAACCGTTGAAGGCCGCCATGTCTGGTCCGAATTGATGCGTGTGATGACATCCTTCGCGGATTGAAATTCGAGTTCAGATTCCAACGAGGCTGCGCGCCTGAATTGGAAGGCGTTGTGACAAAATTCACTCCTTGTTCCAACCATCAAAATATTCCGCGGCATGCCTCCCGGGGATTCCCTGCCGGGAATCAGGATTGCCGGTTTGAATGCAGCGCAAGTAGACGTGGATCGGCGCTCCGTGGTCATCTAGACAAGAGGTTCCCGAGGCTCCCAATGCTGAACAACAAAAAAATCGCCCTCATCGGCTCCGGCACCATGGGTAAAACCATCGTTGGCGGCTTGTTGAAATCCGGCAAAGTTAAGCCCGCACAGCTTCGTGCCACCACACGGCGCGCCGCTACGGCAGAATCCTTCACCCGGGACCAGGGAGTGATCTGTTCAACTGACAACGCCGAAGTCGCCGCTTGGGCTGAAATTGTGATCCTGTGCGTGAAACCCAAAGATATCCCGAAGGTCCTGCAGGAACTCCAAGGCAAGGGTGCCCTTGACCGCAAGCCGTTGCTCATTTCCATCGCCGCAGGTGTGAGCACGGCCTTTCTGGAAGATGCCAGCGGTGGCGCCTGCCCAGTGCTGCGTGCCATGCCCAACACGCCCTGCTCCATCGGCAAGGGCATGACCGTCGTGACCAAAGGCAGCCACGCTGGGGACGCGGACGTGTCGCTGGCTAAAGAGATTTTTTCACCCCTCGGCCGGTTTCTCGAATTAGAAGAAAAACACATGGACACGGTGACGGGCCTCAGCGCCAGCGGCCCGGCCTTCATGTACATCATCATCGAAGCTTTGGCAGACGGCGGTGTCATGCGCGGCCTTCCCCGTGCGGTGGCCGTCGAGTTGGCGGCGCAAATGACCTTGGGCGCAGCCGAAATGGTGCTTGCCACCGGAAAACATCCCGCGGCGCTGAAAGATGACGTGACCACGCCCGCAGGCTGCACCATCGCCGGCATCCTGGCGTTAGAGGATGGCCGCATCCGCAGTGTGCTTGCCCGCACCGTGGAGCTGGCGTCCAAGGTGGCGGGGGAGCTAGGAAAGTAGAAAAGGCCCTACCTTGTCAGCTCCAGCATGAAATCACCGTTGGCCAGGGGCACCGTGGCTTCGCCTTTGCGTTTGCTGCCTAGGTCTTCGAAGACGAGCTTCAAAGGACCATCTCCAGGCAGCGCCCGGAAACTAAAGGTCGGCATGGAGACCCTTGGCATGGAATCGGACGAGTTCACCTCAGTGCTCCCGGCGTTGAACTTGATGAGCTGGAAATTCGCACTGGCGCCCGGCTGGCTGACCTCGGCCCGCTGGCTGCCTAGAACCCAGCCTTCCAAACGCAGACTCCAACTACCATCATCCTGCCTGCTCAACCTGCCTTGAATGAGCTGCACACCTTCGGCGCCTTCGGTGGATTGAATGGCTTTCGCACGGTAGATGTCCATGACTGCTTTAGCGTAGAGACGGCTCTCCTCTGTGGGCGCCACGCCGCCTGAGCGGTCCACAGCCTTTTCGCCCGCATTGTAGGCGGTCACGGCGCGGGCAGTGTCTCCGTTGTAGCGGTCCAGCAGAAAACGCAGGTATTTCGCGCCGCCCTTCAAGTTCTGGTCAACCTGCCATGCATCCTTGACGCCGAAACGCCTGGCTGTTTGCGGCAGGAGTTGCATGAGGCCCATGCTGCCAGCGGGGCTTTTCGCCATGGGATCGAAGCGGCTCTCGCACTGGATCATGGCGCGCATGAGATCAGGGTCAATGCCTTCGGCAATGGCGGCGGCGTCCACTTGCTTCAGCATGGCTGCGGGCACGAGAATCGCGGGTCCGTTCAGGCCATCGCGGAAGGGCGCAGCGGCGGCCAGGCCCAGGCCTGCCAGCACCAGAGCGGCGCCAATCAGCGCGGGAAACGAGGGGCGCATGCTAACGCCGAGGAGATGTCGAATTCGGATCATGAGGGGTGCTCCTTGGACCTGGAGGGCCAGTGATGTCGGCGCTTGAAGCGCAAGTGATGGAATGCCTGGCAAGGCCGGGGTTTTAAAAGACCTGGCGGATGGACGAAGATCATCCAACTGGTCGAGAACAGCAGCGTAGAACCGTGCATCACCGCAGACCGCGACTGCTGCCAAGTCGCAGCACCGCTCACGCTCCAGACGCGCTGTGGCGGATATCCAATGGGCCATTGGGTGATGGAAAAGCAGCAATTCTGCGGCCGATTGGAGGGCGTTCATCAAAAAATCGTGGCGGCGCAGATGAGCGAATTCATGGGCCAGCAAGGCTTCCAAAGCCCGCACGTCCATCTGCCCGAGGCAGGCCGCAGGAAGCACCACCATGGTGCGCCATAAGCCGTGGCTGAAAGGCCCGGTGATCCCCTCCGCCAGGCGGATCTCGGGTACGCGCATGGACATGTAGTGGGCCAGGTCCACACTCAGTTCCAATACCCAGTCCGGCGCGGGGGCCGTGGATCGCCGAAGGCGCTGGAGCCACATCCAACCGCCCAGCAAGCGCAGCCCCAGAATCGCCACGCCAGCCCCCCAAACAAGGGAAAGCCAGGCAGAGCGGGCTGGGATAAGGTGATCACCCGCGTGGCAAAGCTTGGATCCCCCCTGGTTGGATTTGAGGCGGGGACGATGGGTTCGATGAAACGCGGCCCCCGCGAAATGGCAACCATGCGGCTGGCTCTCGCAATGCGGGCTTGGCGGAAAGTCGTTGCTGGCCATAACACCGCCAATGTGAGCGCCAAGAGCGAAAGATTATGCCGAAGACCTGGGGATGCCCGGTGCAAAAGTGTCAGCATTCCCCATAGCCCCGCAGCCACCAAGGCCACCTGCCAGGCCGAATGGAAAAGGGCCAGGCCCAGGTCTACAGCCATTCCTTGGAACTCCAGAAAGTTCATGGCTATTTCCCCTTCAACAATTCCCGCAAGGCAGCCTTTTCCTCGGGGCGCAGGCGCCGCCCTTGCAGGGCCATCTGCACCAGTTCTCCCGCAGACCCCGCAAAAACCTTGGCCATGAAATCCCCCAACAGCGCCCGCTGCGTTTTCGATTTGGCCTGGGCGGGCCAGTAAAGGTGGGCCCGCTCGGATTCGTCCCGCTCCAGCAGACCCTTGTCCAGCATGGTCTGCATGAGTTTAAGAACGGCTGTGTAACCCAAGGCCCGCTCCCGGCCCACACGGCCGTAGACATCCTTCACGCTGCTGGGACCCAACTCCCACAGGACCTGGAGGATTCCGACTTCGGCTTCGGTGGGTTTGGGGGTTGGAGGAGAATTGGCCATAGGCGCTCCTTGAAGTACGATGATTAATGTACGATAATTTATGTACATTGCAAGATGTACTTGAAGGCTAGCTCAAAATTTATTCGTCGCCAGTTCTTGGCCAGGAGAGGTCCCATGAAACCTGCCACCGCCTTCCGCCTCATGGCCGTGACCACCTGTTTCAGCGCTGCCGCTTCAGCGCAATCCGTGGCCTTCACGTTCGACGACGGGCCCAGGCTGGAGGAAACTCCGCTTATGGGCCCTGAGGCCCGCAACGCCGCGCTCCTGGCGATTCTGAATAAGCATCAGGTGAAAGCCGCACTTTTCGTGACGCTGAAAAATGGTGCCGACCGGCCAGAAGGGCTGGCCTTGGCGAAGGCCTGGGGGGCCGCTGGCCACGCCATCGGAAACCACACCGTCACCCATCTGGATCTCAACTCAAAAGCCACCACATTGAAGCAATATCAGGATGAGGTCCTGGCCTGCGACACCGTCATCCGCGCCCTGCCCGGATATGCGCCCTGGTTCCGCTTCACATTCCTGAGGGAAGGGGACACGCCTGAAAAACGCGAAGGCATGAGGGCCTTTTTGAAAACCAAAGGCATACGCAACGCCCATGTCTCCCTGGATACTTCAGATTGGCGGCTGGATGCGGCTTTGCGGTCGGTTTTGGAGATGCGCCCAGAGGCAGATTTGAAGCCCTTCCGAGCCATCTACCTGGCCCATCTCCGCCAACGGGCCGAAGCCTACCGTGACCTTTCCCGCCGCCTCTTCGGACGGGACATTCCGCAAGTGATGCTGCTGCATCACAACCTGATCAATGCGCTTTTCCTGGAAGATGCCATCCAACAATTCAAACAGATGGGCTGGGCCATCACCGACCCCGCAACAGCCTACCAGGACTTTGTCTACAGCCTGGACCCCCAGCGGCCTGCCCCAGGCCAGAGTCTATTGATTTCCGCTGCGCGCAGCTTGGGCTACCGACCGGAGAACTGGGAGCGGATGCTCGATGATGGCGACGAGGAGATCGCAGTTCTCAGGCGGAAGGGCCAACTGCCCGCATCCTACAAGTGAAGGAATAAGCCGCAAATTCCGCGGATAAAACAATCTCGGGGAATCCCAGCCTAGCGTGAGAATCGCGAATAGATCTTTCGTCCAAGAGACCTGGCTTGGGGATGTCCGAGCACCAGCATCATTCCACCGTAGACCGCCGCGCAAAGAATGATGAAGGGCAGCAAGCGGAGAGCCAGCGAGAGCCGGTGCAGGGGCATTCCAAGGCCCAGCCAGGCGATGCCCTTCCAGGCCAGGAGGCCCATGAGCGCGGCGCCCAACAAGGAGGCCAGCCAAGTCCTGAGCACAGGCAGTGCAGGCATCTGCGACAGCCGCGGCTTCAATCTGAATGCCAGAAAGATGAGTCCCGCAAGGCTTGATACGCCATTGGCCAAGGCGAGGCCGCCGGTGCCCAGGGAGCGCAGCCAGAGCAGGCTCAGCAGCACGTTCAGTACCATGGAAAGCACCGCGATCACCATGGGGCCCCGGTAGTCTTTCAGTGCGTAAAGAGCTTGAGTGCCGACCCGGCTGGCGGCAACGAAGAGCAGGCCCACGCACTGAAACATAATGGTCGTGGCGGTCCAGCCCGCCGCGGCTGAATCGTAGGCGCCAGTGCGGAAAATCAGCGCGCAGATGGGGTGGGCCAGCACCGCCAGACCGACACTTGCGGGAATCACCAAGAGGCCTGTAGCCCCTAAAGCTTCAGCCAGATTGTTCCGCATCCCTTCCCAGTCCTTGGCTTCCGCCTGCCTGCTCAAGGCTGGAAGGCTCGCGGTAGCCAAGCTCATGGCGAAAAGCCCTAGCACCATCTCGCCCATCATGCCCGAGTTGTAGAGCACGATTTGGGCGCCGTGGGGCAGGTTCGAGGCGAGCATCGTGGAGATGACCGCATTGATGGGATAGACGCCAGCCGCAAGCATTCCCGGCCCCATGCGCCGAAGTATGAGCCTCACCCACGGATCCTTGAAATTAAACCCGGGTGAGAGCCCGAATCCCAGCGAAAGCACTGAAGGCACGAGCACGGTTAGCTGCACGACGCCGCCCACCAGGACGGCGATGGCGCAGATGGTCGCGATGGCTTCGGGGCTGCTCCAACCATAGCTATCATGGCTCTGCCCGAAACGAATCGCGATCCAGCCAAAAGCCATGAAGGCCAGGTTCCAAAAAACAGAAACCGATGACGCCAGTGCGAAGCGCCCCCGCAGATTCAGCAGTCCGCCAAAGCCTGCGGTAAGACTCACCAAGGCAAGATAGGGAAACATGATACGGCCCAGACGCACCGTCAGCGCCATTTCCGGCGGAGGCGGCACAGAGCCGGAAAGGACGCGCCACAGCAGCGCCAGTTTGTCGGAAAAGGGAACACCGCTTTGCAATCGCCCCACGACAAGGAGCCCCGCGATGAGCCCCATGGAGAGCATCACCACGATCACCAGGATGGTGATGAGGGTCAGGAGCGTGCCTAGGAATCGTGCGGCGGTGGCGCGGGTAGCGGCTTCCCCTTCCTTAGCTTCCAACTCCGTCAGCGTAGGCAGGAAGGCTGCCGTCATGGTGCCTTCGGCTGCGAACCGGCGCAGCAGATTGGGCAAGCGGAAGGCCACTGCGTATGCATCGGCCGCAGCACCCGCACCCAAATAATAGGAAAGGAAATAAGTCTGCGCGAACCCTGACAAACGGCTCAGCAGCGTCATCGCGGAAACGACGGCCGCCGAACGCATCAAGCTCGGCTGGCGGGTCAGAGGGGGCTCATCGCTCACGTGGATTCAGTTATTTCGAAACAGGACATTGCGCGCGTCGGGCCAGACTTCGAAAGATCCCCAATCCATCCACACCGCCCATTTCGGGCTCCACTGCCCGCTCTGGATGGGGCATCATGCCCAACACATTGCCACGCAGGTTTACGATTCCCGCGATGCCGTTGGCCGCGCCATTGGGCGTTTGGGCTTCCCCGACCTGCCCAGTGGCATCGCAATAGCGGAAGGCTACGCCACCCCGGGCTTCCAGGTCGAGGAGTTCCGAGGCATCAAGGGTGAAGTTGCCTTCGGCGTGGGCGATGGGGACTTGCATAACTTGGCCTGCCTTCATGGCCGATGTGAAGGGCAGATCAGCGCGCTCCACCCGGATATGCACCTGCTGATGGATGAAGCGCAGGCTTTCATTGCGCAGCAGAGCGCCCGGCAGCAGATTGGCTTCGCACAGGATCTGGAATCCATTGCAGACCCCAAAGACCAGACCGCCATTTTCGGCGTGGCGCTTGATATCCCCCATGATGGGCGAAAGCGCCGCGATAGCTCCGCAGCGAAGGTAATCGCCGTAGCTGAAGCCGCCGGGAATGAAAACCAGATCTGTGCCTTCCGGCAACCGGGTCTCCTGGTGCCAAACGGGATGCGTGTCCCACCCCATCACGACCCCGCTGGCGTGCAGGGCATCGTGGTCGCAATTGGAGCCGGGAAATACCGGGACAGCGACGCGCACTAGAGCACCTCGATGGTGGCTTTTTCCATCACCGGATTGACCAACAACTTATCGCACATCGCCTGGGCTTGGGATCGCGCCTCGTCGGGGCTGTGCGTGGGAATTTCCATCTCGATCAGGCGGCCGATGCGCAGGTGCTCCACCTCGAAATCGAAGCCGTGAAGTCCCTGCTCCACCGCTTTTCCTTGGGGGTCCAGAATTCCAGCCTTCAGCGATACCAGCACGCGAACCTTCATCTATGCCCCCATGGTGAAATTTTAACGCGGAAATGGGGCCTGATCAGTCCCAAGTCCCAAGTCTCAAGCGAGAAACGGCCCTGACGGGCCGTTTCTCTGAAGTCCACAGCGGCGCGGAGCGCCGTACTTGAGACTTGGGACTTGAGACTTCATTTTCAAGATCCCTGTGGCTTCCAGCGATGGGCTTCAAGCTCCAGCGTGCCATCGTTTGAGACCTCGATGCCTTCATCACGGATGCGTTCGATCTGCACCATGGCGCCCCACCAGCGGCCCTTGGAAGGCACATAACCCTGGTTGTTCACCACACGATGCCAGGGAAGCTTGGTGCCTTCCGGCAACCCCCGCAACACCATGCCCACCTGCCGAGGGCGGCGTGGAAAACCCGCCAGCATCGCGATCTGGCCATAGCTGGCAAGGCGTCCTTTGGGAATCTTCGCCACGATGGCCAACACCAGATCCCGGAAGGCCGGACCGGGATCTTCATCTTCGGGAATCCGGCTCATGACTGGTGGACGGGCTTCATGGTGATGGGCACGCGGCTTCCAAAGCCACCTTCATAGCTGTGCCAGTTTTCAAGGTTTTCTTCAGGGTAGGCCCAGCACCAGTAGCCATCGCCGCTATCAAAATCCACAAGCCAGAGGCCCTTCACATCAGCCCCTAGATCGCGGATGCCATCGGCCCAGCTTTCCACCAGCACTTGCAATCGGTCGCGAAGCGCTTCGGCCCGGGCCTCATCTTGCTCCTCGACCTCGCTTAATTCTTCCGCAAGGCTCGCCGCCAGTTGAAATACCGGGCTGGTCATGGACCGCACCGCGGGCATCAACGCTTTTGCCTCCTCCAAGGTGAAAACTCGGGTCATGCCTTCCTCCACTGCTTCATGATAATCCCATGCGCTTTGTTCCCTTGATCCTGTCCAGTTCCACCCCCGAAGCCTGGGCGGGTTTCAAGGATGTGGAGTTGAGGTGGGACGGCACGCTGCACCCGGAATGGGAAGCCTCCGTACGAAACGGGCTGGCCGTCCATGCCCTACAACTTCAACCAACGCCTTGGGGCCTTGGCCTGCTGGAAACAGCTCTAGAGTCCCTGCGCCCCAGGCTCGGCGCAGACTTCCTGGTGATTCCGACTGAGGCGCCCATAGGCCGTCAAGGCACCTCAGCCTTTCTTCAGGCCTTGGAAGCCCTTCTGGAACACACCTCGGGACGGGGCGTGAAGCTCGCCCTCCGCCCCTCGAAAGGCGCCCTGACGGCGATCCTGCCACTGCTGAAGGAAGCCCGAGGCGAAGCTGTTGGATTTTGCTGGGATCCAAGCGTGGGTCCCGAACTCGATCTCATTTCAGACCGTCTCTACACCGCCGTGGGTGGAGTTAACGATGATTACGCCGCGCTCCAGCGCACAGGCTACCGCTGGAATCTGGCTGTAGAGGGATCCCCGGAAGATCTTTCTTCGAGCATCAGGATGCTTGAAGCAAACTATCCAACCGTATTTTTTCCTGCGGAAATGCCCACCACCGCGCTAGGCCGGCCTATCGTGCCGGATGAAAGCCTCATCTTTGGCGCCCATTGGAACGAGCAGCCGGACAGGAGCCGCGAGTGAGCCGCACCCTGCTCGTCATCGCGGGCGAAGCCTCCGGCGATCTGCATGGCGCGGAACTGTTGCGCGAGATCAAGGCGAGGCGCCCGGACTTACGCATCATCGGTATCGGCGGGGATGGCATGGCGCCCTATCTCGACCGCCAATTGGCCCATGTGAGGGATCTCGGAGTGGTGGGGTTCATCGAGGTCATCAAGCACCTGCGGCCCTGAACCGGCTTTTCAAACGGATTCTTCAAGCTGCGGGAGAAGAAAATATTGAAGCCGCGTTGTTCATTGATTACCCGGGGCTCAATATGAGGCTCGCAAAATCCCTGCGCAGCGCTATGCCCGCCGTGAAATTGCACCAATACGTCTGCCCCCAGGTCTGGGCCTGGAAGAAGGGCCGCATCCCTGAGCTGGGCCGTGTTCTCGATACGCTCTATTGTCTTTTCGATTTCGAACCGGATCTCTTCAGGGGCCTTCCTGTGGAGGCCATCTGGGTGGGCAACCCGCTGGTGGAAACGGTCAAGCCAGAAGTGGATCACAAGACTTTTTTTTCGAGCACCGATTTAGATTCCACAAAGCCATTGGTGGCACTGCTTCCCGGTAGCCGCAAAGGCGAGATTCAGCGCCTGTTGCCGCCCATGACGGAATTGGCGCGGCGGTGGCACGGCGATCCAAAACACCATGATGTGCAATGGGTGCTTCCTGTCGCTCCGACCCTTTCGGATGAATTCATCTCACCCTTCCTGAACAACACGCCCATTCTTCCGTTGCGTTCCTACAGCTATGCTGCCCGTGCCTATTCGGATGCGGCTCTGGTGGCTTCGGGCACCGCGACGCTGGAAACGGCCTTGCTGGGCACACCTTTCGCCATTGTCTACAAGCTCAATCCATTGACTTATGCCATGGCGAAATCCTTCGTGAAACTGCCCTATTTTGGCTTGGCCAATGTCGTCGCAGGACGCGGCGTAGTGGAAGAACTGGTGCAGGGCCAGGTGAATCCAGATGAATTATCGAAGGTGCTGGCCCGCCTGCTCGATCCCGTTACCTCGGCTAAAATCCGAGCAGACCTGGGCACCGTGCGCCAGCATCTCGGCGAGCCCGGCGCTGCTGCCCGCGTGGCTGAACATCTGTTGCATTCCATGGAGAACGCTTGAAAACAAAACTCATCATTCCGGTCCTTCTTGGCGCAACCATATCTGGAGCGGCCTTTGGAGCCACGACCACATCCTCTAAAAGCCTGGACCGCCTTTTCGGGAATTTCTGGGAACACACTCTGCGTACCAGCCCAGAGTTGGCCACCGTCGTAGGTGATGGCCGCTACAATGACCGGCTCACTGATATGTCGCGAGGCTCCATTCAAAAAGAACTTGCGTGGAAGCGCGCCTTTCTCGCGGAGCTGAAGGCTGTTCCAGACAAGGGTCTGAGCGCCGATGAGATGCTCAGCCGGGATGTTCTCGAGACTCTGATCCAGGATCAATTGGATGGTGTCCGGTTCAAGCCTTGGGAGACGCCTCTTAACCAGATGGATGGGTTGCACATCGATTTTCCGCAGCTCTTCAGCAGCCATCCTTTCAGGACTTCGAAGGATTACCGGGATTACATTTCGCGGCTGAAGGCCTTCCCAAAATCCGTGGACAATGCAATCGCCAACATGCGCTCGGGGGTCAGCCATCAAAATGTTCTCCCCACGCTGGTAATCCAGGAAGTCATCGGCCAGGTGCAGCCATTAAGCAGCGGAGCCACAGCCACTGCGCCCTTCCTGGAACCCTTGAAGAAATTTCCAGATGGCAGTTCCACAGCTGAACAGGCCGAGCTGCGCAAGGACGTGGACGCCGCGCTCAAGCAGTCCGTGACGCCCGCCTACAACCGCCTTCTGCGGTTCCTCGAGAAAGAATATCTGCCCAAAGGCCACGTTGGACCTGGCATCTGGGCCTTGAAAGATGGCGATGCCAGGTATCGCTATGCCATCCGCCACCACACCACGACCGATCTTGAAGCGAAAGCCATCAACGCAATCGGACTCAAGGAAGTGGCGCGCATCGAAGGCGAGATGGCCGTGATCGGGGCAAGCCTCGGATTCAAGGATCTGGCGGCCTTCCGCGAAGCCGTCGCCAAAAAGCAGGACCTTCATCCAAAAGATGGTGCGGAGTTGGTAGCGCGATACAAAAGTTACCTGGACATCATGCAGGCTGAATTGCCGAAATTGTTCGGGCGGCTCCCGAAAGCTCCACTCGTCGTGATTCCAATGGAGGACTTCCGCGCGGAAGGCGCTGCCGCCGCGGACTACAACGCCGGGACGCCGGATGGCAAACGGCCAGGGCGGTTCGCGGTCAACACTTTCAAGGCTGAAACCCGCACCATGCTTACGTGCGAGAGCACCGCCTACCACGAGGCCATCCCCGGCCATCACATGCAGATTTCCATCGCCCAGGAGCTGGATTCGGTGCCTGAATTCCAGAGGCACGCGCCCTTCACGGCCTTCGAGGAGGGTTGGGCCCTCTACTCCGAGCGCCTGCCGAAAGAGTTGGGATTCTATAAAGATCCCTATTCCGATTACGGGCGCTTGAACGATGAAATGCTCCGCGCCATCCGCCTGGTGCTGGACACGGGCGTCCACTCGCTGCACTGGACCCGCGCCCAGATGGTGGATTACTTCCGCGCCCATGGTTCCATGGACGAAGTGGACATCCAAAGCGAGACCGACCGCTACATCGCTTGGCCCGGACAGGCCCTGGCCTACAAGGTCGGTCAGATGAAAATCCTGGACCTCCGCGAGAAAGCCAAACAGAAGCTCGGGACCAGCTTCGATATCAAAGGCTTCCACGATTGCGTACTAGGTGGCGGCGCACTACCTCTGGATCTGCTGGAGCGGCGCGTGGACGCATGGATCGTGGAACGGGAGGGGACGAAATAGTCGAGCTATCCAGTCCCAAGCTACAAGTCCCAAGTCTCAAGTACCCCCGAATGAAGCATCTGGGTCGGCTTTTACTTGAGACTTGGGACTTGAGACTTGAGACTCAAATGGAGTACCGCCCTACCACTTCATCCCAACGCCCTTGCGCCTTTAGAATCTCCTCCGCCACGGCTCGCAGGACGCCGCCACCGCCGTACAAGGGCACGATCCAGTGGGACACGGCGCGCACTTCGGCCACAGCATCCTCGGGGCAGGCCGCCAAGCCCACGCGCTTGAGCAGAGGCAGATCGTGCAGGTCGTCGCCGATAAAGGCGACCTGATCCAATTCCAACCCGTACTTGGCGCAGAGCTGTTCGAGGATGGGCAGTTTTTGTAGATGGCCTGCGAAGCAGTCCACGACTTCCAGCTGCTTCGCGCGGTTCCAGGTCGAAGGGGAGTCCAGCCCCGAGATGAACGCCACCGGGATGCCCGCCTTCTGCAGCCACTTGATGCCCGCGCCGTCCCGCACATTGAAAGCCTTGGTATGGCCCGGTTCCAGGCCGAAATGAAGGGATCCGTCCGTGAGCACACCATCCACATCGGTGCAGAGCAGCTTGATTCGTTGGGCGCGGGATTGGAGGTCGGTCATTCCTTATTATTCTCGGTTCCACAATTCCAGCACGATGCAAACTGAGGCTCATGGATCTCACCGCATCTGGGACACTTCCATGGCCCATCGGAATAGTTGGGAACGCCCTCTCCAGTCTTGTAAGCCACGAGGATATCCCTCGCCTGCTCCTGCTGGCCGTCTTCCAGAATCCAGACCGAGGGCCGCATGCCAGGAATGGCCGTGCCACCCTCAACGGTAGTGAAAAGGGATTCGCCACGGACCTCAGCGGAAATCCCCGCAGTCTGGAGAAGACCTGTGACGAAATGGGCCTCGGCATGATGCTGCGCTTCAAAAACCTTCATCATGATGAACTCCTGACACCACCTAGCCAGAACGTGGGCTGACCCCTAGATCTTCGCCGCCAATTCGGCGCCTTGCCGGATGGCGCGCTTGGCGTCCAGTTCGGTGGCGAGGTCGGCGCCACCGATGAGGTGCACGGGGATGCCTGCGGATTTCAAGGGCTCCACCAGTTCGCGCTGGCTGAGCTGGCCGGAGCAGTTGATGACGGAATCCACTTCGAGGCACCGCAACTCACCTTTAGCGCCTTCACGGATCCACAAGCCTTGATCGTCAATGCGATCGTAAGTGACGCCGCCGATCATTTTTACTTTATTTGCTTTAAGCGTGGCGCGGTGGATCCAGCCCGTGGTCTTGCCGAGGGAAGCCCCCATACGGTCGCTTTTCCGCTGGCACAGGAACACCGTGCGGCCAGGTTGTGGCGTCTCCGGAGACGTTTGAAGCCCACCGCGGGGGCCCTCCTTTTCATCTACGCCCCAGGCCCTCAGGTAGACGCCTATGTCGGGCTTCTCGCCTTCAGCCACTAGGAATTCCGCCACGTCGAAACCAATGCCCCCGGCGCCGATGATGGCCACCTTCGCACCGGCTTTCTTACGCCCTGAAAGCAGGTCCGGATAACTGATCACTTTCGGGTGGTCCATGCCGGGGATTTCCGGCTGGCGCGGCAGGACGCCCGTGGCGAGCACGATTTCTTCGTAAGTTTTTAGTTCCTCGGCAGAAGCTCGTGTGTTCAGTTTCACGTCCACATTCGCCAACTCCAGGCGACGACCGAAATAGCGCAGGGTTTCAAAAAATTCCTCCTTGCCCGGCACCTGCTTGGCCAGGTTGAGTTGGCCGCCCAGCTCATGCGCCGCCTCGAACAGCGTCACCTGATGGCCCCGCTCGGCGGCGTAGCTCGCAAAGGCCAAGCCCGCGGCGCCGCCGCCCACCACGGCGATGCGCTTGGAGATCGCCGCCTTCTGGAAGGTAAGCTCAGTCTCATAGCAGGCCCTCGGGTTCACAAGGCAGGTCGCCCGCTTCTGCTCAAAGACATGATCCAGGCAGGCCTGGTTGCAGGCGATACAGGTATTGATTTCATCGCTGCGTTTCTGGGCGGCCTTGAGCACGAATTCGGGATCGGCGAGCAGGGGCCTCGCCATGGAAACCATGTCCGCGTCGCCGCGCGCCAGGATGGCTTCCCCAATGTCTGGTGTGTTGATGCGATTGGTGGTGATGAGGGGAATATTGACTTCGCCCTTCATGCGCTTAGTTACCCATGAATAGGCGCCGCGCGGCACCATGGCGCCGATGGTGGGGACGCGGGCCTCGTGCCAGCCGATGCCGGTGTTGATGATGGTGGCGCCCGCGGCTTCTACCGCCTTGGCCAGCTGCACGACCTCTTCCCAGGTGGAACCCTCGGGCACAAGGTCGAGCATGGAGAGCCGGAAGATCAAGATGAAGTTGGGGCCCACCGCTTCACGGGTACGCCGCACGATCTCCACCGGAAAGCGCATGCGGCTCGTAAGGACCGCCCCACTCATCGGTCCGGCGGTTGGTTCGGGTCACCAGGAACTGGTTGATCAGGTAGCCTTCGCTGCCCATGATTTCCACACCGTCGTAGCCCGCCTCCTGGGCGTAGCGGGCGCAGGACACGTAATCGCGGATCGTGGCTTCAACGCCTCGTCCGGAAAGCGCGGAGGGCTTGAAAGGCGTAATTGGCGACTTCACATTCGAAGGCGACACGGAGAGCGGATGGTAGCTGTAGCGTCCGCCATGCAGGATTTGCATCGCGATCCTTCCGCCGTCTGCATGCACCGCTTCGGTGATCAGCCGATGCTTTCGCACCTGCCAAGGCCAGCTGAGCTGCGCGCCAAAGGGCGCCAGGCGGCCCCGCAGATTCGGTGCGATGCCCCCGGTGACCATGAGGCCAACGCCTCCTCGGGCCCGCTCTGCAAAAAAGGCGGCCAGCTTTTCGAAGCCGCCCTTCTCTTCTTCCAATCCGGTATGCATGGAACCCATGAGGACCCGATTGGGGAGAGTCGTGAATCCAAGATCAAGGGGGGCTAAGAGATGGGGAAAAGGCACGGAAGGCTCCCAAGGGATCATCCAGTGTAAAGCCGCAAAGGGCCTGCCCGGAGGCAGACCCTTGATTCAAACTTTGCGTTTGGCTTACTGCGGTCTTATGGGATTTTCATTGCTTGGCCGCCGGCCCAGCAGTCGTGTGGCAAACCGCACACGCCTTCAACTTCTCGCTGGGGCTCCGCCAGTATGCGAAATCCTCGCCGCCGGTTTGGGTACGGCTGGATTCAGGCACCCGAGGCCAATAGAACGCAAAGGACACACGCCCATCTGCAAGGGTCTCCCTCATGTAAAGGGGACCGGGTTCCTGACCCGGCTTTCCACGGGAATCTTCGACGGTGCTCAATACGGCATAAGCCCCGGCCGGGAGGGGTTTCCCAGCTTTGTAATCATCGATGCCGGAAGCCGTGACCCAAATGCGGGCCCAGTGGTTTCCGTGGGCTTTGCTTCTGGTCGGCGTGGCTTGGCCGGGTTCGAGGCTTGCGTAATCCAGCGCGCGGATGGGCAGGTCGGCTTCCACATCATTTCTTTTTGCCTGATCGGCGGCGGCGGCGGCTTTATTGGTTTCCTCATTGCCGAACACCATGATGCCTCCGAGCTTTCCGCAGAATCCCCAGGAGGCAAGCCAGAGAAGGCTGAAGAAGAGCGGCGCTATCCCGACGCCACGATCCGCAAGCCTGCGGCGGAGGGTGGGCGCCGCATGATGGGCATCTTCATCCTGCTTCAACGTGCGCCAAAGCATGATCAAGCAGAGCAAGCCTAGGACCACCCCCACCACGGCCGCGACTTCATGGAGCTGCAGCATTTTCTGAAGCACCTGTTTCTCTGAGGCGACGATAGGAAAGTATCCACCGGGAGGAATCAGCGAAATCTGGCGGCCCCAGAACAGGCCGCTGATCAGTGCCACGACGCTGCCCATGAATGCCAGGCCAGCCAGGAAAAAGGACGCCAGTTTCCAGGGATGCGGATGCTTAGCCTTGAACGAGATAGCCATGGCAAAGGGCAGCGCGATCACCAGGCCCAATGGAACATGGACGAATGCCGGGTGTTCGGTAGCGATAAGATCGAGTACTGAACCAGTCATCAAGAATCCTCGGATTATCAAAAGACGCGAGCTACGTTGAAGCCGATGGACCAATCACCATGAGGCTTCGGCCCGCCACCGTAATCCCCACTGAGAACCTGATGCGCAGTGGTTCCGGTGCTGTTCGTGCCCATCAGCGTGAAGCGGTGCTTGAAGGTCTTATAGGAAATGCCTGCGGCGAAGCCAGTCTGGAAAGTCTTGGCGATTTTCGAAGGCCTTGGATAGTACTCTGCGACGAACCTGAACTTGCTTGTGAAATCGTAGTGAAGGCCTACACCGTAATTGAAGATGCTTTTTTCCTGGGTGGTGGTGCGGCTCAGGTAGGTGGGGACCACGGACAGCACGAAATCATCCGTGATGAATATCTCGGTTGGCAGCTGGAAAGCCATGCCGCTGATACCCACGGTTCCATCCGTCGTCACGACCTGCGTCACCACTTCGTCGAATCGCTCCACCCTGGCCGACATGCGGATGCGGTCCTTGTTCAGGAGCTGCTGCTGAAGGGCCACGGTGAAGGTTTTGTTGTCCGCGGTGCGGTAGATTTCAAAATTCAGCCCCGGAACGGTCTTGATGCCGAAATCAAAGCCGAACCCCGCGTACGTGAAGCCGTCCAAGCCATATAAATCCTTGCCGTGATCCTTAACGGGCGATAGGAAACGGTGCGTGAAAACAAGGCCGATGTCCCAGAATTGCATCCGATCCGCCGTCGGCAGGTTGATGGCGACGGGGACTTCCGACTCTTCGGCGTTAAGCACGCCGCCCGTCAGAAGAACACAAGCGAGCAGAGGCGCGATCTTTGGGAACAACCTTGGCAGCATGGTGTCCCCGGCTCAGTGCTTGGCCGCGAACTTGCGGACGATATCGGTGATCATCTTCTGCACATCAGCTTCGGACATCTTGTCTTTGAACGCGGGCATCTTGTCCTTGCCGACCAGGGTCACCTTCACCCAGTCACTGTCCTTCTTCTTGTTCGCCTTGCGGCTGTCCGTGAAGTCGAAACCTGCGTCAGGCAGAGGCTTGCCATTATTGTCCCGGCCATTGCCGTTGGCGCCGTGGCAGCGGGCGCAGGCATCAGTCCAGTACTTCTGGAAATTGCCATCGAATTTGGGCAGGTCCTTGGCTTGATCACCGCCAAAAAGAGCGGCTCCAGAGACGAGGAGGGTGGTGAGGACCAGACGGCTAAGGCCTGATAGGCGGTGGGAGAGGGTGTTCATGGTGCCTCCTGTGTGGGTTGAGAAAAGTAAATGAAGTTATTCGCTGCGAGGTATCAGGCGTGAAGTCCTGCCGGGCTACCATTGCTCGTTGTTATGGTTTTGCTGGCCGTGGCAATTGAAGGTGCAGGTCTTGTTCGTGGCGTTCCAAGCACCGGCTGGAATGGCCGTCGCGCCGCTGCCGATGGTGGCGGAGGCAGGACCCTCCATGGCTGTGGTGCCCAGCGTCGTGAAATGGTTGACCGCGAGGGTTGTGGTGTTGTGGCACTCGGTGCAAGCTATCCCTTCGTCCACCACATGCTTTTTGTGCTCCCCGGAGTTGTAGCTGTTGAACTGGGTTGTTCCACGGACGTGGCAGGAGGTGCATTGGGTGTTCACGTTCATGGTGCCGGTTTGCCAATTGGGCGTTACCTGGCCACCGTGGCAACTGACGTTTGAGCAGGTCAGGGCGGTGGGATTGAAAGACGCTGCGCCGGTCTTGGCGTTGTAGGTGGAGAGGGTTTGCACTTCGCCCGGAGGCACCCGAAGCGCATCATGGCCTGGCCGTCCATTGGCATGGTCGTAATGGACCTGAGTCGTCGTGCCCGAAGTGCTGTGGCAGGTATTGCAGGCGCCAGTGACTCCTGCGAGCGCATCGTGGTTCGAGTGCCTGCCGGCGATGTTCGGGAAGGAGCTGCCCGTGGGCGGTTTGGCGTGGCATGAAGCGCAATTCGTAATTGTCAGAGGCGAGCCCGCTTGATGGCAGGTGGTGCAGAGCGGCGCCGAGGCGAGCGGAGAAGTCCCAGTGACCGAATGGCAGTTTTTGCAATCGGCGTCGAACCCGCTTTGGCTCGACGAGGTGTGGGTCGCACTCGTGAAAGGTACAGCGTGGTTTGCGCTGCCGGACCAGGAGTAACCACCATGCTGCTGCCCATGGCAGCTGAAAGTGCCGCAAGTTTGCGCCGGAATATTGTAGTAGGCCGGATTACCCAAGGGTGCCACGGTGCTGCTGGCGGGCCCTTCCATCTGGGTGGTGCCGAGGAATTTGAAGTGGTTGACGGCTCCGGTCGTGCCGTTGGACATGATGTGGCACTCGACGCACTGCGCGTTGACGCTGGTTCCAAGATGTTTGGCGTGCATCCCGGAGAATGGACTGTTGTATTGAGGATTGCCTTGAGCCGTACCCAAGACATGGCACTGGCGGCATCCTGTTTCAGCATTGGAATCAATGGTTCCGGTCTGCCAACTGGGTGTTGTCTGTCCACCGTGGCAGCTCACGCTGGCGCAGGTAAGCAAGGACGGATTGAAGGAAGCTGTGCCGGATTTCGCGTTATAGGCGGCAATGAACGCCGTCGGGGCTGGCGGTACGCGCAGCGCATCTTTGCCGGGACGCGCATTGGCATGGTCGTAGTGCGAGGCTGACCCTGTATCCGAACCCGTGTGGCACGAGGAGCAGGCACCGGTGACTCCCGCAAGCGCATTGTGCTTGGTATGTTTCCCCGCCACATTCGGGAAGGAAGTGCCGGTGGGCGGTTTGGCGTGGCACGAAGAACAATTCGTGACCGTAATGGGAGAGCCAGCCTGATGGCATGTGGTGCAGAGAGGCGCCGATGCTAACGGAGAGGTCCCCGTGATCCCGTGGCAAGCCTTGCAGTCGGCATCAAACCCAGCCTGGTTGACCGAAGTATGGGCGGTGCCCAGGAACGGGATGGCGTGGTTCGGGCCGCCACTCCAAGCGTTGCCACCGTGCTGGGTCCCGTGGCACGAGAAGGTGCCGCAGGTTTGCGCCGGAATATTGTAGAAAGATGGATTCCCCAGTGGCGCCACGGTGCTGCTGGCGGGTCCTTCCATCTGAGGGGTGTTCAGGAACTTGAAGTGATTCAGCGCTCCGGCTGTGCCATTGGACATGATGTGGCACTCCGTGCATAGCGCGTTGACGCTGGTGCCAAGATGCTTGGCATGCAGACCCGAGAAAAGGCTGTTGTTTTCAGGCGTACCTGATGCCGTGCCCAGGGAATGGCATTGGCGGCAACCTGCATCGGCATTCGTGTCAATGGCGCCACTCTGCCAACTGGGCGCAGCCAGGCCGCCGTGGCAACTCACGCTGGAGCAAGTGAGGGTGGCCGGATTGAAGGTCGCTGTGCCGGATTTCGAGTTATAGACCGACATGAAAGCAGTGGGGGCTGGCGGAACGCGTAGCGCATCCTTGCCAGGACGTGCGTTGGCATGGTTGTAGTGCGAAAGGGTAAGTGAGTCGGAACCGGTGTGGCATGAAGAGCAGGCTCCGGTGACACCGGTGAGCGCATCGTGTTTGCCATGTTTTCCAGACACGTTGGGGAAGGAGCTTCCGGTAGGCGGCTTCGCGTGGCAGGAGGCGCAATTCGTGACGGTCAGCGCCGAAGAAGCCTGGTGGCAGGTTGAGCAGAGCGGGGCTGAGGCGGATGGAGAGGAACCTGTTTCCGCGTGGCAGGCTTTGCAGTTGGAATCGAAGCCACCCTGAGTGACCGTGAAGTGCGCGCTATCAATGTAGGGAACCGCATGGTTCGCGCCGCCGATCCATGAATAGTCGGTGTGCTGTTGCCCATGGCAGACGAAATTGCCGCAGGTCTGGGTCGGCGCTCTGTAATAGCTCGGATTGCCCATGGGTGCGATCGTAGTGCTGGCAGGCCCTTCCATCTGTGGCGTGCTCAGGAACTTGAAGTGGTTCTGAGCGCCTGTTGTGCCATTGGCCATGGCGTGGCAATCAACGCAGGAAGCGCCTGCCTTGGCAGCCATATGTTTCGCGTGGAGACCGCTGAAGGCACTGTTGTTTTCGGGTGTGGCCGAGGCGGTGCCCACAACGTGGCACTGTTGGCACCCGGCTTCGCTATTTACATCAATGGTGCCGTTCTGCCAACTCGGGGTCGTCTTGCCTCCATGGCAACTCACGTTGGAGCAGGTGAGCAGGGAGGGATTGAAGGCAGCCGCTCCGGATTTGCTGTTGAAGGTTGCCAGGAAGGCGGTTTCACCGGGGGCTACACGAAGTGAATTATGCCCGGACCGGCCATTGGCATGGTTGTAATGAAGCAGCGTGCCTGAATCAGAGCCGTTGTGGCAGGTCGAGCATTGTCCCGTCAGGCCGGACAACGCATCGTGTTTGGTGTGGGTCCCGGCCACATCGGGGAAGATCGTTCCGGTGGGGGGCTTGGCATGGCAGGACGCGCAGCTACCTTGGGTCAGCGGGGAACTGGCCTGGTGGCAAGCGCTGCACAAAGGCGCCCCTGAAGATGGAGAAGTACCCGTGACCGCATGGCAGGAACTGCAATTCGAGTTGAACCCCGCCTGGGTGACGGTGATGTGGGCTGCTTCCAGGTAAGGAACCGCATGGCTGGCCTGGCCGGGCCCATTGGCATGGCACCCGACTCCACCTTGGGCTGCGGAATAGCAACTGGGGGCGGCTGGAAGCGGAGCCGTCCGCCCCTTCGTGTAGTCATGGCAGATGCTGCACGACGTGTCGCGTTTTTCTGAGTTCCGATGGGAGGGGACATACCCCGGGAAGGATGCGACCGGAGCGGGATGCCAGGGTTTGGAGTGCGCCTTGGCAGCGGTATGGCAACTGGAACACTTGGTGGAAGCTGAACCACCATCGAATTTGGGAGTTCCAGGCGTGCCGTGGCAAGACTGGCAGTAAAGAAGGTCCTTCTTCGCCTCCAGACCATGGAAAGCCTGGCTGGTAGGTTCCAGCCACACGGTGCCGAGAAGGTGGGGCGCGACATTCCCATGGCACATGGTGTTGTTGAAACATCCCGGAGCGGTCCCTCCGGGAGCGGGAGTCGCGGGATGGTTCACCGGATTGGCTGGCGCCCCTGGGTAATGGCATTGCGCGCACACCACCGCATTGGACGGATCGGTGGTGGTATGCGTGGACCCGGCGGAATTTTTCCATGGCTTCACGGGATGTGGAGCTTTGACCGTATGGCATGTCTCGCAGGCATTCGTAGAAGCACCACCGCTGAAGTCCGTGCCATGGCACAGCTGGCACGACACCATTCCGCCACCCGAGGCGTCCTGGGCCATCTTGGCCTTGGCGCCATGGCTTCCAGGCACTGCCCATCCGGGAACCGGATTGTGATGGCAATCCGCGGTCATGCAGGATGGAATGCCGCTGCCAGTGCGGGTCACGGTCATCTCATGGCATTCCTTGCAACCACTCAATGCGTTGGCTGCCAGCGCTTTTCCTGGATGGATGGAGACCCAATTCGCCGGATGGAAATGTCCATTCTGGCTCGGCCCAGCCCCCCTCGTCTGGTCTCCGCGGCTACAAGCCAGCATCGTGCCGATGAGTAGAAAAAGCACCCCGAGATTGCGCGGATGAAGGAATGTCAGTGTGTTCTTCATTGCGGAATCCATGGGAAACGGCGCGGATCCGGAAATTTCCGGAAAGCCTGGCCAGAGTGGTGAAGGAAAAAGGACGCGGGGCTTAAACTTATGTCTCTATCGGAATATAAATGAAGGACGGTCAAGTCCGATCAGCCGGTGACATTGTGCTGTTGAGCAAAATGTTTCACCATCCAGGCACGCAAAAACTCTGGACGAAGAGAAATTTTTCGTACCCCGGTTGATGGCTCTTGAGCTTTGCCACAGCCGCGTCTGCCGCGGCTTGGCAAGCATTGCGAGAGAGCAGTTGGCGCTCGGTTCAGAGACACCTGTTCGACTGCAGTGTGCAGAGACAATTCGGTCATCGCGTCCTCAATTCGGTGCTGTCAGGATAGGAAAGCGCAGCACCCCGAGCCATCCGTCGTCCGACCCATGACCAGCGAGTTCCATACAATGCCACTCCTTCCACGCGAGTCTCCGCCAAATGACGGAGCCCCCAGCACGGCGCTGATGAGCGGTGTTTTCCTCTTCATCGCTATGCAATTCGCGGTTGATCTGGTCTGGGACCGGATTCAAGGTGAAGTGAGCCTCATGCACCAGGGGTTTGAAATTATGATCGGGGCCGTGTCCCTGACCTTGGGTCTACGTCTCCTTTTAGCCTTGCGCCACAGGGGCCAGGCCATCACCAACCTGAAAACCGCGCTGCAGGCTTCCCAGGAAGAGGCTGACCGCTGGCGTGCAGAAGCGGCCCAGGCGCTACAGGGATTAGGGCAAGCCCTGGACATCCAGTTTGAGCGATGGAACCTCAGCCTCGCCGAACGGGAAGTGGCCCTCTTCCTCCTCAAGGGTTTCAGCACGCGTGAAATCTCGGACATCCGGTCCACTTCGGAACGCACCGTCCGCCAGCAAGCCCAGGATGTCTATCGTAAGGCTGGACTCTCAGGCCGCGCTGAATTGTCGGCTTTCTTTCTGGAAGATCTGCTTCTCCCGCCATCTCCCGAGTGAACGGGTATGGGCCGTCCCTCCAGATGAATTGCGCTAACTCGCAGATGTATGGTGCCACGCAAGGAGAAAGCGCAAGATATTCTGAAACAGCCGAATTTGAACCCATCCTGCTGGAGAGCTCCCATGGAAACGCCCCGCCGATACCCGCGAATCAGCGTTGTGGATGGGCATGTGAGCGCCTCTTTAAGAGTCAAGGACAAGCATTTGGCGGGCATCCGGGTCACCAGCTTGAGCCTGGGGGGCCTCTTCCTCTTCATTGACACCAGCCACACGGCCGGCGTGGTGGCAGGTCGGCGCATCGAGGATCTAATCCTGCATCACCCTGACCTGCCCGCGACCCCGATGAGCGCAACGGTGATGCGGACCCTAGGGGGCGGAGATGGCATGGACATCATGGGCTGCGGCCTCCGCTTTGATTCTTTGTCCGACGAAATGACCCAGGCCTTGGGCACCTACATCGAAAGCTGCCTGAAAGAGCATGAGGAACCGTTCATACCTTGAAGGCTGGAATTTCAGGGAAAACGCCATCCACCCTGGCGTGAGAGCCTCTAGGTGGTTTTCACCACATGGGTGCCTGCCAGATAATCGTGGAGGCAGCGCCGGGTGGGACCGAAGATGAAGAATGTGTCTATCAGCCAGAGCAGGCTCCCCGCCACGCCGAAGAATACACCCGCGACATCGTGGTTCACCCGTGCCATGTACTGAAGAAGCCCGGCCACCATGGGGATTGCGAACTCGCGGGCAAGTAGCCACCCGATGTGCGGGATCGTCCCATCCGTCCGCATGATGTAAATGCCGACCGCCCTCTTGCCGATGGTCTGTGCCCTGGTCACCAACAGCCAGATTTGGATGATCAGGATTCCCAGCCACCCCACCAACAGCACGATAGGGCCTAGGCAAGGAAAGAGGATGAAGGCCAAAGGTGCGAACCAGACAAGGCCGTCCACAAGGCGCGCTGCAAGACGGCTCACCCGCGTGGCGGCTTCAATCTCGTGAGCGGCTTCGTCGAGATGGGGATTGGGCAAGGACATGGCTGAGCCTACCTGGATCCGGAACCCGTCTGGCCGAGGCGGAAATGCTGCCGCATCCGGCGCCCTCGGAATATATAGAGGCACATTGCCGTTGCCGCCGCCACGCCTCCCAGGATGCCCGCAAGGCGAAGGAATGGCTCTCCCATCTCCCGCCGGGCCTGGATGAGGGTGAAGGCCGCGCGCACCCACTCCAGAGAGCCAAGAACCAAACCAAGTTGGAGGATCGTCGCGGCCCAGGGCCTGCGCACCGCAAACAACAACGGGAAAAGGAGCGTGATAACCACGGAGGCCAAGTTTCCGCTTCTCAGAGCGTGAGCGGCGAGGAGGAGCACCGCAAACAGAATGGGCATGGCCTGGAGCAAAAGCATGGATGTTCTCCCCGTGAAGTCAGGCATTTGCAATGAAACCCGGCTGGTCATCCGCAGATCTCCATTCGTAGATGGCATCCAGCAGTCCGCCTGGATGGGATGGGCCGGATCCCGCCAACCGGAACCCAAGTTTATTTAGGAGATGGATGGAACGAACATTGCCGGGGGAAACCAGGGCCAGGATTCTCGGGAAGCCATGCGACAGGACACCAGACTCCAGCGTGGCCGCTGCGGCTTCGCTGGCGTAGCCTTTCCCCCAGAATTCCGGTAGAAATGCGTATCCAAGGTCTGGGTCTTGTTCTGGTTTTCGGCGCAGAAGGCCACACATGCCTATGGGGCGTCCAATCCCCCTGATTTCCACACACACAAGTCCGTGGCCGTGAAGGCCATAGCTTCGGATAGGACCGTCCAGAAGGTAGTTTGTGGCTTGTTCTAGAGTCCGCACACCCTTGTCCCCGATGTAGCGGAGAAAGGATGGATCAGTCAGGAGCCGCTGGATGAATTCCGCATCATCCAAAATGAAAGGGCGAAGCACCAGGCGTTCGGTTTCCAGAATTTTCATACTTACGACCGGCACTGCGGACTCATCCCAAGGGTTCCTCATAGCCACATCCGGGATTTGGGCAGAGCAGCACCTGGATCGGTTCTTTGCCACGAGGCTTGCGTGTTTTTTCCGTAAGGAAGGGGCTCTTGCATTTGGGGCAGGCCCTGGCGACAGGCTTGTCCCAGGCGGTGAAATCACATTTCGGGTAGTTGGTGCATCCGTAGAAGACTTTGCCGAACCGGGTCTTGCGGGGGCTCAGGTCCCCACCGCACTTGGGACATGGGATGCCCAATATTTCCTTCTTCACGGTCTTGCAGGCGGGGTAGTCAATGCAGCAGATGAACTCGCCGTAGCGGCCATGGCGCTTGACGAACTCCTTGCCGCAGGTGGGGCATTTCTCACCCGTTGGAACGTCGGCGGGAATGGGAATACCTTTTGGATCCGCCTTGCGGATCCCCTTGCATTTAGGGTAGTTGGTGCAGGCCCAGAACGGGCCCCATTGCCCTTTGCGAAGCGCCATGGGCGTGGCGCCGCAAAGCGGGCACTCCGGCGCATCCTCGGGTTCGTCCATGGCTTCGACTTCGGCGGTGTAGTCGCACTTGTCCTCGGGCTTATCAGCGTGGTAATTCGTGCAGCCGAAAAAGAGGCCGTTCTTGCCGATGCGCTTCAACAGCGGCGCGCCGCACTTCGGACAAGCTTCCCCTGAAGGCACGCCTGCCTTCAGATTCTGCATATTCTTGCCCGCATCGGCCAGGGACTGCTCGAAGGGCCCGTAGAAATCCTTCATCGCCTTGAGGAAGGTCAATGAACCCTCTTCCACGCGGTCCAGATTGGCTTCGAGCCCGCTCGTGTATTTCGGGTTCATGAGCTCGTGGAAGCCCTGCACCAGCAGGTCCGTCACCACGCAACCCAACTCCGAAGGTTTGAAGCGGCCCTCGTGCTTTTTTACGTAATCGCGGTCCTGGATGGTGGAGATGATGCTTGCATACGTGGAGGGGCGTCCGATGCCATCTTCTTCGAGTTCCTTCACCAACGTGGCTTCATTGAAACGGGTCGGCGGCTTCGTGAACTGCTGGTCGGTTTCCAGCGTCTCGAGCTTCAGGGCCTCGCCCAATTCCAGCGGCGGCAGGCCGACCTTTTCATCATCGTCCTCCCCATCGGTCTTGGTGGCATCCTGGATGGCCTCAGCGTCTGTTTCTTTTTTGTCCGCGCGATAGACCACCAGCCACCCGGGGAATCGCTCGATCTCGCCCTTGGCTTCAAACATGGCTTCTTCGCCATTCGCGAGGGCTGAGGACGCGTCCACGACCGTCTCATCAAAGCGCGCGGCTTCCATTTGCGAGGCTATGGTGCGCCGCCAGATGAGCGAGTAAAGGCGGAATTGATCGGGCTCCAGGTGCTCTCTAAGTGATTCCGGGGTGCGCGTGACATCGGTAGGGCGGATGGCTTCATGGGCATCCTGGGCACCGGCTTTGCCGACGTAGATCCGGGCTTTGGCCGGCAGATATTCTTTTCCGTATTTTTGGGTGATGAAGCTCCGGGAGGCCTCGATGGCTTCGGGCGCCAAGCGCGGCGAATCCGTTCTCATGTACGTGATGAGGCCGATGGGTCCTTCTCCGAAATCAAGACCTTCGTAGAGCCGCTGGGCATTCTGCATGGTGCGGCTGACGCTCATTTTGAGCTTTTGGGCCGCCTCCTGCTGCAACCGGGCGGTGGTGAAAGGCGGCGGGGGATTGCGTTTCTTCTCCTTGGTCTCCAGGCCCGTGACTTTCCAGGAGGTTTTTAGAATCTGATCGCGAAGGCTGTGGGCCTGGCTCTCGCTATCCACTCTGCGTTTGGTTTCCTTATTGCCGGACTGCAAGGTCTGGTTGCTGAGTTTGACCAACCGCATCCAGAAATTCGGCGGCAGCTTGGCGCTGAACTGGCCTTTGAGCACCCAATATTCCACAGCCTTGAAGGCCTGGATTTCCCGCTCGCGGTCCACGATGAGCCGCACCGTGACGCTCTGCACCCGGCCCGCCGAGAGCCCGCGCCGGACTTTGTCCCACAACACCTGGCTCACCTTGTAGCCCACGAGCCGGTCCAGCACGCGTCGGGCACGCTGCGCATCCACCAGCTTCTTGTTGATGACCGTGGGATTGGCCATGGCCTTCTGGATGCCGGCTGGCGTGATCTCATTGAACAACACCCGCGATACAGCCAGGGATTTCGGGGGCTTGATGGCCTCCAGCAGATGCCAGGAGATGGCTTCACCTTCGCGATCAGGGTCAGTGGCGAGAATCAATTCACTGGCGCCTTTGGCCGAGGCCCGGAGTTCGGCGACCACTTTGGCCTTGGCGGGGGAAATTTCATATTCCTCCTGGAAACCATGCTCGATATCCACCCCGAGTTTCTTGGGCAGATCCCGGATGTGGCCGACGGAAGCCTTCACCGTATAGCCCTTGCCCAGGTATTTAGCGATGGTCTTGGCCTTTGAGGGGCTTTCGACGATGACGAGCTTGGTCAAGGGAGACTCCTGGAAGGGCGTACAAGGTTTGGATGATGGAACAAAGGACTGGAGGGTTGTCAAGCCCAAGGATCAAATTCGGATTTCTTTCCCCGTAGGGGGAAGTTTTTATTCAAGGCAATTCCGCCAGATCCTCCAGCAGATCGGACGCCGAACGGCAGATACGCGCGGAGCCTTCCCGAAGCAAAGAATTCGGGCCCTCGCTGAGCGGGTCCTCGGGGTTCCCAGGCACTACCCAGAGTTCTTTACCGTGATCCAGGGCCAGCTTGGCAGTGACGAGGGAACCGCTCCTGAGCTTGGCTTCGATCACCAGCACTCCCCTGCTCCAGGCCGCCAACAGGAGATTGCGCCTTGGGAAATGCCACTTTAGAGGCTGGGCATCCGGGGGAAATGGGGTGATCACCCCACCCCCAGAATCCACGATGCGGTCCATGAGGTTCGCGTGTTCTTTTGGATAGGGGTGGTCCAACCCCGAGCCCATGATTCCCCACGTAGGACCCGCCTCGAGCGAGCCTGCATGGGCAGCGCCGTCGATGCCGCGCGCCAAGCCGGAAAGCACGCTCACGCCTTTTTCTGTGAGTTGGCGGCTCCAGTTCCGCGCCCGCTCGCGGCCTACAAGGCTGGGCGTACGGGTGCCCACCACTGCGATGCGAAGCCCAGGCGGAGGCAAGGTCCCGCGCACCCACAGCGCTACGGCATAGGGCAATGGTTCAAAGAAGGCGCTGGCGCCTTCGTCTCCGGGCAACACAAGCCTGGCATTCCGGCGGTAGGCTTCGTCGCGGAAGCTGGATAGGTCCAAAGCCATTAATTGCGAAGCCTCTGGAGCATTAAGATTGATCGGCCCGCCATTCTGGAAGCGCTCCCAGATACGCGCTTTTTCCTGCTCCGGCCATGGCAGCACAGCGAAGGCAAGCGCAAGTCGGGCCGGATTCATGAGACTCAAAGCGAGATTCTTCCTTGAAAAGAAAGGGGAAGTTGGTAGACTACTCCTTCTGTTGTGCATCGCTTTGTCATATCTAGGTTTTTCCTGTCCTATCGAGGTTCCCATGGCCCGTCAGTGTGAGATTTGCGGTAAAAAGCCCCAATTCGGGAACAACGTCTCCCATTCCAACAACATCACCAAGCGCCGGTGGAACCCGAATCTGCAGAACGCCCGCGCGCTGGTCAATGGTGTGGCCAAGCAGCTTCGCGTCTGCACCGCCTGCCTGCAGGCGGGCAAGGTCGTGAAGGCTCCCCGCGGACTCAACAGCTCCACCAAGCGCACGGCCGCTTAATTGATTTCTTTCTACGGAAAAGGCGGCCGGATGGCCGCCTTTTCCGTTCATGCCATCCGAGCCGATAGGATTGGGTGATGCTCCCTCCGATCTTCAGCCTTCGCCTTTCCCTATGATCCTTGGCCTCGACACCGCCACTGAAATCCTCCACCTGGCGCTGGTGGACCGGGAGCGCACGTGGACCAAGCGGGTTGTGGTAGGCGTCGGCCGCAGCCACAGTGTTTCCCTGCTGCCTTCATTGAACGCCTTAATGGCCGAGGCTGGAGCCTCGGTGGCGGATCTGACTGGCGTCTGCTGCTGCGCGGGCCCAGGGGGATTCACCAGCATCCGCATCGGCGTGGCTACCGCAGAGGGCCTGGCGCTGACGGGCCTTCCCACCTGGGGGTTTTCTTCTTTCCTGCTGCGTGCGCATGCCCTTGAACAAGCCGGTATCACCGGATCATTTTGGGTGTTGCTGGATGGCCAGCGGAATGAAGCATTCATTCAAAGATGGGAGGGGACTGAAGCAACCAATGAGGCCCGGAAGACTCCCCTGACAGCTGTTCGCGAGCTCATTGGACCCGAGCCTTGGTGGGCGCCCTCCACCTTGTTGCCGAAACTCGTGGAGCAGCTTCCGCCCCCGGTAAAATTGGAGGATGAAGGTGAGTCCATGCAGGCTGGGCTTGTTTCTCTCTGCCGCAAGCTGCCCGCTCTTGAACCGGAAAATCCGATCCAACCCTTCTATCTGCGCGAGACCGATGCAGAAGTGAATTTCCCTGAAGCTTCGGCCCACTTGGGCGATGCGCTCCGCAAAGGCATTCCACGTTGAGCGGAATGAATGAGCTTTTCCACCTGGGTCCGGGGTCCAATTCGCCTGCTTGGGTAGAGCAACTGGACCGGGATTGTTTTACCGAGCCTTGGGGCGAGCTTGCGGATCATGAGCAGGCCTGGGGATTCAAGAATGATGCCTTCGCCATATGGTCCCTCCATGCCGTAGTGGCCGAAGCGGAATTGCTCCGCATCGCCGTGGATCCGCGCCATCGTGGGCGCGGCCTGGGGCGGGCCTTGCTGGACGCCTGCGAAGCCGAGTTGATCCGCATGGGGTTCACCACCTTGTTGCTGGAAGTGCGCGTGTCCAACGCGGCGGGCCGCGCACTCTACGAAGCTTCCGGATGGAAACAGGACGGCCTGCGCAAGGCATACTACAAAAATGGAGAAGACGCGGCCCTATACCGCAAAATATTAGGAGCCGTGCCAAAATAACCTGTGCATTTCAGGTTATTTTGCTACGGCGCCTGTCATGAAAGCCAATCTGAAAACCTGAAATAGGAGGTTTTAGGAAAACGCCGGAATGGGTGTGAGCTGGACCATCAGACCGAGTTTTTCGAGGTCGCGAATGTGCCTCTGGATGCTACGGTGGCGGGACTTAGAGGAGGGAGGTTGGGAGATGGGTTCCTGGTAGGTGGCGCCTTTGCTCATCAGGCGGTAGATGATCACCGCGAGTTTTCTAGCGATCGCCATCAGTGCCTTCTTCTTGCTTCCAATCTGGGCGCAGAGGTGGCGGTATTTGCCCCCGAGGTGGCAGTCTTTCGCCTTCACGGCGGCGATGGCGCATTCCATCAAGGCGCTGCAAAGGTACGGGTTCCCCTTTCGGGCGGCGGCGCGCATATTTTTGCCTCCACTCTCTCGGCACCCAGGTGCTACGCCCGCCCAGGCGGATAGGTGTTTCTCGGTGGGCCACATGCTCATGTCCACACCGATCTCGGCAAGGATCACACACGCGGATGTGAGGCTGATGCCGGGAATACTCATCAGCAACTCCAGCTGCAGCCAGAGGGGCCATCTGCGCTGCGATGAGCCCCTCCACATCCTGGATGTTTTCCTCCACGACTTCCAGCCGCTTGAGTTGCAGCGCCAGCAGCTTCCTGGGAACCGGGAACAGGGGCGCTTCCAGGGCCGCCGTCAGCATCCCCAGTTTCTTCTTCACAGAGTGGTGGATGAGCTTGGGGAGTTCGTCCACGACGCTCCGTCCTTCCGCCAGGGATTCCAGAATCGCCATGCCGGATGTGCCGAACACATTGCTCAGCACGGTTCCCAAGGTGACCCCCTGACGTGCGAGAAGCCGCTGGACTTCATTGCGCATGCTGGTCCGCGCTTGGATGAGCTGACGACGAAACCGCGTCAGTTCCCGGGCATCGCGGAATTCCTGCTTGGGCACGAAGCTTGGGCGAATGAGGTCGTGCCGCACCAGGCCCGCGATCCACCTCGCATCCTTGCGGTCGGTCTTATGGCCGCGCAGGTTTTGCATGTGGTTCGGATTCCCCACGGTCATCTGGACGTGGCCTTCCAGTGCCGCGAAAACGGGCATCCAATACACGCCCGTGGCCTCCATCCCCACCGCCTGGCAGCCACTGGCGAAGAGCCAATCCCGAAGCTCTCTCAGGCCCTGTAGAGCCGTGGGGAAACTCCGCTCTTCGTAGCGAGGCCCGCCACTGGGGCCAGAGCGCACCAGGCAGGCCACGAGGATGGCCGAGTGGACATCCAGCCCGCAAGCCACGGGATGGATGACTTCAGCGACTTCCCGGTCCATGGACCTCCTCTCGAAAAGGGAGGGATGTCCGATGCACGGGCGAATGAACAGCGACACTGTCATCCGTGCAGACTCTTCCAAGTCGCAACACAATGTGATACCACTACCCGTGCGGGCCAGTCTTATGTGCGGAGTTTCCACTGCCATAGGAGCCGCGGCCACCATTTAGGACATCCCTCAAGATGAGCCTGCGCCGCTTGGCCCGCACCTATCAAACCCATACCCTCAAACTATTAACGCCCACTCTGGGCTTTCAGCCCACGTGATGCCCCGCAGGGGCAACGAGTCTTATGTCGGCCGCAGGCCGACGCGATGGCTGGTGGACCGAGCAAAGTCGGAGGTGTTGCGCTACGGCTCCTCCAGCTATCGGGCGCAGTGCGCCCTCCCACTCGCGGCGCTCGTGGACCCGGAGCCTCTATGTCGGAGCGTTAGCAGGTCAACCAGATTATTTTGCTCCAACGACTTGGGGTAGGCTGGCAGCATGCATCGCCTCCACTGTGAACCCGCACTGCGCCGGCTGAGGACTGGATCATGAAGGTCCAGCGGGACCACGAACTGACCCGGCTTTATGCCGCGGCGGGGCTTGCGGTGCTGGTCTGGATGATCTTCAAGGCCTATAAGCTGCTGAGCGAGCGCGTTAGCGGTGCCATCGACGCGCCCTCGAAATGGGCCTTGATGTCCTTGGGCCTGTTGAACGTGCTGGCCATCGGGATCCTGCTTTTCATCGTGGCGCGGTCCTTGGCCAAGCTCTATTTCGAACGCCGCCGGGGAATCCTGGGCGCGCGGCTGCGGACGCGGCTTGTGCTGGCCTTTTTTGGAGTGACACTGATCCCGAGCCTGATCCTGTTCTTCGTGGGACAAAGCGCCATCAGCAAGAACCTGGACCGCTGGTTTCTTCCTGAAACAAAAGAGATCGTAGAGGATGGCCAGGCCACCGCCAAAGCCTTCCAAGCCCAGGTTCAGGCGAGGTTGAACACAGCGGGTTCGCATCTACGCGCCGCCGATCTCAAGGATCTGGACCAACTAAGGTCGGCCGAGGGTTTGGACCTGATTATCGCTGGGGACCGGTCTTCGCTTCCCAAATCGCTGAAAGCACCCTTGATCCCGCTTCCCCCAAGCGGTTCCATATCTGTGGAATCAAAGGAAGGCCGGTGGATGCTGAAGACAGTGGCTCGCACCAACGGCCGGCTTGATGACCAACTGGTGGTGGGGATTTTCCTGCCCCAGTCCTTGGCCGATGGCCTGCTGCGGCTGGAGAAACGATCGGCGGAATCCTTTCAGGTGAGCAAGAACCGTGGCGTATTGGAAACGCTGCCCCAAAGCACATTCCTCTTCTTGACCGTACTGACCCTGTTCGCCGCGGTATGGACAGGCCTGACCATCGCACGCACCTTGTCGGAACCCATCCGCTCTTTGGCGAAGGCCGCCAAGGCTGTCGGGACAGGTGATCTCGATGTCCAGCTCAACGAGGAAGGCGAAGACGAATTGGCTTTCCTCGCCCAAACCTTCAACCGGATGACTTCGGATTTGAAATCGAACCGCGGCGCCATCGAAGCCCAAAGCGCACGGCTGGATCAGCAGCGGGCCTACCTTGGACAGTTGCTGGAAGCCTTGCCGGTAGGCGTTCTCAGCTGGGATGACGCGGGCCAGCTGAGACTCGTGAATCCGGCGGCACGGCGCTGGTTGGGCCTGGAGGCATTCAATCCCGACCGCGATTCCTGGGCGGAATGGGCCATGCAACCGCGATTCGGGCATCTTCCGCAGCTGCTTCGGCAGGCGCGGGAATCTGGGCGCACCCACCAGGAAGAAATGCGCCTCGGGGGCGAGGGCGAAGGCCGCTTGATCCGGGCAATCCTGGCGCCGCTAGAAGGCGGTGGGGCCTTGGCTGTGTTGGAAGATCTGTCGCTGCTGGCCAAGGCCGAAAAGCGCGCCGCGTGGCAGGAAGTGGCCCGCCGAATGGCCCATGAGGTGAAGAACCCGCTCACTCCAATCCAGCTCACGGCCCAGCGCCTGCTGCGCCGTGTGCGGGAGAACCGGTTGGATTCAGAAGTAGTGAAGCAAGGCGCCGAAACGATCCTTACGGAAGTAGCCAGCCTGGCCAGGTTGGTGGATGCCTTCAGCCGCTTCGCGCGGTTGCCTGCGCCCCAGCCGAGCGAGGTGAACGCCTGCGATCTCCTGCGCCAGATCGCCACACTCTATGGCCCTACCCATCCCAATATCCTATGGGCCTGGGACCTGCCGGACCATGCCGTGCCCGTGCGCTGGGATGGGGACATGGTGAAACGGGCCATCATCAACCTAGTGGACAACGCGGTGGCCGCCGTCGAGGATGCAGGCACCATCCGTGTCCATCTCACGGAGCGAAACGGAACGGTGCGGATTCAAGTCGAGGACGACGGCCCTGGTGTGTTGGAATCCCATCGCGAGCGGCTCTTCGAGCCCAGTTTTTCCACCAAGGAACGTGGCTCCGGACTAGGCTTGGCCATTGTTCGGAAAATCGCCACAGATCATGGTGGCGAAGCTTTTTTCGAACCTCTGCCTAAAGGCAGCCGCTTCAGCGTGGAACTGCCGAAGGGGGTGGGGGTGTGAGTCAAGAGTTAAGAGTTAAGAGTCGAGGGTCGAGAGTGAGCGGAGCAGCTTTCTTTGCCCCACCCTCAGCGCTTCCGCAACCGGAGTAACAGCGCGAAGGGGGAGATGAACAGGGCCGAGGCGAGTACCACCAGCAGGAACTTGCCCAGCATCAGGTTACTTCCATCATCAGGTCGCAACGCCTTCGACTTTGCTCGGAGCACCACCCATCGCGTCGGCCTGCGGCCGACATAAGGGGCCGTAACGCGCTGGCCAGCGCGTAACGGCCCCTAATAGCGCAACACACTGAAGACCGGCAGGCCATTCAGTTTTTCGCGGCCGGATAAAAAAGTCAGCTCGATGAAGAGGGTGAGAGCCAGGGCCTGGGCCCCGGTGCGCTCCACAAGGCGGCGCGCGGCTGCGGCGGTGCCGCCAGTGGCGAGCACATCATCCACGATGAGGACACGGTCGCCGGCCCTGAATGCATCCATGTGGATCTCCAGCGCATCGGTGCCGTACTCGAGGCCGTATTTTTCCTGGATCGTAGGCATGGGCAATTTACCGGGCTTGCGGGCGGGCACAAAACCCAGGTCGAGCTTTTTAGCCAGGGCCGCGCCAAAGATGAAGCCCCGGGACTCCAGACCCAGGACATGGGTCGCTTTCAAGGTCTGGATCGGTGAGGCCATGGCATTGATGGCCTCGCCAAAGGCCGCGGGGTCAGCCCACAGGGGGGTGATGTCCCGGAAGAGGACCCCGGGTTTGGGGAAGTCCGGCACATCGCGGACGAAGGATTTGAAATCAAGGCTCATGGTCGAATCTCAAAAGAGGCGGGAAGGGATTCTCCCTCATTCAGGGGCTCCCAGTCCAGTGACTCTACAAAGGCCCAGGATGGACCGGCCCGCAGGATGCCGCGGAAATTCTCCAGCGCGGGAGAGTCCCCGCAGGCCTGGCCGGTGACGGAGCCGTCGATCTCGTTGCGCACCCAGCCCGAGATGGCCTGTGCAAGAGCCTGCCTCCGTACGAACGCCCGGTAGCCCACGCCCTGGACCCTGTCCCTTGCGCGGAAAAAAACCCTCATGCTCCATTTCCATTAAAGGTGTTGTTGAAATCCTCGCCCTTGGCGAGCATTTCGGGACAAGCCAAATCCATACGCAACGGCGTCACGGCGACCCATCCATCCAAGGCGGCTTCCGCATCGCTGCCAGGGGCCCGGGTGTAGGTCGGGCCCACTTCGCCGCCGATCCAAAAATACGGCATGCCACGAGGATCCACGCGTTTCTCCACCAGGTTGTGATACTGGCGATTGTCTTGGTTGCAGAGCTTGAATCCCTTGGGCTCGCCTTTGGGGAAATTGATATTCCAGATGCGATTGGGTCCCAATTCCTGATATTCCCAACGCCGCAGGAAGGTTTCGAGCCAGGGTTCCACCACCGCGAGATCAGCCTTGGGGTGCATGGAAAAGGCTGCTGCTTTGGAGCCCTGCAAGACGCCTTCAAAGGCCGCCCCCACGGTGCCCGAATAGAAGACATCCTCACCCAGGTTGAATCCGTTGTTGATTCCGGAGAGCACCCAATCTGGCTCACGCTCCAACACCGAACGCACACCCAGCAGCACGCAATCCACCGGCGTGCCATCACAGGCATAGCGGTCTTCACCCAGGGGGTGGAGACGCAGAATGCCATGCAACGAAAGCGCCGAGGACACCGCGGAACGATTCCGATCAGGCGCCACGGCCACCACCCGTCCAAATCGCGCCGCCACCCGCGCCAGAAGCTCAAGGCCGGGGGCCCAAAGGCCGTCGTCGTTGGTGATGAGAATGGTTCTGTTGTGCATGGGTCCAGTCTATGCCCAGTGGGGCGGTGTGGGATATGCGCCGTCAAGTCGAGAGTTAAGAGTCGAGAGTCAAAAAGTCAAAAAGTTAAAAAAGTTAAAAAAGTTAAAAAGCAAAGTTTATGGGATTCGCTCTCGACTCTCGACTCTTGACCCTTGACTTGGAATTTGCATGGCCAAATTCACATGCCGGCAGCCAACGCCCGAAGCCGCTGGATGCGTTCCTCAATGGGCGGATGCGTGGAGAAGAGACTCATCAGTCCGCCGCTGCGGAGAGGGTTGACGATCATCATGTGGGCCGTGGCTGGCTGGGCATCTCGCATCGGTTGAATCTGGTTGATTCCGGAAATGCGTTCCAGGGCGTTGGCGAGTTCCAGGGGCCGTCCCGTAACTTGGGCAGAGTATTCATCCGCTAGATATTCCCGGGACCGGCTGAGCGCCAGTTGCAGCACCATGGCTGAAACAGGAGCGAAGATAGCGATAAGCAGACCTGCGATGGGGTTGGAACGGCCTTCTTCATCCCGCGGCGTCACCCACATGGCCATGCGCGACAGGAACATGATGGCCTGCACCAGCACCGAGGCGAGGGAGCTGAGCAGGATGTCGCGGTGCGCCACGTGGCCCAACTCGTGGGCCAGCACGCCTTCCAGTTCCGCATCGCTGAGAAGTTGGAGCATCCCCGTCGTCACCGCCACCACGGCATGTTCGGGGTTGCGGCCTGTGGCGAAGGCATTGGGCGTGTCGTCTTCCACCAAGGCTAGGCGCGGCATGGGGAGGTTCCCCTGCTGGGCGATGCGCGACACCAGCAGGTAGAGGTCCGGGGCGTCCTGTTGATCGAGGATCTTCGCGCCGTAGGAGGCCAGTACGATCTTGTCAGAGTAGAAATAGCTGACGAAATTCATCACCACCGCGATGGCTAGCGCCATGAGCAGGCCCTGGCCGCCGGGATAAAGCATGTCGCCTATCCAAACCAGAAGGCCCGTGAGGCACATGATGAGGAAAAGCGTCTTGAACTGGTTCATGGGTGCGCTCCCTGAACAGTTTAAGACCGAAAGGTAACGAGAAATGCGTTCACCCCGGTAGCCTGGCCTGCAATCTAGGTTTCTCCGCCGTCGGCTTTCCGCTTGACCACCACCAGCGTCACGTCGTCTTTGAATCCGCCGTCGCCCAGGTGTTTGAAGGTGGCTACCAGGATCTGCTCGAAGATGTCATCGGCGCTGGCGCCGAGGTGATCGCGCACCACGTCGATGATGGCCTGCTCGCCAAGGTCTTCGCCGGTAACGGGATTCTCCGCCTCCACCAATCCATCGGTGAAGATCACGAGCACGTCGCCGGGGGCCATGCGGGCGCTGCCTTCGCCGAAGGTGGCATCGGGGAGCAGGCCGACCATGGGGCCCGTGGGACTCAGCCGCACGACCGCGCTACCGTCGGCAGGCACCAGCAAGGGCGGATTGTGGCCACCGTTCACGTAACGCAGATCACCCGTTTCAGGATTGAGGCTGCCCGCGAAAAGCGTGGCGTAACGATTGCGGTCCCGCACCTGGTTCATGCGCACATTCAAGCGGTTGGCGAGCCGGCCCCAATGCTTGACGCGGCGGTCGGCCCGCGCGCGGAGATAAGTGGAAAGCTGGGTCATCATCAACGAAGCGGGAAGCCCCTTGCCCGAGATATCCCCTACGGCAAGGTGCAGGCGCTCGGCTTCGGCCTCAATCGAACCCACGGGATCCACGGCCATCCATACGTCGTAAAGATCGCCACCCACCGCCTGAAAGGGCAGGTTTGCGCCAGCGCACTGCCAGCCTGCGGGTTCAGGCAGCTCTTGAGGAAGGATCTGCCGCTGGATATTGCGGGCCAGATCCAGATCCTTTTCCATCTTCAATGTCAGGAGCTGGCTTTCCCGGAGATCCAGACTCGTGAGCTGGCTGGAGGTAAGGTTCAGCAACGTTTGAAGGAAGACTTCATCTTCTTCGCTCAGGCGCCCCACGGTGGGTTCCGCGGCGTAGGCGAAGCCATGGCTGTGGTTCTGATCCAGGATCTCGATGGCATGGACCAGGGCTTTTTCCGAAAGCACCGATTGCAGGGGGGTGCCGACGAGTTGGGCGGGCATGGCACCCAGCCCTTTGTTGAAAAGCACGGTTCCATCGGCATCCAGCACGAGCATCCGGGGAATGCGGAATTCGCCCATGATCGTCGAAGCCATCAGCCTGATGAGATCTGGTTTTGTATTCACTTCGCCCAAGGATCGGGTGAGGTCAAAAACCGTGTTGAGCCGCGCGAACTGCAAGGCCAGAGCCCGGTTCTGATCGCTTCGGAGGGCCTCCGCCCGTCTCCATGCCAGCAAGGGCGCCGAGATGGAAAGCAACAGTTCCAGGGCTGCTGGAGCATCTGGAGTCCTGAGCACCAGCTGGCCATAGGTTTCATCGCCATGGGACCACGGCAGGCTGATCCAGCCCTTGCCTGGATTGGTGGGAAAAGCTGGCGCCGATCCTCGTAGAAAGATCCATTTGTAGCCATCCCAGAGGCCGCCCTGGCTGGCTTTGGCTATGCCCAAGGCGGTGACGCCCACAAGGTGGACCAACCCCTCTTCGGTGACCTGCTCCGGGAAGGTTTCGAGAAAGTCCACCAGGGGCAGCAACTCGCTGGCGCCTTCCGGGATGCGTAGCGAAAGCTCTCGAAGGCGATCGAAAGGGTTGACGGGATTGATGGGATTCGCGGGGTTCACGACCGGTTCAGAATCATGCAATGTTCTTGATCATGCAGCATTCGCTTCGGCCTTTCTCCTCACTGAAACGCACCTCGTCCATGAACCGGCTCATAAGCAATAAGCCTAGGCCGCCCTTCCGGGGATGCTTTACATATTCTTTCGGGTCCGGCAAGACGATCTGATTGCCCCGGATGCCCACTCCCGTATGCCACATGTGGATCTCCAGGGTCGTCTCCGTGAAGCGAAGGTCCAATTCCACGGAATGGTCTTCCTCGCCGCCATAGGCATGCATGATGATGTTCGTGACCGCTTCATCCACGGCGATGGAGACTTTGGCGGCGGTGGAATCATCCATGCCAGCCAATTGGGACGCGCGTTTGGCCAACCCGGTCACCAGGTTCAGGTATCGTGTCTGGCTGGGTATGGTGAGCCGGAAATCCGACTTCTCCATCCGCATGGCGGGCGAAGGGCACATCAGGCTTGCTCCGTCAGGGAAGCTAGCGCCTCTTCCTCAGAAGGGAACACTCGATAGAGCTGAGTGAAGCCCAAGGTGTCAAAAATGGCGAAGACGTTCTCCTGCAAATTACAAAGCAGGATGTCCCCCTTGTTTTCCCGCACGGTCTCGATAAGCCCCATGATGGCGCCCAGCCCCGCGGAACTGATGTAGTTAAGCTCCCGGCAATTCAGCAGGATCGTGAAACGCCCTTCCTGGACGAGGGTTTCAAGGGCGCCTTCGAACTGGCGGACGGTATGGGCGTTGATGAACCCGGACGGCTCCACCACCGAGGCGCTGCCCGCATCACGCACCTGGATGGAAAGATCGGTCATTCTGAGGCTCCTTGACTGGTGAAATCATCCTATCAAGCATCTGCTCCCGCTTCTTGGTTCAATTCAGGTATCGTTAATACCCAACCTCATGATGAGTCCAACATGCCGCAGCCTTCCGACGCGCTGAAGCAGATCCTCCGAACCTGGCTCCACGACCGCCACCAGGCGCTTTTGGAACAGGTGATGATGACCTGGGAGGAAGGCCTGGGCCGCCTTCAGCCCGACGATGCTTTGGCCGAAGAGCTGGTGGGCAGCATTCCTGCGCCCCCTCCAGCCACGCAACCAGCGATCACCTCAGACCCTGAACTTGGGGCGGCCCTGGATCTCTTGGACAACGCTCCCAGCCAAGCCGAGGTACTTCATAAGCTACTGGATGGCTTGCGACCGTTCGCGGATCGAAGCGCATTGTTTATCCTCAAACAGGGCATCGCCAGCCTTTATGCGTTCCGTGGTTTTGACGGGGAAACAGTCAAGGCCGGCACACCCGTGGTGCCGCCGCCAGAGTTGGAAGCTCTCATTTCCGGTCAGCTGCCGATGATTCAACTATCGGGAGAGGCCTACCTGTCCCTCGTGCGGCCGCTATCAGGGCTCACTTCGGCTGATATTAGGATTCACCCCATCCGCCTCAAACGCAGGGCAGTGGCCCTGGTCATGGTGGACAGCGGCCTGCGCCGCACGCTGGAGAACCCTCAGCACATCCGCGCCTTGGTTCGTTCCGCAGAGGCCGCCTTGGCCTTCCTGGCGGGCCCAAAGGATGAAGACAAGCCCGGAACGGGTCCACTCAAAGCCACGGGCCCTATGCCCATTAGCGCGCCAATGGCGGTACCAGCCAGGCCAGCGCCCCCGGCACCGCCCCCGCCGCCGCCACCCCCCATGGCAAGACCAACGCCTTTGCCTCCCATCGGCCCACCCGCCGGTCCCTCCAGCCCGACCATGCAGATGCCAATCCCTGCAGAGTTCAGATCCCAGGCTCAGCCAGCTCCACCAACACCGGTAGCCCCCGTAGCACCAATGGCGCCCATCGGCCTTCCTGCGGCCATCGCACCGTCTTCCATGCCGACCCAGCAAGTGCCTGAGCCCATCGAGGCGGGTCCCACGCTGGATCCCAAGATCCGCGCCACGGCTGAGCGCCTGGCTCGCGTCCTGGTGGGTGATATCGAGCTTTATTTTCCCCAAAAGGTCGCCCAGGGCCGCCAGCAAGGAAATCTGTATTCGCTTCTTCGGGACGAACTGGAGCGATCCAGGGCCACGTTCATCGACCGGTTTGGCGAACCCGTGGAAAAGCAGCACAGGATATTCATCCAAACGGTCCAGGCCCAATTGTGCGAAGGCATCCCCTCCAAACTCGGCCCGGCGCCTTGGGTGTGACGCCTGATTGAGTTTGAATGGCCTCAGACATAGGGTCTTCAACTTCTTTTTAAAAGCCCGAAAAACCCTTGCGGTGATTGGTGAAAAACCTCGGTGGTGGACTTTGCCTAAAGTTCTGGTGGTGACAAGAGCGCCAGGATCTGGTAAACCCTGGACCTTGGTTTCGAGGATGACGCATGGCTGATCTAGGGAAAAAATTCACCTGCTTTTCGTGCGCGACGAAGTTCTATGACTTCCTCAAACCCGAAGCAATCTGTCCCAAATGCGGGGTAAACCAGAAGGACGCCCCCAGCAAGCCCAAGACCGTGAAGAAAGAAAAACAGATACACGTGATCGAGGATGACTTGGGTGGAGAGGCTGAACCGGAAGCCGCGGTTGAAGATGGCTTCGACGAGAACATGGGCATCGGCGCCGCAAAAGCCGAAGGCGTGGATCCAGGCGATCTGCGGATGGACGACTATGATGAATGAGCCTAGCCGGGTGGCATTTGAAGGCACTAGATGTGCCTTCAAATGCCGGTCCCCGGCTTGGCGAATTCACGACGGCGTGGGTTGAGATGACGAAGATATCGTTTATCAGCGGCACTAAATGTGCCTTCGAATGCCGCGCAGCTTGGCGATCACGACGGAATGAGATGAGATGACCCATTGACTGGGGTCGATTCTCAGCTTTTGCTCCCGGATATTCCCGGAATTGACCGCCATGTTCACCTCGAAGGCGGCCTGGACCCTGGCTGGGTCCGCGACCAGGCCGATGCAACGGGGCAGCCGGTTCCGGCTTCCCTGGAAGCGCTTTGGCGCGGAGAATCCCAGCCTTTCACCGGTTTCATCGAAGCCTTTCTCTTCAGTTCCGGTTTTCTCCTCAACCGCGAAGCCGTGAGATCGGCTTTGGGCGCGATCATAAGGCGCTTGCCAGCCCAGGCAACAGATCCCAGGTGCGTGGATCTCTGGGTCTCGCCTCATTTCCTTGTGCGTTACAAGCAGCTTCTGAGCCTGGACGAACTCTGGCGGGGGCTTTCCGATGCTATAGCGGATGCAGGCCGCATCAACGTGTCCGTAGCGGTGGTTTTGGACGCCGTAAATCATTTCGGCCCCAAACATGGCCATGAAGTCCTGGACTTGGTGGAAGGCAGCCTTCCCGGATTTGTGGTGGGCTTCTCCACTGGCGGACTCGAAGGGGTTCCCTTCCGGGATTGGGCGCCGGTCTTCGAACGCGCAAGGTCCAAAGGCCTGCGCATCGCCGCCCATGCGGGAGAGAATGGCCCGGGAGAGAATGTGCGCGACGCGATCCTTCACGGCGGTGTTGAACGCATCGTCCACGCGGTGAAAGCCGCTGGGGATCCAGAGATTCTTGCCCTTCTGGCCGAACGGCGCATCCCCGTAGACGTTTGTCCTAGCTCAAACCAGGCCTTGGTGGAGAATTTGAGGCCCCATCCCTTGCCAGTCATGCTGCGGGCCGGTGTACGCTGCGCCTTGGGCACCGATGACCCGGGGGTCATCCCCTGCGACATCGCCGGAGAATGGGCCAAGGCCAGGGCCATGGGACTGGATGAGCGCGAGATGGGCCTGCTGAGGCGCTTCGCCGTCGAGGATGCCTGGGCCCTGAGGCGTTGAGTCGAGAGTTAAGAGTTTAGAGTTAAAGGTTCAGTGTCTAGGTTCTCCGCTTTCAACTCCTCAACTCCTCAACTCTTAACTCTCGACTCTTAACCCAGGACCCGGGACTTGGGACTCCTCAATGCCCAATCCTGGAACAGAAGCTCAGTGCTGTTAGCTCCTGGCCCATTGCTGAATAACGCTCGATAGAACCGGACTTTCCTGGCAAAATCGTAATTTCGTGCTGCGCTCGTAGCTCAGCTGGATAGAGCATCAGGCTTCGAACCTGAGGGTCGGGAGTTCGAATCTCTCCGGGCGCACCATGAATCACTTTGAAAAAGCTAAGCGAATGTGGCGGAACTGGTAGACGCACTGGATTTAGGTTCCAGCGGTTAATCGCCGTGCGGGTTCGAGTCCCGCCGTTCGCACCATTTTTCTATCCCCAATCGGGGCCTCGGTAACAACGCACCAAACTCATTCTCAGCCCCGCAACCGGTTTTAGGAGCACCCATGCAGGTCACGCTCACCCATCACACCAACACCCGGAAGTCCCTGGAGATCCACGTCCCTGCGGCGGAAGTCACCTCGACCTTCGGAGAAGCATTGGCCCGCATCGCCCCAAAGGTGAAACTACCTGGTTTCCGCCCCGGCAAGGTGCCCAAGAATGTCCTGCTTTCGCGCTATGCCCGTGAAATCCGCCAGGATGTGGCGGAATTGCTGGTGCAGCGTCTGTTCTGGGACGCAGCCGCGGCGGCCGGCACCCAACCCATTTCCCAGCCGGCCCTTGAAAAGGCGGATTTGCTGGATGGCCAGGATGGATCCATCAAGACCCTCTACGATGTGGCCCCCGATGTGAAGCTTCCAGAATACAAGGGCTTCACCTTGACGAAAAAGAAACGCGCCATTGACGATGAGGCCGTGGAGGAACACCTGGAATCCATGCGCCAGCAGGCCGCCAAGCTCTTGTCCGAAGACGGCGCCACCACTGAAGGGCTTTACGCCACCTTCGACATCAAGGCCAAACCCGCGGGCCTGAAGTCCCAGACCTATCGCGATCAGGTCATCCAGCTGGATCCCAAGCGGCCCTTTGATGCCGAAGTGCTGGGCCTGAAGGTGGACGAAACCCGCGCCTTTGAAATCACCGTGCCCGTGGAAGACACCAATAAGACCATGGCCGGCAAGAAAGTGCATTACGAAGTGACCCTCAAAGACCTTCGGAAGCAAACGGTCCCCGAACTGAACGATGAATTCGCCAAGGACATGGGCGACTACGCTGACCTGAAGGCGCTGCGGACTTTCATCCGTAAAGAGCTGGGGGAGGCCGCAGAACGCGATGCCCATGCCCGCTTGCAGAGCACTGTATTGGAAACGCTGTTGGATGCCGCGCCCTTCGAGGTGCCGGTCTCCATGGTTTCCCTGCAGCTGGACGACTACAGCCAGGAATTCGCCAACCTGATCTCCAGGCAGGGCATCGATCCCCGCCGCGTGAACTGGAACGCCTATCGCCAAACCCGGTTGCGGGATGCCGAGCGCGCCGTGCGCAGCGGATACCTGCTCCAGACCATCGGCAACGCCGAGGACATCCAGGTTTCCGATGATGAAATCGATGCCGATATCAAGACCTACATGGAAGAAAACAAGGTGCAACAGCCCTTCGCAGCCTTCAAGGCTGAATTGGAAGGCCGTGGCGCCACCACGGAAATCAAGGGCCGCATCCGCACCGATAAAATTTTTGATGCATTAATCGCCACCGCCACCGTCACCGAAGAGCTGCTGGACAAGAAAGCTTTCGAGGAGTTGGTGGAGTTGGAGCGTAAGCGCGATGCCGGACTCGCCTCTGCCAGATTCGATGCGGGCGGCCTGGAAAGCGGTGAAGCCGAACAAGAGGGCGGCGGCCCTGAATCCGTGAAGCATGGCGAAGAAGCTCATGTCCACGGCCCCGACTGCGATCATGACCACGATCATGTCGAAGAAAAACCCAAGAAGAAAGCCGCAGCGAAAGAAGAACCGGCCGACGAAGAAAAGCCTAAGAAGGCCGCAAAAAAGGCTGAGGCCGTCGCTGAAGAGAAACCTAAAAAACACAAGAAGGACGAAGACCCTGAGGAAGACAAACACAAGAAGGGCAAGAAAAAGTCCTAGTAGGACTGATTTGATCAAAGCAAGAAGGGGCGCCGTGGGCGCCCCTTCTTGCTTTGATCCCAACGAAGCGGGGTCTGGCCTGATTAGAACTGCTCGACGCGGACGATCACGTCATCTTGGAGGATTCGGTAGCCCTGGCCACGCTCGCGGGTGGGCACCACGGCTTCGAAGATCGTGTGGGAGGAGGTGAGGCCCGGTACGCCGCCGCCGGCCATGGAGGATTGCTCACTGGTGGCCTTGCAAGGGACACGGATGACCCTTCCGTCCTTCAGGAAATACTCGAGGGCGAACTTGATCGTTTCATCCTTGTGCCAGGTGTAGCCGCCGGAATCCGTATATCGGAGCCGGGTCCGGACTTGCTCGCCCAGTTCTTCGCGGACGATCCAGATGCTGTTTCCCGTACCAAGGATGGGTCCGATAGCCGGTTGTTTGCAGGCAACGCATAACAAAACTGGAACGAATAGGAGGCCGATCTTGAATCTCATGGGTGCTCACGGAAAGGGAAAGCCAACCTGAGTATGCGCCGATCATGGTCTGAGATGCTCCCGGCTTCCAAGGCCTGCGGTATCCTGGCTTCAGCGCTTTCAGGAGCCTTCATGCCCAGCAACTACTACCCTCCCATCGTCATCGAGCAGACCCCTCGGGGCGAGCGCAGCTACGACATCTACTCACGGCTGCTCAAGGACAACATCATCTTTCTCGGCACCGCCATTGACGACAACGTGGCCAACGCCATCGTCGCGCAGATGCTGTTCCTGGAAAGCGAAGACCCGGACAAGGACATCCAGATCTACATCAACAGCCCCGGCGGAAGCGTCACCTCGGGCCTGGCGATCTACGACACCATGCAGTTCGTGAAGAACGATATCGTCACCTACTGCATCGGCCAGTGCGCCTCCATGGGCGCCCACCTTCTGGCCGCCGGCACCAAGGGCAAGCGCTTCGCCCTGCCCAATGCCCGCATCATGATCCATCAGCCCTCGGGTGGGGCCCAAGGCCAGGCGACGGAAATCGAGATCAGCTACAAAGAAATCCAGCGCTTGAAGGACGCGCTCAGCGAGACCTTCGCCAAACACACAGGCCAACCCTTGAAGAAAGTCATGAAAGACATGGACCGCGACTATTTCATGAGCGCCGAGGAAGCCTTGCGCTACGGCATTATCGACAAGGTCCTCACCGAGCGGCCGGCCTAGCGTTTTGGGCTTGTGGGGGTGTGAGGGGATTGATGCCGGATCTGCGCGTTGAACTAGAGGCATTGCGCCTGTTGCCATTTCCCGAACGCGGCCCACGGCTCGATGAATTGCGCGCCCTCTATCGAGTGGAACCGCATCAATTCACCCACGAGATCCTGCGCGAGTTAAAAGAACTGGGAAGGACTGAAGCCCAGCCTGGCGCCAATCAGAACCTCAACGCTCAGCTCAAATCCATATTCGGCTTCGATCAATTCCGCCCCGGCCAGGAGGACATCATCCGGGCGGTCATGGCGGGACGGGACGTGCTGGCCATCATGCCCACAGGGGCTGGAAAATCCCTGACCTTTCAACTCCCAGCGCGTTTGCTGGGTGGCGTCACCCTCGTCATTTCGCCATTGATCGCGTTGATGAAAGATCAAGTGGATGCCATGACGGAGGCTGGACTGAAGGCCACCTTCCTGAACTCAAGCCTCGATCCAGAAGAGCGGGGCAAACGCATCCGCTCCATCCGAGAAGGCCATGTCGAGCTGCTTTACGCGGCCCCAGAGGGCCTGGAACTCTACATCGCAAGCCTTCTGGAGGACCTCGATCTGAAACTGATCGCCGTGGACGAAGCCCATTGCATCAGCCAATGGGGCCACGATTTCAGGCCGGCCTACCGCAACCTGGCGGGCCTAAAAAACCGATTCCGGAATGTGCCGGTATTGGCGCTCACCGCCACCGCCACCAAGGAAGTGTGCGAGGACATCGTCGGGCAGCTCGCCATGAAAAACGCCGCACGATTCCATGGTTCGTTCTTTCGTTCCAACCTGCGGCTTTCAGCCATAAAAAAGGGCGAGGGGCCTTCCGTGCGCGAGGCCATCCTCCGGCTGGTGAAAGCAAGGCCGGGCCTGAGCGGCATCGTGTACTGCCTTTCGCGAAAAGGTGTCGAATCCACCGCCGAATATCTTGCCGGCCAAGGCGTGAGAGCCATGGCCTACCACGCGGGCATGGGCGCTGATGCTCGAAGCGCCGCCCAGGAAGCCTTCCGTCGTGACGATGTGGATGTGATCGTCGCCACCGTCGCATTCGGGATGGGCATCGACAAACCCAATATCCGATTCGTCATCCATCGCGACATGCCGAAAAGCGTTGAAGGTTACTACCAGGAGATCGGCCGCGCGGGCCGCGATGGCGAGCCTTCGGATTGCATCCTGTTCTACTCCTGGGCGGACGTGATGAGCCTCGACCGCTTTTCGGATGACGCTACGACGGATCTTGCACGAGAGCAGCAGCGGCAGACCCGGGCCATGTATCGCTTGGCGGATGGAGCCGGGTGCCGCCACCAGCAGATCCTGACGCATTTTGGCGAACAGATGGCAACCTGCGGTTCGAGTTGTGACAACTGCGGTGGATGGAACGTCATGGCCGCCGCCCCAAAATCCATAAGGCTTCCCAAAAGCAAGAAGATCCGGCCCGAGTCGTTCGAGATGCCAGACGAAGCCGCCCCCATGGGAGAAGATGAAGCTCTGTTTTTATCGCTCAAATCCCTCCGGAAGCGCATCGCTGACGAGAAGGGCCTGCCTGCCTATCTGGTTTTCGGCGACACGGCGCTGAAGCAGATGGCGGCACTCAAGCCCATGAGTGAGCCGGAGTTCCTGGCCATCAGCGGTGTAGGCCCCAAAAAACTCGTCCAGTATGGGGATGAATTCCTGAAATTGATCCGCCGGATGGCAGACTAAGAGCATGACAATGGAAAAAATTCAGGTGATCGCCATAGATGGACCCTCCGGCGCCGGGAAATCCTCAGCGGCGAAAAAAATCGCGGAAGCGCTTTCCTGGGACTACCTGGATACAGGCGCCATGTACCGGGCCACCGCCCTGGCGTTGACACGGGAAGGCGTGGGCTTGGAAGATGAAGCGGCGCTTTTCGGTGTGCTCGGATCCATGCGCCTTGAGCAGCTCGGGACCCGCATTTTCTTAAACGATGAGGATGTCAGTGAAGCCATCCGCAACCGTGAAATCACGCAGTTCGTCACCCCTGTGAGCGCCGATGGGCGCGTGCGCCAGGTGCTCGTGGAGCAGCAGCGCCATATTGGCCAGCGAGGCGGTTTCGTGGTGGATGGCCGGGATATCGGCACCGTGGTTTTTCCCAATGCCGCCTTGAAAATCTATCTCACCGCAACAGTGGAAGCCCGCGCCCAGCGCCGTTTTTTGGAACAGCAGGCCAAGGGCATCGCCATGACGTTGGAGGAAGTCGCAGCCGATATCCAGCGCCGCGACCATGCGGATTCAACCCGTGCCGTGGCGCCGCTTCGGAAGGCCGACGACGCCGTGGAACTGGATTCCAGCGGCATGACGTTGGATGAAGTGGTGGTGAAGATCGTGGAAATGTGGAATCAAGTTCAGAGCACTACACCCTGAAAGTGTCTGCTCTCCAGGTCGAAATGCGTTTCTTGATCTGCTCGCTGTTCAGGTTTTCGTCAAGGGTCTGCTGCACGAGGCCTGGAAATTCTTCATCACCCGCGAAGCGCAGAGCCACGTATTGGCTTGGTCTCAGCTCCAAGGCGCGGGTTGCCAGGGTGGCTGGCAGGAGGGCTTTCATCCGCAACTGCTCCTCGACCCGGATCAGGCGATCCTGGTTATGCAGCGCGTAAACCCGCAACTTCAAAAGAAAGAGGATGAAGGTCACTGCCATTACCGCGCTCCATAGAGTCGCGAAATCGAAGTGCTGGCCCCTGAACATGCGTATAAGCGCCCATATCGAAATCACTGCGTTCGCGGCGAATAAACCGAAGAGCAGGAAATGGAAGGAAGGATCGAAACGGCGATGGTTCGAATAGGTCTGGGGTGATTTCTCTGACATTGGGTCTCCTGTTGGATGACGGATGCATGATGATAGCCCGCGCTAAGAGGCTCAGGACGATCTATGCCTTCGGTCTGAATACCTTCATCACATCCTCATGGGTTTCCAGGAAAGGCCCGCCGATGAGGTCCACGCAGTAGGGCACGGCGGGGAAGACCGCATCCAGGCATTCGCGGATGGACTTAGGCTTGCCCGGCAGATTGATGATGAGGCTTTGCCCCCGGATACCCGCGATCTGGCGGGAGAGGATGGCAGTAGGCACGAATTTCAGCGACACCGCGCGCATCTGCTCGCCGAAGCCGTCCATCACCTTATCGCAGACCGCAGCGGTGGCCTCTGGCGTGACATCGCGCTTGGCCGGACCCGTGCCACCGGTGGTGAGGACCAGGCAACAGCCTTCGTCGTCACAAAGCGTCTTCAGCGTGGCTTCGATGATGGGCCGCTCATCAGGTACCACCCGGTAGACCTCGTCCCAAGGGGGCCGCAGATAGGCATTCATCGTGGCGCGGATGGCGGGGCCCGATAGGTCTTCATATTCACCCGTGCTGGCACGGTCGGAGATGGTGAGTATTCCGATGCGGATGGTCATGGAAAGAGAGTAACGCTAGTACCCTTCTCCTTCGGCGGCGGCTGACACTTTCCCGCGGTGGATGCGGAATAGCAAAACGATGTAGCTGATGGCGATGGGGAAGCCAAGAACCCACCACCTCAGGCCAGTGGCAAGGCCGTGCTGGGCCACGCTGGAATTGACTGCCGTCAGGTCGAGGGCGCGATCCAAGCTGGAACGCAGCATCACCGGATAGACACAAGCGGCAGTTGCCGCCAGCAGCCCCAGGATGAAGGCGCCAGAGCCCAGGAAGGCACGTAGGTAGCGCTTCTGCACCTGGCCGTAGAACGCCAGGGACAGTCCGCCCAGAGCCACAACCGTAAAGACCATTCCCAAGGGCCGATGAGGCAGGGCCGACCAGATATCTGGATTCACAGAATCGGTCGCAATGCCAACGACCACCCACAGCACCGCCACGGCGCTCCAGAGCCCGGTTGAGAGCCCAGCGCTGCGGTCATGCACGGGGCCTGTTGTCTTCCAGGCAAGGAAGAGCGCGCCATGAGCGGCCATCGTCGCCAACGCGAAGACGCCCACCAGCACCGTGTACCAATCCAAGATTCCTACGGGATTTGTGGTTTTGAATGATGCGAAAAGGGAGATTTCGAAATACCCGTCCGCGTCCAGGGGGACACCGCGTAAAACATTGCCCAGCGCCGCGCCCAGGAGAATGGGCAGCGCGATGCTGGCGGCCGCAAAAGCCACATCCCAAAAAGACCGCCAAAGGAGGTCATCCACATGGGAGCGGAATTCAATGGAGATGCCCCGCAGCATCAGGCTCCAAACCACCAGCCACATGGCTAGGTAAAAGCCTGAAAACCCAGAGGCCAATACTTTTGGAAAGGCAAGGAAGAGCGCGCCTCCGCCTGCAAGCAACCACACCTCGTTGCCATCCCAAAGAGGACCGATGGCCGCAAACACCTGGCGCCGCTCTTCATTGGTTTTCGCCACAAACAAGTGCAGGATGCCGGCGCCGAAATCGAAACCATCCATCACCACATAGATGGCCACCATCACTGAGACAATCCAGAACCAAAGAGAACTTAGCGGAATCAACTCAGTCATGGGCCACCTCCTGGTCATGGAGTGGTACAGGTCCGTGGGCGATCTCTTTTCCAATCAGGAAGAAGAACAGCAGGCCCAACACGAAATAGAGCCCGGTGAAGCCAATCAAAGTAAAAGCCGCAGACCCGCCGTGCACAGTCGCGGAAGTACCCGCGGCCGTCCGCATCAGGCCGTATACGATCCAGGGTTGGCGCCCCAGTTCGGCCGTCATCCAACCCGTGGTGGTGGCGATGTAGGGGAAGGGGAAAGCCAGCAAGAGCACCCAGAGAATGGACCGGGTGGCGAAGAGCTTGCCTCTCCAAAGCAGCAAGGCCGAAAGGCCCATGACCCCGATCAAGAGTGTTCCCAAGCCCACCATGATGTGAAAAGCGTAGTAGAGCAGCTCGATCGCGGTGGGCCATTGATCCTGCGGGAAATCGTTGAGTCCCTTCACATCTTTCGAAAACGAGCCGTAGGCGATAAAGCTCAAAACACCAGGAATCCGTATTGGGTTGTCGAGTTTCCGCTCGGCCACATTGGGTTGGCCGATCAGGTTGATCTCCGCGAAAGGTCCGGATTCAAAGCGTCCCTCCATGGCGGCCAATGCCACAGGCTGATATTTCGCCACTTGCTTGCCTTGATGATCGCCGGTGGGAAAAGCCACCAGTACGCTGAAGACGAGGCCCGCCACCACGCCTGTGCGGAGGTTGATGCGGGCTTGTGCTTCATGAAGCCCTTTGAGCGCCCAATAGGCCCCCACCGCCGCCATGACGAAAGATGCCGTCACGACTGCTGCAGACATGACGTGAAGGTATTGGGCAATGGCCCACGGATTGAGCACGAAGGCCCAAAAACTTGCCAACTGTAGTGCGCCGTTGCTGCCCAAGGTGTAGCCCACCGGATGCTGCATGAAACCGTTGGTGGCGGTGATGAAGTAGCCGCTGAGCCAGCTGCCGGCCCACAATGCCAGGGCCGCGTAGAAATGCCGCCTGGGTCCTAATCGCTTCTCGCCCCAGATAAGCAGGCCCAGGAAACTGCTCTCCAGAAAGAAGGCGAAGAGGCCTTCCATGCCAAGCGTCTGGCCGATGACTCCCCCCGCAAATTGCGAGAAGCGCGCCCAGTTCGTGCCGAACTGGAATTCCATGGGAACGCCCGTCACCACGCCCACTGCGAAGTTGATGCCGAAGATGCGGACCCAGAATCTCGCCACATCAGCGTACTTTGCTTCACCCGTCCTCAACCCCCGCCACTTGAGCCATACGATGAGCAGCGCCAAACCCATGGTGAGCTGAGGAAACAAATAATGGAAAATGATGGTGAAAGCGAATTGGAGCCGGTGCCAAAACAGTGGATCGCCCATTCTAGATCTCCAAGATCCCGATACTTCCTAACGGCCTATGGAATCGATCAACCCTGGTGGTCCGGGTTCCGCTGCCATGGGCCCAAGTTGTGCGCATTGACACCCTTGTTCTGCAAGTATGCCGTGGCCTGCCCGCTGCGGGCGCCGCTGCGGCAGACCAGAAGCAGGGGCACATCCTGGGGCAGTTCTGCAAAATGGTCCGCCAATTCATGCAGCGGGATCAGGATTGAATTGGCGGCATGGCCCTCATCCCATTCCTCCTGGGTGCGCACATCCACCACAATCGCTCCAGCAGCCATCAGGCGGCGAGCTTCTTCCGGGTCCAGGAAACTGAACATCACAACCTCCGATCATCAGGATAAGCCCCAGAATCCGGAAAAAGGCGCTGGATCGAACGCCGCCCGTTGGGGCATCCGCCGCTTGAAAATGCCCTGGGGTGGTGGCGGCTCTTCCTCCAGGATTGCATGGCTTCCAGCGTAGAGCGCGCACCAAAGCGCTGCGCGGACAGTTGGGGTTCCGAGCTGAGCCATTGGAATGCCCATTGTTGTTTCATGATCCCAGCCTAGAAGCCGGTTCATGCGTTGAAGCCGTTGCATCATGGCCGCGTGATCAAGGAGTCCTGAAAACAAAGAGTCCCCGCCCACCTCGTGTTCCCGCTCGTGGTAAGTGGCGCGCCCCAGTTCGTTGTTGAAGCGATGCCCACCGAAAATCCCAGGATCCACAATGGCTCCCGTCCTTTCCCAGCGCAAGCCGCAGCAGGCGACTGCAACCTCAGAAGCCCAATCCCAGGGAGTGCCGGTGGCGCAGAAAAAAGCTGTCCCGAGTGGACATGCCGGGCCCATCAGCCCCAAGGCAACACCTTCCACCCGATTGCGGAATTGGCTGTAGTTCAGGGTGCCCCAGGTAGGCGCTGTGAATGCCGGACGCTCCTGTAAGCGAGCGGCCCGTTCGATCAGCAGCGTCCGCAGGTTGCCCATGCCCATGCCTAGGCCTCGGCGGCCATGGCACCCACATAAAAGGTCGGACAGGCTTCCATTACGGAGCGGATATCCGGCACCTGCTTAATCCGGCTGAATCCCGCCGCCAGCAGAGCTTTCTCCCATACCTCCGGCGTAAGGAAACCACTGCAGGGGCGAAGGTCTGGGTCCAGGGTAACCTCCGTGAAACTCTTCACGAACTTGAAGAAGAACTCCATGTAGATGGGGCGAGCAAGATCAGGCTTCATGCATTCGCCGAGGATCAGACGGCCACCAGGTTTCAACAGGCCCCTCAGCCGACGCAGCACGTCTTGCAAGTCTGTTGCCACGTGCAGCACATTGATTCCAACAATCGCATCGAATAATCCGTCCGATCCGTCCAATCCGCCACCAAGATTCTGGCAGTCGAACGGTTTGTTGATGTCCAAACCGCTGAAAGTGAAAGGCAGGCCGGGAGCCTTCTCGCGAAGGTCCCGCTGGGCCTTGCGCAGAAAAGCAGGCGCGATGTCCGTGAAGCGATACTCCGAAATGCGATCAAGATAGCCGGCCTCAGCGGCGTCCCGCGCCAGCAGCTGGGCGAAGGAGCCCGCCCCGCCCCCCAACTCCATCACGCGCGCGTTGGGTGGCAAGCCTTCCCGCAGGGCGATCAGGGTGAGCAGGTTGTTGGGGTAGTAGTTGAGATTCTCGTTGCGGAAAAAGGCGAGCCAAAGGGGAAAGATCGTGAGATCGAAGAGCAGCTGCTCTCCGGATTTCCCCTCTGTGAAAAAAGGCTTCACTTGCCGGAGCACCGCGTCCAGCAGCTCGAAATTGGCGCCGTGGCCCGGGGCCTCGGAATCAGCAAAGGCGCGACGCCCCTCAAGATCCAATTCGGGTTCACCCTTCAGGCAATAGCGATCCCCGTCCATGTTCAGCAGCTCTTCTTCAACTAAAAAGGGCAGCATCCATTCCGCGGCTGTTCTGGATTGAGGCGCGAAGTCTTCGATGAGTTCATCGAGCGTGGCTCCCTTGCGGAGCTTCAACTCCCAGCCCAATTCCAAGGCTAGGGCCAGCACCACTCGAGCCGTATAGAGTTCAGTCGCGTAGTGCAGTGCAAGGAATGGCCTCGTGAAAAACACCGACACCTGGGATTGGGACCGTTCTCCGAGACCGAGGTCCGGAGGTTCGCCAAAGTCGCGGAGCCGTTGCTGGATCTGCTGGATCTGCCGCATCAGTCCATCATCTCGCTAATGCTTCGACCACCGTGGATGCGAAGGATGGCATCACCGAACATGGCTGCAGTGGAGAGAACTTTCAGGTTTTTCAAGGCGCTCGCCTTAGCTTCTGGAATGGGGATGGTATCCGTCACCACAAGCGCGTCGAGTTCGGCCTCATTCAGCCGCTCGACGGCGGCGCCACTGAAGACCGCGTGGGTCACCCCCACGCTCACTTTCCGCACGCCAAACTGGCGCAGCATCTTGGCGGCCTCGCCGATCGACCCCCCAGTAGCGATCTCGTCGTCGTAGATGATCGCGTCCTTGCCCTGCACATCACCAATCAGAGCCACACTTTGCGCCTTCTCACTATCGTCTGAGCGGCGCTTGTCGATGAGGGCCAAGGGAAGGCCCAGCCGCTTGGCGAAGTGGCCCGCGAATTTAGCGGCGCCCGCATCGGTGGCGACCACCACGCTGTTCGAAATGTCCGTACGGCGGAAATGCTGCGCCTGGATCGGCGTGGCGAAAATCTGATCAGCGGGGATATGGAAGAAACCAAGGATCTGCGGCGCATGCAGCGTCATAGTGAGCACGCGGTCCGCCCCGGCCATTTTCAGCAGATCCGCCATGAGCCGGGCGGTGATGGAAATGCGCGCTTCGTCCTTTTGTCCGAACGGGCGTAAGGATAGTAGGGCAACACTGCGGTAATGCGCGCGGCCGATGCGTACTTCAACGCATCAATGAGGATGAGCATCTCCAGCAGATTGTCGCTCACGGGCGGGCAGCTGGTCTGGATCACGAAGACATCGGCTTCCCGGACATTCTCATCAATCTTGACTTTAATGTTCTCGTTGGAAAACCGCGTGAACTTCACCTTGCCCAAGGGCATGCCGATGTGCGCGGCGATTCCACTGGCTAGAGCCTGGTGGCTCGTCCCCGAAAAGACCTTCATCTCCCCAATCATGAATCCCCCGCCGCCTTGAGTGATTCGTCCAGTGTAGCGTGGCGTCCTGTGGATATGCCCCGGGAACCCCTTCATTCTTCATCGCAGGAAAGAGCATGGGCCGGTTCGAGACTTCAGCTTTGGAGTGTCCAGGGCCTATGAGATAGTGGAAGTTTCTCGAAATCTGCAAGTCGGGGAGGCCTTTTTGAAAATCAGCTTCAGAACCCTTTTTCCAATCGCGCTCCCGGTATTGGCCTCCTTCAGTTCGGCCGGGGCCGACTTGAGCGTGCCACTTCAAAAACGCGTGCTGCCTAACGGACTCACCATTTTCCTGGTGGAGCGGCATCAAGCTCCGGTTTTTTCCGCCCGGATCGCCTTCCGCGTAGGCGGAGTTGATGAAGCCGAAGGCCGCACCGGGACGGCTCACCTGCTTGAGCACATGTTGTTCAAGGGCACCCGCACCGTCGGATTGAATAATCCTGCGGATGCCGATAGCGAGTCCCACCTGTTGGAAACTGAAGACAAACTTTGGGCCTCGATCCTGGCTGAGCAGGATCGTCTTGATGAGGCTTCGGCTGGCTCGGTCTACTCAACAGGCAAGCCATTGCCCCTGGTAAGCGAGAAACTGCAGCAATTGCGGCAAGAATTCGCTGCGATTCAAGCAAAACATTCCGCCTTGCTGAAGCCCAATGCCTTCAGTGCCCTTTACCAGGAAGCCGGAGCCCGTGGGCTTAACGCCGGCACAAGCAACGATTTCACGTTTTACCAAGTTGATCTGCCCCGGAACCGCTTCGAATTTTGGGCCCGGATGGAGTCCGAGCGCATCAATGCGCCTGTTCTCCGCGAATTCTACACCGAGCGGGAAGTCGTAAAGGAAGAGCGCCGGATGCGCATCGAGGACAGCCCGGAAGCACGGCTGAAAGAACAGTTACTAGGCCAAGCTTTCCTTGCTCATCCCTACGGGCGCCCGGTGGTTGGTTGGCCTTCGGACCTTTACGCGCTGAAGCGCACCGAGGTCCAGGAATTTTACCGGCGCTACTACGCTCCCAATCGAGCAGCCATTGTGCTGGTGGGAGATCTCACTTTTAACGAAATCAACCCAATTATCGACGCGTATTTCGGCCAACTCAAACGGCAGGAAGATCCGTCTCCCGTACGCACCGAGGAACCCCGGCAGACCAATGATCGCCGAACCTCCATCGAGGCGGACGCCACCCCGATCTTCATGGCTGGGTGGCATGTTCCAGCCATGAGCCACCCGGATTTTCCCGCCCTCTCCGTGCTTGCGGACCTGCTTTCGAAGGGCCGTGGCAGCCGCCTCTTCAAACGCGCGGTGGAAACCCTTTCCATTGCTTCAGACTGCCAGGCCAGCGTGGGCGAGCCAGGGTCCCGTTATCCCGGCCTCTTCGTGGCGACGGGCACCGCCAAAGGCGAGGCGGTTCCTGGACTACTGGGCGGGATTCTCATGGAAGAAATTGATGCCATCAAGAAGGACGGCCCCGCAAAGGCAGAATTGGAACGCCTGAGGATCCTGCGAGAGATGGATCAAGTTCAGCGTATGGAGAACCCAGATCAGCTCGCTACTGACCTGGCAGTGACATGGGCTGCCACTGGGAACGAACAAGCCTTTTTGGGCGATCTGGACCGCTACCGGAGTGTGACGGCTTCGGACGTCCAACGCGTAGCCAATACCTATCTAGTGGACACCAATCGAACCACCGCAGTGCTAGTGCGCCCGAAAGAGGGTGAAGGGGACCGCGCCCTTAATGACGAGATCGAAGCCACTTTGGCCCTTCTGGTCAAGAAAACAAGCCCGGACATGAAAGTAGCGGATGTGGTGGACAGCCAGATGGAAATGATACGAGCCAAGCCCCGGGAACAGCGTCAGCAAATGCTTGAAGCCATGAAGAAGCAGTTGAATGACGCACCAAAAGCCACCCCAAAACAAACGAATCCTGATGAATCCAAGCCAGATGAGAAACCCTGAAATGAGTGAAACGATGACGACGACGATTCCCTCGAAAAAGCCCTTGGCGCACATCCAACCCATTCGTTTTATTCCACTCCTGGCGATGCTCGTCATCTCCGGACTCTTTGCGGCTACCGCTTCCGCGCAGGCGAAGGTCCCAGCCCACAACGCTCCCCTTGGATCCCAGCCCAAAGGCAGCCTTGGTCGCCTGCCAGATCCAGCTAACCTCATCACGGGGAAACTGGAGGTCAACGTCCCTCAGCCTGATCGTTTCGTGTTGCCCAACGGACTTCGCGTTTTGTATCTGCAGGATAAAACCCTACCGGTTTTCCGCGCGACCCTGGCCTTCAGGGTTGGGAGTCTTGAAGATCCGAAAGGGAAGGAAGGCCTTGCGGCCATGACCGCCAGCCTTTTACGCAACGGTGGAACAGATCGGACCTTCTGGTCCCAGTTGGACACCCTGCTGGAGTCAACAGGCGCGACCGTGGAATTCCAGGCGGATAAGGAATCCACCAGGGGCAAAATCCACTGCTTCGACCGGGATGCTGCGGTGGTGCTGGACCAGGTCGCAGGAATGCTGGAATCCCCCTCCTTCTACACTCCACGGGTGGAATTCATCCGGGGCCAGATGCTTGCCGAGCTAAAGCAGATCCAGGACCAGCCCATCCAATTGGCTCTCCGTTCCTTCCAGACGATGCTTTATGCAGGTGGCTCCTTCGGGCGCTTTTCAACAGAACCCAGCCTGAAAAGCCTTGTGGCCGAAGATTTCAAAACCTTCGCGAAAACATGGTTCACTCCCGAACAAGCCGTGATCGCAGTTTCGGGTCCGCTAAGCACTGATGAGGCGCAAAAACTGCTGACCAAAACGCTTGGTGGGTGGGGGAAAGGAACCAATCCGGCGCTCACCAGGACGGAGAATAAGGCATGGGCCAAGCCCGGCGCCTATTTGCGTTCCAAGGTCGGCCTTACTCAAGCCACCGTTTTGATCGGACTGCCCTGGGTGAAAGAGGACGATCCGGATTCAGTGGCGCTCACCGCAGCCATGCATGCCCTTGGCGAGAGCGGACTGACCAGCCGTATTTTCAATTCCATCCGAACCCGCGAGGGCCTCGCCTACGCGGCAGGAAGCTTCCATTTGAAGGCCATCAGCACCGACGGCGCCAACATGGCATACGCGCTTACCAAAGCCGAACATGCGGACCGCTGTGTCCAGCTTCTCAAGGCTGAGATCGAGCGCTTGGTCAAGGACGGTCTCACCCAGCAAGAGTTGGATGCCACCAAGCGCGCACTCGCACAAAGCGCCGTTTTCGATCAGGTAACCGCCGCCGACATCCTCGACCGGGCCGCGGACCTTGCCATCTTCGGCAGACCCCAGGACACCTATGCCAAACGCATGGACAAGCTCCAGGCCCTGACCCTGGAAGATGTCCACGCCGCGGTCAGGCGGCATTTAAAAACAGAAGATCTCCGCATCTTCGTCCTCGCGGATCCCAAATCCGCCCATCTAGGTCAAATGGGACCGGTCACGGAAGTGAAGTAGGGCATCAGCGGAGTTTGCATTCAAACAAAACAACCCGCCTTTCGGCGGGTTGTTTTGTTTGGGAACCGCTTGATCAGCTAGATCAGTTGGCAGCAAGGCTTCCGTAGCTGATGACGATGGGCGCCGGTGCGGCGGATCCATTGGTGAGTACAGCCTGACCGGCAATGGAGCTGAAGGTTACGGCACCCAAAGATACGTTCGACTTAAGGTCCAGAGCTACGCTAGCAAGAGGTCCAGTGGCTGTGAATGTGACGGCGGGTGCGGTGGTGCCTTTCTGGAAGACGCCGCCTTGCAGCTGGTTCGTGGTGATCTTGGACTTCAAGAGTTGGGTGCCCGACCCCAAAGTGAAGGCGCCATTCTTGACGTACTCCGCATCGCCACCGCTCACCTTGGCCCAAGTCACCTTGGTGGTATCAGCAGTGAGATAGAAACCCACCCCCGTACCCTGAGTGCCCACAGGGCCCATCAGGTTGAGCACCAGATGGGTCGAGGTGGACAAGGCCGTGTCCTTCACGAGCGTGTAGGTGCCGCTGGTGGGGTTGGTGTAGTCCAGGCGGTCAGCGATGGTCTTGACCGGTGGAGGATTGTTCGTGTTGTTATTGCTACCGCTGCAAGCCACAAGGCTGAGCAGGGTCAAGCATGAGAGCGTCCACTTGATTTGCGTCGTTGTGGTCATGGGATTCCTCGAACTCATCGTTGTCATGGCATCCTCCTTAAAAACCGGCTAAGAAGATGGTGATATCAGCATCGTCCACCACACCATCGCCGTTCAAATCGGCAGGCAATGTCGCGGTGGCGCCCGTCTTGCCATAGTCGGCGGCAAGCTTGGCCAAATCGAGGACGTCAACACCGCCAGCGCCATCCAAGTTCCTGGTCTTCACGTTGATTGTCGCAGTCCGGAACTGGGAGGCGTCAGCAGAAGCTGTTGCGGTGACCGTAAAGGTGCCAATGGTGCTTGGGGTGAAGGTTACTGAGGTGCCCGTAGATGCGCTCAGGGAGCCTCCGGAGACGGCCCAATTGATGGCGCCGGTGTTGACAGCACCCGTGAGGACCACCGTGCCAGGAGTTGGATCCAGAAGGATCGTGGCAGTGGCGGGCGAGATGGAGAAGGACGTGATCGGTGAAACCACAGTGACTGTGGCGCGGCCGAATTTACTGGGATCAGTGGTGCTGGTGGCACGGACATGATAGGTGCCCAGTGCGACCGGCGCGGTGTAGACCCCGCCAGCGGTGATGCTGCCAGCGCCTGCTTCCTCGACACTCCAAGTGACTCCAACGGGTCCGCCGGTGACGGTAGCCGTGAAGGTCTGATTCCCAAGCGGTGAAACCGTTACAGCGGCAGGAGAAACGCTCACTGAAATCGCAGGGGCCGAAGTCACTGAAACCGTCGCGACACCAAACTTGGTGCCGTCCGCAACGCTGGTTGCGCGGACATGGTAGGTGCCGGCAGCGGCTGGAGCAGTATAGAGACCCGTGCTATCCACGGACCCGCCAGCCGCCCCCTCCTGCACGGTCCACGTGACCGCGGTATTCGGATTGCCCGTCAGACTCGCGTTGAACTGTTGCGTGGTATTGACCTGAACGGTGGCCGTTGGCGGCGTGACCGTGACCACGATGGGATGCACATGCACATCAGCGAGTGCGAACTTGCTGTTATCAGCCTGGGCCTGGGCTTTCACCTGATAGTCGCCTTCGGTGGCAGGTGCAGTGTAGACACCACCAGAAGTGATGGTGCCATTCGCAGCACCTCCCACCACGCTGTAGTTCGTGCCGCCAGTGGAAGGGTGACCGACAAAGGTCGCGCTGGCACCAGGCGCGATATAAGCGACAGTGGGTGTGATGGTGATGGTTACAGGATTCTGCACGTTCACCGTGGCGGTGTCAGACTTGGTGTTGTCCTCCACGCTAGTGACCTTCACATGGAAGGTGCCGGTGCCGCTGGGGGCCGTGTACAAACCAGTACCGTTAACCGAACCACCCGAGGCGCCTTCCACCACGCTCCAGATGACGGCCGAAGTGCTGGTCCAGTTCTGGATGTTGACGGTGAACTGCTGGCTGCCGCTGGGGATGACAGAAACAGATGCTGGCGAAATGGTCACGGAGATCGGCGCGGTCACGATGGTCACGGCCGCATCGGCGAACTTGGTGGGATCCGCCACGCTGGTGGCGCGGACCACAGCGCTGCCAGTGGTAGCCGGTGGCGTGTAGAGTCCGGAAGCATTAACGCTGCCACCACCGCTGAAGACTGACCAAGTGACTGATGTGTTGGTGGATCCCGTGACAGTGGCTGTGAACTGTTTCTGTGTCGCAAGCGGCACGTTTGCCGTTGTGGGGCTCACGCTGATGGTGAGCACCGGGACCGTCACAGTAGCCGTACCGGTGCGCGTGGGCGCAGCGGTGCTGGTGGCGGTGACAGTCACTGACTGAGCACTCGCCGGTGGCGTGGCAGGAGCAGTGTAGAGGCCAGTGGTTGGATTGATGCTGCCTACAGCAGGACTGATGCCCCAAGTCACGGCAGTGTTGGTGATGGGTGTGACCGCTGCTGTGAAACCTTGGGTCGCGCCCGAGATGACTGTGGGTGCCGCTGGGCTGACCACCACGTTCACCGAGGTCGGATCCACCACAGTGACATTTTGTGTGGCGAAGGTGTTGTTGCTAAGGTCCTCCGCGGCGGTGGCCTTGATCAGGAAAGTGTTCGCGGTGGTGCCCGCCGTAAAGACAGTCGTGGGCGCCCCGTTGGTGGTGCTCGTCGGCAGGAAAGTGCCGCCGCCCACTGCGACGGTCCAATTGACGGTTGTGCTGCTCACCTGGTTCGTGACATTGGCTGTATAGCTCTGGGTGCCACCCTTGACCAAGGTCACTGCGGCGGCGGGGGCGGTGATGGCCACGTTCAAAGTCGCACCAGCCACCAGTTCCCAGACACCCCGGCCAAAACTACCCGCGCGGACGAAGGAGCTGTCCGGTGCGATGTAAAGATCGCGCACGGCCATCAAAGGCATGCCCTGACCGTAGCGGGCCCAGGTGGAGCCACCATCGGTGGAGCGATAGACACCAAAATCAGTGCCGATCAATAGGGTGTTGGCATTCAGAGGGTCGTTCTGGATGACATGGATGGGAATTCCCGTCGGGAAGCCACCGGCATCAATGGCCGTCCAGGCCCCTGCTCCGACTTTCTTCCAAAGATGATTCTTGGTGATGTCAGGAAAGGCGCTCGCGACATAGACCGTGGTCGCGTCGGTGGTGTCGAACCAGATGTAATTGAACCCGCCAGCCGTATTGGGGAAGCTGCCGATCGGATAATTCGTCCAGGTGGTTCCGCCATTGGTGGTAATCGTGACATTTCCGCCGTTCCGGGTCACACCCAGCACCAGGGGATCTGTCGTGGCGGTGTTGATGTTCCGGAGGCCGGTGCCAGGGCTGCTGGGCAAAGCAGCCCAGGCCGTCGCGCCGTAGTTGGTGGTTTTCCGCACTGTGGAGCTGGTGATGCTGTACATGGTGTCGCCGGTTCCATCCGTTCGGCCGGAACAACCTTGCTGTAGAACAAACCCGTGTCGTTCGGATTGTCGGTGTCGCTAAAGTTGGCGCCACCATCCGTGCTTCTCTGCACGCGGGCATAGTACAAAGTGCCCATCATCTTGTTGCCGTCAGTGGAACTGATGTTGCAGCCGAAGCCATCGCCACCGATAGGTTCATCGAAAATCCTGCTTGTGTTCAGGCTCGGGCCAGACCCGACGCGAACTCGGGTTCCATTGTCCTGGAGGCCTGCGATAACACGGTACTTGTCGTCAGTATGGGTAGAAGAATTCGTGGAGCCGATGTTGTAGATCAAGTGGGTGGACAGGCCGTAGTTGCGGCGTGTGTCCATGAAGGTCGTATCCAGGCTGACCGTCGGAACGGTTGCCCTGAAGGGATCCCGCAGAATGCTAATGCCGCCGTCATTGACAATGAAGAGCGTGGAAGTACCGGTCTTGGACCAGAAGGCACCGTGGAAATCCGCGTGGGCGAAGGGTCGGTTGCCCCCGTACCAATGTGTCAGCTGAGCCCAAGTAGCCCCGCCATCCAGGGAGCGATACAGCGCAAGGTTGGCTCCCACGAAAATCGTGTTGGCATTGGCAGGATCGATGGTGACCAGATGGTTGTAGAAGCCCTGGCCGCCATCGCTGCTCAGGCCCACCGACACCGGTCTGGAACAGGCCGCTACCGGTGGTGTTACTAACGGGATTCCAGGTCCAGGTATGGCCGCTATCCGCAGTCTTCAGAAGGCCTCGGGCGATGTTGCCGCTGCCGTCCTCATAGATGCCGACGCCCGCGGTGCCGCTCGCGGCGGTCGTAGCCAAGGTGATGCGGGCGTTAGGACTGGCACCGGAGATTGTGGCCAAGGTCCAGGTCTGACCAGCATTGGAGGAGTAATAGATCCCCGTGCTTCCCGATAATTCCAAGGAGCAGATGAGGTTTTGGGTGGAACCACCGAAAGCTTGGATGGACCAGACATCGCCGCTGCCGACGGTGGCGGCGCTGGTGAACGTGGCACCACCATCAATGGATCGCTTCAACCCGTTGTTGGTGGCCCAATAGATGACATCGCCTGTGGCGCCTGCATAAGCCGCAGCTGGCAGGACCAGGATCGCGTGGGAGCGGGTCTGACTGCCGATGCCCGTGGCGGCGGTCCAGCTGCCCCCACCATTGGTGCTCTTGAAAAAGCCCCGGCCTTCTGCGTCGAAGGAATCGCCCATGCCTGCGTAGATGGTATTGCCCGTGCCATCTGCAAGGCCCATGCCCAAAGCGCCCACGGAAACGTTTCCGCTGCTGCTGGTAGCCGGCAACCCATCGGTTACGGAGTTCCAAACCCAGGCGGTGGCCCCCAGGGTGTGATCCGCATTGGTGCATTTGAAAACGCCGCCGCCACTGGCCGCCAGATAAATGATCTGGGCATTGGTCGGGTGGGTCAGGACGGCCATGGGCCGACCGCTATCAACATCAACGTTGTCGGTGCCGTACCCACCATTGCTGGCCTGGGTGAAGGGTCCGATGTTCGTCCAGGAGATCGAATTCGCGGGCAGTGGCAAAGCATGCGGCCCAATGGGCGCGCCGGGAATCTGGTAGGCCCAGCGCTCGACTTCCTGAGCGGCCAGGGCATTCCGCGCGTCCAGCTCAGCGGGGCTTGGCGCACCGCCAAACCACATCAGATTGGCATCCCGACGGAGATCGGGCCGGTCAAGGCCTTCCCTTTCCTGTTCCGCTCGTAAGGCTTTCCGCACAGCTTTCGGGGGTGGCGCCTTTTCTTTTTGGGGCGCTGCGGTGGTTTCAACTGTGGATTTCTCTTCCACCTGCGTTCTTGACAGTAGTGAAGCTGGTCCAGCCGCCATCAGGGAGCCTATGAGGATCCATGACAATGTGGCGACAGAAAACCTCTTAGGGGTAACGAGGGACATCTGAAACTCCCATGAACGAAATGACGCACCGCAAAGCCACAGCGCTTTGCTGCTCTCTAAAGTATAAATCCCTGCACTGAATAGAACAGCCTGACAGTTTCTTAACCGATTTGAATTTTTTACAAGGGCAATAGGTATTTCCCGCGTCCTCACAAGCCCTGCCAACCCCTCAGAATCCAACGTTGACCGGGTATTCCATGGCGTCTATTCTCAAAGGTTTAGCCAACCTGAGCCCAGAGCCCCGAAATTCTAATGATCGCACTCCGTCCCGACAACCCCTTGATCGTCCAAAGCGACCGGACTTTGCTCCTGGAGGTCGCCCACCCCGCCTTTGAGCAGGTGCGGGATGAACTGGCGCGCTTCGCGGAGCTGGTGAAGAGCCCTGAACACATCCATACCTACCGCATCACACCGCTTTCACTCTGGAATGCCTCGGCCTCGGGCGTGACCTGTGGCGAGATGCTGGAGACGCTGAATTCCTGGTCGAAATACCCAGTGCCGCAGAACCTCTTGCAGGAAATCGAGGACCACGGCACCCGCTACGGCAAACTCAAATTGGTAAAAAAAGGTGACCGGCTGGCGCTGGAAATGGACGACCGCGGTTTGTTTTGGGAAATCGAGAACCAGAAATCATTGCAAGGCATGCTCGCCGAACCCTACCCCGACGAAACCGGCGTCTTCCTGCACGAAGGAATGCGCGGCGAGGTCAAGCTGCAACTCATCCGCCTGGGCCATCCGGTGCAGGACATGGCGGGCTACAAACCTGGCGATCCCCTGCCCTTCCAGTTAGCGGAAACCCTGAAACAGAATGGCAAACCCTTCGGCTTGCGGCCCTACCAACAGGCCGCCATGGATGTTTTCCATGCGGGCGGCGGCCCCGAAGGCGGCGCGGGGGTGCTGGTGCTGCCCTGCGGCGCGGGCAAGACGGTCATCGGCATCGGCTGCATGTCCAAACTGCAAACCCACACGCTGGTGCTGACCACCAACGGCACCGCCGTGAAGCAGTGGAAACAGGAGCTGCTGGACAAAACCACGCTCACCGAAGATGAAGTGGGTCTCTACACGGGCGATTCGAAGGAAATCAAGCCCGTCACCATCGCCACCTACCAGATCCTCACCTACCGCCGGAGCAAGGAATCCCCCTTCGAGCACTTCAAGCTGTTCGAGGCCGCCAACTGGGGCCTGGTGATCTACGACGAAGTGCACATGCTCCCGGCGCCAGTGTTCCGGGCCGTGGCGGAGCTGCAAGCCAAGCGGCGCCTGGGCCTCACCGCGACCCTGGTGCGCGAGGATGGAAAAGAAGAAGACGTGTTTTCCCTCATCGGCCCCAAGCGCGTGGACGTGCCCTGGAAAATGCTTGAAAAGGACGGCTTCATCGCCACGGCCCACTGCCTGGAGATCCGCATTCCGCTGCTCACGGATGAGCGCATGGAATACGCTGTGGCCGACCAGCGCCAGCGGTTCCGCATCGCCTCGGAAAGCAGCCTCAAATTCACGGTGGTGGATGAGCTGCTGAAGGGCCACCCCACTGAATCCGTGCTCATCATCGGCCAGTATCTGGAGCAGCTTCGCATCCTTGGCAAGCGCTTGAACGGCCCGGTTTTGACTGGAGCAACGCCCGAAAAAGAACGGGAAGAGTTGTTCCGCAAATTCCGCAATGGCGAGTTGCGGGTGCTCATCGTCAGCAAGGTGGCCAATTTCGCCATAGACCTGCCCGACGCCTCCGTGGCGATCCAGATCAGCGGGACCTTTGGTTCAAGGCAGGAAGAAGCCCAGCGCCTGGGCCGCATTCTTAGGCCCAAAGGCGACCGGAATATCAGCTACTTCTATTCGTTAATCTCCAAGGACACCACCGAACAGGAATTCGCACGGAACCGCCAGCTTTTCCTCACCGAACAGGGCTACCGCTACATGATCGAAAGCCGCACCTTCGATGCGAGCGGCCATCTGAGCGAGCCTCGGGTATGGCGCGAGTTGCTGGAGCAGACCGCGGGCTGATCCCAAGTCCCAAGTCTCAAGTCTCAAGTCCCAAGTCTCAAGTCTCAAGTCTCAAGTCTCAAGTCCGAAGCATGGTCACGTGCTGCACCAGCCAGCCATCGATGAAGAAAGTCCCCACCGCCGCGTAGATGCCTGCGGCGACATCATCAATCACCACGCCGATGCCACCGGGCAATACCTGAAGTTGATAACAGGGCCAGGGCTTCCAGATATCGAAAAGCCGAAATAGCGCGAAGGGTGCCACAACCCGCAACAAGCCCCACCCAACCGAGAGAGAACCCGCATGCCAGAGGATCGGCGCCAGGGCGATCCACATCCCAGCCCATTCGTCCGCGACGATGAACCCTGGATCCTTCAATCCTGTTTCACGCACCACCCGATCCGAAGCCAGGATGCCGATGATCACCATACCGAAGGCTAGAACCAAAGGCAGTGTCAGAGTTCCACAGAAGGAGCCCATCTTTTCGATCAAGCGAAATCCGAAAAGGTGAAAAAGAATCCACCAAGCCACCACAGCCGCCAAGCTACCCCACGTCCCTGGCGCCGGCTTCAGGTATCCGCTTCCAAATCCCGTCGCCACCCACCAGGCCCAACGCGGGGCTTTGTGGCGCGATGCACCGGAACCATCAACCCTCGACTCAAGACTCTCGACTCTCGACAGTTCTTCAGACATGCCTCAGCGCCTCCACAATGCGCAGCTTCGCCGCCTTGAGGCCGGGGAACAGCGCGCTGAATTGCAGCGTGAGCTGCAACCCGATGAACACGCCGAAATAGACCACCGGCACGAAATGGATGTTCAGTTCGTAACCGTGGCTTGTGCCTGGAGGAGCTGGCATCTGCAGGTGCAGCGCGTTGACCGCAAGGCGGAAGATCAAGGTCAGCAACAGGCCCAAGCCGCTGCCGCAAAGCCCCAGCAGGGCCCCTTCCCATTGCAACAGCGAGGTGAGCTGCGATGCCTGCATCCCCATGGCCCTTAAGGTTCCAAATTCACGGACACGCTCCATCACCGACATAAGCAGCGTATTGGCAGTGGCCAAAAGCACGACCAGGAAAAGCACCAGGCCCATGAATCCGAAGATGGCGAGATAGAGCAGTTTCACCTGCTTGTAGAAGCTGGCCAGCTCGTACCACGGCAGGGCTTGCACATCCTTGCCTACAAGGGTCTGGATGCGCGGCAATTCCTTCACTGTGTCTTTAGGATATTTCAGCAAAAGGGAGAGCCGGGACCGCGCTGATCCCGCATCCACAAGGTTCGACGCCGTATCCAGGCTCACGGTCAACACCCGTTCATTCAGTTCACGCAAGCCCAGGTCCTGGAGGCCCACGACCTCCACATCCAACGCATTCAGCCCGCCATCCTTGTTGGTGGACATGAGCGTGAGCGAACTGCCAACGGTCGCACCGAGACTCTTGGCAAGGCCCACACCCAGGATCACCTCGCGGCTACCGGGAGCGGCTGAGACCCATCGTGAATCAGCTCCACCATTGGCTTTTGCACCATCTTTCAGACTGTCCATCACAGCCATGAATTGCGGTTCCCGGACAGGGTCCACGCCGGTGCCGAGGAAAGCGACACTTTTGGGGCCGTTGCTGAGCAGACCCATGAATTGGATTCGGGGCAGCACATCGGCGATGGAGGGGTCGCTGCGCAGCCGCGAGGCCAGCGCTTCACCTTCGGGAATGGCGAATTCCAGGCTCTGGCCTTCATCACCCTCCAATGCCTGGGGATGCAATAACTGGATGTGCCCGATGCCGCCCCGGATGGCGGCCTGGCTGAGGCCATCAAACGTTTGCGCCATGAAGCCACCCGCGAGGCTCAAGGACATGTACCCTGCGATGACCACAAGCAGCGTCAGCGTAGTGCGGCGCCGGTTGCGCAGCACGTTGCGAAGGGCGAGGCGGGGGAGGATCACTGGACAGTCCTCGTCATTGGGATAAAAACGCCACGAAGAGACACGAAGAGGACACGAAGAAATACATTCGTGCGCTTCGTGTCCCTTCGTGGCTGCATTAACGCAAGGTTTTCAGTGTCTCCTGCTTGGTTCCAGGCCTTCTGTGTCCAGCCTCGAACCCAGCTCATGCGGCACCTTCTGTGGCCACGAGTCTGCCATCCGCGAGTCGGAATACCAGATCGGCGCGGCTGATCACCGAGGGATCATGGCTGGCCACGAGAAAACTCACCCCGGACTCGCGGCACTGCTGCGCCATGAGGTCCATGAGCGGTCCACCATGGGCGTGGTCCAGGCTGGCCGTGGGCTCGTCTGCCAGCACCAGGATGGGACGCGGGGCCAAGGCCCGGGCGATGGCCACACGCTGCTGCTGCCCGCCGCTGAGCTGGCCAGGGCGATGTTCCAGGCGATCGGAAAGCCCCACGCAGTCAAGTGATTCGGCTGCGCGGCGCCGGACGTCTTCATCCTTCAGGCCCTGCAATTGGAGCGGTAGCATCACGTTTTCCAGCGCCGATAGCACCGGTACAAGATTGAAGGACTGGAACACGAAACCCAAGCGCCGAAGGCGCAGTTCGCAACGGGCTTTTTCTGGAAGCCTCGAGACGGGCTGGCCTTCCAGGAAAACCTCGCCTTCATCGGGCTCGTCCAGCAGTCCGGCCAGTTGCAGGAGCGTGGTCTTGCCGCTGCCCGAAGGCCCCGCCAATACAGCGAGACAGCCTGCCGGCACGCTGAGGCTGACCCCGAAGGCGCCAGCTTTCTCGCCGCCCAATTCATAGGCGCGGGTGATGTTTTTCAGTTCAAGCATGTCAGAAGTGTAACTGTGGATCCGGGAGGCAGGGGGGTCACTGAAAGTCCGGTTACGATTTTGCAAGGACGCCCGCCTCGTAGGCCTGGATCGCTGCTTCAACACCGCCCTCCACCACTTCGCCGATCAGGTCGTAGGCGTGACCTTTCGTGATGCGAACCAGTTGGATGCTGCCGATCACCGGTTCACCGCCAACGATCAGCACGTTGCCATCCACTTCGGGAGCCTGGCCCTGGTGACGGCCTTTGAGGATCAACTCGGTCTCTTCGTGGACGCCTTCGATGATCACTTCGATGACCTGGCCTTCACGGGCCTGATTCTTGGCGCGGGCAATCTTCTGCTGCAACTCCATGAGCTTCCGTTTGCGGCTGTTCTTGGTTCGTTTGGGAATCGGATCGCCAAGCGCGAAGGCGGGCGTGCCCTCTTCGGGCGAGTATGTGAAGACCCCCACATGATCGAATTGCGCTTCCTGGATGAAGGCCCTCAATTCTTCAAAAGCTTCTTCGGTTTCGCTGGGAAAACCCACGATGAAATTGGACCGGATGGAGATTTCCGGGCAGATGGAACGGAACTTCGCAAGCAGTTTCAAAAAGCTTGCCCGGCTGCCGCCCCGGGCCATCTCCTTCAGCACTTTCGAATCCGCGTGCTGCAAGGGCATGTCCAAGTATTTGGCGCAATTTTCGGTTTCAGCGATGGCGCGCATCACACCTTCGGTGAGGCGGTTCGGGTAGGCGTAGTGGATGCGGAACCAGCGAAGGCCTTCGACTTCGCCCAGAGCCCTGATGAGCTTTTCGAGGCCGTCGGCATCGCCGAAATCCCGTCCGTAGTCGGTGGTGTCCTGGGCCACAAGGCTGATTTCAAGGATGCCTTGGGCCACGAGGTTTTCCGCTTCGGCTACGACGCTTTCGATGCTCCGGCTGCGCTGGCCGCCCCGTAATTTCGGGATGATGCAAAAGGCGCAGGTGTGGTCGCAGCCCTCGCTGATCTTCAGATAGGCCGTGGCTTTGGGCGTGGTGAGCATCCGAGGACTGTGCTCGTCGTAGAGATAAATCGGATTTTGTTCAGGTTCGAAAACCTGGTCTCCAGCGCCAATGATTTCAGCGATCTGTTCGATGTCCCGGGTGCCCAGGCAGGCATCAATTTCCGGAATGTCCGCCAACAATTCATCGCGGTAGCGTTCCACCAGGCAACCCGCCACGATGAGTTTTTTGCAGGCCCCGGTTTTCTTCATTTCCGCGGCTTCGAGAATGGCGTCGACGCTTTCCTTCTTCGCCGTATCGATGAACCCGCAGGTGTTCACCACCAGGACATCAGCCTTGTCCATCTGGTTGGTGATCACATAGCCCTTGAGCCGCAGATGCCCCAGCATGACCTCGCTGTCCACGAGGTTCTTGGGACAGCCCAGGGACATGAATCCCACGGTGGTGGACAAAGTACGCATGCATGGCTCCGGCATCAGAGGACTCAGAGGCTTCAGAGGCCGTTGCGGTCCGGCCATAAAATACTGGCCCAACCGCAACGGGCCCTAACCATCCAGCTTATCGCGGGAACGGCTATCCACCTTCTGGAAATTCGCCGCATTGCACAGGGTCTGCGGGCTGCTGTGCTACTCTTTGGACCAGTTTTCTGGGCAGGTTCATGAAACTCACGTTGATGGTGGAGGGGGTCCGGCACCCGGTCAATCTGACCGAGGAGGGGGTCACCATCGGCCGCGGCGACGCCGCCACCATCCGCATCATGGCCACTGCTGTGAGCCGCGTTCATTCGAGGTTTTTCCTACTGGATGGCAAGCCCCATGTGATGGATCTGCGTTCCTTGAATGGGACCACTGTGAACGGCGTCCAGGTGAACAGTCCCATGCCCTTCAAACAAGGGGATCTCATTTTAATGGGCGAAGTTCCCGTCCAGTGGGTGGGAGATGCGGACCCCCCGACCATCACCAGCGCCAGGTTCGGCCCCACTGGAACGGGATCCTACGCCGTGAAAGCGCTGAATGCATTGTCGGCGCCCAAAAGCATCCGATCGGGAATCTCCCTGGAAGACAGGGCCTTCGATGCCTCGGGTTCCATCATGGTGCCCCACGCATCCCTGGAAAAAATGCTCGCTCAGCATCAGACCGATCAGAGCACCAGCAGCGCGGCCTCCCTTTTCCAGCGCCTGGCCTCCATGGCGGGAACCCTGCTCAGGGCCTCGGATCTCGCCGAATTGCTGGAATCCGTGATGAGCCTGGTGACGGCTCAAATCCCCTGCCAGCGCGGCTTCATCCTATTGGCGGGAGCGGATGGCCAGTTATTGCCGGAATATGTGTGGGAGGAAAAGCCCGGCGCCAACAGCGCGCCCATCAGCCGCACCATCGCCCGCACCGCCATGAAGGACCGCGTCACCATCCTCACCACCGACGCCCGCATCGACCCGCGCTTCGCTGCTGGCGACAGCATCAAGATCCATGGCATCACTTCCGCTCTATGCGCGCCGCTCATCGTGGATGACCAGTCTTTGGGTGTCGTGTACCTGGAATCGTCCTTGAGCAAGGGCGGCTTCCGGCGCGAGGACGAACATCTGCTTTCGGCCATGGCCAATTTCGCTGCGGTGGGAATCCAGCGCGAACGCGAGACACGATTCCGCCAACGTCTGGAGCGCTACCACTCTCCAGCGGTGGTGGACCAGATCCTCAAGTCCAGCCAAAGCATCGAGTCTCCCGCGCTCCAGGCCCAGCGCAGCGAGATCACAGTGCTCTTCGCCGACATCAGCGGCTTCACACGAATGAGTGAAGGCATGGAGCCGCTCAAACTTGCCAACATCCTGAACCGCACATTCGAAGCCATGACCGAGCAGATATTCGCCCGGGGAGGGACGCTGGACAAGTACATCGGCGACGCCATCATGGCCTTTTCGGCGCGCCCCAGCCCGATGCCAACCACCCCAAGCTAGCTGTCGAAGCCGCCATCGCGATGCAGGAGGCCCTCAAGTTCCTGAACGAGAACCGCCCTGAAGGCTATCCCGAGCTGATGATGCGCATCGGCATCAACAGCGGCGAGGCCTTTGCGGGTGATATCGGCTGCGAAAAACGCATGGACTATACAGTCATGGGTTCTACCGTGAACCTGGCATCACGCCTGGAAAGCGCTGTGGCCAAAGCCGGCCAGATCGTAGTGGGTCCCCGCACCGCAGAATTGATCGGCGCGGATTCCCTGCTTTGCCTGCCTCCAGTCACCCTCAAAGGCATCGAACATCCAGTAACCCCATATGAAGTGCCCTGGCAGGACGTAACGCTCAACCTGGGGTAGGCTTGTTGCCATGGACAAACCCATCTCCCTCCACGTTGACAAGCCTTGGGGACGGGGCCCCCTCCATGAGACCGAAGGCCGAATGGGAGCGCAGTCCAGTGGACAGTGCGATATGGGGGTTGTCGGCGGAGCCGCGGGAGCCCGGTTTTGCGAAGATGCAGGTAAGGTGTAGGACCATGGACAAACCCACCTCCCTCCACGTTGACAAGCCTTGGGGCTCCTTTGATCAGTTCGTGTTGAATACGCCCTGCACGGTCAAAATCCTCACCTGCGACCCTGGGCAACGCCTCAGCCTTCAACGGCACAGCCACCGGGACGAATTATGGGTGGCCCTGGATGAGGGTGTCGTAGTGGAACTGGATGGCGAAACCATAAAGCCCGTCATCGGCCAGGAGGTCTGGCTTCCCGTAGGCAGCACCCACCGGATGAGCTGCGAGGCCTCAGCACCGCATTCCGTCCGAGTGATGGAAATCAGCCTCGGCACGTTTGACGAAGCCGACATCGAGCGGCTTCAAGACAATTACGGCCGCGTTTAATGAGGCTGCTTCCTATTCTGTTGTGCTGCGCGCCGCTTGTGGCCCAAAGCAGTGATGACCTGCTCACGCAAGTGGATAAGCTTCGCCATCCTTGGCCTTCCTTTACTGTCGAGATCGAGTTGAAGAGCGAAAAAGCCTCCCAACTGTGGAGGGTCGCGGCCCGCGAGAATGGCGACGCCCGCGTGGAAGGTCTTTCCAAAAAAGAAAAGGGCCGGGCGGTGCTGGTGCTCGGCGATGCCATGTGGCTGCTATTGCCGGGCACCAAACGGCCTATAAAAGTTACCCCACAGCAAAGGCTGCTAGGGCCTGCGGCTGGCGGAGACATCGCCCGGACCCGCTTCGCCGAGGATTATTCAGTTAAGGAAAAATCGGACGATGTGCTGGATGGAGCGCCCTGCTGGCGACTGTCCCTGGCAGCCAAGCGGCCTGCTACGAGTTTCCGCACAGCGAGTCTTTGGGTGGCCAAGAATGGAATCCGGCCAATCAAAGCCGAGTTCTTTCTTCCCAGCGGCAAGCTCGCCAAGACCGCAATATTCGGGGCACCCCAGACCCAACGAGGCGCTTCGGTGCTCGTCCGCATGGACCTAGTCGAACCCAAGGGCGCATCCGCTGAACTGCATTTCGATCATTGGGCTCCGGCAGTAGTGGATGCCAAGCTGTTCGAGTTGCCTGTTGTGAAGTGAGTTATCTGGAATATAAGCGCCCCGAAGCGTATCCTTGGTACTGAGGTGCCCCTCGGGGCTTCCCGCCACTTCTCACCCCACCTACTGAAACCAGTTCCCCACGTGGGAACTCCCGCTTTTGAATCCCCTCCAACGTATCCTTCCAACGTTCCCTCACGAAACGCCCCTACCTCGGGGCGTTTCCTTTTTTCAAAAGGCGCCTCGGTAGCTCCTGGTTCAGATGGCACAATGAGGGGTTACGGAGGATTACATGTCCCAACTAGGTCCCGTCGGGAGCTTTGTGAAGCACCACTACCGCCACTTCAATGCGGCGGCATTGGTGGATGCGGCTGAGGGCTATGACGTTTTCCTGAAATCCGGCGGCCGGATGATGGTCACCCTCGGGGGAGCCATGAGCACGGCGGAGCTGGGGCTTTCTCTAGCCGAGATGATCCGCCGGGATATGGTGCACCTCATCACCTGCACCGGCGCCAATCTGGAAGAGGACATTTTCAACCTGGTGGCCCACGACTTCTACGAGCGTGTTCCCCACTACCGCGATCTCACACGCGCAGACGAGAAAGCGCTGCTGGACCGCCACATGAACCGCGTGACGGACACCTGCATCCCCGAGATGGAGGCCATGCGCCGCATCGAAAAAGCGATGCTCGCAGAATGGACCGGCGCGGACGCCCGAGGGGAGCGCTACTTCCCCCACGAGTTCTTCTATCGGCTGATCCGTAGCGGCGCTCTGAAGGAGCACTACCAGATCGACCCGAAAAACAGCTGGATGCTGGCCGCCTGCGAGAAGAACCTGCCCATCGTGGTTCCAGGCTGGGAGGACTCCACCCTCGGCAACATGTTCGCCGCCGCCGTGATCCGCAAGGATGTGAAGAACGTCCACACGGTCCGCACGGGCATCGAATACATGACGTGGCTTGCGGACTTCTACACCGAAACCACCAAGGAAAAACCCCTCGGGATGTTCCAGATCTGCGGCGGAATATCGGGAGATTTTCCCATCTGCGTGGTGCCCATGCTCCACCAGGATCTGGAACGGGAAGCCCCGCTGTGGGGCTACTTCTGCCAGATCAGCGACAGCACCACCAGCTACGGTTCCTACAGCGGCGCCGTGCCCAACGAGAAGATCACCTGGGGCAAGCTGAGCGCCGACACGCCGAAGTTCATCATCGAAAGCGACGCCACCATCGTGGCGCCTCTGATTTTCGCTTATCTTCTGGGTTGGTAAAGAAAGTTCCAGCCTGCGCAGCACCTTGAAAACCCACCTGACTGGCGGCACATGCCTAGCCGATGATTTCCGCTAAACCTGGTGGCAAGGCTGGGGTCTTAGGATTCGTCCAGGTGATTCCATGCGCTCCTCCCTCCTTGCTCTTGTTGCCTTGGCCTGCCTCGCCTGCGGTGGGGGAGGCTCCATCGGCGGAAACCCCGGCAGCGGACCTGCGGTGGATCCTTGGGCCGCGTTGACAGCCGCCGTCCAGGGAGCCCAATCCCAATTCCCCGGTGCCCCGGCCATGGCCAACCTTCCTGCCGCGCCCGCAGGACTCACGGTGGAAGTGCTGACAGCCGATGGCGTGGTCTATTCGAAAACCTTCGGTGCCTTCAACAACCAGACCTACACCGCGGTAGCGTCGGCCTCGAAGATGGTGTCGGGCACGGTGCTGCTGCAACTCGTGGACAAGGGCGCCCTGAGCCTGGACACCAAGACAAAGGACCTTCTCAAGGACCGCACTGGCCAGCCCTGGAGCGGCAACATGGGGGAGATCAAGCTGCGGCATCTCCTGAGTTTCACCAGCGGCATCAATGGCGATGTGCTGGCTTCGGAGCCAGCCACCATCACGCTGGAGGAAGCGGTGACGCGCATCTACGAGGATCAACGGACCTCGGCCTCGGCGCCCGGTTCCACTTTCTACTACGGCAGCACGCACCTGCGCATCGCGGCGCGCATGGCGGAAGTGGCCACGGGCAAGAGCTGGCGCCAGCTCTTCGATGAGAATCTGCGCGTGCCCTTGGGCTGGTCTTCGTTGAGCACCTATGGCGGCGGCGCCAATCCCAACCCTGCGGGAAGCCTGGCCTGCACAGGCCTGGAATACACGCGCTTCCTCATGATGCAGGTGCGCAAAGGCTTGGACGGCAGCACGCGCTTGATGAGCGAGGAACTGGTGAACCAGCGCCGCCAAGATGCCTTTGGCCCCGCCACCACCATCGCCTACACGCCCTACGTGCTGCTCCAGCGCACCAACCACTACGGGTTTGGAAACTGGGTGGAGACGCAGAATGGCGCTGCCCCCTCCGCCACCAATCCCATCCAGCGCGTGAGCAGTACCGGCAAGTTCGGATGGGCGCCATGGCTCGAGATCGGCATCGGCCAGAATTGGGCGGCCATCATCATGTGCCAGCAACCCGATGCTTCGCTCTCCTTCCTGCCTAGCGAGAACCTGAAGCTGCAGCTGGCACCACTCATCCAGGCCGCGGTGGCCCAGCATCCACCGGTGGTGCGCACTGTTCCCTGAAAACGAAGCTCCCGTATCCTGGAAGCCATGATCATCGGCCGCTTCGCGCCTTCGCCCACGGGGATCCTGCACCTGGGGAACCTGCGCACGGCGTTGGCTTCCTGGCTTTCTGCCCGATCTAAAGGAGGACGCTGGATCATCCGCATGGAGGACGTGGACGGGCCGCGGTGCCGCCGCGAGTTTGGAGAGCAGCAATTGAAGGATCTGGCGGCGATGGGAATGGAAAGCGACTCGCCGGTCATTTGGCAATCGGACCGCGGCGATGCCTACCGCGAGGCCATCCACACGCTGCATGGCCTGAATCGCCTGTACCCATGCCATTGCACGAGGAAGGATCTCCAGAAGCTGTCCTCGGCACCCCACGAAGAGGATGGCTTGCGGCCCTATCCGAATCTCTGCCGCCATCGCCCATGGGAGGGCCTTGAAGCCGCGCTGCGCTTCCGCCTGACGGATGGCGCGATGGATTGGGCGGATCTGGCGCTGGGGCCTCAATACGATGACCCTTCAACGTTGACCGGTGATCCCTTGCTGTTCCGTCGCGATGGCATGTTCGCCTATCACCTCGCCGTGGTGGTGGACGATGGATTTCAAGGAGTCACGGAGATCGTGCGGGGCATGGATCTTCGTGGCGTCACGGCCACGCAGATCCAATTGCAGGAAGCCCTTTCAGTCCCGCGCCCGGCCTACGCGCACCTGGGCCTGGTCACGGCTCCCGATGGCTGCCGCCTGGGAAAACGTGCTGGTGCGTTGGGTTTGGAGGCCCTTCGTCAACGGGGCATCGGGACCGATGAAATCATCGGCTGGCTGGGCCGAAGTCTCGGATGCATCGATCATATAGAGCCCTGCACCATCAACGAACTCACCCAGCATTTCCAGTGGTCAAAGGTGCCGATTGGGAAAGTGGCCTTGCCTGAGTCGTGGTCTTAACCCCTAAGGCAGGGATCAGGATTTTGGATTTTTTCCATCTCCGCGTTCCAGCTTCTTTAGTTCCGTCCACAGAAAATCGCTGGCCTTCACCTCATGGCCATCCTTGTAACGGATGAGGTATGGCTTGCTGCTCATGGACGAACCCGAGCCGCAGAGACGGATGAAATCCGGTGCGGTTTTCACGGCACGACCGACATTTTTCCATTTCATGCGCAAGTGGGCGGCGGCTTCAGTAGCGTTATAAGCTGAGCCGTTGCGGATGAATTGGGCATCCTTCAGGTCTTCCAATACATGGATGATAGCGTCGATTTTCTGGGCTTCCGTAGGCTTGGCGGGTTGTTCCATCACAAGTACCGGAATCAGGAACATGGGACCTCCAGAATTGAAAAAGCCCCGCAATGCGGGGCTTTTCGGAAGCTCAGGGCCAACATCTAGATCTAGGCCAGCGCGTTCACTTTGAGGGTGAGCCTGGACTTGGTGCGGTCGGCGGCGTTCTTGTGGATGACGCCCTTCTTGGCAGCGCGGTCCACGATGCCCAGCAATACCGGCAGGGCGGCGGCGGCATCGGCCTTCTTGCCGGTGGCAAGGACGCCTAGGAATTTCTTGACCTCGGTCTTCATGACCGAACGGTTGCCACGGTTGCGAAGGCGGGCCTCCACATCACGGCGGGCTTTTTTTGCGGCTGATTTGTGATCTGACATGCTCAATCTCCTGCTCCGGGGAGGGAAAACTCCAGAAGCGCGAATGACTATCTTATCGCAGAGGCGTTCAGGTTCAAGGGAAAAAAGCCATGAACCGCGAGCGAAAAGCGGATCGGGCCAAAAGCCCGCCCGAAAAAGCTCATACCTCTTGGCTCACGGCTCATGGCCGAAAATCCCCTTCCCAAGTCGCCCCCGCTTCGAGAAACTGGAGGAGGCCCATAGGCCCCAGACTCAGGAAATGAGGGTGGGCGGCAATGGATCGAATCCGGAAAGTCTTTGAGCATGCCCTGGCAGCACATTTGCCCGGCCAGGACATCGTGATCGAACGCCCAAAAAACGGGAGCCTGGGGGATCTCACGTTCCCCTGCTTCCACGCCGCGAAAGCTTCCGGAAATAGCCCCGCGCAAGTGGCCACGGAACTAGCAAGTCAGCTCAACCTCGCACTCGCAATCGAAGGCGTCAAACTGATCGCAGCAGGACCCTATCTGAACTTGAAGCTTCAACCCGAGGCCAGGGCCGGGGAGGTCCTGGGCGGACTCCTCAGTGGCAAGCCCTATGGCGCGCATGAAAAGAATGGCCAAAAGGTCATCGTGGAGTACAGCTCCCCGAATATCGCCAAACTCTTCACCATCGGCCACCTGCGATCCACCATGATTGGCCACAACCTGGTGCAGGTTCACCGCTTCCTTGGCTATGACGTGGTGCGGCTTAATCATCTGGGGGACTGGGGCACGCAGTTCGGAACGCTGCTGGCGGCCTACAAAGCCTGGGCTGAAACATCGAATCCAGACCTGACCCATGATTTTGATTGGGCCGCCGAGATCCCCGAGAAGCGGCGCACGCCACTCTTCAGGCTCTTCCAGCTCTACGTGCGTTTCCACGATGAAGAAAAAGAAAATCCAGACATGCGCGAGGATGCGCGGAGATGGTTCCGTGAATTGGAGCAGGGGAGTGTAGAAGCGCGGCGGCTCTGGAAATGGTTCCGCGATATCTCACTGACGGAATTCCAGCGCATCTACGACCGTCTAGGCGTGAGCTTCGATACCCTGGAACAAGGCGAAGCCTTCTATGAACCCATGCTCGGCGCAGTGCTCCAGCGCCTATCGGACCATGGCCTGCTGAAGGAAGGCGAGGGCGGTGCCAAAATCGTGGACCTTTCCGACGTGGGCATCGAAACCCCCATGGTCGTTCAGAAGGGGGATGGCGCCAGCATCTACGCATCAAGAGATCTGGCGCAGGTCACCTACCGCAAGGAAGCCTACCTATTCGACCGTTGCATCTACGTCATCGGCGGTGAGCAGATCCTCCACATGAAACAAATTTTCGCCTGCATGGAGAAGCTCGATCCCTGGTTCAAGGGCCGCCTGACACACACGCCCTTCGGCCTTGTGCGCCTCCCCGAGGGCAAAATGAGCACGCGGAAAGGCAACGTCATCTTTTTGGAAGACGTATTGGACGAAGCCGCCGAGCGCGTGGCCGCGATCATCCAGGAAAAAAATCCAGATCTGGCCAACCAGTCTGCCGTTGCTGAGATGCTGGGCATGGGCGCCGTGATTTTCTTCAACGCCATGAATGACCGCATCAAGCCTATCACCTTCGAGTGGGACCGGGTCATCGCGCTGGATGGCGACACGGGCCCCTACGTGCAATATGCCCATGCCCGCATCTGCTCGGTGCTCCGAAAGGCAGGGGGGGCCTGGCCGGCCATGGCCACGCCGGGACTCCACGATAGCCGTGAGACGGCGATGGTGCCTTTCCCTCCCTGCGATACGCCAAGCGATCTCAAAGGGCTGGATGCGCCTGAGGCCCAAAACCTGCTCTTTGAGCTGGCAGGGCTGCCTTCAGCCGTCCGCGTGGCCCGCGAACAGCTCATGGCCACATCCATCGCGCGGCAATTGCTAGCCATCGCCCGATCCTTCTCTGGTTTCTACACCAACTGCCCCATCCTCGCTGCTGATAATGCGCCCGAGGTCCGTGAAGCGCGGCTTGCGCTGTGTGTGGCCACGGCGCGGGCCTTGCGCCAGGGCCTGTTCCTGATCGGCATCGAAGCTCCGGAGGAAATGTGACTGAGGAGAAGGTGCAAGAAGAAAAAGATCACCACCAAGACGCCAAGACGCCAAGAAAAGATCTTTCTGAAAAAGAGGAGGCTTTGGCGGCTTCCATCGTGGATGCCGCCATTCGGGTCCACTCCACTCTTGGACCTGGGCTGCTAGAGCGGGTGTACGAGGTTTGCCTCAAACGGGAGTTGGAGCTTCGAGGTCACACCGTCGAAATACAGACGGCTATTTCAATTGAATACGCGGGTATCCAGGTTGACGCTGGTCTAAGGCTCGACATGGTGGTGGATCACCTCTGCGTGGTCGAGCTGAAAGCGATTGAAATGATCTTGCCCGTTCACGAAGCCCAGCTCCTGACCTATCTCAAACTTTCGAAAATCAGGCTCGGGTTTCTCCTGAATTTCAACGTGAAATTGATGAAGAACGGGATTTCCAGAAGGATTCTCCAACAAATAGGAGAACAGGACCAATGATTCACCCAATTCCTAATTTTTGTTTTTCTTGGCGCTCTTGGCGTCTTGGCGGTGATTTTTTCTTTCAGGTGAATCCATGACCGCATTCACTACCAAAGACCTCGGGCCGGTACCGGCGAAGTTCATCTTCGTCACGGGCGGTGTGTTGTCCTCCTTGGGCAAGGGCATCGCGGCGGCTTCGCTGGGCGCGCTGCTGGAGGCCCGCGGCCTGAAGGTCACGCTCATGAAGATGGATCCCTACCTGAACGTGGATCCGGGCACCATGTCACCCTTCCAGCATGGAGAAGTGTTCGTCACGGATGATGGCGCGGAAACCGACCTGGATCTGGGGCACTACGAGCGTTTCACATCTGTTCCCGCCACGCGGAACCACACCATCACCACCGGCCGGATCTACAACACAGTCATCCAGAAAGAGCGCCGCGGCGACTACCTGGGCAAGACCGTGCAGGTGATTCCGCACATCACCGATGAGATCAAGGCCACCATGCGGAAGGTCGCCAAGGATGTGGATGTCGTGCTGGTGGAGATCGGCGGCACCGTGGGCGACATCGAGAGCCAGCCCTTCCTGGAGGCCATCCGCCAATGGAAGCTGGAGGCGGGCCTCGACGCCAACATGAAGGCCAACGCCATCAACATGCATCTGACCTACGTGCCCTACATCAAGGCCGCAGGCGAACTGAAGTCGAAACCCACCCAGCACAGCGTGAAGGAATTGCGGGCGCTGGGAATTCAGCCGGATGTATTGCTCTGCCGGGCAGAACAGGAAATCCCCCGCGAGCTGAAGGACAAGATCGCCCTCTTTTGTTCGGTTACACCGGACGCGGTGTTCAGCGGCAAGGACGCCACCAGCATCTACGAGGTTCCCCTGAACCTCCACGAGGAAGGCCTGGATGCCAAGGTCGCGTATCTGCTTGGCCTGCCAGAGCAGGCGCCGGATCTGGCCGCCTGGAACAACCTGCTGCACCGCATCCGCAATCCCAAGGGCAGCGTGCGCATCGCGGTGGTGGGCAAGTACGTGGAATTCAAGGAGAGCTACAAGAGCCTGACAGAAGCGCTGCACCATGCTGGCTATGGACTGGAAACCCAAGTGGATCTGCAATGGGTGGAGGCCGAAGAACTAGAGAATGGTGATCCCGACTCCATTCTCAAGGATTGTGACGGCGTGCTCGTGCCCGGTGGATTTGGCATTCGCGGCACGCGCGGCATGATCGAGGCCATCCGCTATGCCCGAGAACGGAAAGTCCCCTTCTTCGGCATCTGCCTGGGGATGCAGATGGCTTCCATTGAATTCGCGCGGGATGTCGTGGGCCTTGAAGGCGCCGACAGTACCGAATTCGATGACAAACCTCGCCACAAGATCATCTTCAAGCTCCGCGAGCTGATCGATGTGGAGGAACTCGGCGGCACCATGCGGCTGGGTGCCTATGCCTGCAATCTGGAGCCTGGAAGCTTCGCGGAGCGGGCTTATGGCACCACGGAAATCAGCGAGCGCCACCGCCATCGCTATGAATTCAACCAAGCGGAGTTCCGCAAACCGCTCGAAGATAATGGCATGGCCTTCACGGGCCTGAGCCCGGATGGCACCTTCGTGGAGATCGTGGAAATCCCCGATCATCCCTACTTCCTGGCCTGCCAGTTCCACCCCGAATTCAAGAGCAAGCCCCTCGCTCCGCACCCCCTCTTCACCGCCTTCGTGAAGGCCAGCACGCTCCACAGAAAATGAAATTTTTTATCCACAGATTTCACAGATTTCACAGATTAGAAAAACTTAGTCAAGCCAAACCCAGTACCCGCTACCCCAACACGATTCGAATGTGACCCATGTTTTTAATAATCTGTGGAATCTGTGAAACCTGATTTTTCCCTTAATCTGTGGATCCCATTCTTTATCTTTCTAATCTGAGGACGCCCCCATGCCAGCCACCGCCGACAAACTCGCCATCAACACCCTCCGGGGCCTCGCCATGGACGCGGTCCAGGCCGCCAACTCGGGCCATCCGGGCACGCCCATGGCGCTGGCCCCCATGGGTTATGTGCTGTGGACGAAATTCCTGCGGCACAACCCCAAGAATCCGGCCTGGCTTGACCGGGACCGCTTTGTGCTGTCCTGCGGCCACGCGTCCACGCTGCTGTACGGCCTGCTGCATCTCACGGGCTATGATCTTTCGCTGGATGAATTGAAAGCCTTCCGGCAGTGGGGCTCGAAGACACCCGGCCACCCGGAATTCGGCCATACCGTCGGGGTTGAGACGACAACCGGCCCCCTGGGCCAAGGCATCGGCAACGCGCTGGGCATGGCCATGGCCGAGCGTTGGCTGGCTGACTATTTCAACCGGCCAGGCCACGAGGTCGTGAACCACCGCACCTACGCCATCGTGAGCGATGGCGACGTGATGGAAGGCGTGGGCCAGGAAGCCGCCAGCCTCGCGGGACATCTGGGGCTCGAAAAGCTCATCTGCCTCTACGATGACAACCACATCACCATCGAGGGCGATACGGATCTGGCTTTCACAGAAGATGTCGGCAAGCGTTTCGAGGCTTATGGCTGGCGCGTCCTGAAAGTGCTCACTGGCGAGGATCTCAACGGACTCGAATCCACGCTTCATGAAGCTACCCACGAGCCCTGCGGCAAGCCCACCCTCATCATCACACGCACCATCATCGGCTTCCCGGCTCCCAATAAGCAGAACCACCACGATGCCCACGGCTCACCCCTCGGCAAGGACGAAATCGCCGCCACAAAAACAGTCATGGGATTCGACCCCAGCGTAGCTTTCGCCATTTCCGACGAAGCGCGGGAACGATGGGAAGTGTGCCTGGAACGCGGCGCGCTTTTCGAATTCGAATGGAATGCCCGCTTCAAGGCCTACCGTGAAGCCCATCCCAAATTGGCCGGTGACTACGAACGCTGGATGAATGGGGATTTAAATGGCGGATGGGAAGCCCAGGTGCCACTCTTCGCCGCAGGCGAAAAGATGGCCACCCGCGACGCGTCGGGCAAGGTGATCAACGCCCTCGCGCTAGGTCTCCCGAACTTCCTGGGCGGGTCGGCGGATTTGGGACCTTCCAACAAGACGGTCATCAAAGGCGCTGCCAGCTACTCACGGCAAGTCGCGGGAAGGAATCTCCATTTCGGCGTGCGCGAGCACGCCATGGGCGCGGCTTTGAACGGCATGAGTCTGCATGGTGGACTTCGTCCTTTCGGCGCGACCTTCCTGATTTTCAGCGACTACATGCGGCCATCGGTCCGTTTGGCCGCGCTCATGAAGCAGCCTGTCTGCTATGTCTGGACCCACGACAGCATCGGTGTGGGCGAGGACGGCCCCACCCACCAGCCCATCGAACAGACCATGAGCCTGCGCATGATCCCGGGCCTCCACATGTGGCGTCCCGCCGACGCCAACGAAACCGCCGTGGCCTGGAAATGTGCGATGCAACGCGTAGATGGACCCAGCGCCTTCGCGCTCACGCGGCAGAATCTTCCTGTGCTGGACGTCACGAAAACAGCCAGTGCCGCAAGAGGCGGCTACATCCTGGAAGAAGGAAGCACGACCCCGAAAGTGATTCTGCTGGCCACAGGCTCCGAGGTCTCGGTGGCCATTGAGGCCCGCACCATCCTTGAATCCCAGGGCATTCCCACCCGAGTCGTGAGCCTGCCCTGCTGGGAAATCTTCAGCGCCCAGGACGCCACATACCGAGACTCTGTCATCCCTCAAAATATCAAAGCGCGGGTCTCCATCGAAGCGGGCATAACCTTCGGCTGGCACCGCTTCATCGGCGACGGTGGGGCGTCCATCGGGCTGGACCACTTTGGCGCTTCAGCCCCAGCAGAAACCCTCTTCGAGAAGTTCGGGATCACCCCCGAGAACGTGGTCATGGCGGCAAAGGGGCTTTTGTAGGTTATTGATTCCCCCTAATGGGCTAGATTCGCTCCCGCGCTACCCTAAGCTTGGAGCACACCGGAGCGACCATGGACTTCACCCAGCCCTGTACCGACCAAAGTTTCTTCCTCATCGCTGGGCCCTGTGTCATCGAATCCAGGGAGCACACGCATTTCATGTCGGCGCAGTTGCGGGATATCGCTGAAGAACGTGGCATACCCTTCATCTACAAGAGCAGCTTTGACAAAGCCAACCGCACCTCCAAAGACAGCTACCGTGGCGTGGAGATGGAAGAGGGCCTGGACATCCTGGCAGAAGTGCGCCAGAAACTCGGTGTGCCGGTGCTCACGGATGTGCATGAAAGCCACCAGTGCGCGCCGGTGGCGGATGCTGTGGACGTGCTGCAAATCCCGGCCTTCCTTTGCCGCCAGACGGACCTGCTGGTGGCCGCTGCCAAGACCGGCCGCACAGTGAATCTGAAGAAGGGCCAATTCCTGGCGCCATGGGATTTGAAAAACGCTGTGGACAAGATCCGAAGCGTCGAAGGCCACGGCGACCTTTGGGTCACCGAGCGCGGCAGCACCTTCGGCTACGGCAATCTGGTGGTGGATTTCCAGAGCTTTCCTTACCTCCGCAAGACCGGCTGCCCCGTGATTTTCGACGCGACCCACAGCGTCCAGAAACCCGGCGCCCTGGGCGATAAGACCGGTGGCGCCCGGGAGATGATACCCACCCTCGCCCGCGCGGCGGCCACGGCGGTGGACGGCTTCTTTTTCGAAGTCCACGATTGCCCCGAAAAAGCCTTCAGTGATGGCCCCAATGCCATGCAGCTTGAAGACTTCGGGCCCCTGCTGGACCAGCTGCTAGCCATCTGGAGAGTGAGCCGTGGCGCGGCGCTGGGAGACGCCGCTGGGAAGCCATGACGACATGACGAGCCGCTGCATCCCGGCCGCAACCGGAAAGAGGGTTCACTACCACATGCTTACAATCGTTCCCGCCTAGCCCGATCTTCTTCGATTCCGGCATCCTCCTCGGCGGCCTCATCTTCCAAGGCGCTCACGGTAACGGGGCGCCCCTCTAGGCTCCAGGTGGGGCCGTCTTCCTCGAAGAACACATTCCGGGCCTCATCCCACCTGCCTTTCATGGTTTCCTCTCCGTTGAAGAAGAGGGCCTTTTTCTCCTCCGGGAACACCGCCAGCCAGAAGGGATCCTCGTCCTCCCGCACCTTGAGCTGAAGGACCCACCAGGGCTCTGTGCGTTCCGCCGCAGTTTCCACAGCTTCCATGATGACCAGGGGAGGCGTGGTCGCCTGGCGCCGCAGGCTTTCCAGGTCGTTGATCCGCTTCATGCGCCACATGGAGACCCCGTTCAAGTTCTCACGATCATTTCATAGTGTGGGACGGGCCAGGGGATAATGCCCAATCGACTTATTCGACGCCCGCCGCGTAGGTCAGGTTCAGCAGCGCCATGGTGCGCGTGACTTTGCCGATGCTGTTCTTGGTGGTGTCGGTGTAGTGGATTCCCCGGGCGTCCAGGGCTTCGTAATCGAAATTGCCCTGCCCGCTGAGGTCGAAGCAGAGCGTGCCGTCCTTGATCCATTCCGTCCGGATCTGGAATCCTGGCGCGGGCACAGCGCTGACGATGACATCCGCCAGCTTGATGAACCGTTCCAAATGTTCGGGGTTGGTATTCTGGTGGCAAAGGATCGGAGTGGCCTTCAGGTTCGCCACCATGGCCGTGAGCGGGCGGCCGATGCGCAGGGAATCGTTGATGACGAGCACCGTTTTCCCGCTCAAGTAGGTATCCCCAAAACCGCGCTTGAGTGTCTTCACCATGGCGCGGGCCGTGCATGGCGTCATGCAGCGGTGGTCGCTGCCGTCCATGCGCTTGCGGTACTTGTTCAGGTAGCCGATGTTCGTCGCATGCAGGCCTTCGATGTCCTTTTCGGGATCCACCAGGTCCATCACCTCATCATCTTTGATGTCCGCATAACGCAGCGGATAGAAGATGAAGATGCCATGGGTCTTGTCATCCTGGTTGAGCCGGGCCACGGTCTTCACCAGTTCCATGCCGCCATCCACGCGGATGTCCTTGGCGTCGATGCCCAGATCCTCGCAGTCCTTCATCAGCCACTTCTGGTAGACGACGCAGCCCATGTCGTCGCAGCCCAGGATCACCCCTAGGCCAGGCGAGAATCCCAATTTCACGATGTTCTGCCGGATGAGCTGCCGATAATGGACGGCGGTTTCCTGGCAGTCAAGTTTTCCGGTGAGCACAAGCGACATGGAGACCTCAGATTCCATTCTAGTGGACCGCCCGCGCTCCGGCGCAGCTTCGGCCATTCAGCCCGGAATTCGGGCGTATTCAGCGGGTGTCCGCCCCACCAGGGCTTTGAAATCCTTGATGAAATGGGCCTGGTCGAAGTAGCCCAAATCCAGGGCCAAATGCGCCCAATCCACCTTTCGATCAGCCGAAACGCGCTCCAGAGCTTCGTGCAGGCGATAGCGCTGGATCATCCACTTCGGTGCGAGGCCCACGTAATCGCCGAAAAGGCGCTGAAGGGTCCGCACCCCGAGGCCTGAGACCGCAGCCAGGTCCGAAACGCGCGTGATGGAAGGGTCCGACATGATCAGTTCCACCAAATGCGTGAGCCGCAGGACATTTTCGTCCCGTTCCGGAAGCCGTGCTCGCAGGAAGGCTTCGGCGGCCAGCATCCGAGCTTCATCGTTCCCGGGGTCGAGGGCTTGGATCTGGGCTGCCAGCGCTGCGCCTGGGTTTCCAAAGATTTTATTCAGAGGAACGATCTTGCCGGTAAGGCGTGATACAGAGAAGTCCAGAAAGGGCCTGAATCCGCCAGGTCTGAATTTCACGCCGAACACCTGCCCTTCGCCTGCCAGGGTCCGGGTGAAGCGGCCTCGTTCCAGACCCGCCACCTGGGCGGGGCGGCCCGTCTCGAACAGAAGGTGGATGCAGGGATGGTTCAACACCTCCCGGGTCACGGGAGCCTGGCCGCGCAGATCCCAGTCCACGACCCAGAAGTGCTCAAGGAAGAAGCTTAAATCGGGCGGCGGCTGATAGCGGGCATGGCGGAAGACACCGCCAGTATCCGGCGGTTTCAGCACTCCCCTCGGTTGGCCCGCTGGCTGTCTCATCCACCTATTCCACCTGCCGTGTCGCGTTTCTACAATACCCAGGACGTGGCCCGGCGCAGGCTGGGATCACTGGAGGAAACATGCGGCTTTCGCTTACGCTGATCATGCTGGCCATGCCTTGCGCCCCGCTGAGCGCGCAGACAGCTCCAAAACCCGCACCCAGAAAGGAGTCAGCCATGACCATCCACGCCAGCGGCGCTTTCGATGTGAAGGTCGTGCCGCAGAAAGATGACACAATGTCAGGGGCCGGCTTGGGACGCATGTCCATCGACAAGCAGTTCCACGGCGATCTCGAAGCCTCCAGCCAGGGCCAGATGCTGGCGGCTGGAACGGAAGTGAGGGATTCCGCCGGATACGTCGCCCTTGAAAAGGTGACTGGCGCGCTTCTGGGCCGCAAGGGCACCTTCGTGCTCCAGCACAGCGGCACCATGACCCGCGGAGTGGGCAAGATGACGATCACGGTGGTGCCGGATTCTGGCACAGGCGATCTGAAGGGGCTGGCCGGAACCCTGACCATCGACATCCGCGACGGCCAGCATTTCTACCGCTTCGACTACACGCTGGATCAGCCACTTTGAGCGATGAGCGCCTATTTATGGAAGGCCCTCGTTAGGTCGTTAGACTGATCCCATGCGTTGGACGAAAACGAAGCTGAGGGATCTGCAACTGCGGCTGGCCCAGGCCTATCCCGATGCAAAATGCGCGCTGGACCACGCTGATCCGTTTCAGCTCGTGGTGGCGACGGTGCTCAGCGCCCAGTGCACGGATTCCCGCGTGAACATCACGACGCCTGCCCTCTTCGCCCGCTATCCAGATGCCGCGAGCCTTGCCCGCGCAAATCCAGCAGAGCTGGAAGGTCTCATCCGAAGCACCGGCTTCTACCACAACAAGGCCAAGAACCTATTGGGTCTCGCTAACGCATTGCTGACGCGGCATTCGGGGAAGGTGCCAAACGATGCGCACCAGCTGGCGGCCCTGCCGGGCGTGGGCCAGAAGACCGCGAACGTGGTGCTGGCCAACGCCTTCGGTGTCCCGGCCCTGGCGGTGGACACGCACATCTTCCGCGTGGCGCGGCGCCTGGGCCTCTCCGCCGGGAAAACGCCAGAGAAGGTCGAAGCGGACCTCTGCCGCCTCTTTCCCCGGGAGGACTGGATCGAGCTGCACCACCAGCTGATCTTCCACGGCCGCCGCTGCTGCGACGCGCGCAAACCTGATTGTGGGAACTGCGCCGCGCTTTCGCTTTGCGATGTCGGCCAAGGCAAGCTAGCAGATCCGCATTCTGGCGCGACACTGCTGGCGAGAAACAAGAAGCCAGATGAACCCTCAGTTATTGCATTCAACTCCGACGCAGACTCTGCGCTCAAAATGCCTACAGGCCCTCAACGAATCATGTCGCTCGTGCCGAGCGTGACAGAGCTGCTGGTGCAGTGGGGTTTGACATCGAAGCTGGTGGGCCGGACCCGCTATTGCATCTCACCGAAATGGATCCGGGCAACTGTGCCCGAAGTGGGCGGCACCAAGGATCCGAATTTCCCGCGCATCGTGGATCTGAAACCAGATCTGGTGATTCTGGAAAAGGATGAGAACTCGAAATCGGTGGCAGATACGCTCACGGGCTTGGGCATTTCATGGCTAGCCCTTGAAATCCGGTCCGTGAAGGATTGCCTGGCAGCGTGGCTGATGCTGGGCAAGCAGCTCGGCGCGATGGACCAGGCCAAAACGCGCGTGGCGGAGTTGAAAAAGCTGCTCAGCCCCAAACCCAAAGCGGGCCCGCGGACGCTCACGCTCATCTGGAAGAACCCCTGGATTTCCGCCGGACCGGATACCTATGTCGGCGACCTTGTGCGCTGCGCGGGGTTCACGCCCATGGGCCCGGAACGCTATCCAACATTCTCCGAGGAGGAACTGGACGCGCTGGATCCTGAGGTGATCCTGCTGCCCTCGGAACCCTACCGTTTCACAAAGCGCCACGCGGTGGAGCTGCAAAAGCGCTTTCCCAGCGCGACAATTCACCTCCTAAATGGCCAAGCCATAACTTGGTATTTAAGTCGCACAGAACTTGGACTTGAGTGCCTCCGGGAGCTCCTGTGATCCTAGGTGGTTGCACATCATGAGGTTCCCATGCCCTTTGTCCCTTTTCCTCCGGCCGAGACAGCCGCGGCTCCAACTTCTTCGGTGGATGCGGCCAAGGATGCAACTGATGCCAAGGCAGTCCTGAACGAAGTCCAAACCCGGATGAAGGCGGTGCAGGAGGCCTATACCCTCCACATTTCCTTCGGTAAGTCCCGCGCCAGTTTCGACCCGCATCTAAAGCCGATGCTGGAATCCTTTGATACCCGGCTCAAAACCGAGAAGCGGCCAGAGGTGCGCCAGGCATTGCTGGTGGCCAAGCTTTATCTGGCTCCTCGGGCTGGGGTCAAGGTCACGCCAGAACTTCGGCAGGAAGTGGTGGCGGAGGTGCCGCCGACTTCACCCGCTTGGTCCCTGGAGCCTCGCCTGCTGCTTTCCGCGGTGAGCGCAATAGCGGATCAAACCACAGCGGATGCCTATATCTCCAAAGCTCGGGAGAATCATGCGGACCCCAGCGTGCGCGGGCCTCTGGTCTACAACCAGTTCGAAGAAGGCATTTACGAAAAGAACGAAAAGCTCTGGAAGGGCGCATTGGCGAAACTCGACAGCGAGTACACCAAGGAGCCCTACACCAAAGAAGCCCATCGGATGTTGGAATACGCCGCGAAAACCGCCATCGGCATCGCGGCCCCCGCTTTCAGCATCAATAGCCTTGACGACCCGAAAAAGACTTTCACGAACGCTTCGTTCGCTGGCAAATACCTCCTCTTGGATTTCTGGGCCACCTGGTGCGGCCCCTGCCGGGGCGAGATGCCGCAACTCCATGCCGCCTATGGAAAATTCAAGGGCAAGGGGTTCCAGGTGCTGAGTTTGAGCTTCGATCAGAAGGCTGAAGATATTCCGCCATACCGGGCGGACCCGAGCCACGCCATGCCCTGGAACCATGCTTTTGTGGAAGATGGTTTCCGCAGCCCCCTGGCCGTAGCCTACGGCGTAAGGGGCATCCCCAAACCCATCCTGGTGGGTCCCGACGGAAAGATTCTGGCCACCGAAACCGATCTGCGGGGCGACAACCTGGATAAGACGCTAGAGAAATTCCTCGGCAAACCGTGAAACAGGTAGGAGGTGTAAGGGTCGAGGGGCGCGCTAAATGGTGCGGCCCCTGGCCGCGTCCGTATTGAACCTCGTACCCCACACCTCATACCTCGCTCACTGATTGAGCCACGCCAGCATCGCCATGGGCTTTTGGAAGCCAAGGCTGCGTTTCTTTTCTTGGCCATTTTCATCCAGCACGAGCACTGTTGGGTAGCTGCGGATTTTTAATTTCTCAGCGAGATCAGGACGAACTTTGTCGGTGTCGATGCGGACAGGAATGACATTTTCGGCGATCCATTTTTGCACCGCGGGGTCTGACCAGGTCTTCTCATCCAGCTCATGGCACTGCGCGCACCAATCGGCGTAGATGTCCACCAGCACGATCTTGTGTTCAGCCTTGGCCTTGGCCAGCGCGGTTTCCAGATCCTGGCTGATCCACGCTGGTCCGGTGGATTCGGATTTCGCGGAACCCAGCTGAGGAAGCAATTGGACATGCGAGAAGCCCTCCACAGCGCGAATGCCCAGCAGCACTCCCAGCGCCAAGGAAAGTAATCCCAATGCCTTGAACACATTCTGAACCAGCCCCATGGCAGCTTCAAAGGCTCCCAGCACCGCCGCGCCAATCAAGGCTACGGCGCTCCACATCGCCAGATTCGCCCACTCGGGGACGATGAAACGCAGGCTCCACACGGCGAAGGCCAGCACCACGAGACCCATCATGTGCTTGAATTTCGTGAGCCAGTCGCCGCTCTTCGGGAGAGCCGCGCTGAAGGTGCCCACCACTACAAAGAGCACGCCCATGCCCAGCGCGAAGATGAAGAGCTGAAGGGCGCCCGCGGACACATCGCCCTTTTCTGCAATCTTGAGCAGCACGGCACCGATCACTGGCCCGACGCAGGGGGCGGAGATGGGTCCCAGCACTAGGCCCATGACGAAGGCGCCGCCAAGCCCCTTGCGTTGTCCATCGCCCTGGAGACGGGCCTGGAGGGCTGCGGGGAGGCGCAATTCAAAAGCGCCGAACAGTGAAATGGCCAGCAGCACGAAGAGAATCGCTACGGGCACCAGAAAAGCGGGCTTTTGGGCCGCAGCGCCAAAGGCCGCGCCTGTCTTCGCTGCGATGACACCAAGCGCCGTGTAGGTCACGGCCATCCCGAGCACCAGCATCAGGCTAAGAATGAACCCCTTGAGTTTGCCTCCCCCTTTTGCGCCAATAATGGCCATGGTGATAGGAATCATGGGGAAAACACACGGCGTCAAACTTGCCGCCATGCCTGCGAGGAACACGGCAAGGAGCGTCCAGAACAACCCCTGGCTCTCGCCTGATTCAGCCTTGGGAACCGTGGATGAGGAGGATGAATTCGGGGCGGTGATGGCTGCATTGACTGAAGGCACAGCCGGGTTGCCAAGGGGCTCCGAGGCGGCCTTCGGCCCTGGCACACCCGGTATATCCGATGCTTTCACTTTCAGTGTCTGGGTGGTAGGCGGATAGCAGACGCCGCCTTCGCCTTCGGTGCAGGGCTGGTATCTGACCAGCAGTTCCACCATGCCGCTGAGGCCCGATCCCTTTATGGGTATGGCCACGTTGTCGTGCCATATGCCATCGCCCAGCTCGTCCTTGTCCACGGTGGGCGGCAATGGCCCCACATCGAGTTTCCCAGGCGTGTTCAGGCCAAGCTTGATCCCCATGAAAGCCGCTTTGAGATGGGCGCCTTCGGGCACCGCCACCACGACTTTGCCGTCATGGAATCCCATCCCGATGTTCTTGACAGGGTCGAAATTCTTCAGGCCCTGGGCGAAACCGCTGATGGAAAACAGGGCGCACATCAGGCTGAAGGGCCACAATCTATTTTTCATCTTTGCTCCTGGATCCTAGGATGCCCGAAGCGGGGCAATCGTCTCACGCAAGGTTGCAGCTCGTCCGATATTTGGGGCTGGAACGGCCTACGGTCTGTCCCTGAACTCGATTCATCGCACTGGCCAGGGCCGACATGAGACACCATTGAACCTAAGCTCTAAGCTAAAGCAATGGACCTTTCAAACCTTAAGGCCGCCTACCCCTGGTTCAATCCGCTACTGGTCCGATTCCAGGCCCGTCTGTCCGCAGAGGGTCTTCCCCGGGACGCAGCCCATGACCTCTCCCACAGTCTTCGCGTCGCGCGCCTGGCCCACCGCATTTGCGAAGCCGAAAGAGCCGATGGGAACATAGCTGTCGCGGCCGCGCTGCTCCACGACCTGGTGTGGGTGCCCAAAAACCACGAGAATTCAAAGCGCACGGCCGAGATGGGCGCAGAGCTAGCGCCGGGCCTTTGCTCTGGCCTGTGGTCCATCGGTGAGAAATCCGGCCGAATAGCGGAATGCATCCTGACCCACAGTTTTTCGGGAGGTGGTGTAGCGGCAAGCCTGGAAGCCCGGATCGTGCAGGACGCAGACCGCCTAGAGGCCATTGGCGCCATTGGCCTGGCGCGTGTCTTCGCCACCGGCGCCAGTTTCGGCGCAGCGCTCTGGCATTCCGGCGACCCGTGGGCCGAGGCGCGGGATCTGGACGACAAGGCCTACAGCTTGGACCATTTCGAAAGAAAGCTCCTGAGGCTTGCGGCAGGCATGAATACCAAGACCGCGAAAACCTTGGCCACGAGCCGCCAACAAGTGCTGCTTGGCTATCTGGCGGCGTTGCGTGAGGAACTGGGATAAGGGCCGGAGGCGGAGCAACAAGTCCCGACCCGCAAGAGATAGAGCCATCGTTTTCCTCCAGCCTCCTTCCTGACTGCACTTGAAGTTGCAAGCTATTGGTGGGCAGGAATTGCACCACAACATAGACTTGGAATGTGGACTCCTTCCTGTTGACCCTGCGCCGTCCCTTCGTGGCGGATCATTTTCACGATCTGCCCGGATTCGTGGAGGCGCGGCATGGCCATAACTGGGAGATCGCAGCCACAGTCAGATTGACTGAATCAGCTGATCATCATGCCGAAGCCGTGTTCGCAGACTCGCTGGATACCTGGGTTGCCACGCTGGATTACACACTCCTGAATGAGCAGCCGTCCCTTGATGGGCGCAACCCCACTGCGGAATCGCTTGCATCGTGGGCCTTTCACTATCTCAAAGCCGAGGGGCTGAACCCCGAATGCGTCCGCATCCGTGAAAAGGCCAACTACTGGGCGGGCTGCCGGAGTGCTGTGTGAAGGCTCGTCGGGCTTTATTCTTCGTGCTGGTGGGGCTCATCGCCTGCGGAAAGAAGAATCTTCCGTCCACTCCGATGGAGATACCGAATACGGCTTTGAAGCCATGGACTTGCCAGATCCTCAACGGCGTGCTGGTGGTGCAGGGAGAAGTGGACCGCCCCATGGATCTGGTGTTGGAGGGCCGCTCCGTCCGCGAAACGCATCATGCGGCCTTCGGCCCTGTGCGTTGGGAGATGTTCAGGCCTCCGGCCGGTGAAATAGCGCAATTGAAAACCAAAGAAGGGCAGGTATTGGCGCGGTGGCGTTTCGGGATGGCACCCAAGTTGGCAGCCCTCCCACGCCAGCGATCAACACCGGGCCGAGCGATTCAACGAGACGCGCAGCCCGAAGACGCCCTGGAAGCGCTCCGGCGCCAATTGGCCTCAGCCACAGCCCCAGAGCCATCTCCCGATCTATCCAACAACTCGTCGCCACGCCCTTCCAACCTGCCCGCCCTGGCACCGCCCGAAATGCCCACGATCGTGCCAGTGATGAGAGCAGAGGTGGCGCCGCTGGCCAGTCGCCGGCGCATGGCTGAACCATCCAAGCCTGGACTTCCAGTTGAAGTTGACCGGCGCGCTTGGCCTCAACCCCAGCCGCTTCCCATTCCCTTGGCTCCGCCTGCGCACAGCACCTTGCAGCCAGGCGCTCCAGCTTGGGCTGGCGCAGGAGAAGGCTTCAACCTGATGCGTGGACCCAAGGCCATCCAAACCGGCCAACGGCGGATGGTCTTGAGCTTTGATGGTGGCTCCTCCAATGAGAGCGCGGAGGAGATTCTGGACACCCTGAAATCACGGAACGTGCGCACTACGATTTTTCTCACAGGGGCTTTCATCCAGAAATTCCCAGACCTGGTCCGGCGCATGGAACGGGAAGGCCATGAGCTGGGCAACCACACCATGAACCACCCCCATTTCGCGCCAGGCATGCGGCGCGATGCGAAGTGGAGCAAGGACAAATTCCAGGATGAATTGCTCTCCGCCGACCGCGCGCTCTACCAGGTGCTGGGCCACCCGATGGATCCTTATTGGCGCGCCCCCTACGGTGAACAGACCCGGGAATTACGTGAATGGGCCGAAGAAATCGGGTACCGCCATGTGGGATGGAGTGAGGGCGCGGATACGCTGGATTGGGCGACTTCATCCGAAAAACGCATATACCGCAATGGAAACGCAGTACTGGAGCGGCTTCACACCAGGCTTTCCAAACGGGATTCCGATGGGCTGATCGTGCTCATGCATTTGGGCAGCGGCCGGACAGAAACCGACCGCCCCTCAAAAAAACTGGGCGTTTTCATGGATCGCGCCAGGCAGGAAGGCTGGCAATTCGTGAAGGTTGGCGACTACTTGCAGGACTTGCGCAAACCCGCATGGAATCCCGGCGCGCGCATGGCGAAGCTGGAAGAAAAAGTCCCCCGGAATGGTGGTTCCAGCGGCAGGTCAGCGATGCGCAGACAGCCGTAGAAGGCGGTAGGCTTTGGGCCGTAGGCTGTAGGAAAATATGGCCCTCCGGGCCGTTTCCAAATCACCTACCCCCTACCGCCTACAACCCAAAGCCCACAGCCTAGGCCCTCGGCTCAGATACACTCAATTCCGTATCCATGGAGTTGATTTGAAGGGGTTGGGTCCGATCTTGGCAAAAGCGGTGGCATCGGTGTTCGCGCTGATACTGCTGCTGTCGCTCTTCAGCTATTACCCCACTGACCCCATGCCCTTTTCTTCGGGCAATCTGGGGCAGCCCGTACACAATCTCTGCGGCACTTTCGGCGCCATCCTGGCCGGCGTCCTGATGACCTTGGTGGGCTCAGGTTCTTGGTTGATACCCATCTACATACTCTGGGAATGCTGGGTTCCAGCGGTCCAAGATGAAGCCTCCCGGTGGCTGGCCCGCCTCGCACCCAGGCTCGCCTGGGTTTCCTTAGCCTTCGTGTTGTGGACCTCCCTCGGCGCCCTTGGCATCCGGAAATTTTCGCTCGGGGATGGCATGAGCCCTCCGGACCTTCGTTGGGGCGGCTGGCTCGGGTCCATCCTATTTCCACCGCTGCAGCGGCTCCTGGGTTGGGGCCTGCCCATTGTGTTGGCGCTTTTGTTTCTCCTCTCGGCGCTCATTCTCGCGCCTGCTCTCACCCGCGCCGTAGCTTCGCTCTTGGCTAGGTGGATGGGCGAAAAGGCATGGCCCCTGTTGAAGCCCCTGCCCTTGCGTGGCGCCAAGGGGGTCCACACCGGTGTGCGCGGATTCATCGGCATGGTGAAACGGCCATTCCTGAAAAGCGAAGGGGTGGCGGATCTGCCTGATTTCGATGTTCAGGATGCCCAGCAACTGGCCTTCATCGCTGAACAGCAACGCTTGCTGGAAGAACAATCCGCCTCCCTGTCCAAGGCCGAGCGCGAGTCTGCGGAATTCCGCCGGCAGCATCCCGAGATTCCTCAGGAGCTCTCCTATCCGATCATCCATTCCATGAATCTGGACGGCATGGATTTATCCCCTTCAGACATCCTGATGACGCAGACGAATGAGCAACGGCATCGGCTGGCGCATCCAATCAAGCCTGCGCTGCTTCGCAATCTGCCGCCCGTGCAACCGTCCAAAAAACCGCTGATGCAGGCTCGCACCATGACCGACAAATATGGCCGCATCTCCGAGCAGCAGCCTCTGCCGCTGATGGAACCCACTCCGGCAAAACCATTGAATGGTCCGACTGGACCGACTGGGCTGAGTGGCGCGCTCCCCACCATCCATTCCATGGCGGCTTCCGGCAAACTGAAGCCCCATTTGAATTCCATCGCAGATCGCCTGGAACTTCCTCCGCGCAGGCTCTTCGACCCACCGGCCATCCATCAGCGATTGAAAACCGATGACCTAGAAGGCACTCGTGATCTCATCGGCCAGAAACTTGCCGAATTCAAGGTGAAGGGTCTGATGGTGGGAATGCAGCCGGGCCCAGTGGTGACCGTCTACGAATTCCAGCCCGATCCCGGTGTCCCCCTGGCGAAAGTGCTGGGCATGGAAGAGGACCTGGCGCTGGCTCTGAAAGCAGAGGCCGTGCGCATTGATCGCATCCCAGGCAAGAATCTCGTGGGAATTGAAGTTCCCAACCTGCATCGGGAGACCATCACCTTCCGCGAGGTGCTCGATTCGCCCGCCTTCCGCGATCCACGCAGCAAGGACGGCACGTCGCTCTTGCTGCTCGCCATGGGCAAGGACATCGCGGGCAATCCCATCGTCGCCGACCTCGCGCGCATGCCCCACCTGCTCATCGGCGGCAGCACCGGCAGCGGCAAGAGCGTCGGTGTCAACGCCATGATCTGTTCCATTTTGATGCGTGCGCTGCCTTCGGAAGTGAAGCTGATCCTGGTGGACCCCAAGATGGTGGAGCTGGGCGTCTACGAAAACATTCCGCACCTCTGGGCGCCGGTGGTCACGGACATGAAAGAAGCGGGCCGCGTGCTGAAATGGGTCGTGGCGCAGATGGAGGACCGCTACCGCCGCTTGGCCCTCCTGAGCGTCCGCAACCTCGAACAGTTCAACGCGAAAATCAACAGCTCCGGCGGCATCGTGGATCTGGGCGACCGCACTCCGAATCCGCGCTGGCTGGACCGACCAACGGTGCTGGAGCCGCTGCCCTTCGTCGTTGTCGTCATCGACGAGCTGGCGGACCTGATGATGGTGGCGCGCAGCGAGGTGGAAGATAGCATCGCCCGTATCGCCCAGAAGGCCCGCGCCGTGGGCATCCACCTGGTGTTGGCCACACAGCGCCCCAGTGTTGACATTGTCACCGGCGTCATCAAGGCCAACCTGCCTTCGCGCCTGAGCTACCGTGTGAACACCAAGATCGATTCCCGCACCATCCTCGACAGCAGCGGCGGCGAGCAACTCCTGGGCAAAGGCGACGCGCTATTCCTGGCGCCGGGCAGCGCCCGGCCCCACCGCATCCACGCGCCTTTCCTGACTGAAGAAGAAACACTGGGCCTTGTGACTTGGCTCAAAGAACGCGGGCGCCCGGATTACAACCAGGCGCTCATCAACGCCATGGAAACCGATGAGGAACAGGCCGCCGAAGAGGGCGGTGAGGTTTCAACAGATGGCGACAGCGATATCTACACCCGTGCCGTAGCCGTGGTGAGGCGGGAGCGCAAGGCCAGCACCAGCCTGCTTCAACGCAAACTCAACATAGGCTATGGCCGCGCCGCCAGGCTCATTGACCGAATGGAAGATGAAGGCATCGTCGGCCCCGACCGCGGCGCAGGAAAGCCCCGTGAAGTGCTCGTGGGTGAGGAATGATGGCAGCGCTATGAGCTATGAGCTATGAGCTATGAGCCAAAAGTTAAAAGCAAAAGCTAAAAGCTATGGATCCAAAGCAGCATGAAAGTTCAAAAGGATCGCGCTAAAGGCGCATTGAATAGCTCATAGCTCTTGGCTTCCAACTATTCCGTTGGGGCACTGCTGGCGGCTTCGCCTTCGGGCTTGACACGGCGCGGAGTGCGCCATGTGCTGCGCTCGTTGAGGGGGGCTTGGCCCTTGAAGTGGCAGCCCATGCAGGATTCGAGATTGGGATTCTTGCCGCGCCAATAAGCCGAGGCTTGCCCGCCGGTTTCGCCGCGCTTGGCTTCGGGCACGCGTGGCCAGTAATAGGTCAGGCTTGGCTTGCCATCGGCAAGGGTCTCAAGCATGTAGATCGGACCGCTTTCGAAACTTGGCCGTCCCCAACGATCTTCAAGGCTGGTCATGACAGCGTAGGCGCCCGATGGAAGGGGTTTCCCGTCGCGATAAGCATCCAAACCAGAGGCCGTAACCCAAACCCGAATCCAGCGATTGCCGTGGGTGGTGGAGCGCACGGGCTCGAGATGGAATGGTTCCAGGCTGCCGTAATCCAGCGCGCGCAGGGGCGCATCCATTTCAGGATCCGCGGGCTCGGCCACCACACTGGATGTTCCTGGCGCAGGCGTGCTGCTGACTGGGGTAAGGGACGGATGTGCCATCTGCCCCCCGTAAAACCCCGCCGTGAGCGAAGCGCCACACCAAAGCAGGCCGAAAAACAAGGCCATCAATCCCAGTCCCTGATGCTCAAGTCGCTTGCGATAGCAGGCGACTATCGTCAGCACACCAAGCAGCGCGGAAGCAATGGCCGCCATTTGGTGTTTCCAGATCGCGACTTGCAGCCATTGTTCCGCAGTAGGCTTGGCCAGATGCGGGCTCAACAGCCTGCCGGGCGGAAGGAGGCCCAGATGACGGGCCCAAAACCAGCCGCTGAGCATAGCGAAGCCGAGCCCCAGCAGGCCAATCCAGGCGAGATAGCGGCAGGTGACCCACCAAGGCTTGATGCCCCGCCCAGGCCGTTGCGCGGCCACCAATGCCAGCGGCAGCAGCAGCGCCACGCCCACGGGCAGGTGGACCAGGAGGGGGTGTTTAAGGGCGAGAAATTCAGGCATCAAAGAAGAGTTTGCCAGCGGATGGCCCAATCGGCATCCGAAAGCTGCCACAATCCTGCCCATGCGTTCTCAACTCATCCAGCAGGTTCAGGATTCAGCAGCTCTCCGCCAGAGCTTTTTCGATGCCGAGATGGATCATATCCTTGCCCAGGCCGATGATATGGCTGAGCGGCTGAGGCGGGGCTGCAAGATCCTGATCTGCGGCAATGGCGGCAGCGCAGCCGATGCCCAGCACCTGGCGGCAGAGCTGTCGGGGCGCTACCTGAAAGAGCGGAAAGCGCTGGCCGGCATCGCCCTCACCACGGACACGTCGGCACTCACCGCCATCGGCAACGATTACGGCTTCGATTTTGTTTTCTCCCGGCAGGTCGAGGCCCTCGCCCGGCCCGGAGATCTGCTGATCGGCATTTCCACTTCAGGAAATAGCGCCAATGTCATCAAGGCAGTGGAATCCGCCGAGCATATGGGTGTCCACACGTTGGGCCTTTTGGGCCGGGACGGCGGCAAATTGAAAAACATGGTTGATGACGCATTGGTGGTGCCATCAACCATCACTGCACGCATCCAGGAGGTCCACCAGATGGTGTACCACTTCTGGTGCGAGATTCTGGATGAGCGCTTCGAACAATGAATATGCGACGGTTCTCCATCTTCCTGCTTCTGGTTTCCGCCTTGGGGTTCCCTGGCCTGGGTGGCTTGAGGCTGGATGCCCAGAAGCCAGCACCAGCCCCATCGCAAATCTACCGGTGGAAGGATGCCAAAGGAAGGCTCTACATCACCACCACGCCCCCTCCGCCGGGAGCCAAGGAAATGGGACTGCCCCCTGAACAGAACACCAAGGCGGCCGAGATCCCAAAATCCTTGTCGAAACCCGGCCCCGTGCAACTCTCCGCGCCGCCAAACCAGCCGCTCTCGGAATCCCAGCGCGGTTTCTGGGAACTGCTGGCCCAGAGTCTTGGCGATGCCCGCACGAAAGGTGATCGCATTGAACTGGAAGCGGCCGCCGACCGGATCTTCAACGACAGTTTCTGGGGCAATGGGCTCTGGGTGCTACCGGCACTGCCATTGGCTTCGTTACTGCTGCTGATGCTGTTGGGCTGGCTCCTGGCTGCAAGAATGAAAGGCATCACGAAGGGCTTGGTGATGCTCTCATTCTTCATGCTGGGACTTGCCGCCGCGCAGGCAACCATGGCCCGGTTCGTCTTCAAGGCCCAAGTCCAACGCCTTACGGGTAATTTGATGTTGCTGGAACTGAATCTCGGAGGGGGGAAATACCTGTCGGTGGAACACAAAGAGGCCCTGGATGGCCATCTCAGGGATCTTGGCGATGGCACTCGTGCCACCTCGCTACCCTGGAAGTACTTTCACGATGCAGCGGCCCTGAAGGTGGCGCTCCGGCAGATGGTGGTAGATCCCTGATCGAAGCCCTGATTCCGCATCTCCCAGGCCTCCGCCAAGCGGCCCGCGCAGAGCCCCTAGGGTTGTACCTGCACCTTCCCTTCTGTAGGGACCGTTGCACCTATTGTTCCTTTGCCACCACCAGGGACGATTCCCTTCAGCCAGCCACCGTGGCACGGCTTGCCGCGCAGGTACAAAGCTGGGGCAACGCGCTGGAACACCCGAGGGTGGACACGCTGTATCTGGGCGGCGGTACGCCCTCCTTGTTGAGCCTGGAAGAACTGAATGCGCTCACGAGCGCCATTCAAGGAGCCTTCGATCTATCGCCCCTGTTGGAAGCCACCTTGGAAGCCAATCCTGGTACGGTGGATTTCTCCTGGCTGCAAGGCGCGCGGCGGCTTGGCTGGGATCGCATCAGCATGGGGGTGCAGACCCTGGATGATGAACTGCTGGGTCGGCTGGGCCGCATCCACAATGGCACGGTAGCTCTCGAGTCCCTGGAACTGGCGCGGCAAGCGGGTTTCCACCGGCGGAGCGGGGATCTTATGGTGGGCATTCCTGGCCAGGATTTATCCCGTGTGCTGGAGGACACCCGCCGCCTGGTGGCCACAGGCCTTGAACATATGAGCATCTACCTCCTGGATCTGGACAAGAATTGTCCGCTCAAGGCAGATGTGGGTGCGGGGCGTTTAACCCTGCCCTCGGAAGACTCGGTAGCCACGATTTTCGAAGCATTGCAGGTCGAGTTGCCACGCTTGGGATTACTTCCCTACGAGATCAGCAACTATGCAAACCCAGGGGCCGAGTCAAAGCACAATTCGCGCTATTGGGAGCGGCGACCCTATCTGGGTATCGGCCCCAGCGCCGCGTCCCACCTGGGTGATTTACGATGGACCGAGGAAGGCAATATTCCCGCGTGGGCGGATGGTCGCGCAGGCGTGGAAATCACTGAGCTAGACGCCGCTGAATCGCTTTCGGAAATCCCCATGCTGGGCCTGCGGCTCCATCGCGGTGTGGATTGGGATCGCCTTCGAGCTGAAGCGGAATTGAAAAAGCTACTGCCGTTGGTAGATTCATGGGAATCCCAATTGGCGCCCTACGAGCAGGGAGGCTTGGTCATCCGCGAAGGCGGAAATGTCAGACTTTCACAACGCGGCATGTTGCTCAGCAATGGAATCCTTTCCACCTTCGTATAGGAGTTCTCGTGGCCCTTCGCAAAGACCCGCTCAATTGGCTATATCCACCCATCGAGCCCTATTTGACAGGGCGTTTGAAGGTCTCAGATCTGCATGAGCTCTATTTCGAGGAGAGCGGAAATCCAAACGGCAAACCCGTGATTTTTCTTCACGGCGGACCAGGCGGCGGAACAGGGCCAAAGAACCGCTGCTATTTCGACCCCCGGAAATACCGCATCATCCTGATGGACCAGCGCGGGTGCGGACAGAGCACACCCTACGCGGAGATCCGCGAAAACACCACCTGGGACTTGGTGGAGGATATCGAAACCCTGCGGAAGCACTTGGCAATCGCCCGTTGGCAGGTCTTCGGGGGTTCCTGGGGCTCGACGTTGGCGCTTGCCTATGCGGAAAAATACCCCAGCGCGGTGACCGAACTGGTGCTTCGGGGCATCTTCATGGTCCGGGACTACGAGATTGACTGGTTCTATCGCGGGGGAGGCGTTTCCCTAGTGTTTCCAGAACTCTGGGAGGACTACCTCGCCGCCATTCCCGCAGCCGAGCACGGAGACTTGGTGGCGGCCTACGCCAAGCGGCTGTTCTGCGAGGATCCGGAAATCAACCTCCCAGCCGCCAAGGCTTGGAGCCTTTGGGAAGGCGCCACCAGCAAGCTGCTGCCGGATCCCGCATTCGCGGCAAGCTACGGGCAGGACGACAGCACCCTGGCCTTTGCCCGCATCGAATGCCACTACTTCGTGAACAAGGGCTTTCTTGAGCGCGAAGACCAATTATTAGCGGATGTGGCGAAAATCCGCCACATCCCCTGCGTCATCGTCCAAGGCCGTTACGACATGGTCTGCCCCATGAAAAACGCATGGGACCTCCATCAAGCCTGGCCCGAATCAGAACTGATCATTGTTCCCGATGCGGGTCACAGCGCCATGGAACCAGGCAATTCAAAGGCCCTGGTTGCCGCCACCGACCGATTTGCGGAGATTCATTCCGCGTAGTGCCCGTGCCAGCCCGACGGGACCCGCCAGAGTAGTGAGCAGGATGGCCCCGACGATGGCGGCCTGGACTTGGGCGCTTAAGAGCGGGGAACCGTTGAACATCAGAAGCCCTCCAGTGGCCACGAAGATGAGGCCCACTTCACCTCTCGGCACCATGCCCCAACCAATGACTGAATAGTTGGTGTTTTTCCCGCCACCATAGCCAGCGATCCACTTGCCCAGCACGCCGAGAACCGCGAGCAGAACCGCGAAGAGCAACGTCCTTGGTTGGAAAAGCGCGCTCACGTCCACCTTCGCGCCCATCAGCACGAAGAAGAGCGGCGCCAGCACAGACACCAGCGGATGGACCAGGTCTTCAAGACTGTGGAGTTCGCGTTCTTCGAGGACCTTCACATGCGCGGGTTCCAAGACAAGCCCAGCGGCATAAGCGCCGACGATGCTCGCAAGGCCCGCTAGGCTTCCCAAATAGGCCAACAGGAAGGCGAACCCCAGGCTCATGGGCAAGAGCACTTGCTCACTCCGGAAGCGATTGGCGAGCCGGAACAGATGGGGCGTGGCGAACCGCCCAAGGGTCAGCGCTGCCGCAAGAAAGCCCAAGGCTAATGCGAAGGTGCGCGCCAGTCCGCCCCAAGGAAGGCCACCGCCATCCGAGGCTGCCACCAAACCCGATACCAGCACAAGCACAAGCAGCCCTAGGATGTCGTCCATGACCGCTGCGCCCACGATGATGCGGCCCTCCGTGGTCTTGGCTGCGCCTTTTTCTCGGAGCACCTGGGCGCTGATGCCAATACTGGTGGCGCATAGGCAGGCGCCAATGAATAGGTCTACGGCGAAAGGAGTCCCATGCGGCAGCATCAGCATCGCTCCCCCAAGGCCCAAAGCCATGGGCGCCGCCACGCCAATGAGCGCCACCCGCAGGGACGCCGCGCCACTCCTCAGCATTTGCGGAACCGTGCTTTCAAGTCCGACCGCGAACATCAGCACCACGATGCCGAGATTGGCCAGCAGGTCCGCAGCAGTGTTCACGCTGACATCAGGGAGCGACACAAAGTTCCGATGCAGCCCCGCCAGCGCAAGGCCCATCGCCAGCTCGCCAGCCACCGCCGGGATTTTCAGGCGGATCGCGAGTTCGCCCCCGATCTTCGCCGCCAACCACAAGAGCGCCAGGAGCCCAAGGGTGGATGAAAGGGCATCAGCCGTGAGCAGTGCGAAGGTCATAGGCCAATGATAGGGGTCAACGGTCTGAAACAAGTCAACTGTCTGAAACAAGAAATTGCTGGGAAGATTCCTTCACGAGGCATTTCATGATTCGTCCCTTCCAGGGCATGGCACCCAAACTCGGACAAGGCATTTTCATCGCGGAGAGCGCGCTGGTGCTGGGGGATGTGGAAATCGGAGACGATAGTTCCATCTGGTTCAACTGCGTGGTGCGGGGCGATGTGAACTATGTGCGGATCGGCGCGCGCAGCAACATCCAGGACATGAGCTGCATCCACGTCACGAACCATAAATGGCCCACTCTCATCGGTGACGAAGTGAGCATCGCCCACAACGTGATGCTCCACGGTTGCACCCTTGGAAAAGGCGTGCTGGTGGGCATGAGCACCACGATCATGGACGGCGCGGTGATCGGCGAAGGCTGTCTGGTGGCCGCGGGTTCATTGGTGCGTGAAGGTTTCATAGCGCCACCCCACACGCTTGTGGCAGGGTGGCCGGCCATCGTGAAAAAAGAACTCAGCGAGGGCCAGCGCCAGCTCGTGGCGGGCATCTGGCCCCGCTACATCCGATACAAAGAGGCCTATTTCAAGGATGGCTGGCCCATCGCCGAAGCCCCCAGAATCACCGATCCGCAGCCTGGATTCAGGGATGGCCATCCGTACCCTTGAACGCCCCAGGGGAACCGTCAGTGAGTGGGTTCATCCGTGGCGCGCTGCACCGTTGGCGACGTGCCTAGTTCAATTTTCTCTTCCTGAAGGGCCGGGGCGTTGGTTGTGCCAAAATAGGCACGCAAAATCAGCGAGTAATGGGCTTTCCCATCTTCTCCCACCAACTCCTCAGGAGAGAGGGCGATGGTGCCGGGACGGGGCTCAGAGCTGTTGATGAGCACCACATCCTCTGGATTCCGGGCGTTCTTCATGGCTTTAAGGGAGGCGTCCGCCATCAAGAGCGAAATGGCCTCTTCTCCAGTGAGAGGGCGGGGGCGGGAGGTACGCGATTTCACAGCGATACTCTCGGCGCTCGACCGCACCTGGGCCCATTGGAACCGCAGGACCTTGTCCCTCGCCTGGGCTCGCTGGCCCAGCAGCGCGGGAATGGCGATGGCGCTGACGATGCCTGCGAAAGGCAGCATCACCACAGGCAGGCAGAGGCCTACAATGCCCAGGATAAGGCCCGCACTGGTCGGCATTTCGTAGGCCCCAGGGTTGCCGTGGGCCAGCCTTTTGGCCCTGCTGGTCTTAACGATGGCGACAATGCCGAGGATGATCGCCACGGGGATGCCCACGCACGTGAGGGCCAGGACGATGGCCAGGATGCCGCAAACCCGGCCAGCCTTTGCCCCAGGGGCCGGTATCTTCCCTTGGGTTTCGCCCGGGTTCGAATTTGAATTGAAAGGAGGTGTGGTGGTCAACGGAACTCCATATTTGATTGCATAAACCGTAACGCAAACCACCCCCTTCCCGGATTCTCCCATTTGGCTAGACTTGAGATACCCTTTTTGGAACCCATGCAGCCTCACCTGATCATCCGCGTCCACGCCGATCTTCGGTTGGGCCTTGGGCATGTGGCCCGGGCAATAGCTGTTGAAGAGGCTTGGCGCGCCCTTGGGGGGCAGGCCACCCTAGCCATCTCAGGCGATGACCGGGCCCGTCGCGTGGGTTCAGGGTTGCACCCCTTCACCGATGCATCATTGCCCTGTGAAGTGTTGGATCTCGGCACCTCTTCCACGCCCCCCTTGCCCAAGGAGTTGATCGCCAAGTCCAAGGTGGTGCTGCTCGACCTCTGGGATTTGGACCATGCGCAAATCGAAGCTTTCCGTCCCCTGAAAGTGGCCGTGATGGAGGATGACGGGGACGCGCATGAAAGCGCCGATCTGCTCTTTCAACCGTTTCTGGAAGGCGTTGCTTTCCCCGATCATCCGATGAAGCTGCTGAACGGGCGCAAAGTACGGCCCTATGACGGCCAGCATGGGAATTGCCGCATCCTTCGGGGCACCCGCTTTGCCGTGGTGGGCACCGCGGCTCTGGGCCTCCGGCCCAAGCGCCAGCCATTGCAACCCCTGGCGGTGCATCGGCTGCTGGTGACTTTCGGCGGCAGTGACGGCGCGGGCCTGGCACAACGCTCCTTCAAGGTGCTGGAGCGCCTGGTGAATGAGGACCGCTGGCGGGGCACCTGCACGATCCTGGCTCCGATGGAGATTCAGGCGAAAGCCTTTGCCGGGTGCTCAATCCATAAAAGCTTGCCAAATCTCACCCAATTGCTTCCCAGTTATGACGCTCTGTGGTGCAGCGCGGGCGTGACGCTCACGGAAGCCTTGTGTCTCGGCATCCCTGTAGCCGCTTGGGGTCAGAACGAAAGGCAGCACCGGATTCTGGCGGATCTGGCCCAGGCATCGGCGTGCTTCGACCTGGGTGTGGGATCCGAAGCGGGCCTGGAGATCACGACCAAGGCCCTGGAGCAATGGCTGGGTCCCGAGGGCCAGGACAGCCGCAACGAACAAAGCCGCGATGGCCGGTCCCTGGTGGATGGCCTGGGCGCTTCGCGCATCGCCCAGGAATTATGGGCTTTGGGGGGTGGGCAGTAAGGAATGGAGACTGGGCTGCAGGTTGGATGTGCCCACAACTCATCGCCATCCGTCCGCCGCCCAATATGAAACTTCTCCTTGACCCCATTGGCATCGAGCGATAATCTTTTTTTCTTGCGTTCCCGCCGATTGGTGGGTTTGCCAGGAAGGTTTGTCGTTGCAGGGATTGTCAATTCGGAGCAGCAAATGAGCACCTATTTCCCTAAGGGCCAAGAAATCAAGCGCAAGTGGTTCCTGGTGGACGCCACCGGGTTGACCGTGGGTCGTCTTTCTTCGGCCGTGGCCGAAGTGCTTTCCGGCAAGAACAAGCCCACTTGGACCCCCTTTCTTGACACCGGCGACCATGTCGTGGTGATCAACGCCGCGAAAGCCGTGCTGACGGGCAAGAAGACCACCCAAAAGATCTACCGCCGCGTCATGACCACCCGTCCGGGCAACATGAAAGAGACCCGTGCGGATGTCATGCAGAAGACCTTCCCCACCCGCATCATCGAATCCGCGGTGAAGGGTATGTTGCCCAAGGGCCCCCTGGGCCGTGCGATGTACCGCAAGCTCAAGGTCTATGAAGGCCCGGAGCACCAGCAGGCCGCCCAGTCCCCAGAACCAATGCAGATCAAGCTCTAATTCAAATCTAGAAAAAATTCGTCGAGGGAAACATGGCAATCAACCAGTACTACGGAACCGGCCGACGCAAGACAGCCGCCTCGCGCGTGTTCCTTCGTCCCGGCACCGGCAAGATCAATGTGAACGGCCGGACCCTTGAAGATTTCTTCCCCAATGCCGTGCTCCGCATGATGGTGCATCAGGCGCTGGTGCTGAGCGACATGGACGGAAAGTGGGACATGCACATCACCGTGAGCGGTGGCGGTTCCGCTGGACAGGCCGCCGCCATCCGGCTGGGTATTTCCCGCGCGCTGTTGATCTACAACGAGCAGTTGAAGGGCCTCCTCCGTGGCGCCGGTCTTTTGACCCGTGATCCCCGCATGAAGGAACGTAAAAAGCCAGGCCAGAAGGCCGCTCGTCGTCGCTTCCAGTACAGCAAGCGTTAATTCCTTTCAGGTCTTTGCAAACCGACGGGGAGACAGGATCTCCCCGTTCGCGTGTCACGGGTTCCGGATTTCCGGAACCGATTCGGGTCCCCTCCCTAGGAGGCCAGACCTTCATCCCCAACCGCGCCCCATCCACCAAAGTGGGCCCGCGCAACGATTGAGGAGGCCATCATGGCTGCCATCCAAATGAAAGAACTGCTCGAAGCCGGTGTGCATTTCGGCCACCAGACCAAGCGCTGGAACCCCAAGATGAAGCCCTACATCTTTGGCGCCCGCAACAGCATCTACATCATCGATCTCCAGAAGACCCTGCGCCTTTGGAACACTGCCGCCAACTTCCTGACGAAGTCCGCAGCCGAGGGCAAGAGCTTCCTTTTCGTGGCCACCAAGCCCCAGGCCCAGGATCTCATCGCCGAACAGGCAGCGCGCTGTGGCGCCTTCTATGTGAACAACCGTTGGCTGGGCGGCATGCTCACCAACTTCTCCACCATCAAGAAATCCTTGGAAAAGCTGCGCGAGATGGAGGCTATCCTCGCAGATCCCATCCGCAGCGCGGCCATGAGCAAGAAGGAACAGCTCACGCTCACCCGCCATAAAGATAAGCTCGTGGGCTCCTTTGCTGGCATCCGCGACATGCGCAGCCTGCCGGATGTCATCTTCGTCATTGATCCCAACCGGGAAGACATCGCCGTCACCGAGGCCAACAAGATCGGACTCAAGATCGTGGCCCTCGTGGATACCAATTGCGACCCCGACAAGATCGACTACGTGATTCCCGCCAACGATGACGCCCTGCGTTCCATCCACCTCTTCAGCGAGCGCGTCGCCGATTCCATTCTTGAGGGCCGCCAGTCCTTCCAGGACAAGGGTGATAGCACGGCCATGAAGGAAATGATGGCTGAAAAGATGGAGCAGGAAGCCCAGTAGGGCGTCTGTGCTTTCGTACCACCAAAGCGTTTGATAAATCCAGGAGATAGCATGGCGTATACAGCCTTGGACGTAAAAGCCCTTCGAGAGAAGACCGGCATCGGCATGATGGATTGCAAGAAGGCCATGGAAGAGAGCAATGGCGATATGGAAGGCGCCATCGAGTACCTTCGCAAGAAGGGGCTTGCGGCCTCCGCCAAGAAGGCCGACCGGGTGGCCAGCGAAGGCATCGTGGAATCCTACATCCATCCTGGCGGCCGCGTGGGCGTCATCGTGGAAGTGAATTCCGAGACGGATTTCGTGGCCCGCAACGAAGCTTTCCAGCGCATGGTCAAGGAAATCGCCATGCACATCGCCGCGGCTGATCCCGCCCCGCGTTTCGTCACCAAGGAAGAAGTGACTCCTGAATTCCTGGAAACCGAAAAACGCATCGCCACTGAGATGGCCCTGGCCACCGGCAAGCCCGCCAACATCGTGGAGAAGATCGTCGAGGGCAAGATGAACTCGATCTTCAAGGAAGTCTGCCTGTTGGAGCAGCCCTTCATCATGAATGGCGATCTGACCGTCCAGCAGTACCTGTCCCAGAAGACTGCCGAGATCGGCGAGAAGCTCAGCATCCGCCGCTTCACCAAGTACGTCCTCGGCGAGGGCCTGCAGAAACGCCAGGACGACTTTGCCGCCGAAGTGGCCGCCCAGGTGGCCGCGAAGTAACTCAGCCGTCCTTCCCTTCCATTTCCAAAGGGCGGCCTTCGTGCCGCCCTTTTTTTGGGAGGTAGGCGTTAGGCTGTGGGAAGCCCTCCACCTTCGACTCTCGACTCATCCCCCACGGCTCACGCCCATTGCCTACAGCCCGCTAGGAGCCCCACATGAAATACAACCGAATCCTCCTCAAGCTCTCCGGCGAGGCCCTGATGGGCGAGATGAAGGGCGGCATTGATCCCGATGTCGTCCAGATGATCGCCGAGCAGGTGAAGGCCATCCGCGAGTTGAATGTGGACGTGGGCCTGGTCATCGGGGGTGGAAATATCTTCCGCGGCGTGGCTGGCGCCACCAAGGGCATGGATCGCGTCACCGCAGACCATATGGGCATGCTGGCCACCATGATCAACGCCCTGGCCCTGCAGGACGCCCTGGAACACAACCATGTCCAGACCCGCGTGCTCAGTGGCATGGAGATGCCCCGCATCTCCGAGAACTACATCCGCCGCCGCGCGGTCCGCCACCTCGAAAAGGGCCGCGTGGTGATCTTCGGCAGCGGCACGGGCAATCCCTATTTCAGCACCGATACCGCCGCAGCCCTGCGGGCCAACGAGATCAATGCCGAAGTGGTAATGAAGGCCACCAATGTGGATGGCGTCTACAACACAGACCCCAAGAAAGACCCCAATGCCGTCAAGTTCGACCGGGTCAGCCACCAGGAGTGCCTGGAAAAGGGCCTTCAGGTCATGGACGCCGCCGCCATCGCCTTATGCATGGACAACCACTTGCCCATCCTGGTCTTCAACATGATGAAGCCCGGAAACCTCATCGCTGCTGTCATGGGCGAGGTTGTGGGGACGCTGGTGAGCTAGAAGTCTCAAGTTCCAAGTCTCAAGTACGCACGAATGCAGCCTTGGAGGTTCCTTGAGGCTTGGGGCTTGTACCTTGAGACTTTTTCAGTGCTTCAGTTTCCAGATGTCCAAAGCGATAACCAACACCATCAGCGAGGCCAGCAGCACGAAACCGCCGGTGAGGATGCGCTCTTTCACCGTGATGCTGAGATCCCGGCCACGGATCCGTTCGAAGCCAAGCATGGCTATGTGGCCACCATCCAGAAAGGGGATTGGCAGAGCGTTCAACACCGCGAGGTTCATGGAGATGAGCGCCGTGATGGTAAGAAAGACAACCCATCCCGCCTTGGCGGCCTCGCTGCCGATCTTCGCTATGGCAATGGGACCGCCCAACTCCTTGATGTTGGCGCGGAAGGTAAAGAGCCGGACGTAGCCCATCAGGGTGTCACGGGCCATCTGGGCCGTTCCCACCACGGAGAACTTGGCGCCCTGCAGGAAGTCGCCGAAAGCCAGTGGTCTTCGGTCATACCGGAAGGCAGCGGGGAAAAACCGGACACCGATGCGTCCCACGCCGCCCTCATTACGCGGAGTGATCGTCAAACGCTGGGTCTTGCCCTCGCGGTCCACATCCACCGGAATGGATTGGTCGGGGCGGGCCTGAATGTAGGCAATGGCATCTTTGTCTGAAGCTCCGGGGAATTTCAGGTCCCCAAAGGCCGTGATCTTGTCCCCCTGCTGAATGCCTGCCTTGGAGGCAGCGGAATCCTGCACCACTTCACCCACCAGAAGTGGAGACGGCAAGGCAATGGGCGTGGCGCGGGACTGATCCGTGGCCAAGATGAACATCAGCACCAGCGTGGTGGCCACGTTGAAAATGATGCCCCCGGAATAGAAGAGCATCCGTTTCCAGGTGGGCTGCGACAGGAATCCATTGGGATCTTCGGCATTAGGGTCTTCGTCGTTATAGCCCATAAGTTTTACGTATCCACCTAAGGGCAACGCGGAAAGCCGCACATCGGTTTCGTGCCACTTGAAGCCGAATAACCGAGAGCCGAATCCCAGGGAAAAGACTTCCACCGGCAGCTTCATCCACTTGGCGATGAGGAAATGCCCTAGCTCATGAAGGAAAATAAGGCCGCCCAGCATGACCACGGGGCCCCAGAAACCGACTCCTGGCCAGGCGAGGCTGAAAACAATAATCGACGGTGCGAGGAATGACAGACGCTTCATCAAGGATCCAAGAAGCTGGATCACTTCAGCGCGATCCAGGATCTAGCATTGTCTCGTGCATTTCGATCCGCTGCCAGCACTGCCTCAAGACTGGCGGCTGGCTCAGATGGTAGATGGGCCAGAACCTCGGAATTGCATGCCTGGATGTCCCAGAAACCGATGCGGCCGTCCAGGAAAGCGGCCACAGCAATCTCATTCGCAGCATTCAAGATGGCTGGAGCCGTGCCGCCCGAACGGAGTGCGGCATAGGCCAGTCCAAGGCAGGGGAAACGCTCCAGGTCGGGTGCTTCGAAAGTCCAGGACCGGGAATTATCCCAATCATAAGACGGCACTGGACCGGACAATTTTTCTGGATAGAGCAGTGTGTATTGGATAGGCAGCTTCATGTCATTGGCCGAGACCTGCAATTGGTAGGTGCCATCCCGGAAGCCGACCATGGCGTGGACCTGGCTTTGGGGATGGACGGTCACCGCAATCTGGTCCACCGCAAGGCCAAAGAGGACTGAAGCCTCGATGACTTCCAGCCCTTTGTTCATGAGCGTCGAGGAATCAATGGTGATCTTCGGGCCCATTTTCCAGGTTGGATGATTCAAGGCTTCTTCCCGGGTAGCGGCTTGAATGCGGGCCATGTCCCATTCTCGGAAAGGCCCGCCGCTGGCCGTGATGCGGACTTCCCGGATGCTCAGGGGATCGCGGCCATTCAGCAGCTGATGCAGCGCGGCGTGTTCCGAATCCACCGGCAGCAGTTCGCCGCCGCCTGCTTCCATGGCCGCCCGCATCAACGCGCCACCCATCACAAGGGATTCCTTGTTGGCCACACAGACCCGGCGCCCCGATCTAAGCGCAGCCTCAGTGCTCTGCAACCCAGCGGCCCCCACCACCGCCGCCACGACGGTATTCCCCTCGGAATGCAGCGCACAGGCGAGAAGGCCTTCGGGGCCAGAATGGATTTCAGGCCCATAGCTCAGAGTTGAGCGGAGCCATTTGGCGTCTTCAACATCCCTCACCGAAACACAAGCCGGCCTGAACCGTTCGCATTGCCTGAGGAATAACTCTCGATTGCGCCCGGCCGCGAGTGCCACCACCGAAAGCCGCTCTGGGTGGGCCGCAACGACATCCAGGGTGGAGGTTCCTATCGACCCCGTAGACCCAAGAACGGCAATGCGCCGGATGGCACTGCCCATCATCCAAGACCATGCACATAGTGCACATAAGCGAACAGCGCTGGGGCAGCAAAGACGAGGCTGTCCACGCGGTCAAGCATCCCGCCGTGGCCTGGAATGCCGATGCCGATGTTGCTGTCCTTCACGCCCGCGCTGCGCTTCCAGGTGCTTTCCACGAGATCGCCCAACTGACCCACGGTGCCCAGCAGCAGGCCCAGCGCCACCACGTCCACCGGGGACCAATCGGGGCAGACGCCGGTGGCTTTCATGAGCCAGGCGCCCACCACGTTGCCCAGATAATTTCCTACCAACCCCTCCCAGGACTTTTTGGGGCTGACCTTGGGGGCTAACTTATGGCGGCCGAAGAAACTACCGATGAAATAGGCCCCTGTGTCGCCAAGCCAGACGATTATGTAGAGGGCCAGCACCATGCGGCCCCCGGTGTTGGTGACGGTCTTGGAATCCAGCATGAATAGCCGCTGTTGAAAACCAAGGCCCAGTCCCATATAGAGCGCACCCATCAAGGTGATGGCCTGGCTGGGCAGAGTAAGTTCCCTTTTTTCATCGAAGAAGAGAGCACCAAAGTGGATGATCCCGATACCAAAGACCATAGCCAGCCATAAAGGCAGGATGTCAGGATCCAAGGGCTGCTCTCCGATGGCTGAACGGCTTGCGAGAAAGAAATGCATCAACAGCAGCCAAGCCAACGCTGTGGCTGCGTAAAGCGAGGGATTGAACCCCATCTTGCGGCCAAGAAGGGTCAGTTCGCGCACCCCCACAAAGATGGACACACCCATCAGCCCGAAATAAGTCAGATTGCCCCAAGTCGTGCCGCCTCCCCAATAAAGCAGGCTCAAAAAAAACACGGCGAAAACAAGCGCAGTGGATATACGCACGACCATGTTCCTTTGGTCGAAGGCAGGCTTCACCGGGGGCGTGATGGCTCCTGTTTCTGCCTTGAGGGTTGTATGGGGAGCCTTGTATTTCGTCATGTGTCTTCCCTTAATCTGACCAATTAGGTGCTTGGTTGCCATTCTGATCGCATGGTCACGTTTCTGTGATCGCCAATCCGCCGAATCGCCGTTCCCGCTGCTGATAGGCATCCAGGGCATCCCTCAGCTGCTGGGCGCCAAAGTCCGGCCAGAGTGTCTCGGTGACATAGAACTCGGCATAGGCGGACTGCCAAAGCAGGAAATTAGACAGGCGCAGCTCCCCGGATGTGCGGATGAGCAGATCCACGTCCGGAGCATCACCGGTCCAAAGCCGTGCCTGAAGAGATTTTTCCGTGATGGTCTCAGCCTTCAACCCGTCTTCGATGCAACGCCTGGCCGCTTGCACCAATTCCAGCCGGGACCCGTAATTGAGTGCCAGGTGGAACACCAGGCCAGGGTGGGCTGCGGTAGCCGCTTCCAACTCCCGCAGATCCTGCTGGATGCCTTGGGGCATACCCTCGATGGCGCCGAGATGGTGGAACCGGATGCCCTTTTCGATGAAACGGCGGCGGAACATCCGAAGGTACATGCGCAACAGCGCCATGAGACTCGCCACCTCGGGGCCGGGCCGCTTCCAGTTCTCCGTTGAGAAGGCAAAAAGGCTCAAATGCCCAATGCCCTCCGCCACGGCTGCCTCCAGGATATCCTCCACGGCCTTAACGCCTGCCTTGTGCCCCTTGATGCGCGGCCACCCCCGCTGCGCCGCCCAACGCCCGTTCCCGTCCATAATGATCGCGACGTGACGGGGAATGCTCACAAAGCCTCTCTGCTGGATTCACGGGGAAAAGGGATTGGTGCTGAGGCCTCGCGTATGGCCGGAGGGGCCTGGGCTCGAATTCCCCCGACAAACCCACCCTCCGGGCATACCGAGAAGATGATCGCGACGTGATGGGGAATGCTCACAAAGCCTCTCTGCTGGATTCCAGAATAGGAATCATTGCGTTTCAGGGTTTAATTTCAGCGGAATCATCCTAGCATGGGGCTCGCAGTCACCCCGATTCCACCGGTCCCTGTTAGTCTGTTTTTCTCAACTTCAAAAAAGCCTATGGTCCAGTTCAACACACGCGCCAATGAGATTCTTCTGAAGCTGGTCTATTACGGGCCCGGCTTGTCGGGGAAGACTACGAATTTGCAAACACTCCACGCGCTGTGCCAGGACCAGCAGCGCGGCGAGATGTTCAGCGTGAATACCCAAGAGGACCGGACCCTCTTTTTCGATCTACTGCCCATCAACCTCGGCTACATCTACGGCAATTCCATCCATCTCCAGATCTACACGGTGCCGGGGCAGGTCCAATACGACGCGTCGCGCCGCGTGGTGCTGGGGGGCGCCGACGGCGTGGTCTTTGTGGCGGACAGTTCTGAATCCAAGATGCAGGACAACGTGGATTCGCTCTCGAACCTGTACCACAACCTCAACGCCAATCGCCTCAACATCAAGCAGATCCCATTCGTGCTCCAGTACAACAAGCGCGATTTACCTGATGCCATGCCCGTCGGCGTCATGAACCGCAGATTGAATTTCCGCAATGTCCCTTATTTCGAGGCCGTGGCGAATCGCGGCCCTGGCGTCATGGAAACCTTCCTGGCCATCACCCGCGAGACCGTGAGCATCACCTTCAAGAAGTACCACCTTGATAAGAAGATCAAGGATTTCGACGAGATGCTGAATCTCATCGAGACAAATATCCGGGCGAACATGCGCGAGTTGCCGACTCCGCCGGATACGCTTGGCCAGCCGGAATCCACGGTGATGCGGCACAGCGATGTGAGCGTCGCCGACCTGGCTCCAGGCAAAGTCGTGGATGCCAGCGACCTGCTGGAAGACGCGCTGAAATCCAACATGGAGACCGCACGTCTATATTCGGAACTGAAGCAGACCAAGTCCACGTTGGAGCAGAAGAACGCTGAAATGAACCAGCTTTACTCCCAGCTGGAGCGGGCCAACCAGGACAATCTCAAGACGCGCCGCTATCTCGAAGGCATCATCCAAGGTGTGGGCGAGGCCATCATCTCCTTTGGTTCCGATGGCAAGATCCTCACCTGGAACATGGCTGCGGAAAAAATGTTCGGCTACGCCCGGGCGGATATCGTGGGACAGACCATGCAGTCGCTCACTCCGGCTTCAAAAAACTGGGAGATCGCCCAAGCCGTCACGCTGGTGGGCCAGGGGCAGCCACTGCGCAGCATGCAGACTACGCGGCTTCGCAAAGGTGGCGTGGAATTCCCCGTGAGCATCTCGTATGCCCCGGTGCTGGGCGCGGATGACCGCGTGCTGGCCTTCTCCGCGCTGGTGAAGGATTTGGGCGAGCAGAAGGAGCTGGAGAAAAAGCTCGTGGATTCCCAAGGGCAAACAGGAATGGGGCGCATCCTGCCCATCATGCTCGACGCGTTGCAGGCCCGCATAAATCCCATCCTGGTGCAAAGCCGGCTGCTGCAAGAGAGCGCCATGGATCCGGCCCAAGCCACGCAAGCGCAAAAAATCATCCACGCCGTGGACTCCATGCAAGCATTGATGCGCCCCATCAACCTGGTGCTGAACCCGCCTTCCATGAAGCTGGAAGCCACCCAGTTGAACCGCTTGGTGCTTGAAGCCCAAAAACGGGTTGAGTCCGAGGCCGCAGCCGCAGGCGTCGCTATTGACGTGAGCCTTGATCCCACCGCGCCCGATAGCCTTCTGGACTTCGACCAAATGCGGGAGGCCATCGTCGGCCTGCTGCGAAACGCTATCTACTCCGCCGCGAAGGCCCCCAAGAAGCGCACCCGCGTTGCCACTCGGCGCGTTGGCGAGGCCATGCAGCTGGCGGTGCAGGATTCCGGTCCGCTCTATAGCGAGGCCGCCCAGGCTTCAGCCTTCGAGCTTAGTTCGATCCAAGATCTCGATTCCATCGGACTCGCAGTGGCCTCGGCGGTCATCCGCCAACACGGCGGCCGCATTGCCCTCCGCAGCCAAGAAGGTTCGGGCAATACCGTCATGGCGGAAATTCCCCTTGGCACCGCTGCTGATCAACCGGTTCCAGCCGAGCCAGCGGAATGAGGCAATGAGGCAATGAGGCAATGAGGGATCGTTAGCCATTTGCAACAGGAGAACCCATGAAGACGAAGCTGGGCCATTACAGCGAGGAAGCCTGGTCATCGCGAAGCCGGTCCCTGATATTCGCTCTCGTATCTGGAGCCATGTTGCTGGCTCAGTCTCCGGCACAGACGCCCAATCCTCCTGCCGCACGCCCTGATCGCGTCGGCGAATTGGAGCGGCTGGGCGAAGGCGGCCGGGATCTCATGATCGTCGGCGTCGAGGCGCCGGGCTTCGACAAGCTGAAAGCGTCCCAGCGGAAGTACGCCTACTTCCTGTACCGGGCGGCCATCGCAGGCAACGACATCGCGTATTTCCAGAATCATCGCTCCGCCTTCGAGATCAAGGACCTGCTGGAGCAGATCTACCTTCATAGCGAAGGCATCGACGCCGCCACCATGGAAGGGCTTGAGGAATACCTGAAATTCGTCTGGGCCCACCATGGCCAGTACGGCCACGACAGCCACCTGAAATTCGTGCCCAGGCTACTCACCTTCAAGCAGCTGGAGAAAGCCGCGAAACAGGCCTTGAAGAATGGCGCGGAATTCAATCTACGGCGCGACACCCTGGCCAAACGCTTGGCACGCCTTCGTCCTCAGATTTTCGATGCCAAGGTGGAGCCCGTCCAGGTGAACCAGGTCGCGGGTGTGGATGTGGTGGCAACCAGCAGCAACGGCCTCTATGATCCGGGCCTCACCTCGAAGGAAATCCAGGCCCTGTCTCCAGAATTGCAAGGCAAATTGAACGTGCGGTTCCAGCTCAAGAAGGATAAGAAGGGCAGGAAGGCAGCCGAGGCCGAAGAGTTCAAGATCGGCGGCGCCTACGGCGACCAGCTGGAGCTTGTGAACTACTGGCTGGAGAAGGCCCTCGGCTACGTGGACAACGAGCAGATCGAGGTCATCAAGGACGGTGTGAAAAAGACCCGTTTCGAGCCCATCGCCAACCAGCGGAAAGCGCTGGTGGACTTGATCACCTATTTCCAGACCGGCGACGAAAAATCCTTCAAGGACCATAGTGTGGCGTGGCTCAAGACCAAATCCACCGTGGATTACCTCAACGGTTTCTACGAGGTGTACAAGGATCCCCGCGCCGTCGTGGGCAGCTACGAAGCCAACGTGAGCTTCCGCTCGGATTCCGACAAGATCGAAAAGCTCAGCCAGAACGCGCTTTATTTCGAAGCCAAAATGCCCTGGCCGGACCTGTGGAAGCGCGCCAAGGTGGAGCCGCCGGTGGCGTCCGTTGTGAACGTCATCCTGGAGACCGGCGACAGCGGACCCATGAGCCCCGCGGCCTACAACCTCCCGAACTATTCCGACATCCGCAAGGAATTCGGCTCCAAGAACGTGGTGCTGCTGAACATCGAAAGCGCCCAAAGCGCCAAGGTGAAGGAGCAGGTCATCCAGGCTTTCTATCTGCCTGAGGACCAGGAATTGATCACCAAATTCGGTGATCTGGCCCGCCAATGGACCGTCTACATGCACGAAGTCATCGGCCATGGATCGGGCCAGCCCGATGCGAAATTGAATGGGCAGGATCCCGCCAAGGCCATTGGTGGCGTTTATTCAGCCCTTGAGGAATGCCGCGCCGATTGCGTGGCCTTGTACCAATTCTTCGACCCGAAAGTAGTGGAGATCGGCGCAGTGAGCGAAGCGGATCAAATGGCCGCCGCCAAGGCCATGTACCTGGGTTACCTGGGCGGCCAGCTGCGCATGAACGGCCTGGTGCAGGGCGATACCATCCGCGAAGCCCACTACCGCGGGCGCCAGTTGGTGCTCAATTACCTCACGCAGCCAGGCACGGATTTCGGCGTGGCCCTGGTCCAGAAGGACGGCCATTCCTTCGTGCAGGTCACCGATGTGCAGAAGGCCCGCACTGGCGTCGGGGATATCCTCGTCAAGCTCCAGACCTTCAAGTCCAACGGCGACAAGGAAGGCGTGGAGAAATTCTTCGCAGACTTCGGCACCAAGGTGAACAAGGACTGGCAGGCCGATGCCAAGGGCCGCATGGATGCCCTGAATCTACCCCGCGCCCGCGCTTTCGTATTCCCGCAGCTGGTGCCCGTGGTGGACCAGAAGAATGATCGCGACGTGCTCAGGGATGTCACGCTGGAAACCAAAGAAACCTTCACCGAGCAGATGCTCCGTTTCAGCCGCTGGGCCAAGAGCCGGGAGATCGCGCCGAAATAATGATTGGAACCGCGAAAACCGCGAATGAAAAACGGGGATGGGTATAGGACCCATTCTCGTTTTTCAATTCCCTGGATCAGATATAATGAGATCAATGGCCTACAGGGGCAGATCCACCATGCTTTAACGGAAGAACCGATGCGCTCTGGTTCGCCGGTAAGAATGGTGGGGCCACCACCCTGCGTACCCTACGGTTGCCGATAGTGCGGCCCTGTATGACCGCTACCACCACCATATAGGTGATATGTCGTTGTGGTTCCATCGCACCAGGAGATTATCTGGTATCCTTCACCACTGCCATCATTGAACCAACAGGTCTCTACGTCTGAGGCTGAGATATATGGGTTGCTGCAATCACCATAAGCATGGGAACAATCCTCAGCCGAAAGAAGTTTGGGGGTTGCTAAGACCCCCACACAGACCAGTAAACGGATTAGGTTTTTCATTTCTCTTCCTTTAAGGATGCGGGCTTGTTTGGAGTAGCCGCAGTGGTTGGAGTGGCGGTAGATTCCGCTGGAGAGGCATCTACTCTTTGAGATCTGAACGCGTCAAGGGCACTTTTAATGGAGACCAATTCGCCTGTTGAATTCTGATAGGTCAATGGATCAGCCAGGTCACTGCTTGTTTTTATTTCTGAATGAATGGTGGATCCTTCCGAACTCGCAGCAAAGCAATGCATCACCGCCACTGGCATGTTGAACATCAGCGCCGCGACATGAACACTGCCATCCCAATCTATAGAAAAAGACATGGATTCAGGCACTACGGGCTGTGAAATATTGCTGCTGCCATGGGTACCTTTCCATTTCAATGGCTCGCCAGGTTTAGTGAACTCTTGGGTCATCCAAGGCACATCGTAATCGGTGAGGGTCCAGGAATTGAGATTGAGACGATAAAAATGACCTGTTTTACGTAAATGGAAATAGAGATAACCCCCGGAAATACAGTATTGAGGTCCAGACTGATAAGGGCAATTATTTGTGGTGAAACCAAAGCTATCGTAGCCAATTGCTTTGATAGTTTTAGGTTCACCTTTATCATCGGTATCTTTGGTGTCTTTCAATTCTATAATTTGGATAAAAAATTCTTTCCCTCCAAAAAGGGCAATACGGTTATCAGGCAAGACTACAATGCCGGTCTTTGGCATTGTATTTCTCCTGCGAGCCATGAAATCAGGAGGAAATTGAAAAGCAGATTTCCAGCCTTCTGGAGAATTTTTAAATAAAGCTGCGGAACCCACCCAAAAGAGGCTTCCGTCCCCACCCATTTGATAGCCAATGTCTGAGCCGGTCACCTGGGCTACTTGTGTTAAGGCTTCTTTTGTCCATATTTCAGAAGGACGGGCATCTTCAATCTTCTGGAGGACGGGATCAGGCGGTGGTTTTGGCAGAGGACGAACGGAAGTCAATCGAAAGCCCTGTCCCTCCTGCTCAAAGGTCAATAATTTTCCCCCGGAAATTAATTGCATTTCCTTATCACTGGTATCGTAGGGCCGAAGCACCACTGGCATGCCGAAATAGCCTGTTCGAAAGGCCATCCCAGGCGGCTTCCCGTAAGATTCGAAAAGGAGATCTGTCCGATCTGGTGTTCTATCATGCATTTGAACGAGGTTTGAACGCGGTTTTCCTGGGGCAACATGGCTGGCAAGAGGAGCTTTCGGAGCAGCATTAGGTACCGATGCTTGAATTTCTACCGGAGCATCCGTGGGTCCGCCCGTGTGGGGGTAGGCACTCAAAGAAGCCAAGACGGCCATAGACAAGAGGGATGAAAGCATCAACATCAAGGCACCTGCAAGAGATGGTGGGTTACAAGAACCTATAGATCTTGTTGATTCTGGAAGCTTCGGATTCCCGCGAACGGTAGTTTTTCCCCCGCGAACGGGTGAGGCCTCCCCGAAGCATTCCCTCGTGCGGGGTGTCATGGCTCGGCTGACGGTCAGCTCCACCTTTCCCCAACAGCACCCCGCGCCAAGAATCGAAAGCGTTTTTCCCTTCCTTTTTATGGCCTGTCGTCCCCTGAACGCGTCCGGCCTTCCGGATCGAACTGATATCCGACGCTGCGCAGCGTGTGCACCCATCTTGGATGGTGGGCGTCCACTTCCATGCTGCGGCGCAGACGGACGATGAAGTTGTCCACGGTGCGCGGCGTGGGTTCGGCGTCTTCGCCCCAGACGCGGTCGATGATCTCCTGGCGGCTCACCACCTGCCCGGCTCGCTCCATGAGCAGCTTCAGGATCATGCATTCCTTCACGCCCATGGTGAAGGGCCCCTGAGGTCCTTCGCCGCAGAAGTTCTCGAAGTCCACCCAGTACTCGCCGAATTTCTGGCGACCGCCAAACGTACGGCTGCGGTACCAGGCTTCGCGGCGCAGGATCGCCCGCACGCGGGTGAGCAGCTCGCGCACCTGAAAGGGTTTGCCCAGATAGTCGTCGCCACCGGTTTCGAAGCCATGGACCCGGTCGTCCTCGGTGTTCTTGGCGGTGAGAAATAGAATTGGCGTGTAGTTTTTGGCCTCGCGGATGCGTTCGCAGACGCTGAATCCATCCATACCAGGCAGCATCACATCGAGGATCACCAGATCATATTTTTCCGCGAGGATGCGCCTCAGGGCTTCATCCCCACGGGTGATCCAGGTGCAGGAAAGCCCCTCCATCTCCAGGTTCAGTTTGATGCCCTCGGCCAGGCTCAGTTCATCTTCCACCAGCAGGATGTTGGGGTCGCCGTTCATGAGGTTCTCCAAGACTTGGGATGCTGACAGTAGAATAACCTCATGAATCCCTATCTCTCTGTCGTCATCCCCATCTACAACGAAGAAGCCAACATCCCGCAGTTGTGGGAGCGGCTCGCCAAGGTCCTGGATGGGAATTTCACCGGAGAAAGGAACTGGGAGCTGATCTTCACGGACGACGGGAGCAAGGACCGTTCGCTGATGATGTTGCTGGAGCTCGCCAAGTCGGAGCCGCGCATCAAGGTGGTGGAATTCAACCGCAACTACGGCCAGCACTCTGCGATATTCGCAGCCCTTGCGGAGGTCGAAGGGCGCGTGGTGGTGACGCTGGATGCGGACCTCCAGAATCCCCCTGAAGAAATTCCGAAACTTGTGGCAAAGATTGAGGAAGGCTACGACGTGGTGGGTGGCTGGCGCCAGGGCCGCGAGGAAAACGATTCCGTCTTCCGGCGCCTGCCCAGCAAGGTGGTGAACGCCATCACACGCAGGACCACGGGCGTTAAGCTTCACGATTACGGATGCATGCTGCGGGCCTATAGCCGCGAGGTTGTGGACGCGATGCTGCTCTGCAAGGAGCGCAGCAGCTTCATCCCCGCCTTGGCGAATTCATTCGCCAAGCGCATCACCGAAGTGCCCGTGGCTCATGCCGAGCGCGCCGCCGGGGATTCGAAATATGGCTTATGGAAGCTCATCAATCTGCAATTTGACCTGCTCACCTCCTTCAGCCTGCTGCCCTTGCAGATGCTCTCAGTGCTTGGTGTCCTGGTGAGCGCCCTGGGCATGGGCTTTGGCGTCTACCTGTTGATCTACCGGATGCTGCACCCCGATCGCACGGTGGAAGGAGTATTCACCTTGTTCGCAATCCTTTTCATGTTCATCGGCGCCCAATTTCTCGCCTTCGGATTGCTGGGCGAATATATCGGCCGCATCTACGTGGAAGTGCGGGACCGGCCGCGCTACATGGTGAAGAAGGTGCATCAACACAGTCTCAAGTCTCAAGCAACAAGTCCCAAGTAACCCCCTATGCGGCCTTTGTGCTTACTTGAGACTTGGGACTTGGGGCTTGGGACTTCCTTGCGCCCATTGGCCTTCTGCCTTGCGGCAGGCACGGGGATGGCCCTGCCGTGCCAGGCAGCAGACCTACCCTTGGAGGCCACTTCAAACCCACCTGGCCATCTCTTCTACAAGCCCATGGACTATGGCTCCGAATCGCAATTCAACCCGCTGACGTCCTTCATCACTTGGTCCTACGACACGCTACAGGTGCCGGAGAGCTTCAACGATTTCAATATGTCGAAGCACTGGGAAACGGTGCGCTTCGATCTGCAGCATCCCAACAACGCCATCCAACGCCAGGGCGGCTGGAATGCCTTCGTCAACCGCCAGATCTTTCCTTATCGGGGTGGCCGCGCCGATTGGGTTCCGAATTACTCGCTTCATCTGTTGGGCGGCGGCATGGTGTACCGCAAGAATGCGGAGTGGTTCGAAGCCCATGGTGTTCCATTTCCCAGGCTCACCTCAGCGCTGCTCGGCACAGCCGCGGAGCTGCTCCAGGAAACCGTGGAGAAGACCTCCACCAAACCCGACGATGAGATAGCCGATGTCTACCTTTTCCGGCCGCTAGGAATGCTGCTGTTCAATTGGGATCGTTTCGCGCGGTTCGCGGCGGATGATCTGCATCTCGTGGAGTGGAACGGGCAACCCATGTACGAGCCGGACTATTCAAGGCCTTCGGGCGCCAAAGGCCGGATCATCAACGTGAGCCAGAATTTCGTGGTCCGCCCCGTGATCGCAGGACCCGATGCTGCTCGTCCTTTCATCTATTTCGGCCTCACCACCCTTGTGGGGTTGTCCCATTCGGTCACGAGATCCGACAGCTTTTCATGGGGCTTCGGCGCCTCCATCCAGAAGGCCCAGGACCCCACCATCACCCATCTCAGTGGCGGGCTTTTCTATGACCGCAACGACTCGCTGCTGGCCTCGCTGATCCTGAACGGCACGGATGACCTCAAGGTCCGCCTGAATATCTATCCAGGTATCGTGGGCACTGGGAAGTGGTGGTCGCCGGGACTCTACCTAGGCGTGGGAACCAAGGGACGCCTCAGCGCGGGTATTACGTTGCGTGTGTTTCCAGTGGGCCTAGGCCGCACCCAGCACCCGACCCCCGCGATTCCACCGCCGAAGTAGTCCCAAGTCTCAAGTCCCAAGTCCCAAGTCTTAAGGAACCCCAAACGCAGCATTCGTGCGTACTTGAGACTTGGGACTTGTAGCTTGAGACTAATAAGAACCCTCATCCTTCATGGGCGGGTAATCCTTCCCGAATTTATTTTTGTGCGGTTCGAAGGGGGGCAGGCTCGCGCTCAGGGTCCACTCGCCGTGGACATTGGCCGTTCCGATGGTCACGGGAAATGTCCTTTCCCCAGTCTCTGGATGCCAGAGTTTCAGCCGATACGTTCCACTGGGAATCTCATCGAAAGCCAGGCCCGTCTTGCCATCCAGCACTTGCGCATAGGGGGTTTCCAGGACCCACAGAAACGCGTTCATCTTGTGGTGGACATTGCAGTAGAGCTTCAAAAGGCCAGGCTTTGAAAGCATGATGGGGGCCGGCGTGTCACCGGGTTCGTACTGGCCCGTGTCAAAAGGAACGGTGCAGCAAACACTGAAAACATTGTGGACGATGGAATCCTGGTTGGGGAAGGTGACCAGGCTGCCGGGTGTGGTCCAGGCCACGCGGGGGGCGAAGCGCTTGCCCGCCGTCCGGATACGGAGCATGGGGCGTTTTTCCAGGACAGGCTTGGGGGCCGCCAGAGGCTCCAGGATGGCGATGACATCCTTCAGCGTCTCCCGGGGCTTTCCGTTTTTATCCAGGAGCTTCACAGGGCCAGAAAGCCCCCCGGCCAGAAGTGGAGTAGCCAGCAAAACCACGGCAATTCTGATAGACATACGGACTCCGACCATTCCAGCAGCTACCTGGAATCGTAGCTTAGTCCAATTCATCAATCTGGCTGTAGAACCCTGCTGGCGTCTTTCCCAAGGCCGCCCGCAGGATCGTGGCATGGCTCACTTCATCGCCCATGATCCGGGCCGAGGCTTCCAGCAGGGCCTTGGTCTTGAATTGTGAAACCGCAGCCTGATAAGCCCGGGCTGCCTTCATTTCCAGGAACAGGGCCAGACGCAATACATCTGCTTCAGATTTCAATTCAAAGGCGCTGAAGTCATAGTCCTTTTTAGGATCTGCTGGCGACCCGCCCAGGCTTTTGATCACGGCGCCAAGGGCCTCGCGATGGCTTTCATGGCTGCCCTTGAAGATGCCGCCCACCGCCAGTGCGCCTTTGCTCAGCAGGCCCGATCCTCCGGCCAGTCCATAGGCATAGATGGCGGTATGTTCCAGCACCAGCGCCCCATTCAAAATGCTGAGATCCCCCGTGGGCCGTGAATCTCCGCCAGGCACAGCATCAGTTTTCCTACATCCGAGGATGCTTCCAGAGGCAGCCAAGGTGGCACCTCCCATCAGAGCGCTGAGAAACAGGCGGCGGTCGGACATAGATGCTCCTGGTTTAGCAGTGGGACGTGGAAATAAAGCCAAAGGCCCGAAATGGATGGATTTGAGATTTGGATGCCAGGAACCCTTGGCACGTGCCAAGCCATTCGCGCATCGAAGGTAAAGGAAACCACTGCGCCGACCTTTACCCGGCCGCAGCGGTCGTAACCAACCAACCAGAAAACCACGGGTTATTCCAGAACGCTCGCTAAGCTCAATTCAATCCAATTCCCTTTCCCGAGGTTCACCATGAACCATGAAGTACGCTGGTACCGCTCATTGGCTTGGAAGTTTTTCCTACGCACGAGCGTGACCATCCTGGTGATCATCGGAGTGCTGGTGTTCATCACTTCGACCGTAGCCGACCGGAAGGCCCGTGAATCCGCCGGTGCGCAGATGACCTCCGCCAGCCAGGTGGTGGAACGCACCTTCGAACAGCAGGGCAAGATCATGGATGCAGGTCTGGAGGTCTTCACCCAATATTCGGGCAATCAGGCAAACATCGAAAAAGCGGATTTCACCTCAGTCCGCGATACGTTGCTGGACAACCTTTCCCGGCTCAGCTCCGAGATAGCCGTGGTGGTGCGGCCCACGGGCATGCTGCTGTCCTGCACCACCGATGGCCGGAAGCAGGATTACAACGATGTGGGCATCGTGCAGATGGCCATGCATCCCGAAGAGGCCAAGAACGCCGGCCATCCGGGCCCTTCCTACCGCGGATTCTTCAAGATCGACGAAGGTAAATTCAAAGGCGTGTATCACGCGGTGGCCCGGCCCATATTCTCACCCGGAGGCACCTCTCTGGGCGTCATGCTTCTCGGGAACAGGCTCAGCGATGGTGCGGCCAAAGATCTAAGGCTCGTATCCCTGCCCCGGGGCCGGGAGAGCGATCCCCCGCCGCACTTCGGACTCATGAGCCAATTCCAGATCCAGGGTTTGACGGTGGCCGACCCGGCCCAGCGAGTCTCGTTGCAACAGTCGATTTCTACTGGCGATACCTTTATCGCCGCGCAAAAAATGGTGGTGGCAGGGCAGCGATCCGGGACCGTTCCCGTGACGCTTGAGGGACGGCCCTATCTTGCGGTATTGGCACCGTTGAAAGGGGTCAACGCCCTGGATCTCCAGATCGCCGATGTGGTGATGATGCCCCTGGAACCGTTCTTGGCGCCTTTCGTGACCATCCGCAACGTGATCCTGATGACCGGCGTGGGTGGATTACTGCTCGCGATGGTATTTTCGCTCACCTCAAGCCGCGCCGTGACATCACCCCTGTCGGCATTGGCGCGCGCCACAGCTCAATTGGCTGAAGGCGAGCGGCCCGAGATTCCCGCTCTCAACAGCCAAGATGAGGTGGGCTATCTCACCCAAGCCTTCCGGGCGATGCTCTCGGAGCTGAAGGCAAAAGACGACCTGCTGGCGGCGCTCGAACACCTGGAGCCGACGGATGGACGCAGGGGCATGGGCGCAGAGATGGAATCCATCGCGCAGAGCCGGGTCAACATGAGCGCAGTGGATGTGGATGCCACCATCATGCTGGCCACGACTTCCCAGGTGCTGCGGGGTGTGGAACCAGCGCTCCAGCGGAAGCGCGTGACATTGAAGGAAGGAGAGATCTTCGCCGGCCGCTACCGCATCGAGAACATCCTGGGCAAGGGCGGCATGGGCATCGTTTTAAAAGCCCACGACCAGCAATTGGACGAAGATGTGGCCCTCAAGATCATCCGTCCCGAACACGACCTTTCCACAGGCTTTCTGGAGCAGCTCAAGCAGGAGATCAAACTGGCCCGCAGGATCACCAACAAATACGTGCTGCGCACCCATGATTTTGGCGAATTCGAAGGCCTGCCCTTCGTCTCCATGGAGTACCTGAAGGGCGTCACACTGAAACAGCTGCTGGACGACCGGGGAAGCCTGCCCATCGGCCTGGTGCTCCGCATCGGCCGCCAAGTCTCAGAAGGCCTGGAGGCCGCGCATGGCGAGGGCGTGGTGCACCGCGACATCAAGCCGTTGAATATCCTGTTCGATGGTCGCGGCGATGCCAAGATCATGGATTTTGGCTTGGCTGCGCCAGTGGCCGCCAAAGGTTCGTCGGAGGAAGGCCAGGTCTTCGGCACGCCGCGCTACATGGCCCCGGAGCAAGTAAGAGGTGAGCGCGTGGATCCCCGGACGGATCTCTATGCCCTGGGCGTCATGCTCTTCGAACTATCCACGGGCTTTCCGCCTTTCGAGCATGCGGTCATCACAGAATTGCTGCGCATGCACTTGAGCACCCCAGTGCCAAGGGCCAAGGAACTCAGCCCGGACCTTCCCGAGGGCTTCAGCTACTTGTTGGAGCGCCTCATGGCCAAACGCATCGAGGATCGCCCGGCTTCCGCGCTGGAGGTGGCGGAAACGCTCAAGCTCCTGGCCTCGGGCGGCGCTGGCGAAACGAAGCGGGTGGCATGATGAAGCGCCGGGAGGTACTGCTGGCCCTCGCCGCCATTAGCGCTGGTGGGCTTCCAGCGCATGCTGGGGGAAAGGTCAAAAAGGGCGACTGCGCCTACAAAGGATTCAAACTGTACGGGAAAGTGCAGATTGTGGAACATTTCCCGGATCTGAAAATCCAGGTGGTGGATCACTTCCCAGACCTGATGGTGCAAAAGGTGGAGCACTTCCCCAATGCCTGCGGGCAGTGGCAGATCGTGGAGCATTTTCCGGATTTCAAAGTGCAGATCGTGGAACATTTCCCTGATCTCAAGATCCAGTGGGTGGACCATTTCCCGGGCGTGCCGTGATTCGAAACCGCGAGCCATCCACCGGTGTCAGGACGTAGGCTGAGGCTCTCTTTTGATGACCGAATCCAGCAAGCCCATCACCGCATCGTCATAACCCGGTTGGATCTCAAGCCCGTTGTGGTGGCCCTTCGGGAGGCAGACAAACCGCTTGTTGGCGGATGGAGAAGCCTCATATAGTTCGCGGGACATTTTCCAGTAGGCCGCCTCATCCTTCTTCCCTACGAGCACCAAGAGGGGCGCGCGACTCTGCCGGACCCATTCGCGGTTGTCCAGGTGGTCGAGTTTGGGGGCGATGGAGACGCGAACGAAAGGCTTGGCATACCACGGGATCCTGTGGCGGGCATATTCCCGTACCGTGGTGCCGGAACCTTGAAGGATGACGCCATCCACGGGTGTGGCGGCGGTGATCATGGAAACAGTCAAGCTGCCGAGGGAAAACCCATGAAGTATCACGGGTCTTCCAGTGGCTTCCGGGCGAGCTTTCAGCCATCCCAAGGCCATTTTCCCATCGGATGCCAGCGTCTCCCAGGATGGTTCTCCTTCGCTGAATCCATAGCCCCGGTAGTTCATCATGAGCACGTTCACGCGTGCCCTGTCGCGGTAGGCCTTCAGCAAGGGAAGCATGCCCTCGGCGGTGTCCATGTTGGGGCCGAAGTAGAGCACTGAGCCCCGAGCGTGGGGGTGGATCAGGAAGAGACCACTGACGTGAACCCCATCCGGCGCCGTCAGAAGGACCGGCTCCATGGATGCCTCCGTGGCAGGATGTTTGTCACCTTTGATGGGGTTGAACAGGAATTTTTCGCCAATATTCATCTGCATGCATCCAAGTGCCGAGAGAAGCAGGAAGCCAACGATCATCGAACGAATCCCAGGACGTTCCTTTTGACGGTCTGCGGAGTTCAACTTGACTGAATCATGGTTCATCAAACCCCCGTTTCGCAAAGCGGTTGAGTTTTTCGTCCACATCCCGCATCTCCAGCGCCCGCGCCACGTAACGGCCTATTGGATCGGCTTCCAGGTTCACGACATCACCTGGCTTCATAGTGGCCAGGGCTGTGCGTTTCACGGTTTCTGGAATGATCGCCACGCTGAACCAATCGCGGCCACAGTCCACCACCGTGAGCGAAATCCCATCCACGGCGATGCTGCCCTTGGGAGCTGTCATGGGCGCCAAGAAAGAGGGCATCGAGAACCGCCATAGCCCTTCGCCTTGAGGGCGTTCGAGCAGCGCGCCAAGGCCATCCACGTGGCCACTGACAAGATGGCCGTCCAGCGGGTCCCCTACTTGAAGGCTAGGTTCAAGGTGCAGCGTGGAGCCAATAGTGACGCGGCCCAGCGTGGTCTTGGCGAGCGTCTCTTCGCTCAACTCTGTTTCCCATGCCCGGTCATCGCAAAGCACCGAGGTCAGGCAGGCGCCATTCACAGCGATGCTCGCCCCCAGGCCGGCGCGGTCCAGCGCGGCTTTGGGCGCCGCGATGCGCAACCGCGCGCCGCCGCTTCGGGGGCTGCGGGATTCCAGTGTGCCAAGGTGGCGGATCAAACCGGTGAACATGTTCCTACGCCTTTAAATCCCCATTTTGCAATGCGCTTTTCTTGGCGCCATAAAGGAAATAGATCACCAAGCCAATGGCCAGCCAAACCACGAAGCGGATCCAGGTCAGCCAAGGCAGACCCAAGGCGAACCAGACGCAGCCGATGATGCCCGCTGGAGCGAGCAACCACATGGCCGGCATCTGGAATTTCCGGGGGGCTTCAGGCCGGCGGTAACGCAAGACCATCACGGCAACGCAGACGACGGCGAACGCGAACAGAGTTCCAATATTGGTGAGTTCCACGACTTCATCGATATTCAGCAGGGCCGCTGGAATCGCCACAATGAAGCCCGTAAGGATCGTCGCGTTGGAGGGTGTCTTGAATTTCTGATGGATCTTCCCGAACCAGGGGCCCAGCAGTCCATCGCGGCTCATGGACATGAAGATGCGGGGTTGTCCCACCTGGTAGACCAGCAGCGCGGCCGTGGTAGCGATGACGGCGCCGAAACTGATGACTGCGGCGATGGCAGTCATTTTGTGTTCAGTAAAGATGTATGAAAGCGGATCCGCGATACCACCCAATTTGGTGTAATGCACCATGCCCGTGGTCACCAACGCCACGCCCGCATAGATCACGGTGCAGATGGCCAGGGACCAAAGGATGCCCAGCGGCAGATCCCGGCCCGGATTGCGGCATTCCTCGGCTGTCGTGCTCACCGCATCGAATCCGATGAAGGCAAAGAAAATGATGGCCGCGCCAGCCTGAATGCCTTTGAATCCATGGGGAATGAACGGGTGCCAATTGGCGGGGGCGATGAATTGAATGCCAAGGCCCACCACCGCCAGCAGAATGACCACCTTGATGACCACCATGATGCTGTTGGCGCGCGCGCTTTCTTTGATTCCGATGTAGCAGAGCCAGGTGATGAGCACGGTGATGATCACCGCCAACAGGTTGATGGTGATAGGGAAGCCGCCGATGGTGGGGGCGCTCTTGAGCACGTCCCAATTGGCAAAAGTGGCAGGGCCGTTCGCGATTCCGGCCTTGGCGTCGGCGAGCACGTGCAATTTTTCAGATAATCCAAGTTTCTCCACCCCTGCTCCCAATTTAAGGGCGCTGCGGGGGTCCATAGCCAGCCAGCTGGGGATGTTCACATGGAAGACATTCGAGAGGAAACTGCGGGCATAGTCGCCCCACGAAATGGCCACAGCCACGTTCGACACGGCATATTCCAATAGCAAGTCCCAACCGATGATCCAGGCCATCAGCTCGCCCAAGGTCGCGTAAGCGTATGTGTAGGCCGAACCAGAAACCGGGATCATGGAGGCCAACTCGGCATAGGCAAGGGCCGTGAAGCCGCAGATGAGGGCCACCAGCAGGATGCTCAGCACCAGGCTGGGGCCCGCGGGATAACGGCCATCGGCCATATTCCCGGCTGCCGCGGTGCCTATGGTCGAAAAAATGCCCGCACCGATGATGGCGCCGATGCCGAACATCGCCAGGTCGAAGGCGCCAAGATGTTTCTTGAGTTGATGTTCCGGTTCTTCGGCTGTGGCCTTGAGCTGTTCGAGGGATTTTGTGCGGAAAAAATTCATGCGGATCTTTCCTGGTTTGGAAACGTTTCGATGGGAAAGAATCAGGGTATCAGGTGGGCTTTGGGCTGTAGGCGTTAGTCTGTAGGCACTACAACAGACGCGGCCTCTGGCCCCGCCCACAGCCCAAAGCCCAAGCCCATGTTCCTCTGGAAAGACCGCCGACTCCGCTTGAACCTGACCCGCCTCGGTATTCAATACCTCGTGGCCTTGTTCCTTGTGGGCGCATTCTCGGTGAATACCGGGAACAACCTGCTTTATGTGATCTTTTCGATGATGCTCGGACTGTTCCTGGTCTCAGGCTGGGTGAGCCGCGCCGCGCTCCAGGGCGTGAGTTTAGCTTCTCTGGAAGAGGGGAATCTCTTTGCAAGAGTGCGCGGCGGCCTGCGCGTGCGAGTCAAAGACAAGGCCCCCACGCGCATGAGGGGCATGGAAGTTTATTTGGACATGGAAGATGGCCGGGTGGAACCGGGCTTTCTCGCCGGTGGCGATCCAGCCGGCGGCGAGACCCTATTGGTGCTTCATGCGCGATGCGAGAAGCGCGGCTGGATAAAAATCCGCAGCCTTGAATTCCGCACAAGCTATCCATTTGGATTCGTCGAAAAAGCCTATCGCTTCACCCTCGATCAGGCTGTTCTCGTGTTGCCCCATCCTCGCACCAACATCCTTCCACCACGCGCGCCCCACGGGGAAATGCGCCACAATATTCCCGTTGCGGGGGAGAGCAGTCCTGAGGGATCACGTCCTCTCCGCCAGGGAGATTCCCCCAGCCGCGTGCACTGGAAACGGACAGCCCAACGGGGGCTGCCCTGGGTCCGCACCTTCGAGGGTGAACAGCCCGAAGGGCTGCATCTTCGGCTCGAATTAAAAAATTGGGCTCCTGGCCGCCCATTCGAACGGGAACTGGAGAGGCTTTCGGGCGCCATCCTGCAAGCCAGGCTCCAGAAACGGGACGTCACCCTTGAGATCTTCGGTGAAAACGCCCGCCGCGAGGCCTTTGGCCATACTGCCTGCTGGCGGGCCCTGGCTATTTCCGAGCCAGAAGGAGCTGTAAATCCCAACCACATGCTCGACACTTCTGGTTCACTTATCGTCCCGATCCGTGGAGGAGCCCATGCCATTTAATAATGCAGATTCCCCAGAATGGACACCGCTCCTGGCGGCCGCCTGGGCGGCCAGGGAACAGGCCCACGCGCCCTATTCCGGGTTTCGCGTGGGAGCTGCCTTGCGCCGCAAGGGCGGTAAAACAGTGGGTGGCTGCAACGTGGAAAATGCGAGCTATCCGATGTGCACCTGCGCCGAACGCACAGCTATTTGCGCCGCAGTAGCGGATGGAATGAAGGAAGGTGAACTGGAGGCGCTTGTGGTGGTGACAGGAGCCGATAGCCTGACTCCCCCATGCGGAGCCTGCCGCCAAGTAATTGTCGAGTTCGCGGACGATCTGCCGATCCTGCTCGACAATGGACGCCAAAAAGCCTTGCACCACCTGAAAGACTTGCTTCCCCTGGCTTTCACGGGGCGGAACCTGGGTGCCGCGTCAAAATGACCGGTGGATTTCCGGTTTCCTTGTTGTGGCGCTCAAGCCAGCCGCAGGCAAAGACGGTGCATGGTGCTCCACAGCTAAGCCGAAGGTGTTACAGCCCCTTGTGGTAATCCGGGAGCCTTCCTACACTGACTTTAACTATTGCTAGGCCACCCATGTCCATTGATCGCGCCAAAGTCACCAAGGAAGCCGATAAATTATTGGCGGCAGGCCGTATTGGCAAGGCCATCGAGGAGTATCGAAAACTCCTGGATGACAACCCGAAAGACTTGCCCCTGATGAACCGCATCGGGGATCTCTGTGTCCAAGCCAAACGGATCGGCGAAGCCATAGACATTTTCAAACGGCTGGGCATGACCTATGAGCGGGATGGGTTCACCCAGAAGGGCATCGCCGTATTAAAGAAAGCCACACGCCTGGCACCGGACGATCTGGACATGAGCGGACGCCTAGCGGACATGTACCGCCAGGTCGGCATGATCAAGGACGCCCTGCAGGTCCATCTCTCTGTGGCGGAATTCTTCACCAAGAAAGGCCTCATCAAGCGGGCTCTTGAGGAATTCGCAAAAGTCGTGGAACTGGACCCCAAGAATCTCAAAAACAAGGTGAAGCTGGCGGATCTCTACAACAAAGAAGGCATGAAGGATCGCGCCGCATCCATCTATCTGGAAGTCGCCGAAGCGCTGGCCATCGAACAGATGCACACCGAGGCCAACCAGATTCTCGAGCGCGCCAAGGCCATGGTCAGCACACCTCAGGTGTTCTTGACCCAAAGCCGTTTAGCCGTGATCCAGAAAGATCTCAGCGCCGCGGCCAGCCACCTGCGCGAAGGTTTAAAGGCGAATCCCCGCAGCAATGAATTGCTTGAAGCCTTGGCCGAAATCGAAATCCAAAGCAAGAATCCGGACCGGGCCTTGGAAGCCTTGGGACAGATCCCCCAATTGCCGGAGAAAGCGCTGCAGCTTTGCGAGCGCGGGCTGCGGGATCTGGTGAAGGCCAACCGCACGGAAGAAGGCCTGCGGCTCTTCAAGCCCATCGGCCGGGAATTCGCGCGGCGCGGCATGGGGGACAATGCCGCCAAGGCCCTTAAGAACGCCCTGCAAGGAAATTGGTCCAGCGAAGCCTACATTCAACTGGCGGAGATCGCGCATCAAAGCGGGAACCGGCGGGAACAGGGCGCTGCGCTTCAAAACGCATTTTCGCTGGCCACTCAGCAGCGGGATCAGAATCTTGCCACACACTTGGGCGAACAACTCCGGACGCTGGGCCTGAACCCAGGTGAAGCGCCTGACTCCCCGCCATCCACACCGGGAATGCCCGCCTACGCCAGTTCCATGGATCAAACCCATGGCGGCGGCCGGCCCGGCGACACCACCGAAATGGATCCCGTCAAACAGCTGCAGATCCAGCAGCTGGTGAGGGAAGCCGACGCCCACACCCGCTCCAAGTCCACGGATCGCGCAGTGGAGGCTTATAAAAAGATCCTGGAGTTGGATCCCGCCTTCGATATCGCCATTGATAAGATCGCCGAGATCCATAAAGCCTCCGGCATTCTCAGCCGCGTGCAGATGCACTATGTCCAGACAGCCCAGATTCTGGTGGGCAAGGGCTTCCGGAACAAAGCCATCGAATTATTGGACCGCGCAGAGCAGATGTTCCCAGGTTCCACGCGACTGCATCGCCGGACCTTAGGTTTGCTTGACGCGGCGGCGCCCGTAATTCCGGATGCCCCACCCGCTTTTGCCCCACAGGCCCCCGCTCCAGCTCCGGTTCCTCCTCAAGCGCAGGTTATCCCAAGGCCGGATCCCTTTGCGATGGCGCCACCACCCATGGCTGAATCCATCGCCTTAGGGCCACCCCCGAGCGAGTCCTTGGCAGGCGTTCCACTCAGTTCCCTGCTCCCCCCGGAAATCGCGGCTGCACCAGAACTTTCCCCGGAGATGTTGATCCCCCTGGATGTTCCCGGCAGTCTTCCTGGCATTGTTCCTGTCGCTCCTCCGCCCCCGCCGTATCTGGAGCCGGCAGCACCACTCGCGCCCTTCAGCGCCGGGGCCGGAGAATCCATTCCACTCAATCTTCCAGCCCCCACCGATTCCATGGATTTCATGGCCGATCTGGATCTGAGCGAGGCCCCCTCTTTCAGCCCCGAGGGATCCTCGCCCTTTGATTTCATTCCTCCAGAGCCGGAAGCGCCGGCGGCCTCCCCCGAGACTGAGGCCTTGGATTTCCTGGCGCCCAGCGCAGCTCTGCCGACCATGCCTATGCCGATCATGCCCATGCCGGGTGAAGTCTCGGGCGTCGGCGGCGAGCCTCCAACACTGCCTGGATTCCTGAGCTTCGAGGAATTGCCCAGTTCCATTTCCGCCACTGGCCCCGTGGTGGATGGCGAATTGGCATCTCTGCTTTCGGATATTGATTTCCAAATGGACTACGGCAGTCCCGATGAAGCCAAAGAGGAAATCGAAACCGCGCTTCAGCAGTACCAGGACCACCCGGAACTGCTGGCTCGTCTGCATCGGGCCGAAGAGTCCCTGCGGAAAATCGGCCTTGAGGCGAAATCCAAGGAGGCCGATGATTTCAGCCAGTCCTTTTTCGACCTCACGGACGTTCTCGGCGACGCATTGCTGGAGACAGGCGAAGGCGAGGAAATGCACGATGCCACCAACGTCGTGGAGAAAGTGCAGAGTGTGGATGAACTATTTTCCGCCTTCCGGGATGGCGTTGAAAAACAAGTCCAGGGCGATGACTACGACACCCACTACAACCTGGGCATAGCCTACAAAGAAATGATGCTGCTGGAGCCAGCCATCGAAGAGTTCAAAAAGGCCATGGCTGATCCGGAGCGGACCCAGGAATGCTGCTCCATGCTCAGCATCTGCGAGCTCGAACTGGGCAACCAGGAATCCGCCATCGAATGGCTGAATCAGGGCATCCACGCCCCGGGCTTCCCTCCCGAAGACAGCATCGGCTTGCGCTATGACCTGGGTGAGCTGTTCCTATCCATGGGCCGCCCAGCGGAAGCCAAGACCGAGTTCACGGCCGTCCATGAACTGGATCCTGAATACCGGGAAGTCGCCGCCCGGCTGGGCTGATGCAGGTTGCGAGGTACGAGGTATGAGGTAAAAGACATACCATGCTTCGCCCATCTTGCCTCAACCCTCATATCTCACACCTGACTGACCCCATGGTTGAAGGGCTTGAAGTGCGGGCTGCACGGCCTTGCCGGGGCGTTGGAGTTGCGTGAGCTCAAGTGCTTGGCCATCGCCTGCGGTGAGCCAGGCGCCCGCTTTATCCCAACGCAATGCGCCCGGCGTGTCACTGCTGGCTTTCAAGGATCCGACGCCGATCACTTTGAGAGCTTGGTTTTCCACCCGCAATTCGGTTCCAGGCCAGGGCTGCATGGCCCGGATACGGCGATGCAATTCCAGGGCGGGACTGGACAGCTCTAGACGCGCCATTTCCTTGGTGAGTTTCGGGGCGAAGGTGGCGGCCGAATGGACCTGCTCTTGGGGATGGGCTGAGCCGTCCAATAGCGAGGGAAGGTGGTTTTCCAGCAAGATCGCCGCATCCCCCGACAGTTGCCCGAGCAGCGTTTCCGAGGTGTCCTGCAGCATGATGGGGCGTCGGCTCATGGCCAGCACCGGACCCTCATCAAGGCCTGGGGTCAATCGCATGAGACTCACACCGGTCTCCGCGTCCCCCGCCAGGAGTGCGTGGTTCACAGGTGCCGCGCCCCGCCAACGGGGCAGTAACGAAAAATGCAAATTCCATGCGCCCAGGCTGCACGAATCCAGCATCCAGGAAGGCAGGATGTGGCCGTAGGCCACCACGATGGCCAGATCAATCTCCAGAGAAGCCCAAAGTTCCTTCATTCCGTCGATCTTCCAGCGTTCCGGCTGGTGAACAGTGAGGCCGAGTTCGAGCGCAGCCACCTTCACAGGCGGCGCCGTGAGCACGCGGCCTCTCCCCGTGGGCCGGTCAGGATTGCAGAAGACCGCCTGGACCGGGTGGGCCGCCGCCAAGGCGCGAAGCACCGGCACCGCGACCTGGGGGGTGCCAAGAAAGGCGATGCGCGTCACGGGATCACGAGGCTTTCCGCTGTTTTTGGTACCTGCGCTGGATAACTTGGCGCTTCACGGGGCCAAAGTACTCCACGAAGAGCCGACCGCGTAGATGGTCTATTTCATGGCAGAAGGCGCGCGCCATCAGATCCTCGCCCCAGATTTCATCCCAGGTTCCGTCCGGCCGCCGATTCTTGATCGTGACCTTTTTCGGGCGCTCCAACACTTCATGGATACCCGGAATCGAAAGGCAGCCCTCGGGACCGATTTGGCTGCCCTCGGTCTTGATGATCTCGGGATTGATGAGAATGAGCCTCTGCGCTGGGTCCTCCCCGCAGGACGTGTCAATCACGGCGAGATTGAGATTCACACCTACTTGCGGGGCCGCCAGCCCGACACCTTCTTCGTCCAGAGCCGTCTCGAACAGGTCCGCCACCAGTTGATCCAGCTCAGGTGACCAGTCCTCCACATCGGCACTGTTCATTTTTAGTCGGGGGTCACCCCAGGTGAGTACGGGTCGGACGGCCATGCATTCCTCGATCTTTAAGTTTAGGAGCGGTTACGAAATAATCAGCGATTTTCTGATTAGTTCGTTATGGCATGTCGGCGCGGCGGGGGGGGGGGGGGGGGGGGGGGGGGGGGGGGGGGGGGGAGTCCGCGCTCCATCTATGGGCGCGGGCTCACTTTGTTCACAGAGTTGGAGCCTCTATGCCGGTCCACCATGGCGCTGACGAAGTTATTTCGTCATAACGGCTTAGAAGGGGAGCGAAGCTTTGATAAGCTTGAAGATTCGGGCCAATGGCCATATGGCTCCGCAGTTCAGCGGGGTTGCTGGGTTATGGTCCGCTCCAGGAGAGTCCCTTCATGCTCCGTAATTTCCGAAAAGCCTTTCAAGGCAACCAGACCCCCACCGCGGTATTGATGATGCTCACCTTGGCGGGCATGGTGGCCTACCTCGCCCCGAGCGGCAAACCCGAAGCCGCAGACAACGTGGTCGCCAGGGTTTATGGCCACGAGATCCTGAAAGGCGATTGGGACCTCAACACCCTTTACATCCAGCGCAGCATGGGCGAGAAGGCCCGCACGGAGGAAGGGTTGGCCTATGCCCAAAGCACAGCCCTGGGAATGCTCATTGACAAGGCCATCAAGCAAGAACAGGCCGACCGCCACCACGTTATAGTGACAGACCAGGAAGTGCGCGAGGACCTGGTGTCCATGCTGAAACGCTATGAATTTTTCAAGAATCCCGATGGCACGCTGCGCCCCCTCGCCGAAATAGACCGCATCCTGCAGTCCAGCCAAACATCCCTCAAGGAACTGGAGAAACAGTCCAAGGAGCGATTGATCCAGCAAAAGCTCAACGCCCAGTTGGGCAATGAGATGCCAGTGGATGAAACCTGGATCGACGCTGAAAACCGCATGCGGAACGAAAAAATCAGCATCGAGGTTGTGAGCCTCACGCCTGATCCTGCGGCGGTGCAGGATCCGGGCGACGCCAAACTGGAAAGCTACCTCAAGGAATCCGGCCCGCGTTTTCAGCAAGGGCCCCGCCGGATCATCCAGTATGTCCCCGTGGACATGGCCTCTTTCGGAAACACCTTGAATCCCGATGACACGGCGCTGAAATCCGCCTACGAATCCAAGAAGGCCGAATACTCGGAATTGAAAGCCAGCCACATCCTGTTCAAGGCCAAGACCGACGAGGAATTCGCTGCCGCCATCGAAAAGGCGCAAAAACTTCGTGAGGAACTCCTCAAAGGCGCCGATTTCACCAAGAAAGCCGAAGCCCTGAGCGAGGATCCCTCCGCCAAGGGCAACAATGGCAATAAGGGAGACTTGGGCTGGTTCAAATCCGGGCAGATGGTGAAATCCTTTGAAGATGCCGCCGCTGCGCTGAAAGAGGGCGAGTTCAGCCAGCCGGTGCGCACCAATTTTGGTGTCCACATCATCCGGCTCGATGGCCGGCGCACGAAGACCTTCGAGGACGTGAAAGAATCTCTGCGCAGCGAATTGGCGCAAGAACGTTTCGCGAGCCGGGCCAAGGATAAGCTCGCCCAGCTGCGCAAACGCACCGGAGACCGCGGGGACATGAACGCAGCCGCTCGCGCGCTGGATCTGCAAGTGAAAACCAGCAAACCTCTGGTGAACGACGCCTCCGCCCAAATCGAGGGCATCGCCTTCCCCGGCATGATGGTGAATGACATCTTCAAGCTCAAGGTCGGAGACATTTCCAAAGTGCAGAATGCAGGCAGCACCTTCGTGGTTTTCAAGGTGCTTTCGGAGTTGCCCAGCTCCGTGCCTCCCCTCAAAGAAATCCGTGCGAAAGTCCTGGATTCCTGGAAGTCAAACGAAGCCAAGCGGCAGCTGCTCGAGCGCGCGACCGCCCAGCTCAAGGGCGGCGATCTTAAGGCCCTTGGCGGTGAGGTGAAAGCCGTTGCTGATACCACCGTGAAAACCTATCCGGAAGCCGGTTCCTTGAGCATCCGTAAAGAACTGCTTGCCACGGCCACAGGTCAGATCAGCGCCCCAGCCTGGGGCAATGATGGCAAACTCTGGATCGGAAAGATCATCGCCCGCACCCCCGCCCCCAGCCTTAATTTCGAGCAGCGCCGCACCCTGCTGGCAGAACTGCAAAACCAATTGGTCACCAAGCAGCTCGGCGCCGAGGTCCAATTCATGGAAACCGAAGGCAAACTGCGGCCAGGCTTCAGCTCACTTTGGGGCCGCATCAATGGCATTTGGATCAATCCAAAAATCAGCCCGATCGAGCAGGGAGACCTCGGAGAATGAAGTGGGAGGTATGCCGCATGAGGTATCAGGTATGAGGGGCACTATCAGATGCGGCCTTAGGCCGCTACCTTATTGAACCTCACCACCTCATGCCTCATGGCCTCACCATCTGCGGATGATGGCAGCGCTCGTCCAGATCCAGGCTGGGCGCTGTTTTGCACTGATCCGAGCCCTTCGGGCAGCGGTCCAGCAACAGGCAGCCATCGGCTTCCAGACCACGGATCCGCTCCACCCCCCAACGTCTCGGCTGGGATGAAAGCTCCAGATTGGGCAGCGCTTCCCAGAGGCCCCGCAAGTAGGGATGGCGCAGTTCTGAAAGCAGCGTTCTCGTTGCCCCTCGCGTCATCATTTCGCCGCCGTAGAGCACCAGCAATTGGTCGCACAGGCGGCGCACGGCCAGCAGGTCATGACTGACAAACAGCATCGCCATGCCTTCGGCTTTCAATTCCAGCAGCAGTTCCAGCATATGGCCAGCAAGGGTCGGGTCCAGCGCCGATAGGGGCTCGTCCAACACGAGGAGCTTGGGGAGAGCATCAGCGCCCGCGCCAATGCCAGCCGTTGGGCCAACCCACCGGACCACTGGTGGGGCTTCTGGGCAAGAGCCAGTCCGGGAAACCGCACCTTTGCAGCCATCTCTTCAGCAGCTTTCCGCCTGGTCTTTCGATCGCCGCGAGCATGGATGACCAGCGGCTCTTCCAGGATCTCAAAGCCCGTCATATGAGGCGGAAGGCTGGCCATGGGATCCTGGAAAAGCGCCTGGATGAACGGTCTGCGGGGCCTGCGGACACTCTCTGGAATATTTGACCAGGCTTCGCCCGAAAGCAGCACATGCCCTTGAGAAGGCTCCAACAATCCGAGAATCAGATTCATCAGCGTGGTCTTGCCCGCGCCGCTCTCACCCACGATGCCCCAGGCTTCGCCCGCCTGGACATCGAATGAGATTCCCCGCAGGTGCCAGCGTTCAGCGCGATGCAGCGCAAGGTGTTCCACGCATAAAAGATCCACAAGAATTCCTGTGATGAATATGAGGGTGCTCTCAGGAGCATAGCCCTGAAAACACCCTCACGATCCTGTCCTTCCCTTGATTTGATCCAGACTGCCGATCAGTACAGCAGGTAGTCCATGCCATATCCGTGCTGCACCACGCCGGGGATGGCCTTGTCCGGCTGGCGGGTAATGGTGCCGCTGAGAGCGCTCGCGTTGAAGAAGATGCGCACGTTCGTGGCCGAATCTTCCCAGAAGTAGAGCCGGTCGGCGGCATCCACCATCACGTTCATGGCGGTCCCCAGGGAGTGGCGCGCCGCGCTCGCTGTGTCCGGATCGGCGATGGCGCCTGTCAGGGAGGCCGCCGCATTGAAGGCGAAAATATTGAAGCCTCCAGCCGAAGTGTTCCGGCTCGCCAGGTACATGCGGTCGCTGGCGGGATCCACCCAGATCTTGCGCAGGGAAAGGCCGGTGAAGGAGATGGCACGAGAGGGCGTTGCGCCGGTGGCCAGGGTGCTGGCGTTGTCGAAGCGGTAAACCTTGTCAGCCGCGCCCTCGGTGGTGTAGAGCCGATCATTCACGGGATCCAGGCAGAGCCAGACACCCGGCGCGTCGAGGAGCGCTGTGGGCGTCACGTTGCCGTTCAGCGTGCTGGCACTATTGATCGCGCACACAACGGCGGAACCAGCGTACCCAGCCACGTACAGACGGTCGTGCGCTGAATCGAGGGTGACCCCTTCGAAACTGGTGACGCCCTGAAGGGTAATGACACGGTTCGGCGCCACATTCCCCGACACGGTATCGGCGTTGTGCCAAACCAGGATTTTGGCCGGATTTGTATTGACCACGTAGATCATCTTCCGGGTCCGGTCCACGGCCAGGTGATCCACATGCATATTGCTGATCTGGGTGTTGGCTCCCTGGATCAGGCGCGGGGTGGCCACGCCGGGAACATTGAGCAGGTCATCGGTGATGCGGATGGCATTGTCCCCCCAGCTCGCGGAGAAGAATCGCACCTTGGTCAAGGCCACGACCGTCAGGTTCAGGGCCGCGGTGTGCACGAAGGTGCCATCGTTGCCGGTGAACGTGAGGGAAAGCGGGCCTGCGGGGGCGCCACCGGGCACTGCGATGGTGAGGATTCCCGAGGATGATGACGTGCCAACGGTTCCGCTGCCGGTGATGTTCTGAGAGTTGGCCTGGATGCCCAAAGTGATGGCTGCGGTGTGGCCGTTGGTACGGGTGATGTTGATGGTCGCGGGCCCGCTGGTACCCGAGGTCACCGTCCCAGATGCGGCGGCGAGGCTGAAGTCTGGCACCGGCGGAGCGGCCACGATCAGCGTGGCGACGCTGCTGGCGACATTCCCTGCGGCATTGCTGACGCGCACGGTGAACTGGCTGCCGCTGTCTCCGACGGTGGTGGCGGGGGTTGTGTAGGAAGCGCCTGTGGCGTTTTGGATGTCAGTTCCATTCTTACGCCACTGGTAGACCAAGGGCGCGTCACCGGTGGCGGTCACCGAGAAGGTGGCCGTGGCGGGCGCGGTGATGGACTGGCTTTGGGGCTGGGCGCTGATGCTCGGAGGGATCCCAGGTGGGGCTACGGTCAGCGTAGCGACGTTGCAGACTACATTCCCCGCAGCATTGCTGACGCGCACAGTGAACTGGCTGCCGCTGTCGCCAACGGTGGTGGCGGGGGTCGTATAGGAAGCGCCCGTGGCGTTTTGAATGTCGGTTCCGTTCTTGCGCCACTGGTAGGCCAAGGGCGCGTCGCCGGTGGCGGTCACCGAGAAGATGGCCGTGGCGGGCGCGGTGACGGACTGGCTCTGGGGCTGGACGCTGATGCTCGGCGGTACCCCCGGCATGGGGCCGATGCTGCTCGTGGAGCCCCCGCACCCAAGCAGCAGCAAGAGCAGGGCGATGACGGAATGGCGCATGGATATCTCCTGGTTCAACCAGAAAAACGTACCAAGCAGTAAGCAAGGCCATTGGACCACTTTTGATATTTGCCTATGGACCAGTCGGGAGAAGCCCCCTTAGCGGAGCCACTCTGTTCCCAGGAACGGCACCAGCGCTTTGGGAATCTTCACGCTGCCATCGGCCTGTTGCCCATTTTCCAGAACCGCCACCCAGGTGCGGCCCACGGCGAGGCCACTACCGTTGAGGGTGTGCAGGAACGTGGCCTTGGATTTCGCATCGGCGGGCTTGTATTTGATGTTGGCGCGCCGGGCCTGGAAGTCGCCGAACCAGCTGCAGGAGCTGATCTCGCGGTAGGAATTCTGGCTGGGTAGCCATACTTCCAGGTCATAGGTCTTGCGGCTGGAAAAACCCATGTCGCCGGTGCAGAGCAGTACACGGCGATAGGGCAGTTCCAGCTCTTCCAGGATGGCCTCGGCATTGCCGGTGAGCCGCTCCAGCTCCGCTTCAGCCTGCTCTGGCGCGGCGAAACTCACCAGCTCGACTTTGTGGAACTGATGCTGTCGGATGAGGCCCTTCGTGTCGCGGCCATGGCTGCCGGCTTCGCTGCGGAAGCAGGGCGTCAGCGCGCAGTGGCGCAAGGGCAGCTGGTCGAAGGCCAGCACCTCGTCGCGGTAGAGATTCGTCACGGGCACTTCGGCGGTGGGGATGAGATAGAGGCTGGATTCTCCGTGAGGCATCTTGAAGAGATCCTCTTCGAACTTCGGCAACTGCCCTGTCCCATAAAGGCTCTCAGCATTCACGAGATACGGCGGAATCACTTCGAGGTAGCCGCTGGACGATTGCCGATCAAGCATGAAGGCCGCCAGAGCCCGCTCCAGTTTTGCGCCCCAGCCCATCAACACGCTGAAGCGTGCCCCGCTCAATTTCGCGGCGCGATCCAGATCCAGGATTCCCAGTTTCGTCCCGAGGTCCACATGATCCATGGGGTTGGCGATGGCTGGAAGCTGGCCCCAGCGCTTGATCTCTACGTTCGCATGCTCATCGGAACCCACCGGCACAGAGACATCCGGAAGATTTGGAATGGTCGCCACGAAGGCTCTAAACGCGATTTCAGCTTCCCTCTCAGCTTGTTCAAGAGCTTTCAACTGATCGCCCATTTCCCGCTGTGCCGTGATGATGGCGTCGGCGCTTTCACCGGCCCGCTTCAGTTTGGCGACTTCCTCAGCGGCTTTGTTGCGGGCGGCCTTCACCAATTCCGCTTCTTGGATCACTCGCCGCCGTTCGGTCTCAAGCGTCTGATATGTAGCGTCGTCAAAGGACGCGCCCCGGTTGGCGATACCGAGTTTCACGGCCTCCAGATCGCGGCGGAGGAGCTGGGGATCAAGCATCTGGAATCCTGGAAAGCTCCAGTTTAGCGACCGTTACGAACTAACCAGCGCTTTTCTGGTCAGTTCGTAACGGTCGCTAAGCCGGACGAAGGACGGCTTGGCGGCTTAGACGGGTTCCCCGGCCCAGGATTTGGTGAACGCTTCTCTCACCGTTTCAGCACTGGCATTCGCGCCCAGCAACAGTCCCAGCTTGGCCAGGGCGGACCAGCGCGTATGCTTGCCAGCGCCTATGCCGCCTTCGGTACCCAAGGCCCGGCCCAGGGCATAGGCTTCCATATCCACCGAGCCCGACACGCATTGCGTGGTGGCCACCACAGGCAGCAGGTGCTCGCGGCAATGACGCAACAGCGACAAAAGGTCTTTGCGTTCCATGGGCAGATTTCCCGCGCCGTAGGCTTCGATCAGAACGCCACGGGAACCCTTGGAAGGGAGTTCCCAATGCATCCCAGGGAAAGGTCGGTAGACGGTGATGTTGCTCTCGAAGGCGGCGCCAACCGAGTTCGGCATGCACCGTTCGAATTTTCCCGCATGGGGATGGATCACCAGATCCATGCCGATTTCGGCCAGCGGGGCGAGGTTCGGACTGTCGAAGGCTTCGTAGCGGTGGACGCTCAGCTTGTCCGTCGCCACGCCGCGCAGCCACCGCGTGCCGAAGACGACGCCAACTTCGTTGATGCCGCGAGTGGCGAGATCAACTGCATCCACCAAGTTTTCCCGTGCATCGCTTCTGACATAGGACAAGGGCCGTTGCGAGCCGGTGATCACCACGGGCTTGCCCAGGTCCGCCAGCAGAAACCCCAGAAGCGAGGCCGTGAAGGCCATGGTGTCCGTGCCATGGATCAGCACCACGCCATCGAAGCTGGCCGCGCGGCTGCGGATGTGCGATGCCAGCCCGAGGATATGCTCCGGCTCCATGGAGGCCGAATCGCAATTGAAGGGCACTTCGACCTGCAGTTCCGCCAGATCGCGAAGTTCCGGAACCCGCTCCAGCACATGATCCAGATAGGGTCCGGGCGCGAGCGAGGAAGGGTCCCCGCTGGGCGCCATGCCCAAAGTGCCGCCGGTATGGAGAAGAAGCAAGCGCGCCATCGTTACGGATCCTTATGCCGACCGGGGCCGTCATCCCATGTGATTCTATGCAGGAAATCGGCGAGCGGCGCGGTTATAAAAGCCGTCACCCCACCACATTCCGCACCTTTTCGATCAATTCGGTGATGGTGTAGGGCTTTTGCAGGAAGGGCCGTCCGCTGGCGAGGCCCTGGTTCGGGGAGTCGCCTTCGTAGCCAGAACTGAGGATCACGGGAATGGCTGGCGCGATGCGCATCATCTCTTCAAGGGCGGATTCCCCGCCCATCACAGGCATGACCAGATCCAGGACCACGGCACGCAACGCTGATGCATGGCGGCGGAAAACTTCAATGGCCTCCTGCCCGTCACTAGCCTCCACAACCTCAAAACCCATCCGTCCCAGGGCCGTGGCTGTCATGGCACGGATAGGCGCCTCGTCATCCACGACCAGCACCAGGCCTGATCCGCGCCAATCATCAGGCTGGATGAATGCCTGGGTTGCCACTGCCACGGGTGCGCCAAGGGCCGGCAACAGGACACGGAAGGTGGTGCCTTTCCCCAGGAGGCTGTAGATCCAGATGCCACCCTTGTGGCCGCGGACGATGCCTTGGATGGCCGCGAGCCCCAGGCCTCGTCCGGTGGCCTTCGTGGTGAAGAAGGGTTCAAAGACGTGCGCTTTGGTGGCTTCGTCCATACCGTGGCCGCTGTCTGCCACATCAAGGAAGAGGTAGGGGCCCGGCCGGAGCTCCTGGCCGGAATAGGAAGCCGCGATATCAGCATCCGTCAGCTGTTGAAAGCCTGTGCATAGGGTGATGACACCCTTGCCATGGCCCATGGATTCCCCGGCATTGGTGACCAGGTTCAGAACCACCTGCTGCAGCTGGGCCTGGTCAGCATTGAGTCCTGGAAGATCCTGGCCCAGTTCATAGCGAAGCGTGATGAGCTTGGGAAGGGCTGATTCGACCAGCGATGTGATGCTCTTCACGGTTGTGTTGAGATCAATTGGCTCCACCACAAAGCGGCCTTTCCCCGAGTACGCGAGCATCTGCCGCGTGAGGGCCGAAGCCCGATGGCAGGTGTCCACCACAGTCGTGGCGCAGGCTTGAAGAAGGCTTTTCGGTGGCGCTTCTTCCACGATGATGCTGGCGTTGCCGAGAATCACCGTGAGCAGATTATTGAAATCATGGGCGATGCCGCCCGCCAACAAGCCGAGGCTTTCCAGTTTTTGAGCCTCCAGGATTTGTCGCTCCATCCTCAGGCGGTCCTCAGTCGCCAACACACGGTCCGTAATGTCGAAGGCCGTGCCAAGCCCGTAAACCTTCCCCCCAAGCGTCACCGCACGGGCAATGAAATCTGTATAGATCGTGGTGTGCCCGTCCTTGTGGAGCAGCTTCAACACATAGCGGTCGGGCACCACTTCCCCGCGGCGCCGAGCCTCGCCCCGCTGCCGCACCAGGTGCTGCTCATCGGGATGGACTGGCTTCCAGATCGGCTGTCCGAGCAATTCCTTAGCGCTGTAGCCGGTGATGGCCTCCATGCCCGGATTGACGTAATGAAAAACCTCCGTGTAAAGGAAGACGCCGCAGTTGATGTTATCGGACAGGGTGCGGAATTTTTCTTCGCTGTCCTTCAGGGACTGGGCCACAGCCTGAGCCTGGCTGATGTCCCGCACGACGGTCTGGACGCAGCGCAGAAGCCCGCCGCGATCCAAGCTGAGCGTGCCGTTGATCTGGATCCAAATCTCGCTGCCGTCAGGCCGTGGCACCCTTGCTTCCAGGGCCAAGGACGGTAGCTCGCCATTCAAGAGCGCCGCATATCCAGATTTCCAGGGCTCGTGGTAATCGGGATGCAGGCATTCGATGATGGGCCTTCCCGACAGGTCCGATTCCTCCCGGCCCAGCAGCGCAGCTAGCGGCTTGGGGATCAGCTGCCAACACCCTTCCAGGTCAACTTGCGCAACCATGAGCCCCGCCAGTTCTGCCACCTGGTCTAGGGCCTTCAAAGCTTGATCACGCGCTGCGCCGCGCCGCCGAACAGCCACCGCCAACCACATCGCCACCGTCACGGCGAATCCCACCGCGATCCAAGGCAGCACAGGTGCGGGAAAAGGGATAGGAGTCATAAGGAAATCTGGATTGCCCAGTGTAGCCCCTCCAGCTATCGGGCGCAGCGCGCCCTCCCACTCGCTTCGTTCGCGGAGCCGGAGCCTCTAACCTACCGGACAATGCTTGTGATGCATGTCAGAAACACCTAGTAAGCGGGCATCATGGACAGTGATGTCTACTTTGCCGACTCTGCGGCTCCCTCATGCCGAGGTTCTCGACCACATCGAGAGCCTGGAACCCTACCGCTTCGATGAATCCCATGTGGTGGGAAACCTCCCGCTGGCGGTGGTGAAACCGAAAAGCCGGGAGGACCTCCGTGAATTGGTCCGCATCGCCAAGGCTGAAGGCTTCGGCTTGGTTCCCCGGGGCTCGGGAACAGGCAAAGCGGGCGGCTGCCTGCCAACCGGGCGCGCCGTGGTGGTGGATATGGGAGCCTGGCCCGGCGAGATCCAAATCTCAAAACAGAACCTCACGCTTTCCGCCCCCTCCAGCGCGTGGCTCCGGGATGTGAAAGGCGCCGCCGAAGCCTCAATGCTTTTTATCCGCCAGACCCCAATTCATGGCCTCTCTGCGCCTTTGGCGGGAGTCTGGCCACGAACGCTGGCGGGCCCAACGCCTGCAAGTACGGCATGACCCGGCATTGGGTATTGTCCGTGGATGCCCTTATGGCAGACGGTGAGATCCACCGCTTCGGCATCGGCAGCGTGAAGGCCAATGCGGGTCCAAGTCTGGCCCAAATGCTCATCGGCAGCGAGGGCATATTCGGGATGATCACCGGCGCCACGGTGCGGCTCATTCCAAAGCCCACAGAATTCCTGACGCTGCTGCTTCCGGTAGCGAATTTCCAGGATTTGTTGGAGCTGCCTGGACAGCTCTGCGCGAACGGTTTTCTTCCTTCGGCCTTCGAGTTTTTTGATCCCGCGGTTCTGGCCGAACTGCGCGAAAACGGGCCGGAGGAAGCCCGCCGCCTGCCAGGCACGGCCCTCGCGATCCTGGAATTCGATGATCGAGGCTGCACGTCGGAAGCCTTCATCGCAGCCCTTACAGATGCGCTCGGGCCCATTTCGGAGCATCTGCAGATCGCATCGGAATCCAGGCAGCGGGAGCAGATCTGGAACATCCGGCGGTTGACGTCGGCTTTCCTGAAGGAACAGCATCCGAAAAAAGTCAGCGAAGATATCGTGGTGCCACGCAGCCGCATTCATGACTTTTTCGAAGGTCTTGAAAAGCTGAAAATCCCCGCCGTGACCTATGGCCATCTGGGTGACGGGAATCTTCATGTGAACCTGCTGGCCGCGGGCGAAACTGAGCCGATGGAACTGGACAGCCAGTTGATGGATCTCTTCAAACTGGCCGTGGGGTTGGGCGGCACATTGAGCGGCGAACACGGCATCGGCCTGGCCAAGCGCCAGGCTTTTCTGGCCTTGAGCGATCCCGGCCAGATCGAGCTGCTGCGCGCCCTGAAGCGCGCTTGGGATCCGGTCGGGATTTTCAATCCGGGGAAAGTGATTTAGGGAAAGTTGAAGAGTTGAATAGTCGAAAAGTTAAAAAGCCGAGAGTTGAGGGTTGAGAAGTCGAGGGCCAGACAGCTGGTCCGTCTACACTAGAAGGTGTGATGACCACACCTTCTGAAGCCCCAGCACAAACACTCACGCTGCTCCGCAAAGCAGATACCTACGCGCCGGAGGCCTTGGGCCTGAACGATGTGCTGGTGGGCGGCGGGAAAGTGCTTTGGATCGGGAAGAACGCCTCTGATCTCGGCGCTTTTCTGGCCGAGGAAGTGGATCTCGAAGGGCGACGATTGATCCCGGGTCTGATCGATTGCCACGCCCACGTGACGGGCGGCGGCGGCGAGGCCGGAGCCCACACCCGGGTGCCTGCGGTGCCGCTCTCCCGCTTCACGCTGGGAGGCGTCACCACCGTGGTGGGCGTGCTGGGGACGGACAGCACCACCCGCACCATGCGGGACCTGGTGGCCACGGTGAACGGCCTGCGGAACGAAGGCATGGGCGCTTGGGCGTGGACCGGCGGCTATCCTGTGCCGCCGCTGACTCTCACAGGCAGCGTGCGCGACGACATTGCGTTTGTGGATTGCATCCTCGGCGTGGGGGAACTGGCGATTTCCGATCATCGCTCCAGCCAGCCGACCTTCGACGAATTCCTGCGCATAGCCTCGGATGCCTACTTGGGCGGCCTTATGACGGGCAAGGCGGGCATCCTGCATCTTCACGTGGGCGACGGGCCACGGGGCTTGTCACTGATCCGCGAAGCCCTCGCCACCAGCGAACTTCCGCCCCGGGTCTTCCATCCCACCCACGTGAACCGCCGCCGCGCGCTCTTCGAAGAGGCCCTGGATCTGGCCCGGTCGGGCTGCACCATCGACCTCACGGCATTTCCGGTGGAAGCGGGCGAAGACGCGTGGAGCGCAGCCGAAGGATTGCGGCGCTACCTGGCCAGCGGTGCGCCTCCGGAGAAAGTGACCATCAGCTCCGATGGCGGCGGTTGCCTGCCCCACTTCGATGGCGAGGGCCGCATCACCCGCATGGGCGTGGGATCTCCTGGTTCGCTGATGGAAACATTGCTTGAATTGACCGCCTCCGGCGAGGCTCTGGAAAAGGTGCTGCCTGCCTTTACGTCCAACCCCGCAGACTTGCTTCGCCTATCGGGCAAGGGACGCATTCACGTGGGCGGCGACGCGGATCTGGTGGTCCTTGGACCAGCCGGTGCTGTGGATGTGATGATGAAGGGCGCCTGGTTCGTGCGTTCAGGCGCAGCGCTGCGGCGCGGCATGTTCGAGGAGCCGGAACCATGAGTCCAAGCAGGGTGCCAGAGGGCAGAGAGCGTGGCTTCATCATTCCCATCGGTGGTGCCGAGGAGAAGGAACACGATCCCCGCATCCTGAAACGCTTTGTGGAGCTTTGCGGGGGACCTGACGCGGACATCGTGGTCATCCCAACCGCCAGCCGCTTGAAGGACACTGGCAGCCGCTATGAGCGCATCTTCTCGGAGCTGGGCGCCGCCCGCGTGACAGCCCTGGACTTCGACACGCGCCGCGACTGTTTCGAGAAGGGCCGATTGGAACGCATGGCGCAGGCCCGCGGGATCTTCTTCACCGGCGGAAACCAATTGCGCCTCACCACCGTCCTCGGCGGAACCCCCGTGGCCAAGCTCGCCCGCAGCCTCAATGCCCTGGGCGTGCATACCGCCGGGACATCGGCCGGGGCCAGCTTCCTCAGCGAGCACATGATCGCCTTCGGCGAAGAGGGCGCCGTGCCCACCTTGGGCTGCGTGAGTTTGGCGCCGGGCCTTGGGCTCACCAACCGCTTCATCATCGACCAGCATTTCCGCCAGCGGGACCGTCTGGGCCGCCTCCTTTCGGCGCTCGCCTTCAATCCCTTTTCCGTGGGCCTGGGCCTGGACGAGGACACCGCCGCCTTCATCGGCCCCGACAATCTGCTGGAAGTCGAGGGCAAGGGCGGCATCACCGTGGTGGACGCCGCCAACATCGAATACTCCGGCATCGACGACACGGATCCCGGCCAACCCATCTGCATGCTGGGCCTCACGGTCCACATCCTAGTGGCCGGAGCCTCGTTCAACCTCAGCACTCGTGAGGCCTTCCCCGGCCCTGATGCACGCTCCTGGGCAAAGGCCAGCAACTGAGATTCTGGTTTCGGATGGGGAACTTAAGTTTTTAGTCCCAAGTCCCAAGTCTCAAGTCAAAGAAGCTCTGTTGGGGTTTCTTGCTGCGGCCTTCGGCCTAGAATTCGAGCATGTGCGCACCGCGGCGGGGTAAGATTCTCGATACCCCCCACTTCTGTGAGCCGCAAAAGGAAAGCCCATGCGCATTCTCGACCGATCCATCTATGTCGGCCCTTCCCTCTATGCCCACTTCCCGGTCATCCGCCTGGAGCTGGATCTCGAGGCCTTGGAGCAGTGGCCCACGGCGCGGTTAGGGAGCAGGTTCATCGAGGAGTTGCTCTGGGCGCTGCCAGGGCTTCAGGAACATGGGTGCAGCTACGGCGAACCCGGCGGTTTCGTGCGGCGCATGCGGGAGGACGAAGGCACCTGGCTGGGGCATGTGCTGGAGCACGTGGCCATCGAGTTGCAGAATGTGGCGGGCGAGCAGGTGACCTTCGGCAAGACCCGTGGCGCAGGCCGCGAGGGCGTCTACACGGTGATCTACGAGTACGCCCAGAAGGAAGAGGGTGTCGAGGCCGGTGAGCTGGCCATGCGCCTGCTTTGTTCGCTGTTGCCTGATGACATCCGGCCCGAGCGCAGCGTGCCCGAAGGTTGGGCCTGGGAAACGGCCCGGGACGAATACATCCGCTACGCCCAGCGCCGGGCCCTGGGGCCCTCCACCATGTTCCTGGTGCATGCGGCAGAGGACCGGAACATTCCGTGGATGCGCCTGAATGACCAATCCCTTGTCCAACTTGGCCACGGAAAATATCAACAGCGCATCCAAGCCACGGTGACGGGGAAGACCTCCCATATCGCCGTGGAACTGGCCGGCGACAAAGAAGAAACCAACAAGATCCTGGGCAGCCTCGGCCTTCCCGTGCCCCGCCAGGAGTTGGCCCAGACCGAAGATGGCGCGATCCGCGCCGCGCGCCGCATCGGCTTTCCCGTGGTCACGAAGCCCTACAACGGCAACCACGGCCGGGGCATTTCCATCCGCCTGACCACCGATGACGAAGTGCGGGCGGGCTTTGCCGCGGCCAAAGAGCACAGCCGGTCGGTGATCGTGGAAACCTATGTCGAAGGCGACGACCACCGCCTGCTGGTGGTCAATGGCGAGCTGGTGGCCGCCACACGCCGCACGCCGGGCCACGTGGTGGGGGACGGCGTCCGCACTGTCAAGGAGCTGGTGGAGATCGTGAACCAGGATCCCCGCCGCGGCGTGGGCCACGAAAAGGTGCTCACGCGGCTGGTGCTGGATGCCCAGGCGGCGATGATGCTTGCCCGCCAGGGTTTCACGGAGGCTTCGGTGCCCCCAGCGGGACAGATCGTGCCCTTGCGGTCCACGGCCAACCTCAGCACCGGCGGCACCGCCACGGACGTCACGGATGTGATCCACCCGGACAACCGGGACATGGCCACCCGCGCCATCCGCGCCATCGGCCTGGACGTGGGCGGTGTGGATTTCCTCAGCCCGGACATCACCGAGAGCTACCGCACCGTGGGCGGCGCCATCTGCGAAGTGAACGCCGCGCCGGGCTTCCGCATGCACGTGTCCCCCAGCGAAGGCACGCCCAGGGATGCGGCGGGTCCCGTCCTCGACATGCTCTTCCCGCTGGGCTCGCCATCGCGGGTCCCAGTCGCGGCCCTCACGGGCACCAACGGCAAGACCACCACTGCCCGCATGCTGGCGCACGTCACCAAGATGGCGGGCTACACGCCGGGGCTCACAACGACCGACGGCGTCTACATCGACGGCCAACGCACGGTGGAGGGCGACATGACGGGGCCCGTGGCCACGCGCATGGTGCTCTCGGATCCAAACATAGACCTGGCCGTGCTGGAGATCGCCCGGGGCGGCCTGCTGCGGGCGGGCATGGGCGTGCCCTTCGTGAATGTCGGAGCTGTGCTCAATGTGCAGGCGGACCACCTGGGGCTGAAGGGCATTGACACCCTGGAGCAGCTGGCGGAAGTGAAGCGCATCATCATCGAGGTGGCCCAGGATTGCGCCGTGCTCAATGCGGATGATCCCCTGGTGGTGAAGATGGCGGCCTACACGGATGCGAAAACCCTCTGTTACGTGACGATGAATCCCCAGCACGCGCTTGTGCGGGAGCACATCCGCGCCGGGGGCCGCGCCTGCGCCCTGGAAGCCGGGGTGAACGGCCAGATGATCACCCTCTACGACAAGGGCAGCCACATTCCCCTGCTGTGGACGCACCTGGTGCCCGCCACCATGGAGGGCCGGGCCCTGCACAACGTGCAGAACGCCATGTTCGCGGCGGCCATGGCCTTTTCCATGGGACTCAAGCTGGATTCCATCCGCATGGGCCTGCGCACCTTCGACACCACATTCTTCCAGGCGCCAGGGCGCATGAACGTGTTCGACGAGCATTCCTTCAAGGTGATCTTCGACTACGGCCATAACGCCCACGCGGTGGGCGTTATGGCGGACCTGGCCTGCGCCCTGGAAGTGGCCGGCAAGCGCATCGTGGTGCTCGCTGGTCCCGGCGACCGGCGCGACGAGGATCTCGTCGCCATCGCCGACACGGTGGCGGGGCGCTTCGACCACTATGTCTGCCGCCGCGACGACGGACTTCGGGGCCGCGATGGAGATGAAGTCCCCCGCATCCTGGCCAAGGCTCTAAAAGCGAAAGGCGTTCCGATGGAAGCCATCAGCATCATTCCTGATGAGCAGCAAGCCGTGGACGCCGCCCTGCGCATGGGCCAACCCGGAGATCTGCTGCTGATCTTCGCCGATGCCCTGACGCGCTCGTGGAAACAGGTCATCAAGTTCCGGCCCGAAGGCGCGCCTCCATCCAAGGCAGCAGTTGCTTACCCCACGCACTCCGAATCCATGGCTCTGCCACCCAGCCAAATCATGGCGGCCGGCGAAGAAAGGGGCCACGGCATGGAGGGCCTGATCCGGGATGAACGCGGCGTGCGCTTCGCGCGGGAGAGTGAAGACTGAGCGAGACCGTTTCCACAAATTTCGAGGACAGCCGTCGGCTCACTGGCCCGAATCTTTTTTTCGGATCTTGCGGCGCGGCGCTCGAAGCCTTTCCCTCTGAGAGTGGCGATGGACAGGCGCTCGAACGATGGGCGCACCACGTCCAGGGCATGCGGCAATGCCTTGGTTGGCGCGAAGGGCACGTGGTGGCACGGGTTCACGCCAGCGGCGCCAGCTTGGCCATGGCCGCAGCCGAGGACCAGCTCTTCACGGCAACAGAGGTCAATGAATGGGCTTGGCTGCGGGCCCTTGAGGAAACTTCGGGCAGCGTCCTGGGCAGGTTTTCCGCACCGGGACACCCTGCCGTTTGGGACGAGGCTTCAGCGGCGGCGACACTTCGCGCTATGGCTGCTGCGGAGGCCCGGCCTGAATTGATGGCGCTGCTGCGGGAAGCGGATCTGCGGAATCTGCCGGCCCTTCTGGACGAGGCAACCCTTTCCCTTGGGGCTGGTTCCGGCCACATAGCTTGGCCCATGGATGCACTGTCTTCGGTGGATGCCATTCCCTGGAGCCAGCTTCACTGTGTCCCGGTAGTCCTGGTGACGGGCTCCAATGGCAAGACCACCTCCGTGCGCCTGCTAGCTGCCATGGCCGCGGCTCATGGATGGACTCCAGGGCATACTTGCACCGACGGCATCTATGTCGCAGGGCAGCTCGTGGAAGCCGGTGACTATTCGGGGCCCGGCGGAGCACGCTCGGTGTTGCGTGATGCTCGGGTCGAGGCCGCCATCCTTGAAACCGCCCGGGGCGGCATTCTGCGCCGGGGACTATCTGTGCGCCGGGCAGACGTGGCCCTGGTGACCAACGTCAGCCCGGATCATTTTGGGGAATACGGCATCCATACGATCGAGGAACTTGCGGATACCAAGCTGGTGGTGGCAAGGGCCGTGGCGCCCTTTGGTCTCTTGGTCCTCAACGCTGATGACGATGGGCTCGCCGCCCGCGCACCCACCCTGAGCTGCCCCATCGGGTGGTTCTCCCAGGATGACGATCACCCCCATCTCAGGAACCACCGAGCCACCGGAGGCGCAACCTGTGGTGTGCGTGGCGGCCGACTTCGTCTTTCCTGGAAGGGCGGAGACCACGATCTCGGGGAGGTGGCTTCCATGCCACTCAGTTCAAGCGGTCGCGCGGCCTACAACATCTCAAACCTTGCAGGCGCAGCACTGGCAGCCGCAGGCCTGGGCATCGCCCCTGCGACGATAGCCTCCGTCCTTGCCACCTTCGGCGCTTCCCGAAAGGACAATCCCGGACGGATGGAAATCTGGCGGTTCGGCGGCATCACGGTCTTCATGGACTACGCCCACAATCCGGAGGGCCTCGAAGGCCTGCTTAACGTGGCCTCGCTGGCCCGCGGCCCGGGCCGCCTGGGTCTGCTCCTGGGCCAGGCTGGCAACCGGGACGATGGCGCCATCCGCGGCCTTGCGGCTATGGCCGCACGATTCGAACCCGACCTGCTGGTATTGAAGGATCTCGATGGATTCATGCGGGGACGTGAACCCGGAGAGGTGCCCAGCATTCTCAGAAAGGAACTGGAAGCCCGGGGCATGGCGGCGGATCGGCTGCGGGTGGTCCTTCCCGAAGAAGAGGCAGTGCTCGCGCTGCTGGGTTGGGCCAGGGGTGGCGATGTGTTGGTGCTGCCGGTCCACGGAACGAAGGCGCGGGATGCGGTGGGCGCGAAACTCGATCGCCTTGAAACCGGAGGGTGGATCGTGGGGGATCCGATCCCCGGTTGATCCTCCTTCAGCGTTTGCGCCCTCAGGCTTTCAGAGCCAGTAGGACAGCAGCCGCGTCATCGAATCCTTGAATTTCTGTCCGAACGGGCGATGCTTCCACTGTTCCAGCAGAATTTCGTTGGAATCCTTCAAATCGTCCTGGAAGGCGCTCTCCATCTCACGCCCAAAATCGTCCCCGAGCACGACGACGTTGACCTCTTTGTTGTGGAGGAAACTCCGCGTGTCCATGTTGGTGGAGCCCACCGTGGACCAGCTTCCGTCGATGACCGCGGTCTTGGCGTGCAGCACGTTCGTCTTGAGCTCGTAGACCTTGATCCCGGCTTTGAGCATGCGTTTGTAGAAGGAATGGCTGGCCCGGGAGATCAAGCCGCTGTCGGTGACGTTGGGCAGGATGATCTTGACGTCGACCCCGCGGCGGGCCGCGTCAAGAAGGGCTTTCATGATCTGCCGGTCGGGGACGAAGTAGGCGGCGGTCAGGTGGATGGATTTCGTGGCGCCCTGGAAGGCCAGCGCATAGGCCTTGTAGACCTCGTGGTTGCTGCCGGGCTCGCTGCGCAGCACGCGCAGGACCTTGTCGCCGGCCGGGGGCAGCGTGGGGTAGTAATCCCGGTCCGGCAGGACGCTCTCCTTCTGGCTGGCCCAGTTGTCCAGGAAGATCCATTGCAGGGCGGCCACGGCGGGGCCTTCGATCTGTAGATGGGTGTCCCGCCAGCCCGCAGAAGTAGGGTTCCGCTCGCGGGACCTGAACATTGAACCCCGGGCATAGGCCGCGGTGATGTTCACGCCGCCGGCGAAGGCCACCTTGCCATCCACCACCAAAATCTTCCGGTGGTCGCGGTTGTTGAGGCGCCAGCGGCGGAGCTTGTGGAGGGGGCTCAGCGGGTGGTAGGGCAGCATCCGGATGCCCGCTTTCTGCATGCGGATGAAGAAGGCCTCGGGCGTGCCCATGGTGCCGACGCAATCGTAGATGATGCTGACCTGGACGCCCTCCTGCTGTTTGGCGATGAGCATGTCGGAGAACTTCATGCCCAGCGGATCCTGGTCGAAGAGGTAGGTTTCCAGATTGATGGTGTCCTTGGCCGCGGCCATCGCGGCCATCATCGCGGTGATCGTCTTGGGCCCATCGAAAAGCAGTGTGACTTTGTTGCCCGCGATGAGGGGCCGCCCTGTGGCGGCTTCTTCAAGGCCTGCCAGAATCTTGGCGTCCACTTTTGAGCCCCGGCGGGCAGGGACCACAGAGGAGGCGTCCTTGCTGCTCAGCGCGCCCTTGCCGGTGACCACGCTGGGGGTCGTGGGCGAATTGGGCGGCGTCTTCAAGTGCTCCACGTCAGGCAGGCGGGCGCATGCGGAAAGCAGCAGGCAAGCTGTGAAGGTATATGGCCCCAGAGAATTCAGCCTGCTCTGACGTCGAAGGTCTTCCGACATGTCCGGGGGTTGTCGCACACCTGCATTCTCGCAGCATGGTGAAAGGATTGGGAAAACGTGGACGCAGGAATTGCCACTGTGGGCCACCCCGGCCATTCCCTCTCAACGTTTCCTGGAGTATCTTGGCTTCGCCCCCGCCAGGATTTCCCTACCGCAGGCCAATCGCATCTCGCCCCGCGCCAAGGACGTTTCACCCCCGAACGGCGCATCCCGCAGCTTTCCAGGTCATCCTGGTTTTTTTGGAGAACCCCATGACACGCGCCTCGCAGTTGAACCTCGTCGCAAGGCTTGCGGCCGCTGGCTGCTTCGCATCGCTGGCCGCATTACCTGCCTATGCCCAGAGCCTGACGCTGCCGCCCAGCGGGGATAACCAGAAAGCATCGGTCACTCAGCACATGGGCCTGGTGAAAGTGACGGTGAGCTACAGCAGCCCCAGGGTGCACCGCGAGGGTCAGGACCGCACGGGAAAGATCTGGGGTGGACTCGTTCCCTACGGCCTCAGCGACCTGGGTTTCAACGACTGCAAGGAGTGCCCCTGGCGCGCCGGGGCCAACGAGAACACCGTCTTCAAGATCACCCATGACGTGAAGGTCGAGGGGAAACCGCTGGCGGCGGGCTCCTACGGGCTCCACATGATTCCAGGAGCCGATAAATTCACCGTGATCCTCTCCAAGGATTCCTCCGCCTGGGGCAGCTACTGGTACAACCCGCAACAGGATGTCTTGCGCGTAGACGTGAAGCCCGCCAAGGGCGAATTCCAGGAATGGCTGACCTACGAATTCACCGAACGGGAGCCCGCCAGGGCCAAGCTGGAATTGCGCTGGGAGAATCTGCGCATTCCAGTCTCGATCGCGGTCGATGATCCCAATGAGTTGTACTTCCAGAATCTCAAAAAGGAGATGCACGGGGCGCCTGGGTTCCAGTGGTCTGACCTGATGGCCGCCGCGCAGTTCACCCTCCAGTCGGGCAAGCACCTGGATGCCGGGCTGGACTGGGCTCAGCGGGCCGTTGGCGCGCCCTTTGTGGGCAACGAGAATTTCCAGACCCTTTCTACCCTGGGCCAAATCCAACTTCAGATTGGGAACGCGGAGGCTGCTCAGGCCACCTTCGACAAAGCCATCGCGAATCCATCAGCCAAGCCCACGGATGCCCACCAGCTGGGGCGGCAGCTGCTGCAACAGGGACGCAAGGCCGAGGCCTTGAATATCTTCCAATCCAACGCGAAGAAATTTCCCGGGCAATGGCCCGTGAATGTGGGCCTGGCACGGGGCTACGCGGCAACCGGGGACCTGAAGAAGGCTCTTGAACACGCGCGCATGGCGTTGGCCCAGGCGCCGGACGAACCCAACAAGAAGGCCTTGAAGGCGCTCATCGAACAACTTGAGAAGGGGGTCGCCCCGAAGTAGGGGTTCACATCAAATCCCGATTCAAAGAATCCACTGCGCTAAGAATTCTCAAGCGCCTGACGAACCGCCGCCACATTGTTGGGGATGTCCTTTGATAGCAAAGGCCGATCCCGCAGGGATTCAAGGGAGTCGGGAACAGGGACTTGGATGCCCATGGGTTCGTAGACAGGAAGGAACTTGGCGGGATGCGCGGTGCCCAGGAATACGCCGGTTTCGCTCAAACCGAGACGTTCCTCCAGCACGGCGTAGGCCACCGCGGCATGGGGATCCGCGAGATACCCCATACCCATCAACTCGCGGATGGAGCGTTTGGTATCCGCATCGTTCTTGAATCCCCACCTCAAGGCCTGCCGGAGCGAATAAAGGTCCCCGCCGAAAAGATGCTGGATGCGTTCCCAATTGTTGGGCGCGCCCACATCCATGGCATTTGAGATGGTGGCGATGCTCGGTTGAGGTAGATAGTCACCACTATCCAGGTAGCGCGGAACCGTGGCATTGGCATTGGTGGCGGCCACGAAAGCGCGGATGGGCAGGCCCGTCTGCTTGGCCATGAGTCCCGCGCAGATGTTGCCGAAATTGCCCGAAGGCACCGCCATGACGATGCCTTCCCGCACATCCTGCTTATGCAGCTGGGCGACCGCTTCGGTGTAGTAGAGCATCTGGGGCAGCAGCCGCGCCACATTGATGGAATTCGCGGAAGTAAGGCCATGCTTGGCCGACAGCGCTGCGTCGTCGAAACATTCCTTCACCAGAGCCTGGCAATCGTCGAAGGACCCTTCTACAGCAAGTGCGGCCACGTTGTCCCCGAGGGTGGCGAACTGGCGCTCCTGCAGATCCGAGACGCGGCCTTTCGGATAGAGCACCACCACGCGCGCGGCGGGACGGTGCCAGAAGGCCTGGGCCACGGCGGCCCCGGTGTCGCCGCTGGTGGCGGTGAGGATGGTCAGGGGAAGCCCCGGTTCGCGGACCAGATCCAGGATGTGGGCGAAAAACCGCGCGCCCACATCCTTGAAGGCCAAAGTCGGGCCATGAAACAGCTCCAGGGCGTAAAGGCCGCGTCGAATTTGAGTCAAGGGGATGGGGAAATCCAAGGCACTGCTGATGGCCGCAGCCAAAGCATCTTGATCGAATTCCACGCCGATGAACCGGCGAAGGATGATCTCGCTACGCTCCACCCACCGCAGCTGCAGCAGGCTATCCCAGTCTTCAAACACCGGCAGGGATTCGGGCATCCAGAGACCACCGCCTGGGGCCATGCCCCGCAACACAGCCTCGCGGAAGGTGGCCGTGTCATTGGGGTTGCGGGTGTTGATGAATTTCAAGGAAGCACCCTCGCGCCTAAGGGGTCCACACCACAAAGCCTGGCCTCGGAGGCAAGACCCACGGTGTTGAAGGCCTCCTGGATGGCGGCTGCTACTTTTTCTCCGTGCTCGGTGCCCTCAGCGACTGCGAAGATTGATGGGCCCGATCCTGAAAGTGAGCAGCCCAAAGCTCCGGCTCGCATGGCGGCTTTCTGCGCAGCGCGGAATCCAGGCACCAGTTCCGCGCGCCGGGGTTCCGCCAACACATCACGAAGGCACCGCACGAAGATCTCCTGGTCCTTCGTGTGCAAAGCGTGGACAAACGCCGCGAGGTTTTGCGCGAACGCCAACACTTCGGCCATCGGAAGCTGGTTGGGCATCACGTGCCGCGCCTTTTCGGTGGAGAGCTCACAGTGGGGATGAACCACGGCGATCACCAGTTCCGAGGGCCAAGGCAGTGCCCGGGGTTTGGAGCTGCCACCCTCTCCAGGCACCAGCAGCAGCAAGCCGCCATGCAGGGATGGCGCCACGTTGTCCAAGTGCACAGAGCCCGAAACCAATGACTCAGCGCGGCCCGCCATCTGCAGAAGTTCGGACCTCGTGAACGGTTCTCCAAGAAGGATCTGGCATGCCACCAGGGTCGCCACGATGGAACTGGCGCTGGAGCCCAGGCCGCTGGATCGCGGAAGATTTTTTTCAAGGGTGAATGCCATTTCTGGGCACGGAATGTCCTTGGTGGCAAGAGCGTCCTTCACAAAGGCGAAGGTGCGCAGCACGAGGTTCTGCGTCGGATCTGGAGGCATGAGATGGGCGTAGGGGCCCGTGGCCAGAAGCGTCGTCGTGGATGCCTTCTTGGCTCCCACCACATCGCCCCACAGCGAACCATCGAGCGGGGCCAAGGCGGCCCCCATCAAGTCGAATCCCGCCGCGAAGTTGCCTATGCTGGCGGGTGCATAGGCCCTGATAGTCAAGCTCATGAGAGCCCTTCAAAAGATGCGATCTTCAGGATATCCGCTAGCACGCCTGCGGCTGTCACATCGCCTCCGGCGCCGTAGCCCCGGACCACCAGCGGCGTGGGTTGGTAGTGTTCGGTGAGGAAAGCCAAGGCATTTTCGCCGCCTTTGACCGTGAAAAGCGGATGCTCCGGGCCCACGGGCTCAAGACGGACGGAGCATTGGAAGCCGTCTTCTGTGGCCTGGATGCTTGCCACATGGCGGAGTACGCGGCCTTCCTTTTTCAAGGCTGCCATGCGAAGGGAAAAAAGTTCATCCAAGTTCTGAAGCCTCGCCATGAACGATTCCACGCTACCCGCCGCATCGAAATCCTGGGGGAGCGCACCTTCCACGGAAACGTCCGCCAGTTCCAGCTCCGCACCCATCTCACGAGCCAGGATCAACAGCTTGCGCGCCACATCAAGGCCGGAAAGGTCATCCCGCGGATCGGGTTCAGTGAAACCCTTTTCCTTGGCGATGCGCACACTTTCGGAAAACGGCACACCTTCATCCAAAAGACCCAGCAGGAAGGAAAGCGATCCCGACAGCGTGCCATCGAACCTCAGCAGGCGATCGCCACCCCTCAGCAGGTTCCGCAACGTCTCGATGACTGGAAGGCCTGCGCCTACGTTGGTCTCATACAAGAATTTCCGTTGCAGGAGGTCCGAGGCATGATGCAGGGCCTGGTAGGCTTCGAGACTCGCGGTATTGGCCTTCTTGTTCGCGGTCACCACATGCAGGCCTGCTTCCATCAGTTTTGGGTAGGCCTCGGCCACCGCATCATTGGACGTGCAATCCACAAATACAGGATTCGTAAATCGCGCGTTGGACACAGCCTTGAGAAGGGCTTTCAGGTCCGCAGGCTGGGCACCTTCATCCATGGATTCCCAGTCCTTCAAACCTTCCGCATTGAACACAAAATGCCTGGAGTTGGCCACAGCGCAAAGCCTCAGGTCCACTTTCCTCCGCGGACTTGTTTGATGGATTGCGATGGCCCGAAGCAGCTTGGAGCCAACGTTGCCCTTTCCCCAAACCACCAACTGCAGCTGGGGCATGGAACGGAAAAAGGCCGCGTGGACCTGCCGAAGCGCGCGGGCCTCATCGCCCTCATTGATGACCACAGAGATATTCCGCTCGCTGCTTCCCTGCGCGATGGCCACGATGTTGACGCCCACCGCCGCCAGCGCTCCAAAGAACGTTCCCGCGACGCCGAGCCGGTGCTTCATGCCGTCACCCACCAGGGAAAGGATCGCGTGGCCGGTGCGCTGCTGGATGGGGTCCAGCATTCCTGCGGCAAGCTCTGCCACAAATGCCGATTGCAGGGCTTCCATGGCCTTGGCGGCCTCGGATTCTGCCACTGAAAATGATATCGAGCACTCGCTGGATCCTTGCGTGATGAGGATGACCGAGATGTTCGCCGCGGCCATGGCCTGGAACACCCGCGCAGCGATTCCAGGCACGCCGGTCATGCCGGAGCCGCTCACATCAATCAATGAGACACCACCCAGATAGGTCAAGCCCCGGGCGCCATGGGGCGATGGCTTTGCATCTCCATGCACAAGCGTCCCGGGCAGCATGGGTGCGAGGGTATTGCGGACACGCACCGGAATGTCTTTTCCCCGCGCTGGCTGGATGGTCTTTGGATGGAGCACCTTGGCGCCGAAATAGGACAGCTCCATGGCTTCTTCGAAACTGACTTCCGGCAGCGTGAAGGCTTCGGGAACCAAGCGTGGGTCGGCGCTGTAGATGCCATTCACATCGGTCCAGATCTCCAGCAATTCCGCATTCAGCGCCCAGGCTGCGATGGCTGCGCTGTAGTCAGAGCCGCCGCGGCCCAGGATCGTGGTTCTTCCATCCGCATCCGCCCCGAAGAACCCGGGCAACACGGCTATCGGAGGCGGATTCTTCCGCAGGTCCTCAAAAGCCTTGGCCGTAGCGTCCCAATCTGGCGATGCGAAAAGGGAGCCGCGATTGGTGCGGATATACCTTGTCGCATCCAACAGATCCGCCTTCAGGGACTTGGCTAGAAGCAGGCTGGAGGCACGTTCTCCCAGGCTGTAGATACTTGCCATGACTCCGGGCGGGCATTCGCCCAAAAGCTTCACTCCTTGAAGGTAGTGTGAGAACTCACTTTCGAGGCTCTTCAGCTCTGGATCCAGGGCCCCTTTGTCCTCAGGGAATAGATCATCCGCGGTGGAATGATGAAGTCCTGAGAAGCGCGCCAAGCAATCGCCGGTACGCGCATCTTCACCCCGGATCGCAGCCTGGACGCCTTCCTGCAGCAGATTGGTGACGCCGCTCATGGCTGACACCACCACCAGAACCGGGCCTTGGACGGCTGCATCCCGGACAATATCCGCCACGGCCTGGATGCGCGCCGCCGAAGCTACCGATGTGCCGCCGAATTTCATCACGCGCATATATTTCCTGAAATAAAAAGCCCCGCCATAGGTGCGGGGCCGGGTCAGCGAAAAGAAAAAAGCTAAACCGGCCGCGCCCCGAAGGCCGTGGTCGTAGTCGTAGTCGTGATTGTCGTCGCGGAATTGGTCAGAATTCCACCCAGGCTGAAGGACGCGAAGAAGTCCTTCGCGATCAGCGGGAATGGATTGAGTGCAATGCGCATCAAAAAACGATTCCCGATTCTTTGCTCCCGGTCAATGAAAAATCTCCATAAACTCCGCCACAATGGAGGGACTAGGAGCCCTCATGTCTACCCAAAAACCATTGCGCCTAGGTCATCGGGGTTATTCCTCCAAGCATCTTGAGAATTCCACGGAGGCTTTCCGCGCAGCGCTTTCGGCTGGAATGGATGGCTTCGAATTGGATGCGCAACCCACGCGGGATGGCGTCTGCTGCGTGTTGCATGATGATGACCTGGCTCGCACCGCCCTGGGGGGCGGCATCCTGCGGCAGATGAAAGTGAACGAACTGCCCAAGCTCAAGAATGGCGAAGACGTGCCGCGCCTGAGCGATGTGTTGGATCTTCCAGCGAAGCTTATCAATGTCGAGCTCAAAGGCGAGCCCGGCTGGAAGCAGGCCTTGGCCGCCGTGGATGCCGCGGATGCTCTGGATCGTGTGCTCTTCAGCAGTTTCGAACCCAGCGAAGTGCTCCAACTCTGGGCCGACTGCCACGAAGCCCGCTGTGGTTTTTTATGGGATCTGGAAGAAGCCATGGCGCTGACGGAGGAAGAACTGGAAGAGCTGCCGGAGGCCCTCATGTTCCATCCTCCCATCGCCGCGGTGATGGCAAGGCCGGAACTATGGAAACCTTACGCGCACCGCCTGGTGCTTTGGGGGATGAAGTCTTTCTCTGCCGCTGAGAAATTACCCTTCCAACCGGCCATCCTGATCGCCGACGGGCTCTGAACCCCGATCTCCACCCATTCCTGCCCGGCGCACAGCCAGCCGCACGCCGGTCCAGATCCACGCCGCGCCCGCGGCTACCCCCAGGAATCCCATGGGTACGGCCAGCATGGCGGTGAAGGTGGGTAGCCACACGCCGATGGCATCGCCGCCCCGGTAGATGAAGGTGTCTATGAAGGGTTTGGATTTGTATTTCTCTTCGGGGCCCAAGGGGATGTACAGCATCTCCCGCGCGGGCTTGTCCACTGCGTAGTGCAAGCCCCGGCGCACCACCTGGACTGCGGCCAGCACGGCGAAGGTCGGCCAGATCCACAGCGCGCCAAAACCCAACACCGTGAGGAAGGGCACGAGACACAGCGCGCCCTTCATTCCCAGGCGGGTGAAAATGCGCCCGGCGAGCAGGAACTGGGTGGCCAGGGAAAGTACATTCACCCAAAGATCAATCCGTGCGAAAGCGGCCGCGCGGGCCGCGGTCCCCGCGAAGGTGCGCTCCACGATGCGCCCCTGGATCAGATACAGGAAGGTCGAGGTGAGCGTGAACAACAGCAGGTAAAGACAGATCAGCCGAAGGTATGGAGAGCGCAGCAACAGCCGCAGACCTTCCAGCACACCTGGACCAGGCTCCCGTTGGAGCTGTTCCTTGCCATCCAATTCGAAGCGGCGGCCCAGCCGCTTCATGAACTGGCTCGCGACCTCCAGGCAGCCCGCGGACAGCAGAAAGAGCATCGCTGGCGTCGCCTGGACCCGCCAAGGCCCTAATGGGAAACCCCGCATCAAAGCTTCGGTGAGAGCCGCCCCGACGATGGCGCCAAGGGTTCCGCCGGAAGCGATGGGGCTGAATAGCCGCTTGCCCTGGCCATCGTTGAAGATGTCCGACATGAAGGCCCAGAACACCGAAACAACGAACAGGTTGAAGACGCTGAGCCAGATGTAGAAGCCGTAGCCCAGCCAGGCATTTCCGGCCTTCCAGTGGAAAAGCCCATAAAAAATCAGCAGGTTCAGAGCGAAAAAGCGATAGACCATCGGGATGAAGCGCTTGCGTGGGAACCGCGCCACCAGGGCCGCGAAGGCTGGATTCACCAGCAGCATCGCCACCAGCGTCCCCGTCATCAGCCAAGGCAGCTTGTCGGCGCCCTTGGCGATGCCCAGGGCCTCCCGCAGGGGCCGCAGCAGATAAAAACTCAGCAGCAGGAAGAAGAAGTAGAGTCCAGACTCCAGCAGCGCAGGCGCTTCGCCTTCCTCCACCAAGAAGGTGCTGTGTAAACCTTGGCTGAGGGACCTGCTTGAGATCATGGACACCTGACTTCCTCAAGACCTTGCGATTGGCCAGAGATGATCCTACATTGTGTAACGATGTAAAAAATTCTACATGTTTCAACTGTTCCCGGACAGGTTGTCCCGGTCAACGAGCCAGAGTCTTCGGAGACGCCATGACCCTTTCACGCCGCACCTTCCTGGAACTCGCCGCGGCTGCGGCGGCCACCGCCTCTGCGGGCGCTTTGCTTGGGCGCGTTCCATCAGCCAAACATCCCAAGAAAATCCTCATTCTGGGGGGCACGGGTTTCCTGGGACCAGCCACTGTGGAAGCCGCGCTAGCGCGGGGCCACCAAGTCACTATCTTCCACCGAGGCAAGACGCGGCCAGGTTATTTCAAGGGCAAGGTCACCGAATTGAACGGCGATCGGGACCCGCTCAAAGGGGATGGGCTCAAAGCGCTGGAGAAAGGCACCTGGGACGCTGTCATCGACAACTCCGGGTATTACCCGCGCATCGTGAAGGCCTCGGCCGATCTGCTGGCCTCCAAGACCAAGCAATACCTATACATCTCCAGCATCAGCTGCTACAAGGAGCCCAATCCCGAGAACGGCGACGAGGATGCGCCCCTGGCCACAATGGCGGATCCGACCGTGGAAACCATGGGCAAGGACTTCGCGAATTACGGCGCCCTCAAGGCCCTCTGCGAACAGGCCGCCGAGAAGGCCATGCCCGGCCGGGCCACCATCATCCGCCCAGGCTACATCGTGGGACCGGATGATCCCTCAGGCCGCTTCACCTACTGGCCCGCGCGCTTCGACCGCGGTGGCGAGATCGCCGTGCCCGGCAACGCGACCGACCCACTCCAGGTTATAGACGTGCGGGACCTAGCCGAGTGGCTGGTGAAGCTGGTGGAGGACGGCACCACTGGCCGATTCAACGCGACCGGGCCCGACCGTCGAATGGCTTGGGGCGAAGTGGTGAAGGCCTGCCAGAAGGTCGGCAACACGACCAGCACGCTTACCTGGGTGAGCCCGGCTTTCCTGGCCAAGCAGGAGGGGCTGGAATTCCCCATCTGGGCCCCCTTCGAAGGGGACACCAAGGGTTTCCACACCTGGCGCAATGCGCGGGCGCTCAAGGCCGGACTCCGTTTCCGCCCCATCGGCACCACCGTGAAGGACACCCTGGCCTGGTTCAAAACCCAAGAAAAAGTAGAAAAGGGGCGCAACAAGCTGGCGGGGCCGACGGCCGAAGCCGAAGCCAAACTTCTGATTGCATGGCATGAAAGCCTGAAACCGAAAGTGGGCTGAATCACACTGTGAACGCTGGATTCATGGGCCTTTCCGTGATGAACTAAGCCGTTGTTTTAAAATAACCCAGTCCCTTGGTCCAAGGGCACGGCATAAGGTGCCGTAACTCAACAACCAGAAAAGCACTGGTTGTTTCGTAACGGCTCCTAACCTGTTTATCGCGGAGCGTTCCATGGCCAGGCAGCCCCATTTCCTTTCCATCAGCGACTACTCCTCCAAGCAGATCAAGCAGCTGCTCGATATCGCCGACGAGATGAAGCAGCACCCCAAGCGGTTCAACAAGGCGTTGAAGGGTCAAGTGCTTGCGATGATTTTCGAGAAATCCAGCACGCGCACCCGCATGAGTTTCGAGGCGGGCATGTACCAGCTGGGCGGTGCGGCGCAGTTTCTCTCCTCCCGCGACATCCAGATCGGCCGGGGCGAACCCATCTACGACACCGCCCGCGTCATGAGCCGTTTCGTGCAGGGCATCATGGCCCGCACCTTTGCCCATCAAACGGTCACGGACCTCGCCAAGTACGGCTCCGTCCCTGTCATCAACGGCCTCACGGATCTCGAGCACCCCTGCCAGATCATGGCGGACTTGCAGACCGTGCGGGAGCACTTTGGGAAGCTCAATGGCCTGAAACTCACCTACATCGGCGATGGCAACAACATGGCCCACTCCTACATGCAGGGCACCGGCAAAACCGGCATGGACTGCACCATCATCACGCCCAAGGATGTCAAATTCTCCTGCAACGCGGCCATCATCGAGGCGGCCTTGGAGGATCACGCCGCCCAAGGAACGACCTTGACCATCACCGACAATGTAATGGAGGGCGTGGCGGGCTCGCACGTCGTCGCCACGGACACCTGGGTGAGCATGGGCATGGAAGAAGAAAAAGCCGAGCGCGTCAATGCCTTCAAGGGCTTCACCGTGGATAACGCCGTGATGGAAGCCGCGGGCAAGGATTCCATCTTCATCCACTGCCTGCCGGCCTACCGCGGCTACGAGGTGCTGGAAGAAGTCATCGACGGCCCCCGCAGCCTGATCTACGACGAAGCCGAAAACCGCCTCCACGCGCAGAAAGCGATCATGTATTCGCTGATGGCGAAGTAGGGAAGAGTCGAGAGTCGAGAGTTTAGAGTCCCAAGTCCCAAGTCCCAAGTCCCGAGTCTCAAGTCCCAAGGTGGTCCAGAGCGGAAGGACGCAGATACCCGAGGATCATCCGAGAGGCCTCCTCCACGAAGGTCTCGCCCTTCAACAGCTCTGGATGTTCCAGCACCGCTGCATGGGTGAGGGCTTCCACCGCATGCACCAGCATAAAGGCGGAGAGCTCGGGATCCAGCGGCCGCAGCTCGGTTTTGCGGGCCTTCAGGAACTGGGTGAGCAGAGCCGCGGCAGCATCTTCCAGGGCCTTGGTTTCCGCCAGCCCGCCGATGCCGGGCACGATGTTCACAAGCACCCGGTGCAAAGCAGGGTTCACGCGGTGGACGTCCACCATGGCCTGCACGATGGCCCGCACGCAGACCTCTAAAGGCGCGTCCCGGATCTCGGCGAAGCGCCTTTGCAGAAGCTCCAGAATCTCTTGGGTATGGCGGTCATTGAGCGCGCGGACCAACGATTCCTTGTTGGGGAAATACTGATAAAGGCTGCCGATGCTCACGCCGGCCTTCACCGCCACCCTATTGGTTGTGGCGGCCTCGAAGCCTTCCTTCTCCAGAATGTGAGCAGCCGCAGTTAGGATCGCCTCCACGGTTTCAGCGGAACGGCGCTGGCGCGGTGTTTTGCGGGTCTGGGATGGGTTGGACGGGCTCATGGAGGATGCGAGTGGAAGATGTGAGTAAAAGCTCACATTATTTGAGGGTGCTGACAAGCGCTATTTGGGAGACCCCTATGAAAATCTTCGCGGCCCTTCTCATCGTCCCCGCCCTGATGGCGGCGGAGACCACCAAACCCGCACCCATCGCCGTCAAAGCCTTCAGCGCCCCCACGGGAACCTTCACCCTGAGCCAAACCCCTGATCTGCCTCAGGGCATTGAGCTGGCTGCCGAAGGTGTCCCTTTTCTTATGCGGGGCTATGCCGAGAAACGCCTGACCGACGTGAATCCCGCCTATCGCCGCGTGGTCCTGAGCCACGATGATTCCAGCGTCAGCATCCAATTCGATGGCCGCAAGCCGGTGCGCGTGCCCCTGAAGGGCGGCACCGCCTGGACCCGCGAAGATGGCGAGACTTTCTGGGTGAATGCCAGCGCCAGCCCTTCGCAGATCGTGCAGACCTACAAGGCCAAGGATGGAGAACGCATCAACGAATTCACGCTGTCTCCCAGTGGCGAGTCGTTGCTGCTGAAGGTCAGCGTCCGAAGCCCCAGGCTCAGCAAAGTGCTGTATTACTCGCTGGTGTACAGCGCGGCGAAGTAGCCTGTGGGCTATCAGTTGAGAGTCGAGAGTTAAGAGCTAAGAGCTGAAAAAAAAGAAAGGCCCCGCGATGCGGGGCCTTTGATGTTGGCTCATAACTGGAGAGGTTTGGCTTTAGTGTCCACCGACATTCGCCAGCAACCGTGGACCCTTCACCATGCAGGTCTTGTGCGTGATGTGGTGCTCGAATTCGGGGCGGAATTTCTGGAGCATGGAGTCCATGGGGCCGCAGGCGGCGTCGCCGAGCGGGCAGAGCGTCTTTCCTGCGATGTTGGGCGTGATGCTGGCTAGGAGATCCAGGTCCTCCATGCGGCCCTGGCCATGCTCGATGCGGTGGAGGATCATTTCCATCCAGTTGCAGCCCTCGCGGCAGGGGGTGCACTGGCCGCAGCTTTCATGGGCGTAGAACCGGATCAGGCGCAGGCAGGCCTGCACCATGCAGGTGTCTTCGTCGAGCATGATGATTCCGCCTGAACCGGCCATGGAACCCGCGTCGCGCACGCTGTCGAAATCCATGAGCGTCCCGAATTCCTTCTCGCTGAAGACCGGCGCAGACGCGCCGCCAGGGATGACCGCCTTGATCTTCTTGCCGGTGCTGGAACCGCCTGCCAGATCGTTCATGATGAAGTCCAAGGGCAGGCCCAGCGGCAGTTCATAAAGCCCAGGCCGCTTGACATGGCCGCTCAGGCCGAACACGCGGGTGCCGGTGTTTTTGGGTCGGCCGATCTTGGCGAACTCGGCGCCGCCCATGCGCAGGATCGCGGGGACCGCCGCGAGGGTTTCCACGTTGTTGATGGTCGTGGGCTGTCCAAAGGCGCCCTTGACGGCCGGGAAGGGCGGCTTCACGCGGGGCTCGCCGCGGCGGCCCTCCAGCGAGTTGAGCAGGGCGGTTTCCTCACCGCAGATGTAGGCTCCCGCTCCACGGTGGACGAGGAGATCGAAATCCCAGCCGGTGCCCTGGATGTCCTTGCCCAGGAATCCTGCTTCCTTGGCTTCCTGGATGGCATGTTCCAGCTTTTCAATGAGCCATAAAAACTCGCCACGCACATAGATGAAACCCATTTTGCACTGCATCGCCCAGGCCGCGATGATCATGCCCTCGATGACCTGGTGCGGGTTGTATTCCATGATGGCGCGGTCCTTGAAGGTGCCCGGTTCGCCTTCGTCCGCGTTGCACACCACATAGCGCGTCAATTTTCTTTCGGGGGTGTCCTTGGGCATGAAGGACCATTTCAGGCCTGCGGGGAAACCCGCGCCGCCGCGGCCTCGGATGCCGGAGGTTTTCACCTCTTCGGTGACCGCCACGGGCTCCATTTGAAGGGCCTTCTTCGCCGCCACGTAGCCTTCATGCTTTGAGATGTAGACAGCCATAGGCCAGTTGTTCAAGTCCCCCGCGCCCCGGAGCATCAGGTTCGGGTATTTATCGGAGCCAAAACCCTCGAAGGTGTAGCGCTGGTGGTCAGGCTTGGTGCGAAAGTTCGTCATTAGAATGCCCTCAGCTGGCTTGACTTGCGTAGAGGCTGCAAAGGAGGCTTTGCCGACTGAGCAGCGGGGGTACGGGGGAACATCGTGAGCGAAGCGAGCAGGCAGTTCCCCCGGCTAGCATCAAAGGCCCCATTCACGGTATTCTCCGCGCTCGCAGGCCTGGAGAATTTCATTCAGCTTGGCATCGTCAATATTCTCATCGTAGACATCAGTGTTCACCTGCATGCAGGGTCCACTGGCGCAGGAAGCCAGGCATTCAGCTTCTTCCACGCTCCACATCCCGTCAGGGGAAGGGCCGCCACCGGGTTTGCAGCCAGTCTTCTTGCACACCTTCTCCAGGAATTCAGCGCTGCCATTCAGGGCGCAACTGATGTTCGTGCAGACCTGCAAGTGGAATTTCCCGACGGGCTTTTTCTGGTACAAGGTGTAAAAACTGGCGACGCCGAACACATGGCCTTCTGGGATGGACAAGGCCCGGGCCACGGCCTTCATAGCGTCCAGGCTCACAAAGCCAAAATCCCGCTGGGCGACATAGAGCGCTGGAAGCGTCGCCGCCAGCTTGTCCGGGTATTTGGCGGCGATGGCCTGGATTTCCGCGATGGCTTCTGGGCTGAATTCGGTGCGCTCGCTTTTTGGCAAGCGCTCTCCGGTAGCCAAGGCATGGTCAGCAGTTTCGGGAGGAAGTGGATGATTCATGGGCACACTCGCGGTAACCAATAGTCTAAGGCGTCAATTAAAAATAACCTACCGGTCCCGCGCCCAGAAATGGCGTCCGGGCCGCATTCGAAGCGCCAGGAGCAGTGACTTTTCTCACATTCCAGCGCCCAAAGCGCCATGATCCACAACCCAGGCTGGCATAAATCGGCCCTCAGCCTGGCCGACTCCCGACGGGTGCTTTCCTTCCGCCGGCAATGAACCCAAACTCACTGCAAACTCTTCCTTCGACCGTTGCGAGGTGGCCATGAAATCACCTGGAAAATTTCCGTTCCTCGCCAGTCTTCTGTTCGCTGGCATTCTTCCGGCGATGGCCGGGAACCCACCCTTCGCGTCGGCCCAGAAATCCCCGCCACCATTGCTCCTGGCCAATGTGTTGAGCCCGGAAGTGGACCCCACGAAGTATCTTGTAAGCGAAAAATATGATGGGGTTCGGGCGATGTGGAACGGCCAAATCCTCCGCTTCCGAAGCGGCCGCGAGGTCCACGCTCCGCGGTGGTTTCTCGAAAAACTTCCGGCCCAACCCCTGGATGGCGAACTCTGGCTGGGACGGGGCCGTTTTGAGGCATTATCCGGTATTGTTCGCAGAACAGAGCCAATGGACGAGGAATGGCGGCAGATCAAGTACATGGTCTTTGAACTGCCTGACGCTTCGGGACCCTTCACGGAGCGGGCGCAGCGGATCCAAGAAGTCGTAGACACCACCCGATGGCCCCAGCTGGTGGCCGTCCTGCAGTCCCCCGTGAAGGATCGCGGATCGCTGAAAGCGCGGTTCGAGGAAGTCGTCCGCGGCGGGGGAGAAGGCCTGATGCTGCACCTGGCAGATGCGCCCTACACCACGGGCCGCAGTGACGTGCTACTCAAGCTCAAGCCCGAACTGGACACCGAGGCAGTGGTCGTCGCGCACATTCCAGGAAAAGGCAAGTACAAGGGAATGCTTGGGGCCCTTCGCGTGGAAAGCCCGGAAGGCAGGCGCTTCGTGCTCGGAACCGGATTCAGCGATCAGGACCGGAAACACCCGCCTGCCATCGGCGCCACCGTCACCTACACCTACCGCGGGCTCACAAGCACCGGACTGCCCCGCTTCGCCAGTTATCTAAGGGTGCGGGAAGCATTCTGACCTGGGCCGCGCGTTCCGCCCAGGCATCTCCGATCCGCATTGCAGGAAGGCCGCAAGGCGGATCGGAGCGCTGCGAATGGCTCTTATTTTTTCGCTTCTGGGGCCTGCTTGACGGCCTCGACGGAGATGCTGATGTCCACGTCATCACCGACCACGGGCGTGCCACCCTTCACACCATAATCCTGGCGGTTGATTTTGAGGTTGCCTTCGAAGCCCGCACGGAAATCCTTGAAGGGTGAAGCCATGCCGCCAAGGCTGGTGATGGGAAGGATGATGCGCTTGGTGACTCCGTGCATGGTGAAGTCGCCGGTGACTTCCAATTGCCCCTTTGATACTTCCTTCACCGAAGTGCTCTTGAAAGTAATGGCAGGGAATTTCGCGGCCTCGAAAAAGTCGGCTGAACGCAGGTGGGTATCGCGGGAAGCGTTATCGGTGTTGATGCTGGCGGCCTCGATGTTCACCGACACATTTGAGTTCTGGATGTTCTTTTCGTCCAGCTGGATGGTCCCATCGAACTTCGTGAACCGGCCAGATACACGGGATACCAAGTGGCGGACTTTGAATCCCACCTCCGAGTGGACTGCGTCTATCTTGTAAGTGTCCGCAGCGAAAGCCGGGGCCACCAGCAACAGCGCCGGGAGCAGGAGACGGAAGGTGTGGTTTGTTGTGCGCATGGGATTCTCCGGGGAAGGCCCAAAAGGCCAGACTCAGTGTAGGATCAATAATAGGTGTTGCAACATCTATTATTATTATTGATTATTCAGATAGGCTGAAGGAGTCATGCATCTGCGCGAAGAACTCAAGATTGGCAAACCCATCGAGCCCGGCCACGAGGTGGCCTTGGCTCTGTTGCTGACCCGGGAATATGTGTCGCGGATCCTCGATGAGCAGGTGTTCAAGAAAGTCGAGATCACCGATCAGCAATTCAACGTGCTGCGCATCCTCAAAGGCGGCCCAAAAGATGGCTACCTCATCGGAGAAATCAAAGAGCGCATGATCTTCCGCAATGCCGACGTGCCGCGGCTGGTGGACAGGCTGGCGGCTCAAGGTTTGGTAAAGCGCTTTGAAAACCCCCAGGACCGCCGCGGGAGCCGTGTCCGCCTGACACTGAAAGGAGACGGGTTCCAGGAAAAGGTACGCCCCATCCACGCGAGTGTTTGCGAAGGAATCGACGGCTGCCTCAGCGATCAAGAACGGGATCAGCTATTGGGTTTGCTGGAACGATTGCGGGACCACCACCGGCAAATGCTGGCCGATGGGGCGAAAGAGTAAGCCGTTCCACCTCAATACCGCCAAGTAGGCTTCTTCAGCTTTAGCAACTTCTCCGCGGGCATGCAGGGTTTTTGCTTGTCTAAGCAGCAGCTCAACTGACTGAGGCTGGCTTTCATTCACCGATCAAGCTCTCCGGCAAGGATGCTCACTCGCCGCAAGCGGCTCGCCCTTCGGGCGGCGCCTTCGGCACCGTGGAACTCGCGTTGCTCGTCCTCATCGCTCCTACGACTCACCGATCCAGCTCGCCGGCAATGATGTTCATCGCTCCTAGCTCTGATACGGCATCGGCGATCAAGCGTCCGCGGACTTTCTGGTCGAAGCTGCTGAAGATCGGCAGGCAAGGGGGACGGACCCGGATGCGATAGGGGCTCTTGCCGCCATCGCTGACGATGTAAAAGCCCAGTTCGCCGTTGGCCGCCTCGGTGGCGCTGTAGATTTCACCCACGGGCATCTCCATGCCGTGCATGATCAGCTTGAAGTGATGGATCAGGCTCTCCATCCGGGTGTAGACCTTTTCTTTGGGCGGAAGGGCCACCTTGTAGTCATCCACAATGATGGGTCCGGGCCCGATCTCCCGCAGCTTGTCGAGGGCCTGACGCACGATGCGGAGCGACTGGCGCATTTCCTCGACGCGCACCAGGTAGCGATCAAAAACATCGCCTGTGGTGCCCACCGGAATGTCGAAGTCGTATTGGTCGTAGCCCAAATAGGGTTGGGATTTGCGCAGATCCTGCGGGACGCCGCAGGCCCGCAGGCAGGGACCCGTATACCCCCAGGAAATGGCGTCTTCGGGAGAAAGCGCGCCGATGCCCTTGGTGCGGTCGTGCCAGATGGGATTGCGGGTGAGCAGCCCCTCCAACTCATCAATCACCGGAAGGCACTCTTCCAGGAAGCGCTCCGCCAGGGGGAAGAAGTCGTCCGGCAGATCGCGGAACAAGCCCCCCACGCGGGTGAAGCTCGTATGCAGGCGCTGGCCCGCGGCCATTTCGAAAAGGTCATAGACCGTCTCGCGCTGCCTGAAAAGATAAAGAAATGCGGTGAAGGCGCCGAGGTCCACGGCGTTGATGCCGACACACACAATATGATCGGCGATGCGCGCCAGCTCCGACACCAGCACACGGATGACCTTCGCGCGCTCGGGGATGGCGGCCTCGATGCCCAGGAGCTTTTCCACCGCATGGGAGTAGCCGACATTGTTCATGATCGAGGAGCAATAGTTCAGCCGGTCGGTCAGCGTCACGAATTGGTGGTAGCTCAGATTCTCGCCGAGCTTTTCCACACCTCGGTGCAGGTAGCCTATTTCCGGCGTAGCGCGGGTGACGAACTCGCCTTGGAGTTCCAAAACAATGCGCAGCGTCCCATGGGTGGACGGGTGGGTCGGGCCCATGTTGACGATCATCTTGTCGCCATCGACCTGTTGGGTGGAGAGTGCAATGGATTCCATCGTTGCCATGGGTCTGCTCACGGGTTCGTCGTCGGATTGTGCTGGGCGTATGGCGCGGTGCTATCGGCCATGCAGAAGGGATCGCCGCCATCGAGCGGAAAATCTTTTCGGAGCGCGTGGCCGGGGAAATCCTGCCAGGTGAGAAGCCGCACCATATTGGGGTGGCCTTCGAAAGGGATGCCGAAGAGATCGAAGACTTCGCGCTCGAACCAGTCGGCGGTCTTGAAGGGATGCGGGAGATCAGGGTTCGCAAGGCTCGGAACCGTTTCGCCATCCGCAACGGGAACCTTGATGCGCAGGCGTTCCTGGCTGGTGAGATTGAGCCAGTGGTAGACCACATCAAACCGGAGGGGACGGCCATCCATCTGGCGTTCCAGCCAGTCCACCGCCGTGATGTCCACCAGCATCTGGTACCCGTCCTTGAAAATCAGGCCCACCACATCGAGAAATTTTTCTTTCGTGACGACGATGGTCACGTCGCCCCTGAATGCGTGGTGGTCCGTGATGGCGCCCGGGAGCTGCTCTTCGATGCGTTCGATCATATGACCACCAAGACACGTTGGAACCACGGAGACACAGAGCAACCACAAAGCAAAAAACAAAAAAATGAAAGCCGACCACGAAGGCACAGGGACACAAAGGAGTTCTTTGTGTGACTTTGTGTCTTTGTGTCTTCGTGGTTCATTTTTATTGCGCCTTGGTGGTTGATTAGAAAATCGTTGCCAGCCCGCGATCTCCCGCGTCCAGGATCATTTCACGGACAGCTTGCTGGGGGCTGAGGCCTCGGCTTGTTTCCAGTTCTTTCTGGCGCTCCAGGCTCTCGTAGAACCGCGAGATGTGGTCTTTGCGCATGGAAAGGGATTCCTTTTCGATCTTTTCCTGCAGCTTCATCAGGCCGTAGAGCATGCTTTCGGGCCGGGGCGGGCAGCCAGGCACGTAGACATCCACGGGCACCACCCGGTCGATGCCCTGGAGCGTGGCGTAGGTGCGGTACATGCCGCCGCTCGACGCGCAGACACCGACGCTGATGACCCATTTGGGCTCCGCCATCTGGGCGTAGATGGTGCGGAGCACCGGCGCCAGTTTGTTGGTGACCGTGCCCAGCACCAGCATCATGTCGCTTTGCCGCGGGCTGAAGCGCATGGCTTCAGCGCCGAAGCGGGACATATCGTATTTGGAAGCCATGACGCTCATGAATTCGATGGCGCAGCAGGCGGTGCCGAAGGGCATGGGCCAAAGGCTGTTCTTGCGGGCCCAGTTCACCACGGTGTCGAGGCGGGTGGTGAGGACTGCATCGTTCAGGTTCAACTCAGAGGGCATCAGCGCTCCCACTCAAACGCGCCCTTGCCCCAGGCGTAGATGAAACCCACCAGCAGGGTGGCGAAGAAAGTCAGCATCGGCACAAACGTTTCCAGGTGCGCTTTGTACTGAGCGGCCCAGGGCAGCATGAAAGCGATTTCCACATCGAACAAAATGAAAAGCATGGCCGTGAGGTAGAACTTCACCGAATAACGGTGCCGCGCGCCCACCTGCAAGGCCGGGGCGCCGCACTCGAAAGGCGATAGCTTATTGGCCTGGGGGTTGTTGGGCTTGAAGCGCGGCAGGATGACTCCGGAGAGCACCAGCACGATGGCGGCCACAACTATCGCCACCAGCAGGAGGATCAAGACGCCAAGGAAGGGAGTGAGGGGGCTTTGCATGCTTTGCATAGTGGATTCCAAGATCCTTCATCCTAACCGGGCCGCGTCAAAGCCTAAAGGCCGCAAGATGAACCCACCCTGGCTGCTCGACCGGAATAAAGCGTAGCGGCCAGGCGCAATCCCAGCCTTGCTCAAGGGAGGCCCCATCGTGACCAATGGCACTTTCAAGCTAGAATCATTCTCACGAGGCTTGCATGAGTGATCTGAAGACCGAAGTCAAAACCATGATTATCGAACGGCTGAAGCTTGAAGGCATGACGCCGGAACAGATTGATGACTCGGCGCCCCTTTTTGGTGAAGGCCTGGGCCTGGATTCCATTGATGCGCTGGAATTGGTGCTGGGCATCGAACAGCACTTTGGCGTGAAGATCGAAGACGAAGCCGCCGGGCTGCAAGCCTTTAAAAACGTGGAGTCCCTGACGGCCTTCATCGCCGAACACCGGGCTGCATGAGCCGGCCTGATGGCGGCATGAGTGCTGGGGCCTGAAGGATATGGACGGGGACGACATCAAGACCCAATTGCCTCACCGCTATCCGTTCCTGTTGGTGGACCGGGTGCTGGAGCGGGAGCCAGGCGTCCGGGTAGTGGCTGAAAAGCTGCTCACCATCAACGAACCCTACTTTCAAGGCCACTTCGCGGACCGCCCCTTGCTGCCGGGCGTACTGATGCTGGAAATGCTCGCCCAGGCGGGCGGGTTTCTGGAATCCGAGCCTCTGGCCGGCAAACCCATATTCCTCGCCCAGGTCCTCGACGCCCGATTCAAGGAGGCGGCTTTCCCAGGCGATAAGCTTCGGCTGGAAGTGAGCCCTGATGCTAGTTTCGGAGGGCTTATGCGGATCAAGGGAACCGTCAGTTGCGAAGGCCGGGTGCTGTGCACAGCGCAGCTGCTGCTCAAGAGCATCACCAATCCAAAGGGCGCCGCATGACCCGGCGTGTGGTCATCACGGGAGTGGGTTTCGTTTCAAGCCTTGCTCCGGACGGGCCCTCCACCTGGGCGCGGATGTTGGAGGGAGCCTGCGCGATCGGGCCGCTCACCAAATTGAAGATGCCGGGAGAACCCGCGCAGATGGCCGCAGAGGTGCATCTGCCCGAAGACCCGTCGTTCGGCCGTAGGGTCACCCTCGGCGAGCGCATGGCACTCATGGCGCTGGGGGAATCCCTGCAAACTACAACCGGCCCCAAAGGATTGGATCCGCATCGCATGGGATCTTTCCAGGGCGCCGGAACCTCGGGTTTGCCTTCGGCTGAAACCTATACGCAGGGCCGGATGGCAGGGCGGAAGCCAGGTGCGGCGAATGCGATCTACCAAAGCCCCACGACCATCACGGATGCATTGGCGAGGGAATTGGGCGCCTCCGGGCCTCGCAGCACTGTCATGACGGCATGTTCATCCTCCCTCATGGCCATTGGGCAAGCTTGGGAGCGCATCGCGGCTGGAGAACTGGATCTCGCCGTGGCGGGTGGTGCCGAGACGCTGTGCATGACCACCTACGCTGGTTTTTCCAGCCTCAAGGCCATGGATCCAGGTCTTTGCCGCCCCTTCAGCGGGGATCGTGCGGGACTGAATCTGGGCGAGGGCTCCGCGCAATTCGTCTTGGAGCCGCTGGACCAGGCCTTGGCCCGTGGGGCTGAGATTTTCGCCGAGGTGCTCGGCTATGGAGCAAGCCTGGACGCGCATCATTCCACGGCTCCTCATCCTGAAGGCGATGGGGCGGCACGAGCCATCCGCATGGCCATGGATTGCGCGGGCTTCAATCCTAGCGATGTGGATTTCATCAGCGCGCACGGAACCGCCACGCCCGCCAATGACTGTTCGGAGACAACCGCCATCAAGACCGCCCTGGGTGAAGCAGCCACAAGGGTCTCCGTCACCTCCACCAAATCCCAGTTCGGCCATACCTTAGGCGCATCGGGTGCCGTGGGCGCCTTTGCGGCGGTGATGTCGCTTAGGACCGGCAAAGTAAGCCCCACTTTGAGATTGGAGGATCCAGATCCCGCGTGCGATCTGGACTATACGCCACTCCACGCTAGGGATCGGAACGTGCGCGCGGCCCTGGTCAATGCCTTTGCCTTCGGGGGCAACAATGCCTGCGTCGCCCTTCGGCGCTGGGAGGGGCGATGATTCCTTCTAGCGGGAAAGATAGGAAAGAAGGGAAAGATATCGTCATTACGGGCTTGGGCCTGGTGCTGCCCTGTGGCGACGGACTTGAGGCCGCCCGCCAATCCTGGATTTCTGGAGAGCCCTGTTTCGCGGAGCTGCCTCCCAACCTGGGAATCGGACGCGGCGCCTTTTGCGGCGCCTTCAATCCCGCAGGCATCATCCCGCCGATGCAATTGCGGCGGCTGGACAGGCCATCCCGCTTTGCCTGGAGCGCGGTGCATCAGGCCTTGGTGGATGGCCGGATGGATTGGAAAGCTGGTGATGCCGGAGACCGCATGGCCATGACGGTCGGCACCGTCACCGGCGGCAGCGAGGCCGGTGAAGTGTTCATGCGGCCCTACTTTGAGCGGGGACCGGAAGGCGCCTCTCCGATGGTGTTCCCTAATTGCGTGGCCAATGCCGCATCGGGACATGTGGCCTTGGCCTTTGGCATCAAGGGCCCCAGCATCACCCAAGTGGCGCGGGAGAATGCTGCATTCACAGCGCTGGACCAGGCTATGCGATGGCTGCGGCGGAATGTGGTAGATACCGTGTTGGTCATCGGCACTGATGGAATCTTTCCTCTTCAAATGGAACTGCTGCGGCGCACGGGGCGCCTAGCCGTCCGGGGAAACCCTATTGCGAACGCGGCCACTGGCTACCTTCCGGGCGAAGGGGCCCAGGCCTTTCTGCTTGAAACCCGCAGCCATGCCGAGTCCCGGGGTGCCCACATCCGCGGCGAAGTGCTTTCGGCCGTCTGCGCATCCCCCACGAGGAAACCACCAAGGCCCGCGCAGATTCGTTGGCCGTGGCTGTTTCGGAGGCCATGGGCCCCGCGATGCCGACCGTCCGGCCGACCGCCTGGATCGGAGGCAGTAATGGCTCCCAACGGCTGGACGAACTGGAATTGGGCCTCCAGGAGCTTCATCCAGACTGGCCGAAGCCCCGGTTTCCAAAACTCATCTGGGGCGAATTCGGTGGCTCGGGGGGCCAGCTCCTGGCGGCTGCCCTATTGAGCGATCTGGATGGCCCGGTACTCATCACGGGTCCCGGCACGCTAGGCTCCCAGTGTGCGGCGGTGATCAGGCGGGTTAGTCTCTAAGGATGGGCTTCCGCGATCCACATGCAATTCTGCTCAATCGCTCCAGCATCCTTGTGGTGACGAGCGTAGGGGTAGCCTTGCTGACCTTGAGCTACGTGCTGGGCGTTCAGGTGGGCAAGCAAAGCGCAGCCTTGCAGCGGCCTGCGTCCAAAGGCAGTGGCGAGGATCTGAAAGCCTTGCAGGCGCCTATCCAGGAACAACTGAAAGCCATAGATGGGCGTGAGGAAGACGCGCCTGCCAAATCGGAATCAAAACCAGATGCGAAAGCAGAAGGCAATGCTGAATCCAAAGCCGAATCCAAGCCCAAGCCCGCATCAACACCCCCGGCGCCGACAGGTCCCGGCAAGTGGACCTTGCAGCTGCTTTCCACACCCGACAAGGCCGAAGCCGACCGCGTATCCGCCAAAGCAAAAGCTGCTGGCTACGCCGCCCAGGTTGTGAAAGAAAAAGGCGCTTTCAAAGTGCGGTTGAGCCACGCGGGGGCGAAACCGGAAGTGGATGCCACGGCAGCCAAAATGAAGGCCGCGGGTTTCAAACCCTTTGCCGTGCCTGTGGAGTGAACGATGAACCCAACAGGACAACATCTGCGCTGGCGCCTATCGGTGCCCGATTCCATGGAGGATGGACTCAGCGATTGGCTCCAGGGCTTCGGTGCGACCGCCACCTATCGCGACGCGGACCCGCCAAACGATTTTTACGCTTACTTCAAGCCTGGCTCTGAAGGCCCGGATCCAGCAGGTTTGGCGTCATTCCCAGGCGTAGAGCTGAAAGCCGCCGAGCGCTTTGGAGATGAGGATTGGATCGCAAAAAGCCGCGAAGGCTTTGGTTCCTTCAATGTGGGCTCACGCTTTTTCATCCGGCCCCTGTGGGACCAAGGACCGCTGCCTGTGGATCGCTTCGCCATCACCGTGAATCCAGGCCTGGCCTTCGGTACGGGGGGACACGAGACCACTCGGCTTTGCATGGAATTCCTGGAGCAGCTCGCCAAGGAAGGCAAACTCAAAGGCCCCATCCTGGATATCGGCGCCGGCACAGGCATTCTTTCACTAACCGCATACCTGCTAGGGGCGCGCAGCATCACGGCCTTCGACATTGACCCCGATTGCGGCCCCGCCATGCAGGAATTCATCACGATGAATGAAGGCCTTGGCGGGCCGACGCCCTTCGACTATTTTGTGGGCGACCTGGAAAACGAGCGCAATGAGCGCATAAACCCTCCCTATCGCGGATTGCTGGCGAACATCCTGCTGCTGACCATCCAGGATCTGCTGCCGCGCATGGCCGAAATCACTGAGCCCGGTGCTTGGCTGGTGGCCTCTGGCATTCTTGCGGAATGCCAGGATGAAGCCTTGGTGAGCCTTGCCGCCCACGGGTTCAAACCCTTGAAAATGCTTACCGAAGGAGCCTGGGTGGCGATTTTGGCGGAGCGGGAGTAATGGAACGAATGGACTCCAACCGCCCCATCGGTGTTTTCGATTCCGGCATCGGCGGCCTCACGGTGGTCCATGCCCTCCGCCGCCTGTTGCCGGGTGAATCGCTGGTCTACCTGGGCGACACGGCTCGAGTGCCTTATGGCACCAAAAGCCACGCCACCATTGAACGCTACACCTTGCAGGCTGGAGCGATCCTCCAGCGCTACGATCCCAAATTACTGGTCATTGCCTGCAACACCGCATCAGCTCATGGCCTGCCGGCCTTGCAAGCCGCGGCAAAATGCCCCGTGATCGGCGTCATCGAGCCCGGCGCCGAGCTGGCCGCCGAGGTTCAGGGCCCCGTGGGCGTTATCGGCACTTTGGCAACCGTCCAAAGCGGAGCCTATGAATCAGCGATCCGCCGCCGTGCGCCCAACTCTGAAATCCATAGCCTGGCCTGCCCATTATTGGTGAGCCTTGCCGAAGAAGGCTGGCTCGACGATCCCATCACCACCGAAATCTGCGATCGCTACTTGAAGCACTTGCCAGACACGGTGAAAACCATTGTCTTGGGTTGCACCCACTATCCGGTGCTGCGGCCATCACTGGATCGTGCGCGGCCTGGCACCACCTGGATTGACAGCGGAAATGTCACCGCCAGCGCTGTGGATTCCCTCCTCAAAAATTCCGCCAGCTATCGCACCGATAGCTCATCCGGCCCCCTGCGTGTCCTCTTCACCGATGCCGGTTCACGTCTCAAAGAAGTTGGCTCCCGCTTTCTCGGCGAGCCGTTGGAATCCGTGGAGCTGGTGGAGCTTTAAACGGATCAGCGGGTAAAAACAACCACCCTGCTTCGCAAGACTGTCTTTGGCAGCGGCCCCCACGCGCGGCCATCATGGCTCTGGGTGCGGTTGTCGCCAAGCACCAGGTAGCCATCGCCACAGGTCCAGGCGCCACTGAGATGATCGCTCCAGCGCACATAGGATTCGTCGAGCCGCGATCCGTTGATGAAAATTTCGCCATCCCTGGCTTCGACCTGCTCGCCGGGCAGGCCGATGGCGCGCTTCACAGATACACCTTCGGGTACCTTGACCAGCCACAGCTCTCCTCGTTCAGGCTTGCCCGCGCACCAGGCCCATAACGCCCAGACCAGCTCGCCGTCATGCAGGCCGGGCTCCATGCTACGGCCCGAAACCTGCACGGGATGGATTACCGCCAGGGGGCTCAATGCCACGGCCAGCGCGGCGATGGGGATCCAGAGTTTCATTCCTGTCTTTTCTTGGACGCCATCAATGTATGAAGCGCCAACAAGGCGAGACCCAGGTCGCGCAGCACCGCCATTTTCATATCGAAAAGCCGCTGCTCTTTGGTCTTCTGCGCCATTGATGCGCCGAAACAGCCACAGTCCACTGGGTTCCCTTTGGCCAGATTAATCCCGAGGCCGCCGATGAAAACCAGCATCAGCAGCAGGACGATAGCGGCCGCGCTCCGCCGGGCCACACCAAAGGCCAATCCAAGAGCCGCAAGCATCTCCAACCAGGGCAAAGCGAGGGCCAGCGGAGCCACCAGGGCCATGGGAAGCAGACCATAGGCGAAAACGGATTGCGCAAAACCCGGCGGATCAATCACCTTGGGAATGGCCGCAAAGAGCATCACAGCCCCAAGCAGCCAACAGGACACACGAAGCACCAGAGGATGGGTCACCCAGTTCATGGCTTGTCCCCCTTGCTCACCGCCAGTTTCCTGCCCACCCAATCCGGATAACCATCAGCATAGATGCGCAGGTTGCGGAAGCCCGCCAGCCATAGCTTTTGCGCCACGAGATGGCTGTCATGGCATTCGCCGCCAGAGCAGTAGATAACGACCGGCAGCTTCAAATCAGCAGTGAACAAGGAAAGTTGGTCCACTTTTTCTGGCAGGCCATCCTCCCAGGCAGAAAAGCTTTTGGCACCGGGGATGTGCCCCTCGGTGTAAAGGGCCGTGCGCCGTGCGTCTAGGAATATCGCGCCTCGGGCATAGAGCCACACCGCTTCGTCGCCCGAAATCGCTGCCTGCGCTTCCTGCACCAGGGGCGGAAAACGTGCCATCACTCCGGTCTTGGGGTCTGGTGGTGGTGCGGAAACGGGTGCAACGGCCTTCGCGATTTTTGCCGTCATTGGCATCAATGCGGGATGGACGATTGATGCTTCGGTGTTGGATGGGAGCGGCGATACCGGAACAGGAGCCGGTGGGGAAACCGAAGCCAAAGACGTTTTCAGATTTGGGACCACAACGGCTGTGGGTTCCTTCAACCGCCAGGAAAGGCGCCGCGTGGGGCCGGCCAGGGCATTCGAGCACCAGGCGCAAAGCAAGGCCAGGGCAATGTAGACGGGTATCTCCATCCAGCGTTTCATTCGCATCATTCGCATCATTCGGGTCTCACGGCGATCCGTCGCCCGCGACCATCCGTTAGCGCGACTTCAGTGAGACGGGCCGGGGACGGCACATGAGGCGCCAGTTCATCGGCCAGTTTCCGCGCCAATTCCAACGGCCCCACCAGGCCGAGTTCCGAAAGCAATTTACCTTGCAGCGGCGCAAGGGTTCGATCCATCACGGCTTCCAGCTCGCGGAAGTCCATCACCACATCGAAGGCATCCAGACCCTGGCGCGATGTGATGACCTCTACGGTATAGTCATGGCCCTCCCAACCCCCATCGGAGGTTTGGAATACCACCGAAAGGGGCCGCTCCACGGCAGCGTCAAAGGAGAGTTTCATCAAAGGCGGGGAGTCCATCTTTTAATTCTGACAGCCCTTCTCCGCCTGGCGACTTCCTGCCTCACCTCGGGTAGGTCCCCAAATTTTCGCAGGGCGGGTCATACTCGTTTGAAACTCGGGTCCACGCCCATAAGCGGGACATTTTTGGAGCCACCATGAAGCCCCTAGAGATTGGACTGTTCTGGCTATTCATGGCGGGGGCGCTGGCCTTTTTCGGTTGGACCATCCGTCAACGCATCGCAACCCTCAAGGCCGGCCTGCCGGACAACCGTTTCGATCGCCCCATGGAACGGCTAAAAGGAGTGCTGGTGCTGGTGTTTGGGCAGAAACGCCTGCTTCGGGATCACTATGCAGGTTTCTATCATCTGCTCATTTTTTACGGATTCTGCGTGCTGGGGCTGCGCTCCCTGGGGCTGATCCTGGAAGGCCTTTTCAACTGGCACATGACCGAGGCCCTTGGCACTTTCGGCCTGGTCTACCAGTCCACCAAGGATCTATTTGAAGTGCTGGTGCTGGTGGGCATCGGCTTGGCCATGGCTCGGCGGGTGATCGCCAAACCCTGGCGCCTGGAAAACTCCATTGATGGCTGGCTGACGCTGAGTCTGATCGCAGGATTGATGGCCACGGACTTGCTGGCGGACGGTGCCTTCATCGCCCTGCATGCTCCAGCGTGGCAGTCCTGGGCCTTTGCCAGCAATTGGGTGGCGGGCTTCCTGGGCCAGGGCACCGGCATCCTGGTGCTCTACAAGAGCATGTGGTGGCTGCACCTCGTCATCCTGTTCGGCTTCCTCAACTTCCTGCCCTATTCGAAGCACTTCCATGTGCTGACCTCGGTCTTCAACGTCTATTTCCGTGCCCTGGAGCCCCACAAGAACCTGAAGCCCATGGACCTGGAGGCCGAGCACTTTGGCGCCAATCGCATCCAGGATTTCACCTGGAAGCAGATGCTGGATTTCTATACCTGCGTGGAGTGCGGCCGCTGCCTGGAAGCCTGCCCCACCACACTTACGGGAAAGCCTCTCCGCCCCAAAAATTTCGGCAACGATCTGCGGCATTATCTGAGCGCCACCTCAGCCGAGGACATGGCTCAGGACAAGCCTGTTCCTGAGGGCCGCCCGCTCATCGGTGGTCCGGTGCCCGAAGGTTCCGTCTGGGATCTGAAACAGGATCATTCGCCCTGGAGTGCTGAACAGCTGGGCGGTGCCATCAGCAAGGACACCATCTGGGCCTGCACCACCTGCGGTTATTGCGAATGGGCCTGCCCCCTCCACATCTCCTTCGTGGACAAGCTCGTGGAAATGCGGCGCAACCTGACCCTAGAGGAGAGCGATTTCCCAGCCGAAGCGCAAGTGGCCTTCAAGGGCATGGAACGCCAGGGCAATCCCTGGAACTTCGCCCAGGCGGATCGAGCGAAGTGGTCCGAAGGCTTGGAAGTACCCACCATCGCAGACAAGCCGGATGCGGAGTACCTGTTCTGGGTGGGCTGCGCCGGTTCCTACGATGCAGCGGGACAGCGCGTATCCCAATCGCTGGTGAAACTAATGAAGGCGGCCGATGTCTCCTTCGCCATCCTGGGCACCGAAGAATCCTGCACCTGCGAATCAGCCCGGCGCCTTGGCAACGAGTATCTGTTCCAATCCGCCACCGAAGCCAATGTGGAAGTGCTCAAGGGCCATGGGGTGAAGAAGATCGTCACCAACTGCCCGCACTGCTTGAACACATTGAAGAATGAGTATCCGGATTTCGGCGGCAATTTTGAGGTGGTCCATGGCACCGAGCTGGTGTCGGAGCTGGTATCGAAGGGCAAGATCAAATTGGAGCAGACGGTGCAGGCCGATCTCACCTACCACGATCCCTGCTACCTGAGCCGATACAACGGCCAGGTGGACGCCCCTCGCGCCATCCTCGACGCGATTCCCGGTGTGAAACTCACCGAGATGGAAAAGCATGGCGAAGCCACGCAGTGCTGCGGCGCAGGAGGCGGGCGCATGTGGCTGGAAGAAAAACTGGGCACCCGGGTCAACCATGCGCGCTTCGATCAAGCCATGGAGACCAAAGCCACCACAGTGGCCGTGGCCTGCCCGTTTTGCAACGTGATGCTGAACAACGCCGCGGGGGAGACCGGCCACGAAACCATCGCCACCCAGGATGTGCTGGAACTCGCGGCAAAGGCGCTCAAATAAACCGTCCTACGTCCATCATTGAGGCTCCATCTCTGCGAACGTAGCGAGTAGGAGGGCGCACTGCGCCCGATAGCTGGAGCGACCGTGACAAATCAACCAGAAAGGCACTGATCAATTCGTAACGGTCGCTAAGATGATTCATGCTTGATCCCCGGCTATTGGAAATCCTCTGCTGCCCTGCCGACCTCGATGGTCAGCCCTGCCACGGCGACTTGAAAGAAATTCCCGCAGGATTGCTTTGTGGAAAATGCGGCTTGATCTATCCCATCGAGGACGGCATCCCCGTCATGCTCAGCGATCACGCCAAGCGGGTTGACGCGTGAAGCTCGACCTAAGCCAAGCCAGTTCGCTGCTGGGCCGCATTCGCGGCCTCAAGGTGGCGGTGCTGGGTGATCTGATGCTGGATGAGTACCTATTCGGCGAGGTGAGCCGCATCTCGCCAGAAGCACCTGTCCCCATCGTGCGGATCGTGCGCGAAAAAGCCGTTCTCGGTGGCGCAGCGAACGTGGCCGCGAACTTGAGCGCCCTGGGCGCCGAACCCTTGCTCATCGGCACCCTGCAAAGGGATGCGGCTGGTGAACGGCTCATGGGATTATTGGCGCGCTTGGGCATCTCCAGTGAAAAGCTGGTGCTGGATCCATCGCGGCCCACCATCATCAAGACCCGGGTCATCGGCCAGACTCAGCAGATGCTCCGCATTGACCGGGAAGAGCCCCGGGCCCTGGATGGAAATGCCGTGCAAGGCATCCTGGGGCAACTCAAAAGATGTCTCTCGGAAGTTGGCGCTCTCATCGTTTCAGACTATGCCAAGGGCATCATCGGCCCCCAGGTGATGGATGAAGTCCGCGAGCTTTGCGCACGCCACCAAATCCCCTCGATCGTGGATCCCAAGCCTGCCCATCGCGCGTTATACCAGGGTGCGACCCTCATGACGCCGAACCGCAAGGAAACCGCTGAGCTCAGTGGAATGCCCGCCGATGGCGATGCGGAAGTCGCCGCGGCCGGGAAAGCGCTGTTGGAGAGCCTTGGGCTTTCGGGCCTGCTCATTACCCGCAGCGAAAAGGGGATGGCGCTTTTCGCCCCGGACGCAGCGCATTCCGCCCCCTGGATGATTCCCACCATGGCTCAGGAGGTTTTTGATGTGAGTGGCGCCGGAGATACGGTCATCGCCGCCTTCAGCGCCGCCGTGGCTGCCGGGGCCGACTGGAAGGATGCCGCCATGCTCGCCAATGCCGCCGCTGGCGTCGTGGTCGCCAAGATGGGCACCGCCACCGTCACAGCTGAAGAACTGCTGGCGCATTATCACGAGCAGGAAGCGGTTTGAGGTGCTAGGTATGAGGTATGAGGACCCTCTTTTTTCCTCGCACCTCGTACCTCACCACCTCATACAACATCAATCCCGGAGTTCCACGCTCAGCACGTAGTGATCGCCCTTGGGTAGACGATCTTTCACCTGGAAGAAAGCCAGATCGAAGGTTTCGGTGGTGCCGGGTTTCACTGTTCCAATTTTCGTGCCTCCGTTGGCGGCTCCCAGCAGGCGGCCTTCTTTATCGAAAACCGCGATGGCGAACCCCGGTGTGCGGGGTTTCTTGGAAGTGTTGGCCACGTGGATGAGGGCGCGACTTCCGTAATTGGGGCCCTGGAAGAGCTTGGACTTGGGTTCCCGTTTGCCGATGGCGAGGGATGTGACCTTGAGGCCGTCCACATTGACTTCGAGCGTCTGCAACTGATTCCAATGGAAAGGGAATGTTCCACTGAAGAAGCTCAATGGCTGGGCTTGGGTGGGTGCTGAAAGCTCCTGTTTTGCTAGTCCCGCTTCCACCTTGGGCGGCTCCACTTGCTTGGTTTCCAGTGCTGGCTTGTCTTGCAGGGCAAGCAGAAGGAGAAGGGACAACATGCTCATAGGAACTCCAAAGACATAGGACAGGCCGGCAACTTTAAGTGCAGGCTGCGGTCCCTAAGGTTTCAGCTCGGAGTGGGTGGAATCAATTTCTTCCGAATAGCCCACCGAAAAGGCTCTTCTTCACAGGGGCTGTTTCGTTGGCAAGGGTCGGCGCAGGGCCGATCTGGGTGATGCGGCGCAGACGCTCAAAGACCGGGCGCAGGGCGGGCACCTTATTAGCCTCCAGCCAGTTCTCGCTGAATTGCCGGGCCACCAGGTGGTATTCCTTCACGCGGCCCAGCTCCACCAAGAGAATCAACTGATCCATGGCCACATTGGAAAGGGTCTCGGTTTCCAACTGGATCTTCAGCAAGTTGGGATCTTTGACCGCATCCTCCTGGGAGGCGCGCGGAGACATCTGTGGAGGCATTGATGCGGACATCGGCGTCGGCATGGACAAAGCCACCGTGGGCATTGAGGGAGGCGGCGGAGGGGGCGGGGGTGTCAGTGTCGGAACCGGCATCATCATGGTCCGTTCCTGATGGGACACATCCTCGCCTAGCAGGTCCTCACGATGCATGATCCGGGTGGAGGCGGTGGGCTCTGGTTCAGCGGTTTGAGCAGACATGGCCCGGTCCAGTTCCATGGGCGAAAGCACCGAAGTGGAGGCTGGTTCCACCGAAGAATCGAATTGAGGAGCGGGGATCCCGCCCAAGGTCAATTCAAGGGCATCCAGGGTGGTCTCGACATCCATGGGCGCGCCTCCCCGCATGCCCATGGATTGCGGTCTCGCGCGCTGAACGGAAGGTGTCCCGGCCATCAGCTTGTCAATGGCATCCCGGGCAGAACTGTACGTGGAGGCGCCTTCCGAGAATGCGGTGTCTTCCGTTCCTGGGGCGCTTTCGGCAAGGCTCTCCGGCATCGGTGGCGGCCCACCCATGCCCAGGGCCTCCAATTCCTCATCTGAATGAGTCCGCACCACAGGTGGCCCGGAAAATGGCCGATGTTCCAGGTGATCCTCGGGATTCAACACGAGGGTCTTTTCCATGGAGCTATCGGGCTCTTCCAGATCTTGAAGCGTGAGCGGAGGAAGGTAGGTCAGCGGACCTTCTGAAAAGGTCTCAGAAGCATCTGGAAGCAAGAGGGGACGCTCCGCAGTGGAGGTGGCTTCATCCCCGAAGGCAGCGTGAAGCTCTTCTTCGCTGATGCCAGTGGTGGTGGCCGTTTGAACGTTCAGATCCCGGACATCGACACCGATCGTAGCTGCGTCCTCGCCATTGAATTCATTGAAACCGCCATGAGAATCCAGAACGGTCTCGGCAGCCTCGGTGGCCGCGCCTGCCGCCAACAAATGCTGGACCTGATCCGCGATGGAAAAGATGTGGTCACAAGTGAAGCACTTGGCTCGGCGGTGGCGGGGAAGCACGCGCGGCGGGCGCAACGCGTAATGGGTCGCGCATTTCGGGCAGTGAACGGATCCAAGCACGGCGCACTCCGAATGGTTTGGCCAATCTTAGGCCGAATCCCTGCCAGACTCCATCCTTTGGCTCCCTGTATCCTGAAGAAAGATTGCATGGAGGAAGGCGTGACAGGGGTGCTCATCACCGTGGAGGGAGTGGAGGGATCTGGTAAATCCACCCAACTGCTGCGGCTCTCGGAGCATCTGCGACGCATGGGCCTTCCGGTCGTGGTGTCTAAGGAACCGGGCGGCACGCCATTGGGCCGGGATCTGCGGACCCTGCTGTTGACGCACCATCCCAGTGGCGAGACTTGGTGCGCGGAAGCCGAACTGCTGCTTTTCTACGCCGACCGCGCCCAGCATCTGGCCCAAGTCATCCGGCCCGCGCTCGCGGACGGGAAAATTGTGCTGGTGGACCGTTTCGAAGACAGCACCCGCGCCTACCAGGGGGCCGCGGGGGTGCCTGAACATATGCTGGACCGCCTTCACGAACTGGTGGTGGGGCGCCTGAAACCCCATCTGACCCTGCTCCTTGATATGGATCCATCCATCGGCTTGCAGCGCGTGGAAGTCCGCAATCTTTCCATGGGCGATGAATTCAAGGAGACGCTGTTTGATGAGAAGCGGCTGGAGTTCCATACCTCGGTCCGCGCACGGTTCCTCGCCATCGCCCTTGCCGAACCCCTGCGCGTGGCGGTGATCCCCGCCCGGGACGCCCCAGCCCTGGTTGAGGAGACCATCTGGCGCCGAGTGGCCCCCCTGTTACGCAGTACCGGTTTCACGGTGGAATGATGTTTGACGACCGCCTGATCGGCCACAGGGCCATCCGAGAAAAACTACTCTCCCGTTTGCAGTCGGGAAAGCTTGCGGGATCCGTCATCTTTGCCGGGTTGGATGGCATTGGCAAACGGCGCATCGCGCTGGAGCTTGCGCAGCGGGAAATCTGCTTCAAAGGCACCGCCTGCGGGGCTTGCCAGGGCTGCAAAGCCTTCTGGACGGATCCGTTGCCGACGGAATTGCCCAACCTGCTGCGCATCGTCCCAGAAGGCAAGGCGGGAATCATCAAGGTAGGTGCGGTCCGTGATTCAGATCTGGTGGAGGGCGGCGTCATCGCCTGGGCTTCCATGGCTCCGCCCCCCAGATGCCATCGCTGGATTCTCATTGAGGATGCCCATCGGCTCCATGGCGCCGCCGCAAACATGCTGCTGAAAACCCTGGAAGAACCACCACCAGGCACACATGTGGTGTTGATCACCCATCGCCCCGAAGCCATGCTGCAAACCATCCGTTCCCGCTGCGAACGAATCGCCTTTGCTCCGTTGCTGCCTGAAGAAGCCTGGGCTGTGGCGAGCGCCAACGGATGGGTTGAAGGGGAGCGGGCAGCCTGGACTGCACTCTCAGCGGGTTCCCTCAGGTTCCTTGACCGGGATGCGTTTGAGCGCGCCTCGGCACAGGTGGACGCTTGGCTTCGGCTAAGTTCAGGGGGCTCGTACCGCGATGCAGCCGGACCTTTGATACCTGACCGGAATTCAGAATTGGCCGTGAGCGAACAACTGCGCCAGCCCCTTGAATTGTTGTTGTCCTTGCTTAACGACGCGGCCCGTATCCGCGGTGGTGGGGATCCCTTACTGGCGCCTTGGAAGGCCGGAATCGAAAAGCTTGCCGGGTCCTCGGTGGACCTGAAGCTGCCCCAGGATCTGGTCTACCAAGCCCTGCGCCATCTGCCCCGCAATCCAGCGCCCGAACCCGTGCTGAGGGAGATCGGGATGATTCTGAGATAGTCCGCTATCTTTTGGCATCGCACGATAATTCGTAGTTTTCGGCGCCGATGAAAATCGCCAACCGCTCAAGCGCAGCTTCCAGAGCCTTCATCCGGGCCTTGGTGGCTTTCACACCGGATTCCCACCACAGTCCCTTGATTTCCAGCAGGCTTTGCTCCCGATGAAACTTGGGATCCAGCCGGCCTACGATTTTTTCGCCTTCTAGAATCGGCAAAACGAAATAGCCATAGGCACGCTTGCCGGGAGGCACGAATGCCTCGAACCTGAAATCGAAACCAAAAATCCTCAAGGCCCGCGCCCGGTCCCGCAGGACAGGATCAAACGGGCACAGAAGCCGGATGCGGTCCGGCGCATCCGGAAGGGCCTTCAAGCGCTTCTCCCAATCCGCGCTGGCAAACGCGGCCTTCGGTGCGGACCCGCCAGCGCCTTGGACTATCACCGCCTCAAGGCCGCCTGCCTTGACCTCCCGTTCGCACCATTCCTTGGCTTGGGCGGCATCCAGGACGGCCCAGAAATCCGCCAGCTCTTTTGGCGAGGCCACGCCCAGACGCTCCAAGGCCGATGAACAGGCCCATTGGATATGCGCTTCTTCATTTGGCTCCGGGACGAAATGATGGTTCGGCAGCACTCGTTCGGTAAGGTCGTAGACCTTGTGGAAATGGATGCGCTTGGCGATGGCAAGCTGACCCGTTCGCCATAGGAAATCAAGGGCTGCTTTCTGGGGCTTCCAACCCCACCAGGGTCCGCGTTTTTCTGGATGTTCAAAATCCACACTTTTCAGCGGGCCTTCCTGGGTGATGCGCTCCAGGACCTGTGCCACCACCTGATCTCCATCCACACCACGGAAATGGTATTGCCACCAAGCGTTGCCCTGGATACGAGCCTTGTCCTTGCGGAACCGCGGCTTCCAATGGGGAAACCATTCCACCGGAATGGCAGACGCATCGTGGGTCCAGTGCTCGAAAAGGGACCGATCCATTTCCAGCGCCCGAATGAATTGCGCTTGATCGAAGCCATCCAACCGGGTGTGCAGGGTCAAGTGATGGGCCCGTTCCACCACGTTGATGGAATCCATCTGCACGAATCCCATTTGTTTGATGAGTTTTGCCAGCGAGGCCTTGGTCGCGGCTCTCTCTGGGTTGTCCAACAGGCCTTGGGCGCCCATGAGCAGGCGGCGGGCCGCGATTGGCGGGATGGACGCAGGCTTCACAGATCAATCCGGCGAATCGAATTCCACACGATCGCGGCCGAGGTTTTTCGCGCGGTAGAGGGCCACATCCGACCGCGCCAGCAGGGAGCCGGCATTGGCATCCACATCCTGGATCTGGGCCACGCCCAAGCTGACTTTCACGTAGAAAGGAGTGCCATCGGGCCGGCTCACGGGTTCGGCTTTTATGGCGTTGCGCAAATTCTCGGCCACGCTCACCGCTTCATGGCCGTGTGTTTCTGGAAGCACCACCAGGAATTCTTCCCCCCCGATACGGCCCACCTGATCACTGCCTCGCAACCGTCCGAGCAGGATCACGCCAAAAGTCTGCAGTACGAGATCTCCCGTGGCATGGCCATAGGTGTCGTTAACGGCCTTGAAGTAATCCAGATCCGCAAGGATCACTGAAAGGGGGCGTTTATAGCGCCGCGCCAAATCAAAATGCTTCTCCAAGTGGCCCAGCACAGTGGCTCGATTCCCCACGCCTGTAAGAGGGTCCACAGTTGTCTGGGTCAGGACGACTTCGTGGTAGTGGCGTTCCATGTCATCCAGCCGCTTGAGCTTGAATGCATGGCTTCCGACCCGCACCACATCTCCGTTGCGCAGCACCGTTGGCTCGGTGCCGGGCTCAAGCTTTTTCCCATTCACAAAAGTGCCGTTGGTGGAGCCTAGGTCCTGGAGTGTGACCGATACGGCTTGGCCTCCCTCCATCACCACATCGAGCCGCGAATGCCGCCGGCTCACCTCGGCTTCAGCCAAGCAGATGTCGTTATCCGAAGAGCGGCCGATGATCATGCCGCTGGTGCGCAAGTTGATGACCTCACCAATGGGGTGGCCCACATAGCGAATCAAGGCCCACTCTTCTGAAGGGGAAGTGGAGCGTAGATACCCGGAGCCGGCCGCCATTGTGGCGCCATCCAGATCAAACGTGTTTTCTTGGGTTGGGCGTTTTGGGTTCATGCCACTGGTTGGGAATACGCCAAGGGTAGCACCTCAAGGTATTAAGGGGCTTGAAGGATTGTCGGTTAAAGATGGCCAACCCCTGGCGCGAGGCGCTGCACGCATGCGCTGGGGAAACGGATTTTCCGTGGCGCCTGCAACATCGCTGCTCTACCCCTAGGGCATCACATGCCAAGGTCGTTCCGGGATGAGCACTCAATTCTGAATGGCGTTTGGATATCCGTACCCATCAATGTTGAGCTCGATCGTAATTTCTCTCGGAAAGACTTGATGCACAGTAACCAGTATCTGTTCGTTTTTTTTGGCATCCTGACACCAGATGTTCCAATTGCCATCGTCCCAGATGGTGAAGGTCCCAGCCTTGGTCAACAACACTTGATTGCCTTTATTGGTTTCTACAACCCAACCGAAAAGGCAGATGTTGCCGCCATTTGGCGCAAATGCCCAGGATGACCAGCCTGTGGGCACAAGGCCACCCAACCCGACGTAAGCCACGGGGGTATCAGAATAGTTTTTCACATGAAGGATTTTCGTCGCCACGGGGTTTCTCCCTTTGGGATGGTTGCTGGGTTTCTAGATGGCCTCGCAGCTCCGGGGCATTGGATATGGGGTATGGGGCTCAGACCGTCAGTGCGTCGGATTGCGCCACAGGCGAATCGACAACCGGTTTCTTAAGGTGGACGAAATCCGTAGCTGGATCGATTGCGAATTCAAGATGCCCTTCTTTTTCCGCAAGTCGTTTCAGCATGGCCATCGGTGAGAGGTCCACTCCTGAGCTCTTCGCTAATTGGAGTGATTCTGGGCTTTTTGATATTGCACTGCTTGATTGCTCGACGACTGACCACGGGATGAAAGCTTCACCGCAATCGGCAATCTGTGCGTGGACCTCATTAGTCACCGCCAACCAATCCATCGCGCCTCCACGCTTCATATTCCAGAGCGTGGCCTGTTCGAGCATGGATAGAGGAATATTTCAGCGAACGGTAGATTTTAGGCTGTGAACGGTGATAGAGGCACACATTCCAGGTTTGAAGAATATTCTTCCTGAATGTATCGGCGTGTCCTATTGGCAGCTATGAAGCGAATGGCGGACGATGAAGCCCGCATGATCCTGGCTCGAGAATTCCAAGATCGCCATAACCTGGCACCACCCCAACCTTTCAGACCATCACAGACCTGGAAGAAGCCTTGGTCCAGGAACTCATGGCATGGGCCTGGGGGGCTGACCGGTTGGGGCCAAAACGGGAGTGCCGAAGATCCAACGCGGCTAATTCAAATGGGGGCATGTCCCCTTGACCAAAGAGCAAGGATACCTAATATTAGCTATTGGAGGCTGAATGAGCCCTACCATACACAGGGAAGGCCCCTTCCGCTTCTTCTTCTTTTCCAACGAAGGTGGGGAACCGCCCCACGTCCACATTCAGGCTGGAAGCGGTGAAGCCAAGGCATGGATCAACCCTCCCGCCTTCGCGTCCCACGCGGGCATTCCCGCAAAAGACTTGGGTCGCATCCTCTCCATCATCCAAACCCATCAAACCGAATTCATGGAGGCATGGGATGAGTATTTCCGCTAAAGGTATTGACACGCTGCGAGGGCGGGGCCTGCGCTTCGCCAAGGGGAAAGCTCTGGATTGAGCTAGAGGATGGGCGGGAACTGGGATGCCCCCTCACAACATTCCCGCGCCTCGCTTCGGCCAAGCCTAAAGACCTAGAAACCTGGGAGTGGATCGGCGGGGGAACGGGCATTCATTGGCCTGCCCTGGATGAAGATTTATCCGTGGCTGGCTTGATGCGTGGAACCCCACCTGCCCAAGCCATGCCTGAAAAGCTGGCCCATCGTGGCGCCTTCCTCGCAGCGGCCCGCCGCGCTTCAAGTCTGACTCAAGCCGATCTTGCCGCGCGGCTGGGGAAGTCTCAAACCCTCGTGAGCCTAACGGAACGGGGCCGTGTCTGGACGGGAGAAGCCTATCGGCTGGAAGTCCTGAAGGCTTGTGGATTGCCGGCCCTGTGGAGGCCAAAGCAGACACAAACGCACAAGAAAACCTAACCCGAATTCTGCGCGGCTAGGGTGGGTCCCGAAAGCCAGTTTCCGCACTGGAACGCCGCACTTCTTTTCTTGCGGGATTCACCGGACGGGGGGTAGCTACGCTTGTTCCAACATGTGCGGGCGAAAATTTTAATTACGTGGTTGCCTGACGTTTTAATATGGTTGATCACCACAGAATGAGATTCATTGCTGGATCTCGGCAATTTCTGGGTTGATGCTCTTGAACCATTCAGAAAATATTTCGAGGCCTAGATCATTTGGTGTTGGATCGTACAAAGAGGCGATTGTGTCTCCTAACGGAGTAAGAAGGATGCCGTTGAGTGGATATTCTTGTTTTATTTTAAGAGTGCAAAATTTTGTACCATATGCAGCCCGGATTATGGCGTCTACATGGAATTTTCGAGCGGAAGTGAATAGATCACCGAGAATGCCAAGTTCATTGAGCTGGAATGTAGCGTTTCCAAGACGAAAATCGGCACCGAGGACACAGCCAGGAAGAATACGCTCAAAAAAGTTTTGGTGATTCGGGATTATGTATCGCCCACCGATCATCGGGCAGATATCGATCAATGAGGCGAATGCATGGAATATTCGATCATCAACGGTACCAATGAACCAAAGCGCACGTGGGCTAATGGTGCCCGGACTTTGAGCCTCAAGTGCCATCGCCCTAGACAGAAGTTCCTGGCGCCACACCTCGTTCTGAAGCCGAGCGATTTCATCAAAACGGTCTTGCCAAGATGATGATATTTCCAGTACTGGAGTATCAGCGGGCTTTGGAGTTGGTTGGCTATCCTCCTCTTTGGGAAGATGCTCCAAAGCTTTTTGATAAATGCCTAGGCGCCGGATATCTCTTTCAAGATCCAAAAGATCACGTTTGATTCTGAATCGCTCTTCATCTGGTGATTCGTAATACTTTCCCATCAACTTTTGTCGCACCTCGTTCATCGTTTGAATTTCACCGATCATCAATTCCTTGCAAGCCTCAACCTGTATCAGCCGCATTTGATGTTGAGCGTATGCCTCGGATGCTTTCGCGCTTTGAGTTATGAAGAATGGCCCTATCGCTTTGACAATACCCCATGCACTACTAGCAAATTTAATCGTGGCTGGTAAGTTTGCGGGCATAGAAGCTACCTTTCTTCACTGGGTATTCTGTGACAGCTTCCTAAAGTGTAATCGTCCGTCGAATCCATGCTGTCCTTGGGGATTGGTTACCGTCGTTTATCGTAAGCCTTTCCGTGGTCGCCAACTTACCGTTTAAATACAATTAGAGCCCCGTGTTTGCGGGGCTCTTCATTGGTAGTCCCAAGGGGAGTCGAACCCCTGCTACCGCCGTGAGAGGGCGATGTCCTAACCACTAGACGATGGGACCGCTGTATTGCTTTTACTGCTGCCCTTGGCCGAAGCTTTGGGGTCAGGCCGGAATGACCGGGCCGGATTGGTTGGGGAGGAAGGATTTGAACCCTCACCTGACAGAATCAGAATCTGTTGTCCTACCGTTAGACCACTCCCCAGTGGGGATAACAGAATATCAGACCGAGGTGGATTGACAAGGTTGGATCCTGTAAGGCGGGGTCTGTGGCCTGGAATTTCAAAAAGGGCCTGTGTAGCTGTGGAACAAATTCACCGTAGCCCGCTGAAGGCCACTTCCACCTTCCGGTGGCCTGGAAAACCGGGCAACTGATGGTTGGTGCGCCGAATGGCCTGACCCGCAAACACATAAGGCCGGAGATCGGCCTTAGCACTGCGGGGTGCGAAGTAGAGTGTGGCGGGCTCGCCATGCAAGGCCTGGGCCGTGAGATAACCCACCAGGGCGTGCTCGGCGGAGTGGTAGCCGCTCTTCCACTGATGGATCTTGGGGCCTTTCCAAGGATCGAGGTTGGGGCCGCCTGCGCCGCCCCAGACCTCGTGGTTCACCGGGTCCACCATGCGCTTGAACCAGAACTCCGCCGTGCGGGGCAAGGGCGCGGCCAGGGCTGGATCCGTGAGGGCCAAGGTTTCCGAGAGCTGATCGAGTTCGGCGTAGATCCACCACTCCTTGCCGGTATCCACGGAGCCATCCGGACGCAACTTCGAACCCCAGGTGCCGGAGTCGGGAAGATAGGCCTGCTTCAACACCGCTTTGGCTCCCGTGGTGGCTAGCTCCACCAGGGCCGGATCATTCGTGAGGCGGCCGATCCGTTCGAGCATCCAGTAGGCCTTGGCCGTGTGCCCGAAATCCGTGTGGCGGCTCCCCAGTTTTTTCTCGGCTGGATCGTGGATCGTGCCCCAGAACAGGTGTTTGTCCGCGTCGTGGTAGTCCCGCACCATCACCTGGGCCAAGCGTTTCAGATCGGCGGTCCATTCCTTCCGGTCCCGTTCCGGCAGGATGGGCGTGAGCAGCAGCATGTACGCATTGATCTGGTCAAGCTGGGCCACCAGTTCCTGACGGAGTTGCTCGCCCTGGGCCTCCTCTTTTACCACCCAGCGCAGGCCTTGCCACTCCGGGTTCCAGTACTGGGTGAAGATGTGCCGCTTCAGCTTGCGGATATCGCGCAGCACGGCCTCATCGCGGGTGAGGTAGTAGTACATCGCCAGGCCCAGTTCGGCATAGGCCAGATCCTGGCTGGTGCGGGCCAGGATGGCGGGTTGGGGTTTCCCTTTCTCCCAATAGGAAACCGCGCTGCCAGTGGCGGGGTCCAGGGCGCGTTTGCGGATGAAGGTCGCGCCATCGCGGGTCAGTTCGAGCATTTTCGGATCGCCGGTCAAGTGGTAGGCCACGCCGTAGAAGTAGGTCTGGCGCGACTTCATGCGCACATATTCGCGGCCGAAATTCTCCTTGATCCAGCCCGACGCGGTGGCCAGTTCCTGCGGCGGCTTGGCCCAGTCCACGATCTTGCCGTCATTGCCCCGAAAGGTGGGGAAGTCGCCCCGGGGCGATCCCCAGGCATCCGACATATTCCAAAAGGGCAGGAGATCTTCCTGAAAATGCTTCAGCCAGCGCTCGCCTGTGGGCAGGTCGGTGGGGACCTGGGCCTGGGTTTGGATCGGTGCGGCTGGCGCTATCTGTGCTATCTGCGCGCAAGCGGGCAGGCCAAGAACGAGAAACGCGAGGGCCGAGACTATCGCGAAGGATTTGAACATGGCGCAGCTCCTGAATCTGAAAAACAGTAACCCAGTTTGCGGAAGAGCCCCAATCGGACCAGTTACACTAAGTTATTCATTCGATTATTTATGAAGGAAAACATCCGGCCATGCGCTGTTTGGTGATCAAACTCGGAACCAGCACCGTGACGGCGGAGGGAGGGGAGCCCAGCCCGCTGCTGAGTGCCTATGCGGGCCTCTGCGCCAAGCTGAAGGCTCTGGGATGGTCGCCGGTGATTGTCACTTCCGGCGCGGTGGGCGCAGGCCGCGCGCCGCTCGGATTGTCGGGGAAAAAGCTGACGCTGATCGAAAAACAAGCCGCCGCCGCCGTGGGCCAGGGGCGGCTGATGGAAACATACCGGCGGCACTTTGATGGGGTTGGGCTGACGGTGGCCCAGATCCTGTTGAGCCGTGCGGATATTTCGGAACGGGGCCGCTGCAACAACGCCCGCCACGCCTTGGAATTCCTCCTCAGAGCCCACGTTGTCCCACTGGTCAACGAGAACGACACGGTGGCCACCGAGGAGCTGAAGTTCGGCGACAACGACCTGTTGTCGGCGCTGGTGGCCAACCTGATCGGCGCTGAGCGGCTCATCATCATGACCGACACGGGCGGGCTCTACACCGCGGACCCGCGTGTAGATCCAAGCGCGGCGCTGGTGGCCGAAGTGGCTCAGGTGACGCCGGACCTGCTCGCCACCGCCGGAGAGTCCCGTTCGGGCGTCGGCACCGGCGGGATGGCCTCCAAGTTGATGGCGGCCCGCATCGCTTCCGAGGGCGGCGTGCGGGTCACCATCGCCCATGGCCAGCAGCCTGAACGCATCCTCGAACTGTTGAATGGAGAAGCAGTCGGCACGACGGTCCTGCCGGCCTTGAGCCGCCGGGACAGTCGCAAGAGCTGGATCGCCTACGGGGTGGTGCCGAGCGGAAAAGTGATCGTGGATGCCGGCGCCGCAGATGCCATGGTGCGTGAAGGCCGGAGCCTGCTGCCGGTGGGAATTCTCCAGGTGGAGGGAGAGTTCGACGCCGGAGAGGTCGTCCGCATTTGCCAGCTCGACGGAACCGAGATGGGCCGCGGCCTGGTGGCGCTGGATGCGGAAGATCTGCGACGGGTTATCGGCTGCCCAACGCCGGAGGTGCGGCGGCGGCTGGGCGCCGAAACCTCCATCGAAGCGATCCACCGGGACGATCTGACCCTGACCATCGTGGCAACGTCCTAACCAAAGGAGTCGGGCATGGAACGTTGGGAAACCCCGGTCGGGACCCTTGCGAAAGAGGCCAAGACGGCATGGCCTCTGCTGGCGCGAACCACCGGCGCCCAGCGGGACCGTCTGCTGGATCGCATGGCGAATGCTCTGATCGAACATGCTGACCGCATTCAAGCCGCCAATGCCCAGGATCTCGCCGCGGGCGGGGCTTCCGGCTTGTCGGAGGCGCTTCTCGACCGCCTAGCCCTGACGCCCGCGCGGCTCGTGGAGGCGGCCAATGGCCTGCGTCAAATCGGCGAGCTGCCTGATCCCTTGGGCGAAGTGGTGGGCGGCTGGAAGCGCCCGAATGGACTGGACATCCGCAAGGTGACCGTGCCCTTGGGCGTGATCGGGATCATCTACGAAGCCCGCCCCAACGTGACGGTGGATGCCGCGGGCCTTTGCCTCAAGAGCGGAAATGCTGTCGTACTGCGCGGCGGCAAAGAAGCGATATGGACCAACCGTGCGCTGGCAACCATCTTGCGGCGGGCATTGACGGCCGAAGGGTTGCCGCCGGAACTGCTGCAACTGGTGGGCACACCGGACCGCAGCGAACTCGATCTGATGCTGCGGCTGCGGGGTGATCTGGATCTGCTCATTCCCCGGGGCGGCAAAGGCTTGATTGATCACGTCGTCCAGAACAGCCAGGTGCCCGTGATCGAGACCGGCGCGGGCGTCTGCCACTTGTATGTCGAAGCGTCCATCGAGGTGTCCACCGCCATCGCCATCGCACTCAATGCCAAGACCCAGCGCCCCTCCGTCTGCAATGCCATCGAAACGCTGTTGATCTCTCGCGCCGCTGTCGAGACGCACCTGGCGCCGCTATTGGAGGCGCTGCTCGAAGCTGGCGTGGCCCTGCGGGGCTGCCCCGAAACGGTGATGCGTTTCCCAGCCGCGGCACCGGCCCAGGAATCGGATTGGGGAACGGAATACATGGACCTGATCCTGGCGGTGAAGATCGTCGAGGATGTGGATGAAGCGATCGGACACATCCGCCGCTACGGCACCCGGCATTCGGAATCAATCCTGACGCACGACCTGCGCACGGCGCGGCGCTTCCAGCAGGAGGTCGACGCCGCGTGCGTGTACGTGAACGCTTCCACTAGGTTCACGGACGGCGGCCAGTTCGGCTTCGGCGCCGAGATCGGCATCAGCACCCAGAAGCTGCACGCCCGCGGCCCCATGGGCCTGAAGGCCCTGACCAGCACCAAGTACCTGATCGACGGCGATGGGCATGTGCGAGGCTGAGGAAGACATCGTTTCGTAAGAACAATGTGTTCTGCCTAGGATATGCTTCCTTCTTCAGTCAAACCGGCGGTCAGGGATCTAGATGTTGATAGGAGGAAATTATCAATGCCGTCCTCGATTTCCTTCGATGCAACCGCTGGTTTCATCGCAGTCGTCCACCACGGAATTGACGATCAGCCCTCCCTGAAAAACATTCTTCTCGAAGTTGTCCGCCTCATCAAGGAACACGGCTGTTACCTGATTCTCAGCGACTATCGCGACGCCGTCGTGAGCATGACGCCAGCCGCCATATATGAGTACCCAAAAGAAGCCGCGGAGGCGGCATCCGCCGCTGGGATCAAGTCTGAGAACATCAAACAGGCGGTTGTGCTGTCTGACAAATCGCCTAACTTATCCGGCTTCCAGTTCTATGAAACCGTTTCTCTCAATCGCGGCCGCGCGGTGAAAGTTTTCTGCGACATTGATCAAGCCATCGAGTGGTTGACCGGGAAGTGAAAACCCAGGCATTGGCCACACTGCCGCACTTGCTATCGCGGAGATTCCATCGCAACATTCGAAGCAACAATCTATCAATCCTTCAATCCTTCATTGCTTCAGGCCATCCCCAGGGAGTTTCCATGCGCAACGTGTTCGCGGCCTTGCTTCTCTCATCCATTCCCTTGATCGCCCAAACCCCTTGTGACTGCATTGACAAAGGGGATATCAAAGAACGCATCAAGAGGGATACCGCCGCCATCGAAGCCTATGGCAAGGAAATCACCAAGCTTGCCATGACGCCCTACACCACGCCTGGCCGCGTGGCCCTGCAATCAAGGGTGAACACAGCCATGAGCGCGATCAACACACCAGGGCGCATCCCCCTCCAGGCCTCCGGGAGCACGGACAACAACTGCAACATCGTGGTGAACGCTCCCACCAAATGCCTGGAAGAGGCCATACGCACCCACGAGAAGGTCCACCAGGACGCCTGCAGAGCCACCTATGATCAGCATCATGTGATCTTCCGGCGCAAGGCCATGGATCGCTTCGAGGCCATGAACATGACCATGGCGGGCTACATCATGGAAGAAGTCAGTGGCTACCAGGCCGAGATCATGTTCCTCCAAAAAGAACTGGCCCGGCTTGAGCGGGATTGCCAACCGCCTCCCCCGCCCCACGGCCGCGACTACAGTTCCCGCTCCTATTCCCCCAGTGATGATGGCGGCTCACAGCCACCGCCAGCACGCGGTGCCCACGACTCCTCCAGGCCAAAACCCATCACCGCGCCGCCCATGGTGAAGCCCAAGCCATTGCCGGCCCCGAAACCCATCGATTGACCCAACATCAAGAGAACCTCTGAAAGCCGGGCTGCCATTATTTCTGCACGTCGTACTGGCCTCGATAACGGATCCCATGTCGGCCTGCGGAGAGGCTCTGGCTCTGCAAGCCTAGCGAGCAGGGAGGCTCCGTGTTCAAGAGCGTAGCGAATGGGAGCACGCCCTGCGTGCGATACGTGGAGCGCGCACTGGGCCCGATAGCTGGAGGCGCAGTAACGTCTTGGCCAGAAAAGCGCTGGCTCTCGCAAGGGTTGGCATTACTGACTTCAGCTTTCCGCGGTGAACCACCCATCGCGTCGGCCTGCGGCCGACATAGAGGCTCCGGCTCTGCAAGCGTAGCGAGCAGGGAGGCTCCGTGTTCAAGAGCGTAGCGAATGGGAGCACGCCCTGCGTGCGATTCGTGGAGCGCGCACTGCGCCCGATAGCTGGAGGCGCAGTAACGTCTTGGCCAGAAAAGCGCTGGCTCTCGCAAGGGTTGGCATTACTGACTTCAGCTTTCCGCGGTGAACCACCCATCGCGTCGGCCTGCGGCCGACATAAGGCGCAGTAACGTCTTGGCCAGAAAAGCGCTGGCCAAGGCGTAACTGCGCCTAAACGGTGCCGCCGCCTACGCGCTCTATGCGGGCGCCGACGCCTTGCAGCTTTTTTTCAAGGCCGGCGTAACCCCGGTCCAGGTGGTAGATACGATCCACGGTGGTTTCGCCTTCGGCCACCAGGCCTGCGAGCACCAGGGTCGCTGAAGCTCGCAGGTCCGTAGCCATCACCGTGCAACCCGTGAGTTTGGCGGGCCCTGCGACGATGGCGGTGCTTCCGTCAATTCGGAGGTTGGCGCCAAGCCGTTCCAATTCCATGGCGTGCTGGAAGCGGTTTTCGAAAATGGTTTCCTTGATGACGCTGATGCCATGGGCCTGGGTCATGACGGCCATGGCCTGGGCTTGCAGATCCGTTGGAAAAGCCGGGAATGGGGCAGTGGTGATGTCCCGGGCGCGAAGTTTCTGGGAAGGTTCCCGCTGGATACGGAGCTGCCGGCCATCGGCCCCTTCGCGTTCGGTGATGAGACACCCCATGCGCTCCAGCAGATCGATGAGCGCGCGCAGATCATCGGGCCGGACGCGCTCCAGCACAACGTCGCCACCCACAATGGCCACAGCGCAAAGATGCGTGCCTGCCTCGATACGATCGGGGATGGTGGCGTGCGTGGTTCCATGCAAAGCATCTACGCCTTGAATGGTGAGTGTGGAAGTCCCCAGGCCATCTATGCGCGCGCCCATTTTGTTGAGCAGCTCCGCAAGATCAGTGATCTCTGGTTCCATGGCAGCGTTGCGCAGGATCGAAGTGCCATTGGCCAGGGTCGCCGCGAGCAGGGTGTTTTCAGTGGCGCCTACGCTCACTTTTTCAAACGTGTGGTCTATGGCCTGGAGTCTGCCGCCAGGAACTTCGGCTTCCACATAGCCTTGCACGATCTCGATGTGCGCGCCCATGCGCGAGAGCGCTTCGAGATGCAAATTGATGGGCCGGGCCCCGATGGCGCAACCGCCGGGCAAGGAAACCGTGGCATGGCCGAAACGCGCCAGCAGCGGTCCCAGCACCAGGATGCTGGCACGCATGGTCTTCACCAATTCGTAGGGTGCCTTCATCTCGCCTGCTTCCAGACCCGCCGCGAGAATCCTGGCCGTGTACTGCAACCCATCTTCATCCGTAGTGCGTTCCACGGAGCAGCCCAAAGCCTCCAGCACCTTAAGCATGGTGCGGATATCTGATACCGCCGGAAGATGCGAAAGGATCACTGGCTCAGGTGTCAGCAGGGCCGCGGCGATGCAGGGAAGCGCGGCATTCTTGGCACCGGACACGCGGATGCGGCCTTTGAGCGGATTTCCCCCGATGATGACAAGCCGATCCACGCATGACTCCCGAAATTGAATGGCAGGACAAAGGGAAAGAATAACGGGAAACCGGCGATAAACTTCTGCATCCCTACCTGGAGGCACTTGATGCGCCGATTACTGCCCGGATTGACCATATCCATCGCTTTGACCGCCCAGTCTCCGATTTCCTCCAGTAAGCCCATATCCATCCTGCTCGATGCGACTGCCGCGCCCCGCCACGTTCTCCACGCCAAGCTGAGCATCCCCGCCCAGCCCGGTGCCTTGACCCTGCTCTATCCCCAGTGGATCCCTGGCGAACATGGACCCACGGGTCCGGTCACGGACCTCGTGAACCTGCGTTTCACAGCAAATGGCAGGACCCTAGCCTGGAAACGGGATCTCGTGAACATGTACGCGCTTCATCTGGAGGTTCCTCAAGGAGCCGGTTTCGTGGATGTGAGCTTGGACTTTCTATCACCCGCCGTTTCAAGTGGATTTTCCTCCGGCTCCTCCGTGACTGAAAAGCTGGCGGTATTGAGCTGGAATCAGGTGTTGCTCTATCCAAAAGACGCCCAAAGCGATGGCATCACCTATATCGCGAGCCTCAAGCTGCCCTCCGGATGGAGCTTCGGCACAGCCTTGGAAGAAACCAACAGCTCTGGCGGGACGGTCACCTTCAAGCCAGTCAACCTCACCACGCTGGTGGATTCACCGGTCCTGGCGGGGACGCATTTCCGGAAAGTGGATCTCGGAACCAGCATGGGCCGCGCTCATTTCCTGGATCTCGCCTCCGACAGCGCGGAGGCTCTGGCCATGACACCCGAAACCACCCAGCACTACAAGAACTTGGTCGCGGAAAGCGGTGCGTTATTCGGGGCGCGGCACTATGGCCATTACGATTTTCTCTACACGTTGAGCGACAATGTGGCGCATTTCGGGTTGGAACACCACGAGAGCAGCGATGACCGCACCGCAGAGCGCTCTCTGATCGATCCACAGTTGTTGAAAGCTACCTCGGGGCTGCTGCCCCACGAAATGGTCCATAGCTGGAACGGCAAGTACCGGCGGCCCGCTGGGTTGGCCACGGGCAACTTTGATGCACCCATGAAGGGCGATCTGCTTTGGGTCTACGAGGGGCTCACGGAATATCTGGGTTCGATCCTGACCGCCCGGAGCGGTCTATGGACGGCGCAAGATTACCGGGACGACTTGGCGATCCTGGCAGCAGCTCTGGACACCGCGCCGGGCCGCACCTGGAAACCCCTGCAAGACACCTGCGATGAAGCGCAGATGCTCTATGGCGCAGCCGAGGCCGGTGCATCCCAGCGGCGCGGCGTGGATTACTACCCCGAGGGCCAGCTCATCTGGCTGGAGGTGGACACCACCATCCGGGAACTCACCAAGAACCAAAAATCCCTGGATGATTTCTGCCGCGCTTTTCACGGCGCCCCGAGCAGCGCGCCAGCCCTGAAGACCTACACCTTCGAAGATGTGGTGACTGCGCTGAACAGCGTGGCCTCCCACAATTGGACGGCTTTTCTGCGAAGCCGTCTGGACAGTCTCGATGCGCACGCGCCCATGGGTGGCATTGAACACAGCGGCTGGAAGCTCACCTACACGGAGGAATCCACGGACTATTGGAAAGCCAAGGAGCAATTAAACAAGAATATGGATGTAAGCCATTCCATCGGTCTTTTCCTGAGCGCCGAAGGCACGATCAATGACGTGCTGCCTGCTTCCCCAGCCGCCAAGGCAGGCCTCATCCCCGGCATGAAACTGATTGCGGTGAATGGACGAAGGTGGTCTGGCGACGGGCTTCATCAGGCCATCAAGGACTCCAAGGGCATGGCATCTCCGATGGAGTTCATCACCGAGAATGGCTCCTTTGTGAAGGTGTTCAATGTGGACTATCACGGTGGCGAACGCTATCCCCGGCTCATACGCGTCGATGGAACACCTGATCGGCTGACAGAAATCCTGGCAGCCAAAAGCCACTGACACGAAGCAGCTCAGACCAAATACGGTTTTAAATATTTTCCAGTCACGCTGATCTTGCTTTTGGCGATCTGCTCGGGGGTGCCTGTGGCGATGATGCGGCCACCTTCGGCGCCCCCCTCAGGGCCCAAGTCTATGACCCAATCGGCGGTCTTGATGACATCGAGATTGTGCTCGATGATGATCAGCGTGTTGCCGGTATCAGTGAGGCGGTTGAGGACTTCCAGCAGCTTCTGGATGTCCTTCAAGTGCAGGCCTGTGGTGGGCTCGTCCAGGATGTAAAGGGTACGGCCCGTGGCGCGTTTGCTCAGCTCCTTGGCGAGCTTCACGCGCTGGGCCTCGCCTCCGCTGAGGGTCGTGGCGCTTTGGCCCAGGCGTATGTAGCCCAGGCCCACGTCCAGGAGCGTCTGCAGTTTGTTGGCTAAAACAGGAATGGGTGCGAAAACCTCGAAGGCTTCTTCCACAGTCATGGCCAATACATCGGAAATGCTCTTGCCCTTGTAATGGACTTCCAGCGTTTCACGGTTGTAGCGTTTGCCCTTGCATTGTTCACAGGTGACGTAGATATCAGGTAGAAAGTGCATCTCGATTTTGATGACGCCGTCACCTTCGCATTTCTCGCAGCGCCCACCCTTCACATTGAAGCTATAACGGCCAGGCATGTAGCCCCGTGCCTTGCTTTCCGGTAATTGCGCATAGAGCTCGCGCAACGGCGTGAAGAGCCCCGTATAGGTAGCAGGATTGGAGCGGGGCGTGCGGCCGATGGGCGCCTGATCTATAGCAATGACCTTGTCGATTTGTTCGAGTCCCGTGATTTTCTTGTGCTTGCCCACCACGTGGACACCTTGGTGCAGTTTGTTTGCGAGCGCTTTGTAAAGGATCTCGTTCACCAGTGTGCTCTTGCCGCTGCCGCTCACGCCGGTGATGCATGTGAACAAGCCGATGGGAAAGCTGACGTCCACCTGCTTCAAATTGTTTTCCTCGGCACCCAGCAATTCGATGTGGTCCCGCTCGGCCCTGCGCCGTTTGCGTGGCACTGGAATCGAGTCCTTGCCCGACAGGAAATGCCCCGTGATGGAGGCTTCGTTTTTCGCGACGTCGTCAGGTGTGCCCTGGGCCACCACGAATCCACCGTGCTCGCCCGCGCCAGGGCCCATGTCCACCACGTAGTCGGCGCTGAGGATCGTTTCCAGGTCATGCTCCACTACCAGCACCGAATTACCGAGGTCGCGCATCTCCATGAGCGTTTTCAGCAGCTTCTGGTTGTCCCGTTGATGCAGGCCGATGCTCGGTTCGTCGAGCACATACATGACGCCCTGGAGCTTGGACCCGATCTGCGTGGCCAGGCGGATGCGCTGGCCCTCGCCGCCCGAAAGCGTCGCGGCGCCGCGGTCCAGCGTCAGGTAGCCCAGGCCCACGTCGTCCAGGAAGCCCAACCGTTCCCGGATCTCCTTCAATACCTTTTCGGCGATGATCGCGTCCTTGCCTTCCAGCCCCATGTCCGCGAACCAGACACGGGCATCCCGGACGCTCTGCTGCACGATCTCGGCGATGTTCCGACCCGCCACGAAGACTGACAGCACCTCGGGTTTCAGGCGCTGCCCGCGGCATTTCTCGCAGGGCGTGATCCGCATGGATTGCTCCATTTCCTCGCGGATATCCTCGCTGCTGGTTTCGCGGTAGCGGCGCTCCAGGTTGCCGATGACGCCTTCGAAGTGGTGCATGAATTCGTAGCGGTTCTTGCCTTTCTCGTAGATGAATTTCATCTGCTTGCTCATGCCGTGCAGAATGATGTCGCGCACCTGTTCCGGCAGCTTCTTCCAGGGCGTGTCCATGCTGAATTTCAGGGCCCGCGCCAATTGCTCCATGAACTGCGCCCGCCATCCATCCTCAGAAACGCTCTTCCATCCGCTGGCTTGGATGGCGCCTTCGTTGATGCTGAGATTGATATTCGGGACGATCAGCTCCTCGGCGAACTGCCGCTTGAATCCCAGGCCGTCGCAGGTGTCGCAAGCGCCATAAGGGGAGTTGAAGGAAAAGCTGCGGGGCTCCAATTCCGGAAGTCCCAGCCCGAAGCGGGCGCACTTTGCGTTATTGCAGGCGAGCTTCGAGGAGAACAGCACCTCGCGGCCGTCGAAATCCACCAGGGCCGCGCCCTCGGACAGGTTGCAAGCGATCTCAAGGCTGTCCGCCAGGCGCGTGCTGGTGCCTTCGGCCACCTTGACGCGGTCAATAACCACTTCGATGGTGTGCTTCTTCTGCTTGTCCAGGTCGGGCACGCCTTCGGTGAGGTCCAGCATCCTGCCGTTGACCCGGGCCCGGATGTAGCCGCGTTTCATCAGATCCTGGAGCATCTTCTTGAATTCGCCTTTGCGGCCCCGCACCACCGGGGCGAGGATCTGCAGCTTGGTGCCCTCGGGTTGCGAGAGAATCTGGTCGGCCATCTCCTGGATGGTCTGGGAGGCGATGGCGTTGCCGCAGGCCATGCACTGCGGCTTGCCCGCGCGGGCGAAAAGCAGCCGCAGGTAGTCGTAAATTTCGGTGACCGTGGCCACGGTGGAGCGCGGATTCTTCGACGTGGTTTTCTGCTCGATGGAAATCGCGGGGCTAAGGCCCTCGATGGAATCCACGTCGGGCTTTTCCATCTGGTCCAGGAACTGCCGCGCGTAAGCGGACAGTGACTCCACGTAGCGCCGCTGGCCTTCGGCGTAGAGTGTGTCGAAAGCTAGGCTCGACTTGCCGCTACCGCTCAGCCCGGTGATGACTACCAGCTGATTACGGGGCAAGGTCAGGTCGAAGTTTTTCAGGTTGTGCTCGCGGGCACCCTTGATATGAATCGCGTCCATGGTTCCTTCGGTGGGTTGGAGAGGGCTTGGGTTAACGTCGCGTGCCCTTTTTGATCTTAGAAGGAACCAATCGGCCCTAGAATTCCCATATGCATGGTGTCGAGTTCTCTGTCCTGCTCCATCGGGCCCTCGAGGCCCGGGTGCAGGAGTTGAAGGATGCCTCCGCCAGCGAAGGTGGATTCAATGATTCCGAGGCTGTCCATCGTATCCGGGTGGCCTGTCGCCGCCTGCGGACGGTATTGGGCCTCTTGGATGAGCAGGCCTACCCGCACCTAAAAAACCGCGCCAAGGCTCTGCGCGAGTTCACCAAAGCCCTGGGCGGCATACGGAATTTGGATGTTCAGATTGCGGCGCTGGAAAACCTCCACACCATGGCACAGGAGCCCCTAGACCAGGCGGCTCTCGAGCATGTGCTGGAGAGCGTGGCCCGGCGACGCCAAAAACGGCTGGCGGCAATAACCACCAAAGTGCCTACCTTCACCAAGTTGTTGAAAGTTCCCAGCCTTCCAAATCCTTTTGAAGGCCCAGCCGTGACGATTGGAGCCTGGTCCCAGCTGGAACCTTGCATCCGTGAGGCCCTTTCCCACATCTCTACACGCCGGGAGCAGGAGAATATCAAGGATCTCCATGAATCCAGGATCAAGGTGAAGCGGTTGAGGGACACCTTGGAGGCCCTGGCTCCAGCCTTTCCTATGGAACCAACAGGGTTCCTGATGGATCTGCGGGCCATGCAGACCGCGCTGGGCGACCACCACGACCAAGCCGCCCTGGAGGCCCTTCTTCGAAAGCACCTCGACCACCTTACAGAAACCAATCGCCCGGTTCTTTCCCAAAGCCTTTCAAGGTTGCTGAATGCTGCGATAGAGGCTCGGCATCAGGCCTTTGAACAGTTTTGCGCACTCGAGGGTCCCTGGGATGAGACTGAATTTTCAGCTCGGATCCAGGCGTTGTTAGGAGTCAACGCCGCATGAAGATTCAGCCTCTCAAATGGCTGAGAAGCCTCCACGCGAAGCTCTTCCTGCTGATGGCACTGGTGACCAGCGTGCTTACTGTTGCCGTGGCCTACAACATCACCCGCAACAGCCGACGGGAGTTGGAATCCTACTCGAAAAATCTAACCTTTGAAGCAGCCCGGACCATCGAAACTGAAATCCTTAAGCGAGATCCGAAATTTCAGGACAGCCGCACGGTGAAGGCATTGCTGGAGAGCATCGCGGGTGATGATCGCAGCATCTTCCAGATGGATGTGTTCCAGCGCGTCGACAAGACCGAAAAGGTGTATCTCCTTACTTCCAGCGGGGTGGATAACGAGATCCAATGGACACCAGAGCTCGGCAAGTTCATGAGTTTGAAAGAGCCCAGCGCGGAGCTGGTGGACTTGAGTACCGGCACCAAAGGATGGAAGGTTTTCCTGCCAATCCAGAGCCCGAAGGGGGACAAATATCCGCCCATCGGGCTGATCCGCGCCTATTTAGACATGGAGCGGTGGGAAATCGTGTGGAGGAAAAATCAAAGCCGCACTTTGAACACACTTCCGTGGGTGATCCTCGGCGAATTCATCCTGCTATGGGTGATCCTGGGCATCTTTGTGAACGATCCCTTGCGCAACATCACCGAGGCCATGGAGCGGCTGGAACAGGGCGATACCGCTGCCCGCGCCTCGGTGGGCCACACCGATGAATTGGGTTCCATCGCCAGCCGCTTCAATCAGATGTCCAGCCAGCTCCAGCGGGCATCGGGTGAGCGAGAGGCTTTCATCGAGGAAATCCGCGGCCTCAATGCGAATCTGCAGAACCGCATTGACGCGGCCCTCGCGGACTTGCAGGCGAAGAATGCGGAGCTTGAGACATTGGTCGAACGCAACTCGCTGCTTCGGGAAGAATTGAGCCAACAAGAGCGCTTGGCGGTGGCAGGCCAGCTGACAGCCACCTTCGCCCACGAAGTAGGCACGCCCCTCAATTTGGTAAACAGCCATCTTCAGCTGCTCGAAGGCCAAGAGGATCTGACGGATAAAACCAGGGATCGCTTGGGCGTCATCCATTCCCAAATCCAACGGGTAGGGGAGATCGTGCGCCGCCTGCTGGACATGACCCGACGGCCCCAGCTCAAGCAGGAATCGGTTTCGCTCAATGATCTAGTGGATGGCTTGCAGCAGCTCTGGCTGCCGACGCTCACAGCCCATGGTGTGGACTTTAGCGTGGACTCACCCAAGGGCGTGGTGGTGAGCGCGGACCGCAAGCAGATGGAGCAGCTCTTCATCAATCTCGTGAACAACGCCGTGGATGCCATGCCTGGGGGTGGCCACATCTACCTGCGCGTCAGGCCCGATGGAGAGGGATGGAACGTGGAGCTTCAAGACAGCGGCCAAGGCATTCCGGCTGATATATTGCCCAAGGTCTTCAAGCCGATGTTCACCACCAAGCCCGAAGGAAAAGGCACGGGCCTGGGCCTGCCCATCTGCCGGGAGATCGTGCGCACTCATGGTGGCGAGATCCGCCTGATCAGCGAAGTGGGCCATGGCACCACCGTGATCTTCAGCCTGCCTGGCTTGGCCCGGGCCGCAGCATAGCAAGTAAGTTATCCGGGGGCTGGTCGGGGCAAGGGATATCAATCCCCGGCCTCGCCACTGGGGCTTCCAGCGTACATATCCGGCAAGGCCCCGCCTACGAGTGATGACGGCATGTTCAGCAACCTCTCCGGCACATGCACGACATTATTCTGGAGGCGGCCTAGGCCTTCAATTTCCATGACCACGTCGTCGCCAGCCTTGAGCCACAGGTTGTCGGTGATCTTGCTGCCGTTGAGCTCCAGCAGGCAACCGGTCCCCACGGTGCCGCTGCCGATGACCTCGCCGGGCTGCATGTGGATGCCGTAACTCAAGCGCTGGAGAATTTGAGCAAAGGTCCAGTTCATGGAATCCACGTTGCCGTTCGACAGCCTATGTCCATTGACATCGCACGTCATTGACGCGTGAAGGATTTCACCCCGTTCGGTCTTCTCAAGGTCCAGTTCATCCTTGGTCACCAGCCAGGGACCGAGGCTCGTCGCGAAATCCTTGCCCTTGCAGGGACCCAGATTGAGTTTCATCTCTTCCATCTGAAGCATCCGCGCACTCCAGTCGTTCATGATCATGTAACCAAAAATCGCGCCATCAGACTCTTCCAGCGTGGCGTTGTGCAGGGAGCGGCCCGTGACGACAGCCACTTCCAATTCAAAATCCAGCCGCACGAGATGGTGGTCCTGGACTTTCAGTTCGCCTGGGCCCATCACCGCCAAATGATTCGTGAAGTAAGCCACCGGGAAGAGATCGAATTCTGGAATCATGTCCAACCCGCGATTGCGCCGGGCCGTGGAAACATGCTGGCGGAAGGCATAGCCATCACGCATGGAAGTGGGCCGGGGCACCGGGGCGAGCAGCGTGACCTTGCTGACCTGGATTTGCGCGGAGGCGGGTGCTTTGGCGATGGCCGCCTTGGCGATGGGCATCAGCGTGTCCTGCTGGCGGAGGAGCGCGAGCATATCCACCGCCAAGCGCGGATCAGCCCCATGGAAATCCAAAATCGCGCCGTCCGGCAGCACAGCACCAATTTTTTCGAACCCTTGATGAATGAACGTCACGAGCTTCATGGCCACCTCTGGTGTTGATTCTATCGGACCCTAAAAAAACAGCCTCGCCATTGGAGATGGCAAGGCTGTCATGCAATCAAACCAGATCAGAAGGTGAGCTTGGCACCCACCTGGAACTGACGGTTGAAATCGCTGCTGGTGACAATGGGAGATCCGAAGGCTGGAGCGCCCGGAGGAGGCACCTGGTAATTCTGGACCTTGCTCACATTGTAGTGGTTGAAGACATTGAAGACCTCGATGATGCCTTCAAGGTTCACACCACCGCCAAAATGGAAAGTACGGGAAAGACGCATGTCCATGTTGTAGATATTTGGTGTGGTTTCCGTGTTGCGGCCCACGCCCGCAGGACGGTCGGCTGGCGCGGAAAGGCCTTCGTTGTTGCCAAAAGCGGCGGTCACGTTCCCCTGGGCATCCCTGAAGACTCCGTAATCGGCATCCCGGCCAGTCCAGATGGAGTAGGGACGGCCAGAAGTGAAGCGGCCAATGAAGGAGATGATCCAGTTCTTCGCCCAGACGCTGGAGGCATTCTTGGTGTTGAACACCGCGCTGAAATTCAGCCGGTTTTTCTGGTCCTGATTGCTGGGACTCATTTCAGCATTGGGATCAAACGTGTTCTGCGAGGCGAATTGCGTGAGCCAGTCAATGTAATTGTCCTCGGCCTTGCTGTAGGTGTAGCTGGCGTTGATGGAGATCGTGTCGCGCATCTGCCAGGCAAAGCCCACGGTGCCGCCGATGTACTTGCTTTCACCGGTGGAGTCATAGCGGTAAATAGCGGAGTAGGGGATGCTGCCCAACGACGGAGGACCATAAAGGATGGGTGATCGCAAGGTTGTGGTTCCGTTGACGGGAATCGTGGCATTCACATCCCGCACATTCATGAAGTTCTTGCCCTTGGAATAGACCCCGTCAAAAGAGAATTTCAGATTGGGCCTGGGGCTGTATTCCAGGCCCAGGTTGGCCTGATTGGTTTCGGGCGCGCTGTATTCACCCGGCAGGAGCATCACCTTGCCGCCCTTGATGGGAGTGCCAACGGCCGTTAGGAAATTGTTGTAGCGGCGATTGGAGCCACCATCGGCGCTGGCCCAGGAGTAGAAAGAATTCGGAGCCCTGCGGCCCACGGTCTGCAGATCGGTGCCGTTGCTCAGGAAAACCGCGGAATAAGGTCCAAGTTGGGTGCGGCCGACAAAGGTGCCATAGCCGCCATAGATGCGGGTGATGGGCGTCGCCTGCCAGGTGAAGGCGAGCCTGGGTGAAACCTTGCTGCTGCTCCAGTCCTTGCTTGTCTTGAAATTCGCAGCGAAATCATAGGGGCCCCTGCCCGTGGCGGTAGCCTCGGTCGCCCCGAGGATGCTACCGATGGTGCCGCTGGAAAGAAGCCCGGAGGACGGTCCGGGGTTATTCAGCCAAGCGTAATCGGCGGTGTCCTTGAAGGGCGGCAAGACCTCCCGGTCATAACGCACACCAAGCTTGAGGGTGAATTTAGGCGTGATCTGCCAGTCATCCTGGATGAAGGCGCTCTGGTAATCCGCGCTGTAGTCCAGGTAGTCGTCCCCGAATCCCTGCACGAAAGCCGCGGGCATTCCTTTACCGCCGTAGGGATTCGATGCTTGGAGCGCAGCGAGGCCATCGGCGAATCCAGGAATCGCCTGGAAACGGTAGATGCCCGCGAAATTCAAGGGGAGCGTGCCAATCAGGCTCGTCCGCATCAGATCCACGCCGATCTTCAGGCTGTGTTTGTCAAAGAAGAAAGATGCGGTGTCCACCAACTGGTAGCTCTTTTCCGACCGAGGCTGAGGCAGGAAACGCTGGGTCCCGAAAGTGGCCGCGCCCAGAATCTCGACATAGGGGCCATGGGCATCGTCAAGGCTGATCAGCTCGTGGTCGCGAAGGCTGTACAGGATTCGGAAATCATTCACGAACCTGGAAGAAGCGTTGAACAGATTCGAAACGGAAACGGATTTGTCCTCGATGCGCCTGGCGCCACCGGCGCTGCGGTCAATGAGGCCGCCCCACTCCTGCTGGTTCTCGTTGTACTCCTTGGCCCAGGTTGTGCGCAGGCTCCAGCGGCTGACATCACTTTGGTTCCAATCCAGCTTGACGATGCCGGTGGTGACGTACTCAACGTAGGGGATCTGTCCCTGGGAAACCTGGAAGCCTGTGTTTTGCCGGATGATCTGGGCCGTTTCCGGTTTAATGGTCACGTTGTTTGTATCGTTCTTCTCGAACCGCTCGACACTCACAAAGTAGAAGAGTTTGTCCTTGACGATGGAACCGCTGACCGTGGCGCCATACTGGCTTTGGCTGAATTTCTGATCCCCGGAGCTCAAGGGACGCCTGGCATCCAGGCTGCCTTCCCTCCGGAAATAGAAGAGCCCGCCGCCAAACTGGTTGCCGCCGCTCTTGGTGACCACGTTCACCGTGCCGCCTGCGGCGCGGCCATACTCGGCCGAGAATCCGTTAGCCACCACCTGGAATTCCTGCACCGCTTCCTGGCTGAAGGTGGAACGGACGGAACCCGTTGACACGTCGTTGTTATCGAGGCCGTCCACCATCACGTTGTTGGAACGGGGATTGACGCCCGCGAAGGTCAGCCCTGAGTTTGAGGCCGTTCCGCCATTGTCGGGGCTATTGGCCTTGGACACGCCAGGGGTCGTGAGGCTGAAATCCTCGAAGCGGCGGCGGTTGATGGGCAGGTTATTGATCAGGTTGTTATCAACGACTGCGGATACTTGCGTCCTGGTGGGATCCACGATGGTGTTCTCGCCCACCACTTCCACGGTGGCTGAAGCTTCCACGCCAGTCAGGCTCACATTGAAATCCATGGTGCTGCCGATTCGCAATACCAGGTCTTTCACACGCTTGCTCGAATATCCCGAGGCTTCCACCAATAAGGTATACGAGCCCGGAGGCAGCAGGCGGAAGGCATAGTTGCCCGAGGCGTCCGTCGCCAATACACGTGTCTGGTTTGTAGAATCCTGAGTGAGCCTTACGGTGGCCTTGGCCACAGGTCCCCCTGCCGCGGTGCGCACCGAACCCCGGAGATCCGCGGTGGTGACGCCCGTGCTCTGAGCCGAGAGGCTTAGAGATAGCGAGGTCAGCGCCGCGAGAGTGAAAAGGTGGAAGCGTCGAGTGCCCATGGTGGCTCCAGTCGAATGGGAATGCCGTTTGAGGAAGGGTGTCCCGAGAATAGAAACAATTTGGGGCCATGGCAAGCACGGCTTATTTCAACAAGTAAGTGATAGTGTCCACGGCCTGTTCGGCGCGAGCAGCGGGTGTGCCCAAAGGCGGCATGAAATATAGGCAGTCGCCAATGGGCCGGATCAACAGGCCGGCTTCAAGGGCTCTGCGGTGGAGGCGCCACCCGAAACGTGACTCTGTGGAATGCGGTTCGCCCGTACCCGGGTCCACCAGTTGGGCCGCAGCCACTGTGCCCAGAATCCGAGCTTTCCGGATGGATGGAAGCTCACCCAACCGGCTCCATGCGGACTTCATGGCCTGGCTCAAATGCGCCGCCTGCTCTAGGACCGGTTGTTCCTCGAAGAGCGCCAGGCTGGCACAGGCCACGGCACAGGCAAGCGGATTCGCCGTATAGCTGTGCCCATGCAAAAAGGCCTTTCCTTCGGTATAGTCCGCCCAAAAACAGCTGTAGATCTCATCGGTGGCCCAAGTCAGCGAAAGCGGCAGGACACCGCCCGTGAGCCCCTTGGAGAGGCAGAGCAGGTCAGGTTCGATCCCTGCCTGGCTGTGCGCGAAGAAACTGCCTGTGCGGCCGAAACCCGTCATAACCTCATCCAGAATCAGATAGACCCCGTAGGCGTCACATTGAGCGCGCAGCTCCACCAGCATCTCCGGAGGCCACATGCGCATGCCCCCCGCCGCTTGCAGCAAGGGCTCCGCGATGAAAGCCGCCAGACCTTCACCGTGGTTTTCAAAGAAGAAGCGGATGCTTTGCCGCGCGGCCTCCAGCCTGTCCACCCATCCATCCAGGTTCACATGCAGCTCGCGGCGCGGGTCTTCAGGCACAGCCAACCGCTCACAGCGCAAAAGCAAGGGGCGGAACAGCCCCGTCATGAAGTTGTCCAGCTCCCCGACCCCGACCGCTCCCAGGGTGTCCCCGTGATAACCCATATTCAAGGCGCCAAACCGCGTGCGCTGCCCCTGTCCTTTTTGGAGCTGGGCCTGGAAGGCCATTTTCAGAGCCACTTCCACCGCTGTGGAGCCATTGTCTGAAAAGAAACAGCGGGTTAGGTTGGGTGGCAGTTTGGAGCGCAGGCGCGCAGCCAATTCGATGGCGGGCTCATGGGTGAAGCCTGCGAAAATCACATGATCGAGCTTGGCGCCCTGGCGTTCCAGGGCGGCCATGAGCTTAGGATGCCCATGGCCGTGAAGGCACGTCCACCAGCTGCTGATGCCATCCAATACGCGGTTGCCATTGGCCAGCAACAGATCGCAGCCCTCCCCGGCGATGACCGGGATGGGTGGATCCGCTTCGTGGTCTTTCATCTGTGTGAAGGGGTGCCAGATGTGGGCGCGGTCCAGGGCCGAACGGCCGGACCAAGATTCAGGAAGGGGAGATGTCATGGTTCAGGTTCTCTCGTTTTCTATGTCTGATTCGGAATTCAGGACCTCCACCCGCATCGGCAGGAACCGCCGAAGCACTTTTGCGTTCCCTTCTGCGGCTTGGAAAGATTGATCCATTCCAGGATTCAAGACCACCGCCTCAATGCGCCAGCCCCGAAGCATCAGGGCCTCGCAGCTCAGCAGCGTATGGTTCAGTGTGCCCAGGCCCCCACGGGCCACCAGCACGCAAGGGATGCGCAAGTCCGAAGCCCAGGCCAGGAAATGCCGGTTTTCTGTGAGCGGCACCATCAAGCCGCCCACGCCTTCCAGCAACAGCCGCCCTTCGCTGGAGCGCTTACACCACGCCAATGCGGCGTCCAGGTCCAGCCTGCGCCCTTCTGCTTCCGCCGCGGCCAGGGGCGATACGGGGGCAAGAAAGGATGCGAATGCTTCCGCCACCGCACCCGTTTTCTGAAGAATCCATAGGTCTGAGGCTAGGTCCGAAGCATCGCCTTCATCATCCGACACACCACATTGGAAAGGTTTCCGGTAGGTCACGGAGCCTTCCTGCAACCAGGCCTTGGCGATGCGCGCGGAGACCCAAGTCTTCCCGACGTTGGTATCGGTGCCAAGAACCCAAAGGGGCGAAGGCAGTGCCGCGAAAAAGCTGCCGTTCAAAGTAGCTCCAGAAGGGATTGGATCATGGCATCCACTTGGGTTTCCTCCAAGTGGGCACCCGTGGTGATGCGCAGCCGCGAGGTGCCTGGTGGCACCGTAGGGGGGCGAACGGCGCGCACATCAAAGCCTTTGCGTTGCATCTGGGACGAAATGTGGATGGCCCGGATTTCATCACCCATCAGCAGGGAAATGATGGCGGAATCTTGATGCGGAAGCCCGAAGGCTGCTCTCACCCGGTCGGCGGATTCCAATGCCTTGACCGCGCGCCAACGCTCGGCTTGGGCCAACTCCATTGCTTTGATGGAAGCGCCTGCGATCGAGGGGGGCAGCGCTGTGGAGAAGATGAATCCCCTGGCGGTATTGAGCAGGTGGTCCACGATCAGGGAAGGTCCACCCACGAATGCGCCGAAGCAGCCCAGGGCCTTGCCAAGGGTTCCCATCACAAGATGCGCCTGGCCATGAACGCCCTGCAATTCCACCAGACCCGCACCACTGGATCCCAGAAGCCCGGTTGCATGGGCTTCGTCCACCAACAGCAGCGCCTCATACGCGCGGCAGAGTTCCAAGAGCGCCGGAAGATCAGCCGTATCGCCGTCCATGCTGAAAACCCCATCGCTCGCCACCAAGGCCAGGCCGCTGCTGGAGGCCCGCCAGGCACGCATCTGGGCACGGAGTTCCATTAAATCCAGATGGGGATAGACACCAATGTGCGCGCCCTTCGATTTGGCCATGCGACACCCATCAACCAAAGATGCGTGATTCAAGGCATCAGAAAATACAGCATCGCCAAGCCCCACCAAGGCGGGGATCATGGTCGCGTTGGCTTGATAGCCCGTATTTAAAAGCAGGCAGGCATCACAGGCTTTCCAAGCGGCAAGCGATCGCTCCAGGGCCTCGTGCAGAGGTGACGTGCCCCGCAGCAAGCGCGAAGCGCCACTACCGGAGCCGTAAGTCCTGGCGGCATCCGCTGCGGCTTGAGCCAACCTCGGATCTTGCCTCAATCCCAGATAGTCATTCGAACAGAAATCAAGTCCATTGGCTGGGCTGATGCGCCGTTGGCGGCCAGCGGCCTCCCGTACCCTAAGCGCTCCCTCGAGGCGCTCCACCCAAGGACCGGGAACCTCTACCGTGGACACCGCATTTGGGGAGGCCGGAATGGCCTGATCGCCTGAATTTTCAGAGGCTTTCATAGGTTCGCCATGCTAGGATCGCTGTTTGGGCCAAAGGTCGTTTCTAGCCTTTCGTAAATGAAACCTTACCGACATTTTTCTCCCGCCCACATTTCAACTTCGAAGTCCCTCCCATTGGTACTTCATCTCTTTTTAGGAGCTCCCTTGATGCTGCGAAGCGCCCTTTTCACCCTTGCCACCCTGAGCCTTGTGGCCCAAACCGCCAAGCCTGAAACCAAACCCGAACCCAAAGCGCAACAGGATCCGGCCGTCGTGGCCGGTGTGGCTACGAATTCGCCAAGTTTCCCCGCACCTGGGTCAAAAGCCCCCGAGGACAAACTCATCGCCAAAGTGGGCGATGAGGTGGTTCGCGAATCCGACATCGAGCAGGGGCTCCAGGGCATCGCCCCCCAGCAGCGCCAGCAGATGGAATCGAGCCCCCAGGCCCGCCAGCAATACATCAAGAGCTATTTGGAATTCCGCCTTCTGGTCGCCCAGGGCAAGAAGCTCGGCCTTCATCACACGGACCCCTTCAAAAAGAAGCTTGCCTTCGCCGCCGACCAGATCGTCGCTACGGAACTGATGTCAAGGGACAGCGAAGCCTTGAAGAAGAAGATCGACCAAGCCGAAATTGACCCCAAGGCCTACTACGAAGCCCATAAAGAAAAGTTCCAGACCACCACCGACACTTACTCCGCCCGCCACATCCTGGTGAAAGTAAAAGCCAATGAACAGGATAAGGATGGAATCAGCGAAGCCGACGCCAAAGTCAAACTGGCCAAGATCCAGTCCGAACTGAAGGCCGGGAAAAAATTGGCGGATCTCGCCAAGGAATATTCCGACGATCCGGGCAGCAAGAATAACGGCGGCCTGTACGAGAATTTCGATCCAGGCCAGATGGTGCCGGAATTCGGCAATGCGGTGCGGACCCAAGCCATCGGCGCGGTGGGTGAGCCGGTCAAGACCCAGTTCGGCTACCACATCGTGGAAGTAACGGCCAAGTCTCCCAAAGGCGCCTTGAAGCCTTTTGAATCGGTCTCCAAGGACATTCCTCAAATGGCTCAGGCCGAGCGCCAAGAGAAGGTCTGGAATGAATACCTGGATGGAATCAAAAAAGTGATCCCTTACGAGTATTACGGTGAGGCCAACACCGCCAAGACCACTGATACGAAGGCTGCCGCACCGGTCAAGGCCGCGCCGAAGGGTGCTGCGGAACCCAAGGCCACCGATGCAAAGACCAAGAAAACCGCCGCTCCGGCCAAGAAAGCCGACGCCACAACCGCACCCAAAAAGAATTCCTAAGCTGAACCCATGTTGACAAACCGGAGCCTCCTCTCGCCTGTCCTTGCGCTTATTTGGGTCCTGCCTGCGCCTGTAGGCGCCGCCTCGGACATGCGCGAGGAGATCCTGGTCATCGTCAATTCCCACATCATCACCCGCCACCAATTCCAGCAAGCCGTGGAGCAAGAGCACGCGGCCCTCTACCGCCAGTTTTCAGGCAAGGAACTGGACGAGAAGCTGAAGGAAGGCCGCGAAAAGACGCTGCAAGGGCTGATCGACAGCTTCCTTGTGGAAGACAAGGCCAGCGATCTCGGACTCGGACAGCGCATTGGCGACGACTATCTCCACGCCTATATCGAAGACATCAAAAAGCAGAATAATTTCGCCACAGATGCAGATTTCGAAAAAGCCCTGCGCGGTTCCATGGGCATCGGGCTTCCGGAATACCTCAAACGCACGAAACAGCAGATCCTTCAGCAGGAAGTGCTCCGCTCGGAGGTCTACACCAAGATCGCCATCGAGGATCAAGAACTCCGCGCCTACTACGAGGACCACAAAGACGAATACAAGAAGGCCACCCGTTTCCGCATTCGCGAACTGGTGTTGGCCAAGGGCGCTACGCAACAAGAAGGCGACGCAGCCAAAGCCACGCTCGCCAAAATCCAAGAAGACCTCAAAAATGGCAAATCCTTTGAAGAACTGGTGAAGCTGCACAGCAGCAGCGCCAGCAAGGGCACCGGCGGCGACCTAGGCTGGATGGAGAAAGGCCTGATGCGCCCCGCCATCGAACAGGCGGCCCTATCCTTGAAGGCAGGTGCGGTGTCGACGCCGATTGACACCGATAAGGACATCATCCTGGTGCAGCTCATCCAGTCTGAAAATGAAGAAGCGCGGCCTTTCGCCGAAGTGAAGCCCCAGATCATGGAAAAACTCCAGGAACCCAAGGCGCAAAACGCGATCCAACAATACCTGGCCAACCTGCGGACCCGAGGCAATGTGCGTTTCATGGTTCCCAAAGATCAAATCCTCAAGGGGTGATGCATCCCTTGATTTCAGGCGTAGGATGGTGCCGTGCGCCTCGATGCTTTTCTCAAGAAGACCCATCTGGTGAAGCGGCGGGAACTGGCCCGGGAGCTTTGCGACGAAGGCATGGTGCGCGTTAACGGCGCCCCCAAGAAAGCCGCCTGGGAAGTGAAGACTGGCGATGAGCTTCAGTTTCCGCTCTACAACCGCCTGCTGAAAGTACGCGTGCTGGGCCTGCCTGAAACGAGCGCGTCCAAGCACGATCAATGGAGCTTCGTGGAAGTGCTCGAAGAAAAGCGGCTTGCCTGGGAAGACGGTGACGGTGAAGACCCCGCCTTGATCCACCCTAAATCACCGACGAACCATTAGCGAGCGTTACACCTTGGCCAGCGCTCTTCTGGCCGAGGCGTTACGCTCGCTTATGTCGGCCGCAGGCCGACGCGATGGGTGGTGCTCCGAGCAAAACCGAAGGAGTTGCGGTCCCGAATATCGACTGAGATAGAGCACGCTGGAAGCAGCTCCGCGTTCGAACTGATCGCCGCTACGACACCACCCGCCCCTGCCGGTAAATGGGACGGGTTATCATTTCCCGACTGCTTCATTGAATTTCAGGAGAAACCCTTGACCTCCCCGGCCCCCGACCAGCCACTCCTGCGCACGCTGAAAGAGGGTGATTCCTTCACGGGTTTCCTCCTGGCCCAGGAAGCCGCTTTCAAGATCAGCACCAAAGGCTCTGAATACCTGGAATTGAAACTGTCAGATGCCTCCGGTGACCTGAAGGGTTTTCTCTGGGATGTCCGGGCCATCGAAGGCGATATGGAAAGCATCACAGCGGATGCCTTCCTCAAGGTGAAGGGCTCCATTTCGAGCTACAACGGCCGCACCCAGATGAAGCTCGATAAGGTCCGCTTCGCGCTGGATTCCGAGGTGGGCGATTTTTCAAAATTCTTCCCAGTAAGCGCGCGCCCGGTTCCCGGCATGCTCGTGGAGATGGATGGCATCATCGCCTCGGTGAGGGATCCCTGGATCCGCCAACTCCTCGGAGCTCTCTTTGTCGATAACGCCTCGTTACGAGAAGCTTTCTCCAAAGCCCCCGCGGCCAAAGGCATGCATCACGTCTATCTGGGTGGCCTGCTGGAGCACACCCTCTCGATCCTTGCCATGGCGGAACGGGCCTGCGGCCACTATCAGCTGATGAATCGAGATCTCGTACTTGCTGGCGTTCTCCTGCATGACGTTGGCAAGACTGCGGAATTGAGCTACCAGCGGAGTTTTGGATATACCGATGAAGGCAATCTCATCGGCCACATCTCCATGGAGTGCGAGTGGATCAACCGTGAGGCAGCAAAGATCAAGGGTTTCCCTGAAGAATTGCGGGTGCAGCTACTGCACATCGTACTGAGCCACCACGGGAAGCTGGAGTTCGGAAGCCCGGTGTTGCCCAAGACTCCCGAAGCCCTGCTCGTCCACTACCTTGATGATTTGGATGGGAAGCTCGAGGCCATGTTCCGTGGGATCAAGGAAGCCGGTGAGAACCACTGGACGCCCTATTCCCGCGCCATGGAACGCATGATCTACACCGTCCGCTGGCCAGCTTCGCAGTGAGGGTTGAAGTATGAGCGACGAAGTTCAATAAGGTGGCGGCCTAGGCCGCATCAACTAATGCGCCATTGGCGCACCCCTCGCCCCTCATACCTCGTCCCTCACACCTGATTCACCCCATCGTGATCCACTGCCCGCTTTCACCACGCAGGGGGACTTCGGGGATTTCGTTTTCCTTGAAGAGGAAATGGCTGCTGTTCCAGGCGCCACAGTGCTCACAGCGGTCCGCATAGTCGGTGGTCCGATGGCCGCAGACACCGCACTCGAAGCGCAATTTCAGCACACCCAGGTTCCGCAGCAGTTGCCTATATTCGTTCAGCGCGGCTTCCATGCGGCCACGGCGGCTGTGGATCTTTGCCATGTAGAAATACAGGATGGGCGAGTAGACCACCTGGCTGCGCACTTCAAGAAATTGCTCCAGGGCTTCATCAAGGATTTCCAAGCGATAAAGCATCTTCCCAAGAAAGAATTTCGCCAGCACCGCGTGTTCGCTGGTGGCAGCAATACGGCGCAAAACCGCCAAGCCCTCCTCGGGCCGCCCGCTTTGGATGAAATAGTCCTCGATCTCTTGCAGGAAGGCGCCTTCACCGGTGCTGCGGAAGCCTTCCACCCATATTTCCAAGCCTTGGTCTTCCTGATCCTGCAGGATGCGGCATCGGCCCAATGAGAGGTAGGCGGGGATGAAGTTGGGGTCTTCCTTGACCACCTGCTGGAAAGTCTGCACGGCATCCTTGTATTGATCCGCGTCCACCTTCAACAGGCCGACCTGGAAGGCCAAAGCCATTCCCTGGGCTTTTTCGCCAGCGGTCAGTTCGCTGGAAAAATGGGAAACAAGCTTTTTATGGACCTCCAGCGCCTCTTCCCAACGTTGGGCTTCGGTGTGCAAGGCCCGCAGGCGGCGCAAGCCGCGCAAAGCCTGCTTGGGCGCGTCGGACACAATTTTTTTCAGCACGCCTGCGGCGCCATCGGAATTGCGCGACGCCAACAAGGCCTCCGCCAACTGGTAACGCGCTTCCATGTGGTCCGGATGCTTCAGGCAGAATTTTTGGAAATGTTTGGCGGCGGCTTCGGCTTCCCCGGCTTTCAGGAGCACATCGCCGTAAAGCATGGTGGTGGCTTCGTGATCGGGGTGGTCGTTGAAGATTTCTTCCAACGTCACCTTGGCTTTGGGGATGAGGCCATGGGCGATGAGGGTCCGCACCTCGGAAAGGCGGCTGGAGAGCCGACGCCCAACTCGGGTGGCTGCGGATGCGTTCAAGCCCTTCACCATGTCCCGAAGCGCGGCGTAGCCGTTGTAGATCAAGTTGATGAGAAAGCCCACCGCGAGGACCACGAGCGTGAAGACCCAGACGCGGATCTGGGTGTCCCCATAAAGGAGCATCTGCCGGTTGAACAAGGCGAAATTGCTGACGTACAGGTTAGCCAGCAGCACCAATACGGCACCGATGAGCACCACCATCATGAAACTGAACAGGCGCATTGGAGAATCCTCTCCTCAAAGCTTAGCGACCGTTACGAAATAACCAGTGCTTTTCTGGTTGGTTCGTTACGGACGCTTATGTCGGACGTAGTACAACGTAGCGACCGTTACGAAATAACCAGTGCTTTTCTGGTTGGTTCGTTACGGACGCTTATGTCGGACGAAGGACAACGTAGCGAGCGTTGCGGAATAACCAGCGCTTTTCTGGTCAGGGATGCTCTTCCAGCCAAGCCCGAGCGGCCTTCAGGTCCGCCCATACAGCGCCTCGCACTTCGTTGGTGTACTGACGCAGCACGTAGGCGGGATGGAAGGTCGGCATGACCGGAATAGCCCGGTGGAGTTCCAAGCGTTGCCAGGACCCACGCACCTTGGTGATGCCAGTCTGAATTCCCAGGAGTTCTCTCAAGGGTGTGGCCCCCAAGGTCACAATGACGCCTGGGTCGATGAGTTCAATCTGCCGTTTCAGATATCCCAGGCAGGTTTGGGACTCCTGAGGTGTGGGCGTGCGGTTGTCCGGGGGCCGGCACTTCACCACATTGGCGATGTAAACCTGTTCCCGCTTGAAACCGATACCCCCGATCATCTTGTCCAGGAGCTCCCCCGCTTTGCCGACGAAAGGCCGACCCTGCTGGTCCTCGTCTTTACCTGGGCCTTCTCCGATGAACATAAGCCGGGCCTTTGGATCACCCTCACCGAAGACAAAGCGGAATCGTCCAGGTCCAAGCGGACATGCCAAGCAGCCTTGGATGCAGTTTGCCAATGAAATCAAGTCGTTTGCGGATGTCCAGACTTCTACGGGCGGACATCCAACTGGATCTTTCGGAACCACGTAACCTGGAGCTGAGGCCGGCCGGGGGACGGATGGCTTGGGTGTTGGTGTTCTCAATGCCTGGCGTGGCGCTGAAGGGGGTGGCGATCCAGCAGGAACAGTAGGCCCGGCCATAGCATGGGTCGTCACCACCTCAGCCACCGCATCACGGACCAACCCCATGACGCCAAGTTCCCGGAGCGTGTCGGCCCAGGGCTTCAAGGGATTCGGCTGCGGGATGGGGTCCATGGATCTAGACTATCAAGGTGGGGACTCTACCCGGTTCCCTTCGGGAACCTTCTTTCCCGCCCAGGCATCCAAGCCTCGGAGCGACGCATGCAAAGCCCCAATGAACCCATTGAACAACTCAAACCCAAAGGCCACTTGGCCGAAAATTCCCCTTTTGGGACAACCGCGGATTATTACAGCGCATTCTCCGAGCTCTACCCGCGGTTGGTGAACTACGGCCGCCGCTTTGGCGCGGTCTATCCAGAGGACATCGCCCAGGAAGCCTTCGTCATCCTGATGCAGCGGCAAGTGGCTGTGGAACACCCCACGGCTTTCCTCTACGGCACCGTGCGGACCCTGGCGCTCACCGAACGCCGCCCCATGAAGAACCAGAACCTTAGCCTTGAGGTGGTCATGGAGCCCGGCCGGTCCGCGGACGCTGAGGACCAGTTGCTGAACCGGGAAATCCGGGAGCGCATGCGCACCTTATCTCCAACCTTCCGCGAAGCCTTGTGGCTCTTCGTGGTCGAGGGCCTTTCCATCCGCGAGATCTCCGACATCCTCAGCATCCCCGAGGCCACGGTGAAGACCCGCATTCATCGAGCCAAGGCCCAGCTCAAAGACCAATTGAACCCCGGAGGCATCCATGCCCTGGCTTGATCCCGCCCACCAAGAAGAATCCGCCGAGGATCGAGAACTGCGTGCCGAACTGCGCGGCCTCATAGGCTTGCCTATCAGCAGCTTTGAATCGAACTTCTTCGACGCGAAACCCACGCCTGAGATGGTGAAGCTCGCCGACAACCTTCGTGCTGAAGCTCTGCGCCGTCGCAATACCGCACGCAATCGTCCCATGAGGATGCTGCTGGCCGCGGGCCTTCCCGTGGCTCTTGTCATCTCGGGGCTGGGAGCCTGGGGCTTCCAGCAGAAGCACCGTGCCGACCGCGCCGCTGCCGCTGCGACGGCTGCTGCTGCCGAAAAAAACAAGGCTGAACGGGCCAATGAATCCTCTCTGGCCCAGGTGAGCCGGGATCGTGATGGCCGCTCCACCTCCAGCAAAGGCAATGCTTCCGCAATGCCTGAATCCGCCACAACCCTTGTTGCCACTGCTTCAACCAAAGATCACAAGGCTACAGGCACGACGACTTTCACACCGAATAAACCCGCAAGGTCCGACTATCCGGTGATCGAAGTGAAACAGCCGCTTGTTCTCCCGGCCGCCAATCAGGAGCGGGTGAAGGCGCAGTAAGCCTTAAGGCTGAAGGGTTTATCAAAAAGGCCCGCGCTGCGGGCCTTTTTGATTTAGAGCATCATCCCGCTTGCGCCTGTCCGGGGTTCCAACCGCGCTCATTGAGCAAGCGCGCACCCTGGATGCGGGTCAGGCGGAACGCCATTTCTTCTTGATGCAAGTGGCAGAATGCCTGCAAGTGGTCGCCCTCGATGACACGCGGCGTGACGCGGCGCAACTGTGTGCGGTGAGCGGCCGCCGGCAAGTAGGTGAGTTCCACCATGAGATTGCGGCCTGCGGCGTAATCGAGGATGAGCCTCATCTCTTCAGCGGCTTGATTGCCACCACCCAGGTGCAGCATGGGTACACGCTTCTGCACTTCCTGATAGAGGTTAGGATCCTCGTCATGGAGTCTCTGCAAGGCGGCGCGCACCATTTGCCGCACAGGTTCCAAATGGTGGTTCATGCCTTTTTCATCTACGAACGACAGGCAGGCCATGGACCAGAGATACAGATCCTCCTCCTCGTCCAAGCTCACCGGAAGGAACCGGCCCGGCTTGGGCAGATAGCCAGCGGCTTTAAGAAGCGCGAAAGCGTTGCCATTGCCCTGCACTTCCAACACAGTGTCGGAAATAGGGGCCAATTTAAGCGAGAGGAGCTCTGGCCGAAGGAGCAGCTCATCAGCCAAGTGGGCGGTTCTCGCCCGCACCAAGCGTTTACCCTGCTGCACTTCCACTTCGCCAACGCGCTGGCCAAGATCATCCAGCAGCTGAAACAGCGTGGAAGGCATGGCGGAATTGGAATCGCCAATCCGGTTCCCGAGCCGGTGTTTGATGTCATCAAGGCTCAGGCCAAGATCCAAAGCGCGCACCAATGTATCCGGTCCAATACGGAAGGTGGCCATGGTATCCAAACCTTCGACCTCAGCCAGCTGCGCTAGCTTCAGCAGGCGGTGGGGATTCTGGAACATGGGGGTGAGCCCTTCCAGCGTGGGTTGCAGCACCAAAGGCGGTTCATTCATGAGCGGCGCCCAATGCCCATCGGTGCCACGCAGATCGCGAAGAAGGTATTCCTGGGCCAAGGCCTCACCATGGGCCGTGAGGCTCAGATGTTCGCGGGACCCATCCATGGCGATCAGGCCCATGCGCCCAAGAAAGGGAAGGAAAGACGTACGGGTGCGGCTTTCATCGAGCGCGTGGAGCGTTCTTAAAAAAGCAAGGAAGGGCTGGATGGAAAGCACCTGTCCCCGGCGCTCCAGCAGGTGTTCCATGAAAAACCTGCGGTCCTCGGCCGGGGGCATGTCCCACAGCGTGAGATCGTGTTCTAAAAGACTGGCAAAGGCCCTTTCGGCAACCCACCTGGGCGGATGGATCAACACCGCGGGCACTAATGTGTCTACGCGGCCCTCACGGCTCCAAAGGAATCCAAGACGGTGCAGCAGGGTGAATAGCAGCGTGGCATCCCGGTCTTCCTGAAGGAAGACATTGCGGGAGAGGAGTTGGGTAAGGTCCTTTTTCGCAGGCAGCCCCCCCTTGAGCACGCGGATGCCCACCACGCAGCGCAGCAGCACAGAGGTAAGCGCCATGGAGAAACCATAAAGCGGGGCTGGCTGCAACAGGGCGTCTGGCTCCCCCTGGAAACTAAGGGAGCTATCGTCGAAATCGGCCAAGGCATCGGCCACGCGCTCTGCGACCACCCAGCCTTTTCCACTGGGCAAGATGAGTCCCAGATCCGCCAGATGGCCTTCCAATCCAGGAACCGGCGGGGTGCCTGATTCCACCAGATGTTTCAGTAGGAGAAGATCTTTGCTTTCAAGGTTTGCCAGGACGTTGGAGAGCTGCGTGTAGTCCTCGAGGTGGAAGACCATGGTCTTCAACAGACGGACCCGGCCCTCAGGTTCTTCCTCCCATCCTCTAGGAACAGGCAGCTTTCGGTAGTCGCAAATCCGGCGCAGTTGCTCATCGGTGCAATTGGATAGCAATTTGTACTGGGAAAGCGGCATGGAACCTCGCGCATAGCTCTATATCTGGGGGCACACGTGACCTTCCAGTGTCTCACGGAGCTGCGGAATGTTCACGCCTGAATTTCAATGGGGACCCGCCTCCTCGGGTTCTCCCTAATGGGGCCCGGGCCACCTTCGCAGCGCATACAGTGGCGAAGTCCGGGGCGTCTATGATTGGATGAAGCCATGACACGCGTCGAAATCCTGATTTCCCTGCTTCCTGGCTTTTTTCTAGCTGCGGGAGCAGAGCCATTGCTCGCGAGAGGACGCAGGGACTTGCCCCCCTATCGTCGCCATTTCTGGATCTTTCTCACGTTGGCGATCTCAAGCCTGGGCGCGCTCTTGATCCTGGGCCGGGGCTATATGAGCGAGGCGCGGTGGTCTTCGTGGCTTTTGATGACCTTGGGGTCCACCGCGGGATTGGCCGTCCTCACCCTGGGGCGATTGCGCTCCCGTAATCTCCAGGCCTGGGGTTGGCAGCGTGGTAGCGCCAAGAGGCCTGACCCAACCAAGCCATTGATCCTGGTGGCCGATTCCCATTGGAGCGATGAGTTGGTGGGCCTGCAAGGGGCCACCCGCATGCATCCAGACGCTGACTGGCTTTTTCTGGGCGATGTCTTTGATGTCTGGGTGGGACTGCCCGGGATGACTTCCGACGCCCAGCGAAGCTTTCTCTCCTGGGTGCGGGAACGCCGCCGGGCTGGGAGATGGGTGGGGCTTTGGATGGGCAACCGGGAATTTTTTCTGGATGGCTATGCGAAAATTTTCGATTTCATGGGGGAAGGAGTAGAGGGCTCCCTGGAGGGCGAGAACCTGACTTTCGAGCACGGTGACCTGATCAATTCAAGGGACTGGCAGTATCGGTTATGGAACCGCATCTCCCGTTCTGGACCCATGTGGCTGCTGTTTTACGTGATGCCAGGCAAGATGGCGGCTTTCATCGCCGCCAAGCTGGAAAGACAGATGCACACCACCAATCGGGCCTACAAACTGGTTTTTCCCCGGGAGGCCTTTCGTGAGGCTGCAAAGGCCCATTCGCCAAACGTATTCATAACGGGCCACTTCCATACTCACGAGGTAGAAGGCAACGGCATCGCCCTTCCCTGGGCCTTTGAAGGGGCCTTCATGCTCTGGCATGACGACCGGATCGTGCCCCTGGTTCCAATCCCCCAATCAGATGAAAACCCAACCTTTCCATGGGAAACGCATCCATAGATCCAGATACGCAGCCAGGGAGCCGCCATGAACTGTTTGAGGATGATCGCTACCGTTCTAGGACTGACCCTCTTCACCGCCTGCTCCACCTATACGGTCAAGACCGACTACGACCCTTCCATCGCCTATTCAAGCTACAAAACTTTCGACTGGTATGCCGCCAGCAAGCGGGCCAAGGGGAAGGGCAGCGGCATTGATCCGCTCATCGATAAACGCGTTCGGGTGTCGGTCCAGGCTGTCCTGGAAGCAAAGGGTTTCAGACAGGAAACTGTGGCTGAGCCGGATTTTCTGGTGACCTATTACCCCGTTTATCAGAACAAAAAATACCGCACCACCTCCAGCTTTGGTGGTGGCTACGGTTGGGGCTCACGGCGCTGGGGGTATGGCGTAGGAACTCGCTTCAGCACCAGCCAGGTGCACAAGTACCGGGAAGGGACAATCATCCTGGAAGTCGTGGACAGCAGGTCCAATCAGCTCGTCTGGCAGGGGGCGGCGGAAGGCGCGCTGACGAATCTCGACAGCCCGGAAAATGCCCAGGAACAGATCAACAAGGCAGTAGGGGATCTGCTTGCGGATTTTCCGCCTGGACCGAAGCATTGAACCAGCACTCTGGAAGAAGCCGCAGCCGGGAATCCAATTACCGCCCAGCTTTGAAAACATAAACCATATCAATGGTTTCACGTTGAGCAACGCCCCCCCTGGTGGCTGGCGCATAGGTAGTCCGTTTCGCTGCTGAAATAGCCTCCTCATTGAAACCAAAGACACCTGGAACACCTTCCAGCACGGTGACCAAGGAGGGTTTCCCGCGTTCATCCACGGTCACCCTGAGGCGCACCACATGATCCTTTGAGCTTTCGAAATGCATCTCCTTGGCCCGTCGAGGGAAGTTTGGAGCCGCCCTGGAAAGAATCCGAGGTGAAATCAAAGGCACTGCGGACGTCGAGGCAGGGACGGCGAGATGAACGGTGGGGGGCAAGGCAGGTGTCGGAGCCTGTGGTTCTTGTTTGTCCGGTTCTGGATTCGCAGCGGGAGGCGTCTCGTGTGAAGGGGGAGCCACGGGCTTGGCCCCGCCTTTGCCCTGCTGCAGCCGCTCGGCCTCCTTGGCATTGTTCTCCCGCAGCTCCCGAAGCTGTTGCTGAAGTTGATCCAAACTGGGTTTGGTGGCACCGGAAACGGGTTTCGGCTGCGCTGCGCCAGCAGGCCCGGTAGCGGTCGAATCCGGGTTGCCCGGAATGGTAGGAATGGTAGGAGCTGGCGGCACGTTGGCAGCCAACGGGATAGGCGCAGGCCTCGCCCTCCACCAGCGCCAGACAAACACACCTGAGCCGGCCATCACCAAACCCCCAACGCCCGCAAAGATTAAGCCCAGGGCCTGGGAGTTCACGCGATGAGGCTTCCCGGCCGTTCCATGAAGGGGTATCGGAGTTGGTGCTGGAGGCGGTGGTCGTGGTTTTGGAGGTTGCGCAGCTGATTCCACGGGTTCCAAAGGCGCCTGCGGAGCTTCTTTCGCGGTCGGGAGCACTTTCGGGATATCCGTCCGGCGAGGCGTAGTAGTAAGAATGCCACCGGCACTAAGCCCAGACAGAGAGACCTCAGTCCCCTCCATGGCCGTGTGCATTTTCGATTTGGCGGCTTCAGCAATAGGGGAGGCATCCACCAAAGCGCCCATGAACTCATACACATCTGGAAACCGATCGCTGGGCCGCTTGGCAAAGGCGCGCAGAAAAACGGCTTTAATCCTAGGGTCCATGCCGGGAGGAATGGTCGGTGGCTCATTCACAATGCGCAGCAACGTGGAGGCGACACTGTCTCCCATGAAAGGCAAAGTTCCGGTGAATGCCTCAAACGCCGTCACCGCCAGGGCATAACAATCCGTGATGGGCGATGCCTCTGCGTCCTGCAACAGTTCCGGCGCGAAGTAGGAGGGGGTTCCTATGATTCCGCCGACGGTGGTCAGATGCTGGGATTCGGTAGAACGGGCTACGCCGAAATCCGTGAGTTTCACGCGGCCGTCATTGCCCACCAGGATGTTCTCGGGCTTCACATCCCGATGTGCGATGCCCGCCATCGCCGCCGCCATAAGCCCTCGCGAGGCTTGGGTCAGCACATAGAGCAGGGCTTCGGGAGGCGAGGATTGATCGTGGATGAGAGCCGCCAGGCTGGTGCCTTTGACGTATTCCATGGCTATGAACGGCCCTTGTTCAGGGTCTTCGCCTACATCATGCACTGTGATGATGTTGGGATGGTTCAGCCGGGCGGAAATCTCAGCTTCCCGCTGGAACCGCTCCATGGCATGGGCGTAGTGGCGCCCGCCTTCATGGACGATCTTGATGACCAGTTGCCGCTTGAGCTTGGGGTCTTCAACGAGATAGACCGCCCCCATCCCGCCTCTTCCCAGAAGACTGAGGACTTGGTAGCGGCCGATGGACGTTGGGTCCTGTGGCATCACATTTCCCTGTTTATTACAAAAAGCGTGCGAGCGGGTTGAAAAGCCAGCATAGGTTCACCTGCCTGAAATGCAAGGGTTCCGGGGATCAAGATTGGCCTGTCATCAGCCCCGCGAATGAGTATTCTGGAATCCGTCCCAGGAGGATCCAATGGCCCAAATCACGCTCCAAGGCACACCCGTAAAGACCTCTGGTGAACTCCCGGCGCTGGGGAATCAATCCCCGGGCTTCACACTCACTAAAATGGATCTCTCCGAGCTCAGCCTTCCAGAACTCAAAGGCAAACGCATCGTGCTGAACATCTTCCCGAGCCTGGATACCGCCACCTGCGCGACCAGTGTCCGGACCTTCAACCAGCGCGCGAATGAAGTGCCTAACTCAGCCATTCTTTGCGTCTCGGCCGACCTTCCCTTCGCGCAAAAACGATTCTGCGGCGCTGAGGGGCTGGAACAGGTGATTCCCGTTTCCGATTTCCGCAACAAGCAATTCGGAAGCGATTTCGGCGTATCTATTCTAGACGGAGCACTGAAAGGTCTGCTGGCCCGAGCCGTAGTGGTGCTGGATGAGAACGGCAAAGTGGTCTACACCGAACTGGTTCCCGAGATCGCCCATGAGCCTGATTACAGCGCCGCGCTAAAAGCCTTGGCTGGTGTCTAAAAATAATTATTCATAACGCAATGCATCGATCACGTTCAGTTTGGCCGCCTTCAGCGCCGGCAGGAATCCCGCGGTGATGCCCACCACCGCACTGAAGCCCAGGCCCAACATGATCGCGGAATTTTGGACTACCGCAGGAATTTTTTGAAGCTTCATGATCCAGATGGCGGAAACAGCAAGACCCACGCCTATGATGCCGCCCAGGGAGGCCAGCACGATGGCTTCCACCAGGAATTGCAGCATGACACTGCGTTGCGTGGCGCCCAAAGCCCTGCGTACGCCGATTTCCCGGGTTCGCTCCGTGACGCTCACCAGCATGATGTTCGAGATGCCGATGCCACCCACGATGAGCGAGATGCCAGCCGCTACCGCCAGCAACATGGTGATGACGCCACTTTGAGCCGCTGAAGCCTGCAGCCAATCATTCTGCTTCCTGATCGTGAAATCATTGTCCGAGCCGTTTAGGATCTTGTGGCGTTGCCGCAAGAGGGCGGTGATCTCTGAGTCTGCTTGCTCCACCGCATCTTCCCGGGCCGCGGAAGCGATGATGTATTGGATCTTGGTCCGGCCCTGGATTTTTCGCATCACGGTGGTGTACGGCGCGTGGATGGTGTCGTCCTGGTCACCCATGGGACCGCCGCCTTTGCGCTCGAGAATGCCAATGATTTCGAAAGGCATGTTCCCTAGACGGATGGTCTGGCCGATGGGATCTTCACCGCCCGGAAATAGATTGTCCTGCACAGTCTTGCCGATCACAGCCACCTTGGCTTGGCTGCGGACTTCCTGATCGTTGAAGTAGCGGCCCTTTTCCAGATTCCAGCTCTTGATCTGGAGGTAATCAGGATCTGCGCCTGCTATGGTTCCCACCAACCAGTTGTTGTTGCCGAAGATGGCGGGTTTTGATGCGCGCACATAAGGTGTGGCGGCTGATACGCTGCCGCTCAATTCCCGCTCGATGGCCGTGGCGTCTTCATCCGAGAGGGTGGTATCCATGCCTCCCATGCCCACTGGCCCGCCAGTTTTGGAACTCGATCCAGGAAAGATCATGATGAGATTGGTGCCCATGCTGCGGATGATGTCTTGGGAGGCCTGTTTAGAACCTTCTCCGATGCCGATCATGGCGATGACCGCCCCGACGCCGATGATGATGCCGAGCATCGTCAGGAAGGCCCGCATCTTGTTGCGCGTGATCGCGAAAAAGGCCAATTTGAGAAGTTCGATGGGGCTCATGGTGCTGTACCTCTTTGGATCCTAACGCATGCGCGGTCCACCCGTGGCTGCCAGCGGAGCGGCGCCGTTGGTAGCACGTTTGGGGTCCTCGACGCCCACCAGGACCTGCATCCCTTCCTTTATGCCTTCGCCGCTGATTTCCGTGGCTTGGCCGTCCGTGATCCCCACCTTCACGGTGACCGCCTTGGGTTTGCCATCGGGACCCAGGACCCATACCCGATCATCCCGCTTGGGAACCATGCCACGCATCGAGCCCGCTGGGCCAGCCGCACCGGCTCCTCCAGGCCCCATCCTGCCACCACCCTGCTGGGCATTGGACCCACCAGGCGCCCTGGCGGTCTTGGCTGCCTTCAGATCCTCAGCGGGAAGGAAGGCCGATGGATTAAATCGCAAAGCGGCGGACGGCACCTTCAGCACATCATCCTTGGATAGCGTCTGAATGGTGACATTCGCTGTCATGCCGGGCCGTAATTTCTACTCATCGTTGGCCACTTGCACAACAACCTTATAGTTCACGACATTTTGCACGATGATCGGTTCCAGCCGCACCTGATTGACACGCCCATGGAATTGGGTTTCAGGGTAGGAATCCACCGTGAACAAGGCCGGCTGGCCTTCTTTCACCTGTCCGATATCGGCTTCATCAATGCTTGCTTCGACCTTCATCTTCGTGAGGTCCTGGGCGATGACGAACAAGTTGGGCGTACTGAAACTGGCCGCCACGGTCTGGCCGATATCAATGCTCCGGCTCACCACAACCCCAGCCACAGGGGCTGTGATGGTGCAGTAGTTGAGATTCGCCTGGGCCTTCTGCAGCGTGGCTTTAGCGCTGGAAAGATCCCCGGCGCCTCGGTCAGCCACCACTTGAGCGGCATCCAGTTCTTGCTGGGAGATCAGCTTGTCCGCGAAAAGCCGCTTGGAGCGAGCCAGCTGGCGCTGGGCGTCGGCCACAGCGGTTTCCGCCTTACCCACATTGGCAGTGGCATCCTGCACGGTCGCCGCGTACACGGTGGTGTCTATCTGGGCGATGGCTTGCCCCTTCTTCACCTGAGAGTTGTAATCCACGTAAAGATTCGAAATGGTGCCCGAGACCTGGGAACCCACGGTCACCTGGATGAGGCCGGATAATGTGCCTGAAGCACTAATGCGCTGCTGAAGGTTGCCTTTTTGAACCGGTGCCGTGCGCCACTTCACGGCATCCTTGGGCTTGTTGAGCATGTAGACAGCTCCACCCCCGGCCACAATTGCGATGCCACCCAGCCAAATCCACAGCTTGCCCTTCATGCCCACCTCGCTCACTCAACCCGAATGCTCTTACCTTTACTTACGAGGGTTCGAGATTATAAAAAGTTTAACAAGTGTTGAAATTTAGGGGCAGTTATATCTCAGCCAGCGCTTTTCTGGCCGAGATGTTACTGCCCCTTACGTCGGCCAAGAGAGCAAACCCCATGGATGGTGCATCGATCAAAATCAAAGGCGACCCAGCCTACGATACCGATCCCAGGCCGACGCGATGGTTGGAGCTCCGGGCTAAGGCCCATGGACTCCCACCGACCGCATCAGCGGAGGATCTCGATGCCTTCTTTCAATGCCTTGGCAGCGAAGCCATCCACCAGGAGATTCTGGAAGAATCCTCCAGCCAGGATGATCGCCGCGCAGATCAGGACCGTGGTGGTGGAAAGGAAGGATTGGATTTCAGGTTTTTCGGAGGCCTCGCGCACCTGGGATTCCGAAGGTTGTTCAAGGAACAGAGCCACAACCACCCGCAAATAGTAATAGACGGACACCAGGCTGGCGGTAACTCCCAACACAGCTAAACCCACGTGGCCGGTCTTCACCAGTTCCTTGAAGATAAAATACTTCCCGAAGAATCCACCCATGGGCGGGATGCCTGCGAGGCTGAGCATGGTGATGACGGCAGCCACTCCCAAGACCGGGCGCTTCCAACCGAGACCGCGCAGATCCTCGAATTGAGTGTGCTCGCCCACCAACCCAAAGGCCGTCAACATGCCAAAGGCCGCCATGTTCATGGCGAGATAGATGACCAGATAAAACAGTACGCCCGTATAGGCTTCCGGTGTCCCAGCCACAAACCCCAAGAGCAGATATCCGGCGTGGCTGATGCTGGAATAAGCCAGCATGCGTTTGACATTTGTTTGTGGCAGAGCGGATAGATTGCCGATGATCATAGTCGCGGCAGCGAGCACCGCCAAGGCCATGCCCACGCGTTGTCCCGTGGCAGTATGCAGGCCGATGGCGCCAGGAAAGGCACGCATAAGCGCGATGACAGCAACGCCTTTGGTGGCCACTGACATGAAGCCAGCGATGGGGTGGGGAGAGGCTTCGTATGCGTCTGGCGTCCATTGGTGGAAAGGCACCGCGCTGATCTTGAACAGGAAGCCCATCAGTAACAGGACGGCGCCCACCAGGATCAATGGATCTGCCCCGGTGGTCAGAATCGCGGTTCCAATTCCGTCGAGTTCCAATGTCCCTGTCAGGCCGTAAAGCAATACCGTGCCCATGAGGAAGCAACTCGATGCGACGGCCCCGGTGATGAAGTACTTCATGCCGCCTTCAATGGATTCCTCACGGAACCGCACGGTGGCGGTAAGCACATAAAGCGGCAGGCTCAGGAGTTCCAGACCGAGGAACATCATTAGAAGATTCGTCGTGGAAGCGAACAGCATCATGCCCACCGCCGAAAATAGCAGCAGCGATAACGTCTCGCCCTTCATCCAACCTTCATGGTGTAGATGGTCCCAAAGCTGCAGCAGCGCCATCATGGCCGCCACCGTCACAAAGATCCCTGAGAACTGTCCCAAGCGATCCATCTTCAGGTTCGAGAAGAATACGTTCTGGCCGGTGGCCCAAATCCTAGTGAAATAGAAAAAGCTCACACCGAGCGCAAGCAAGGCCATGCCGAACATGGCGGCCCGCACGGATTTCACCGTGTCCTGGTCTTTATCCAGGCTGGCGATGGGAATGAGGCAGGCCGCCACGGAGGGCACCAGCAGGGGCATGAGGGCGGCCCAGTTCTGTGAGGTGAGATTCATTTCCGCACCTCTTCGCCGCTAATGGATGGGGCGGCCGGGGCGGCCCCATCGGCCGCCAACCCGTCTTTTAGGCCGTCTTTCGTGGCGGATTCAGGTTTCAACATAGGTTGCACTCTCACCCGTGGATCTGGCGCCTTGGCCGAATGCAGCAAGTTAACGATGGGTTGCTCGGAAACAGAGATGAAAGAGCGGGGATGCAAGCCCATCCAGAAGATGAGCACCACGATGGGCACCATCACTGCGATCTCGCGCACCGAAAGATCCGAGTGAAGGTGCTGGGTTCCACTGTCTTCATCCGGATTCTCTGGACCCCAGAATACTTTTTTCACCATCCAGAGCATGTACACCGCGCCAAGCAGAACCCCCAGCGTCGCCACGGTCGCAAAGACCCGGCCCCACGGGAACCCTGAAATATAGGTGCCGTTCAAGATCAGGAATTCGCCTACGAAACCGTTGGTAAGAGGCAGCCCGATGGAGCTGAGGGTGACGATGAAGAAGAAGGTGGTGAATACCGGCATCTTGCTGGCCACGCCGCCGAAATCCGAGATCATGCGCGTATGGGCGCGGTCATAGAGCATTCCCACCAAAAGGAAGAGCGCGCCGGTGCTGATGCCGTGGTTGAGCATCTGGAGCATGGCGCCCTGGGTGCCGACGACCGTCATGGAAGCCAGGCCCAACATCACGAAGCCCATGTGGGACACGGAACTGTAGGCCACGAGTTTCTTGATGTCCCGCTGCACCATGGCCACAAGCGCGCCGTAGACGATGGCGATGACAGAAAGCATCGCGATGGGTTTCGCGTAATGAGAGAAAGCATCCGGAAACATCGGCAGGGCAAACCGCAGGAAACCATAGGAACCAAGCTTCAGCAACACGCCCGCCAAAATCACTGAACCGGCCGTGGGCGCCTGGACGTGCGCGTCAGGCAACCAAGTGTGCAGCGGGAAAAGCGGAACCTTGATGGCGAAGGCCAGTGCGAAGGCCAGGAACAAGGTGCACTGGACGCTGAAAGGCAAGCCCAGGGCCGTCGCCGCCATGATCCCCGGCGCGAAGGTTCCCGCCTTTGTGGCCAGGTAAAGCAGCGCCACCAGCCAAAGTAGGGAGCCCGACAAGGTGTACAGAAAGAATTTGTTGGCTGCGTACTTCCTTTCGTCACCACCCCAGATGCCGATCACGAAGTACATGGGGATCAGCATGGCTTCCCAGAACAGATAGAAGAACAGGAGATCCTGGGCCATGAAGGCGCCCAGCATGCCTGATTCCAGAATCAGGATGAGCGCCATGAAAGAGCCAGCGCGCTGAGTCACGCTGCGGTAGGTGCCCAGCATGGTGAGCGGGGTCAGGAAGGTGGTCAGCAGCACCAGCCAGAGGTTCAGACCATCAATGGAAAGGGAATACTCCACCGGCAGGCCCACCACCGAGAACCAGGGCATGTGTTCTGCGAACACAAGATTCATGGGGCCTTCGGGTGGGATTGTCAGCAGGCGCGCGGCGCTGATGAAGAAAAGACCTGCGGCCCCGAATATCGCCAGAAGCTTCGCCAGCGGCGCCTGCTTCTCGGGGAAGCAAAGGATCAGCAGGCCCCAGATCGCCGGCGCGAAAACCAGGAAGGTCAGAAGGTGATTGCTCATCCACTCGGTCATCGCTTCGCCTACTTCAGGAAGATGTAAAGCAGCACCAGGACGCCAAGGCCCATGCTGAGAACGTAGTTGCGAACGCGGCCCGTCTGCAGGAGCGCCGTAAAGTCGCCGGCCACGCGGGTTAGGGCACCAGGCAGATTCACACCGATGCCGTCGATGATGATCACGTCAAAGAGCTTCCAAAGCACATTGCCGAACCAGCGCGTGGGGCGCAACAGGTAGCCTTCCACCAGTTCATCCAGGAAGTACTTGTTGAGCAGGATCGTGTGGGCGCCAGGGAATTTCGCGGCGAGACGCTCCGATTTTTCGGTTCCATTCTTGTAAAGCGACCAGCCGAACAAACCGAAACCGGCCGCGGCAGCCACGGAGATGCCCATGAGCATCATCGCCGGGCCTTCATGAACGGACCCAGCTTCTGCCTCCGCGTGGCCGTAGGTCAGCGCTGGTTCCAACCAATGTTCAACGGCGAAGGTCCCGCCCAGAACTTTTGGGATGCCCCAGAACCCGGCCACAACCGCACCCACCGCCAGCACCACCAAAGGCAAAGTCATGGTCATCGGCGCTTCATGGGCGTGCTCATAGGCATGGGAGTCACGAGGTTCGCCCAGGAATGCCAGCGCCATGAGCCGCGCCATGTAAAAGGCGGTGCAGCAGGCCGCTACCAGGCCGATCGCCCAAAGCGCGGGACTCTTCAGGAAGGCCAGGTACAGGATTTCATCTTTGCTGAAAAAGCCCGAGAATCCTGGGATGCCCATGATGCAAAGCGTAGCGATGAGCATGGTCCAGAAGGTGATGGGCAACTTTTCCTTCAACCCGCCCATCCGGAAAAGATCCTGCTCATGATGCATCGCATGAATCACGGAACCCGCGCCAAGGAAGAGCAGCGCCTTGAACCAGGCGTGGGTGAACACGTGGAAGAATCCAGCCGCGAACCCAGCGGAACCGAGGCCGAGAAACATGTAGCCCAACTGCGAAACCGTGGAATAGGCCAGCACCTTTTTGATATCCCGCTGCACTAGGCCGATGGTGGCAGCGAGCAACGCTGTCAGACCGCCCACCCAGGCGATGGTAGTCATGGTGATGGGAGTCAGGCTGAACACCGGCGCCAACCGGCAGATCATGTAAATACCGCTGGTCACCATGGTCGCCGCATGGATCAAAGCGGAAACCGGGGTCGGACCCGCCATGGCGTCCGGGAGCCAGAGATAGAGCGGAATCTGTGCGGACTTGCCCGTAGCGCCGACGAACAGCATAAGGGTGGCAAAAGTCAAAACGCCAAACCCCACTTCCGCCTGCATGTGTCCAGCCTGGTTCAGGATGTCGCCGATGGTGAGCGTGCCGAACAACGCGAAAAGAGCCATCATGCCAATGGCCATGCCCATGTCGCCGGTCCGGTTGAAGAGGAAGGCTTTGAGGCCCGCGGCGGGTGCCGTTTCCGTTTCAAAGGCGTAGCCGATGAGCAGGTAGGAGCAAAGGCCCACGCCTTCCCACCCCACGAAAAGCAGGGGCAGCGAATTGCCGAGCACCAGTGTGAGCATGAAGAAGACGAAGAGATTCAAGTAGCAGAAATACCTGGCGTAACCTTCTTCTTCGGCCATGTAGCCGACTGAATAAAGGTGGATGAGGGCGCTGATGCCCGTCACCACGAGCATCATGGTCCCGGAGAGAGGATCAATGGTCAGGCCAAAGGGGACCGTCAATGAACCCGTGGCCATCCAGGTTCCGTAAATAAGGTCCAGACGGTGCCCCGGCGCATCTTTCATGGCGAAGAACACCCATAGCGCGGTGAGGAATGAAGCCACCACGGTGCCTACACCCACGATGGACACGGCTTTCTTGCCAGCCTTCTTGCCAATGAGGCCGTTGAAGGCAGAGCCGATGAGCGGAAGGATCGGGATAAGCCAGGCGATTTTCTGCATCAGATTCTCATTGCCTCAGCGAATCCGCGCGATCAGCGTCGGTGGTTTTGCGGTGGCGGAAAAGGGCGATGACCAACGCCAAGCCGATGGCGGCCTCGCAAGCAGCGACGCCCAGAATGAAAAGATAAAAGACCGTGCCAGTCACGTCACCGCCGCGGAAGCGCGCGAAGGCCAGGAGCGCCACGTTGGCCGCGTTAAGCATCAGCTCGATGCCCATGAACTGCATGAGCAAGGTGCGGCGAAGCATCACCGTCGCCAGCCCGATGATGAAAAGCAGCATCGCCACGAGAATGTAGCCTTGAAGGGAACCATTCATCCAGGCACCCATCACAGCTCCTTTTTAGTCAGGGCCACGGCGCCCACCATGGCTGCCAGCAGAAGCAGGCCGACGATTTCAAAACCCAGAAGATAGTGCCGGAAGATTTCTTCGCCCACCTTGGCAAGGTTCATTGCCTCCATCGGCCGCACGGCAGTATTGGCATCGGCCAGGGTGTTGATGTCCACTAGGGCCTTCGACCCCATCACAATGCGGAAGGCGAAAGCGCCGAATACCGCGATCAGCAAGGCGCCCACCCACCGCTGGATGGGCCGGGATTGGATGGCTGGCTCTTCTTCGTGGGAGTTCAACAGCATGATGGTGAACAGCACCAGCACCATGATGGCGCCGCTATAGACAATGACCTGGAGCGCAGCGGCCACCGGGTTGGAAAGCATCAGGAACAGCCCCGCCACGCCTAAAAAGGTTAGGACCATGCATAGGCCAGCCACGATGACATTCTTCTGCTGGGACATGGCGAGCGCGCCGATGATCGTGATGAGAGCAAACAAGAGGAACATTGGTCGCTCCTAGGCCGGATCGGCTTGATGGCCGGAGTTGGTGGGGCGTGATGGCGTGGCGGGACTCTCCTGGCTTTGAGCCAGCCGGGCTTTCCCGTCCACGGTGGCGTAGGTGTTGATGAGATCCCATTTACCGAAATTCAAGCTGAGCCGGTCGTAGGCTGCCAACTCGTACTCGTTGCGCAGCCAGATCGCATCCTTGGGGCAGGCCTCTTCGCACATGCCGCAAAAGATGCACCGCAGCATGTCTATCTTGAATGAGCTGGGGCGCTTTTCTTCGAACCCCTGGGTGAAATTCAGTTCGCTGAATTCCTCGGCCTCGATGCTGATGCACCGGGCCGGACAGGCCTCCTGGCACATGAAGCAGGCCACGCACTTGATGGCTCCATCCTCGAACCGCTTCAGCTCATGCAGGCCGCGGTAGCCTGGGGGCATGGCCTTTTTCATGTCCGGGTACTGGATCGTGAAGCGCTTTGAAGTGGGCGTCGTGATTTGCTTCAGGAAGTGGCGGAATGTGATGGCCATGCCCTTGAACACGGGCCACACATAGCTGCGGTCCAGCCAGGTCAGTTCGACTTTCTTGACGATGACGCCCATCAGTGTCCTCCCCGCGTCATCCACCAAGCGTTCCCGATGAGATTCACCATGGAGATAGGCAATAGGACTTTCCAGCCCAGGAACATGAGCTGGTCGTAGCGGAAACGCGGTAGGGTCCAGCGCACCCACACGAAAACCCACATGAAAAATAGCAGCTTGATCAGGAAGAACAGGATCGTTAGCAGCACCGGAGCTTCCGGCATGAAGGGCACCGACCAGCCACCGAAATACACCGTCGCGATCAGAGCCGAGGCAGTGGTCATATGGGCGTATTCGGCCAAGGCCAACAGCGCGAATTTCATGGAGCCGAATTCGGTGTGGAAGCCTGCAACGATTTCTGATTCCCCTTCAGCGAAATCGAAAGGCAGGCGATTGGTTTCAGCGAACATGCAGACGAAGAAGACCAGAAATCCCAAGGGCTGGCGGAAAATGAACCAGTTTGGCAGGACCTTCCACAAAACACCGGCCTGCTCGGTGATGATCTCCCCTGGATCGTAACCACCCACCTTCATGAAGATCGCCAGCACCGCCAAGCCCATGGAGATCTCGTAACTCACCATCTGCGCGCTGGCGCGCATTCCGCCCAGGATGGCCCATTTGTTGTTGCTGCTCCAGGCCGCCACCAGAATGCCGTAGACCGCCACGGCTCCGATGGCTAATGGATACAGCATTCCCATACCATTGCCTGGTTCAAGAATGCTCAGATGGTAAAGAGCGCCCTGGTAGGAAAAACTGCGGCCAAAAGGAATGACCGCGAATCCGATCAAAGCCGGCACGAAGGCCAACATCGGCGCGATCCAATACAGGCGCTTGGTGACATGGGGTGGAACTTGATCTTCCTTGAAAAAGAACTTGAGGCCGTCTGCCACGAGCTGCGGCAGGCCCAGGAGCTGCCATCTGCCGAACAGCAGCGCGCGATTGGGGCCGATGCGATCCTGCAGCATGGCGCTGCCGCGGCGTTCCACCCATGTCCAAAGCGAGCTCACGCCCATGACTGAGCCAAACACGATCAGAACCTTCAACAAGGTCCATGTCATCACGGCCGATAGGCCTATAGAATGCGCAACCGATTCCATACAAGGCTTCCGCTGGCGGGAGAAAAATCCCTTTTCAGACCTTAGCAGGCCTGAGCCCCTGGCTCTAGGGAGTGACGCGCGGCACAAATGGATTGACGTTAGGGCTTATTTTGGGCATCCACCTTGGCCCAGGAATCCTTCAACGCCACGGTGCGGTTGAAGACCGGGGCTTCCGGCCGTGTATCGCTGTCCACGCAGAAATATCCAAGGCGCTCGAACTGGAAGCGCTCGCTGGTCATGGCGCCACCCAGGCTGGCCTCCACCTTGGCAGCGCAAACCCTCAGGGACTCAGGATTGAGCGTGTCGCGCCAGTCCCCACCCTCGGCCACATCCATGGGGTTTTCGCTGGTGAAGAGCCAGTCGTACAAACGTACTTCCGCATCCACGGCATGATTTGCGGAAACCCAATGCAAGGTGCCTTTCACTTTGCGCCCATCGGGGGCATCCCCTCCCAGGGAGGCGGGATCCCAGGTGCAGCGCAGCTCCACCACTTCACCCTCGGTGTTTTTGATGACTTCTTCGCAGCGGATCAGGCACGCTCCCTTCAAACGCACCTCGGCTCCGGGAGCCAGCCGGAACCATTTCTTGGGTGGGATTTCCTCGAAATCCTCCCGCTCAACAAAGACTTCGTGGCCCAGAGAGACTTTCCGGGACCCGTGGATAGGATCGGGATGGTTGGCCACCACCAGCTCATGGATCTCATCCTTGGCCATGTTCGTGATGCTGACCTTGAGAGGCCGGAGCACAGCCATGCGACGGGGCGCGGTTTTCTCCAGATCTTCACGGATCGTATGCTCCAGCAAGGCCACATCCGTGAGGCTGTCACGCTTGGCGACCCCCACGCGTTCCGCGAAGGCGCGCAAGGCCTCGGGTGTGAAACCTCGTCGCCGCAGGCCGCAGATGGTGGGCATGCGCGGATCATCCCAATGCTTCACGTGGCCTTCATTCACCAATTCCAGCAGGCGGCGTTTGCTCATGACCGTGTAGGTCAGGTTGAGCCGGGCGAACTCGATCTGGCGTGGCAGGGGCTGTTGGAAAAACTTCCCTTCGATGTCCTGCTCTAGAAACCACTCGTAAAGCGGCCGATGGTCCTCAAATTCCAGCGTGCAGATGGAGTGGGTGATCCGCTCGATGGCATCGCTCACGCCGTGCGCATAGTCGTACATGGGATAGATGAGCCAAGCGTCCCCGGTGCGGTGGTGGTGGGAGCGGCGGATGCGGTACATGAGCGGGTCCCGCAGATTCATGTTGCCGCTTTGCATATCGATCTTGGCGCGCAGGACCTTGGTCCCATCGGCAAATTCCCCCGCCTTCATGCGACGGAAAAGATCCAGGTTTTCTTCCACGCTGCGTGAGCGATAGGGGCTGTCTTTACCCGGCGTGTGGAAATTGCCGCGGTACTCGCGGATTTCAGCTTCCGATAAATCACAGACATAGGCCTTGCCTGTCTGTACCAGATACTCGGCGTAGTCGTAGAGCTTCTGGAAATAGTCCGACGCGTAGAATTCGCCTGCCCGTTTGAAACCCAGCCATTCCACATCCTCGCGAATGGAATCCACGTACTCCACGTCTTCCTTGGCGGGATTCGTGTCGTCAAAACGCAGATTCGTGGCACCACCATATCTCATGGCCACCCCGAAATTCAGGCAGATGGACTTTGCGTGGCCTATATGAAGGTAGCCGTTGGGTTCCGGTGGAAACCGCGTGAGCACGCGCCCTCCGTGCTTCGTCGAGGCGAGGTCCGACTCGATGATGTCCTCGATGAAATTGAGCGAGCGGGCTTCGGGAGCTGGATTCACATCGGTCATGGGGTAATCCGGGATGAAAAGAAAATAAACAGGGATGATGGGGATAAAGGGGACAAAAAATCTCTGCTATGAACCGCTTGACCAGTTGGTTATGAAAGAGAACTTTGATCGGGAATTGCCGTTCAGTGGCTGGTGCCGCTATCCAGTGTCCACCAATCGCACGAATCCAAGGCGGCGACGGTATAGCCTTGGGGCATCCGGGAGATGAGTTGGAAGGTGGACCCTTGGGGCGAATAGCTGCCAGTGGTGACTTCACCTGGGCCGGATTTCACGGCGAAAAGAATTTCCTCTCCGCCAAGGCTGGCTCTCCGGATCACGTCCTGGATGGCGTCGCGTTGGTCCATCTCTTCTGGAATGCCCTGGACCACTTGGATCATGCCCTGCGCCACGAGGGTCGGCGCGTAGGAAGCGATGCCCTGCTCTTCCAGCACCATCATGGTGATATCTGTGAACTCGTCGAGGGTCATGCCCACTTCCCCACCCTCGCCACAACCTCATCCCGCCCCAGTAGCATCAAGGTGTCGAAGATCGGCGGGCTGACGGGCTTTCCGCAGAGCGCCACACGCAGCGCCTGGGCGAGGTCTTTGAGCTTTAGGCCGTGCTTTTCAATGATCGAGTTGAAGCCGGCGTGCAGAGCATCATGGCCATAGTCGGTAAGGGCACAGAGATCCTTAAGCGCTGGCTTCACGGCTTCGGTGATGAATTTCGCAGCGGCGCCCTGGTCGAATTCCGCAGGGGGCGCCCACACGAATTCCAGGAAACCGGCCATTTCCACCAGCGACTTGCCCTTTTGTGTGCATTGGATGGCCTGGGCCTTCCATTCATCGGGCTTCGCGGTCCAAGCCTCAGGTAGGAAGGGGCGGAAATGGGGCTCGATTTCCTGCCAGGTGGCGCGCTGGATGAGCTTCTGATTCATCCAGGAAAGCTTGTCCATGTCGAAGCGGGCGGGGCTCTTTTGTATATCGCCGAGATCGAAAAGCTGAATCATCTCCGCATCTGTGAGGAGTTCCTCTTCCACGGTGTCAATGGCGCGGCCATCTATTTTGGGAGTCCAGGAGAGTCGCGCCAGGGCTAGGCGCACGGCCGATGGCAGGAAGCCCATCTGCTGGTACTCGGTGATGCTGGTGGCGCCGTGGCGCTTGCTGAGCTTCGCGCCGTCCTTGCCCAGGATCATGGGCACGTGGGCGAAGGCGGGGGCCTCGAAGCCCATGGCGTGGTAGAGCGCGATCTGTTTGGGAGTATTGGCCACGTGGTCGTCGCCGCGGATGACATGGCTCACCTCCATATCCGTATCATCCACCACCACGCAGAAGTTGTAGGTAGGCGTGCCATCCGTGCGGGCGATGATCCAGTCGTCCAGGCTTGTGGCGGGGAAGCGCAGGTCCCCCTTGATGAGATCCCGCAGGACGATGTCGCCGTCCTCGAGCCAGGACTCCATGCCCAGCGGCATCTTCAGACGGATGGAGGAGGGCTGGCTGTCATCGTGGTTTGCCTCACGGCAACGACGGTCGTACTGGAAGATCTTTCCAGCCTTCTCCGCAACAGCACGGCGTTCGTCCAGTTCTTCTTTGGTGCAACGGCAACGGTAGGCTTTGCCTTCGGCGAGCAATTTTTGGATGGCCGGTTTGTAATGGCTTTCCATGCGCTGCATCTGGCGGTAGGGGCCGTGGGGACCCACCCATTTCGTGGGATCGCCTGCCACCGGACCCTCGTCCCAAAGCAGGCCGCACCACTCCAGGCCTTCTTCGATGATGCGGATGTTGTCGTCGGTGCTCCGGGACAGATCAGTGTCCTCCACCCTCAGGATGAAGGTGCCGCCATGCTTCCGGGCGAAGAGCCAGCAGAACAGCGCCGTGCGCACTCCACCGATGTGGAGCATGCCTGTGGGCGAAGGCGCGAAACGCGTGACGACTCGGCGGGACATAGGGGCCTCAGAGGCTAGAAGCAAAAGAGCGGGCCGAAGCCCGCCCTTTTTATGTGCATTCACGCGCGTGGCGCTGAACTTTAGTTGGCGGCGGTTCCAGCTTTCTGGGCTTCGGCCATGGCGGCCTCGTACTCGGCCTGGAGGCGCTGGGCGTTGCTGATGGCGAACTTGTAGACGTACTCAAAACGGTCAGCTCCCTTGGTGAGGCCGATGATCACTTCGAAAACGCCTTCGGCGCCCACTTCAAAGGGGCTGGCGATGACGTTGAAGGTGCCTTCCTTGGCGCCTTCGGGAATCTGCACGTCGCTGTCGCGGATGATGTCCTTGCGCTCGCCGTTGGGGCTCACGACCGAGAAGCTGAACTTGAACTGGCCGTCCATGCGGGAGAACTTGCTGAAAAAACACACCTTGGGAAGGACAAAAGGCACTTCGGGCACCACGATGTGGTGGTCGTACAGGCCCATGAGCGAGGTCTTGCCGCCCATTTCCTGGCGGATGTCATCACAAAGGAGAGTGAATTCGTGCTTGGGGGCCTTGATCTGAACTTCTTGCATGGATGCTCCATAGAGTTGGGGAGGTTGATAAGGTCAACAAAAGTTGAACACGTAGTTTATCTCCGAAGCCCCCGCCTTTCTAGCTAAGGTTTTTTCATGACTCATCTCCGCATCGCCCGCCTCCAGAAAACCTGTTTCGTGTTTTTCCTGGCCCTGCTGCTCAGCACGGGGCTATTAAGCGCCCAGCAGCTGAAGCTCCAAGTCCTGGGCACCACGGATCTGCATGGACACGTCTTGCCTCAGGACACCTATTCCATGCAACCAGTGAATAAAGGTTGGGCCAAGCTGGCCACGCTCATCCGGCAGGCAAAGGCCGAGAACCCCAACACACTGCTGATTGATAGTGGGGACACCATCGAGGGTGAGCCCATCAATTACGTCCGGACCCGATTGCGGCCGGATCTAGCGGAACCTTCCATCGCGGTGATGAATGAACTGGGCTATTCGGCCATGGCCATCGGCAACCATGATTTCAATTGGGGCCTGGATGTGCTTCGAAGCGTCGAGAAGCAGGCCAAGTTCCCGTTCCTGTCTGCCAACACGGTCACCGTCAAGGGCGGCAAAGCGGCTTTCACTCCCTGGACGAAGGTGAATATTGGCGGGGCCACCGTGATCATCGTGGGCTTCACCACCCCTGGGATTCCAAGATGGGAAGAACCCGAAAACTACGCGGGGTTAGCCTTCCAGGACATCGTGGAAACAGCCAAGGTGCTGATTCCCCGCCTTCGCGAAAAAGAAAAGGCTGACGTCATCATCGTCACCATGCATTCCGGCTTGGGCACTTTGCCGGGACAAATGGGCGATGAGAATTGTGCGATGCGGCTGGTGGACCAGGTTCCCGGCATCGACCTGATTCTCTCCGGCCACACCCACCTGCCTATCTCCAGCCAGCATAAAGGCATACCCATCCTCCAAGGTGCGGCCCATGGCCGGGCCCTGGCCGTGGCGGATCTCACCCTCCAAAAAACCCAAGGGCGATGGCGGGTGATGGCTTCCCAGGGTCGGCTGGTGCAGCCGACCGCCGATACGCCTCAGGACGCTCAGGTCCTGGAGTTGACCGCCGCGCTGCGGTTGGCCACGGAGACCTACTTGAATACTGGAGCCACCAATCTGCTCACGGATCTGGATGGCCGATGGTGCCGCCTGGAAGACACACCCTTGGCGCAACTCCTTCATGCGGTCCAGCGCCAAGCCACTGGCGCCCAATTATCGGCAGTCAGCTGGACAAGCGCCCACACATTCATTCCAGCCGGGCCAACCTCCATTCGGCAGTTCTACACCCTGCAGCCTTACGAAAACCAGGTGGCACGCATCCGCATCACCGGAAAGCAGCTTCGCTCCTATCTCGAATTCTCGGCAAGAGCCTACAACTTCAGTCATGAGCCGGATCTCTTCAACAAGTCCGTCGCCTTTTATGATGTGGATCAGATAGATGGATGCGCTTACGTGCTGGACCTCTCCCAGCCCGTGGGAAGGCGCGTGAAGAATCTCGCTTTCCAGGGCCAGCCCATTCAGGACGAACAAACCTTTTCTCTGGCGCTCAGCACCTTCCGGTTGCGGGGTGGCGGCGGCTACATGGCGGCCATCGGATTTGCGGGTCAGGCTGAATTCATCACGCCCCAACTCAGCCGGAACCTGCTTTTTAGCTATGTGCTAAGCCGCCCGAGCTTAGCTTTGGCACCGGTGAATTCCTGGCGCACCATCCCTGCCCTGGATCGGGAACGCATCATGCAGCAGGCCAGATAAGCGTTTATTTGATGGGGACGAACACGAGTCCGCCACTGGGCTTCATGAGCACAGCTTCCGCTTCGATGACGCCCACGAGCTTGTGATCCTCGGTGACACCCGTCGGAAGGAATTCGACGCTGCCAGCGGCAAGATCCAACCGCGCCAGCAGCAGCCCAGCTTTTTTCTCCCTGGGAGCCTGTGAAGCGGGCACCGCCGCAATGACCACCGACTTTCCCAGCCACCAGCCCAAGGCTCCGCGTTCCTTGCCACCCAAAATCAGGCTGGGCGATGCGGCGCCATTCAATGTGAATACGGTCTCGCCAATGGAGGTGCCCTTGTTCCCATCGAAGGAGGAAAGGGAAAGGCTGGCACCACCCGCCACCAGCACGTTGCCATCCTCGGAGACAACCAGACGATCCGCCCCACCTATCGCAACGGGGGCTCCATCTTCCACGGCCTTGGGTTTTCGGCCAGAAGACCAAATCAGGCTAGCTTTCGTGTAGTCCCGTTTTTCCAGATAGGTTTCGGCACCACGGTAGAGCAGGAAAAAACCCTTGGTGCCCCAACCCAGATCCACGACCTCTCCCGGCAGCCTGACTGTAGTTCCAGCTTTGCCGTTTTTATTCACCTGATAAAGGGTGGTGCCCGATACGATCCAGGCGTTGCCAAAGGGATCCAGCACCCATTTCTCTGGGGAAACCTCGAGCTTGGAAAGATTCAGCCCCCCGGTGATGCCAAACTCTTTGGACCAAGTTTCAAGCGAGCGGGTGGCGGGGTCATAGAAAGTGCAAGACCCATCTTTGTCCACCTTGGCCCAGCCCACAGCAGTCTTTGCAAGGTCGGTTTCCTGAGGGAGTGGCGCCGCGGACAAGCCACCAGCCAGCACACAAGCAAGAACAGGAATAGGAAGGACATTCCGCACGGCTATACCCCGGGTGTGAATTTTCAAGGGTGGATCAGTAATAATTTAGGAACATCGGATTGGCAGGACAACCACTTATTCTTGCATTCATCGCGCTATGCGCGCAGCGAATGTCTTAATTCGGTCCAGCAGCGGCTCCTGGCCTAGTCCCTCTTCATTCATCAATCGCTTGGGATCCCCATGCACCACGATGTGGTCGGGGACGGCGCAACGCAGAACGGGGCTCGTTATCCCTTCATCCGCCAAGGCTTCCAATACGGCGGAGGAAAACCCCCCCGGAGCGCAACCTTCCTCGAGCGTGACCACGCCTCGCGTCCTTTTGCTCCAGGTTGCCAACAGCTCGGCATCAATTGGTTTGATGAACCGGGCGTTTACCACCGCGCAGGAGATGCCAGCTGCTTCAAGAATTTCCGCGATTTTTTGGGCGGGGGCAACCATAGCGCCAATAGCAAACAGCAATAGGTCGGAGCCCTCGCGCAACAACTCGCCTTTGCCGATGGGAAGGGCGGTCATTGTTTCATCCATGCGCACGCCCAGGCCATTGCCTCGGGGATAGCGCAAAGCCGCAGGGCGATCGCTGTAAACAGCCGTCATCAGCATCCGCCGCAGTTCATTTTCATCTTTCGGGGCCATCAAGATGATGTTGGGAATGCAGCGCAGGTAGGCCATGTCATACAAGCCATGGTGCGTCGGGCCGTCGGCCCCCACGATGCCCGCGCGATCCAGGGCGAAGGTTACGGGCAGGTTCTGGATGCATACGTCATGCACCACTTGATCGAACCCCCGTTGAAGAAAGGTGGAGTAGATGGCGCACACCGGCCGCATGCCTTGGGCCGCGAGCCCCGCGGCGAAAGTCACAGCGTGTTGTTCGGCGATGCCCACATCGAACATCCGGTCCGGGAAACTCTTGGCGAAAATATCAAGCCCCGTGCCGGAATCCATGGCTGCGGTGATGCCGACGATCTTGTCGTCGGTTTTCGCGAGTTCCACCAAGGCCTTGCCGAACACGCTGGTATAGCTGGGCGGTGTAGGCGTGGCGGGATCCACCACAGCCTTTTTCATTTCCCCAGCTTCGGCATCGAAGGCCGTAACCCCGTGCCACTTCATGGGATCGTTCACTGCGGGATCGTAGCCAAATCCCTTCTTGGTTTGGACATGCAACAGCACTGGACCGTCGGCCATTTTCACCTTGGCTTCCGCGATCGCTTTCTGAGTGGCTATCACATCGTGTCCGTTCACGGGTCCCATGTAGCGGAACCCCAGGTCTTCAAACAGCAATCCCGGCACCATCATCCGCTTGAAGCTTTCTTCGCTCCACTTGGCGGCCTTGGCCACACCCTGGCTGACCTTTTCTAGAGGGATGGCCTTGATGGCGTGCTCGATACGGTCCCGCCAAAGGTGGTAGTACTGGCCCGACATGATCTGGTTCAAATAGCCCTGCAACGAACCCACATTCGGGCTGATGCTCATGTCGTTGTCGTTAAGGATCACAAGGAAGTTTTTAGCCTGGAGGTATCCGGCTTGGTTCAGGCCTTCGAAAGCCAGCCCCGCGGTCATCGAGCCATCTCCGATCACTGCGATGCAAGCATGGTTCTGTCCTTGCAGGTCCCGCGCCTTGGCCATTCCAAGCACCGCAGAAATGGAGGTGCTGGCGTGCCCCGCGCCAAAGTGGTCGTAGGGACTCTCATCGCGCTTCAGGAAACCCGCAAGGCCATCATGTTGGCGCAACGTGGGGAAACGCCCTTTCCGGCCCGTCAGGATTTTATGGGTATAGGCCTGATGCCCCACATCCCAGATGATCCGGTCATGGAGAAAATCAAAGTGATGGAACAGGGCCACCGTCAATTCAACCGTGCCCAGATTCGAGCTGAAATGCCCGCCGGTGGTGCTGATGGAGTCGATGAGGAATTGACGCACTTCCGCCGAAAGCTGTTCCAGTTGGGGATCGGTGAAGTGGCGGATCTGCTGGGGGGCCACGATGGAATCAAGCAGTGGATAGGAGCTTTCCGGAGTAGCCCCCATTACACCTTCCTGCCCGCCAAGTAGCGCGCCCACGCTTCCAGCGATTCGGGTTTTGGGAGGGATTGAAGGTGGCATAGCGCATTCTCCGTGGCGTCGGCAAGGGCTTGCCGGGCGCCATCCAGCCCTAACAAGGCCGGGTAGGTGATCTTACCCTTTCCCGCGTCTTTTCCGGTTCGTTTCCCCAAAGTCACAGCATCGGAAGTGGCATCAAGAATGTCATCCTGGATCTGAAAAGCCAACCCCAGATAGGCGCCAGCGCTTCGCAGGGCCCCACGGGAGCAGGACTCAGCACCTCCGAGAACCCCACCGATCTCCAGAGATGCCCGTAGCAGCGCGCCCGTCTTCAAACGATGAATGGTCTTGAGGTGATCCAGGCCGTAGGACTCAACGGCTTCCCCCTCAAGGTCCAAAGCCTGGCCCCCCACCATTCCGAGCCAACCGCTGGCTTCAGCAAGGAGGATGATGGCTTCCACACGGCGATCTGCCGGGATAGACGCATCGGAGGCGAGGACCGCGAACGCCTCTGCCTGAAGGCCGTCCCCTGCGAGTATCGCGTGGGCTTCGCCAAAGGCCACGTGGCAAGTGGGTTTGCCCCGCCGGAGGTCATCGTCGTCCATGGCCGGAAGGTCGTCGTGGATGAGTGAATAGGTGTGCAGGTATTCCAGGGCCAATGCGCCGCTCAAGGCCATCTCGACAGAAGCTCCCACGGATTCCGCCGCCAACAGGCAGAGCATGGGCCGTACGCGCTTACCCCCTGCCTCCAGGCTGTAACGGATGGCTTCGCCGACCCGCACGGCCTCACCATGCTCAAAACGGGAGGTGAGCTTGGCATTCAGCAGGGGCAGCAAACGGTCCAAGTCTTGTTTAACCCGGGTTTCAGACGCGGTGGCCGGGGTCTGCCCGTTCACGCTGGATCCTCGGAGTCCAGTCCGTCCAAAGACTCCGCGCGATATTCGCCACCTAGACCCCGCTTAAGCACTTCCACGCGTCGCTGGGCCTCAGCCAATTGCTCTTGAAGTTTTTTGGAGAGCCCAACCCCTTCTTCAAACTTCGAGAGGGCCTCCTCAAGGCTGAGGCTGCCCGCCTCCAACTGCTGAACCAGGGCTTCCAGCCGATCCAGGCCATCGTCAAAAGAAGGGGTCGCTGCGCTCATGGTTTCATCATAAGCCGACCTTGGTGCGCCGGATGGAATCTACTTCCGATAGCTCTTGGCCATTTTTGCGCCCAAGTCTTCCACTTTGTAATCCGATGGAAGCGCGAAAACGGACTCCGGAATGGCTCCCTCCTTCACTTCTGTCGCTTCGGTGGTCATCTCGCCGACCATCGGCATGATCGTGCGGGTCTTCAAGGCCATTCCCTGGATCTTGGCCATTTCCTCGCCTAGTTTCTTCATGTTCATGGCCGCGGGACCCATGGCGCCCATCAAATTCTTGACCCTGAGAAACCGCGTGTAGCTCCCGACCGGGACTGGCGCCTTGAGGCTTGGGTCATTGCTGGTCTCAATGACCATCTTGCCCATGGTGATATTCCATTTCCGGCATGTGCGTCCGACAACCACCTCCTTGCCCAGATCCTCCACAGAGACTTCGCCACCCCCTCCGCCGGGCATCATCGCCAGCACCTGGGGAGGCAGGTCCTTGAACTGTTTGGCCATGCCCTCTACCGCAGCTTCCAGGTCATCCCAGCTGGTTTTCTGGACGACTTTCTTTTTGTGGTCAATGGTGTAGTTCACTCCGTTGACATAGTCCACCAGGGTGTCTTGCCTTGATCCTGGATTGTTGATGCGCATGTGCTTGGCGGACCAGTAATGGGTTTGGGGGCCGTCATTGAATTTGCCCTTGCCCATCATGGTGATGGTCAAGTCACCCGCGAACACCGCTGCGGCGGACAGTGCAAGAACGGCAGCGCATTTCAGTGTGAATTTCATGCTGGCTCCTTGGATGGATCCCCAAGAGGCTACACCACTAGATCCTCGGCGGCCATCCCTTGATAAGTCAGATGCGTTACCGTTTCAAGGATGAGGTGCTTATGACACGAGTGCTGGTAGTGGACGATAGCGGTGAAACATGTGACTTGTTGGAGGAGCTGCTAGGCGGCATGGGCCTAGAGGTGGCGAAGGCCACCAAGCCCGAAGACGCTTTGCAAAAGCTCCAGAGCGGCGGTTTCGCGCTCATGCTGTCGGATATCAACCTAGAAGCCAGATTGGACGGGCTCGACCTGCTTCGAGCCGCCAAACCATTGGGGATCGAAGTGATCCTGCTCTCTGGGTTCGGCACCATTGAAAAGGCTATCGAGGCGGTCAAGGAAGGCGCCTTTGATTTCCTCTCGAAGCCCTGGGACAACGAAGAACTGAAGGCCCTGGTGAAACGGGCTCTCGTCAGGAAGGATGCCAAGGCGACTGTGAGCCAGTCCCCGAAGGGTCCACAAAGCGTGATGATCGGGTCCTCCGCGAAAATGATGGAGGTCTACAAAACCATCGCCAGTCTCCAGAACAGCCGAGCCACCGTGCTCATCTCCGGGGAAAGCGGCACCGGAAAGGAATTGGTGGCCAGCACTGTGCATCTCAGCAGTGACCGGAAGGACCGGCCTTTTGTCGCGGTGAACTGCGGCGCGCTGTCCGAGACCCTCCTAGAGTCGGAGCTTTTCGGCCATGTGCGGGGGGCTTTCACTGGCGCCGCCGGCGACAAAAAGGGGCTCTTTGAAGAGGCCCATGGCGGAACCATTTTCCTGGATGAAATTGGAGAGACTTCCCCCAGTTTCCAGGTTCGCCTGCTGCGGGTCCTCCAGGAACAGGAAGTAAGGAAAGTCGGAGGCAACAAAACCACTAAAGTGGATATCCGTGTCATCGCCGCGACCAACAAAGACCTTACCCAGATGGTGAAAGAGGGTAGGTTTCGCGAAGACCTTTTCTACCGACTGAGTGTCGTTGAGATACGTGTGCCGGCCCTCCGGGACCGCTGGACGAAGGATCGGGAGGGGCGGGTGGTTTCTGATGTGGGCCTGTTGCTAGATCATTTTCTTACGGAAGCCAGTCGCAAAGATCAGGTCGGCTACTCTCTTCGATCCGATGCGCGGAACCTCCTGGAAGGCTACAGTTGGCCCGGGAATGTCCGGGAAATGGCCAATGTGGTGGAACACCTGACCCAATTAAGCCGGGGCCGTGAAATCACACCCGATGATCTACCCAGCAAACTGACCCACGAGGGGCACCAAGCCTCCCATTCTCCCGCCGCCGCAGGCCCCTTGGTGGAACTGATCGAAGGCTGGGACCATTTGCCCACGCTCGAGGAGTTGGAGAGGCGGTACATCCAGGTCCTGTTGAAGCATGAGACACGGAAAAGCCGCATCGCCGAAATCCTGGGCAAAGACCGGACAACCCTCTACCGCAAACTTCGAGACTTGGGCCTTGCCGATGGATCGGATGAAGTCCAATGAGGAACACCCAAATCTTTAAAGTTTCAGCGGAAGAGTGTGGAATATTGCACCGCCGTTGCATATCTCAACGGTGCTGTTAGTAATTTGCGATTATTAACTTATTAAATTATCAATAATTTAGATTTTGGCCTGGAACTTCCTTAATCTGTATCCAAATATCCGGCCGTGCCGGATTTCCCCAATCGGAGAACACCATGAAGAAACTCGCCGCCCTGCTCGTGGCCGCTGCCCTGATCAGCCCTGTCTTTGCTCAGGACGCCAAGAAGGCCGCCGCTGCCCCCAAGGCTGCTTCCGCCGCCAAGGTCGCGCCTGCTGCTGCTCCTGCCGCTGCCGCTCCTGCTGCTGAAACCGCCAAGCCCGCCAAGAAGCACAAAAAGCACAAGAAGCACGCTGCTGCTCCTGCCGGTCAGAACGCCATGGTTCTCGGCGACGAGAAGAAGGCTGATGACAAAGCTGCCGTAAAGCCGGCAAAGACCTCCAAGAAGGCTGCCAAGGCTGAAGCTGCTCCCGCTGCTGCTGCCGCTACTCCCGCTGCTGCTGCCGCTACTCCTGCTGCCGAAACTGCCAAACCTGCCAAAAAACACAGCAAGAAGAAGGTCGTGAAGGAAGAAGCCGCGAAGAGCGCCATGATCCTGGGCGACGAAAAGAAAGCTGACGACAAGGCCGTGAAGCCTGCCAAGAAGGCCGCCAAGGCTGAAGCTGCTCCCGCCGCTGCTGCCACCGAGACTGCCAAGCCCGCCAAGAAGCATGGCAAGAAGAAGGCCGCCAAGGCAGCTGAAGCAGCTGCTCCCGCCGAAAAGACGACCGAGGCCGCTCCAGTCAAGAAGCACACCAAGAAGGCCACCGAGACCAAGGAAGTGAAAAAGGACGATAAGAAGGCCTAATCACCTTCCTCGCCAGGAAGCGGACCCGCGAGGGTCCGCTTTTTTTGGGTAGGCTGCTCGCTTTGGAAATGGCTTCTCACGTCTCAGAGATACTGGGTCGTAGAGCCTGCTATCCTCGAAGGATCGTCTCGGTTGTCGGAGGTTCTGTGTCCAAGCTCGATCTGGTCATGTTCGAGGAGGAGTTCAAGCAACTCCAGGACATCATTGGCCGCTTGCAGAAAGATGCTTCTGCCAAAGTTGTTTTTTTGGTGGACAAGAACGGACAGCAGATCGCCTCTGCCGGAGAAGTGCAGAGCATTGACGCCACAAGCCTTGCTTCGCTGACCGCAGGGAACGTGGCAGCCACGGACGGTCTTGCCAAGCTCATCGGAGAAAAGGAATTCAGCCTTCTCTTCCATGAAGGCGAAAAGGACAACCTGCATATTTCCATCGTAGGAAAGCGGGGCATCCTGGTGGTGATCTTTGATCAGGGATCGAGCTTGGCTCTGGTGCGGTTACGGGTAAAGAAGGCTTCTCGGGAGCTCCAGGAAATCTTCGAACGGGTTGAGACTCGGGCCAACGAAGAGAGCGGCCCAGGGACCAAGTTCGAGAGCCCCTTCAGTGAGATCACCGACGACGACATCGACAAGCTCTTTGGCGATTGAAATTTGATGACGGACGAGGAAATCACGCCATGACCTTCATCAACTACGCGTCGCGCGAAATCAATTGCAAGATCGTGTACTACGGTCCGGGCCTTTGTGGGAAAACTACGAATATCCAGTGGATCCATGAGCAAGCCAACCCCGAGAAACGGGGCAAGCTGGTGAGCCTTGCGACGGAAACGGACCGGACCCTTTTCTTTGATTTTCTCCCCCTGGACATGGGCACAGTCAAGGGCTTCAAGGTCCGTTTCCATCTCTACACCGTTCCTGGCCAGGTCTTCTACGATGCGTCCAGAAAGCTCATCCTGAGGGGCTGTGACGGCGTCATCTTTGTGGCTGATAGCCAGCGCCCTCGGATGGAAGCCAACATCGAGGCCATCGCCAATCTCGCGACGAACCTCAAGGACAATGGCTTTGACATCCGCACCATCCCCTATGTCCTGCAACTCAACAAACGGGATATGCCCACCGCAGAAAAAGTTGACGAGATGGAGCGCCTCCTGCGTTTCCGCAATGAGCCCATGATCGAGGGCGTCGCCAGCCAAGGCGTGGGTGTCATCGAAACCCTCAAAGCTTGTGCCAGGCAGATTCTGATGGAATTGCAAAGATCCTAGGGTGTTCAGGAACCGTAAAAAAGCCCTGCTCGCGCAGGGCGTTTTTTGGCTCCGGTGAGAGGACTCCGCTCCGCGCCGCACGAATTGCTGGCACGCCGCTTTCCGGCTCCGGCGCATGCGCCTCCACCGGCGGCTACCTGCCAGCAATTCTGTGATTCGAGCCCTCTCCCCTCCGCAAAAAAAGCCCTGCTGGCGCAGGGCGTTTTTTGGCTCCGGTGAGAGGACTCGAACCTCCGACATCCAGATTAACAGTCTAGCGCTCTAACCAACTGAGCTACACCGGAACGGAAGGTACAGTTTACCTGGAATGGGCGCGCATTCAAGGGGCATTGCCGGGCGGAACTCTAACCTTTCGCGTAGCGCTGCAGCTTTTCCGCGTCAGTGATGCGAATGACCGGGAAGGTGCTGTGGATGAGTTCCAAATCCGAGAGCAGGCGAAGCGCCCGGGAGAATGCCTCCCGGCTCGCGCCGATGCACTGGGCCAAATCCTCCTGGGTCTCTTCGAATTCCACAAAACGCCGATCAGGATGTTTTTCATGGGTTTCGAGAATGAACTGGGCCACGCGTTCAGGAACGCTGTGTAGGCTCAAGGCGTCCACCAAGTCCACAAGGTGCCGGACCTTGGACGCGAAGTGCTGGATGAGGACTTCAGCTACTTCTGGCGTGGTATGGGCGATGCGGTTCAGGTGGTCTGCGGGAATCAGCCAGCAGCTGCTGTCTCCGCGGGCTTCGGCGCTGGAGGCGATAAGGCCTTTGTCAAAAACCTGCACTTCGCCCACGCACTGTCCTGGCTTCATAAAGTCAAGAACTTGCATATGGCCGCGTCCATCCGTGCGGAATATCTTCAGGCACCCAGTGGCTACTACAAACACGCCAGGGATCCTCTCCCCTTGCTGAAAGACCCGCTGGCCGTCCTCGAAGCTCCGCAGCTCCGACACGAGCAACAGCTCCTTCGCGAGTGACGGAGGAAGACCGGAAAGAAAAGAGATGCTGTGGAGGTTCAGAGCAGCGGTTGGCATGAGCACCCGTATCAACCAATCATCGTAGCAATGGGATCGTACCAATGGCAGCAGAACTATTTAAATGACGCTCTATTTCACCCGTTCCATGAAGGTCCGGTCTACGGTGTTCACCCGGATTTTTTCCCCGGCCTCCATGTAAGGAGGCACCGCAACGATAATGCCGTTATCCATCTTCGCCGGTTTATAGGAGCCCGTGGCATTGGCGTTTTTCATAACAGGATCAGTATCCATGATTTCCAACACCACGCTCGGAGGCAGGGATGCGGAAATGGGCTCGTTCTCGTAGAACTCGAGTTCCACCTGCATGTTGGGGGTTAGGAAATCCAGGTCGTCACCTAGAACATCCCTGTTCACTTCCAGCTGTTCATAGGTTTCATTGTTCATGAAGACCAGGTGGCTTCCGTCGTCATAGAGAAATTCCATGACGTGCTGCTCAAGGGCCGCCCGATCCACTTTCTCGGAGGAACCAAAGCGATTCTCCCGGTTGATGCCATCCTTCAATCGCTTCATCTTGGTTTGCACGCGGGCCGGCAGGTTGCCGGGTGTCTGGTGCTCCACGGAAATCACGCGGCAGAGCTCATTCTCAAAATTAACAATCATGCCCGCGCGGAGCTGGTTTGCATTGATGAAAGCCATGGTTTCCCCATTCAAGAAGCAAAGGCAAAAAAGGCCCCGATCAGGGGCTTTTTGATGGTGGGCGTACCAGGATTCGAACCTGGGACTTCTACCGTGTGAAGGTAGCACTCTACCGCTGAGTTATACGCCCTGAGGCCCTCTAGAATAGCGAATCCAGCAACATTGGTCTACAAGGATTCCTTGTAGGCTGAGGCAAACACCGGCGCGTCGCGGGCGCTCAGGCCACAAAGCCCAACCCGCAACCCCTGAGGTATCGGGACCACGAAGACCCCGCGGTCCTTGAGCCTGCCAGCCACGGCCGTGGGGTTCTTTGCGGGCAGGGTGACGAAGAATCCCCCTTGCCAGGGCACCCCTGGCAATTCTTCCTTCCGCAGCGCGCCGCTTAGCGCTTGGGCCCGCGAACTGAGTTTTTCCGACCAATGGCGATGCTCATCCGCCAGCCTGGCCTGGGCCTTCCCGTCCTTCGCCAAACGCACGACCAGCGATTGCGGAGCCCTCGGCGCGTTGGAAAAGATCCCACGGCAGGACATGGCCAGGGCGGCCTGAAGCGACGCGTCCCTGGTCCAGGGGAACACCAGTGCCCCCGCCCGGGCGCCATAAAGCGTGAGGGTCTTTGAAACCGAGAGCGAGGCTCCCACGAGCACTTGGCCTTCCACTGCGAATCGCGCATAGTCCTGCAAGGCCGCCATCACCTCGGCGGGATCCGCAGCGTATTCCAGGTAGGCCAGGTCGAGCAACAGAGTGATGGGACCCAGGTGGCAAAGTTCTCGGAGCACTTCAAGAATGGCCGCGCGGTCGGCAGGGCTCGTGCTTCGGCCTGTAGGATTGTGGCAAGGATCATTGAGCCAGATGAGCAGACGCCCCTGCCTTTCCAGAATATTCCTGGCCTTCTCCATCAGGGCAAGAGCGTCAATGGCGTGGCCTGGTTCCGGCATGGGAAAGGTTTCGACGTGTGCGCCATTTTCCTGGGCGATGGTGTCGTAGGGACCCCAATAGGGAGCGAGGGTCAGGATCGCCTGCCCCGGTTCCAGGAAATTGCGGACAGATAGGGCCAGGGCTCCGCTGCCGCCGGGAGTCGCACAGCCTGTTCCGAAATACGCAAGCTCGGGCCAATAACGCTGCACCATGGCCGTCAAATACGCCGGGTCTCCTGAAATGGGTGCGTATGGCGCTATCTCCTTGGGTGTCAATTCGCGCCACAGCTCCATCACCGTATCGAGGATCACGATTTGGCCGTTGTCATCCAGCAGGGCTCCCACCGTCGCGTTGATGATTCGCTCGCCCTTCGCTACCCGGCTTTGAGCCTCTGTGTTCAGCGCGAAAATGGGATCGTCAGCTGGGAAGTCGCGTCGAGAGGGCAGCAGATTATGGAGCATCAGGTTTCCTATGTTCGAAACCTCCAGCATAGCGATTCCTCGGTCATTGTTTATGGATGCACTCTCTGGATTGGGCAGCTTGGATTCTTGGTGGCGGGTGGCTAGGCATGCTCTGTGTGCTGCTCCGCAATTCATCCAAGCTGGATCATCTTCCAGCGGCCCCGCAAACACCTAGCTCCCATGGCCCTGTCTGCCTCTGTATGCCCGCCCGGAACGAAGCAGATGAAATAGGCACAGCTTTGGATTCATGGCTGGCCCAGGACTACCCAGATCTCTTCATCCTCGTAGTGGATGATGGTTCCACAGACGGCACCGCTGGGATCCTGGAACCAAGGGCCAACAAATGCCCCGATCGTCTCCGGGTTCTCCGGAACGATTCGCTTCCCGCCGGTTGGTTGGGCAAGAACCATGCTTTGCATCTCGCAGTTCAGCAACCCGAAGCCATGAAGGCTCAATGGCTGCTTTTCGTGGACGCTGATGTCCATGCGACTCACGATTTGTTGCGCCGGGTCTTCGCCTATCTGGAGGACCGGCCCGCCGACATTCTGGCCTTGCTCTTCGCAGTGGATGCAGTGGGTCTTGTGGAGCGGGTGGCGGTGCCACTTGCGGTACCGGGTTTCTTGATATTGGTGCCGCCGCACCAGGTGCCGAATCCGCGCCACCCAGCCTTCGCGGGCATCGGGGCCTTCACCTTGGTGAAGCGCAGCGTTTATGACGCTGTAGGGGGCCATGCCTCCGCACCGCTGGAAGTCGTGGACGACATGATGCTGGCGCACCGCATTAAAAGGGCTGGCTATGTCAACCGCCTGGCCTGTGGGGGGCCCATGCTGCATCTGCGCATGTACCGGGGCTTAATGGATCTCATCCGTGGCATGCGCAAGAACACCGCTGCATTACCCGCATGGTGGCTAATCCCGGTCCTGGTGCCCCTGTTGCTGGCGTGCTATCTAACGCCGTTATGGCTGCCCTTCGCGGGACATCCGATCCTGGGCTTCCTCATCTGGATCTTGACACCAGCCATCGCAGGAGATTCATCCCAACGCATCACCGGAAAACCCATGGACTGGATCTGGATTTTCTGGCCCATCAACGGGTTAATCCTTGGGGCTGGGATGTTTTGGGCCTTTTGGGACCGAGTTCGCGGCGTGAACACTTGGCGTGGGAGGAAAGTCTGGTTGAGTGGATGACCTCCCGCGAGGTGCGAAGACGGTACAAAAATATTTCTTGTTTTTTTCGCTTTTTGATTCATCCTTGTTCCATCGCCCCACCGGAGTCGCCCCGCGGTATTCGCAAGGCGTTCGCCCTATCCCACGCAGCGGTTCCGAGCGGAACCGGTTCATTCATACTTCTTTTTAGCCCGCAGGAGCGCCCATGGCTGCCAGCACCGAACAAGACGACCGCCTGAAAGTCCTCAACCGCACCTTAGCCGATATCGAACGTGCCTTCGGCAAGGGCTCCATCATGAAGCTCGGCGACCGCATGTCCAATGCCGAAGGCATCGAAGTCATCTCTACGGGGTCCATCAGCCTGGACTCGGCCCTCGGTGTGGGCGGTGTCCCCAAGGGCCGCGTGGTCGAAATCTACGGCCCGGAAGCCAGCGGCAAGACCACCCTCGCCCTCCACATGGTGGCCCAGGCGCAGAAGAAAGGCGGCCTGGCCGCCATCATCGACGCCGAACACGCGCTGGATCCCGAATATGCCCGCAAGCTGGGCGTGGACGTGGACAACCTTTTCATCAGCCAGCCCGATAGCGGCGAACAGGCCCTGGAGATCTGCGATCAACTGGTGCGCAGCGGCGCGCTCGACATCATCGTCATTGATTCGGTGGCGGCCTTGGTGCCGAAGGCTGAAATAGATGGCGAGATGGGCGACAGCCATGTGGGATTGCAGGCGCGGCTCATGAGCCAGGCCCTCCGTAAGATGACCGGAACGATTTCGAAAACCAATACCTGCGTGGTGTTCATCAACCAGATCCGCATGAAGATCGGCGTGATGTTCGGCAGCCCCGAGACCACCACCGGCGGTAACGCGCTGAAGTTCTACGCCTCGGTGCGGCTGGATGTGCGCAGCATCCAAAGTATCAAAGGCAACACCGGGGATCCGCTGGTGGCCGCCAAGGATGAGGACAGCTCCGTCATCGGCAAGAAGACCAAGGTGAAGGTCGTGAAGAACAAGGTGGCCCCGCCGCTCAAGGTCGCCACCTTCGACATCATGTACGGCGAAGGCATCAGCCGCACCTCCGAGCTGGTGGAGCTCGGCACCCAGCTCGAGATCATCCAGAAGAGCGGCTCCTGGTACAGCTACAAGGATTCGCGGCTGGGCCAGGGCGCTGAGAACGTGAAAAAGCTCTTTCTCGACAACCCGGAACTCGCCGATGAAGTCGAAATCCAGATCCGCGAAAAGCTGGGGTTGAAGGCCAACTGAAACTAGCCCGGGCTTATCAAGCTGAAGTCCACCTTCAGCGTTTGGTGTGGCGCTTTAGTTCTTTTGCCAGCGCATTAGCCTGAGTTGCATCCAGTGCTGTCAAGCGCTCCAGGGCTTGTTTCAAGCCGGGCTCATCCCGAGCCTTATCACAGGCCCGGGCCAAATCGGCCCACCATTCAGCACGAAACGGACTGAGTCCAAGGGCCGTGCGGTAATACCGCACGGCCTCCGAAGGGCGGTTCAAACTCATTTGCACCTCGCCCAAATGCTCCCAGCCTTCGGCGCTGTCTGGTTGGAGATCAAGCCCGCGGATCAAGGCTTCAGAGGCTTCTCCTGCCCGCCAGATCTCCATGAGCAAAGCGCCAAGATTAAGCCAAGCCAATCCATAGCGTGGATTAAGGACCAGGGCTTGGCGATAGGCCGCTTCTGCCTCCTTGAAACGGTTCAGCAGTTGCAAACTGGCCCCTAGATTGTTCCATACCTTGGGTGAGTTTTCCCGAAGGACCAGGGATCGATTGTATGCCGAGATGCGCTCCTGTATGCGCGCCACGTCTTGGAAAGGCTCCAAAGAATTGGCATAAGCAAACCAAGCATCCGGGTCTTCCGGGGCGCTTTGCACCCAGACCCGCGCGAAGGCATCCCAGGCTGGCTGGTTGACTGGGTTGGATGCCAAAGTGTCTATGAAACCGGGCATCTGCAAATCCGTGGCCATAGATGTATTGACCGCCTTTGCCGCCGGGTCATCCATCAGATCGTGGATCCATCGCACTGGGACCGAGAAATGGATAGCAGCACTGCTGGCAAAGATGAAGGTGGTCAAGCCAAGCAATCCGCCATTCGCATCGAAAAGCCCGCCACCACTGGATCCGGGAAATGTGATGGCATCGGATTGCAACACCTCGGCACCAAGATAGGCCCAGAGGCCCGTGATCTTCCCCGCGGAAATTCTGGGGCCCTGTCCCGACGGAAATCCGATGGTGGTGATGGGTTGTCCCACGATGGGATCGGCTGTGGCAATAAGTGCCGCCGAAAGCGGAAGACCGGGCACCACCAGAATGCTCAGATCCCGATGCAGATCATCTTTGCGGGACAGTACCAACCAGGTCCGTGAGCCTGAGGAAACACTTATACTGATGGCCCCCGCGGTCACGTGGGCATTGGTGGCCACCAGACCCGCGCCCACCACCACACCGCTACCCTGCCGGAGGCTTCCATAACCTTGGTCGGCGACGACCTTCACCACACTCTGTGCCGGAAATGGCGTCTCCTGGCTATGCCCTGCTGTCACCCAGCAGGTGAGGATAACGAAGAATAAGTGATTGCTAAATCGTTGCGTCATAACAATCTTGTTACATGGATGACGGGTCGGAGAAGAAGCCGGAATGAAGCGTCATATCCCTATTCTGTCTTACCCATCTTCTCCCTGAACGCCTAGTACGGCGCCCCGAAGATTGTTGGGCAAGGGTGCGGCGGCCTGGACTGTGTTTTGGGCAGCGCCGGGGGTGTTCAGGGCGTTGGCTGCAGCGGGCGTTGTCGGTCTCGGCGTGCCCTTCCCAGCCTGTTGTTGACCCATGGCCTTCATCTGCTCAGCCGTTGCGAAGACTTCGAGGCGCTCTAGCTGCTCAGTCGTTGGAAATCCATCGAATCGGCTTCGGCGTGGGCCCCAGATCGTGATGACCGTGCCACGAAGCTCATGGATTCGAGGCAAGGTCGGGCGGAAATAGATGCCCAGCGGTTCGCCATCAGCCCTGATGAAAGCGATGAGATCTACTTCGGGCAAAGCGATGGGGCTGCCTTCAGACCATGTCGCATAGGTCAGGGTCCTCCCCTGGCTGTTGCGCAGTGTGCCCAAGGGCATGGGCCTCGCCATGCCTTCCACAGCTGGATCAAGATCGTGGTCCTGGGCGCGCAAGGCCTGCAAAAGATCTAGCTGACGCAACTCTCTTTGGGGTTGGGCGATGGGATGAGGGTCCTGCATATTGGCCGGCACTAGCTTTTTTTCCACCTGGGTCATGAGCGTCGCCAGCAACACCCGATCAGTGGCGCCAATGATCTGCGTGGCGGCTTCCAAGAGCTTCGGCAGCAGGATCTGCGGGGCCACCAACAAGGTGTCCTGGTTTGGAACAGCCAGGAAATGGTTCTGCCCTGGAAACAGGTGGTCCCAGAATTCCGGCAACAGCAACAGGGGCGCGGATCCCACAATTGGGTCATGGAAAGCGCTCTGATAAATTCCACTGGGAAGACGCTCGAAATCAGCGCTTTTAGCCTTCTCCCGAAGGTTGTACAAGGCCTGATCCAGCACTTCTTCCATGTTCGTCTCGAACAGCACCGCCCAAGCCTTGGTGAGCCGGTGGTCACCTATGCGCACCCGGAGCGTCAGCCCTTCACAATAGGGCCGATGAAAGAACGCCTCGCGTTCACCCACCCAATGCGGCACCAATTCAGGCAGGACCTCGTATTGGGCGAATTTCCATGGTTCCGGCAAAGCGATGCCTGCATGGTGCAGCTCTGCCACGGCATCCAGATACGTCACACGCTCCAGTGCGCTGAAATGTTCGAAATCCCGGATGAGCTCAGCCAGCCCCGGTAAATCTGAAGGGACCGAGCGCTCCGCCAACAAAGCACCCAGCTCAGGGCGAGGGGCTTCCTCGGTGTGTTTGAAGAACCTGGAAAACAAGGCCATGGCAGCATCTCATCCGAATCTTCCATGGTTGCGCGAATGCTCGCTCCTGTCAGCGTCTATTCTGGAACCTATGGCTCTTGTTCTCACTGACACCCTTTCCCGCCCTTTGCGGACTTTGCGCATCTCGGTGACGGATCGCTGCAACTTCCGTTGCCCCTACTGCATGCCCCGGGAAGTTTTTGCCTCGGATTACCCCTTCCTGGACCGCAGCGAGATCCTGCGGTACGAGGAGATTGAAAGGTTGGTGGCGATCTTCGTGGCCCATGGCGTCCGCAAAGTTCGCCTTACAGGAGGCGAACCCTTGCTTCGGAGAGGCCTGCCTGACCTGGTGCGATGCCTGGCGCGAATTCCTGGCGTCGAGGATCTGGCGCTGACCACCAATGGCGCGTTGTTGGCGGATTTGGCCAAACCCTTGAAAGAAGCAGGCCTTCAACGGCTGACCGTGAGCCTCGACACATTGGATGCGCCAAAGTTCAAGGAATTAAGCGATTCGGAGGTTCCCCTGAACCGTGTGCTTTCGGGGCTCGAAGCCGCTCGTAGTGAAGGATTCGGCCCGATCAAGCTCAATTGCGTACTGCAGCGCGGCATCAACGACGATGAGATCGTGGCTCTCGCTAAGTTTGCGCGGCAGGGCGGGTACATCCTGCGCTTTATCGAGTTTATGGATGTGGGCACTCAGAATGGTTGGAAGCTGGATGCCGTGGTCCCTGCAGATGAAGTATTGGCCAAGGTCTCCGAAGTTTGGGAAATCGAACCCGTGCAAGAGCCCCTGGCTGGGCGAGTAGCGGATCGCTGGCGCTACAGGGACGGCTCCGGGGAATTCGGCGTCATCGCCTCTGTCACGAAAGCCTTCTGCGGGGGGTGTGACCGGGCTCGTCTCAGCGCGGAAGGGTCAGTCTATTCCTGCCTATTCGCAGGGTCAGGCGTGAACCTGAAGACGGCTCTCCGGAATGGGTCCAGCGACTCGGATATCGGCGCCATCATTGCGAACACATGGAAACGGCGGGATGACCGCTACTCCGAGCTGCGCGGCGCCGAAACAACCCCCGCCCGGAAGGTCGAAATGTTCCATATCGGAGGCTGAACGGCTGAACCCGCCTGCTCCCGGCTTACATATTCAATTCCGCCCAGGCTCTTCCTGGAAAATCCGGGGTTTCCAGGTGGAACAGCCTGAGCATGAGAATCATCTGAGCGCGGTGGTGGGTTTCTTCCAGCAACATCAAGCGCAAGTAGTTCTCGGGCGTTGAGACGTTGCCGAACTCAGTCTGGAAGGGTTTCCCAAGATCTGCGGTATGCAGGTCCGCGAGCATGATCTGGCAGCGGCGGGTGTGGAGATCCCAGGCTTGCAGCAGATCAGCCGTGCCGCCTCCGTCACTCCAAGGCTCAGCGTCAAAGATGGCTTTAAGCGCTTCGGGATCCCGATTCGTGAGGGTACAGATGATGCTTTCACGGATGAGCGCGATGTGCGCGAGCTGCTCCCGCATGGTCTTGAGGTGAGGCACTGGATGCAGATCCCAAAGGCGGAATTCCACATCAGGCACCGCACGGATCACCGCAGCCGTGTGTGCCGTGGCAACACCAAAGGGCCGCAACTCCATGCGGCTCATCCCAATATTTCCTTCGCGGATTTAAGACAAGCGGCCCATACATCATCTGAGGTCTCCTCCAGATAGAACTCGACGGCAAGGCCTGCCGCGTGGGCTTCTTCATGGCTAGACCAAGCGTCGAATAGAGCATCCAACTTGGTGGTGTCCATTTTATCCCGGCGGTATTTGTGGGACTTCCGGACCCTGTCGGGATCCGGCCCTCGCATACTCACGCCATGTTTAGGCGAGGCGTGGAAATAACAAATCTGGCACCAGTGGTCCGAGATGAACTGGTTGAAGTGCAGGAATACGCCGTGGGTGGAATGGGTCAGATCCATAACCCGTTCCTTGCCTTTCCATGTTTCCACCCAGCGGGTCAACAGGATCTCCAGCCTCCGGCGATCCGCAGGATGGCGCAGAGAGGCACGGCCGGCGCTCAGGAAGTCTTGAAGGGCTGTGGTATTTGGGTCCAATGGAAGCTCCGGGCACCTACGCCGTTCTTAATCCGGCATAAGGAGGCGCGACGCCCTGGCCAGAAAAGCTCTGGCCACTGCGGAACGGCTTCTAAGAATGGCTCCGATGGATGAAACCGTCCACATCCAAGCCGTCCCCCCGAAGCACAGGCAGCTGGCTCTATACTTCTTCACATAACCGTCGTGAGCCCATGCGTCTACCTTGGTATTCAAAATCGCCGCCTGCCATGCAGGAACATCCCGTTCTCGCTGGGCTGGCGATTCTCGTGTTCGGCCTCGGCTTCACAATCCTCATAAGTATGATGGGGCAGCGCCACGCCAAAGAGCGCATCCAGTCCCGCGTGGATCGGCAGGTTCAGCGCACCTATCTCTCCATGCAGGATCATCTTTTTACATATGAAGGCCTTCTGCGCGGCGGACGTGGACTCTTCGAAGTGCGCACAAAAATCGCGGAGGACGAGTGGCGCCGTTTCGTGGAGGAACTGGATCTGCCCCACCGCTATCCCTCCGTCAAAGGCCTTGCCTATATCGAGCGGGTGCCTGGCGCAGAGGGTGAAAAATTTTTGATCCGGTACTCGGAGCCGGCGCTGCTCAATCCCCACGCCGCCGGATACGACATCGGACTGCACTTGGAACAGCGTGGCGCAGCGGTCCGGGCCATGGAATCAGGCATGAGCGCGATCACCGCGCCCATTTATTTCAACGAGGCCGATCCCAACCGGCCGGCTTTCGGGCTGCTGCTGCCGGTCTACAAGCCGGGCACGATGGCCTTCACGCCCGGAGCCCGCAGGGCTGCGCATGTCGGCTGGATATCCGCGGCGATCTATCTGGACACCATGATGGACGAGGTCATGCGGGAGATGGACCCGGATTTCGGGACCCAGATCATCGGCGGCAACCACCCGTCGCGCGGCAGCATGGCGTACCAGCACAACATGGAATCCCTGAAAAACCACCGCAGCACGACACCATCGCGGCAACTGGATTTCAAATGGGGAGATAGAGCTTGGGCAGGGCGGGTCATCCCCCTGCCCAGCTTTGATCAGACCGCCGACTATCGCTGGCCAGCCTGGGCCCTGCTCACAGGCACCATCATCTCATTCCTCTTAGCCGGACTGGCCTGGTCCCTCATCTCCACCCGGGCGCGTGCCGTGGCCATGTCAAAGAGCATGACGCTCGCTTTGGAAGGCACTCTACGCCGCCACGAGAGCCACGTGGAAAACACTCCCCTCGCGGTGATCGAATGGGACCCAGAGGGGAAAATCCGTACCTGGAATCCTTCGGCCTCTCGGATTTTCGGATACACCGAAGCCGAGGCTCTGGCCCGGAGCGTTTCAGAATTGCTGGCTCTGCCTGAAGCGCTGGGGGCCCTGGAATCGAAGCTGGAAATGATCGCAGGATCCAAGGCTGGCATCCACTGCACCCTGGACTGCCGTGGAAAAAACGGCCAAACGATCATTTGCGGGTGGCATAGCGCACCCCTCTTAGGGGATGACAATGAATTCCTTGGCGCCACCACGCTCATCGAGGACCTGACTCAATCGAGGCAGCGCGAGGATGCGCTTCGGCAGGGACAAAAGCTCGAGAGCCTCGGACTGCTGGCGGGAGGCATCGCCCACGACTTCAATAACATTCTGACCGCGCTGCTGGGGAACCTCGACGCTGCGGTGGAAGTCATGGACGAGCGCTCACCCGCCATGGAGCACCTGCTCAAAGCGATCACCAGCGCCGAAAGAGCTGGAGATCTGTCCACCCAGATCCTTGTCTACAGCGGAAAGGGCGCTTTCACCACCAGGGAAGTGCTGTTGAACCAGGTGGTGGAGGAAATGACGGAGCTCCTGGAGGTTTCGCGGCCACCAGGCATCCACCTCCGCCTGCAACTCGCGCCGGATCTCCCCTTCATCCAGGCCGACCCGATTCAAATACAACAAGTGGTGATGAACCTAGTCCTGAACGCCACCGAAGCCATTGAAGCCGTTAAATCAACAAACACGCCCGAGGGCAGCATAACGCTCACCACATCTCATCGCGTATATTCCGACGTGGAACTGGAAACCGCCTTTTCAGGCCAGGAATTATTGCCTGGTCCTTATGTTTCGTTGCGCGTAAAGGACAACGGATGCGGCATGGATGAGGGGACGCTCCCCGCATTTTCGATCCATTTTTCACCACCAAGGCCACAGGCCGCGGCCTCGGGCTTTCGACCCTGCAGGGCATTGTGAAAGCCCACCATGGCGGCTTGTGGGTGAACAGCAAACCCGGAGCGGGCACGACATTCAATCTCCTTTTTCCCGCCGCCGAGGCCATGCCAGGAATGCCACGAACGAGCCTGAGCGGTCATTACGAAAGCCAGGGCACAGTGCTGCTCGCGGACGACGAAGAAGCGATCCGCACCATTACCGCGCTGGCCCTATCGAAAGCGGGTTTCGAAGTGCTGACCGCCGCCAACGGCTTAGAGGCCCTGGCGCAATTTGAATCCAACATCGAAATCATACGGTGCGCATTGGTTGATGAGGCTATGCCCGGCCTGAGTGGTGGCGAATTGATGAAAGCTATGCGCGCGCTGAAACCTGAGCTTCCCATCGTGCTATGCAGCGGCTACCGCGAATCTGGAGCCACAGGCGCCGGTCCCGGCGATCCAAATTCCACCCCCGATGCTTTTTTGCAAAAACCCTATCGGACCGCGGATGCAGTGGAGCTGATCCGCAAAGTGATGGCAGGCGGATCAGGACTGTAGATAGACCTCCGCGCCTTTTTCCACGAACTCTTTCGACATTTCCTCCATGCCCTTGGCCACAGCTTCCTGCTCACTCAGGCCCTTTTCGGCGGCGTAGCGGCGGACGTCGTCGGTGATGCTCATGGAGCAGAAGTGCGGCCCGCACATGGAGCAGAAATGAGCATTTTTCGCGCCCTCGGCGGGCAGCGTTTCGTCGTGGAATTCCCGCGCGGTGTCGGGGTCCAGGCTGAGGTTGAACTGGTCCTCCCAGCGGAACTCGAAACGGGCTTTCGATAGCGCGTTGTCCCGCGCTTGCGCTCCAGGATGCCCCTTGGCGAGGTCCGCGGCATGGGCGGCGATCTTGTAGGTGATGACGCCATCCTTCACGTCCTTCTTGTTCGGAAGGCCAAGGTGCTCCTTGGGCGTCACATAGCAGAGCATGGCGCAGCCGAACCAGCCGATCATCGCGGCGCCGATGCCCGACGTGATGTGGTCGTAGCCCGGCGCGATGTCTGTGGTGAGAGGCCCCAGCGTGTAGAAGGGCGCTTCGTCGCAGACCTCCAACTGTTTGGTCATGTTTTCCTGGATCAGGTGCATGGGCACGTGGCCCGGGCCTTCGATCATGGTTTGCACGTCATGCTTCCACGCGATCTTGGTGAGCTCCCCGAGCGTCTCCAGCTCGCCGAATTGCGCCTCATCATTGGCATCCGCGATGCAGCCAGGTCGCAGGCCATCGCCAAGCGAAAAGCTCACATCGTAGGCCTTCATGATGTCGCAGATGTCCTCGAAGTGGGTGTAGAGGAAGTTCTCCTGATGATGGGCCAGGCACCATTTCGCGAGGATCGAGCCACCGCGGCTCACGATGCCCGTCACGCGCTTGGCGGTGAGCGGAACGTAGCGCAGGCGCACACCGGCGTGGATGGTGAAATAGTCCACGCCCTGCTCCGCCTGCTCGACGAGTGTGTCGCGGAATAGCTCCCAGGTGAGTTCCTCGGCCTTGCCGTTGACTTTCTCCAGCGCCTGGTAGATGGGCACCGTGCCGATGGGCACGGGGCTGTTGCGAAGGATCCATTCGCGGGTCTCGTGGATGTTTTTCCCGGTGGAAAGATCCATGACCGTGTCCGCGCCCCAGCGCGTGGCCCAGGCCATTTTTTCGACTTCCTCTTCGATGGAGGATGACACCGCGGAGTTCCCGATGTTGGCGTTGATCTTCACCAGAAAATTGCGCCCGATGATCATGGGCTCGATTTCAGGGTGGTTGATGTTGGCGGGGATGATGGCACGGCCCCGCGCCACCTCATCCCGCACGAACTCCGGCGTGATGCGGCTCTTGATGCTGGCCGGATCCATGCCCAGGTTCTCCCGGATGGCGATGTACTCCATCTCGGGTGTGACGATGCCCTGCCTGGCGTAGTGCATCTGGCTCACGTTCCTGCCGGCCTTGGCGCGCAGGGGCTTGCGTTCGGCGTGGAAACGGATGGCATCCAAATCTGCATCGCGTTCGCGCAATTTGCGATAAAGGCTCGTGGCCCCCACCAACTCTTCCACGTCACCGCGACCCCGGATCCATTCTTGGCGTAGCGCTGGCAGGCCCTTGGCCAAGTCAATTTGCGCGCCCGGATCTGTGTAGGGGCCCGATGTGTCGTAGACCACCACGGATTCATTTTCGATCAGTTTTCCATCGAAATCCCGGGTGGACTGGCAAGAGATTTTTCGCAACGGCACGTTGACACCAAGACGGACCCCCTGGACGAAAACCTTCTCAGAAGCCGGGAAGGGCCGCAGGCAGCTATCCAAGGCGGATTCGGTGACGGGGCTCAGATCGGAAGACTGCATGGGGACTCCAAGGACCAAACAAGACCAGTTTACGGTTCATCAGGCAATTGTGCCGAATGCCAGACCGCCACCACCCAGATACCTGTTTGAGTGACCAAATAGAAGAAGCGATACGGGGCAACGATGATTTCGCGATAGGGTAAATCTGGAAATTCGGGCAGAAAGCGTCCGGAATGCGGGAAGGTTGGCAGTCTCTTCAATACCTTCTCAGCCTTTTTTCGAAAGGCCTTCGCAGCTACTGGATTGTCTCTGTGGATATACGCCAAGGCAGCCAGAAACTGCTCACGCCCGAGTGGAGTGAAGAGCAGCTTCATGGTTATTCCTCTTTCAGCAACTCATCTGCTTCGGCCAGAACGGAGGCAAGGCTATAGCCATGGCCTTCCTTGATCTCTTTTTCACCCCTGGCGAGCAAATGCAAAATCTCCCGCTCATGCTGCGAATGCTCATAGGCCTCTATGCCAACCAATACAGCAGCCGCGCGCCCTCTTTGTGTGATGACAATAGGCTGCTTGCTGGCATTCGCCCTTTTCAGGATGCTTGTAGCGTCCTGCCGCAGGTCGGTAACAGGAATGATATTGGGTATTTTGTTCATTAGGACCACCTCCAACACTAGTACCAAGTGTAGTTCCTACGTAGCAAAAACGTCAATACTGCCTGTACCTATGCTGTCCTTCATCCCGACATTTGAGGCGGTAACGAACCTGCCCTGGCTTGGATGCACGTATAGGGGTAGCGTTAGATTGGCGCTTTGGAGTATCCATGCGAATTCTCAGGACAGCGGCGATCTCGATTCTGGTCTGCGAGATGGCCTTTGCCTTTCAGGTTCCCGAGGATCCCGTCCTGAAAGCCAGGACCCAGCGGGCCCAGGCTCAAGGTATTTCCGATGGCGACCTGCCCCCGGTGCCCAGGGCCATCGCTGAGCCCCCACCGCTTCCCGCCCCCGAAACGAACTACAAAGACACACGCAAGGGCAGGTCGGTGCGCGCCAGCCGTTCCTCCCGCGCAAAAAAGGGGCGCCGCACAACGAGTCGCGCCACCAAGAGCAGGGTCCACGCCTCCGTGACGCATCGAACCAAGAAGCATCGCTGATGAGCCAAGCCTGCTGATGATGCGAATCGGACTTCTGACATCCGGCGGCGACGCTCCAGGGATGAATGCCGCCATCCGTGCGGTGGTAAGGCAGGCCGATGCCCTTGATATCGAAGTCATCGGCATTCGCCAGGGCTTTCAGGGGTTGGTGAACCAGGACTGGGAGCTGCTGCCTTCACGGGCCTGCGCCAACATCCTGCAGCGGGGCGGCACCATCCTGCATACGGCCCGTTGCGAGCCGTTCCACGATCCCGCCGTGCGGGCGAAGGCTGCAGCGGGTTTGCGCGCTGCAGGCATCGAGGCCCTGGTCGTTATCGGCGGCGATGGTTCTTTCACTGGCGCGGAGCTGCTCAATCGCTTCGATGGAATCAAATGCGCGGGCATTCCCGGCACCATTGACAACGATTTGCCTGGCACCGAACGGACACTAGGGTTTGATACCGCGCTCAACACCGCGGTGGAGGCCATTGACCGAATCCGCGATACCGCGTCCAGCCACGAGCGTCTATTTCTGGTGGAGGTCATGGGGCGACGCAGCGGCATGCTGGCGGTGCATACGGCCATCGCCTGCGGGGCCGAGGCTGTGCTGTACCCCGAAAGCGAGGAGGACAATTACGAGGCCCTGGTCGAGCAGCTGAAGGCCCATTGGAGCCGAGGCAAGCTTAGCTCGATCGTGGTGGTGGCCGAGGGGGACCAATCCGCTGGTGCGTCCACCCTCATTGGCGGCGGGGCCGCCTTCAGCATCGGTGAGCGGTTGAAAAAAGAGCACAAACTAGATTTGCGCGTGGTGGTGTTGGGCCACATCCAGCGTGGCGGCAGCCCTTCGGCCATGGACCGCATCTGGGGCAGCCGTTGGGGCTGCGAAGCCGTGAACCGCCTCGCCGCCGGAGAAGACGCCTTTTATTTGGGCACCCATGCAGGACAAATGGTGGCGAGACCCCTTTCCTACGTGCTGGAATCCCGCCCTGAACCACCCAAGGAACTGAGCGGCCTGGTGCGCGTGCTCTCACGATGAAGCATTTATTCTGAGGACAATGCTCCACTATGCAAAACCCACCTCAAAAAATCGCAGTCGTGATGGCCGGGGGCAAGGGCACCCGTTTCTGGCCCCGGTCCCGGTCACAGCGTCCGAAGCAATTCCTGGCTATCGCTGGCAAAGAAACACTGTTGCATCAGACGGTGCACCGGCTGGATGGCCTTTTCGAGCCGCGGCATATCTTCGTGGTCACCACCCGCGAACTGGCGGACGAAACTCGAGCGATGCTCCCCGGGCTTCCGCCGGAAAACATCCTGGTGGAGCCCGAAGGCCGCAACACCGCGCCCTGCCTGGCGTTGAGCCTTGTGGAAATCGAGCGGCGCATCCCTGATGGCGTGATGGTGGTGCTTAGCGCCGATCATTGGATTGGGGATACCGAAGCGTTCATCCAGGACGTTGAAACGGCGGTGGATCATGCCGCGTCCACCGGAGAACTGGTGGTTTTCGGCATCAAGCCCACCTATCCCGAAACAGGCTATGGCTATATCGAGGTCGGTGGCACCGAAGGCGATGGCGTACAGAAAGTCCTGGCTTTCCGCGAAAAACCGCCCATGGAAATGGCGCTGCAATACCTTCAATCAGGCCGCCACTATTGGAATGCTGGCATGTTTGTATGGACGCTTGGGGATTTACGCAAAGGGCTGCTGCAGCATTGTCCGGATGTGCTCGCTCCTTTGGATGGATGGACAAGCCAGGGCGCCGATGAAGCGGCCCTGCCCGTTATTTATGGACGATTGCCGCAACTCGCCATCGATGTCGCGCTCATGGAGAAGGCCCAGAACGTGGCGCTTGTCTCCACGCATTTCCGCTGGTCCGATGTGGGCTCGTGGCCTGCCGCCGTTGAATTCCAGGAACCGGATTCAAACGGCAATGTAGTGCAGGGCCAGTCCATTTTGCTCGACGTGAAAAACTCCGCATTCTTCGGCGGCACCAGGCTTATCGCTGCCAGCGGCGTGAGCGATCTCATCGTCGTGGACGAGCCCGATGCCCTGCTCATCTGCCACCGTGACAAGGCCCAATCCGTAAAACAAATTGTTGAACGGCTGAAACAAGAGGGGCGGGAAGACCTACTTTAAGCGCCAGGCGCTGTCAGGCATGCAAGGGTGCTCGGTGCGCCTTGAGGTACGAGCGAAGCTGGCCGCTTGCGGTCGCAGGACTCAACCCCACAGCCTCGCGCCATTTATCGGCCCGCCATGGGAAGGGTCTGGGAATTTATTGGTAGGTGCGAAGCCTTGAATTGTTCTTTCGCCCTCCAGGCCCCATAAACCAGCATGGCTGTGGTCAGCACTATGATTCCCGCCCGGAAGACAATGGTCCCTTTCCCGCCAGTTATTGCTGGAAAGCGGCGGTTCAGCGCGGGTGCCGCCACCCCCGCCAGCACCGTTGCATAGAGCGGAAACGAAAAGGGGTTGAAGCTCCAGGCATCCCGGAAATGCCCGTGGGAAATGGAACAGAAGGCGCGCGTGAGCCCGCAGCTGGGACAAGGCAGACCCGTGAGCGAATGAAAGGCGCAGGTATCAATTCCGGGGAAGCCTCCGGCCGGAAGCGCAAAACTCGCCACCAGGATCGCCAAGCTGGCCAGCGATAAAAGAACCGCGCCATCGGAGAAACGGAATCCCCCTTTGGCGCGGTGAGCTTCTAAAGATGGCATGTCAGCCTTGGAAGGCGGCCTTGACCTCGGGCTTCAAGAGCACGATCAGGGCCCAGATTCCCAAAGGGAGACCCAGCAGGCAACAAGGGGAGATGCATGGAATCATGGCCAGAATGGCGGCGGCCATAGCAAAGCCATGGCTCTCGGCATTCTTCATTTTGGAAGCGCCCATGAAGACCACCACCGCCATGGCAAGGCCGATGACGTTCACCACGGCGCCAACGCCGCCGGAAAGCATATTGGGCATCCCGCGGCTGCCGCTCATTGCGGCGCCCATGCCCGCACCAAGGAGGTTCAACACCAGGCTCAACGCCTGCCAGGCAGCGCCTATGCCTGCAGTGGCCATCAGGCCGATGGCGGGTCCCTTGAGCTGATCCATGGCCGCGGCGCGGTTGCCATCAAGTTCATAATTCACGATCTCTCCAGCGGAAGATTACCGATCCACCTTGATGACTTCCGATTTGGCGATCATGTCACTCAGGCTGATGCGCTCGTCGCCCTTGATCGCTAAAACGATGAGGTTCAACGCGAAGAAATTGCCGAACTGGCGAAGGATCGCCGGCAGCAGTTCCAATCGGCCGCTGGGGTTGCCCAAAGGCACCACGCGGAGCTTTTGCATTTTCTTGCCGATGCTTGCGCCATTCTTCGAGACGCAGTACGGGATGAAATAGAAGGTGTAGGCGACTTGGACGACCAGATGGATGAGGCTCAGCGCGCAACCGGCAATGCACCCGAGGAACGGTATGAAAGCCAAAACCATCTGGATGACCCAGAATGCAACAGCAATGATGATCGCCGGAACGATGTCAATAAGCGTGGCGACAAGGCGATCGACCAATTCTCCCCGTTGGCCCGTGGGCACGGCGTCATCGGGAATCGGGGGAAGGTAGGCTTCGAGCATGGCTGCTCCTTTCTATATTGAACCGCGCCGGTGATCTGTTGGGGCCGGATGGATCTAGGCCTTGGAGCAGGTGGCGGTCTTGTCGACCATGCTGATGATCTTGAAAAGCATGGGCATGGAGTATTCGTTCTCAGGGATCGTTTCTCCGGAGTGCAGTCGTTCCGCAGTCTGATAGGCATCAATGATGCTCAGGATGGAGATGATGATGCCCGGAAGGAGGCAAAGGATGGAACCTACGATGGCGGCGATCAAAGTGAAGAGCCATTTCCGCTGCTGACCGTTGATGACCATGTGGCCGATACCGAAGACCAGCCAGGTCAACAGGGCGGCAACTACAGGGTTTGCATCGGGTTTGCTGATGGTGTTCTGGCTCACTTTGGCCTCCGGAAAATGGGCTCAAGGGCCCAAGGTTACAAACGAACTATCGATATCTAACGATCTACTTTGATGACAATGGTTTTAGTAATCATGTCATGAACCGCTTTTCGCTCGGCACCAAATATCAGCAGGTAGCCGAAGGTGAAATTCGCGATGTGGCAGATCTGGCGGATGAGGGCTTGGCCGAAGGTCAATCGGCCGTAGGGATCGTCCTCGGGCACGATGCGCAGCTTCATCATCTTTTTGCCGATGGTGGCGCCGTGCTTGGAGACGCATCTTGGTATGAAATACAGGAAATACCCAAAGATCGCGGCCATGTAAAGAAGCATGCCAAGCATGGCTCCCAGGCAGCCCAGGAAGGGAACATATCGGGCGAGTATGCCCGTAAGAACCGAGATAATGACCACCACGATGATGATCGGAATCATAACGGCGCCGTCAATAACCGCCGCGATAAGCCGCGTCACGAAATCCCCGCGCTCGCCCGTGGGCTGGGCGTCATCGGGAATGGGCGGCAGGAACTTGCCAAGGAAACCTGCGGATTGCGCCACTGGGGCGGCGGGAATGCCACCATGAACGACCGGGGCGGGTGCTGGGTACGGCCGCGCTGGCGTGGCAATCGGTAGGGGCATGGAACCAGGCCGGGCCGCAGCTCCGGGATCCGTGAAATGGCCGAATTCAGGCGCCCTGGATTCAGGCATGACCTGCACCGGCGCCGGAGTCGTGGCGGTTGGCGACTGCGGCACCACCGGCGCGGGTGGAGCCGGCGGCGGCGGGGGCGCTGGCATGGCGGGAGGGCCTGACGGCACGCCGGAAGTTCCATGCACCTGGGCCATCTGGTCCGGGCTCATGCGGACGGTGCCAGTGGCCGCAGGTTCCATACGCTGGACGGCGACCGTGGCATTTTCCTGGGTCGGATCCATGAACGTGATCTGGATCTGGCCGAGCGTGACTCGGTCACCATCTCTCAGCGGGGAAGTTTGAACCCGGCTGCCGTTCAGCAGCACGCCGTTGCTGCTTTGCAGATCCTGGACCTCATAACCGTTGGCCGTCAGCCGGATCACTGCATGATGGCGGGAGATGCTCGGATCCGCCAAACGCAACGTGTTGTCCAGCTCTCTTCCTATGTGGACCTCGTTGTCCACCATCTCGAATTCACGAACCCCAGCACTTTCGTGCACCAGAAGTTTTGCCATGATGCCCTCAGATAAGCTTGATTTGATGCTGAAGTGTAGTTGGGCTGCGGCTGGGATGCAAAGGGGAAGCGAACTTTCCTGAACATGTTTCAGGAGCCCTGGTCCCCATCTTGTCTCAAAAGCTTGACCTAGGGCCATATCCTGCACCAATCTTGCGGAAACGAACCCCCGACCCCCGGAGGCAGCATGGTCCTCTTCAATGCGGCCACCAAAGAGCTCACGGCCAAGATCGTCTACTACGGCCCAGGACTCTGCGGAAAGACCACGAATCTCCAGAAAATCTATGATTCCCTTCCCGGTGATGGGCGGGGAAAGATGTTGAGCCTAGCCACCCAGACCGACCGCACGCTGTTCTTCGATTTCCTGCCCATCGAGCTGGGCACCATCCGGGGCATGAAAACGCGCATCCAGTTGTATACGGTGCCCGGACAGGTCTTCTACGATGCCACCCGGAAACTAGTCTTGCGCGGCGCCGATGCCGTGGTGTTCGTGGCGGATTCCCAGGCCCCAGCGCTGCTGACGAACAAGGAGAGTTTTCAGAATCTCATTGAGAACCTGAAGGACCAGGGCACGGACCTGGAAAAGATTCCCCATGTCATCCAATGGAATAAACGCGACACCCCCAACGCGCTTCCAGTGGAGACGCTCGAAAAAGAGATCAACCGCTATCACGTGCCCACCTTCGAGGCCTGTGCCATGAAGGGCGAGGGCGTACGGGAAACTCTTTCCGGCGTCGCCAAGCTGGTGCTGAAATACCTTGCGGATAAATACGGCGGAGGAGTGGTTGAAGCTCCGGCCCTAGCGGCCATGGCCGCCATGACGACGCCCGCCCCCACGCCCACGCCCGATGTTCCGCCCCCGCCCAAAGAAGAATCCAAGCCCCTGGAAGTAGAGGAGCTTTCCGCGGGCGAAATGATCGAAGAGTTGGAAGAAGCGCCGATCGCCACCATGGGTGGCGGCATGCCCGGCGACGTTGCTCCCATCCATGTGCCCCACACCCCCAACGTGAGCACCGTGGAAGTTCCCGTCGTGCTGGACCGCAGCCTGTTCAGCGGAGATTCCCCCGTGGAGATCCGGCTGAAGTTGTACATCAAGTGAGGTACGAGGTTCGTGGTGCCAGGTGTGGGCTATGAGCCATGAGCCAACAGCTCAAACCTCGTAGCTGTCAGCCATGAGCCGCTATTCGAAACAGCGCATTTTCCTGGGCCGCGAAGCCGACGCGCTTTTACGGACTAAGCGCGTGGCCGTCGTGGGGCTCGGCGCGCTGGGCTCGGTGATCGCGCCCTGGCTCGCGCGAGCGGGCGTGGGGCATCTGACGCTGATCGACCGGGATCTGGTGGAACGCAGCAATCTGCAGCGGCAACTTCTGTACACCGAAGATGACCTCGGCCAGCCCAAGGCAGAGGTGGCAATGGCAAGGCTTTCTCGGGCTAATCCCGAGATCGGATTGCAGGCCATGGTGGCGGATCTCACATCCGGAAACACACGTGAACTGCTTTCCGGCTTCGACCTGATCTGCGATGGAACGGACAATTTCGAGGCCCGGTTCCTGATCAACGACATGGCCATCCTCACCGGAACGCCCTGGATCTACACCGGGGCCATCGGCGCCGAAGGCGTGGTATGGCCCATCTGCCCGCCCCACACGCCCTGCCTGCGCTGCCTCATCGAAGAACCTCCCGCTTTTGGCGACGTGGACACCTGCGACACGGCTGGCGTGCTGGGCCCCGCCGTGGGCGTCATCGCCTCCTGGGCTTCGATGGAGGCGCTAAAAATCCTCACAGGCAAAGCACCCGCTCGTAAACTGGTCCGCTTCAATCTCTGGGAGGACGAACGCCAGATCCTGCATCCGCCTAAATCCCGTTGCCCCTACTGCACCGCTAAAATCACGGAGTTCCTGGATTCGCGATGGACGATGAAAGCCTCCGAGCTTTGCGGCCTGGAGGGTGTGCAGATCCGCGTGAACCCACCGGGCAGGCTCGATTTCGATGCGCTTCAACCGAGACTGGAAGCCCGCAGCGGACGCGAGTGGAAACAGCGTGGCATGACCCTCAAAGGCTACGAGGGCGCGTGGGACATCACGCTTTTCCGGGATGGCCGCGCCTTGATTCATGGCGCCATCACGCCGGAACGAGCGCGAAGCTGGTACACCGAAGTGGTGGGCTGCTGATGCGCATCCTTCTCGCTTCCCGCAACCCGGGCAAGCTCCGGGAATTTTCGGGCCTGCTTCCAGATTTCACGCTCCTCCCCTGGCCCACCGATGCGCCAGAGATTCCGGAGGATGGCGCCTTTTTCCGCGACAATGCGGGTCAGAAGGCATCCTTCGCATGTGACTGGTGGCAAGGCAACGGTGCCGGATCCGTGGATGCCGTGCTCGCGGATGATTCTGGACTTTGCGTGGATGCGCTGTGGGGAGGCCCCGGCGTGCTTTCTGCACGCTTCGCGAGCGGCCTTCCGAACGATGAGAAAAACCGCAGGCTGCTCGCCATGCTGCCACCGGACGCCGTGCGGACAGCCCGCTTTGTGTGCGTGCTGGCTTTCATGCCAATGCCCTCATCTGTGTTGCGGTTCTTCGAAGCCAGCGTCGAGGGTTCTCTGGCCATGGAGCCCCGCGGGCAGCACGGTTTCGGTTATGACCCGATCTTCATGCCCGACGGTTTTGATCAAACCTTTGGAGAGCTATCAAATGATGTGAAGGCCAGTCTCAGTCATCGAGCAAAGGCGGCCCAGGCTCTGCGGGAAGCTCTGGCAAATCTGGCAATGGGACGCTGAAGCCCCCTTCTCGAAGGGCGATGGCCCGCTGGTAGGCAAGCAGCACCGCCGTGCGCACCCGCAGATAACTGGTGTCGGTGACCTTGGAAGCGAAACTCAAGGTGGACACCACGTACCATCCGCCAGCCGGCAATTGCTGCGGAGCGCTCAGCTGGATCTTAGGAGGCAGGATCGCTGATGAGCTTCCCTCCCGCAGATCCAAGGAGATCTTTTCGGACCAGGCCTGGAGCGGCTCCACCAGCAGGGCCGCGGCCTCTTCCGTGTCGGCCGACACGCGCCCGTACAGCGTGAAGAAAAGCCGCATCTGGGGCGGTTCGATGCTCGAATTCAGAAAGCCCGCCATGCTGGCGATCTGCTGGAAATCCTTCTGCAGCGCGAGCAATTTGGGACTGGGTTGAAGGGGTTGCCGTGTAGCCATCAAATTAAGAGTGTCACGAACCGGTAGAGGACGTTACCAAATAGCCGTGCTGCCACCGCAGATGGGCTGGGTTTAATTTTCTTGCAACAGCCTTTCCGGCGCCCGGCCATCATGATCTGGTGATTCCCTTATACCTGATGAGACACGGCCCCACGGAGGGTTCCAGCCTTGGCGCACCGCTGGGGCGGATGGATCTTCCGGTGAGTGATGCAGGGCTTCTTGCCTGGCCGGCCGTCAAGCAGGAGTTATTGGCTTCAGGCATCCAGCGGGTGCTCACCTCGGATTTGGCACGAGCAAGGATCCATGCGCTTGACTTGGGGCTGCCCACGCTGGTGCTGCCGGACCTCGGCGAACAGGATTTCGGCGCCTGGGAGGGTATTCCGTGGAGCGACATCAAAGGCGCCGAGCCCTTTTTCGCCAATCCCGTGATGGGGACGCCGCCAAGTGGCGAAAGCTTCGCCCATTGCGCCAGCCGTGCCCTATTGGCATTTCAGGGTGCGATCGAGGGTGAGGCGCCAACGCTGGTCTTCACCCATGGCGGGCCCTTGAGGGCGATCCTTTCCCACTTCATGGGCCTGCCTCTCTATCGGGCCTTGGACCTCGCATGGCAGCCTTACGGCATTTCGAAATTGGAGGTCCATGGCTCCAACCGCGCAGTGCTGCGGTACCACAACCGAGCCATGCCGACGAGGCAATAGATGATAAGCGGTGGGCTGTAGGCAGTGGGTAGTAGGCGGGTCCCAAGGTACGAGTTCCCGGTACTTCTAAAGAAGTCCCAAGTCTCAAGTCCCAAGGTTCAATAAGGAGGCGGCCTTAGGCCGCATTAACTTTAGTGCGCCTTTAGCGCCTCCAAACTTGCTTGAGACTTGAGACTTGGGACCTGAGACTCCTCCCATCACCCACAGAGGGCTTGCCATCCGCTTCCATCCCTGAAACCCTGAATTTCGACAACGTGTGCTGGATGCACGGGAAGCCGGTTAGATTCCGGCGCTGCCCCGCAACGGTATGCACCCCGCGATACAAATCATTTCGTGGGAGGCCCGGCCCGGAAGCGATCTTCCGGGACCGGCTGGAGCCACTGGCGCGCCGCGCTGGGAAGACTCTGGGGAGGTCATCCGACCCCTGCCGCGTGCGAGCCCGGAGACCGATTCAACACCAAGACCACCGCCGAGGGAGCGGAGGGATCACGCCACCCGGCGCAGCCCTCCCTTTCCTCCGCGATTCATGCGTGGAGGCGTGAATGAAGGCAACCCGAATCTTTTTCATCCTGGCTCTTGGAGCCCATCTTTCGGCGGAAACGCTGGAAGAAACGCATCCCAAGGCCATGGCCACCGCAACGGTGTCAGTGTCTGCCGAGGCCTTGCCGGTGGAGTTGGTGAAGACTCCCAACCCGGTGAGGATCATCGAAGGTGAAGATCTGGCGCGTCTCCAGGCGCGCACCCTGGCCGATCTTCTGGCGGTTCTCCAGCCTGGGGCGATTATGAACAATGGCGGCCCCGGTAAGCAGAGCAGTGCTTTCCTCAATGGAACGCTCTCAAAAAACGTGGTGATTCTGCTGGATGGCCTACGTCTAAACGATCCTACCGGCATAAGCCCGGACCTGGGAGCCCTCAGCCTGCTCGGTATCGAGAGGGTGGAGCTTCTGCTTGGCCCCACTTCGGTGCTCCATGGCAGCGACGCCATTGGTGGCGTGATTTCCCTGCACAGCGGGTCGCCGAAGGAATATGGCTTCCACGGCTCCAGTTTCCTGCTTGGTGGAACCCAGGCTCAGTCGGGCATCGGGGCTGTCGCACAGCTAAAAGGTGGCTGGGGCTGGCTCAGTGCGGGTGGTGAAGCAACTCGGCAGGGAACTGACTTTCCCAACGATGATTTCCGTCAAACAGGCGCCTTTCTGCGCGGTGGCCGCCGCATCGGGCCCTTCGACCTCACACTGCACTATCGCAATTCCGGGCAAACGGCGGAAACGCCCTTCGACGTTCAATACCCCGGCCCCAAACGCGTTTATGTCGCTGACCGCGAAACCAGCGCGCGGCAGGAAAGCTGGGGGGCGAACCTGCGGGTTGAACCTGCGAAGAATCTAGAACTCGAGAATGTCCTGGGCGTCATCGAAGGCTCCAACGCTGATCCCAAAGGCCGAGGCCGCGCGCAACAGGAGCGCAGCTTCCGCCGCTTCGAAGATCAGCTTTCGGTAAACTGGCTGCCCCTTGCGAACCTTCGCTTTTCGGCCCGGCTTGAAGGCCGCATGGACACTAGTGAGGCGAAGAACTACTACGACCCCACCATCTTTGGAAATGTTCAGTACCGGGGCGAAGGTCGTGATCTCTCCGCTGCTGTTGAAACGCGATGGGAGATTTGCAGTGGCTTGGACTGGGTGAGCGGCCTGCGCCGCGAAGCCACGCATCGTGACCTCACGCGTGCCTCCACCGGTGCCCGCGATCGAGTGGGCAGGGCCGAAGCCACAACCTTCAAGACCGGATTGAACTGGATCGTGAATCCCTCCCTTCGTTTCTACATGGGATTCGGCCAAGGCTTCCGCATGCCGAACCTCTTGGAGTTCACGCTTAACGCCCAGGCCGAAGCGGTGGACCGCGCCAGCTATCCCATTTCGCCTGAGCACAGCCACACGGTGCAGATCGGAACCACGGGCCGTTTTGGGGAGCATTTTGAATACCGCGTGGAGGCCCAACGCACAAGAATCAGTGACCTCCTGGCCTATCGCTACGACCCGACCTTTTCCGCTGCTTTCACGGACCACTATGAGAATTCTGGCAATGTGCAGGCTTCAACTCTTGAAGGAGCCTTGGGCTGGAAGGGGGGGAACGACGTGGTCTACGGCTGGGATCTCGTGCTGCGCAGCCAGGACACCCGGGACCTCGACCACAATACCGACGCGGACCGCTACGGAAACATCAACACGGCCATCGTCCGCCATCCCTTCTTCACGGTCTCCGTCGCCTTGTTCGCGGCCTTCAAGGAGTTCCGAGCCAATCTCCATTTCGACCGCATTGGTTCCCGCTATGACGTGCAGGATTTGCCACCCTACCAAGTCATCAGCACGGGCCACGCCTACAATGAATTGAATCTGTCCTTCGGCTGGACGCCCTGCAAACACATCGCCCTGCAAGTGCGGGGCGAACACCTCCTCCAGCCCAAGCAGAACGTGCCAGATTGGACCTCGGGCGCCTTTGATGGGAACGGAAACGCCGAGCTCGTGTACGGCTTTCCTGCTCCCAGCCGTCGCGCTTCGCTCTCCGCCACCTATCGCTGGTAAGGTCCATTTATGTTTGGTTCAGGACTACGAATTCTAGTCTCGCTTCTCGCCTCGGCGCTCCTATTCGCAGGAGCGCCGGCGCGCGTGGTGTCCCAAACCGTCGGCACCGACGAACTGCTGCTGGCGCTCGCCGATCCCTCACAGATCGCGGCCCTGAGCCATCTGGCGAAGGACCCGGCCTTCAGTCCCGTGGCAAAAGAAGCTGCGAATTTTCCAATTCTCCGCACCAGCGATGCGGAGAGCATTCTCAAGTTCCACCCGGATCTGGTGCTCATCGCGAGCTACACCCGCGCCGAGACGAAAGCCCTCTTGCAGCGGACCGGCGTGAAGCTCCTCATTTTAGAAAAATTTGAAAGCCTGGATGATCTCTATGCCAACGCCCGCACCATCGGGGTTGCGCTGGGCCACCCCGATCGGGCGGAGGCTGCGATCCGCAACTGGCAGCACCGCGTGGCAGCTCTTAATAAAAGGCTTCAGGGTTCCCGCCGCGTGCGAGTCCTGCCAGCCAGCACCTTTCCCTTCACGGCGGGAGCAGACACGACTTTCCAGGATGTCTGCGATCACGCGGGCGCCTTGAACGTCGCTGCCGAAGCTGGTCTCAGAGGGCACCAGCCAACCCCCACGGAAAAACTGCTCACCTGGAACGCGGAAGTCCTGGTGGCCAGCGGCGAGGAGGGCAACCGGGTCATCGAACGGCTCCGGGAACTGCCCTCCTATAAATTTCTTCCTGCGATGAAGGCAGGCCACGTGGTGCTGGTGTCGGGGCCGTGCATGGCCTCCACGGCCCAGGCGCGGCTGGACGCCTACGAGGAACTGGCCCGCGCACTGCATCCGGAAAGATTCAAGTGAAGCGCTTATGGGCTCCCGCATGGCTGCTGGCATTGCTGCTGGTGCTGGCATTCATGGGATCGTTGGCCTTTGGTGAAGTGCGCCTGGCTCCCCCCGAGGTCCTGCACGTCTTGATGGGGCGTGGCGAAGGCTTGGCCCGCACGGTGGTGCTGGATTTCCGTCTGCCGCGCGCGCTCGTGGGCATGGCGGTGGGCGCAGGGCTCGCGGCTTCTGGTGTCCTGATGCAGTCCTTCTTCCGCAATCCTCTGGCCAGTCCAGGCCTGCTGGGCGTGAGCACCGGCGGCGCTTTGGGAGCCGTGGCGGCGCTGGCCCTGGGCTGGGCATCGAACTCGGTCTTCGCCCTTCCCGCCGCCTCCATCGCCGGGGCCTTTCTCGCCACTTTCGCGGTCATGGCCCTCGCCAAACGGGAGGCCAGCGCCGAGCACTTGCTGTTGGCAGGTGTGGCGCTCAACGCGCTCTTTGGCGCGGCTACAAGCTTCATTCTGAATCTCACCGCGGGCCAGTTCGAGGTGACCGGCCAGATCGTTTTCTGGATGCTGGGGGGTCTTGAGAACCGCACTTGGGCCCATGTCTGGATGGTCCTGCCAGGCACGGTTTTGGGTTGTCTGCTGCTGCTGCCCTTTGGCCGGGCGTTGAATCTGCTGTCCCTTGGCGAGCAGGGAGCCCAGAGCCTCGGCGTGAATGTAAGGCAGCTCCAGTGGGAGATCATCGCGCTCTCGACGATCCTCACGGCCCTGGCCACAGCGGTGGGCGGCGTCATCGGTTTCGTAGGTCTGGTAGTGCCCCACATCCTGCGCCTTGGCTTCGGCCCCGATCATCGCCGCCTGCTGCCGCTCTCGATGATCGGCGGCGCAGCCTTCGTGCTGGCCTGCGATCTCATTACGCGATTCCTGCCGGGCGAATTGCGCCTGGGCGTTGTGACGGCGCTGCTCGGCGGCCCGTTCTTCCTGTGGATGCTGCGGAGGCCCGCATGATCCGCGCGGAAGCCATCACGCTGGGGACGCGACTGCGCGATGTGTCCTTGCATTTGCCTCCAAGTAGTCTCACGGCGGTGGTGGGTCCGAACGGCGCGGGAAAGTCCACACTGTTGCTCGTGCTTGCGGGCTTGCTCAAGGCTGAAGGTTCCATCGCGTGGATGGGTGAGGATTTGAACCACATCACGTTTCCCGAACGTGGAAGGCGCTTGGCCTGGGTAGGCCAGGATTTGAACGCGGATTTCGCGTTTCCGGTGCGTGACGTGGTGGCCCAAGGACGCCATGCCTTTGGCGATGATGGGGAATTCGTGGATGCTGCGATGAGGGCCATGGACATAGCCCACCTAGCGGATCGGTCCGTGACTCGGCTCTCCGGGGGGGAACGCCGCCGCACCTTCCTGGCGAGGGCCCTGGCGACGGATGCGAAGATCCAGCTCTGGGATGAACCCACAGCCAACCTGGATGTGCGGCACAGCCTGGATGTCCTGCAACTCGCGATGAAGCTGCGGGATGAAGGCCGCGCTGTGCTCATTTCCCTGCATGACCTTCGCGCGGCGCTGTGCTTCGATCAGGTGCTGGTGTTGGACCAGGGCCGCCTTGCCGCCAGTGGCAAGCCCGAAGCCGTGTTGAATCCGGAACTCATCCAGAAGGTGTTCGGCGTCAGGGCCCGTATGGGCCAGGAGATGATCCTGGAATTGCCGTAAAAATCGCCGCAGAGGAACATGGTCAAAATGCAAGAAGCCGCAGATTGCGCAGATGACAAAGATGAAAAAATAATTCACTTATCTGCGTAATCTGCGGCTTTTATTCTATTCGAGAATATTCAGCACCATCTTCTCGCTGGCGACGCCGCTGGAGAGCGTGAGTTCCAGTTGCTTGACGGAGGTCTTGATGACCATGTCGCCACCCCGGGCGAAGCTGAGCACCTCGCCGGTATTCGCATCGCGCACCATCACCAGGGGATGGGCAGCAGCATCCCAGGTCAGGCGCACTTCGCCCTCGCCGAAGACCTTGGCCTGCGGCATCTGAACCGCGCCGCTCTTCAGCGGAAGCACGTTGCTGCTCCAACGGACAGCCTCGGGCCCTGAAGCACCCAGCACGCGAAGTTCTTGCAACTGTTCAACAGGGAATTCCTTCACAGGAATAGCAGCCATGAAATGCTGGATTCGGCTTCCCGGGATGTCGTCGGCCACTTGCAATAGAGGCAGCGAACGCTGGAAAAGGAGGCTGCCCGAAGCAGTCCGGCCCTCGACCAGGCGGCTGCCATGGAAGGTTTTGCGGTCCCAGACACTGGGCACAGTGCGCACTTGCAGCACCGGATCCAATTCGACCGTTCCATTGTGGATGCGGCCCGAAATCAATAGGCAGTCTTGCATAGTTTGAGTGTTGAGGGCATTTGCTTGCTCGGTTGCGTCTGAAGCAACTGCCGGAGCAATGCCATATGGGCTGGCCTGCCTAAAATCCAGGATGGAATGGTAGACGTAGTCGCTGACCCAGACGGGCGAGCAATAGGCCATGATGTCCTTGTAGACCGCAGGATCCTTCAAGGCCATGGCAGCCACATCCAGACCGTAGATACCGATGAGGCCACCGGCATAGGGGTAGGCAGGATCAGGGTTCGCCGGACCATCTGTGATAGGACAAGGCGAATGCTGGCGGCCCATGTTGTGGCCAGTTTCATGGGTAAGCACATCAAAGTAGAGACCACCATCGGCGTAGCCGGTAGTCTTGTCCCAGCCCATGGCGCTGCGGGGCGAACTGGAGCCGGCATTCGGCACGTAGCCCAAGCCCGCCACACCGCTGGCATAGCTCACATTCAAGGCGCCGTAATAATAGCGGGTGGAGGCTTCGACCACGCGCTTTGCCTCAAGTTCGGTAAGCAATCCACTCCATCCACCGCCATCAAAGACCAGCACCTGTGATGTGGTGTAGGGCGACCCCATAACCACATCCATGCCCGGGGCAATGGGATACATTTTTTGGAACCTGGCATACCAGCTAGCCAGGTTCGCAGAGGACGCATTGCCGGTGAGGCTGCTTTGCGTGATCGGGATAAGCGTGCCGTGGAAGGTCTGCAAGGTACGAACATCCATCGCCATCGGTGTCGGTGTCCCCGATGAAGGCCACATATTGTTCGTCTCATCCGCTTCGGGAATCGCATTGGTGGGGTCCACATCAACAAGGATTCCTAGTCCTGGCTGGATGGAGGCGCCCGGCAACGTATAGTTCCAGGATTGGCTCAAGGTGGCCTCGGATACTCCTGTCGGAGCGGTGCCGAGGGTAGGCGCGATCGTCTGAGTTCCCGTCTGCGTTGCGCCGTTGTAGGTACGCACGCGCACTGAAGGCGCCGCGATCCCGGCCTGATTGCCCCGGGCGAAGACCCGCAGCACGCCATCCTTGCCGGCCACCAAAGGCACCGTACCCGTGTAATTCTGCGCACTTTGGGTGACATAGGCGCCATCAATGAAAAGGTCCGCCGTGGGGCCGCTGGCGGTGGGTGTGAACGCATGGTTTGAAATGGCCGTTCCAGAGGGCGAGGTCAAGCGAATCGGAGCGACAGCAGCCCCACTCGGCACTATGAACGTCAGCGTGGTGTCCGTGACATTGGTGGGAGCCGCCGCAAAGACATTGCCGATGCTGAGAGCCGAAGTTCCGCTCAGATGCGTGCCCGTCAATAGGACGTTCGTGCTGCTTGGTCCCATGGTGGGGTTGAAGCCGGTGATGGTGGGCGGCTGAGGCGCGGCGGTCACTTTGAGCGAAGCGCACATGAATGACCCAGTGTCCACAGGGCCTTGATCCTGGATTCGCAAATTCCAGGTGCCGTTCGCCGTTTTTCCCATGAAGGCGGACAGCGGTTGAGCCGGCTTGTAGGTGCCCACATAAGGAGATGCGCCGGAGAGAGGGCCCGCAGCGCCATCGCTGAACACAGTGTATTGGCCCGGTGCGCAGCCGGTGCCGTAGTTGTGGCCAGCGTCGTCACGGCTGGCGGCTAAAGAAATGGTGGTGTTGTCCGGCGCGATGAGCTGCAGATCCAGATCACCCACAAAGGTGTGGGTGATGTAAATGGAAATCTCCACCTCCTTGATGGGATAGCTGAGTCCAGAAATGTTGAAGGGGATCAGTAGGGGTGTGCCAAACACACTGGTGCTGGGCGCGTCCGGAATCACTGTCACGGTGGTGTTGCTCTGCTGATTCGTAGGATTGGCCGACACGGTGAAGGGGGAAGGACTCGTGGCGGTCCCACTGGAGGTTTGGACTGTCACAGAGCCGCTGGTGGCACCCGTTGGCACGAGGGCCGTGATCTGCGAATTGCTGTCCTGGATGAAGAGCGCGCTCACCCCGTTGAACCGCACCGACGTGGCGCCTCCGAGATTGGCGCCCGTGATGACCACTGCTTGGCCCGGCAGGCCAGAAGCAATGCTGAGTCCAGTGATGGTGGGTGTCCCACCACTTGGTGTGACCGTGAAATTCGTCGTGGAAGTCGCCGTGCCACCGGGAGTGGTGACAGCGATGAGCCCCGTATTAGTTGTTGGCACTGTAGCGGTAATCTGGGTCGCACCGTTGACCGCAAACACCGCGCTGACACCGTTAAAGGTCACCGCGGATGCTGCCGTGAAATTGGTTCCCGTGATAATTACGGACGAACCCACAGGGCCGCTGGTGGGCGTAAAACCAGTGATCGTTGGAGCCGGGGTGGGGCCGGATGTCACGATGACCGTGAAAGTCTGTACCGTCACACCGCCATGGCCATCGTTGGCGGAAAAGGTGAAGGTGGGCGAGGTGGCCACATCCGCAAGGACAGGCATGTAGGTTAGAACACCGCTGGAGAAGGTACCGGGACCCGCTGTCTTGGTGATGGTGATGGTGTCACCCTCAGGATCCAAACCCGTGATGGGGGTGTAACTCAAAGCTGAGCCCACCAGCCCGGATGCAGGAGGCGTGCTGGTGAAATGAGGCGCCACATTGGCGGTCACGACCACAGAGAAGGTCCTGGGGGCTGACGCAGCTCCCCAGGAGTCCGTCGCGACGACCGTGATAACCGCGGGGGCGGATGCAGGCGCCACGACCGTGGGTGTGAAAGTCAACACAGTTCCAGAGATCGTCGCATTAGCGGTGGCGGTAGTGAAGGTGATCGCATCACCCTCAGGATCCACAGCCGCCAGGTTGTAGATAGATGAATGGCCGGTCACGGCAGTATTGGCGCCAGAGATGGTCACGCTGGTGGGGGCCGCATTGGCATTCACGACCACAGATGCAGTCTTGGGCGCTGAAGCGAGGCCTTTAGAGTCGGTAGCGATGACTGAGATGATCGCAGGAGCCGAAGCTGGCGCCATGGCTGTGGGCGTGAAGATCAGCACAGTTCCGCTAACCGTCACGGACCCATTGGTGGTGGTGGCCGAAAAGGTGATGGCATCACCCTCGGGGTCCACGGCGGACAGGGTGTAGGTGGATGCATGGGCGATCACAGCAGTGTTGGGGCCGCTGATCGTCACATTGCCGGGGGGCGAATTAGGATTGGGGCCAGTGTTAGTGGGACTGCTGCTACTGCACGACATCAACAACCCAAGGCCCAGGGCGGCGCAACCTTTGAGGATGATACTGAACCAAGCTGTTGGCCGCATGACAGACTCCTGACGGAATGCAAGTTTACAGGCCATCCCACCAAGCCGGTTGTTAAGTTTGGTTAAGTGCGGCTTCGCTGCCGCCAATGGCTGACGAGGAACCAGATCGCACCCGCGAGCAGCGCGATTCCGATGACCAGATCGAAACGATGGAAATAGGCGCCGAGGGTTTGCCAATGTTCGCCGAGCTTGTAGCCGAGGATCGCAAGGCCAAGACACCAGGGCAGGGAACCCGCGAACGTGTAGATGTGGAATTTCCTGCGATCCATTTCGGCGATGCCAGCAGGAAGCGCGATGAAGGTCCGCACCATTGGCAGCAGCCGCCCAATGAACACCGCCGCGCCGCCGTGCCGCTCAAAAAAACGATGGGCCTTATCAAGGTGGCCCTGATTCAGGAAAATGTACTTCCCATAGCGCGCCACCGCCGGATGGCCGCCTCTCGCGCCGACCTCATAGGCGGGAATGGAACCCAGATTGCAGCCCAGCGCGCCGAACAAAGCCGCGATGGCGAGCTGCGTGGCGGGGCTGCCCGCGCCAAAGCCGAAGAGGGTGAGCTTGTCCTGGAACGCGAGATAGCCCGCGAACGGCATGATGACTTCCGAGGGAATGGGAATGCAGGCGCTCTCGATCCCCATCAGCAGCATCACGCCGAAGGGGCCCATGGCCCCCATGACGGAAGTCATCCAAGCGACGATGGGTTCAAGTATTTTTGAAAGCATGTTTGGTTTTCCGATGGAGGGTCTGGAAAAAAGGGACCGCTAGTGCCGCTGATGAACGCGGATGAGAAACGGGTGGGACAAAGGGTTCAAGCGTATCAAGGGTATCGGTTTACCTGTTCGCATAAATTCGCGTCATTCGCGGTTGCATCTTTCACCCTGGCGTCCCAAGCACCTACCCCTTTCAGGTGTGCTCCACTCGGGACTTGGAACTCTCCAGGCTACAAGCTCACGGGCCGATTGCGTCACAATGGGGGCATGCATGCTGACGCCCTGGATCTCCCCTTCACCTATGTGGACACTCCCGAACTTTTGGCGGAGGCGCTCCCGGTCTGGTTCGCCGCGGGAATCCTGGGTGTGGATATCGAGTGCAGCCTGACGGGCAACCATCATTGCGTGCTGGCCCTCCTGCAGATTGCCACCCACGATCAGGTGTGGCTGGTGGATCCCCTGCCCTTGTCCGATCTCATGAAACCCACCCTTGAAGCCCTGAAAGAGATCCCGTGGATCGTCCACGATTTCAGCGGCGATGGCATCGTCTTCAAACGCATCTACGATGTGGTTCCTGAATCGGTGCTGGACACGATGCTTCTTTCCAAAGCCCTTGGCTATCCCTTGCCAGGCCTCAAAACCATGGCCAAGCTCAAGCTCGGATTGAACATTCCCAAGGAAGAACAGGATTCCAATTGGATGATGCGCCCCTTGCGCGAAACACAATTGGTGTACGGGGCCCGGGACGCTGCCCTGATGCTGCCATTGCTGCGCACCCTGGCCCTCGAGGTGGAAGATAGGCGCGATGATCCCACCGTGGCCGAAAGACTCGCGCGTCTGCCCATCGAGATGCGTGGAATCTTTCAGCGCATCCATGCCTATAAGCCGCCGCGCGTGGACAACCTGGTGGAAAAGATCCAGGCCATGGGTCTTGGACAACGCGCGGAAGACAAGGCGAAGAAGCTTTTGGATCTGCGCCACAAGTGGGGCAATGAAGGCGATGTGGCGGCCGTGATGGAAATGGGCATGCGCTGGATCCTGGCGCGCATCCAGCATCCTCCAACGTCGCGGGAGGCCCTGGAGCGAGCTATCCCCAATCCCCGTTTCCGCCGCAAGCGATTGGAAGCCCTGTGGGAAATCCTGGCGGAAGAGCAGATCACGGTGCATACCGAGGATTGAGGCGGTGAGGTATGAGGTATGCGGCCTCCGGCCGCGTCCTTATTGAACCTCGTTCCTCACACCCCGTCCCTCATACCTTCTTTAAGAGCCCCACGAATTCCACGTGATGGGTGAGCGGAAAGAGATCCAATACCGCTAGTTCCGTAAGCTTCCACGCGGAGCTCAGGCGTTGGATATCGCGGCAGAAGGCGGCACCGTCACAGCCCACAAGCACCAATGTTCCAGCCTTGGCGGTCAGGAGTTTCATAGAGACTTCCGGCTCCAGCCCGGAACGCGGCGGATCCAGCAAAATCACGTCTTCGGAACCACCCAGGTTCTCCGGCAGCCATTTTCCCGTGTCGGATGCGATGCACTCCGATGGCAACTCCAACTGGTCGAGGTTCTTCTTTGCCCACTCCACAGCCGCGATGTCGTATTCCACCAGCACCCGGCGCCGGAAACGCTTTCCCAACAGCGCCGAAAAAAGGCCCACGCCTCCATAGAGATCAAAAAGCGCGTTGCCTTGCAGCTTCCAGCCTTCCAACACTGTTCGGAAGGCCGTCACGGCCCAGGCTGGACTCACCTGGAAGAATCCCCCGGCCCGGTGCCGAAGGATAAAGGCATCAAAGGCCTCACTCATCTCTGAATCGTCCTGATGCCATCCATCGGGCTCCAGCAACCACACGTGTCCCTTTTCATCAATGGCCACCACGTGGCCTTCGGGCGTGCCCGTGGCCAGTTCCCAACGCTGGGGGCGTTGAGGCAGGATCTTTTCCCGGATCGCCTCCAAAAGGCGGGGGATCGCTGCGGAGAGCGCGTCCGCGGCGACGGGACAACCCGCCACAGGCACGACTTGATGGCTGCCGCGCGCGTGGTAGCCCAAGGCGGTTCCATTCCAATGGAGCTGGATGCGGTGGCGTCGGGCCGCCGCAGGGGCCGGCAGGTACCGCCAGGTGGTGATGTCCGGGAGCTGGCGATGCAGCAGATCCGTCGCCATGGACTGTTTAAGTCCGCCGCCGCCTCACCCGCCTCCCACAGATCGCACCCACCGCAAGTGGCCGCCACAGGGCATCCGGCAGGCACCCTTCGCGGGTCTTTCTTGATCCATTGGATGACCTTGCCTTCTCCATGACGGGCCTTCCAGTGGATTTCAGCTTCGACTTCCTCCCCTGGGAAAAGGGCCAAGGGGGCGCTCAGCAGAAGCAGGCGCCCATCCTCTGAGCGGGCCAGCCCCTTGCCACCCCAGGCCAATCTTTCGATTCCACCACGCCAAACTTCGCCCGGGTTCATGGGCTTCCGGTATTCTGTGAGTCCTTTTCCGGACCCGTGCCTCGTGCGTTTCACTGTTGCCCTGCCTTCAAAGCACCGTAACACCCTCCAGGACCGCCTGGGCAGGGAGTTGCGCGCCGCCATGGAATGGAAGGACGAGGGCCCCGCGGATGTGGTTGTGGGTGTTGAAGGCACAGGCATGCTGGCCCAATGCAATCAGTGGCCGGGAGAGGCGGGTGCCCTGGCGCTCATCCAGGCGGGCTATGAGCGCATCAGGGATCGCGCCCGCATGGGCCGCCTGAATGAAGTGGGCCGCGCGCTGGTTTCGGAACAGCACCTGGACAAGCTGCTGGACCTGATTCTTTCCCAGGGCCGTGAACTGCTGCGGGCCGAAGCAGGATCGCTGTATCTGGTGGATGACGGCGACAAAGAATTGATATTCGCCCACACGCAAAACGCCAAGCTGGATTTGCCCTACCACCGCTTCCGGATGCCCATCACAACCACGACGCTCGCTGGCTTCGTAGCGGCCACCGGTGAATCACTGAACATCCCAGATGTCTATGGGATCCCCGGCGATGCGCCTTACAGCTTTTCGGATTCCTTCGACCGGCAGAGCGGCTACCACACGCAAAGCATGCTGGTCGTGCCCATGACGGATAACGAGGGCAAAGTCCTAGGCGTCCTGCAATTCATCAACCGAGTCTGGGAGGAAGACGGGAATCGCGGCGTGGTGCCCTTCCAGCTAGAACATCAGAACCTGGCGCAGAGCCTCGCGGGACAAGCGGGCGTCGCGGTGAAGAATGCCGCCCTGAGGCAGGAAATCGAGCTGCTTTTCGAAGGCTTCGTCAACGCCTCGGTAACCGCCATCGAGAGCCGCGATCCAGTGACGTCGGGCCATTCGAGCCGCGTGGCCAACCTGACCGTGGGCCTTGCGGAAGCTATCAATGCCACGCCCAATGGGCCCTACGGTGAAACATTCTTCACGGAACGGCAACTGCGGGAAATCCGCTACGCCAGCCTGCTCCACGATTTCGGCAAGGTCGGCGTGCGAGAACAAGTGCTGGTGAAAGCCAAAAAGCTTGACCCTTTGAAACTGGAATTGATCCTCCAACGGTTGCGGCAGCGGGATTTGGAACAGGCGCTGGCACTGCTTTCAGAGTCCTGGAAGGGCGGTGAGCATTTCGATCCGGCCAGGTGGGAAACCATCATCCAGGACCGGCAGGCCGAGACCGACCGGCTCATTGCGCTGGTGCGCCAGAGCGATATGCCCACAGTGCTGCCTCAGGAAATCGCCGATGGCCTAGGCCTGGTGAGCGGATTGGAGTTCACCCACTGGAGTGGCGAGCGGCGGCAATTGGTGGAGCGTTCGGATCTCAATTGCCTGCGCATCCGCAAGGGCTCTCTTTCCGATACGGAACGGCTGGAGATCGAGAGCCACGTCACCCACACCTTCCGTTTCCTGAAACAGATCCCATGGACGCGCGACCTTCAAGGCGTCCCCGATATCGCCTACGCCCACCACGAAAAACTAGGCGGCCGCGGCTATCCGCGCGGTCTCGAAGCAGCTTCCATCCCTGTGCAGAGCCGCGCCATGACTATCAGCGACATATTCGATGCGCTGACCGCCCAGGACCGCCCTTATAAACAAGCAGTACCCCTGTCCAAGAGCCTCAACATCCTCCACGAAGAAGCCAGCGACGGCAACGTGGACCGCGTTCTGCTGGATCTCTTCATCGAAGCCAAAATCTTTGAACGCACTGCGAAGCTATGAACATCCGCACAGTCCTCGCCTCTGATCTGAATCCGATCCAGGCCAACGCCTGGCTGACGGGGAGCATCGCGCCGCGGCCCATCGCGTTCGCCTCGACGGTGAATGAAGCGGGGGTGCGCAATCTCGCACCGTTCTCCTTCTTCAACGCGTTCGGCTCCAATCCGCCCATGCTGGCCTTCGCTCCGAACCGCCGAGGCCGCGATGGATCCACCAAACACACCTACCAGAATGTGGTGGCCACCAAGGAGTTCGTCATCGCCACGGTGAGCCACGCCATGGTGCAGCAGATGAACGTGGCCTCAGCCGAATATGGCGATGGCGTGGATGAATTCGTGAAATCCGGCTTCACACCTTTGCCCTCGACATTCATAAGGCCTGCGCTGGTGGCGGAGTCGCCAGTGCAGATGGAATGCCGGCTGCACCAGGTCGTGGAGCTGGGGAGCGGCCCTGGGTCCGGCCTCATGCTCATCGGCGAGATTTTGTGCTTCCATGCGAACGAGGACATGCTCACCAACGATCTCCCCGACACCCGCAAGCTCGATCACGTTGGCCGCAATGGCGGCGCTTTCTACACACGGGCCTCCAGCGGCGCGCTTTTCGAAGTTGCCAAACCCGCCGGCAGACCCATCGGCTACGACCAGTTGCCCGAGGTGCTGAAGTCCAGCCATATCCTCAGCGGCAATGATCTGGGACGGGCTCGCGAACACAGCTGAAATGCCGGATCTTACGGCGATGCCCGCGAAACCAGGCGATCCGGAAGGCGCGCAGGATCTGGAAGAAGCCATCGCGAAGGCGGTGCGCAGCGAGGACCTGGCGGAAGCCTGGCGCCTGGTAGGGCTGCGGTTGCGGTGCTGATCAATTGATCAATCCGTGGATGGAGCTGCCGTGGCGGCTGCATCACCTTCGGTCTTCGTGTGCACGATGCGCTGTGGGATCGGGCTCGCGATGCCTTCCGCTCGGAAGCGCTCGATGATGCGCTTCCGCAGCAGGCGGGCCACGTCGAATTGTTTTCCGGGCGCGCTCTTGGTGAGGGTGCGGATGGTGCAGCCATCCTTGCCGAAGGACTCCACGCCCCGCACATCCGTGGGCTCAAGGATCAGCTCGGGCCTATCCTTCCGCAATTCCACGCCGATAGTCTCGAGCAGGGCGAAAATCTGGTCCAGGTCCGCGTCGTAGCCGACTTCGACATCCACCAATGCTTTTGAGAATTCCTTGCTGAGCACGATCACCCGGTTGATGGAACCGTTGGGCACGTAATGGGCGCGGCCCTCCACGTCTCGAAGCTGTGTGATGCGAAGGGTCATGCGCTCCACGGTGCCCACGTGCTTCTCGTCGATGCTGATGAGGTCGCCGACGCCGAACTGGTCCTCCATGAGCAGGAAGAATCCCGAGATCACATCCTTCACCAGCGACTGCGCGCCGAAGCCCAGCGCCACGCCGGCGATGCCCGCCCCCGCGATGAGAGGCGCGATGTTGATGCCGAATTCCTGCAACACCATCAGCAGCAGGAAGACCAGAACGAGCACGCGGGCCGCGTTGTTCAGCACTGCCGAAAGCGTTTCGGCGCGGCGCTCGGCTTCGGAGGTGGTGTTTTCGTCGCCATCGTCCACCGCGCGGCGGACGGCCCGCGCCACGACGTGCACCGCGAGCAGGATGAGCACGCAGGTGAGCACCACCAGGCCCAGGCGCTGGAGCTTGGCCCACCATGCCTGTTCAAGCCATTTGGCGATGGGTTCCAGCAGGGACAGAATCGCGAAGGACATGGATCTCCAGGCGGGGCCAGCAGGGGACCCCTGACACCGTTGTAGCGCCAGTGCTGGATCTTCCCTTCGATGAATGTATGGGAGCGGCCTTGATAACCGAGTCCCAGGCAGACGTAGGGCGTGTCCGCCGCAGGCCAGGTGGCAAGGTTCTGCACCGATTCGTGGTTCTCGCTATCCACATCCGGTGCTCCAGGTAGCAGCCGGGCCTTGGGTCCGCCCCGCCCGGAGGAGGGGGCCCGGGCGGCGTCCTCCCCTAGACGATCAGCCGCCCCAGGGTGTAGCTGCGAGCACCAGGGCGTTCTTCGTCATCACCGAGGTCGAACGCCGAAGCGAAGCCCTGGTCCAAAGGTGCAAAGGCCGGGTCATACACGGTAGCCGGTCCACGAAAGCCGCCCTAGCGCCTGCCGGAAACCCGATTGGCCATCCACATCCGGTGGAACAGCGCGGCCGGGGCCCGGGCGCGGCGGCATCCCGCGATGATCCCTCGGGTTGCCCCTCCTGCGCCCAGGGGCGCGAAGGGCAGCGGGCGAGCAGGGCAAGGGTAGACGGATTCTGATTTCTCCCAAGGGTGAATGAAATCAGCGCGGCGGCCAGGGCAGATCACGGAGGCAGGAATCCGAAGGGAAAGGGAACGTTTGCCGCCACCCCAGGCGCGTGGCAGCGCGCTGGGTCTTCCCTATTTCCAGCTGGCCCAGTAGTCCAGGTTCTCCACCAGTTCCGCGGCGGGCGTGGCCTTCAGCGGACGGTAGGTGTCCACCATGACGGCGACTTCGTCGGTGCGGTCCTTGGTGCGGCTCAGGGGGATGGCTTTGGGGTGCGGCCCATGGTGGATGCCCTGGGGATGCCAGGTGACCATGCCTTGGCCGATGCCGTCGCGGCTGAAGAAATGGCCGTCGGAGTAGAACAGCACTTCGTCGTAATCGATGTTCCGGTGGTAGAAGGGCACGCGCATGGCGCCTTCCTCCTCCTCGAAGGGGCGGGGCAGGAAGGAGCAGATGACGAAATTCTGCGCCATGAACGTGGTGTGCACGCTCGGCGGCAGATGGTAGCGGTGGCTCATCACCGGGCGGATGTCCTTCACGTTGATGCGCCACACGGTGAGATCGCCCTTCCAGCCCACGGCATCCAGCGGATTGAAGGGGTAGAACACCTTCGTGATCTGGTTCTCGCGCTTGATATGGACGGCCCATTCGCGGCCTGCGTCTTCGGTGTAATCCGCCAACTCCGGCGTGTCGATCATGGCGGGATCGAACAGCGCGTTGGGACCGAGCATCCCCCGGTCCGGCAGCGTGATCTCACTGAAGGACTCGATCAGCAGGTAGCGTTGCACCTCGTCGTGGGGAAGAAACCGGTACGTGGTGCCCCGGGGAATGACGATGTAATCGCCTTTTTCGTAATCCAGATTCCCGAAAGTCGCTTTCGAACTTCCCGCCGCCGGTCTGGATGTAGAAGACATCATCGCCATCGGCATTGCGGTAGAAGAAATCCATGGGTTCCGGGGCCACGTAGTGCATCGCCACATCGCTGTTGTGCAGGATGCAGACCGGCGCGAAGGCGATTTCCCGTGAACCGAACATGGATTCCAGCAGCGCTCCCGCCCGCGCCTGCTGCAACAGCGCATCGCCCTCGACCGCTGGGTCCACAGGAAAGATTTTGTTCAGGTCGTAGCTGTGGGGCGTGAGTGGGCCCTCGATGCGGGTCCACGCCGTGGGTGGATGCAGACGGTAGAGATGGGTCGTCTTTCCGAAAAACCCCTGCCGTGCGTGCTCTTCCTCGAATGTGCCCTCCGGAAGGTCAACATGGGCTTGGCGGGAATGGCGGCCTTTGCGGAGGGGGAAGAGCGGCGTGGTTTTTTTGTCGGACATGGGGCGCCTCTGGTCAGAAATTCGAATGGCTCGATGTCTCAATGATGCCGGATTAGATGATCCCGCTACTCCCCTTGCATGAAGGGATACCGATAGTCGGTGGCGGGGACGAAGGATTGGCGAGTCGAGCGCAGCGAGAGGACAGGACTAGATGTCCTGTCCGTGCGAGCCGATCGAGACCAGCCCTTGGCCACACTGCAAATCATGTCATTCCCCTTGCATGAAGGGATACCGATAGTCGGTGGCGGGGACGAAGGTCTCCTTGATGGTCCGCGGGCTGATCCAGCGCACCAGATTCAGGATGGAGCCGGCCTTGTCGTTGGTGCCCGAGGCCCGGGCGCCGCCGAAAGGCTGTTGGCCCACCACCGCGCCTGTGGGCTTGTCATTGATGTAGAAATTGCCCGCCGCGTTGCGGAGGGCCTCCATGGCCTGCTGCACGGCCTTCCGATCCTGGCTGAAGACAGCGCCGGTAAGGGCGTAGGGACTCGTCTGATCCAACGTATGCAGGATTTCCGTCCAGTGGTGCTCGTCGTAGACATGGACCGTGAGCACGGGTCCAAACAGTTCCTCGCACATGGTTTTGTACTTGGGATCCTTGGCTACGATCACCGTTGGCCGCACAAAATATCCTACGGAATCATCACACTGGCCTCCCACCAGAATGCTGGCATCGGGGGACGCTTTCGCTGCTTCGATGGCGTCCTTTTGCGTTTGGAAAGAACCCGCATCAATGACTGCGCCCATAAAATTGGAGAAATCACTCACATCGCCCATCTTGATGCTTTCAACCTGCGCCGCGAGCTGGTCTTTCACCTTGGGCCAAAGGTTCGAAGGGATGTAGACACGGCTGGCGGCGCTGCATTTCTGTCCCTGGTATTCAAAAGCGCCGCGCACGATGGCGGTCACCAGTGCGTTTACGTCGGCGCTGGGATGGGCAAGGATGAAATCCTTGCCGCCGGTCTCGCCCACTAACCGCGGATACGCCCGGTACTTGCCGATATTGGTGCCGATGGATTTCCACATTCCGTGGAATACGGAAGTTGAACCCGTGAAGTGGATGCCTGCCAGATGGCTGTCGGCGAGCACCGGATCGCCAATGGACCGGCCCGATCCGTAGACCAGATTGATCACGCCATCAGGGAGTCCCGCCGCCTTGAGCAGCTCCATGAGGAAGTGCGCGCTGTAGACAGCCGTAGAAGCAGGCTTCCAGATCACCGTATTGCCGCACAGCGCCGGCGCCGTGGGCAGATTGCCCGCGATGGAGGTGAAGTTGAAAGGTGTCACCGCGAACACGAAGCCTTCGAGGGGCCTATGTTCCAGGCGGTTCCACATGCCGGGCTGGGAATCCGGCTGTTCTTTCAAGAGCTGTTGATAAAAAGCGACGTTGAAGCGGAAGAAATCCACGAGTTCGCAAGCGGAATCAATTTCAGCCTGGTGGCAGGTCTTGCTCTGGCCCAACATGGTGGCGGCGTTGATGGTGTCGCGCCAGGGCCCAGCCAGCAGGTCGGCAGCTTTGAGGAAGACCGCCGCGCGGGCGTCCCAGGGCATCGCCGCCCACTCCTTATGGGCGTGCATGGCGCCGTGGATGGCCAGTTTCACTTCCTCTTGTCCACCCATGTGGAAATCAGCAAGGACATGCTGATGATCATGCGGCATCACCGCCTTGCCTTTTTTCTCGCCGTGGATCTGATGTCCGTTGATGACCATTGGAAGGTCCAGCTTCTTGGACCCCATCTCCTTGAGTTTTGCCTTCAGGCTCACCCGCTCTGGTGTCCCCGGGGCATAGGATTTCACCGGTTCGTTGATGGGAGTGGGAACTTTAAAGATGCCAAGGGACATGGGTGCTCCAGGAAACGATCATTGTAGGGCGAGTGCGGTGTGATTGGGGCCATGAGCTAGACGGCTGGATTCATGGGGTGTCGCCCACAAACAAATCGGCGCCCAAAGGCGCCGATTTGTAAAGCTCGTGGCTCAAAGCTCAAAACCGAATTACATCTGATCCTTCAAGCCCTTGGCGACCTTGAAGACGACCTTGCGGCCGGCGGGAATGCTGATCTTTTCGCCGGTCTTGGGATTGCGGCCCATCTTGGGCTTGGTGTCGCGCACTTCGAAGGTGCCCAGGCCGAACAGGTTCACACGGTTGCCGGACAGCAGGACCGCCACGACATCGTCGCGCAGACTGTCGATGACGGCTTTCGCCTTGGCCTTGGTGAGGTCGTGGCTCTCAGCCAATTTGGCGGCGAGTTCGGCGATTCCGAAGGTATCTGGCTTGGTAGTGGATTTGGTCATGGATGCTCCTAAAAAAGGTTCAATGAAAGCATGGGGGATGCTTGCCCTTGGCTTCCGGAATGGTTCGGAAATCGACCGCGTGGAGGAAGTGCATCAATGCATCAATGTTCGATGACTTCGATGTTTGATACGTGGTCGGCGGACGGATGAAGGATTGAACTACTCGGCGATGGCCGTCACATCCAGGTTCAGTTTGGCGATGACACCCTGGTACAGGCGGATCTCTACCACATACGCGCCCACATCCTTGATCTGCGGCATCGTGATGGTGTGGCGGTCCACGATGAAGCCCTTGGTCTTGAGCTGGTCGGCCACTTCGGCGTTGGTGACGCTTCCGAAGAGATGGCCGGTTTCACCGGCTTTCTTGGCGAAGGACAGGCCGACGGCGCTGAGCTTCTCGGCCAAGCTCTGGGCATCAGCGAGTTCTTTGGCGCGGAGTTTCTGGGCCCGCTCCTTCTCCAGCTCGATCTGGCGCTTGTTGCCAGCGGTCACGGGCAGGGCCAGTTTGCGGGGGAGGAGAAAATTGCGGGCGTACCCATCCTTCACGGTGACCACGTCACCGCGTTGGCCTAGCTTCGATACGTTATCGATCAGAAGGATTTCCATGTGCTGCTCCAGGATGGATGGCCAGCGCGTTGTGCGTTGTTCCCGCTTGGTTAGGTAGGAGACTAGGCTCCGACCAGGATGGCTGCCCAATGAAGGCCCGTTCCGGGAAGGATGACCCGTTTCGGGTGGGAAGCCTCCGTTCCCGCGATGGGTTGAGGCCGTTCAAACGAAGCGCTTAGTCTATCCTGATCTTGCTCAATGCCCAAGCAGGAATCCCGGGGAGTCCCATGGCCGATTTCACTGAACGCCGCGATAACCGCCGCATAGCACTGGGACCGGGCCATACCATCCGGTTCAGAGTCGGTGGGCGCGCATTCAAAGACATCCGTATCACCAACATCAGCGGGAGCGGACTGTTCGCCACGGTGGACCGCGGCGAGGCCGGGCAATTCGAAAAAGGCCTTCTGCTCGAAGACCTGGTGCTGGATCATCCCCTGCTTCCAAAAGGCCATATCCGGGCCCAGGTGGTCTACACGCTGGGGTTGGCCCCCGCCGCACCGGCCATGGCCTTCGTGGGTATGGGTCTCCACTTTGTTGAGATGCCCGAAAAAACGCAGGAAGACCTGAACAATTTCGTTGCCGCCGCCATGGGGGAAGCCTAGGGCTTGGAGCGAGCCACCCCGGTTGAACTGGAAAAGCTCTTTGATTTTATATTAGGGATCCCCGGCGGATGGGATCACCCGCTGGCGGTCTGAAATCCGATCGCTTCAGTCTCTACCAAAGAATCCAAGAATGCCCGTGGCCACTTCTTCGAGCATCTCCTCGTTCATCTCTGGATAGACGGGAATGCTGAGGACTTCCGCGGCGGCTTGTTCGCTTTCGGGAAATTGGCCCTTTTTATAGCCGAGGCTATCGAAGCAGGGCTGCTCATGCAGGCAGATGGGGTAATAGACGGCGGAGCCAATGCCGAGCGACTTCAGGTGGGCCTGCAGCGCGTCGCGCTTGCCGCCCGCCACACGGAGCGTGAACTGGTTATAGATATGGCGTCCGTCGGGCACGACTTCGTGGGGCATCTGCGCTTCATCTGGAGCGAGGTCTTTCATTCGGCGGTGGTACCAGGCTGCGTGTTTGCGGCGGCCTTCGTGCCAGCCTTCAAGCATCTCCAGCTTGGCTCGCAGGACGAGGGCTTGCATCTCGTCCATGCGGCCGTTCATGCCCACTTCGTGGTGGACGTAGACGGGTTCCATGCCATGCACGCGCAGGCGGCGCACGCGGGCATTCAGGGCTTCATCGTCGCGGATGATGGTCAGGCCCGCGTCGCCAAAGGCGCCGAGATTCTTGGTCGGATAAAAACTGAAGGCGGTCATCTCGCCGAACTGCCCGGCGTTCAGTCCCCAGCCTTTGGCGCCCATGCTCTGGCAGGCGTCTTCGATGACCGGAATATCGAATTGGGCCGCGGCTTCGCAGATGGCGGGCATGTCCGCGAGCTGGCCGAAGAGATGCACCGGAAGGATGGCTTTGGTGCGGGGCGTGATCGCCGCTTCCACGAGGGTTCCCGTGGTGTTGAAGCTCTGTGGGTCCAGGTCCACGAACACCGGTTTCGCGCCCATCCGCGACACCACGCCCGCGGTGGCGAAAAAAGTGAAGGTGGGCATGATCACTTCGTCGCCGGCCTTCACATCAAGGGCCATGAGCGCCACCAGCAGGGCATCGGTGCCGCTGCTCATGCCCACGCCGAATTTGGCGCCCGCATAGGCCGCGATCTCGGCTTCCAGCCCCTTCACGTTGTCGCCCAGGATGAAGCTGGAGCGGTCGATGAGCCCACCGATCCCATCGAGTATTTTTTGCTTCACGGCCTGGTTCTGGATGGAGAGATCAAGCATCGGAACGGACATGGGAGCCTCGAAAAAAAGGAACCGCCAATGGCGCGAATGTTCGCTAATTTAAAAAACAAATAAAGTTTTTATTCGTGTTCATTCGCATCATTCGCGGTTCCAAGCTGTTCAGTCTGGGGCCGCATCAGTGGGAAAAGGATCACATCCCGGATGCTGGCGGCGTTGGTCATGAGCATCACCATGCGGTCGATGCCGACGCCCAGGCCGCCGGTGGGCGGGAAGCCGTGCTCCAAGGCGTTGACGAAGTCGAGATCCAGCATCATGGCTTCATCGTTGCCGCTTTCACGCTCGCCCATCTGGGACATGAAGCGGCCCAACTGGTCCACGGGATCGTTGAGTTCCGAGTAAGCGTTCGCCAACTCCATGCCGCCAATGAACAGCTCGAAGCGGTCTACGAACATGTCGTTGCCGGGCAGGGTCTTGGTGAGCGGGCTCAGTTCGATGGGGTAATCGATGATGAACGTTGGCTGGATGAGCTGCTTTTCGACGTGATGCTCGAAGAGCTCTCCCAACAGGACGCCGGGGCTCTTCTTCTCGATGTCTTCGAAATGCGCTTCCCTGGCGAGGTGCACGATGTCGTCGGTGCGCTCCAGGCGCTCCCGGTCAATCTGGCCGTATTCGGCGATGGCATCCTTCAGGCTGAGGCGGCGGAACGGCGTCGCATAGCTGATGGTGGTGTCGCCGAAGGGCCGGTCCAGGCCGCCGCAAAGGGCCGCCATTTCCGCGAACAGGTTCTCCGTGAGCACCATCACGTCGCGCAGATCCTCGCCCGCCGCGTAGGATTCCATCATCGTGAATTCCGGGTTGTGGCGGACGCTCAGGCCTTCGTTGCGGAAATTACGGTTGATCTCGTACACCTTGTGGAAGCCGCCGACGATGAGCCGCTTCAGGTACAGCTCAGGCGCGATCCGCAGGTAGAGCGGCATGTCCAGCGCGTTGTGGTGGGTGGTGAAGGGCCGCGCCGTGGCGCCGCCCGGAATGGGCTGCATCATGGGCGTTTCCACTTCAAGGTAGCTCTGCTGCTCCATGTAGTGGCGGATGCCCGCAAGAATTTTCGAACGCAGCACGAAAGTCTGGATCACTTCCGGATTGCTGACCAGATCGAGATAGCGCTGGCGGTAGCGGAGTTCCTTGTCCTGCAATCCGTGCCACTTTTCCGGCAGGGGCAGCAGCGCCTTGGAGAGGAACTGGACCCGTGCAGCCCGCACCGTGAGTTCGCCGGTTTTCGTGCGCATGAGCGTGCCCGTAACGCTGATGAAATCGCCCATGTCCAGGAGGCGCACAACTTCCCATTCGGTTTCGTTGAGGGCATCTTTCCGCATATAGATCTGCAGCTTCTGGCCTGCCTCGCTGATGTTCAGGAAGGCCGTCTTGCCGCTGTCGCGGTAGGCCACGATGCGGCCCATGACCGACACCGTGTGCGGATGCTCCTCCAGCGCGGGGCCATCATATCCTCCATAAACCTCGATGATGTCGCTGATGCCATGGGTCCTCTCCGCCTTGCGCGGCCACACATCCAGGCCCAGAGCCTTCAATTTCCCGAGCTTTTCGAGGCGGACCTCACGGTACTGATTGGGGTTCATGGAATCTCCAAACCTGAATCAGCCAGTTTAGCGCGTTGTGCGGATGGGCCTGAGCGGGATTCAGGGGTGAGAAGTCTTAGAAGTTGAAAAGTTAAAAGGTCGAAAGGTCGAAAAGCCCGGGAGGAAGCTTCTTAACTTTTCGACTTTTTAACTTTTTCGACTTTTCAACTATTCAGAACCGGTAGCTCGCGAAAATTGTCAGATCCGGAGCGAAATAGCTGCCGGCCTCCTCACTGATGCCGAACCGCCAGTGGGGAAGCCTTTTGTGGGTCACGGTCCAGTACTGCTGCATGCCATCTTTATCCATGCGCGCCAAGTCCACGTGATAGGGATTTTCGATATAGCCAAGACTGAGTTCCACACCCAGGCCACCGAAAAAGCCATCCCCTTCACCCTGATACCCGCCGCCTACCCAGGCCCGGGTGAACGAACGCTGTGTGGTGACCGCCTTGAAGGGACTGTCCTTGGGTAGGCCGAAGAAGACGCGCTCGGCCTGCGTGAAGCCGTGCCAGCGGCCTGAACGCTTCCATAAAGCGCCCCCCACCAACCCATCTGTGCTCCCAGTGCCGGTAAAATTGTCACGTTTGCCCGTGGGCAATTGCACCGAGATCCCGAAGCGTCCGCCCAGGTCTTTGGTCCCGAAGGGTTTCACCCAGGCGATGTCGGGTTCCAGGAGCACCGTGTCTGATTTTTTCAGATCTACCACCACCACCCCATCCCGCTCCAATCGGTAATGGAATTGGTATTTCGGAACGAGATTGCGGCCTCCTTGGGGAATGCTAAGGGCATCGTGGTAGCTGGTGAAAGCCTGGTCCGCGATGCCGCCAGAGCGGGCAACGACGCGGAAACGCATGTTGAGGTAGCCACCCAACAGTGGTGTGGCGAGATCCGCTGTAAGCTGCCATTCCTCTCCATCGAGGATCGCGTGGGTTCTACCATCACCGCTGGTGGCCCGGTCCGGACGCAGAAATTGCGATGTGGCTTCCAGCGTGAGGTTGTCATGTCCCTCAGGCAGCGGCTCGGGAAAGATTTCCATCCAAGCCACGCGGTTGGGCCGTGGCGTTGGCGCGCCGCTGATGTCCTGGGCGATGATTGTTCCGCACATGAAGAATGCAGCAATGATGGTATCCGCAGCCCTCACGGAATTTCCTGCACCAGCACGATGCCGAGGCTCTCGCCTTCCAGGGGCTCGGCCTGATAGGTACGGCCTCCCATGGCGAAGAGGACAGGTTTTCCAACCTGGTTTTCAGGGCCGGGCGCAGGGATGGATTTCCACACGCCTTCGACCATGCCATCCTCACCCCAAATCCTTCGGCCTCCCTCCGCGAGGCCCGCCGCCAGCCAGCCTGGCGTGGGTTCCACCACCAGGCCCGTAGCACGGTCAACGAATGCCGCGATTGATTGCAGGCGCTTGAAACCTGCGCGATAGCGCCCCATGCTGAGGCCAAAATCCTTTTGGAAGGCTACAAGTTCATCCTCGGCCCTGATCTTTCCGCGCCACAAACGATGGGCGAGAATGGCGGTGAAGAAGAGGGCCGAGATGACCACCAACAGGCCGGTATCAGTCGTTCGGGAAAGCGGGGGGCCCGGATCCAGTGTGATGGCGATCACTTTTATACACTCCCATGGAATGGATAGAGTGTAGCAAATCCGCGGTCTGGGATGTCATACATCCACGCCATCCAGCATCCGAACCTTGGCCGGGCAATGGGTGCGCGCTAGACTAACGCGTTTAAAAAAACCGGGAGGGGTTATGACCAAATTAATTGAAAAACTTCGAGAAAAGATCGAAGCCCAACGACCTCATACGGCCGCGCTCGTCAAGGAACATGGTGATGTGGTCATCGACCACGTGACCATCAGCCAAGTTGTGGGTGGGGCACGGGACGTGAAATGCCTTGTCTCAGACATCTCCTACCTCGATCCCCTCGAAGGAATCCGGCTGCGCGGAAAAAATATTCCAGAGACCTTCGCCGCGCTTCCGAAGGCGCCGGGCGACGAGTATCCATCGGTCGAATCCTTCTGGTATTTCCTGCTGACCGGTGACGCTCCTGATGCCGAGGCCGTCGCGGAAATCAAAGCTGACTTCAAGTACCGCGCGAAGGTTCCGCCCTATGTCTTCGAAGTGCTGCGAGCCCTGCCCAAGGACACCCACCCGATGGTGATGCTCTCCACGGCCGTGCTTTCTATGCAGCGCGAAAGCAAATTCACCCACTTCTACCACCATGGCTTCAAGAAGGACCGCGCCTGGGAGTACATGTACGAAGACGCCACGGACATCATCGCCAAGCTGCCCGAAATCGCCGCTTTCATTTATCGGCTCAAATACAAAGGCGGCGAGATCATCGCCCCCGACACCAAGCTGGATTTCGGCGGGAATTTCGCGCACATGATGGGCTTCCCCAAGCCTTACGACGACGTGGCCCGCATGTATTTCATCATCCACTCCGACCACGAAGTAGGGAATGTCAGCGCCCACACCACGCACCTTGTCGGTAGCGCCTTGAGCGATGCCTATTACGCATTTTCAGCAGGCCTCAATGGTCTCGCGGGCCCGCTCCACGGGCTGGCCAACCAGGAAGTTCTGGAGTGGGTGCTGAAGTTCCAGGAGAAGCTGCATGGCGCCGAACCCACAGAGGAAAATGTCCGCGTGGCGCTCTGGGACACGCTCAACGAAGGCCACGTGATCCCGGGTTATGGACACGCGGTGTTGCGCCGCACAGACCCGCGCTACGAGGCCCAGTTGCAGTTCGCGCAGAAACACATGCCGGACGATGCTGTGTTCAAGCTGGTGCAGATGATCTATATCGTGGCGCCGAAAGTCCTCACCGAACAGGGCAAGACCAAGAACCCCTGGCCAAACGTGGACGCCGCCAGCGGCATGATCCAGTACCACTACGGGCTGCGCGAGTATGACTTCTACACGGTGCTGTTCGGTGTGGGGCGCGCGCTTGGCGTTCTGGCGAACCTGACTTGGGATCGAGCCCTTGGCTATGCCCTTGAGCGTCCGAAATCCGTCACCACCGCAATGCTGGAGAAGTGGGCGGTGGAAGCCACCTCCAAGGTATAGCGCGAAAAGTTATCTGACCTGGATTGGGCCATGACGGGATGATCAATCCGTCGTGGCCCAATCCTTAATGTGCAGAAACCGGATTCTGGAAACCAATATCGGCCGGTGCTTTTTCGTCCTTTAGCGTGGAATATGCCAAGGCTCGCGGGGGTCCAAGCCGACGTGGAAACCCCGGGGCCGCCTCAAGATTTTTGAATAGTTTGTCCAGGAACACGCGCAGTGCCGCATGCAGCTGAATGGCTCGATCCGAGCGTTGGTCTTCAGGCAGCGCTTTCAGGTGTTTGCGTCCATTGATTATGTAGTAGCTGGCCGTCCAGACCGCTTTCGGGTTCCTCCCGTCTAAGACTGCCGCCTCCACCACCACAGGCGCGCTATAGGCGCCGAATACCGCTGAGCCAGCGATCCAGAAGGCCGACTCTTCTACCAATTCGTAAAGACCCAGACCAACAGCGAGACGGGGGTCATGGGCCACCAGGCCAGTGCCCACGCCCCAGGCCACGCCACTCGCAATGCCATAGACGATGTACTTGGCACGCACCTCGCCCAGGCTCGTGATGGCCAGCTTTAAATGCAAGCCGGCGCCCGGATCCACAACCAAGCCCCGATCTCCGGCTTCGGCCCGGAATTCAGCCTCCAGCCAAGCCCGGTGCGATTCCAGCGCGTCGGCTCGCGCAGCGGCGCTGTTGGGTTCTCCAAGCTTCATGGTCCGCAACCGCTTGAGTTTACGGCTGTGGTTCTCTACGGTGACTTCCAAATCCAGCTCTGCCCGGTCCGGCGGTTTAACCTCGGCGAGAGGAGACCTGCACGCGGCACCAAGAGCGAGAAGCGCGAGCAACAGGGCGTTGCAAAAATATTTACAAATAGTAAATCGTTTTGTCATTATGGTTGCATCTTTGTACATAAAGATCATTTTGAAGTCGGAGGAAATCCATGCTCAAGCATCCCATGGAAGATGACCTGAATCGTCGTCTGGTCGCAATCCTGCAAGCTGAGGGGCGCATCAGCCATGCCGAGCTGGCGGAGCGGCTGGGTGTGAGCCGCCCCACGATCATTGACCACGTGAAGCGCTTGGAGGAGAGCGGCATCATCGAAGGCTACGCGGCCCTGGTGAGCCCCGCCTCGGTGCTGAAACCCGTGGTCGCCTTTGTGGCCGTGCGCTACCGCGCCAACAACGATGAAGCCCTGGAGCTGGCGCTCTGGCAGGCCCTGGAGAAGGAACGGGACGTCCTGGAAGCCCACACCGTGGCGGGCGAGGACTGCCTGCTGCTGAAAGTCGTGGCGGAAACACCGATGGGCATGAGCGAGCGATTGCGCAGCATCCGGGCCCTTGGCCCCCAGGTCACCACGCGCACCACCGTGGTGCTGCAGACCCACTTTGAAAAGCCAGGCCCCAGTCCCTTTCACGCGGAAGTTCCAGCCAAGAAAGGGGCCCGAAAATGACGGCCGTTCCCTCGTGGTTCGCAGGCACCCCCGAGCCTCCCTACTTCGCCGTGATCTTCACGAGCCACCGCACCGGAGGCGATGAAGGCTATGGCCGCATGTCGGAACGCATGGCCGAACTCGCGGCCCAGCAGCCAGGCTTTCTTGGGATCGAGAGCGCTCGGGCTGAAAGCGGATTCGGCATCACCGTGAGCTATTGGAAGGATGAGGAGGCCATCCGGGTCTGGAAAGCCCACCTCGACCACGCCGCAGCCCAGCGGCTCGGAAAAGAAAAGTGGTACGCGGCCTATTCTCTCCGCGTCGCTAGGGTCGAACGCGCCAGTGCGCACAACGGGACAAACCAATCAAAGGATTGAAGGAATCAAACCATGCCTCTGCTCGCCTATCTCACCTGCGCCATCGTATGGGGTTCCACCTACTTCGCCATCGCCCTGGGCCTTGAATCCTTCACTCCTTACGGAATGGTGGCCGCGCGTTTCACGGTGGGCGGCGCGTTGGCGCTTGGCCTCGGCTTTCTCCGGAAGGAACCAGCCCTTCGAAAGCCCGACTTGCCACACCTCTTGCTTGTAGGAGCCTTGCTATTGGCCGGTTCCAATGCGCTGGTGAGCTGGGCGGAGCTGCATGTCAGCAGCGGAATGGCGGCTATCATTTGCGCCCTGGTGCCCGTGTTTCTGGCCCTGTTCAGCTCTGAAAACATCGGCACGCGGGCCTGGATGGGCTTGCTGCTCGGATTCATCGGGGTAGGCGTGTTGGCAAATCCCCTGGCGGGAAAGATCCATCTCGGCGGTGTGGGTGCGCTATTGCTGGCCACGATGATCTGGTCCTACGGAACCCTCCATGGAAAGCACCACATCAAGGGCGACGCATATCTCAAACAAGTTGGCGTGGAGATGCTCACGGCGGCGGCCATCGGGCACATCGCCGCACCCCTCAACGGCGGCTACCTGCACCACCCGCTGACCTTGAAGACAGCGCTATCGGTGGGTTATCTGGCTCTCTTCGGCTCCCTTCTCGCCTTCACGGCCTACATTTACCTGGCCCGCGTGTGGAGCCCCGCCAAGATGGGCACCTACACCTACATAAACCCCGTGGTGGCGGTTCTCCTGGGTAGCGTCTTCCTGCACGAACCCTTCGGAATGCGGATGGTGTCCGGGATGATCGTGATCCTCGCCGGTGTCGCACTGGTGCAGTTAAAGCCTGCAAGACCGCACCAGCTAAGCGAAGAGGCATCCACCTGATGGAAACGGGCCCCGAAGGGCCCGATACATAATTCATCAGTGCCTTGATTCCTCAAAGCCTGCTTAGCGGTTAATGGCCTTGAAAGCATTGGTGACAGCGGCGTACTGCGTGGACGTCGATCCGTAAAGGTCTGTGGCGGCCTTCTGGCAGGCGGTTTTGGCGCCCGCGTAGTTGGTGGTGCTGGTCATGTAGACCGTCAGGGCGCGGTAGACGATCTTGGCGGCGGCGGTGTTGCCGATGCCCGTCATGCCGCCCGGCAGGTAGGAGCTGTAGTAGTTGCTCGTACTGCTGGAGCTGGCGCCCTGGCTCAGGAAGTAGAAGCAGCGGTTCATGGGGCCGCTGGAGTAGTGAACGTCCAGGCTGCCGAGGGTGCTGCTCCAGGCGTTCTTCGAGGCCCCGTCCAGGCTCGGCTTGTACATGTAGCGCAGGGGCGTGGACCTGAGCTGTTCGCCGATGGTCCAGTTGCCGCCGGTGGTGGGAATGGTGGTGGTGCCGCCACCCTTGGCGTAGAACTCGGTCATGGTGCCGAAGATGTCCGACATGGATTCGTTCAGGCCGCCGGATTCGCCGCTGTAGTTCAGCCGTGCGCTGTTGGCGGTCACGCCATGCGTCATTTCGTGCCCAGCGACATCGATGGCCGTGAGGGTCTTGAAGCTGCTGCCATCACCGTAAGTCATGCAGAAGCAGGAATCCGACCAGAAGGCGTTGTCGTAGCTGTTGGAGTAGTGCACCCGATTGTACGTAGCCTTGCCCGCGCCGTTGATGCCGTTGCGGCCGAAGACATTCTTGTACAGATCGAAGGTCCTCATGGTGCCGAAATGCGCGTCCACGCCCGCAGTCTGGCCGTTGGCGGCGGTGGTGGAGGAGCCCTCCACGTAATTCGCGCTATCGCCCCAGGTGTTGTCGGCATCCGTGTAGATGGTGCCGGTGCCGCTGGTGGCATGGTTGAGATTGCGGGTGGTGAAGGGCATGGTGCGGGCTTTGTCGCTCAACTCGAAGCCGCCCGTGATGGAATTGGTGCTGATGCTCACGATGCCGCTGTACTGGGACTTTCCGGAACCCGTTGCCGCAGTCGTATGCAGGGTGTCCCAGGACTTGAGGATTTCGCCGCTATGCGCGTCCACCAGGAAATCCATGTGGCGGGTTTCCTCGGCGCCGTTCTCTAGTTCTGTATGGACGTGATAGACCAGGGCCATACGGGCGGCACGCGCCTTGGCGGAAACGGATCCACCATCCACATCAGTCATGGCCTGAACGCGCGCAACGGGGGATTCGCGCTCGATCCTGGCAAATACCAATTCCGCGGTGGGATCGCTGGCGTAGGCGCCTTTGGGGGCGAGGGCCTCATGAGCCACTGCCAAAGCCTCAGAGGTTCCCAGGGTTGGATTAGGGTTCAGTTGGATGCCGCGCACCAACGCATCGGTGGTATCCCGCACTTCACCGTTACGCATGTGGAGGATGGCTTCGCCGCCGAAGACTTTCACGCCTTGGACAAATTGGTCCAAACGGATGTGGTCCTCTCCCAGCTCGTCATGAAGCACATTCCGGGGAGCGAAATCATGGGATGTGTCCAGCCCGAGATCAAAGATCCGGGCCTGGAGGTACTGTCGCGCGTGGCCCGCCAGCGGCTCGTATTCGATGGTCTTGGCGGCCTCCTGCGCGAAAAGGGCCGAAGCCATTCCAGCGGAGGCGATGAGACGAAGCACCAGAGTTGATCGCATCTTATTGACCTCGAAGAAGGGCGATACGCCCGTTATTGATAAAAAAAACCGGGGAAGATAAACCTTCCTCGGATGGGGTCAGAGAACAAAGATCAGTTGGGAGAGTGATGAGAATGGTAGGGGGGCCCGCCTTTAATCGAATGTTAATTTTTGTGAATTTTGCCAGAACCGGTTTTCATGAAGGCCGGATCACCCCTCGCTGCTCCGCAGCAGTTTGAAGGCGGCGAAACCAAGGAGCAGGACCACAAGACCCACTGCCCAAGGAAGCCACGGTCGAGTCTGGTCGCCCTTGTCCAGAATGAGGCCAAGACCCTGGGGGTCGGGTTCAGCAGACATCAGTTTTAGGGGGTTCCGGCCATAGATTTGACGACTTGCGGGCAGTGCCCCCAGATTCCCAGGTGCCTGTTTTGCGCAACCGCCCAAGTGAAGGAAGTAAGGCTTTCCTGCTTCCGCAGGGAAGAGCAGGGCCTCGTGGCGCACCAGCAACTTGACTGATTCCAGTGTCGTGTTTTCAGGTATATGCAGACGCATGCGACCCGTAATGGTGGGATCCAGCGCCACACGAGTGGCGCGGGTTTCCAAAGCCGGGAGATTCCAGACCGTGCCGCCGCCCATGGACCGCAGGGCGGGGCGTTTGGGGCCATCCCCATCCTTTTCTTCTGCGTCCAAAGTCACGTAGACAGGCGCCACCGGGGACTTCAAGAGTACGTCCGCCGCCACCACGCGCTCTGCGTTGGGTAGGTCAAGCCGCAAGAATTCATCAGTACCTTTGGAAATCTCTTTGGCCACCTGTGGTACGGCCACCTCATCGGCCTCCAGCTGCTCGGGCCAGGTGCTGGCGGTGACGCGCAGCCCATTCAATTTCGGCGCTTTGCCTTGGGTGGCAACCAGGGTCACGCGGTAGCGCTCGGCATCCCAGGGCAGCGTGATCTGCGAGGTGTGGCGATCATTGGAAAGGTCGTAGACGAAAAACGGCGAGTCTCGTTCCAGCGTCAGAAAACCGCCGTTGGCCATGCGGCGGGAAATATCCACCCGCGCCACCCAGGGTGATTTGCCTTCCAAGTCGAGATCGAGGCGGAGCTGCTCCCGCTCCCGCACCTGCCAACCGTTCGGAAACACCAATGCGAATTCCGCTGTGGGATTCCCCTGAACATCCTTCCCCGTGAGGTACCGGGTCGTCTCCAGCACCTGCGGCGCCCACAGGCCTTCGCGCTCCAAGAGGAATGGAATGGAATTGCCTTCAGCATCGCCGATCCACAACCCTTGCCTGGCGCGTTGCGCTTCTCCGTCCAGCCGCACTCTGGCCCAACCATTTTGCCCGGCCGGTTCAAGCGGGCGACGCTGCAAATGAGAACGGTCCTCGGAAGCGCAACTGAGCATCAGGAGCGCCGCAGCGATTGCGAACATTGACCTGTTCATGCTTCCTCCACGGGCCGCCGCTTCATGCGATTCGCCAGGATCGCCACCCCTAAAAAGATGCCGCCCACCGCGAGAAAGGCCAAGGCACGGATACCAGTGTTGGCATGGGAGGTATCCACGCTCAGTAATTTGAGGCTGGCGACCGCCAGCCAGACATAACCGCCGATGGAAAGGGCCCGCCGCGCACCTTTGTCATCCATCGCGAAACTACGCAACCATTGCAGCGCGCCACTGAGCGCCCACACAAGGGTGATCGCCACGGACGCGCCACGGGTCTCAAGGTAATACCCCCCATACTCCGAATAGGTCGGAAGGCCACTGGCCTGTATGGCGTGGACGATGCGCGCGGCCTCCAGCGCAAGCGTCAGATTCGCCGTGATTTCCAGGGCCATGAAAGCGAGCAGCGCCATGGCACCGGCTGCTTTGCGCCGCGCCATCAGCAACCAAGCCGCAGAGACCAGAATGCCTTCGGCGAAGACGCCATTCAGCACAGGTGTCCCACCCGCGGTGCGGTAATACGAAAATGTGTGCTGCCACACATCCGCACTGCCCACAAACCAACGGATGGAGGCCAGCACGGCCATGCCGAAGGCCAGGCGGCGCAGCGAGGCGATTTCGGAATCCTCCCAGTCCTGCATGCCTTCGGCCCGGCCCGCGGCCCAGGCCAGACCCAGTGCGAAGGCGCCCCACATGGGTCCAACCCATTTCCAATGCAAGGCGATGGGAATAGCCAAGGCCAGGTGGCCCGCCGCCAACACCAATAGACCGAGATCCGCCTGCTTGGATTCGAGCCGCCCCCGAAGCGGTTGCACCATGCCGAGATTCACCGCGGCAAACAGCAGCACGGGGCCAGCGAACCACTCAGGCGTCCAACCCAATCTCTTCCAGAGCGCCCACGCCAAGCTCGTCAGGGCAAGGGAAACCAGGAACCAGAGAATCGTCGGTGTCCGGGGTTTTGCCTCCGCCTGGCCGGGCAGCCAAATCCAAAGCCCCGCTAGCACTGCATGGAAGCCCAACAACAAAAGCATCGTGAAGGCATCATCCGAGGTGGCGCTCAGCGCGGCCGCCGCCAGCATGGACCATAGTCCCGCGATGGCCACCCACCGCGCCACGCCCCACTGGGCGCCAACCTTGGCGAGGTAAGGCACCGCCAGCGCTGCGGCCATGAGCACCGCCAGATAGATCGTCAAGGCCACTTCGTGATGTCCACCCTGGCTGAAAGCGATGGGCGCGAGGAAGGCCGTGAGTAGAGCAACCACTAACGCGCCACCGGATTTCGCCTTGGCTGCCAGCCCCCCGCCAAACATGATCGCGAGGCCGATGCCGACGAATCCAAGACTGGCCGACAACAACGGCGGAGCGGTGCTGGTGCCGTAGTACAACGTCAACAGCAAGGTGCCAAGACCTGCCGCCAGCACACAGACACCCAGCTTCCGGGTGCCTTTCAAAATCATTGTGGCGGCGCCAGCACTCATCGCGCTGCCCGCCAGCAAACCAAGCAACAGCCTGGGACCCGGGGTCAGGTAACCCTGCTGGATGGTCCAACCCAAAAAGAAAATCGTGCCCAGAAGAATGATTCCCGCGCCGATGCCGCCGATCCAAAGCATCGGATTGGTTTCGGTGGGGGGCTTCGCGGGCCGGGGTGGCACCACCGGCCTGACGGGCCGTGGAGGCGGCCCTGGACGCTGCATGGGGAGCGGTGTCATCACCCAGGGGCTCGGCCGCGGTCGGCGGGTGACCTGCGCCTGGGCCGTGAGCCAAGCCACCTGGTCTTCAAGCTTCTTCACGCGCTCCGAAAGGTCGGAGCCTTCAGGCCGTTCATCCATCGGTTGCTCCGGGTTTGTGAAAACATCATCCCAGATCCGTCATCAGAATTGCACGCACCGGCGAGCCATCGGCGCCTTCGATCTTCAGTGGCAATGCGACAAGCGTGTAGAACCCTGGTTCCACTTGATCCAGCAACAAACCTTCAAGATTGAGCATGCCCGTGCGGGCCAAGGCGGAATGGCTTTCAAGAACGGTTGAAGCAAAGGGATCCACCGAAGGCGTATCAAGGCCCACCAGCACGCAGCCTTGGCTATGCAGATGCTCTATGAGCTCCGGCGAAAGACTGTTGAAATCCGTGTTGAAGCGCTCGGGATCAAGGAAGGAATCTGTGCGGAACAACACGCGCTGGCGCGTGATTTTCGCGACATGCTGGGGCAGGATGCGCGCCCCCGGCGGCAAGGCCACCTGCATCACTTGGCAGGGGCCAATGTAGGGAGAGAGTTCTACCGCCGCCATTCCTGCACCTCGCGGAGGTAATGGGAAGGAGCGTCTGCGTGGGCGCCAAGATGCAGCGTGGTGGTGATGGAGCTGAGCCGCAGGTTGTCACCCAGTTCCATCGCAGTGCTCATCACGCGGGAAAAAGGAACGTCGCCAGGCCATACCGAGAGACGGCTCGAGACGAGGGGTGAGATATCCAGGATACGGGGCATCAGGAGCCATCTTCTTCTGCCGTGGGCCGCTCGTCCAGAAGCCTCGTCTCATCTCCATCAGGAATATAGATCGGCCCTACGTCAGCAGTGGGACTACGGTCGTAGGACGCGAGCCCGGACGACAGGGTGTCTTCAAGATTTTCCGGCCAACCCTTGCGCTCCAAACGCAACAGGAGCAACCGCCTCGCCAGCTGTTCAGCCCAGGCAAGGACGCTGTCCGGACGCTGCCATGGGCTCTTAGCCAGAGCCTGGTCAAAGGCCGTGCCTATTTTGGGCGGCAGGCCCGGAATAAGGTCGCGCAGCGGTCTTGGCGTATGGTTCGCCACTTCCATCAGGATGTCTGGCAGTGATTTTGATTGAACCAGGCGTTGTCCAGATAGCGCTTCAAAGCCCACCACGGCAAGCGCATAGAGATCGCTCCGGGCATCCATCGGCTCATCCCGGATCTGCTCCGGCGACATGTAGAGCGGAGTTCCGATCACTACGCCCGTTTGAGTGAGGCTGCTGTCCACAGCCATTTCTTTAGCTAGGCCGAAGTCCAGCACTTTGAAGCGCAAACCTTCAGGCGAGGCCGCCGCGAAAATATTGTCCGGCTTGATATCCCGATGGATCAGTCCCGATTTGTGGGCGGCGTCCAATGCATCGGCGCACTGCAACAACATGCTGCCGACCTGGGCTGGCGTGCCAGGTCCGAACGTGTCCAGCAGATTGCGCAGCGTCGCGCCATTCAGCCGCTCCATGACCAGATAGATGGTGCCGTCCTCCAGTTCGCCGCTGTCATAGATGGCGATGACGCCTGGATGCTGGATCTGGGCTAGGGCCCGGGCCTCTTGTTCAAACCGGATGCGTTTTTCGGGGCTGTTGAAATGTTCTGGCTTGATGGCTTTCAGGGCCACACGCCTTCGCAGCCGCTCGTCTTCCACCTCGAATACCAGGCCCATGGCGCCTTCTCCCAGCAGGCGGGTAAGGCGGTAGCGCGCGGCGATCCGGTGGGGAAAGGTGCGGGTGGAATCCAGTCTCGATTGATCCACTACGCAGTGGGTCAAAGTGTGGTCGAAGCAGCGGCGGCATTGGGGACACACCTGCAGCAGCCCAGCGCCCTGCTCGATGAGCGCCTGCCTCGTAGCGGCCTTCCGCTGAGTCGCAGCCTCCACTTCGGCGCGCATCCGCGACAATTCCAGCGCTCCGCCCAGCTGATTGGCGAAGGTCTCCAGCAACCGCTTTTCTGGTCCGCTCCAGGGACCTTTCTTCCCCGTCACCCTCACTGTGGCGCGCAGATCGCCGCTCATGCCTGACACCGGGAGAACCACATCCTGGCCTTCAAGGAATTCGAACGGTCCATGGAGCTTTAATTCAAGGCCTTGAAGATCCGGCGCGTCCCCCGCATGGGCCGTCAGCTTGGAGAGCTGTCCTTTCTGAAGACGCCAGACCTCCACGGAGCTGGCCTCCAGGGAGCGTGCAAGTTCCTGTGCCATGGCCTCGGACCAGGCGCTGGGATCGCGCATGGCCTGGTGCGAATTTTCAGTGAGACGATGCACCCTGGCCTGGGCATCTTCCAACTCCGCAGTGCGCTCCAGCACCCGCTGTTCCAGCGTGCGGTTCAAAGCCTCCGTCTCCGCGTGGGCGCGTGCATAACGATTGGACACGGATACGGCCATGCTTCCCAGGAAGACCACGAATCCGATGGATAGCGTGCCGACAAACGGCCACCAATCCATCCAATAGCCAAGTTCATACAGCCCGCCAAGGATAAGCATCAGCATCCCCAGCGCTATCGTCCGGGCTTCTGCGCGGCCCTCCAATGCGCTTCGCGCGACGACCCAGGTTCCCAACAGCACGCCAGGAAGCCCCCAGAAGGGCCCGATGAGCCGGATCACCCTGATCGCCGTTGCCAGCGGTAAGAAAAGCGACAGGACCGGAATGATAAACGAGGCCTGGTAGACCCGCAGCCAGCGAGGAATGGGACGATCCAAAAACGGCCAGAGGAATTCGATGAAGGGCGGGCAGCTGCTGAGCAGGAAGAGCCATGAAGCCCAGAAGGTGAGCCGGGGATGCTCGAAGGGGCCCACAGCCCAATCCGTCATGGCAACTTCGCGAAACCCCATGCAAAGCGCGGCTAGGCCGAACCACAAGTAGTAGCGGGCGTCCCGTCGCCTCGAATAGAGCTGCAGATGGAAAAGACCCATGATCATGAAAGTGATCACCAGCGCCCAATGGCTTTGGTCTCCTCGCATGGATTCGGCTGCGGCCAGCGCATTGGTTTCGGCAGCGAAAGCCTGTACCAGAGAGGCGGGACCAATCCAAACAACTCGTCCCAACGCCGTTCCTCTACCGCCCTCCATATATCGGTAGTCCTTGGGCAGGTTGGTGCGGATGGCCAAATTCAGGGTGTTTCCAATACGGGAAGCCGGAATGACAAAGACTTTTAAATCCGAAACCAGCGGCCCTTCGGGGGTTGGCCCCAATCTGCCGGAACTGCCAACCAAATGGCCGTTTGCGTACACCTCGGAACTCGCGAAAGCGCGGCCGAATGCCAAGCCCCAGTCCTGCCGGTTCAGCCCATGCGGAAGCTTCACTTGGCGACGGAACCACACCGGCCCTGAGGGATTCGGACCACGCACATGGCGAAGGCTTGGGAGCTCCACCCAATCCCGGTCGTCCAGATCCGGTCTCGCCCAGGCACCGTCATCCCCCGCATGGAACCGCCACCCCGAGTCCAGGGATTGGACGTCCGCCGGGGGGACAGAAGCGGGTGCTTGCGAGGACAATGTCGAAGACACAGACAACGCCAGCAACAGAGAGACGATTCCCTCCCAGATGCGGAAGGTGCGGAGTGTGTGAGGAAACGCCATGAACGACCCGAGAGGATAAGTCAGTGTGGCACCCTTAAAAGCATGGATGCTCCCCTGATGCTCGCCCTCGCCCGCCATAGGCTGGCCATCGGCGCCTCAGTGGATGGGGTGCATGTGTCGCACCGAGCATTGCTGCTGGGTTTCAGTTCATCTAAAAGCTCCGGCCGTGGTTGGGCCTGGGTTTTCCTTTTGCATCCGGCACCCCAACTGTGGCTTTTGCGGGAAGGGGACGAAGCCTATCGAATTCTCAAAGCTGAAGCCAAGGTGGATCTCTCCCGGCGCTGGGGCATGGAATTGAAGGGCGCGCGCTTCGAGGCTATCCATGGCGATCCACGGGAACGATGGCTGGGCCTGGATTTAAGACGCCGCGTGCTGACGGGCCGGATTGAAGGCATGCGCCTTTGCTTCCAGGCCATCCCCGGCCGCGCGGGCCTGCGGCTCGATGGGCTGGATCTGAACGCGCTTCGCATGGGCATGGGCTCGCCGTTTCCAGCCACAGCCCCCGTCCCCGATCACGATCCGCCTCCTTTGCTGAAGTGGAAAGAAAAGTTCTCTAATCGCCTGGAATTGGCCCTCTCTGGCGCTCTGGAGGACGTGCTCGAAGGCGAAGGCGACCTGGATTCCCGCCACCACACCTGGTCTTTGGCCCAGGCGGAGCGGCTGCTCCTGAACCCGGCAAATATAGCGGTGAATCGCCATGTGGCCTCGGAACGATCTCGGCTGGACCGCTTGAGAGCAGCGTTAAAAAGGGATCTTGCGCGCCACCAACGCTCTCTTGAATCAAAAACCCAGGCCACCCGTCTCGCGGCAGAGCTCTATCGCTTGAAGGGCGCCTCGGGCAGCGTGGAGCTGCTGGATGGCAGCACCTTGGATCTGCCTACCGGCTTGACTGCCGAGGCCGCGGTGCAGCGTTTGTTCACTGTCGCCAAGCGCGCGGAACGTGGTTTGGCAAAGGTTGCGCAGCTTGAAGCAGATCGTTTGCGACAATGGAAGGCACTGGAATCCGGCGAAGCGCTGCCGCCCCCAAGACTGAAGGCAAAACCGCCCATGAATCCGAAATCCATCAAGGAAGAGAAACAGGCGAACAAACGCTCCGATGGAAAGGGCCTAGCTTTCCGATCGGTGATGATCGATGGATTCGAGGTGCTCATCGGCAAAGGCGACATGGACAACGACCGCCTCACCTTCAAAGTGGCCGCGCCTCTGGACTGGTGGTTGCATGTGGCGGGCGTGCCCGGCAGCCACGTCATCATCCGTAATCCCGACAAGCTGAGTGATGCCCCGCGAGAGGTGCTGGAGCGGGCCGCGGAGCTGGCGGCCTTCCACAGCAAGGCCAGGGATGGTGGCAAGGTGGAAGTTCATCTCTGCCGCGTGGCCGATGTGAGCAAACCCCGGGGTTTCGAGCCTGGCAAGGTGATGCTCAAACAGTGGAAGGCGCTGCGCGTATATCCAAAAGCTAGGGGGGGGGCGAGGCCCAAGCCAATCCAGTTCGGGGGCCTTTGGCCGCATTCAATTGTGGTACGCCGAGGCGCCTCAAAATGACTTGACTTAGGACTTAGGACTGGAGACTAGATCTTGAAACCCGGAGCCGGATGCCGTCACCGGCTCATGGTCAGCGTGTAGGGTGTGACGCTGCTGGAACTGGCGTAGCGGTTCACGCGGATGGTGATGACCTTCGACGTCGTCGCATTGGTGTTCTTGTAGCTCACGTGCTCGGTGGTGCTGCTGGCAGTGGAGGACGCGAGCTGCGTGCCGGTGCTGCTCAGCAGGAAGAGATCGTAGTCCTGGGCGGATGCCGTGGGACCGGTCATGTCCACGATGAGCGTGTGTCCCGCTAGCAGGGTGACATTGAAGTAGTCGTTGTTGTCGGTCGTGGACGGGAAGTAGCCGACGATCTTCGTGATGGTGGCACCCACCGCGTTGGCGGTGGCCTGGGTGTTGTTGGCCTCCACTTCATTAAAGGTGGTGGATACGGAATTGTTGATGGTGAAGCTCACGGCCGTGCTCGTGCCGATGTTGCTGGCGGCGTCATAGGCCTTGGCGGTCAGCGAATGCGCTGCGTTCGTCAAGGTGGTGGAGTCCAGCGTCATGGAATAGGGCGATGCGGTGTCCGTGCCCTTCAGCACGCCATCCACGTAGAACTCGACCTTCGTGACGCCGACATTGTCCGTGGCCGTGGCATTGAAGGTGATGGTGCCGCTGGTGCCGGTCTCGGTTGCGCTGACGGTGGGAGCCTGGGTATCGGGCACGGCATTGCTGATGGTGAAGCTCACGGCCGTACTCGTGCCGATGTTGCTGGCGGCGTCATAGGCCTTGGCGGTCAGCGAATGCGCTGCGTTGGTCAACGTGGTGGAATCCAGCGTCATGGAATAGGGCGATACAGTGTCCGTGCCCTTCAGCACGCCATCCACGTAGAACTCGACCTTGGTGACTCCTACATTATCTGCTGCGGTCGCATTGAAGGTGATGGTGCCGCTGGTGCCGCTCTCGGTTGCGCTGACCGTGGGCGGGGGGGCACCGGGTTGATGGGGCGGCCGGTGGGGGGGGCAGCGCCGGCCTTGGGGGGAGTACTGTTGCGGCATTGAAGGGAGGACCCGGCCGGTTTCGGTAACGCTGACGGCGGGAGCTTGGGTATCCGCAGGTGCGGATCCGAAGATGTGGGTGCCTAGGCGTTCTGTGGTCCCAACGGCAGCTCCATTCACGGTGGCCAGGGGAACCTGGGTCCATTCCGCCGGGGTATATGTCGGGTTCCCGGTCAACACTGGGGCCTTGCGCACAAAGGACGTGTCCGTTCCCCAGACCGTTCCATTTCCCACCACGTCCAGGCGATCTGCCCAGGCCGCGGTGCTGTTGCTCGCGCTTAAGATCACGAGATCATCGCCGTTGAACGTGATGACACCGCTAACGGTTCCCGTCGCATAGGTAGGATTGGCTGCAGCGCTGTTCTTGAAAAGCAGGCTGGCGCCGGGGGCCAAGTTCCCCGCAAGCGCGAGGGAACTGCTGGGTGCGAGGCCTGAGGGCGCGTCCGCGGCGGTGTTCGAATAAAGAGCCAGATAACGCTGAGGCGCGGCAAGATTCACCGCGGCCGTGCCGACGTTGGTGACCTCAATCCACTTGTCGTTGCTCAACCCTTCGTAGTACTGGCTGATGATCAGACTGCTGGCGCCGGCCACGGGGTTCACCGTGAGGGTGAAGCTGGCGCTGGCGCTGAGCCCACCGCCATCTGTCGTCGTCACGGTGATGGTGGCCGTGCCGCTCTGCCCAGCTGCGGGGGTCAATGTCACCGTGCGAGCTGCTCCGGTTCCACCGAAGACGATGTTGGTGTTGGGGACCAGCAAAGCATTGGATGAGCTGCCTGCCACGGACAAGGATCCTGCGGCTGTCTCGGCATCACCAACGGTGAATGGGATGGGCGCCGAAGGCGTATCCTGCGTGGTGGTCTGGTTTCCGATGGCGGAAATCGTCGGAGCGGTGTTGGTGCCGGTTGCCGGGCTCACGGTGATCACACGCGTTGCGGTCCCGGTGGCGGCCCCATCATTGGCGGTAAAGGTCACGGTGTTGGCGACAGGGCTTGCGCCGCTGTTGGTGAAGGTGTGGCTGGCCGTCGCTCCCGCAGCGCTGCCTCCATCTCCAAAATTCCAGGAATAGGTGAGCGGGTTGCCCGCGCTGCTGGTGGCGCTCCCCGCGAAATTCACCGCGGTCCCGGAAGCAACGGTTAGATTCGCTGTAGGGCTTGTGACGGTGGCAGTGACCGTGCTGGTAGGGGTTCCACCCTGGGTCACCCACACCGGCGCCGACCACATCAGGTCGCCGTTATCCTGGGTGATCTTGGCGTAGTAGAAATGCTCACCGTTGGCAGGCGTGATGGTAGTGACTGCCGTGGTGGAAGTCTGGCTCACGGCGACGCCGCTGCCGGGAACACCATCGAATATCTGAACCTGCGCGACCGTGTGGCCCGTAGCGCTCGAGTAGTTCGCAGTAAGCGTCAAAGGGCCGCTATTGGCGAAGCGCTCGCCCATGATGTGGCCGTTGGCGGTAAGGATGATCTGCGCGTTCTTGTCCATGGTGGCGTAGACGCGGCGGGCCCGGACGGCATCCAGAAAGCTCTGCATGGTAAGCGCCGTGCCGGTGGGGATAAGCACGCCCGTGCGGTTGGTGGAGCTGGCGCCCCAGTTGGCACAGTGGTTGTCCTGGTCAGTGCTGGGCGCCAGGTGGTAGCCATAGGCCAGGAGCGCGTTGAAGGTCTGCTCCCAGCTGCTGTGGCCGGTTTCGGTTTCGGTGAGGTTGGTGGAGAAGGCCGAGGTGTTGAGCACTTCACACAAGGCCATGGCCGCATCTCCATCCGCGGTATAGCCAAGGGCCGTTCCGTTCACCAAGAACTGGCCCGAAAGCGAAGGATGGTTGAACTGGCCCACCCACCCCTTGGTATTCATCAGGGTGTACAGTCCTGCGTAGTCATTCTTGGGCGTGTTGTAGTCGCCGATGAGCTGGCCAGAGCTATTGGATTCCCAGTTGCAGACACCATCGGCATTCAGGATGTTCAAATGCCCGCCATTGCTGATGACGCCCCATTCCAGGCCGTAGACGCCTAGGAAGCCAGGATTCGCGGCATTGAAGGTGGAAGCGGCGGTCAAGCCTGATTGGTACAGGTTGTGGGCCACAACAGGATCAGCGGCTGTGTTGGTGCCCGTGGATCCGTCATACATGTGGTTGTGCTCGGAACACATCAGGATGTCCAAGCCTTGATTCAACGCGAACTGGAAGGCTTGCGCGGGTCCATAGGTTCCGCTCTGGGGAGCGTGCGCGCCGGAGCAGGTGCTGATCTCGCCGCCGCCATCGCTGTGGTTGGTCTGACTGTGCAGATTTCCGAAATAGATGGTGTAGGGCAGGCCGCTCATCGCGGGGCGTGAGGCTTCCTGGGCGTGCCTTGCTTCTTGTCTGCGGTCGCAGCTCCGCTGGCGGCGCTCACGGGGAGCGCACGGAAAGCAGGCATGGTGGGCCGCACAGGTTTACCGACTTGGATATCGAAGGTCTGGTCTTCAACGTTTTCGCTGGCGTTGGCGAGGTGGTGTTCGACACGGCTCGCCTGGTCCGGCTGCACTGCCTTCCGGAATTCCGTTTGGGTCATGGAACTCGCCATCATGCGGACGTGGTAGTAGCCAGCCGGGAGCGCGCGGCCGCGCCGGTCCAGGCCATCCCAAGGCACTCGCACGGTGGCCTGGGCATTGGCCATGGGCGACTCCCCCCGCCAAGTGCGGATAATGATTCCGCGGCTGTCCGTCAGCTCGACACGCCAAGCCGCCACCGCCAGATCTTCCGCATCCGGAAAGCTGAAGTGCAGGGTGAACACGCGGGCATCGCCCTGGTCGCCCACAAATGGGACGCCGAGCGCGGCCTCGAATTCGCTGTGGTCGGGATGGGGAATACGGGCGCCGCTAGCTTGCACTGGCGATTGCGCCGAAAGTGCTGAGCCGATAAGCAGCGTGGCCAAAAGGGAGAGACAGGAACGGTGCATTCGCATGGGACCTCGGTCGTCTGGTTCATTTAAGAATCAGGGATCCCCTGGGATATTTGTGGTTAATTATTGTTAATTTTTCGAGGCGATTTCTTAAAATCCTATTCCTTGGTCCCAGTCATGGTCAGGGTCAGTAAAAGCTGGTCAATAAACGGCCCACTGAGGTGGAATCAACCCTGTTTCTTGATCCGTTCAGAATTCTCGATGATCTGCTTGCAGGCCTCCATGGCAGCATCTATCTCGCTCTTGTCCTTGCCAGACTGGCGGGCCTCCTCCAGGGCCTTCAGCGCCTCGGGATTCTGGTTCTTCATCAGCAGGAGAAGGGCAAAATCGTAAGCCAATCGCCCCTTGAATTTTGGTGATTCGCTGGCGCTGGTTCCCTGGATAGTCCTCGCCAAGGCTATAGTTCCATCCAAGTCGCCTGATTTCAGCTTTTCTTTGAGTTCCCCGAGACCTCCATCCGTAAAGAGAGGCAGTTTCCGGACTTCGTGGACAGGAATGAAGAGCTGGACGGCTCGCCTGACACCCACCTCGTTCAGTAGGTCTCTCGCATGGGGTTCATCTGGTGCCGAAGGCTCACCAAGCATGCTCTCTATCTCGATCTCCTTGACTAAGTTCAACGTGGTGGACGATTTCACTTCCCCTGTGCCGAGGTCCAGGACGGAACAGTAAAGTTCCCCGGATGCGCTTCCTTTAAACTTGTACAACCGCGCCGCCACCTTGCCTGACGCCGATACATAGTGGAACCGATCCAATCGCAGCCATGCCACATGGCTGGCCTTGTACTTTGCGGCCAGTGCCGTCACCCCAGATTTGGAAAGGTCTCCAAGACCCTTGATGTCTTTGGCGGATGGGTCGTCCGGCCCTGGCACTACCACCTCAAAGAGGCCTATTTTTACAAGTTCTGCCGCGAGCAATGAAGTGATCATCCCGGAACCAGCCTCAGGATAGTGCAGCAGCAATATGCGGGTGATCTTGCCCGTGACGAAGGGTGCGTGGGGCACCAGGATTTTCGCTTCCCCGTTGCCTGTGAGGTACTGGGCTGCAAGCGGCAAGCTTATAAGGATGGGCAACAATAAGGCTCGGAGTGGATTCATGCGACCTCGTAGTGGAAAGAATCTGTTCAGGAGAGAGGAATGCGGGTTGGACAGCTGCGTCAATCCTGCTTCTTGATCCGTTCAGAATTCTCGATGATCTGCTTGCACGCTTCAGTTGCAGCATCTATTTCGCTCTTGTCCTTCCCCGACTGGCGGGCCTCCTCCAGGGCCTTCAGCGCCTCGGGATTCTGGTTCTTCATCATCAGGAGTAGGGCAAAATCGCAGGGCCAATCGCCCCTTGAATTTGGGTGATTCACTGGCGCTGGTTCCCTGGATAGTCCTCGCCAAGGCTATAGCTCCATCCAAGTCGCCTGATTTCAGCTTTCCTTTGAGTTCCCCGAGGCTTCCATCCGTAAAGAGAGGCAGTTTCCGGACTTCGTGGACAGGAATGAAGAGCTGGACGGCTCGTTTCACCCCAATCTCGTTAAGCATGTCTCGGGCATGGGATTCATCAGGTGCCATGGGTGCCATCTGCTCTCCCTCGAGATAAATCTTCTTCACGAGGTTCAGGGCTGCAGGCGATTTGATGTCGCCAGTGGCGAGATCCTGAACCGAGCAACGGAGTTCTCCAGAGGCACTGCCCGAGAACTTGTAAAATCGGATTCCCCGGATCACCTCGACACTGGGCATCCCCACGTAGTGGAACCGGTCCAGCCAGAACCACCCCACATGGCTGACCTTGTACTTTGAACCCAGAGCCTTCAATTCAGCCTTTGTCAGATCCCCGAGTCCCTTGACCCCTTTAGCCACTGGATCGTCCGCGCTAGCCTCCACCGCTTCGAAGAGCCCCACTTTCCGGAGTTCCATTCCTATTTTCGCGGTGATCATGCCCGACCCGGCTTCTGGGTGGTGCAAGAGCAGAAGACGGGAAATCTTCCCCGTCACGAAGGGTGCGTGGGGCACCAGGATTTTCGCCTCACCGTTTTCAGTGAGGTACTGAGCCGCAAGGGGCAGACAACAAAGGGCAGATAAAAGGAGCGTTCGGAACGGATTCATAAGACCTCAGCAAGGAAAGGTTTCAGCTCACTCGGGAAGAGCTTCTAGAGTGCTCTTATCAGGCCACAGAGATGAAAAAAAATCGCCCGGGTTTCCCCGGGCGATTTGGAGCGCGCATAAAACCTTACTTAGAACTTGAAGCCGCCAGCGATATTGATCGTGCGGGCACCCAGGAAATTCCCGAAGCAGTCGGGCGTCCGTAATTGTTTAGTAGCACCTCAGGAGTCCGGAGGTGGCCTTGGTCGAGATGGTGGTGTTCCAGCTCGTGACCAGCTGAGTATTGAACAGGTTGGTAACATTCATACGGACGAAGAAGTCCAGTGTCTTCCAGAACTTGATGTCATAAGCGATCTGGAAGTCCACACGGTAGTTATCCGGGAAGCGCAGCTGGCCACGCTGGCCATCGTTAAAACGGGTATAGGTTGTGTCGTAGCCGCCAGTGACATTGGTTGACACACCAGTCTGGGTCAAGGAGTATGGGGCACCGCTGGTGAACAAGCCCAGGAAACCGAAATTCATGGTTCCACGGCCCAAGGTCAATTTATAGTCCGCATTAGCGACAATCGCGATCGGGCGGTCGGCGGCCAAGTTGCCGTAGGGAGAGATGAAACGGTCCGCGGGACCATTGGGGCCGAAATTGTTCCTCTGCTCGGTGGTGCCAACCTGACCACCCTCGTAGTTGCCGCGCAGACGGCTCAAGGTCATGTTGCCACCGATGTTGAAGTTATCATACACCTTGTTCTGATAAGTGATTTCCATGCCGATGTAGTCACGCGAGACGCTGTTATCGTTCTTGATGGTAGTCTTCAGATCAGTGCCGACCACCGTCTTGAAATCATCCACCATATTGTCCCACTTACGTTTGGTGAGACCCAGGGTCCAGGTCGAGCCCTTCTCGTCGCGGGTCGCATAATTCACAGCGATTTCCGTCATTTGTGGGGGTTTGAGGTTGGGATCGATGGTGGTGTTGCGCAGGCGGAAGGGATCCTCCAGGTAGAACTCGGTGTTGGAAAAAGCGGCGCGATTCAAGGTGCCGTCGGCTTTGAGGGGGTTCCCGCCCAGATAGGAGAATTTGTGCCAAACGGGGTTGCCGGCCGGGGAGGATGCATCGGTGGCACCCTGGATGACTTGGCCCTGGTAGATGCTGTAGTTTGCCGACAGGACCTTGGAAGCATCACCCTTGATGTCCCAGATGGCGGACAGGCGGGGGCTTACGCCACTGATGCTGAAATTATCGCGACCCAGATCGTCCTTGGACACGAATTTGTCGTAGCGCAGGCCCAGGTTGAGAGCCCAGTTGCTGTTCACCTTCCACTTATCGTTGATGTAGAGACCCGTGATGGTGTTCTTGGTGATGGCACCGAAAATGGGCTCCCAGAACTCGAGATAACTGGTGTTGTTATTACCGGCCACCATGTGGCGGTTGCTGGCAGCCGAGCTACCAGGTGTATTGAAACCGTCGAAGTAGATCATGTAGTTCGATGGTGTCTGGGCATTGGCGGCAGCGCGCTTGGACTCATAGAGCTGAATGCCGGTCTTGATCTCATGGGAACCGGCTGCGTCCACAAACCAGCTCAACGAGGCATTGGCGGTGCGGATCGGGCGAGAATCACCATCATTGGAGAAGAAGCCATTGTCGAAGATGTCATAGGTTTGCGTGTCAATCCACATGGGGGTGTTCTTGCCGCCCTTGCCGCCGGAAGGACCGGCGGAACCACCCAGAGTCTCCTTCTTCTGATTCATGCGGACATCCAGCAATAAGCTACTGGTGAGCTGACCCAAGTAGCCGAAGGTCACATAGCTGAAATCGTCAGCTTGGTCGCTGAGGGTCTCGAGGCTCGTGCTGCCATAGCCAAAGAGTGTGGCGTAGTCACGGCTCAAGGATTGCGAAACGGTCTTGTTGTACTGCCAGAACACCTTGTGGGAGTTGTTGATCTGCCAATCGAGCTTGAGATCCTTGCGCTCTTCCTTAACGGTTCGGACAAAGGCCACGCCGCCGAAGTCCCCGGACGAGGTGGTGCCCGGGAAGGTAGTCATGGGCGAAGTCGTGCGGTAGCCCACCACGAAGAAGAGGTGGTCCTTGATGATAGGACCGCTAACCACGTATTGCTGGATGACACCGGTGTGATTGAGGAATTCCGTCTTGCCACTGGCGCCGCGGTTCAGGGGGTTGTAGGCATTCCATTTGGGATTGGTGGCATCCCATCGGGCAACACCATGGAATTCATTGGTACCACTCTTGGTTACTGTGTTGACCACACCACCGGTGAAGCGGCCGTATTCAGCAGATGCTGCACCGCTGATGACCTGGACTTCTTCCAGCATTTCTTCATTCAAACGGACAGCCGGGCCGCCAGTGACGGGGTCCATGACGTCGGCGCCGTCCACCAGGTACTGAACCTGGGTGGCCTGGGAACCGCGGACGGTAATGCCGTTGGAGTCACTGCTGACGCCTGGCGAAAGGGAGGCAATGGCGGTGATGTTGCGGTTGTTTATAGGCAGGTCGTTGATGGACTCAAGGCTCAGATTGGCCCCGGTCTTGGCTTCGGTGGAATCAATGACGCCTGCGGAGGCCGTCACCACGACTGTGGTGCTGACATCTGCCACCGGCTTCAAGGTGAAGTCCACGATGTTATTACGGTCAACGCCCACGCGGGTTTCGATGGAGGCACCAATGTAGCCATCAGCAGACACGCTGACCTTGGTGTTGCTCTGGGGCACCAGCTGGGGGAAGCGGAAATTGCCGCTGGCATCAGCCACGGCGGTACGAATGCCCTGGCCGGTGGTGATGGTGACACGCGCACCGGCGACGGCGGCGCCCTTACTTGACTTGACCGTGCCGGAAACGGTTCCGTACTGAACGCCCTGAGCCACAAGCGCAGCGGTGCTGCCGAAGGCTAAGAGAACCGCGATGCGGCTTAGATTGAAGGAGTTCCTAAGCATGTAATGCCTCCAGGAAGGTTGGGTGGAAGAAAGGAAAAGAGGACTTGCGTGGTTTGTGGGTCGAGCGCTTGAAGCATCAACGGTAAAGGGTAATGGGGGAAGCTCGGCCAGCATCGTTTCATGAGGACCAAACGGTTACCCATGGAATGCTGTCACCAAGAATTCACATGGGCAAGATTTATTTATTTTCCCCTGAAACCTTTCCCGATATGCAGACAAGCGAATTAGCACTGAAATAGGTGGATGAGCTTTTACAAATCGGAGTCCCCATCAGTTACCTCGGCTCCTTCTTCCTCCAATTCCAGCCGTTTCATCTTTTCCAAGAATGTGGTGCGTTTCAGGCCCAGCAATTCCGCGGCTCTTTTCTTGTTGCCACGGGTGATGGCGAGGCTTTGAAGCATCAGGTTCCGCTCAACCTCGGACACCACATGGTTCAGGTCCAGACCATCCGGGGGGATATCCAGGTAGCTGCCAGCCTCCGATCCAGATGTTCCAAGTGTTTCTGCCGAAGGCGCCTCGGTTCCTTGTCCCTGGGATGAGCGCTGGAAGGCCTCCTCCACAAGGATTTCGCCCTCGGGAATCCGGTCCATCAAGAAAGTGAAGTCCTGCCGGGTCAGGACGGGGCGCGACCCAGCCAGGATCACCGCCCGCTCGATGGCGTTTTCCAGCTGGCGCACGTTGCCTGGCCACGGCATGGACATAAGCAGGGGATCCACCGAAGGGTGGAGGGCCTTGGGATAAAGGCCATGTTCCCGGGCTTTCCGGTTCAGGAAGTGCTGGGCCAGGAAGGGGACCTCCTCGCGCCGGCTGCGAAGCGGGGGCATCTGAATGGGCACCACGTCCAAACGGTAGAAAAGGTCCTCTCTGAAACTCCCGTCCTGCACTTTTCCCCAGAGATCCGAATTGGTGGCGACGACCACGCGCACGTCCACTTTGACCGGGGGGCCGCCGCCCAGGGGTTGCACTTCCCGCTCCTGAAGCACACGCAACAACCGCACCTGGGCCGAAAGCGGCATGGTGCCCACCTCATCCAGGAACAGGGTTCCGCCATTGGCTTCCCGGAATTTCCCCGGCGTATCTTTGCGGGCATCCGTGAATGCACCCTTGTTGTAGCCAAAGAGTTCGGATTCCACGAGATTTTCAGGGATGGCGCCGCAATGCACAGCCACGAATGGTTGTTCCCGATCCTCACTTAATTGATGGATGGCTCGGGCGATGACCTCCTTGCCGCTGCCACTTTCCCCGCTCAGTAGGACGGTCGCACGGGTGGCCGCTGCGGCTCGGGCACGACCCACGACTGCGGCCATGGCAGGACTGAAGCCTACGAGCCCCAGCGCAAGGGCCTGGGTGGCGGTAAAGGGAACGGGGGCGCTGTTCAACGGTCTCAGGCCACCTTGGGGGATCTCCGAATTCAGCAAACCCCAGCGCACCGATCCCAGGCGGCCCCAGGCGGCCAGGGCCATGGGACTTAAAGCAGGGGCTCCTGGGGCTTGGAGCAGGAGAATGGGTAGGGCGCTCACTTCACTCATCAGCCGCAACAGAGAGGTTGGTGGCTCAGTGCCAGAAGCGCTGATAGCCCAGAGATCCGTATCCCGGGGTGGCAATGCCGGAGAGGCCCCCCGATCTACGCTGACTTCCCAAGCGGATGCCCAGGCGTTTTCCAACCCTTCGCTGGACTCGCCCAGGGTGGACCAGTGAAGTCGGTTAAGAGCAGCCATCAAGGTTCCAATTTCAGGTTTCCTTAGAGCCTAAGCGGTCCTCCGGAAAACTCCAAGCGATCTGGTCCGTTAGCATTAAATAGGACTCCAGGAGGTTCCATGTCACTGCTCGAATCATCCATGGTGGCTCTCGGGAGCCCATGTCCGGATTTCGCATTGCGAGGGGTGGACGGAAAGATTTGGCACCGGGATGATTTTCCCTCGCCGGGGCTGCTCATAGTGGTCATGTGCAATCACTGCCCTTATGTTCAGGCCGTGGATGGCCGCATCAACAAGCTGGCCAAGGAATTCAAAGGCCGATGCGAGGTGGTGGGCATCAACGCCAATGATGCGGAAGCCTACCCAGAAGACGATTTTGAATCCATGCGTTCACGGACACAGGAGCAAGGCTTCGTCTTCCCTTATCTACGGGATGAATCCCAAGCGACCGTCAAGGCGCTGGGCGCAGTCTGCACCCCTGACTTCTTTCTTTTTGATGGAACTCGAAAACTGCGCTACCGCGGGCGGCTGGATGACAACTGGAAGGACGAATCCAGGGCCACCCACCAGGAACTTAGGCTTGCCATCGAGGCATTGCTTTCAGGTCAACCTATTCCAGAACCCCAACGCCCATCCATGGGCTGTTCCATCAAGTGGAAGCAAAACCCATGAACCATCCGCTTTATATCCTTCTCGCCTGTGCCGCAATGCCGATGGCGGCGCAGTGGGATGCGCGGCTGGAAATTCCCTACCCGAAGGGACAAAGCCTGCCTCAAACCATGATCTCTGGCAGCGCCCAGTTGGTTTCCGGTGATCTCGATACGGGCCGGGGCGGAATTGTCACGCTAAGCAGGCGTCTATGGGCATTCGGCCCAGTGGTCCGACTTGAAGGCGGCTTTGAGATAGCCCAATGGCAAGCAGATGGACTAGTGACCCAGGGTTCCGTTCAACAATCCTCGACATTGAAGCAGTCTGGGGTTGGCGTGGGCCTGCACGCCCAATTCTGGATTCCCTTCACGGGGATCGCAGGGGAATTCGGCGTCATTGAGCGGCTCCAGAACTACCAATTTTCCAGCTCGGGATTCTCAGGCGATAAGAACCTTGCACGCACCTGGCTCCGGGTGGGGGCCCGTTGGCGCCTGCCCTTTCCTGTGGTCCACCCGTATATTGCCGCCAGCTACCAGCAGCCCATCACCAAGGACAACCCTGTGAAACTTGGTTCTGTGTCTGATTTCACAACCTATATGAGCGCTCAAGGAACAGGCCTGGAATTTGATCGGATGTGGACATTCGGCGTAGGCTTTATTTTCTAGAACGCATCCATATTAATAACGCGATCTGACTTATTTTCCCAAGCGTGCGCAAAGGGTCATTTTGAAACGAATACAAAATTTATAAACAGAAATCATTATTACAAAAATTAACAATTCTTAACAATTCCTGATCTCCCTGCTCCGGATACGCTTTTCACACATCCCAGTTCTTTCAACTCATTCTTTCCCACCCCAGACGGTTTCGGCCTCTGGTCCTTTTTTTATCTGGGGATGCTCATCCCCTTTTTGAGGTACTCATGCGAACTTCCCTCGCCCTTCGTCTCATCGCATCTGCCGGAATCGCATCCGCGCTCTGCGCCCAGGAGGCGGCCCGCCAGGCCAGTCCCATCAGCGGCCATGCCCAGCAGTATCTGCAGGCCCGTGTTTTCGATCTCGGTTTGGATTCCTCCCACGATTTCGCCGCACGGCGCATCAATCATGATGAGCTCGGAGGCGACCACATCCGTGTGGACCAGTATTACCAAGGTGTGAAGGTGTTCGGCGGCGAGGCCATCGTGCACATGCAGGACGGCACGGTCCGTCAAGTGACGGATGCTTTGGTCCGCGGCATCAAACTCAATCCCACCCCAAGCATCGGCGCTTCGGAAGCTTTGGCTGCGGCGCATCAGTCTCTAGCGCCCATCGGAGCCTACGCCTCCGCGCCAACTGCGGAGCTGGTCTTTGCACAGGTGGAACGCGAAGTACCCGGCCACACTCGATCCCTGAGCATTGAAGGGATTGAAGGCATTGAAAACGCGGGGACTCGCACCGTCTCCCGCATGGCGCTGGTCTACCACGTCCACGCCGAGCTCGAGAATGGAACCGCGGAAACCAGCCACACGGACTATTTCGTGGATGCCCACAGCGGCGAAATCCTGGAAAGCTGGAGCACGCTGCACACCGCGGGCGCCACCGGGTCGGGCAATTCCCAGTTCAGCGGCAATGTCGCCCTCGCCACCAACAGCACGGGCACGGGCTATGAGCTCTACGACACGACCCGCGGCGCTGGCGTGCGCACCTACAACCTGAACCATGCCACAAGCGGGACCGGTACCCTCTACACCGACGCTGACAACACCTGGGGCGATGGCGCCAACTACGTGGAGGGCTCTTCCACCACCGCCGCCAATGGCCAGACCGCCGGCGTGGACGCCCACTACGGCGTGGCCGTGACCTGGGACATGTACAAGAACGTCTTCCTCCGGAACGGCATCGACAACACCGGAAAGGCCACCTACAGCCGCGTGCACTACTCCAACAACTACGACAACGCGTTCTGGTCTGACACCTGCTTCTGCATGACCTACGGCGACGGCAGCAGCTTCCTGACCCTCACGGCCCTGGACGTGGCCGGCCACGAAATGACCCACGGCGTGACCTCCCGCGAAGCCAACCTCACGTACCGCGGCGAGTCCGGCGGCCTGAACGAATCCATGTCCGACATCTTCGGCACCATGGCCGAGTTCTACCGCGGCTCCACGGGCAGCACCATCCCCGCCACCGGCGGCAACTGGACCATCGGCGAGCAGCTCGCCACCCCCGCCTTCAACCACCCGCTGCGCTACATGTACAAGCCCAGCCTGGACGGTGCCAGCAAGGACGCCTGGTCCTCAACCCTGAAGCGCCTGGACGTGCACTACAGCTCTGGCCCCATGAACCGCGCCTTCTACTTCCTCAGCCAGGGCACCGGGACCGGCAACTACGCCAGCACCTACCTGCCCGGCGGCATGACCGGCATCGGCAACGACAAAGCCGCCAAGATCGTGTACCGGGCCCTCCGGGACTACATGACCTCCAGCACCGCGTACGCCGGCGCCAAGACCGCCTGCCTCAGTGCTGCCGTCTCCCTGGGCTACGCTTCCGGCTCCGTCGAATACACCGCGGTGGTCAACGCCTTCAAGGCCATCAACGTCAACTAATCCTAAGTTGCGAAACTTCAAGGGCCCGGTCTTCCGGGCCCTTTTTCTGCCTGCCTGGAAGCCTTGGCAATCCAGCGGCCGCCATGAGTTTCAATAATCTTATCCATGCATTGAAAAGGCCCCGGATCACCGGGGCCTTTTCCTGGATGGAGCTGGATCAGTAGCCAGACACTTGGAAATCGTCGAAATTCACGCGGCGGGTGGTGCCATCGGTCTTACGGATTTCAAACCTGATTGCCCCTGTGATGTTCAGAGTGAAGGTCGCGGTTGAAAGTGTGGTGGCTGAAGTTGTCACAGTGCCGCCCGTTTGGGTCCAGGTGCTGCCGCTGTTGGTGGAGTACCAGAGGCCCCAGGTGGAATTGGCATCGCTGCCGTACTTGGCGTGCTTAACAGACACGGTCTTGGCTCCAGTCGCCCAATTGAACAGCATCGTCAACTTGCCGCTGTTGCGCATGCGGACGCTTTGAGCGCCAGTTTTGCGATCGCTTGTGGTGTTGCCTAGCAAAGCATCGTTAAGCGTCCAGGCCCCGGACGTGAAGGTCACGTTGCCCGTGGTGTAGGCGCCTTTGGTCCCCGTATTGAAACCTTCGGTGAAGCTCGTTCCGGTTGAAGCGGGGACGAAGGTGGCGGCGATGCTGTGGTTCGCGAGGACATTGTTGAAGGTGTAGGAAGCAACGGCTCCCTGGCCCACGCCATCCACCGTCACCGCGCCCACATTGTAGCCGGCATTCGGAGCAATAGCAAAGGCTTGGCTGGCACCGCTGTTCACCGTGACGCCACCCGAGGGGCTGATGGTCCCATTGGCGCCAGCGCTGGCGGTGATGGTGAAGGTCGTGGGGCTATTGGGATTCACCGTGATGGTGCGGGTGGCGGAACTTGTGGCGGCGTGGGTATCCGTGGCCGTGAAGGTCGCGATGTACGTGCCCGCAGTTGGGTAGGTGTGGCTGATGGGACCCTGCACCGCTGCCGTGGCACCATCCCCGAAGGCCCAGGCATAGTTCAGCGGATCGCCGTCCGCATCCGTAGCGCTGCCTTGGAACGAAACAGAACCACCCGCGTTGATGCTGACATTCGTGCTGGGGGTGACGATGGAAGCAACGGGGGGTGGTTGGCGCTGCTGCCGCCCGCAAGGTAGGCGCAGGCATTCAGGAAGAAGGCTTTGTTGCTGTTGATGGTGTAGCTGTTGTGAAGCGCCTTGCCCGCGGTCGTCGTAGTGCCATCATCCATAGGAGCGCTGTCGCTGATGGCCACCACGCGGCCCGAACCGACATTGCTGGTGACGATGAAGGAACCGGTATCGCCGCTGACTTGCGTATGAAGGATCTCTTTAACCGATGGATTCAATGAGGTGTTGTAGGCGGCGTAGGCATAGCTGTGGAAGTCCATCAGCGATACGCCGCCGAAAGCGCCGTTAATGATGGCCTGGGTGCCTGCGTCCGTTGAGGTGCTGAAGGCGGTGCTGGTGACATTGGCCTGGGCGTCTCCCGGCCCGTGGCCTGGAACGAAGGTGAAGCCGTAAGGGTTCACACCGCCCACATTCACCAGATCGTTGAAGACCGTGTAGGCATCGGTGCCTCCCGTGCCGCTGTAGCGGGCGGCGCCAATGTGGTTTCCAACGATGAAGAGTCCGCCGCCATTCTGGACGTAGGAAAGGATGGCTTGTTTCTCCGTGGCGGAGAATTTCAGATAAGGCTCAGGAATGATGTAGACCTGATAGTTGGAAAGGTCCTGCGCATTGGTGGCGTCGCCATAGGTCACGCGACCAGTGGGTGGAAGACTCTGCACGGCATAACCTGCCTTGAACAGATCGAAGCCCCAGGCACTGATTCCGCCATTCCAGCTGGTCTCGGCGGTAGGAATCGCCGGAGTCGGATTGGGTTCGCTGGCGGTGCAGATGACCCATTGAGCCGAAGTGCCCGCTTCCTCGTGGCGGGTGTGGTCGAAAAGCACCTTCTTGGGCGTCTGGGAGGCCAGAGGCAAGGAAAGTCCGAGCACAAGCAAGGACGTAAAACGGGAACGCGTGAAGATGTTCACAGCAGACTCCATATGGGTGGTTGAAAAGAGGATGATGAATCATTAGATCGCTGCATTCAGTGAATTGCTTGTAAATTCCTTCGTCTTAACAACAATTAACAATTCTTAAGAAGCCTTAATCTGAACCATTTCCACCGTGCAGGGCACACTATTCCCATGCTTATCCCTTTCTTCCTGATCTCACTCGCCTGTCCAGCGCAACTCCCGGAAAAACCAACCCCACCCAAAAAGGTTGAAGGCGCGCCCCCGGCAAAGCCTGTGCAGAAATTCCGATTCATGGTGACACCGGACATCATCCAGCACCTTGGGAGCGTGGGCCCCATGGAGGTGCGCACCTTGACCTGGGAGTTGAAGAACACCAGCGGCAAACCGATCTCATTCCGCGTGCTGGATACGGCCCCGGGCGTAAGGGTTCCTGAAGGCCCCTTTTTAAAACCCTGGCAGCCGGGTGAAACGCGGAAAATCGAAGTTTCCTCGGATGCCTCGGATTTTCTGGCTTACCAGCGCCGCGCCGTGCGCTTGGAACCCGACGACCCTTCGCAGCCCCGCTACATCCTGCGCTGGGACATGATGGTCCGTCCCGAAATGGCCGTGGATGCGGCCAATAAAAGCTTTGGGGAGGTGTCGCCCCACGAAAGCCCGCTGCTCAACTTCAACTTCACCCGCGAAGCCGGTGGCCCAGCCGAAATCCACCTGGACACCAAGCTCCCGGACTACTTGGAAGCCGAGATCATTCCTGACGGCACGAAGGCCTCCCTTCAATTGACCTTGCGCCCATCGAAATTGAAACCCGGAGTGCAAGCGGGTCTCGAACTGCTGAAGGTTTCCACCAACGCGCCGAAACAGCCCACCTTCGACCTGACCCTTGCCTGGAAACTGAAGCTACCCATCCTCGCGGTCCCCAGCCGTGTGGTGTGGGACGAACCCAAGATCCGCGGTTTCAAACTCGAAGTGAAATCACGGGACGGCAAGCCATTCCGCATTCTCGAAACCCGCATCGAAGGGCCCAAGGACAAACAGGGAAATGATCTTTTCACCCATGGTGAAATGCCCATGGAAGCCGCGCCATCCCATGTGATCAAGCTCCAGTGCTTCGCCGATCTGGAGTCCAAAGGCATGCTCTTCCTTACATGCAGCGGCCTTGACGTCCCATTGCAGATTCCGCTTTCCTGGCTCCCTCCCAAAGGCGCGACCGAAGCCCCAAAGCCGTGGGACAACGATCCAAATAAAGGCAAGGAACCGGAAAATTAGAGACGGAGGTCAGGGTCTTTCCTTCTTTGGCTCTTTGGGCGGGTCCACATGCATGGTGATTTTGCCCAATTTGCCTTCCCGTAGCACATCGAACACCACAGCGCCTTTTGGCGGTTCCACTTCAAGCAGATCGAAGAGCTGCACTCCGTTTTGAATGGCTGTTCCCTGGTAGGTCAAAAGGATGTCTCCGGGAGCAACCACATGGCCTTCCCGGTCCAGCCGAAGAGGGCGCAGCCCTGCGCGGGCCGCGGGGCTATCAGCTTCCACGTCGCTCACCATGACGCCTTGGGTGACCCCCATTGCGCGCGCATAGGCCGGGATGAGTGCGGTGAATCCCAGGTAGACGGGCTCCAGTTGTCCCCGGGCGATAAGCAGTGGCACCACGCGGTTCAAGGTGTCCACGGGAATCGCGAAGCCGATGCCAGCCCGATTTCCTGGACCAATGACCGAAGTGTTCATTCCGATCAGACGGCCTGCGCTGTCCAGAAGGGGTCCACCCGAATTACCGGGGTTGATGGCCGCATCCGTCTGGATGACGCCCCGGATGGCGTTGCCGAGGCTTGATGAGATTTCACGGTTCAGGGCCGAGACGATGCCGCTGGTCAGCGTATGGTCCAGACCGTAGGGATTGCCGATGGCGTAGGCGGTCTGACCCACCAGCAATTCTGTGGATTTGCCTAGCGGCAGGGGCTTCAGGCTTTCCAGCGGCGCGAAAACCTGGAGCACGGCAATGTCATAGCTCAGGCTGCGGCCAATGACCTGGGCCTTGTATGTCTTGCCGTTGGCGATAGTCACATTCAACATATCCGCTTCATCCGTAGGACCCTGCCCCTTCACCGCATCGGTGTTGACCACGTGCTGATTGGTCACCACATGGCCCTGGTCATCCCATACAAAGCCTGTGCCGGTTCCTGCTGGGGCGTCCTCCATTTTCGGATTGGCCGCCAAAACGATGCTCGTGATATAGACCACCGATTGCTTGGCATTCCTGAACAGCTTGACGGCGTTTTGTTCCGCGCTGAGCAAGGACGCCCGTGGAGCCACAGGGCGTGGTTTAGCGCCTTTGCGGGCCCGTTGGATGGCATCCGCCTCCCTGGTGGTGATCTTGCCCTCGGCGGCCTGGGCGGACAAGAGCGCCGGAGCCACCGAGCTGGCGATCAACACCGAATAGAGGAAATTCCTTGATGGGGTTATTGGGTTCAATCGCATGGAAGCCACACCTCAAGAAGAATGATGCCCTGATCGAGGTGGAAGCTCCCAGCCCCCTCCCAGCGCCCTCCCAGCGCCGTCGTAGCTACACTAGATATCTGAGGTGTTTCAATGTCCTCCGTCACGGCTGAAATCATGAATACCAGGGGGGTCGTCGGCCCCGATGGCGTCTATCAACCCCTGCATAAAATCCGGTTCGTCACAGCCGCCAGCCTATTCGACGGACACGACGCCAGCATCAACATCATGCGGCGCATCCTGCAGGCCAGCGGCGCTGAAGTGATCCACCTGGGCCACAACCGCAGCGTGAAAGACGTGGTGGATACGGCGCTGCAGGAAGATGCCCAGGGCATCGCCATCAGCAGCTACCAGGGCGGCCATGTCGAATATTTCAAGTACATGGTGGAGCTGCTGCGTGAAGCTGGGGCTGGCCATGTTCAAATCTTTGGCGGCGGCGGCGGGGTCATCGTGCCTTCTGAAATAGCAGAACTGGAAGCCTACGGCGTCGCACGCATCTACAGCCCCGAAGATGGCCGCATCATGGGCCTGCAGGGCATGATCAACGACATGCTTGAGCGCTCGGATTTCGATCCGCGGAACCAGAGCGCTGCCATTCCCCTAGCACGCAAGATCACTGAAATCGAACTGAGCGATGGAAAGAGTCCCGCCAGCGCGGCCCCCACCAAAACCATTCCCGTCCTTGGCATCACAGGAACCGGTGGCGCAGGCAAATCCTCCCTTACAGATGAGCTCGTACGCAGGTTCCTGGTGGATTTTCCGGACAAGCGCGTCGCCATCCTGAGCGTGGACCCCACCAAACGCAAGACGGGCGGCGCATTGCTCGGCGACCGCATCCGCATGAACGCCATCTTCCACCCGGATTTCCGGGCCAGGGTTTTCATGCGCAGCCTCGCCACGCGGAGCGCCCATAAGGCCACGTCCCATGCGTTGGCAGCAGCCATCCACGAAGCCAAGGCCGCTGGTTTTGATCTCGTCATCGTGGAGACAGCGGGCATCGGTCAAAGCGATTCTGAAATCACGGACCTGGTGGATGTGTCCATGTACGTGATGACACCGGAATATGGCGCCGCCACCCAGCTTGAGAAGATCGACATGATCGATTTCGCCGATGTGGTCGTGCTCAACAAGGCCGACAAGCGCGGCGCCGAGGATGCCCTGCGCGATGTGCGCAAGCAGTTCCAGCGGGCGCGGAAGCTGTTCGAGGCGGACCCGGACGCAATGCCGGTCTATGGAACCATCGCGAGCCAGTTCAACGATCCTGGAACCAACTGGGCCTACGTCAACATCGTGAAGGCGATTGCAGCCAAGACCGGCGTGCCCTGGGCGCCAAAGCTCGCGGCCAGCGCCCTTCCCTCCATCAAACACGCCATCATTCCAGGTGAGCGGGTGCGCTACCTGGCGGAGATCGCCGACACCGTCCAGGGCTACAAGCGCTGGGCGGCCAAGCAGGCGGACTGCGCGGAGACCGCCTACGGGCTTTATTCGACCCTGCTCACACTAGGCGACCATGTGCCAGCCATGGCGGAATTCTATGATTCCGTTCAGCTCGTGGAAGACGTCGACGGCGTGAACGGGGACGCCATTCTGCTGCTCCGCCAGCGCTACCAGGAACACTTAAGCGAGCTGAACAACGGCTGCCGCAAGCTGCTCGCCGACTGGCAGCGCACCCGCCATACCTTCACCGACGACGAGAACACCTACGTAGTGCGCGGCCGCGAAATCTGCATCGATAACTACACCGAGTCCCTGAGCGGCACCAGGGTTCCTAAGATCGCGCTGCCGGACTCAAGAAGCTGGGGCGATCTGCTCCAGTGGCAGCTGCTGGAGAACATTCCCGGACGCTTTCCGTTCACGGCAGGCGTCTTCGAATACAAGCGCACGGGCGAGGATCCCACCCGCATGTTCGCCGGCGAGGGCACGCCTGAGCGCACCAACAAGCGCTTCCACTACGTCAGCAAGGGTCAGCCCGCTGCGCGTCTCAGCACGGCCTTCGACAGCGTCACGCTCTACGGAGAAGACCCGCACATCCGCCCCGATATCTACGGGAAGGTCGGCAACAGCGGCGTCTCCATCTGCACCTTGGATGATGCCAAAAAACTTTATAGCGGGTTCGATCTGCTGGCGCCGACCACCAGCGTGAGCATGACCATCAACGGCCCCGCTCCTATTCTCCTGGCATTTTTCATGAACGCCGCAATTGATCAACGGGCTGAAAAGTGGCTGCTGGAACACGGCCAGATGGAGTCGGCCCAGAAGAAAATCGCCGCGCTCTACAAAGCCAAGGGCCTCGGGCGGCCAACTTACGCAGGCACCCTCCCCGAGGGCAACTCCGGTTTGGGACTCGCGCTTCTGGGTGTCACCGCAGAAGAAGTCCTACCTGCCGAAATCTACGCAACGCTGCGCGCCGAGGCGCTTCAAACCGTGCGCGGCACGGTCCAGGCGGACATCCTCAAGGAAGACCAGGCGCAGAACACCTGCATCTTCAGCGCTGAATTCGCGCTCCAGGTCATGGGTGATATCCAGCAGTGCTTCATTTCAGAAAAGATCCGCAATTTCTACAGCGTGTCCATCAGCGGCTACCACATCGCCGAAGCAGGCGCGAATCCCATTTCTCAGCTCGCGTTCACGCTGGCCAACGGGTTCACCTTCGTGGAGTACTACCTGTCCCGCGGAATGGCCATTGATGATTTTGCGCCGAACCTTTCTTTCTTCTTCAGCAACGGCCTGGACGCGGAATACAGTGTCATCGGCCGTGTCGCCCGGCGCATCTGGGCCACCGCCATGCGCGAGAAATACCACGCCAACGAGCGCAGCCAGAAACTGAAGTACCACATCCAGACTTCGGGCCGCTCGCTCCATGCCCAGGAGATCGATTTCAACGACATCCGCACCACGCTGCAGGCGCTCTACGCCATCTCGGACAACTGCAATTCGCTGCACACCAATGCCTACGACGAGGCCATCACCACGCCTACAGAAGCGAGCGTACGCCGCGCCATGGCCATCCAGCTCATCATCAACCGCGAGCTTGGCCTCACGAACAATGAGAATCCGCTTCAAGGCGCCTTCATCATCGATCAGCTTACGGACCTGGTGGAGGAAGCGGTACTCACGGAATTCCGGCGTATCAGCGACCGAGGCGGCGTGCTGGGCGCCATGGAGACCATGTACCAGCGCGGCAAGATCCAGGAAGAATCCATGCACTACGAGCAGCTGAAACACAGTGGCGAACTGCCCATCATCGGCGTCAACACCTTCCTGAACCCCAATGCTGCGGAAATGGGTGCCATCGAACTCATCCGCTCGACCGATGAGGAGAAGCAACAGCAAATCCACAATCTCGAGGCGTTCCAGGAGCGCAACCAGGCTAAAGCGTCCGAGGCGCTTGCGCGCTTGAAGCAAACCGCTATCGAAAATGGAAATCTCTTCGAGGAGCTCCTAGAGACTGTGAAGGTTTGCAGCCTTGGCCAGATCAGCAGCGCGCTCTACGAAGTCGGCGGGCAATACAGAAGGAACATGTAATGTTGAAAACGCTTCCTTCCCTGCTCGGAACCACGCTCTCCGGCCGTGTCTTTCGCATTCCAGAGGATCTGCCTTATGGCCCCATTGCTCTGATTTTCGGATTCGACCATGAGGCGCGGCATGATGTGCGGGTGTGGAAAAAATTCTTCACCGTCCAGGGCATTGATTTCCTGAGCGTACCCATCACACCCATTTTCATCCCGGCCCAAGCACTGACCGACACAGCCGAAGCCATGAGGATCCATACTCCGCCCACATCATGGGAATCCATCGTGCAGGTCCACAAAGGCGGCAGGGAGCTGCTTGCTCATTTCGGCTGGCAACCAGACCACTTTGCCAAGGTAGTCCTCATGGCCGGGGGCGAAATCCGCGCATTCCACGGTTCCGGGGCATACGACGAAGAGGCCGCCGCGTCCTTTCTGGAGGCTAACGCCTAGGCTGGTGGTCGGAATCAGCCAGGCTTCAGCTCACTCCGCCGGGAGCCGTTGAAGTCGGAGGTGGTGTCGGCGCTTCTGGTGGTGCTGGCGGCAGTGGTGCAGGCGGAGGAGGCGGTGGTGGTGGTGGTGGTGGCGGCACTGCATGCTTTGGAGAAAGCGGCGCCGGAGGATTCGGCGGGCTTGGGGGTGGAGGTGGAATTGGCCGCATCGGCCGGGATGGTCGCAGTGGTCTCGGCGTTGCGCTTCGTGGGTCGGTCTCATTTTTCTGCAACCGTTCCAACCGGGCTTTCATGTGCTCGATCTCTGCTTTCAGGCTTTCGATTTCGGCCTTTCGAACCTCCCCAGCTTCTTTCCCACCGAAATGCAGCACTCGTACCCGTGGCTTGCGCGGCACGCTGCCATCAGCCCGTGGAGTCCCATCCTCGTTGATCTCTGGCCCATCGGGTTCATCAGAGTCAACGAACACTCCGATGCCCTCCCCTATCTTCTCTCTTTGGTGGCGCATTTGTTCTGCGTCGGCTCTGCTTTTCCTCACTATGATCCGCATTTCCTTCACGGCATCCCTCGCTTGGCGGGCCGCATCTTTGGCCATGCGCCTGGATTCGATGACAATCTTCCGTACTTCGTCACGCCTCATCCGCGCCGCATCGGTACCGGCGGATTGTCCATGCAGCTCGGCCAACGAATCCAGTTCCTGAAGCGCATCTAACCCTGCGATGTCCATGACTTCTGAATCCCCATCGTGTTCGATGACGATTTTTTTTGCGTGGCGTTCTGGTGTGCGCGGTGTCTGAGTTTCAAGGCGCTTCAATTCCCTCAAGTGCTTCTTCAACCAGGCCTCGTCTTCGGCGGTCATGGGCGTGGCTTTGCCATCCACGGTCCATTCACGCACTTCGCCCTTGGCATCCTTGCGGGCTGTGAATTTCTTGAGTTTGCCGCCCTCGCGCACCTTCAATTCGATGGAGCCCCCGAGTCCAAGCTTCACTAATTCCTTGGCTTCTGGATCCAGAATCACGTCGCCTTTCATGGCGACATCTTGCGTCTCACCACCCGAGCGCACAACCACTTTGGATACCTTGTGCTGTTTGGCCTCATCGGGCTTTGGCGCGGGAGACTGGGTGATCTTGAAGGTGGTCGCGCCCAGCAAGCTGAACGCCAAGACCGCGATAAGCCCCGCCCGCGCTGTACTGGACGGCGGCAAGGGAGGCAGCAGGAGACGGTGGATACGATTCATGAGGGAACCTCCGTTGGATGCAAGAGCGAGTTTCGGGCTGGGCATGGAACCACGCAGTTCCTCCAGCCGGGCGAGGGAACGGGCATAGAACAAGGCGTCGCCGCAGCTTAAGACGGCCACGTCATCGCAGGCGTTTTCGCGCTCGGCACGGATCTCGGCAGACAGCCACCACACCGCCGGATGATAGAAGAACAAAATCTCCACCACCGACTGCAGCAGGTTCACTAAATAGTCATGCCGCCGGATATGCGCCAATTCATGCGCCAGGACCGCATCCAGCGCTTCAGGTGATAGGCCTGAGATCGCGATAACGGGCACCAGGATGGCGGGCCGCAGCCACCCGATCACCAACGGTGCTTCCACCATAGTGGATTTGACGAGCCCCACCGCGCGATCCACATGAAGCCGGTGGATGAGCGAATTCAGCTGCATCTGGAATTCGGCGCCCGCAGGTTCCACGTGGGTGTACCGCAACCGCTGAAGCCAGAGCCAGGCGCCCGCCAAGCGCAGCGTGAGCAGCGCCACACCAAGACTCCATAGGCCCAAGGCCCAGGGCAAGAGCGGTGCGAAGGCGTATTGGGCGCGGAGCCACCAAGACCTTTCATTCAGGACCGCATGCAAATTCTGCGGGTCCAGGGCCGCGGCCACCGAGGTGGAAGGTGCAGGGAACAAAGGACGCAAGGCTACGAATGTAGTCACGGCAGCAGCCAGCATCAGCCCCAGGCAGAGGCAGGCCCATAAATACCGGGCGTTGGCGCTGCGCCGTCGGAGCAGGCGAAGGCCCGCCCATGCCACAAGGCCCAGCACCGCACCTTCCCAAAGAAAGTTGAGAAGGGTCCATGCCAGGGCCTGGGACCAAAGGCCCTGATACAGGCCATTCTGGAAAAGCCCACTCATTTCCCACCTCCGGCTGCATCCAGTAGGCGACGGATTTCTGCGAGTTCTTTGCGGCTGGCCCGCTTGTTGGATAGAGCCGACATCACCAGCCTCATGGCCGATCCACCGAAGGCGCGATCCGCGAGATCCTTCACCAAATGCGATTGTGTGTCCGCTTCCGAAAAGCGCTCCGTGTACACATGGGTGCGCTCGGTTTCATTCCGGGTCACCAACCCCTTGTCGGTCATGATCTGCAGCATCTTCAGCACGGTGGTATAGCCCAGGTCCCTCTCTGCGCTTAGCACATCGAAGATCTGCCGGACCGTGGACGGCCCCAGCTGCCAGAGCACCGTGAGAATGGCAAGTTCACCGTCCGTGGGTTTGGTGGTTTGATCAGCCATGGGAGCTCCGGAACTATCTACGAAACCATTAATACGAGGTTTATCGTAGATATCCACGAAATTATTCGTAGTAATATGCAACACGGGTCTGTTGTTGGGACCAGATTGAATTCTAAGATTGAAGTTTGAACTGCATCTCTAGTGCTAAGTAGGTTTGGAAACCAATTTGGAACTGGCGGTCCTCAATTCGCCCGTTCGTTGCACCGGTTATTACGCCTACAGTTCAAAAATTCTCATCTTAGGACTGCGCAATACCTGAGGGGCCAGATGGGTCGCTGCTGCAGCTGGGACATTCTTATCACTCTCTCTACGCGTGATCAGGAAGTGCGCCAGTCATCAAGGCCAAGGGATAGCTTGCTCGACAAAGCGGGTAATCGTACGTAATCGAGAAGGCTGCGGCTTCAACCGTTCTGTTGTGCCATCACATTCGACAGCCAAGTCTGGTAGCTATCCCAATTCTCAAAGACCCGACACAACCTCTGATCCGCCTGCGAGGCGACGATCCGCTCCCATTGCTTCCCTCAGTCCCCACTCGAGGACAGAGGGAAGCAACCCACCTGCCGGGGCTAAGGTTACGGGGCGAGGTTTCCATGCCCCTTCGAATGGCCGGGGATCGAGGTATCACGGTGGGTCTTGAGCCATTCCCTGGGAGAGGCCCCGGTGAGTTCACGGAAAGCACGAGAAAGCGCAGTTGAACTTCCGTAACCTACCTCGAAGGCTGCGACTTTTAATGGGATTCCACGCGCCAGGAGCTCCTGGGTAATGGAGACCCGGAAACGCGCAAGGTGCTCTCCTGGGGTGGCGCCAACGATCTCCTTGAACAGCTTGGAAAAGCCACTGCGTGAAAGATGGGCCGAGGCGGCCATGTCGTCCAAAGTCCAATCCCGGGCAGGTTCCGCGTGCATGGCAGTGATCGCGTTTTGAAGTTGAGGATGCACCAGGCCGGCGATCAACCCTGGTTCCGCCTGATGTTGTGCCAGGGCATGCCGAAGGAAATGGATGAACACGACTTCAGAGAGACGGTCAACGATGGCCTGGCGGCCTTCTGATGTTCCGAATGCCTCATGGAAAAGAAGGCCGACGAGAGGTTCAACTTCCTCCACGCCCAACCGCATGACATCCGGCAACGCTCCAGCCAGCTGGTGGCCGACCCCGCTGCCGAACGTGATGCTGGTGCAGACCACATCCAGGCCTTCACGTTCATCAGGAACAAGGTAATGGGGCAGGCCGCGTGGGTAAAAGAGCAGGCAAGGTCCTAGGATTTGCAGCGAAGGCCGCCCCCCCTGGTAGCGGACTTCACCCTTCCCGCGCCGCACGAGGTGGAGATCTCCTTGTCCTTTTGGCTGGTCGAAGCCAGCCACTGTGCAGAGGTTTCCGGAGAAAAAGGTTCGCGCCTGGATGCGGAGGTGCTCAAACAAAGGCTGGAGGACATCGCCGGGCATGCTGGACTCCGCGTCTGATTATTCGGACTCTCAGTCACCATCGAGACGATTCAGGGTGACACATTCGGATCGTGCGCTGAGCACGATTTCGAAGGAGCCCGCGATGGCCCATGGCCACTCCCCCCCACAACCTGGACAGAGCCTTGGAAAAGGGCACCCCCCACAGACACCACGTGTGGACCCCGCAGACGCCTTTGGGGTCCATCAAAACCGCAACCTTGTCTACGGCGCGACGGTCTGCCTGGCTTTGCAATCCGTCCCCCATCAGAGGTCATAAATGGCGAGTAGTCACTTCATCTCAAGCATCAAACGCCTTCTGCATTCATCCCAGGCGATCGCTCTCCTGGCTGGCGGCGGGCTGGCCGTTTCTGCGGTGCCTCAACAGAAAATACAGGTGCCAGGCTATTACCGCATGATGGTGGGCCAATTCGAGGTCACGGCCCTGTACGATGGCGCCATCGGCGTGGATACAAAACTTTTGAAGAACACGAGCGAAGAAGAGGTGAGTCGGCTGCTCAGCCACTTGTTCGTCAAGGGCCCTGTGGTCCAGACCGCGGTCAATGCCTACCTGATCAACACGGGCAACAAGCTTGTGCTTATTGATGCAGGTGTGGGCGCTAGCCAGATCTTCGGACCGACGCTCGGGCGCATTGGCACAAACCTCATGGCCGGTGGATACCGCCCGGACCAGATCGATGCGGTGTTCCTCACCCATCTGCACCCCGACCACGTGACCGGATTGCTGACGGCAGACGGCAAGGCTGTCTTTCCCCACGCGGAGATCTGGTCCTCGCAAGATGACAATGATTTCTGGCTAAACGAAGAGGTCGCCTCCAAGGCGCCCGCCGGTTTTCAACCCTTCTTCAAAATGGCGCGCGAGGCTGCTGCGCCTTATCAGGCAACTGGCCGGTGGAAGACCTTCAGCCATGACGAGGAGATCCTTCCAGGGATCACCAGTGTCTCCGCCTACGGCCATACCCCTGGGCACAGTGCCTATTTACTGTCGAGCGGCGATCAGCGATTGCTGATCTGGGGCGACATCGTCCACAACCATGCCGTCCAGTTCGCCCGTCCCGAGGTCGCCATCGAGTTCGACTCGAACAAGGATCAGGCGGTGGCCGCACGGAAAAAGCTCTTCGCCAAGGCGGCCAAGGAGAGGCTCCTAGTCGGCGGCATGCACCTGCCGTTTCCAGGACTTGGCCACGTCCGAGCCGATGGAAACCACTACGCTTGGGTGCCCGTAGAGTTCGCACCAGCCGTCAAGTAGGTCCCGATCGATCCAGTTTTTTATCTGCCTGGATATTTCCATACAAAGTCCAACCTCAACCCCAATTTGCGAAGGAGTCCCTCATGTTGTCCGAATATAAGCTGGCCTTGGCGCCGAAAACCATCGAGAACGCCGATCCCAAGGCCCGTCCCTTCCTGGAGAAGGCACAGGTGCAGATGGGCTTCATCCCGAACATGTACCTGGGCATGGCCAATTCACCGGGCCTGCTCGAAACCTACTTGCACGGCTATGCGCTATTCCGGCAAGGTTCAGGGTTTACCGCTGTCGAACAGGAGGTCGTATTCCTGGTCATCAGCCGCCAGAATGCCTGTGAATACTGCATGGCCGCCCATAGCCTCGTGGCGGATGCGATGTCCAAGGTTCCCATGGAAGTCACGAACGCCATCCGTGATGACCGGGCTATCCCTGACACCAAGCTCGCGGCCTTGGCCGCATTTGTCCGCGTGATGGTCGTGAAGCGTGGACTGCCGCAACGTGCGGATGTTGAGGCATTCCTAGGTGCCGGTTTCACGGAACGCCAGATCCTTGAAATTGTCCTTGCCGTGGCGGTTAAGACAATCAGCAACTATTCGAACCACCTCTTCCATACCCCCGTGGATGCGGCATTCGTTTCGCGTGTCTGGAAGGACTGATCGGGCTGCTGCGGATTCAACCGTAATGCTACGAACCGATGGAAAAGGAACTGGGTGAACACCAGTTCCTTTTCTGCATTGGGCGAGGAATTCCTACACGAATGGTGCGCTAGGACTTGATCAGGCCCTACGGCCACTCCGAGATTATCCATCCTCCGGCCGATTCAACGGCCTTCGCGCTCTAGGCGAACCGAACCACCACCCGCTTCAGAAGGTCCACGATCAGGGCCACCCGGGGCAAGCGGAGCCTTCCTTTCGGGCTGATGGCCCAAACGGGAACTGGAGCGAATTCCCAGGAAGGAAGCACCCGCTCCAGCCTTCCGGCGGCTTCTGCGCGGCGGACCTCTTCCGCAGGCCGCAGCCCGATGCCTAGACCCGCATACAGCACTTCGGATTGGAGCTGGGAATCGCTGCACTCGAAACTTCCACCGATGGCCGCTTTGAAACGGACGCCTCGGCGATTGACCAGCGGCCACGTTTTCTCGGGCTCGTCCCCCAGCTTGCGGATGCATTGGTGGAGAGCGAGGTCACTGGGGGTTCTTGGCCGTCCATGTGTGTCCAAATAGGACGGGGCCGCGGCCAGGACCACGGAAACGGTGCCAAGCCGGGTCGCGACCAGGGAGCTATCCGGCAAGGAGCCCACCTGCATGGCCAGATCGAAACCACCGGCCAGAAGGTCAGCCTTTTCGTCGATCACCACCAGTTGAAGCTTCAGCTTTGGCGCCACCTGCATCAACTGCGTGATTTCCGTGCCGATTCCAAGGCCAACCATCGTTGAACGCAGCGCGAGCCGGACACGTCCCTCCATGGCGCGGGTCGAGGCCACCGACAATTCAGATCGCTCCGCTGCCTCCAGAAGCGCCTCCACGGAGGCATAGAATCGCTCCCCCTCCTCCGTGAGCCTGAAACTGCGCGTGGTGCGGTGCGCGAGCCGCACGCCAAGATCCTGTTCCAGTGATGCGAGGCGTTGGCTGATCCGGTTCTTGTTGCTATTCAACACTCGCGCGGCGGCGCTGATGCCACCAGAAACCACCACCTGGCGAAAGAGCCTCACATCCTCGAGGGAGTCCAGAGTCATGCGTCATTGTCCTATATTTCATTACAGATTGTAACTATTTGACCCACTTCTCTGTACTAATCTTTGGCTCCATATTCGTTGGACCAGGGCGCAAGAAGCAACGGCTTCATGCGGTCCCAGACCCTGCTGAGCGCCATCATCCGGCTTACTCAGGCTCATTTCCCCTCTTCCTCACTTAGCGGAGATCCTATGCGTTTCCGACCCTTTCTGACCCTTGGGCTCATGACGACTGCCCTGGCTGCCGCACCAGACGAGTTTCTTCGTCAAGACGTCCATCAACCCACCTTGCAAGACGCCGCACTCAGCGGCACATCCAGGAGTGACACCGTGACCAATACCCACCAGACGAAGATCCGCCCCTTGCCCGTAGGCCCGCTACAGATCGAGTTGCGCTTTCGGCTCCGGATCCCGCCTGCGGAAGCCTTCGATCTCGTCGCGAACCGCCTCCCCGAATGGTTCGGCGCCATCCACTCGATCAAGTGGGATCACTCCCGTTCGGCTACGGGGCCTGGCCAGACGGGCGCTTGCTCGGAGCGTGTTTGCGATTTCGGTGGCAAGGCCCTTCGGGAAGAAATTGTGGCGTTCGAGCCGGGGCGGAGTTATTCCTACCGCGCCGACATGGCCCGCTCGGAAATGAAAATGCCTCTCTCCGACCACCTTGGTTCCTTCGTGATAGAACAGGCCGAGGGTGGGTCCGTGGTCACCTGGAAGCAATACTTTCGGGCCCGTTGGTACATGCCCGCCTTCATGCTCCGTTGGCAGATGCGCGATCGCATGATGCGGCCCGCCATCAACGGACTCATCTCAAAATATGGGGGCGAATGGCTCACCATCCCGTGAAGGGCTAACGCGGATTCCCATATAGGCGGGCGAGCGTTCTGGGATGGACTCCCAAATGATCCAGCAGGGAGAATGTGTTCATGCATAGGAAGGCGCGCACGGGGCTGTGCTCGAACCTTCGGCCAGAAACACGCATCTCGGCGCGGACGGTTTCAATGCCCCCCATGCGGGATAATTTCCGGACCAGTGCCACATCCTCCATGAGAGGTTTGCGAGGGAATCCGCCGCAGGCTCGAAACGTCGCAGTCTTCATGAAGATCCCTTGATCGCCGTAAGGAATTTTTGTCCAGTGGGAGCGCAGGTCGGCCAAGCGTAGGGTACGAGCTTTCCATCCGCTCCACTTTTCAGCAGCATGGCGAATGCGAAAGGCTCCCGCCGCGACACCTGGCCGTGACAGCGTGCTGGTGATCCACCCATGGGCTGTTGCGGGAAGGATCGCATCAGCGTGCAGGAATAGGAGTAGTTCGCCACGAGCCACCTCTGCCCCTGCATTCTGTTGGGGACCACGTCCGCGCTCTGTACATCGGACTACGCAAGCACCCAGAGCCTCAGCCTGTTCCGGCGTCCCATCGGTGCTGCCCCCGTCCGCCACGATCAATTCCCACTCGCCTTCCAAATATTCGAATTGCTGCAAGCACCTATGGATCTGGTCCGATTCATTCCACGTGGGAATGACGACGGAAATGAGCGAGCCAGAGGTCAAGCAGCGCCTCCCCGCCCAAGTCGGAACCAAAGCCCGAAGAATTTGAGGGCCATGGGCGTGAGGCGCCTTCGTTGTCCCTCGTCTCCGAGCCGTTTTAGAACTTCCGCTCCTGTGGGATAGGGATGGATGGTTTCCGATAGGGCGCGAAGGGTGGGATTCAAATGCAGGAGCAGCGCGGCTTCTCCGGCCCATTCCCCCGCGTGGCGCCCCACCAGCGTGATGCCCAGCACCCTGTCGGAACCCCGCTTCAGCACCGCCTGGACGAATCCTTGGTCGTCTTCCAGATAGCCCCGATCCGTTGCAGCCACATCCACTTTGAGTGTTTCCACCTCATAGCCCTGAGCTTCAGCCACTGCCTTTGTGAGGCCCACCTGAGCCACTTCGGGATCGGTGTAGGTGGCCCAGGGCACGATCATGTCCTTGGCTTTTCCTCGCCCCAGGAAGAAGGCATTGCGGAGCACCATCCGCGCCTGGGCATCGGCGGTATGGGTGAACTGGGGGCCCCCGGCCGCGTCCCCGGCGACGAAGACCCGGCGGTTGGTGGTGCGGCTGAAGGGATCGAGTTGCAGGCCCCTTCCTGCCAATTCGATTCCCGCTTCGGTGAGTCCGATCCCTTCAAGGTTTAGCCGTCGCCCTGCGGCTACGAGGATCGCATCCGCCTTCAATTCGGATTCGCCCTTTTCATTTTTTATCCGAATCAGCTTTTCTGCGCCTGGCAGCACGGAGATAGCCTCCGTCGCCTCCAGGACTTGGATGCCGTCCTGTTTGAACGCACGGCGGATGAAGTCTGCGGCGGCAGGTTCGTCCCGGGGAAGGATGCTGGCGCGCTCCACAAGGGTCACTTCACTGCCGAACCTTCGAAAGGCCTGGGCCATTTCGCAGCCGATGGGACCTCCGCCGAGCACGACGAGGCGCCGGGGCAATTCGGTGAGTGTGAAGAGTGTTTCGTTCGTGAAGAAGGGCGTCTGATCAAGGCCGGGAATGGGCGGCACCAAGGCCCTGGCCCCGGTGGCGATGAGCGCCTTTCTGAATCGTAACGAAAGGCCGCCAACTTGAATGGCATCCGGGGTACTGAATCGCCCAGTGCCCAGGAAGACATCCACACCCGCTTTTCGTAGCCTTTCCGTGCTGTCGTGAACCGAAAGATCAGCCCTCAAGCGCCGCATCCGATCCATGACCGATGGGAAGTCCACCTCGACTGGACCGGTTTCCTTGATCCCAAATTCGGGTGCCTCACGCACCTCCTGGACCCGCCGGGCCGCCGCAAGGAGGGCCTTGCTGGGCACGCAACCGGAGTTCAAGCAGTCGCCGCCCAGCAGATGCTTTTCCACCAGGGCCACGCGCGCCCCAAGGCCCGCGGCGCCCATGGCAGCTACGAGACCCGCGGGTCCGCCGCCCAATACGACCAAGTCATATCTGGATTTCGGCGTTGGATTCACCCAGTCCGAAGGCGCCACCGACTTAAGCAGACGATCATCATGGGTGTTCATATCCAGAAGACCAATCATGCTTGCTCCGTTCCGGGAAGTTGTTTCGCTAACGCTTTCCGGGCGATTTGAGTCACGCGAAGGGTGACGATGGCCGTGGCGAGGATGCCGATCCCAAGCATCCAGGGATTCGTGGGGTGGTTAGCGCCCAGCCCCGAGGCCTGCCCGGCGGCGGCGCCCAGAGACACGAAAAGGAAGGTTCCTGGCAGCATCGCGATCCAGGAAGCCAGCAGGTAGGGCAGCAGCGCCATTCCCGTCGCTCCCAGGGTCATATTCAACACATTGAAGGGAAACGCTGGGCTCAATCGAAGCAGGGCCACCAGACGCCAGCCCTCCTTAGCCACGGCCGCATCCAGCGCTCCCAAACGGGCATCCGATGAAGCCTTCGACCGCACCCAATCGCGGAAGAAACCTCTCCCCAGCAAGAAAGCCAACAGCGCGCCCAGTGTGCTGGCTGGAGAGACCACCAACGTTCCCTTGAGCGGGCCATAAATGACGCCTGCGGCCAGCGTGAGGGGAAGGGCGGGGAAGCCCACACCGGCTAAGAGGGCATAGATCACGATGAAGGCCAAAACACCCAACGCTCCGGCGCCGCCCACCCAGCTACTGAATCCTTGGAGCCAGGCCTGAAGAGGCAGAAATCGCGCTGCTATGAAAACCAGAATCACCATCGCCAAAGCGAGGAGAGCCTTGGTCCGGGCGGTCACTGGATCCCCCCAAGCACCACAACCATCACTGCGGCCAAGGCGGCAGCCAGCGGGAGCGTCGTCACCCAGGCGGTAAGAATTCGGGCGAGGGTCTTGGTTTGGAACTCACCCCGGCTCGCACCCGCGCCCACCAGCGCTCCAGTGGCCACATGGGTCGTGGAAACCGGGACGCCCCAACGCGAAGCCAGGAGCACCAGGAATGCCGTTGCCAGATTTCCTGCCAGGGCGTCTGGTTCACGGCCCTCCAGGTGGGTGATTTTCTGGCTCATGGTGGCGGTGACGCCCTTCGCCAGGAACCAACCTCCGATGCCCATGGCGAGGGCCACGGAGACAATGGCTCCAGACTTTCCAAAGAGGGCCAGCGGAAGTAATACCGCAGCGATCTTTGGGGTGTCATTGAGCCCGCGCGCGAAGCTGACCGCCCCACCGGAAAGAATGTGAAGTCCACGAAGCGCCAGTGCTCTCGGAGGCATCAGCACGAATCCTCCCTCAAGCTTGCACTCAGGGTAGGTCCCAACCTGGAGCGCCACACCGGATGTCATCAGGAGTGCGCCTTCAGGTGAAACCACAGAGGCACACACACCCACGCAGGCGCAATCACTGGCGCCCGCAGCAGGGGTTAATGCCCGGATCAATGGTGTGAGGACCCAGGTGACGGCCAATGCAAGGACCGGGCTCAGCAAGAGCGGGCCCGCCAATTTTTTCACCACCATCGCCCAAGCGACCTGGCCATGTCCCAGCACCAGGCCTGCTCCGATGAGACCGCCTAGAAGAGCGTGGGTCGTGGAGACAGGAAGCGAGAGTCGCGTGGCCAGGGCCACGGTGCCCGCCGCCGCCAGCGCGACGCTGGGCAGGAAGGCCGGATTAGCCGTCACCTGGGCGGCCACAAGGCCCTGGCCGCTGAAGGACTTCAACAATGCCGCACCCCAGAACAACGCGAAGAGGGACCCCGCCAAGGTGGTCCAGAATCCCCAGGCGAGTCCGCTCCTGGATGCGAGCACACCGCTGCCGATGAGCGTGGCCACGGGCTTGCCGTTGGCGTTGGCGCCATTCGCCAGCGCGAGCCCCAGGCCCGCGAGGGCCACAAGGAAGAGCATCAGCATGGGAACGCTCCTGAGGGCGGATTCATGCCAGGCTCCCGCCACAACTGGAGCCGCACCCGGCTGTGCAGCCGAGGCAATGGTCCCCGGTGGTGATCTTTGATCCGCTGAATTCATCCAGGCTGTCGATGGTCCACACCGTGGCTCCCCCACCTTCTGGAAGGTCCAGCATCTGATTGAAGTCGCAGTCGTAGATGCGCCCGTCCCAGCTCACGCTGAGCAGGTTCCGGCACATGACATTTGGAACAGTCTCGGGATTGAAGGCTGCCGCCAATTTACCCATGTATTGCGATTCCCGATTCTCCCGGCGGAGCTGTTCGCGGAAGCGTTTGATGGGCATGTTCGTGATGGCGAACAGGCGATTGAAGCGGATGCCAAAGTCCTCGGCCAGGTGCTGCTTGTATTCGAGCTCCAGAGCGGCCTGGGGCGGCGGAAGGGAGACGCCCTGAGGATTGAACACGAGGTCCAGATCCAACCCAGACCCAGGAATCCCATACCCTAATTCGTTGAGCCGCTGGAGGGCGCGGATGCTCAGATCAAAGACGCCATTGCCTCGCTGCTTGTCCACATTGACCCTGCTATAGCATGGGAGCGAAGCCACCACCTGGACCTGGTTATCGGCCAAATATTGGGCCAGGTGCTCCTGCCCAGGCTCGAACAAGACCGTGAGATTGCACCGGTCAATGACCTGCATCCCCAAGCGCCGGGCGCCTTCCACAAGCGGGCGGAATACTTCGTGAAGTTCAGGCGCGCCGCCTGTGAGATCCAGCGTGTGAAGCGCCGAGCTGTCCGCCGCTAGCTCCAGGATCCGCTGGGCGGTGTCCAGGGTCATGCGCTCGGTGCGCAGGGGCCCCGCTTCCACATGGCAGTGGGCGCAAGCCTGGTTGCAGTAGCGCCCCACATTGATTTGAAGAATTTCCACTGCCCGGCGGGAAAGCGGCGGCAACCCGCGCTGGGCGAGCAGGTCGTCGAAAGCGCAGGCTGCGCGAAGGGGTTCGAGGGTCTTTAGCATGGCATCCTCAGCAGCAGCCATTGGGACCACACGTTCCGGTCCCGTGGAGCGCCTTCAGGCCCGTGCCGTCTCGGCGCAGTGGTTCGCTCCCGCAAGGGAAGGGGAGGATTTCGGCGAGTGGCGCTTCTGGCGCCAGGTGCTCGAACTGATGCGCGTAAGGCTCCCGGCAGTAGATCTCAAATGTCTTTGCGCAGACGGCGGTGGGCACGCCCCGATGCAGCACGTGGCCGTCATCATCCGTCACCTGCTTCCAAGGTCCCTTGTAGATGACCGCCTGGCCGTGGTCCCAGCAGGCGCCCTCCTTGCCCTTGTAAGCGATCACCGTGACGGAGCGGAAGGCGATGCCTTCGACCACCTGCCACGGCTCCGCATCCCACTTCTCCAACGTGATGCCATAGAACCCGGCATCCTCGAAGGCCTTCAGGAACGCTTCTTCCTGGAATGATCCAGAAATGCAGCCGCTCCATAGCTCCGGGTCCTGTTGAAGCGCTTCTGGAATCTCGCGGTCGCTTACGATATCCGAGATCACAGCGCGCCCTCCGCGCTTGAGCACGCGATGGATTTCGCGGAACAACCGGCCTTTCTCCTCCGTGGCAACGAGGTTGAGCACACAGTTGGAGACCACAACGTCCACGCTCTCGGCCGCCACCAAAGGAAACTCAGAGCGAAGACGTGCGATCTCACCATTGAGCCGGTCCAGGGAGGGCAAATCGCCCACGGGACGCCGTTTCAATGATTCTTCCAGCAATTCCAGGTTCAGTTCCAACTCCTGGATACGGCCTTTTCGGAATTCCACGTTGTCGTAACCGAGCGACCGGGCAACCTCAACATTCGCCCGGCGTGCGAGGTCCAGCATGTCGTCGTTCATGTCCACGCCGATGACCCGGCCCTCGGCCCCCACGATCTGGGCCGCAATGAAGGCGATCTTACCGGTGCCAGAGCCGAGATCCAGAACGGTTTCACCTTTCCGGACGTAGCGGGAAGGATCCCCACACCCGTAATCCCGCTCCAGGACCTCCTGGGGGATCACCTTAAGAAATTGCGGATCGTATTGCACCGGGCAGCAAAGTTCAGGTTGAAGGCTTTTCGCACCCTCGCTGTAGCGGGAACGCACTGCAGATTCCACATCCGCGGAAGTTTGAAGGATGGTCGTCATCGGGCACCTCTGATCGACTTGGGGTGCAGGGGACGGGTTCCGTGTTACATCGAAGTTGTTGAGTGCAACCCATACCCAAGGAGTTGCCGTGGGGAAAGAGAAGGCGTTGATCGTGTTTGCCAAGGCTCCTCGGCTAGGCAAGGTGAAGACACGCCTGGCCGTGGGTCTAGGCGAGGAAGCCGCCCTTCGGGTTTACCGGCAGCTGGCAGAAGGGATCTGGGCGAAATTGCGGGTGGCTCAAAAGCAAGGAGCCTTCTCACTCTGGCTCTGCTTTGATCCTCCTGAAATGAAATCCGAAATCCGGTCCTGGCTTGAAGGCGCCGACCGCTACCTTCCTCAGATTTCTGGAAACCTTGGCTCCAGATTGGCGTCTGCTCTCAATTCTGCTTTTTCTGATGGGCATCAACAGGTCGCAGTCATCGGGACTGATTCACCCGCCACGACACCTGAGCGGATTCTGGAGGCCTTTTCAATGCTTGGGCGAGGGCGGATCGTCCTGGGGCCAAGTCTTGACGGAGGCTTCTATCTGATGGCGCTCGCTGATCCCAGGCCCGATTTGGGAAACCTTCTGGAAGAAATCCCCTGGAGCAGCCCGGACACGCTGGCCGCTCTCGTTGGTGGCGTGCGCTGCCTCGATCTACGCTTTGAGCTTCTCCCATATGCTCGCGACATCGATACGCCGGAAGACCTAGAGGCCCACTGTCTTAGCGCCGAGAATGCCTTTTCCCCGCTGTTTAATCCTTTGAACTGTTCAATTCCTGGGAATCCGGCCCCACAAAATCTGTAAGGGCATCTCCTCGGACATCAGGATTTAGATGTCTCCCGGATATTTTTTAAAAACCGGTCGTATGTTTCCTTAGCTTCCGCGGGGGCCTCCGCAGGAGCGCGAAGGACCTCCTTGGCGAATGTCGGAAGGGTCTGAAGCGTGTGGAGAAGCCCATCGCAAACCTTGCACATCATAAGGTGGATCCGGATCCCCATCCGCCTGCTCAAGGGCAGCTTGCCTTCCATATATTCCGTGAGGTTTTCACGCACATCTTTGCAAGAGGGCATCAAATTCATGGGTGAGCCTCCTGTCCCGTGGGCCTACGCTCAAGCTCCGGCCTCATGTCGGCCTCCCGAGCACAAAGGGCCGCATCCGTTCCAAAACGAACAACCTCCCCCGATGGAGCCGCTGCCTCACCACCGAAGCCGAAATTTCGAGATGTTCGGCGATGGCCTCCGTGGTCCAGTCTTCGAGATCCTTCAGGATGAAAACCACTCGGTGCGCATCGGACATCTTGTCGAGAACCGCCATCATTTTTTCCCGCATTTCTTTATGTTCGATCTTGTTGAATGCATCGGGGTCCGTGCTCCATCGCAGGGAAGCATCAGCATCCATGGGGCGTCCCTCATCGGGATTTTGTGACACCAAATCTTCCATGGCGTCTTCCTTCCGCCTTACCCGTGCCCGCCGGACCATCAGGGCATTGTTGATGCAAACCCTGTAGGCCCAGGAGCTGAAAGCACTGCGGCCTTCGAACTTTGGCAAGTCCCGATGGATAGCCATCAAGGCGTCCTGAAGGGCGTCCTGGGAATCTGCCCTGTCCCCCAGGATGCGATAGATGGCGTTGTAGAACATGGGCAGGTGCGGTTCTACCAGGGCCCCGAATGCATCGGAATCCCCATTTATGGCACGTTCAAGGACGTGAGTCCCGTTGGGCGTTTCCATGGTTACCTAAAAAATTTTAACCAATCCCAGGCTGGGGTTGTGACAAACATCACCTGCTTGAAACTTGAATTTGATGACTTCATTTATATTGTTATAGAATTGGTAATCTTTCTGGAGCGTCATGATCGGTATCGGACGACACACTGACTATGCCGCCCGCCTGGTTCTGCACCTGGCGAGCCTGGCTGAGAACACGCAGGTCACCATTGCCGAGATCGCGGAGGAGCGGATGCTCCCTGTGGCCTTTGTGCGCCGGTTGATCGGGCCCCTATCCAGCGCAGGCATCCTCACCACTGTGGTGGGGGCGAAAGGCGGGGTCCGGTTGGGGCGGCATCCCTCCGAGATCACCCTTTTGGATCTGGTGAACGCCATGGAGGGTGGCATCACTCTAAATCACTGCGTCGGCAATGAGCATACATGCCCGCTTTCCAGCCATTGTCCGGTTCAATCCGCCTGGGCGGGCGCCACCCGGTCCCTGGAGGAAAGCCTGGCCTCCGTAACCTTCGAAGCCCTTGCGCATGGGGCCGAAGGCCATGCACAGGCCCATCAGGAACGCCATGACCTCCTCGCGAAGGTTCCAACCCAGAAAGGCCGCCGCCATGCGCGCGTGTGAACGAAATTCCGTGCCGTCGAACCTGGGAGCCTTCGGGCCATGGAACTGACCTGGGTCTCCATCGCCGCAAGCCTCTTGATGGGGCTCGGAGCGCTATTCATTTTTGTGTTCGCGGTGAAAAAAGGTTGGTTCAGGAACATCGAGGACACCAAATACCAGGTTTTCTGGTCGGAGCTAGACGACCCCAAAAAGGATGCTTTCCGGGAGGAGACGAATGGCAGTCAACCTAAAAAGAAGTAGCGGCACCGGAGCGTCCACAGAGCAGATCCAGCGGCGCCGGATGCTTGGCTGGCTGACTGGTCTAGGCTTGTTCGGTTCAGGGATCCTGAGCGCGGTTTCGAACTTTGTCTTCATCAAGCCGCGGGCTACCTATGGCCAACCTCAGCGCTTCAGCATCGGCAAGCCGGATGATTTTCCCCCTGGCACGCGGGCCACGCTCGGAGCACGAAGCCTTTGTGTTGTTCGGGAAGGCAACAAGATCGCCGCGCTTTCGACCACCTGCACCCATTTGGGATGCATCGTCGGAGTGAGCGATACGGGTTTCGCCTGCCCATGCCATGGGTCGCGTTTTGACCAGGACGGAACCGTCACGGGTGGTCCCGCGCCCCGCCCGCTGCCTTGGTACAAGCTCACCCTCGCCCCGAATGGAGAGTTGGAAGTGGACAAGGACATCGAAATCACACCTGGGAGCTACCTGAGCCTATGAGCCCCGCCGCCAATCCCATCCCGCCCAAACCCGGACTCCTGACCGCGTTGAAGGAATTGCCGAAGAACGTATGGAATTCCATTTTTCGCAATCCGCTCCCCTCCAACGACCTGGAGAAGTCCGCCACCAGCTTCACGAACTTCTTCCTGCACATCCACCCGGTGAAGGTGCATAAGCATTCGCTGAAGCCCACCTACACCCTGGGTCTTGGCCTGATCTCCTTCTTCCTTTTCGTGATCTTGATCCTCACGGGCATCCTGCTGATGTTCTATTACGTACCTTCCACCACGCAGGCTTATGACCGGATGCTGGATTTGCGTGGGACGGTGGCCTTCGGAATGATCCTGCGCAACATGCACCGGTGGTCAGCCCACGGCATGGTGGCGGTGGTTTTCCTCCACTTGGCCAGGGTCTTTTTCACCGGAGCCTACAAGAAACCCCGCGAATTCAACTGGGTGCTGGGTGTTGTGCTTTTCCTGCTCACGCTCTTCATGAGCTTCACCGGTTATCTGCTTCCCTGGGACCAGCTGGCTTTCTGGGCCATCACCGTCGGTACCGCCATCGCGGGTTATGCGCCCGTGGTGGGCAAGGACATCCAGTTCCTGCTCATGGGCGGCACCAGTGTCGGACAAGAGGCCCTGCTGCGTTTCTACGTGCTGCATGTGGCCGTGCTGCCTGCGATTCTGACCCTTGGCATCTCCATCCATTTCTGGCGCATCCGCAAGGATGGCGGGCTTTCCAGGCCCCCAGAAGCCGATGCCACGCCGGCATTGGAATTTTCGGCGCCCGCCGCGACCATGAAGGTGGCCGGGCCCGAATCGCGCAAGACCTACGGCCTTCAAGGATTGGTGCGGGGGCCGATCACCAAAGCAGGCCAGGTGCCGGATAACACCGTTTTCTCCTGGCCCGATCTGTTCCGTGCGGAACTGTTCACTTTCGTCATCACCCTTTCGGCGATCCTCATCCTGTCGCTGCTGTTCAACGCCCCGCTTGAGGAGCCGGTGAACATCCTGCATCCGCCCAATCCGGCCAAGGCGCCCTGGTACTTCCTCGGGCTCCAGGAAATGGTCAGTTACTCGGCGTTCTGGGGCGGCATCGGCATCCCAACCATCTTCGTCGTCCTGCTCTTCATCACGCCCTACATTGATCGAGCGCAAACAGGCGTCGGCAAGTGGTTCGCCAAAGAGCGGCTGCTGGCCAACACCATATTCCTAACGTTTGTGTTGGCGAACATCGTGTTCGTGATTATCGGCACCTTCTTCCGCGGGCCAAATTGGGCCTTCGTGATGCCTTGGTGAGGAGAGGCGCATGAGAATCGCACTTGCCATCGGAACTTTCTTCATCCTGCTGATCCACGGGATAGTTTTCTACGACCAATTCTTCCACCGCTGGGAGCGGAACCAGACCGCGTACTTCGACCAGGCCCGCGCCATGGCGAAAAGCGACGCCGAGCGTGCCGCCTTGTCGGACCGCAAGCCCCGCATCGAGCAGATCGTGGTCAGCAATTTCGGCGAAACCCGCGTGGACCGCTGCACAACTTGCCACATCGCCTCAGACGATCCCCGTTTCTCGACCTATGCCGAACCACTCAAGACCCATCCATATTCGATCGCCATGGGCGACGTGCAAAAGAACGGCAAATGGGAGCGGCGCCACAAGTTTTCCGAGTTCGGTTGCACCGTCTGCCATGACGGCCAGGGACGCGGCCTCGAACCAAAATACAGCCATGGTGAAGACGAATATTGGCCCGACCCATTGCTGGGCCACACGACCCAGGATAGCTGGCGCAAAGACTACGCCCCCAAGCTGAAAGGCAAGGAATACCTCGAAGCGAATTGCGCGCAATGCCACACCGACCCGGGTTTCGCAGGAACGGCCACGGTGGAGAAAGGCCGCAAGCTTTTCTTCGCCACCAACTGCTACGGATGCCATCGCATCGAAGGGTTGTCGGACGGCACCATCGGACCGGATCTCACAGAAGTGGGCAAGAAGTGGAAGCTCGATTACCTGTGGGGCCGCATCGCCGATCCACGTGCCATCCTGGCCACGTCCATCATGCCCAAATTCAACTTGAAGGATGATGAAATCAAGGCCCTGGTGATCTTCTTGAAGAGCCGCAAAGGCCGCAACTTCGCCGAGACTGAAATCCAGCGCTACAAGGTGAAGCTCACGGGCGGAGCCGAGTTGGTCCAAGCCACCATCAAACCGGTGGAGATCAAACCTGCCGAGATGCTCAAGCAAGGTGAAAAGCTCATCCTCGACCGAGCCTGCACCGCCTGCCATAAATTGGGCGCGCGGGACGGCGGCATCGCCCCGGACCTCAGCTTTGAAGGATCGATCAAGGACGAACAATGGATTTCGGCGCATTTTAAAAATCCGAAATCCACGATGCCTGATTCCATCATGCCGACCTTCCGGTTCACGGATGACGAATTCAAGGCCATGACGGCCTACCTAGTCAGCCTTAAAACCGCTCCCGCCCTGACCAACGGCGAAGCCACCTACAAAGCTTTGTGCCTGCGCTGCCATGGCGACAAGGGCGACGGCAACGGGCCCATCGCCATCCATCTGGACCCTTTCCCGCGGGATCTGACCAAAGCCGGTTTCATGAATTCGAAGTCCGATACGCGGCTTGTGAATTCCATCCGCAATGGCGTCGCGGGCACCTCCATGCCGGCCTGGGGAAAGATGCTCGACGAGGAGCAAGCGAAAGGCGTGCTGGCCTACATCCAAACGGCCTTCACCAAGGAACCGCGCCGCGAACTGAAAGCGCGCCAGATCCCGGAGAAGAATCCCATCGCCATGAGCGCCGAATCCGTCGCCCGAGGCGAGGCCCAGTTCGTCAACCGCTGCGCGGGCTGCCATGGAAAGAAGGCCGACGGCAAGGGGCCCAACTCGTTGGATATCCAGCCCAAGCCCCGCAATCTGCGCAACGCCCGGTTCGTGGACAGCGTGGATGACCGGCGGCTATTTGAAGCCATCCTCTACGGCGTGCAAGGCACCGCCATGCCGTCCTGGATTGATTACGGTTTGAACAACAACGATGTCGGCGATTTGGTCAATTTCATCCGCGCCATCAACCAGAAACCCAAAGGAGGCCAGAATGCAGGAACAAATCAGTAAGGCCGAGACCGGGGGCGCTCCATCCCCCGCCGGAGCCCTCGTCCACGACGACACCACCGCCCGATGGTTCATCGTGAGTTCAGTCGCCTATTTTTTCATCGTGGGCATCATCGCGGTGCTGATCGCGGCCAAGTTCGTATGGCCCGATCTGATGGGCACCATCCCCTGGCTCACCTACGGGCGGCTCCGGCCCCTGCACGTCAACGGCATGCTGTTCGGCTGGTTGCTGGCCGCTGACATGGGCCTGACCTACTACATCATCCCCCGCCTCTGTGGCGTGAAGCTCTGGAGCGAGAAACTCGGCCTGGCCACGGCGGTCCTCTGGAATTTCATCATCCTGGGCGCGGTCGTCAGCCTGCTGACGGGCTGGAACCAGGGCTGGGAATACGCGGAACTGCCCATGTTCCTGGACGTGCTGGTGGTGGTGGCCTGGATCATGTTCGGAGCGAACATCTTCATGACCATCTCACAGCGCAAGTACGAGGCCATGTACGTCTCCATCTGGTACATCATGGGCACCATCGTGTGGACGGCCTTCGTCTACCTGACTGGCAATTTCGCGACCCTATTCGCCACCGGAACCAACCAGGCGAACCTGAACTGGATGTATGTCCACAATGCCGTGGGCCTCATTTTCACACCGGTTGGGCTGGCCATCGCGTACTACATGATTCCCCGCTCATCGAACACGCCGCTCTACAGCCACAAACTGTCCATGGTCGGCTTCTGGTCCCTGGCTTTCGTCTACGTCTGGACCGGCGCCCACCACATGATCCACGGGCCCATTTCCCAGTGGCTGCAGACCATCGCCATCGCCTTCTCTGTGATGCTGCTGATACCAGTGTGGGCCGCGGTCTACAACTTCTTCGCCACCATGAAGGGCCAGTGGCACCAGCTCCGCGAAAGCGTGCCTCTGAAGTTCCTCATGTCGGGTGTCGTGTTCTACCTGCTGACCTGCTTCCAGGGGCCCATGCACAGCCTGCGCACCGTCAGCGCCATCGTCTCCAAGACCGACTGGATTCCGGGCCACGCCCACATGGCCGTGCTGGGGACCTTCAGTTTCTTCGCCATCGCCGGAATCTACTTCGCCGTGCCCCGGTTGTGGGGAAAGGCGCTGCACTCCGAGGCTCTGGCCAACTGGAGCTACTGGATGATGATGATCGGCGGCCTTGGGTTCTTCGTGACCCTGTGGCTCGGCGGCTTCTGGCAGGGCTGGCAGTGGAACAACTGGTCCATCCCCTTCATTGACACGGTGGTCGCGCTGAAGCCCATCTGGGTCGTGCGCTTCTTCTCAGGAGTCCTGATTTTCGTCGGCATCGTGATGTTCGCCTACAACGTACTTGCGACCGCTCTGGGCGCCAAAGAGGAGCCGGCTGTCTAGGCCGCGCGAGAGGAGAACAACCATGTTGAAAAAAGCAGACAACAACGCTCTTTGGGCCGTCATCGCATCCCTAGTGCTCTTCCTGATCGGAGGCCTTCTCACGACGGTAGTGCCCCCATTAGTGGACACATCCTGGTCCAAACCCTTCGAAAACACCGACCCCGCCAAAGGCCCCACGGGCAAGCTCGTGAAACTCAACGCGCAGCAATTACAGGGCCGTGCGATCTACATCCGGGAAGGCTGCTGGTACTGCCACACCCAGCAGGTCCGCACCCTGCTCGCGGACACGAAGCGCTACGGCTGGCGCGGCGTGGACGCCCCCATCTCCACGCCCGACGAATTTGTCAACGACTCGCCGCACATGTTCGGAACCAAACGCACTGGTCCGGACCTCGCGCGGGTCGGAGGCAAGTACGACGAGCAGTGGCACCGGACCCACTTCCGCAACCCCCGGGATCTGGTCAAGGGCTCCGTCATGCCGCCCTACCCCTGGATCGTGAACAATCCGGTGGAATTCCAAGCGCTGGTGGCCTACTTGCAAACCCTCGGCCGCGCTAAGGACTGGCGTCCAGCCAACGACTACGAAAAGTGAGCGCCCGATGAACGACTACACCCATGTCGCCGGTTGCTTCGCCTTCCTACCCAGCGAACCGACCCATGACTACACCTATCCGAGCGTGTTTTTCGCCTATCTGTTCTTCGCCCTCATGTTCTTTCTCGCAGTCTATTTCTTCATCAAGACTCTGCGTGATGGCTACTGGGGGAAGAACAGTGAGGACGCCAAGTACAGGATGCTCGATTCCGATGATTCCGAAAGGAGAAAGCCATGAGTGAGAAACCGGGCAATACCCCGGAAAAGGGGCCGGAAGGATTGAAGAAATACGCGGACGGATGGATGACCGAACGCAAGAATACCGATGCGCCGGGCTTCCTCAAGCTGGCCTTCCCGGTCATCGGCCTCGGCTGCGTGGCCTACCTGATCCTCCAGATGTACGGAGACATCGGCCATGCGACCCGCGGCCCGCTAGTGCAGCAGTTCAACGCAGCCACCAGGACCAGTCCGGTGCTCATGTACACCGTGGCCCTGCTGGCACTGGCCTACGTCGTCATCGTGGTCCTCTTCACCATCCGCGCATTCCACGAGGATTGATCCAGTGAATGACGAAAGTTGGCAGCTCAAAGTTCCAGACGACTCGCAGTACTGGGTCGAGATGGTCAAATGCCAGCATGCATGCCCCGTGCATACGGACGCTTGCGGCTACGTCACGGCCATCGCCGAAGGCCGCTACGACGACGCCTACCGCATCGCCCGCGCCACGAACCCGTTCGCTTCCATCTGCGGGCGGGTCTGCGGAGCCCCCTGCGAGGCCAACTGCCGACGCGGCGAATTGGACGAACCCGTGGCGATCCGCGCCCTGAAGCGCTTCGTCACGGACAAGTTCGGACCAGAAACCGGGGACTACGAACGCTACCGCTCTGGCTGCGACCAGCGGATGCTGCCGTCCAACCGAGGGGACTTTGAACGCATCGCCATCATCGGCGCAGGGGTCAGTGGTCTGACCGTTGCCCACGATCTGATCCAGCTTGGGTACAAGGTCACGGTCTTCGAGGCTTATTCGGAACCTGGCGGGATGCTGACGGTGGGAGTGCCCGTGTTCAGGCTGCCGCGGGAACTGGTCCGCCATGAGATGCAGGCCATCCTTTCCATGGGCGTCGAGCTGAAGTGCAACATGAAGCTCGGCCGCGATTTCACCATCGCGGATTTAAGGGCCCAGGGCTTCAAGGCCATCTTCCTGGGCGTCGGCCTGCCCAATGGGCGCAAGCTGGCATTGCCCGGCGGAGATACCGAAGGCGTTTACGACGGAATGGAATTCCTGCGTGCCTTCAATGAGGGAAAACCCATGCCCCTCGGCCGGCGTGTCATCGTCATCGGCGGTGGCAATGTCGCCTACGACGTGGCGCGATCCGCGGTGCGTCCTGTCGAAAACATCAGCAAATCAGAGGCTCTGGATGAAATGGGCCATGGCGAGAAGGTGGCCTACGACGTGGCGCGCTCAGCCCTGCGCATGAGTGGTGACAAGGAAGTCCATGTGGTCTGCCTGGAATCCCGGGAAGAGATGCCCGCCGACGATGTGGAAGTGATCGAAGGCGAAGAGGAGGGACTTCATCTGCATAACCGATGCGGCCCCAAGGAGATCATCATCTCGAACGGCAAGGTGGGCGGGCTGCGCACAGTCAAATGTGTCTCGGTATTCAACACCGAAGGCCGGTTCGAGCCGAAGTTCGATGAAGACTCCATCGAGGACATCCACGCGGACTCAGTGATTTTCGCCATCGGGCAGACTTCGGACCTGTCCTTCCTCAAACCCGAGGATGGTGTGGAATCAGACCGCGGCCTCATCAAGGTCAACCGGGAAACCTACCAGACCACGGCTCCCGACATTTTCGCCTGCGGCGACATCGCCCACGGCCCGCGTTTGTTCATTGACGCCATCGCCTCCGCCCATACCGCGGCCCGTTCCATGCACGATTTCCTGCGTGGGACCCGCACCGATATCGCGCTGCGCAAGCGCTGGCTGCCCGCAGCCTACACCATGGCCGAAGGCTGGCACCGCGAAGCGCGCTGCAACCCACCGGTGCTGGAAGGCGAACACCGCGCCGCTTCCCTCGACATCGTCGAGCTGAGTTTCCCAGAACAAGAGGCCAGGCGGCAGGGCTCGCGCTGTCTGCGCTGCAATATCAACACGGTGTTCGACACGAGCATCTGCATCGCCTGCAACGGCTGTGTGGATGTCTGCCCCGAGGATCTCATCAAGCTGGTGGGCCTTAGCAAACTCCCAGATGAAGAGGCCTGGCAGCGGGTCTCGCAGGCGGGTGCGGAGATCGCGCTGGCGGAGTACCAGGCCCTGAGCAATGCGGAAAAAGATGAAATGGGCGGGATCATGCTGAAGGATGAAAGCACCTGCATCCGCTGCGCCATGTGCGCTTCGCGGTGCCCTACCCACGCCATCTTGATGAAGCGTTTTGAACACTTCACGGAGTGCGTGTCGGTGCCTTCACAAAATCCCAAGATCCTGTATCCGTCTGGAACGTAATGGAAACCGCGGCTGGGACGGTGCCCCTGCGGAAGCCCAAGGCCGGCCGCCTTCCGGCACTTCCGCCGGTGGACACGCACTACAACCGCGTCCGGAAGCGTTTCCACTTGGCTTTTTTCCTGATCTTCGTAGCCCTGCCCTTCTCGAACTTGATGCGCTTCGACATTCCCCGGCAGCGCTTCTATTTCGCCGGTATCGAGCTTTGGGTCAGCGAATTCAGCATCATTTTTTTCGCGCTGATGTTCTTGATGTTCGTTGTGGCTGCTTCGGCCATCGTTTACGGCCGAATCTATTGCGGGTACGCCTGTCCCCAGATGATCTTCAGCGAGTGGAGCGTTTCGGTCGAAAAATGGGCGGCGGACACCATCCGGAAGCGGTTTCCGAAATGGCCGGCCGCCCGGCGGAAGGTCGCGGCGAACACCATCTTCTACGCCATCCTCGCGGTCGCATCGGTGTTCCTGGCCTTCGTGTTCACCTCCTATTTCGTGGAGCCGCGGGACCTGATGGCCCGGTTGGCCCATTTCGACCTGGTCACCACCGGAGGAATCACTGGCGCTTCGGTCACGCTGATCACGTTCCTCGACTTCACACTGGTCCGGCAGGGGTTCTGCAAGACCGTCTGCCCCTACGGATACCTCCAGGGGATGCTGCAGGATCAGCACACATTGTTGGTCCTCTACCGAGACGAGACCAACGCCTGCATCGACTGCAAGAAATGCGTGAACGTATGTGAAATGGGCATCGACATCCGCGATTCGCCCTACCAGATCGAGTGTGTCCATTGCGGGGATTGCGTGGATGCCTGCGAGGATGTCTTGCGCAAGCTTGGCCACCCGGGCCTGATCCACTATTCCTGGGGTGAGAAAAACACCTTGGCCCTTACTAAAACCGAGCCCTGGCACCACCGCTGGGGTTTCCGGGATGCCAAGCGGGTCGTCATCCTGCTCGTGCTGCTTTTCTATTTGTCAGGGCTGGCTGTGGCGCTTTCCATGCGCCGGCCGGTGCTGGTCTATATCGCGGCGGACCGTTCGACCATGTACCAAATCCAACCAGATGGCCGAGTGGCCAACCGGATCCGGGTGAAGCTGGCGAACCGGTCGAGCAAGCCTGTGCAAGTCACCCTCTGGGTCGAGGGGCTCCCCAACGCGGAGCTGGCCATCGTCCCCAACCCGGTGGCGCTTGCGCCGGGGCAGCTCTTTGAGAACACCGTGGATCTGCGGGTTCCCCTGTGGCCTGGGGCGCCGAGCGTGAACCAGATCCGCATCCTGGCCCAGCCCTCCGATGTAAAATCTCCCGACATCTCCGAATTGACCTTCATCATGCCTTCCAAGGGAAACTGACGATGACGACGAAGAAACAGGGCGCCGCGCTCTTCCCAGTGCTGTTCGGGCTCATCAGCCTGTTGTTCATCGGGATCATGATCTATGTCTACCGCGCCTCGAGGCAAGCCAATCCCGTGATGCTGGACGAACAGGGAAGGCAGAAACAAGCCCATCACTCATGAATCCAACCGCCACCTGCGACCTCTGCGGCGCACCCATCGGCAAGCGGCCCCGGACTCAGACCTTCGACGCGGTGGAAAAATGCTTCTGCTGTATGGGCTGCCTGAATGTCTACGGAATCCTTTTTGAAAGCGGGATCCTCGCTTCGGGTGTGGATATCCGCCAAACGGATATCTTCCAGGAAAGCCTGAAGCTCGGCCTTCTCGGCGGAGAAAACGGCAACGACGGCCGCCCGGCCATTCCGCCCGACGCGGAGACGAAAGAGGCGCTCTACCAGCTGTCGGCATGTGGTGCGCTTCCTGCGGCTGGGTGGTGGAGCATGTGCTGGCGAAGGAACACGGCATCGTTTCAGCGGAAGTCCTGTTCGCCTCGGATCTGCTCAAGGTGAAGTACTGCCCTCAGTTTTTATTGCCGGACCGCATTCCTGAGCGCGTCGCCGCGCTGGGCTACCGCGCGATGGAATTCGGCGCAGAACAGGAGGGTGACCGGCGCGAATGGCAGGATCTGCTGCTGCGGCTGGGCGTCGCCGGGGCCTTGTGGATGAACGTGATGTTGTTCAGCCTGGTGATCTATGCCAGCTACTGGGAGGGCATCGCCGAATGGGCTAGGCGGGCGGTTCCCTTCATCCTGATGCTCCTCACGGCTCCGGTGATCCTTTATTCTGCCTGGCCCATCCACCGCATCGCCTGGCTCGGCCTGCGGCATGGTTTCCTGAGGATGGAGGCCCTCATTTCCACTGGTGTCTTCGCCGCTTTCGCCTACAGCAGCGCACAGGCCTTTCTTGGTGGAAAGCACTATTACTTTGATACCGCCTGCGCCATCGTCACGTTGATGCTCACGGGAAAAATGCTGGAGCGCGGCGCCAAGGAACGCAGCGCCAAGGCGCTCACCATGCTCCATCGCCTGCTTCCACGGAAGGCCAGGCTTAGGATCGAAGGCCGGGAGCGATTTGTCGCCATCGAGGCCCTTGAACCAGGAACAGCTTACTTAGTGAAACCGGGGGAGCGGCTCCCGGCGGATGGCATCGTCATCGAAGGTTCTTCCAAGGTGGATGAGTCAGTCCTGACGGGAGAATCGGAATTGCTGTCCAAAAGCATCGGCGACACAGTCATTTGCGGCAGCCTGAACGCCGCTGGTGTGCTGGAAGTGCGGGTCACACGAGCTGGCGAGGATTCCACGCTGGCCCAGATCATCCGCTCGGTTGAAAACGCCCTGGCAGGCCGAAGTCCCTTGGAACGGGTGGTAGACAAGGTTTCCAGGATCTTCATCCCTACCGTCCTCATCATTGCCGCCGCAACGCTGGGTGGCTGCCTCTTGGCCGGGTTGCCCCCCACGGAGGCGATGCTCCGTTCCATCGCGGTCCTCGTCATCGCATGCCCCTGCGCCCTTGGCATCGCCACGCCTTTGGCCACCACCGCCGCGGTGGGCTCGGCCTCGGGCCATGGAATCCTGATCCGGGACGTGCGGGTCCTGGAGACCTTCCGCAAGGTGGATGTCCTGGTGCTCGACAAGACCGGCACGGTCACCGACGGGCTCTTCCGTGTGCGCGAGGTGACGGCCGATCACCTTGATCTCGTAGCGAGCCTCGAATCCTATTCCGAGCATCCGGTGGCGCGGGCTTTGGTGCGGCATGCCAGCGACCAGGCTCTGGTGCTGCAGGACGCCAGCGATATTCAAGTCCGAGAGGGGATGGGCATTGTCGGCACCGTGGCCGGTCATCGGGTCGTGGTGGGCAACCGAGCCATGCTCCAGGCCGAAGGCATCGGCTTTCCCGCGGCCCTTGAGGCTCGTGTGCGAACCTGGCAGGCAGACGGGTTGACTGTGGCATTCGCGGCTGTGGATGCCCATTGCGCGGGCGCCGTGGCCTTGGGTGATAGTCCACGCCAGGAATCCGCTGCGGTAATTTCGGCCTTAAGGGGGAGGGGCATCCGCATCGTGTTGTTGTCAGGCGATGCGCAGGCCACGACAGAACGCATCGCCAAAGCCATTGGCGCGGACGAATGGCTGGGCGAAGTGCCTCCGAGTGGCAAGGCCGATGCTATCAAGCGATTTCAGACCGGGGGCGTTGTTGTCGCCATGGTTGGAGATGGCATCAACGACGCGCCGGCCTTGGCCGTCGCAGATCTCGGAATCGCCATGGGAACGGGCGCCGACCTTGCAAGGCAAACGGCTCCGGTGGTTTTGATGAGTGATTCGCTCCTACGTATTCCCGAGACTTTCGCATTGGCAGCCCACACCTTGCGCATTGTGCGCCAGAACCTTTTCTGGGCGTTCTTCTACAACACCACCGGAATCATCCTGGCCATGACCGGCGTGCTGAATCCCATTCTTGCCGCGGGCGCCATGGTTTTTTCCAGCCTCTCGGTCATCGGCAATTCCCTTCGCTTGAACCGTTTTCACCCGGCCCCAAAAGAATAATTGGCCGCTCAGAGCCATAAGAGCACGTCTGTCTCGAGAAATCCGGAAGGCCCTCGCCCCCACAAACCTGCCGCTGGCGCTCCGGGGAAAGGTTTTCCCTGGAGCGCCAGCAGCAGCTGGAATCAGCGGGTGATATTGAGGTTGTATGGAACGGTGGTGCTGCTGCCTGCGTAACGCTTCACAACGACGTATACGGCCGTGGCGGTGGCTCCGTTGGTCCAACTCACGTTCTCGGTGGTGGTGCTGCCCGTGCCCTTGGCCAGCTGTGTGCCCGCCGCGTTGTAGAAGTACAGATCGTAGTCGTAGGCGGAGCCCGTGGGGCCCGTCATCGCAACGGTCAGCTTCTTGCCTGCGCCCACATTCACCTTGAAGTAGTCGTTGTCCGTGGAACTCCCGATGTAACCGACGATCTTCGTGGCATTGTCTGGGACCGGGTTGGCGGTGGCGATGCTGTTGTTGGCCTCGACTTCGGCGTAGATCACGGGGGGTGGCGGGGTGAAATAGGTCAGGGCCAGATTGTAGGGCGTGGCACTGACGCCGCTGTAGACGTAGACGTTGGCGTAGACCGTCACCGCAGCGGCGCCGGTGTTCGTGTAGGTTAGGTTCTCCGTAGCGGTGGAACCGGTGCTGCTCGCGAGGTTCGTGCCCGCGCTGTTCTTCAGCGCCAGATCCCAGTCCACGCCGGCGGGGCCGGTCATGGCGATGGTGAGCTTCTGGCTCGGCGCGAGGGTCAGGGCGAAGAAGTCCGGATTGCCCGTCGCCGCGTGGGTGCCCTTGATGGCGGTGTAGCTGGCGCCGACGGCGTTGGCGGCCGCGATGGTGTTGTTGGGCTCGACCTCATTGAAGGTCCCGGCCGTGACGGGGTTCACCGTGACCGTGGCGCTGGCGGACTTCGTGGTATCGGCCGCGCTCGTGGCCGTGACCGTATAGGTGCCGGCCGTGGCGGGGGCCGTGTAAAGGCCGGTGGCGCTGACCGTGCCGCCGGTCGCGGTCCAGGTCACGGCGGTGTTGGCGGACCCGGTCACGCTGGCCGTGAATTGCTGGGTGGCGCCGGTGTCGATGGTCGCCGTGGCGGGGGTGATGGAAACGGCAACAACGGGGGCCGTCACGGTCAGGGTGGCGTTGGCGCTGGTCGCGCTGCCCGCGCTGTTGGAGACGACCACGGAGAAGGCGGCGCCGTTGTCGGCGGTCGTGGTGGCAGGCGTCGTGTAACTGGCGGAAGTGGCCCCGGCGATATTGGCGGCGTTTTTCCTCCACTGGTAGGAGAGGGGCGCGGAACCCGTAGCGGTGACGCTGAAGGTGGCAGTGGCCCCGGCGGCCACGCTTGCGTTCTGGGGCTGGCTGGTGATCGTCGGCGCGGTGGGAGCCGGCTGGACCGTCACCAGGCGCTGGGCGGAAGCCGAGGCGCCGCCATTGCTGGTGGCCGACAGGGTCACCGTGCGGGTCACATTGGCGGTGCCGGTGTTGGTGAAGGTGTGGCTGGTGGTCGCGCCGGAGGCGGCGGGACTGCCGTCCCCGAAGTTCCAGGAGTAGGTGAACGTGGCGCCCGCCTTGTCGGAGGTGGCGCTGCCCGTGAAGTTCACCGAGGCGCCGGTGGCGATCGTCACGTTCGAGGCCGGGCTGGTGATGGAGGCGGTGACGGTCTCGGCAGGCGTTCCGGTGGCCAGTTCCCAGAAGCCGCGGCCGAAGGTGGCGGCGCGCATGAGGCTCGAATCCGGAGCGAGGTAGAACTCCTTGACGTTCACCAGGGGCAGGCCGGTGCCGAAGCGGCTCCAGGACGTGCCGCCGTCCGTGGACTTGTACACGCCCAGGTTGGTCCCGGCGTACAGGGTGTTGGAATCGCCCGGATCATTCTGGATGACGTTGACGGGGATGCCGAAGGGGAAGCCGTTGCCGTCGATGGCGGTCCAGCTGCCGCCGAAGTTCGAGGATTTCCACAGGTGGTTCGCGGTGGCGCTGGAGGTGACCGCGGCCACATAGACCGTGTTGATGTTGTTGGTGTCGATCCAGATGTACGAGAAGGCCGTGCCCGAAGGCCAGGTGCCCACCTGGTTCCAGGTGGAGCCAGCGTTCTGGGTGAGGAACACCCTCGGATCGGTGACGCCCGTGCCCACGGCGCCCGCGGTGCCGTAGACCTGGCTGTTGGTGGCGTGGCAGGCCATGTTGCGGATCACCCAATTAGCAGGGAAACCACCGGTGCCCAGTCCCGACCAGTTGCTGCCGAAGTCCGTGGACTTGAAGATCGAGGCATTGGTGAAGGTGAAGACGGTGTTGCCGGTCGTATCGCCGGGGAAGGCGTAGAAGCGCGTCCAGAAATTCGCCTTGGCGCCATCCTTCGCGCCGGTGATGCCGGTGATGCTCTCGGTGAAATTTGCGCCGCCATCTGTGGATTTGTAGGCGTCCGCGTAATAGATGGAGCCCAGCATCAGGCTCGCGTTCTTCGCGTGGATCATGGATCCGAAACCGTCGCCGCCGATGGTCGCGTTGAAGGTGGCCGTGGCGGCGGAGCGGACGCGGGTGCCGTTGTCCTGGAGGCCGCCGATGATCGCATTCCGGTTGGCCAGGCTCGAACCCACCGAGTAGAGCAGATGGGAAACGATGCCCTTGTTGAGCTGGTCCGTCCAGGTGGTTCCCTTGTCCGTGGACTTGAAGATGCCGCCGTCGGAACCGATGTAGAGCGAGCCATCCGGGCCCCAGGCCGTGCAATGGGAGTCCGCGTGGACATAGGGAGTACTGGCCTGGGCCATCCAATCGGTGACACGCTTCCAGGTGTTCCCGCCATCGGCGGTATAGGTCGTGTAGAGCTGGCCGCTGAAGTAGGCCTTGTTGGGATCCGAAGGATCGATGGCGATGGCATGGTTGTAGAAGCCCTGGCCGCCCAGCACCGTGCCCGGGCTTCCGGTCTTCGCCCAGGCCGGCGCGAAGAGTTCGGCGAAGCCGCCCGCGGCGCCATTCGTGTGGTTCTTGCTCGCGATGTTGAGGGCCGTCCAACTGTGTCCGCCATCCAGGGACTTGAAGATGTCGGCGGTTTCGATGGCTCCGCTCACCAGGGGTTTGGAGGCCATGGCGTACATGGTCGAAAGATTGGAGGCGGCCGCTGCCAGGGAAATACGCCACAGTCCCGCGGAGAACGTCATGCCCGTGGACTTCGTCCAGGTCGCGCCGTCATCAGAGGTGTACCAGACCTGGCCAGTATCGGTATAACTGCCGAGGCGGTCGCTGAAGCTGGCCACGAAATTCGAACCTCCGGTCCAGGCGATATCCCAGCAGATGGGGTCGCCGGTGGTGATGCCCAGCGCCGGTGTCGTGTTCGTCCAGGTGGCGCCACTATCGGTGGAGCGCATGACGCCCTTGTTGGTGCCCGCGAGAAGGATCTGGGTGTTCACCGGGCTCACCACCAGATCCATGGACTTGGTGGAATCGCCGATCATGACCGGGGTGGACCAGCTGGTCCCGCCATCCGTTGACTTGACGAATCCAAGACCTGTGCCATCGAAGGGATCGCCAAGCGCCAAGAATAGGGTTTCAGGCGCGTTGGGATCCATGGCCAGGGCACCGTTGGACAATGCGCCAAGGGAATCGGTGATGGCTGTCCAAGAGGTTCCACCGTTGATGGTCTTCCACACACCACCGCCGGAAGTGGCCACGTAGATGATGGAGGCGTTGGTGGGATGGACGAGGATGGTCCGAAGACGGCCGCTATCCACAACATTGAGGGTGACGCTTCCGTTCTTGATGTAGGAAGCGTTGGCGGGGCCAAGATTGGTCCAAAGCGTCCCCGGCGCAGCAAGGGCGGCGGTTCGGGATCCGTAATGGAGATCCTCATGGCGCTCACGCTCCTGAGCGGCCACGCCCATCACGAATCTCTGGTATTCAGGCGTCCATGGGCCGCCAGACCATTCCTCCTCCGCCTTATGGCGCAGGTCGGCGCGATCCATCAAGGGTGGACGCTTGGAGCCGGGGGCTTTGTCGGGCACGCGCCGGGTGCCCGTAGGAAGATCCGCTGCCAGCAAGCTGATGCCCAGCGAGAGGAGGAGTGAAAGATGGGTGAGCTGGTTCATAGGTGCTCCGTAAGGAAAATGGATGGGATCGCGGTATGCCCGCGCAGACGTGTCCTAGGCCCTGGGGGCCGTATTTCTAACCAAGCTGGAATCAGCGGGTGATGTTCAGGTTGTAGGGTGTGGTGGTGCTGTTGCCTTTGTAGCGTTTCACCGCGACATAGACGGTGGTGGCTGTAGTCCCGTTGGTCCAGCTCACGTTTTCCGTGGTGGTCGCGCCGGTCCCGCTAGCCAGCTGTGTGCCGGCCGCGTTGTAGAAGTACAGGTCGTAGTCGTAGGTGGAGCCCGCCGGGCCCGTCATCGCGACCGTCAGCTTCTTGCCTGCGCCGACATTCACTGCGTAGTAGTCGTTGTCCGTGGTGGTGCCGATGTAGCCCACGATCTTGGTGGCGTTATCGGGAGTCGCGTTGGCGGCGGCAATGCTGTTGTTGGCCTCGGCCTCATTGAAAGTCACGCTGGGGGGAGGCGTCACATAGCCCAACGCCAGGTTGTAGGGCGTCGCGCTGGTGCCGCTGTAGACATACACATTGGCGTAGACGGTCATAGCCGCGGCGCCGGTGTTCGTGTAGCTGAGGTTTTCCGTAGCGGTTCCGCCGGTGCTGCTGGCGAGGTTTGTGCCAGCGCTGTTCTTCAGGGCGAGATCCCAATCCACGCCGGTGGGTCCGGTCATGTTGATGGTGAGCTTCTGGCCGGGCGAGAGCGCCAGCGCAAAGAAGTCCGGGTTGCCCGTCGCCGAGTGGGTGCCCTTGATGGCGATGAAGGTCGAGGCGACGGCATTGGCGGTGGCGATGGTGTTGTTGGATTCGACCTCGGTGAAGGTCGTGCTAGGCGGCGCGCTGGTCACGGTGAGGGTGGCGTTGCCGGAGGTCGCGCTGCCCACGCTGTTGCTCACCACCGCGCTGAAGGTGGAGCCGCTGTCGGCGAGGGTGGTGGCAGGCGTCGTGTAGCTCGCGGCGGTGGCGCCGGAGATGGCGGTTCCGTTCTTCCGCCACTGGTAGGTGAAGGGCGCCGTTCCAGAAGCCCCTACCGTAAAGGTGGCCGTGGCGCCTGCGGTGACCGACTGGCTGGCTGGCTGGGTGGTGATGGTGGGGGCCGTGGCGGCGTTCACTGTCAGCGTCGCATTGGCGGAGGTGGCGCTGCCGACGCTATTGGTGACGACCACGCTGAAGGTGGCTCCGCTATCGGCGCTCGTGGTGGCGGGAGTGGTGTAGCTCGCTGCGGTGGCGCCGGTGATGTTCGCGCTGTTCTTGCGCCATTGGTATGTGAATGGCGCGGTTCCGGAAACCGAGACGTTGAAAGTCGCGGTGGCGCCGGCATTCACCGTGGCATTTGCTGGCTGGCTGGTGATGGTCGGCGCGGTAGCCGTGGAGCCCAGGAAGCTCAGATCCAGGCGGCCGCCGGTGGTCGTCCTGCCATTGAGGCTTGAAAGGGGTTTGACGTTATCCAAAATGGCCTGCCGCAGGGCATTCCCCCGTTTACCCGTGGCCGCGGCGATCAAAGCCGCTGCGCCCGTGACATGGGGCGTGGCCATGGAGGTCCCATCCAGGCTTCCGTAGCTGTTGGCGGGAATCGTCGAGGAGATGGAGGATCCCGGCGCACCCAGGTGGACGGTGGTGGCCCCGTAGTCCGAGTAGCTGGCGAGGGAGCCCCCGCTGGTGATGGCGGCCACGGCGATGACATTGTTGTACCCCGCCCCGGTGGTGGTGTCGTAATTGCTTGGGTAGTGCGGAGAGCTGTCGTTGTTGGCGGAATCATTCCCGGCGGCGGCGATGTAGAGGATGTTGGCCTGGGCGCTGCGGGTGATGGCGTCCAGTTCGGCCTGCCCGAAGGGATCGCCCCCGTAAGAGTTGTTCGTCGCGACGATGTCGAGCCCATGGCGGGTTTTCAGGTCCGTGATGTAATCCAGGGCCCGGATCATGTCGGCGCCGGTCCCGCCGCCCGCCAGCAGGAATTTGGCGCTGATGATCGAGACCTGCCAGCACACGCCCACGCTGCCGATGCCGTTGTTGCCCGTGGCTCCGATGGTTCCCGAGACGTGGGTGCCGTGCTTGTCGGTGCTGGTGGTGCCGCTCGCGGGGCCATCGTAGACCGAGTTGTCGTTGTTGCCGAAGTCCCAGCCATGGATGTCATCGATGAAGCCGTTGCTGTCGTTGTCGATGCCGTCGCCCGCGATCTCGAATGGATTGGTCCAGAAGTTGTCGATCAGGTCCGGGTGGTTCCATTGGGCGCCTTCGTCGATGACTGCCACGTAGACGTTCCGGGAACCGATGAACCCGGCGTTCCAGGCTGCCAGGGCGTTGAGGCCATAGGCATTGGACGGGCTCGTGGCGGGGCCGTAAAGGCCCCATAGGTTCCCCGCGGCATATCGGGGATCGTTAGGGGTCGCCAAGCTGTGGTAAATCCAATTCGGTTGCGCGAATTCCACATCAGGGTGCATTTTCAACACTCGGATGGCCTCGTCGGAAGTGATTCCATCAGGAAGGCTCACACGTTCAAGGTCGCCCCGCACATTTGCGAGGGGCACACCCGAGGCCATGGAAGCCAACCTAGCGTCCGCCAAGCGGATGGCCTCCACCGAGCGGCCCTTGATGGGGAGCATGGCCTCCAATTTGTTTTGCGCAGTGGCGCCGATCCGGAATTGGACCAGCAGTTCTCCGGGCACGCATCGAGGCTTCCTCGCCAGAGGCAGGCCATCTGGACCCGCCCCCGATCGGTCGTCATTGCCATCTAGGCTCTCGTTCGTGCGCATCGCGAGAGCGTTCCCTGCTTTGTGGTCCCGGGTGTCGCCAGCGGCCAGTGGGCCCACCGCCAATACGGCGGCGAGGAGGGAAAGGGCATAGGGGCTTCTGGTTGCCATGGGCAACTCCTTGTAGGAAAGAATCACGTTGTGGAAAGGATCGGGGTTTGAGGTCCACCATCCCGCCCGGGCTCTTCCAGCCCTAATGAAAAGTTGTGAAATCTTCTCGGCAAGCCTGGCCATGCGGGTGCGCGCCACCCACGCCATCCCAACGCCTAGGCTATTTTTGAACAAAGTCTTAGACTGGCTTCGTATCACACACGGCGGGAAACAGCATGGCTATGGGGAAAATCCTGGTCGTCGAGAGTGGGCAGAATGACTTGCACACGCGGTTGGTCCGTGCGGAAGGATTCGAAGCCGTCCAGGTGGAATCCTTGGTAGCGGCAGAACAGGCCTTTGCCTTGGACCGCCCGGATGTGGTCTTGCTGGACCGGAATCTCGAGGAGGGTGGAGCTATGGAGTTCATCCACCGCCTCAGGGGCTTGGACGCTGAAGTGCCCATTCTTCTCCTGCTGGATCCAGAATTCATTCATCACGCAGCCGAGGCGGTCCGCTCCGGCGCTGAGCAATTCCTGAGCAAGCCTGTGGACCCCGCGGCCCTGGCTGTGGTGCTCAGCCGCATTTTCGAGCGTGTGCAGCAACGAAAACGGAATCTCGCCGAGGAGAGCCGGAAAATCCGCTTCGCCGTAAGCCCGTTTTTCGGCACCAGCGCCGCAGTGCAACGGTTCGAGGAGCAAGTCGCCCGCGTGATCATGCTTGACCGCCCGGTGCTTATCCAAGGTGAGACCGGTGTGGGAAAGAGCGCGTTGGCCCGTTGGATACACAATCACGGTCCGCGGAAAGGCAACGCCTTCGTGGAACTGAACTGTGCCGGGTTGGGCAAGGAAATGCTGGAAAGCGATTTGTTCGGGCATGAAAAGGGTGCCTTCACCGGCGCAGTGACGGCCAAACCGGGACTCCTGGAAATAGCGCATCGCGGCACCATTTTCATGGATGAAATCGGGGACATGGATCTGGCGGTGCAGCCGAAAATCCTCAAGGCTATTGAGGAGCGGCAGTACCGGCACATGGGCGGCACCGAAGATCGCACCGTAGACGCCCGCCTGATCGCGGCCTCCCACAAAAACCTGCAGCAACTCGTAGCCGAAGGGCGTTTCCGTAGTGATTTGTATTACCGGATTGGCGGTCTGCCGATCCTGGTCCCGCCGTTGAGGGAACGCAAAGAGGACATCGTGCCTTTGGCGAACTACTTTCTCTCTCGATTCGCCTCGGAATGGCGATGCGGGTCCCTGGAGTTGTCGCATACCACTGCCAAGACACTAGAAAAACACGATTGGCCGGGCAATATCCGCGAGCTCAAGAACGCCCTGGAAAGGGCCATCATCTACCGCCAGGGCCACATCCTTCAGCCTGCGGATTTCCAGCTGGGCACCCCTGGGCCCCGTGCCGAATCAGAAGTGGATGTTTCCCTGACCCTGGCGGAGGTGGAAGCGCAACACATCCATCGGGTGCTCGATGCGTGCGGTGGCCGCGTGGATGAAGCCGCTCGGAGGTTGGACATCTCCCGCAGTTCTCTCTATCAACGAATGCAAAAGCTAGGGCCGAGGCTCAAACAGGCCTGAGTTGTCCAATTTATAGAATCTGGAATCCATTTTTTGGTATTCAACGATATTGGTTTTGGCTTTTATTTTTTAACAATAGATTAATCAATTAATTAGATGTTGGCTATCAATTGGCACGGTGGCTGCATTGGTAGTTAGGCCCTGAGTTTCGGCCCTCCCGATTCCACTCCAACCACCTGCCCTGACCGGGGCATTTCAACCTCATTGCCATGAGGAGGACTGCCATGCGTCTGCGCTCTCTTCTACCCATCATTCTGGCCTGCCTTCCTTTGACCGCAGGCGCATCTGCTTCTGCAACAGCTTCGGTATCCATCCGCATCGCCTCTAAGGAATGGCTGGCGGCGAATGATTCCCGTCTCTTGGCTTCGCAGCGAACCCTCACGGCGATTTCCAAAGGATTGGTTCAGGAAAACGGTTCGACCTTCCTTCTGGCGGATTTCAAGGGGAACACTTTCAAATTTGAAGTTCCCCAAGGAACACAGGCTCCCGCAGGTTCTGTTCAAATCAATTACGTGCCCTTGCAGGATCAAGGCCATCAACGGCTAGTGGCCATGAGTCTCAACGACCGTGATCTCAATCGGCTTCGCTGAAAGGCTGCTTAACTGGAACCATGGCTCACCCCATGGATCAATACTTCGCGCCATCGCGTGGCCGACTCTACGCCTGCTTTCCTGGGGCGGAGGAGCGGCCTGGGCAGGCGCGGATGGCGGAATTGGTATGGGATGCCATCGAAGAGGGCGCAGCCAGCAAGAAGGCTTGGCGCGACGCAGGCTCGGATCCTGACGCGAAACCGAACGCGGTGCTGCAAGCCATCGAGGCCGGGACCGGCACCGGCAAATCCCTGGGGTATCTGATCCCCGCCTTGGCCGCCGACCAACGTCCAGTGCTGGTGGCCACGCGCACCAAGCAATTGCAGCGGCAATTACTTGAAGAAGACGTGCCGCGGGCCAGCGGCATCCTGGGCCGCCCGATCAAAGCGGTCGTCGCCAAAGGCCGCAGCAACTACCTTTGCAAAGCAGCGTGGGAGCAGCTGGAAGCGCATCCGCCTTCGGAGATGACCGTTGCGGATCATGGACTCTGGATGGCGCTGGGGCGCTGGGCCCAGGAGACCGAGATCGGCGATCGCGAGGAACTAGGCCGCTTTGGAGAAGGCGAATCGGAACTGTGGGACAAGCTGAACGCCCGCTCTGAGCGCTGCACCGGAAAACAATGTCCCCATTTCGAAGACTGCCATCTCACCACGCTGCGGCAGGAAGTCGCCACCGCCGACATCGTGATCGTCAATCACGCCCTGTTGCTGGCGGATCGTGTGCTTCGGGAATCGGCCTTCGGCCAGGTGTTGCCGGACGCGCCTGTGCTGATTCTGGATGAAGCCCACGAAATCGAGGAACAGCTCACGGAAAGCTGTGCTGAACAGTGGTCCAACCGCGCCATGACCATGCTCTTCCGCGATCTCGCGGATGAAGCCGCGAAGGAATCCGAAGGCGTGGCGCTGGAGACTCTGCTGCAGCCCTGGGAAGACGCGTGGCAACAGGTGCTTTCCTGGCTTCCTCTGGGGAATGGCACCTTTGGCTTCGACGACCCGCGGCTTCCCTTGAAGGAGCTTGCAGATGCCGTGGTGGCTTGGATTTCAGCAGGCCAGGCCGCCTGGAAGGAAACCCGCCGACTGGCCTCGCGTTCGCCTGATGCGAATCCAGATGCGCTGAATTGGCGCAAACACTCCGAGCGTGTCGGCTTGGCTTTCCGGCGCATGGAACAGATCTTCGCGCAACCCGAGGGCTGGGTTTCCACACTCAGCCGCGAAGGCCCCCACAGTTTTGTCTTCAAGGCCAATCCTGTGGATGTCCGGCCCTTCTTTCATCAACATCTGAGGTGTGGCTTCGACACAGTGTTGATGACCTCGGCCACCCTGCGGGACGGCCGCGGGTTCAACGGACTGAAGCTGCGCCTGGGACTCACCAACAATGAGGGTGAGCGCGCTGAGTTGGTGGAAAGCCCATTCAATTTTGAGACCCAGGGCCTGCTCTTTGTTCCACCCGACCTGCCCGAACGGCGCGCCGCCCGGGATGGCGTAGGGGAACCCGCCTGGGTGGAGGCCAGCCTTTCCGCCATGGAGCGGTTGCTGCGCGCGTCGCGGGGGACGAGCACTGGTCCTTTTCACCAGCCGCCGCATGTTGGCGGCCTTCAAGCCCAGGCTGGCCGCGGCCCTGCCGGACATCACCTTCTTCACCCAAGGTGACGGGCTCTCCCGCAGCCTGCTCATGGAGCGCTTCCAGAAAACCCCCAATGCGGCGCTTCTGGGCTTGGCGAGTTTCTGGCAGGGCGTGGACATGCCCGGTGAAGCGCTCAGCCTCGTCATCGTCACGAGCCTGCCCTTCGCGCCCCCGGATGATCCCGTGCTGCAGGCGCGCATCCGCGAGGCCGATGCCAAAGCCCAGGGCCTGGGCTTCATCGGCATCCAGGTGCCCTCCATGACCCTGAAACTGAAACAGGGCATCGGCCGGCTGATCCGCACCAAACAGGACCGCGGCGTGGTCTGCATCCTGGACCCGCGGCTCATGCTGCCCCATGAGGATCGCTATGGCAAGCGCTACGCCGCCCAGGTAAGAGCGGCGCTTCCTCCTTTTCCAATCACCCGCGATTGGCACGAAGTCGAGACCTTTCTCGCTGCCCTCTGACTACCCCCATATCGCACAGTCCACTGGACTGTGCTCCCGCTCCCGCTGCGCCTTCGGCTTGCGATCGCGGACGGGGCCCCGTGGCATCGGCCGGCTGATCCGCACCAAACAGGACCGCGGTGTAGTCTGCATTCTGGATCCGCGCCTAATGCTCCCTCACGAGGATCGCTGCGGAAAACGCTATGCGGCCCAGGTCCGCGCTGCTTCGCCGCCCTTTCCCATCACCCGCGACTGGCCCGAGGTCGAGGCTTTTCTCCACGCTCTCTGAACCTTGTACCCAGGGAACGTATACTTATCAGGATGAAGACAAAGTTGATGTGCCTGATGCTCCCGGCCTTTCTCACGGCTGGTGCGGCGGATATGGCCAAACCTAGGGCCCGACGGCGCGCTTCCGCCCCTCCACAGTCCTACATCTACACCTACACGGACAAGAACGGGCACCTGATCATCAACAATCTGCCTCCTGGCGCAGTGGAGGGCCGTGGACTCACCTTGAAGCATGTAGGTGTTGCCCACATTCAACTTGCCATCACCAAAATCGAGATGGGGCGCGTGCTGCGCAGCCCTGAATTGCTGGCAATGGTGGATGAGATCGCCGCCATCAATGGCGTGGATCCCTGGCTGGCCCGGGCCATCATCCAGGCTGAAAGCGCTTTTTACGATAGGGCCCGCAGCCGCGCAGGAGCGCTCGGGCTGATGCAGCTCATGCCCGCCACGGCGCTCCGTTTCGGCGTCACCAATCCCTTCGACCCACGCCAGAACATCATCGGCGGCACAAAATACTTGAAGTGGCTCATGGATTATTTCCGGGGCGACGGCACCAAGGTCATTGCTGCCTACAATTCCGGCGAGAAAAACGTGGATCGCTATAACGGCATTCCTCCATTTCATGAAACGAGGGCTTACGTGCCCAAGGTAATGGATCTCTGGCAACGCCGTCTGGTGCAGGCCGATCCCAAGGCTGCCGGGGCCATGGCTTTGTTGAACAAGGGTCGTGGCGGTTTCGAGGTGGATGAAAAAATCGTCCCCACCATTGAGCAAGTGGCTACCACCAAGAAGAGTCCTATTTATCAGTGGACCGATCCATCGGGCCGCATCCAGATCAGCGACTCCAAACCTCCCGAAGGCGCCCTTGGGGTGAAGGTGTTCTAGGAACACGGATATCAGCCTAGAGTGGTTCAACCATGCCCGATCTAATTCTGGCCCTGGACCAGGGCACCTCTGGCAGCACCGCGTTGGTGTTGGACCGGGAGCTTTGCCTTCATGGGCGCGCGACCGTGGAGTTTCCGCAACATTTCCCCCAAGCGGGCTGGGTCGAACATGACCCGGACGAAATATGGGCTTCTGTGCAGGAAGCGATTCGCCGAGCCATCACCGGGCTGGATCCGGCCCGCATCGCGGCCATCGGCATCACCAACCAACGGGAAACCACCTTCATCTGGGATGCGGCCACAGGCCAAAGCATCGGCCCCGCCATCGTCTGGCAGGATCGCCGCACGTCGGGTGTCTGCGCAGGAATGAAAGCCCATGAATCCCGTGTGCGCGAGTTGACGGGTCTGCCGCTGGATCCCTATTTCTCCGCCACCAAGCTTGCCTGGCTCAAGGCCCAGCATCCCGGCCGTCATCTGGCATTCGGCACATCGGACAGTTTTTTGATTCATCGGCTTACAGGTGAACATCTGACCGATCCCAGCAATGCCAGCCGCACCCAGTTTTTTGATATTCACCAAGGGACGTGGTCCGATGAACTCATCGCCCTCTTCGGCCTGGAAGGCATCAAACTTCCTCGGGTGGTGCCCAGCTCGGGCGTCTGCGCCCGGATCCGCAACGTCATGCCGCTCCCTGATGGCATCCCCATCGCAGGCATCGCCGGGGATCAGCAAGCCGCGCTCTTCGGCCAGGGCTGCTTTGATGCGGGCCAAGCGAAAGTCACCTATGGCACTGGCAGTTTCGTGTTGATGAACGCGGGCCCCCAACCCATCGCAAGCCAGCATGGACTTCTCGGCACCGTGGCCTGGAATCTGGGTACTGGCCTGGCTTACGCGCTGGAAGGCGGCACTTACATCGCAGGAGCGCTGATCCAATGGCTACGCGATGGGCTCGGCATCATCACATCGGCGGCCGAAGTTGAAGCTTTGGCGGCCTCGGTCCCCGATAGTGGCGGGGTCACCATCATCCCAGCCTTGGCGGGGCTCGGCGCGCCCCACTGGCGGCCGGAAGCACGGGGACTCATCAGCGGAATCACCCGCGGCACCACCAGGGCTCACATCGCCCGCGCCGCCCTGGAGTCCATCGCCCATAGCCAATGCGACATCCTGGAAGCCATGGCGGCTGAACTTGGCAGGCCTTTGCTGGAGGTGCGCGTGGATGGGGGCGCATCCGCCAACAACCTGTTGATGCAGATGCAGGCGGATCTATCCGGCGTCACGCTGTTGCGGCCCAAGCTGTTGGAAGCCACCGCTCTGGGCGCAGGAATGCTCGCGGGCCTAGGCATGGGCTGGTGGTCGGGACAGCAAGAGCTGCGAGCCAAGTTGCCGGTAGACCGTGCGTTCAAGCCTGGAATGCCCAAAGACAAGGCCGAATTGTCCCGCCAGGCGTGGTCCGCCGTCCGGGACCACGCCTGATCTCAAAGAGGATGGGCGAACGCCTGGTCTGAAGTAGAAGGGGTGATGTCGGGATTGCTTTCGCGGATTTCCCGGAAAGCATCCACATGTTTCAGAAAAAGGTCGAGCAGATCAGGATCCAGGTGGGTGCCCCGGCGATCAGCCATGAAGCTCAGCACCTGCTCTTCGGGCCAGGCCTCCTTGTAGCAACGCCGCTGGCTCAAGGCATCGTACACATCCACCAAGGCGGTAATGCGGGCCTCCAAGGGGATTTGGGTGGAGTGGAGGCCTTTGGGATAGCCTGAGCCATCCCATTTTTCATGGTGGCAAACCGCGATCTGGGCACCCATCCGGATGAAGGGTACCGTGGACCCTTGAAGACTCTTGGCCCCGATGACCGTGTGATCTTTCATTAAGGTCCATTCTTGTTCGTCGAGCGCGCCGGGTTTTTGCAGAATGCGGTCCGGCACACCGATTTTGCCGATGTCATGCATGGGGGCCGCGGCGCGGATACAGTCCACCGCTTCCTCGTTCCAATCCAAGAGGCGTGCGATTTCCGCTGCGTAAAGTCCAATGCGGCGGATGTGGGAACCGGTTTCGGTATCCCGCTGCTCTGATGCCGCCAATAACCTGAAGGAAATTTCGTCCCTGGATTCCCGTATTTCGGCGGTCTGCTCCCGCACTTTTTGGGCCAGGACCCGCTCCCGGTCCCGGTAGTCCAGCTCCAGCATCCGGCGGCGCAGGGCGCTGTTCACCTGGATGAGGATTTCCCGTGCCTTGAAAGGTTTCAAAACGTATCCATAGGCCCCTTTTTCGAGGCACTCCATCGCCAGGTCCGTGTCATCGGCGGAACTCACCATCACGATGGCCACTTCCGGAATTCGATTCGACAGAGCCGCAACCAGATCCACCCCGCTTCGGCCCGGCATCAGCACATCGCACAGCACCAAGTCCACGGCGTTGCTATTCAACTGCTCCATGGCTTGATCGTAATTCTCGGCCTGAAGGCACTGGAACCCCTTGTTCTCGACAATACGGGAGAGGGCCAATCGGACCAAGGCTTGATCATCAACCGTAAGAATGGTGGTTCGGCCAGGAATCACCTGGATATCCAACATAGATGCCTCGACGCCTCATGGTCTTCAGGTAATCACACCTCAAACATTAGGGGCAGGCCCTAACTTTTGAAAGGAAAATATCGATGCCATCCTGTGCCTCTGATACGGCTTCATTCAACTTGGACCAGGCTTCCATCAATTCCTCTTTGGCTGGCAGGTTGCCTGCCTTGGCCTTTATCTCTAAGTCCCGGGCCAGCGTAAAAACAAGCTGGGCCCCCATCAGGCCCGAGGCGCCCTTCAGCGCGTGGGCTGCTTCAGTGACCGCCGTCGCATTCTCGGCATTGATGCCTTCTTGGATGGCTCCCAACCGCCGCGGCGTTTCGGCCCTGAACAGCGCCGCCATCTCACGCAACAGCGTCGCCTTCCCGTCATCAAGGTCGAGAAGTTGTTGAAGTTGTGATTCGTCCAGCAAAGGAGGATTCATAAAGGGATTCTCGCAGGCTCCGGTCATCACGATAGGCTTTCCTTATCATGACTCCAGCCGAGACCGCCCTTTCCCTGCTCTTCAAGAAACTTCACCCCCATCTGGAGGATGCCGCCCATGCCCTGGCGACAGGAGCCAAAGCCAATGAGCTGCAGCGGCTTCACCTCAAGTTGGTGCTGGCCCGACATCAGGTGGTGGACATCCTGGAACCCTTGGCTGAAACCATTGAGGACGAAGCCTTGAGCGACCTTTTGGAAACCTTGGCGGCCAACCTCATGCCCGTGGGCGAAAACTACCAGCAAAGCTTGATCCTCACCCAGCTCTGCCTGGAGGAAGCACCCGCCGATCTATTGCCCCACTTACCCGACGGCGTCCTGGGAGCATCCAATTGGGGGCCACGCATGGTTGCGTTTCTCAAGAAACTTGAAGACCCCGCGTATCACGCCCCGTTCGATGGCGAGATGTAGATGAAAGCATCGGGGAAACCGAAGAGGAATGAGGAAGAAGGTTGGCTGATTAAGGGTTAGGCTGCATTTGGCTGCTCGATGCATCTCAAATCCTAGGCACTCACTTTCCTAGCAACCAATAGGAATCACGGATGAAATGCCCATCATGTGAAACTCGAATTCAATTGTCGTGGAGGACCTATTGGCAGGCCAATAGCGAAGGCTATATCTGTACCAACTGCAATCTCCGATTTCGAGCCAAAGCTTCTTTCACTTGGCTTGTGATTAGCACAATGATTCTATTAGCTATTTTTATTCCTATTACCATTCTTACATTGCATCTTCCAAAATGGATTTGTATTCTTTGTTATATGATTGCCACAGTTGGGGTTCTAATACCGATTGATATCTTTATTCGAAAATATTTAAGAAAGGCTGATCCGTCATGAGGGCTTTGGATCAATAGCCCCGCAAGGCCTCCGCACCCGACCACCATCATGCGGTAAACGGTGTGCTCTCTTTTGGAGCGCTTAACTTGGTTCGATAGGCCACCCGTTCCGCGTTCTCCCCACTCCAATTGGCCTCGCAATCCAGCCGCTCGTCGAAAGTCAGTTCGACCCATCTCACGCAGGGATACCGTTTCTTAGGATCCGGCCTACGCGGAGTGCCAATCAGGATTTTTTTCACCCTACATCAGGAGGTCGCCAGTGGAACTGTGGACCATGTGGACACACGGACTTCAAGCAACTCTCGGCTACCTATCCCTGCACTTTGGTTTATCCGAAGCGGTCTCGATCATCGTTCTCACCTTGATCGCGCGGGTAGCGATGATGCCCATCTCGCTGACCGCCGCGTACAGGTCGCAAAAGAACAAAGACGCCCTCGAACGTATCAAGCCTGCCCTGGATGAACTACGCAAGACCTACCAAGACAACCCATCGGAGTTAGCGACCCGGACTATGGCGCTTTATCGCGAAAACGGCATCACGTTCCTCGATAAGGTGTCCATGGTAAACATGGGCGCACAGGGAGTTTTTGGCCTCGGGGTCTTTCAATGTCTCAAGCGCACGGTGTTCAACTCAAAGTTTTTATGGATCCCCAACCTCGCCAAACCAGATTTCATGCTGACAGTTCTCGTAGGTGCCCTAATGGTGCTGGGTATGGCACTCATGCCTGGAGCAGCTACCAACGCATCAATGCTCACCATGATGGCAATTTCAGTAATGGTTTCTATTTTCGCCATTGCAGCATTGCCATCTGCGCTTGGAATTTATTGGGCCACCTCGAACGCAGTAACGGTTGTTCAGACCCTTGCGCTTCGAGGCTTGTTGGCGAGGATTACTCCACAAGTGGCGACCAACTCCTGACCCTGACCACTCAGCTCGGTCTAATCTCAATACCGTTAAATTTGGAGAAAACGTAGCCACGAAGAGACACGAATAGGACACGAAGATTTTCATTCGTGCCCTATTCGTACTACTAATCTTCAACTTCGTCTTTTTTTAAGCAGAAGTTACGCGGCAGCTTTGTTCATTTGCTGGAGTGTGACGACTTGGACCTGGAGGACGGCGGCGGCGATTTTGCGGCCTTTGGGTGTGGCCACGTAGCGGTGGCAGCCTTGAACTTTTCGAATGATCCCGTGGGCGCGGAGGATCCGGAACAGTCGGCTGACTCGGCTTGATGCCTTCTTCGCGTCCAGACCCCCGAGTTTGAGGTGGGCGACCAAATCCTTATTGCGGAATCCCTCCAACGCGAACTCTCCACGATTGATAGCCTTGAGCAATTCCTGGTCCCCGTCTCCCCAGGGACGAAGTCCACGGAATTTCTGCTTGTGGAACCTCACGGCACGGCACTCGGGCCTTAGCAGCTCTCCCAAAGGCTGGTCCGTATCCAAGGCGGCCAGCGCATTCAAATAGCGTTCGTTGGCGGCTTGGGAGACCACGGCCCTCCGTTTAAGGTCCGCCACGCCGCGCCTCAGCACGAGCCAGCGTTTCTCTCCACCGTGGTCGCCTTCCTTGGTCCGGTACACCTTGAATTCATGAGGATCGTTGATCGTCGTCTCGACCCGCAGCACGCTTCCCTGTTTGTCATACACCTTGATTGAATTCGCTTTGACCCGGTGCTTCACGCGGATCCCTTCGGGCCGCTGCCGGTAGCTGCTGTTGAGTTCTCCTTGAAACCGCCCCACCAGTTTCTTTCCCAGGAACCGCATCACATCCTGGCTTGAATAGGTGTGGATCGCGCCGCGCACCAGGGCTGGATAGATGGAGGCCAATTCCCGCGTCGACCGGAACATCACATCCGTCGCCCACTCCGTTTCCTGCGCGGACCAGTAGGTCGGCAGGGGCCACTCAGGGATCATCCGCCCATACAGGGGATTCAATCCTTTGACCGCCCGCTCCAACGCCTCGGGCCAGTTCAGTTCATTCATCTTTTCCATCAACGCTTGGGCCGATGCCACATCACTTATCCACGCGAAACAATTGTCTCTCCGCTCATATTCGATCCCCGCCTTGTCCATCCGCCGCGCCAGCCACTCCCGCCCGTTCACGCACACCTGCACCGTGAATGGAAACCATGTCTGGATCCGGATGCTCATCCATCCGAACACTTCGTCAATCACGTAGCCATAAAGGTGCAGGCACTTCCGCAAACCTGATTTCAATACCAGACGCTTGCGCTCACGGTCCCTGCCGATGAGGTAGCTGATGCATGGCTCCACGACGCTCAACACGCAGACCAGCCCTTCCTTGATCCCATCCTGCTGTGCGATTTCCAGCGCGACCTGCTCCTTGCAAATCCGGCTCGAATTCAAGTACACCACTGGCCTGCCCAGCTCCTTCGCTCGCGTCTGGATGGCCTCTTTCATCTCATCGCTTTTGCCCTCCACTAACCCGCCGAAGTCCTTGAGGAGAACTCCAGCCTTGCTCAAATACACCAACATGCCGTTCACGCACGACAGCATCCTCAGCGTTCCCATGAACCGCACCCGGTCCCACCCGCTCAACACACCGATGACCTTCCCCTCGTACTTCTGGATAAACTCCTCCATGGCGTCCTCCCCGCGTGAAAGTCATGAATCAACTTCCATGCTCCCGGAAAGACGCCATCCTTTTCCATCTCAGCGCGGCCTGACGGCTCCCTGATTTTGGTTGCGGCCTACGGCCGCGCTGAGTCTCTTCGTGGCTGATTTAACTGGACGGTATTGGGTCTAATCTCTCCCGCAACCCGGGCCCAACCGTGCGTGGCCGCCATCATGTGTTAAACGTCCGACTATTGGTAAGACCGGTTTTCAGACACCAATGAGTCACACCTCGGCGATAAGTTCGATCTCGACCTTGGCGCCTTTGGGCAGCGCGGCCACCTGCACGGTGCTCCTCGCGGGTTTGGCATCGCCAAGGTGCTCGCCATACACGGTATTGAAAGCGGCGAAATCCGCCAAATCCGTGAGAAACACAGTGGTCTTCACCACCCGCTGCCACGAGGTGCCAGCAGCCGCCAGCACTGCATCCAGATTCTGCAACGCGCGGCGGGTCTGATCCTCGATGGGGCCCGTCACCATCTCCATGGATTCGGGAATGAGCGGAATTTGTCCTGCGCTGAAAAGGAAACCGCCTGAGATCTGCCCTTGGCTATAGGGTCCGATGGCGGATGGAGCGGTGGTGGTCGAGATGGTCTGCATGGGGATCTCCTCTTGGGTCCAGCCTAGCCCTTCCGGCGCCGCTTTTTCGCCCGCCAGGGCCTTTGCGGGGGCGCTGCAAGGGGTGACGGACTATCGAAGGGCGAGGCCACTGCGTCTTCGTGCACTTGATCCTCAAGTTCTGAAGTGCCTTCCTCGATCTGTTTCTGCGTCCATTGGGCGGTTCGATGCAACAGGGCGGCCAGGCAAAGGCTTGCTTCGATGCGGGCATGGGGTAGGGGCCCCAGCTGGGAAAAGACATCCGGATCCGATGGGATCGAGCGGGGGATCACAATGTGCGGCAGCTCGGCCTGAAGCGCATCGTAGGCTTCGGGCGCCACGCGCCGCCAAGGGTCCACGGAGGCTTCGTGCTGGCTGAGCAGGTCGGGAATGGAAGACCCCTTCTTGGGCCTGCCCCGCTTCTTGGGCGCTTCAGGTGTGGCCTGGTCCACCAGGGCTTGCAAAGCCAGCAGCACATCCGCACGGGTCTTGCCTCGCAGGTCGAAGAGCAACCAGGGGTCACGGTCCAGGGCCTCGGCCATCACGTAGCAGACAGCCGCCACATGCTTGCAGGGGTTGGCCCAATCCGGGCAATCGCAATGGGTCTGGAGTTCTTTGGGAACCCGGGGATAAAGGCTGGCGCCGGATTCACGGAAGGTCTCGTCCATTCCCTGGGGCATTTCCCCCGCCAACAGCGACGCCACGAAGCGGCTTTCCTGGCTGAGGCGCTGAAAGGCGCGCTCCCATTGGCTTTGCGTGAGAGCCGGGAGTCCGAGGGTCACGGTATAGGTCTTGCGGCCATGAACGCGGGCATCAATGAGGCCGGGGCTCACGGTGAAATGGGAAACAGCGCCTTCTTCAGCGTATTTCAATCCCCTGGGAAGGCGGTTCTCGAAATCATCACTGAGTTCTTCGAGGCCCCTGATCCAAAGCCGCCCCCACCAGGTCGTCCCAAAACGATTTGCTGGATGCATCATGAGATCACCCCGCTACGTTTGGCTGGAACCCGGGGCCCTGTGGCACCGCGAGGTTTGGCGGGTTTGGTGGGTTTGATCAGTTTGGCGGGCTTAGGGGGTTTGGGCTGCTTCACAGTTTTCGGCACCGGGGTCGGCTCTGGTGTTCTTGAAGCGTCCTGATGATCAAGGATGATGATTTCGTCACCATCTTCATCTTCGTTTTCGCTTTCCAATTCATCCTCGGTGGCTTTTTCATCTGGCTCCAGGGGCGTTTCCTCCCCCTTGTCCTGCTCTGAACCGAGGGTCGGCTCTGCAACCAATTCCGCTGTTATCTTCCGCACCTGGTCCTTGGCGCTTGATTCACTGCCTTGGTCGTTGCCATTGCCATTGCCATTCCCGTTGCCATTGCCTTCTCCGTCCATGATTTCCACGTTGGGATCCAGGCTCACCAAGCGACGCAGGGCATCGTCATCCAGTTCTGTGAGCCAGCCCTCGCCGCTGCCCACCACGCGATCCGCCAAATCACGCTTGCTCTCCAGCATGGCGTCGATTTTCTCTTCCAAGGTGCCGATGGTCACCAACTTGTGGACCTGGACATTGCGCGTCTGGCCGATGCGGTAGGTACGGTCCGTGGCCTGATCCTCCACGGCTGGATTCCACCAACGATCAAAGTGGAACACATGCGTGGCCGCGGTGAGATTCAGGCCCACGCCGCCAGCCTTGAGCGAGAGCAGGAACACCGGCGGCGCCGAGGGATCTTCCTGGAAGGCGCGCACCAGCTCATCGCGTTCGGTGCGGCTGGTGCCGCCGTGCAGGAACGGGGGTTCAAAGCCCAGCACGTCCTGAAGATGGATCTGCAGGCGGTCGCCCATCTCCTTGAATTGCGTGAACACGATGGCCCGATCGCCGCTCTCGATGACCTCTTCGAGCATCTCGGTGAGGCGGTCCAACTTGCCGCTGCGCCCCTTGTAAGGTCCTTGGGCCTTGAGGAATTGCGACGGGTGGTTGCAGATCTGCTTCAGGTGCGTAAGCAACGCCAGGATGCGGCCACGCCGTTCGATACCGTTCTTGGCGGAATCCAGATCCTGCTCCATCTGCTCCACGCGAGCCTGGTAAAGCAAGGCCTGCTCTTTGGTGAGCTGGGTGTAGACCTTCATTTCCTGCTTGTCCGGAAGATCCTGGATGATGCTGCGGTCGGTCTTGAGGCGGCGCAGGATGAAGGGCGCGATGCGGGCGCGCAAGTTCGCCGCGGCCTCGGGATCGCGGTACTTCTCGATGGGAGTGGCGAACAGATCCTTGAAACTGGATTCGTTTCCCAGGTATCCGGGCAGGGTGAACGCCAGGATGGACCAGAGTTCGGCCAGCCGGTTCTCAATGGGTGTACCCGTAAGTGCCAGACGGCAATGGCCCTTCAGTTTACGGATGGCCTTGGCCTGGGCGCTGCCTGCATTCTTGATGGCTTGGGCTTCGTCCACCACCACCAAGCCCCAGGTGCGCAGGCCGAAAACGTCTTCCTCTCTTCTGGCGACGCCATAGGTGGTGAGCACCACGGTGTGGGGCTTGAAGGCTTTCGGAAGCTCATCGCGATTGTTGCCGTGGTGCACGAAAACCGGCAGGTCGGGCCCGAAGCGTTGCAGTTCGCGCTCCCAATTTCCCAGCAATGAAGTTGGGCAAACCAGCAGCGTTGGCAAGCCAGCTTTTGGGCTCTTGTGTTGGCGATGCAGGAGCAAGGCGATCATCTGGATGGTCTTGCCCAGGCCCATGTCATCAGCAAGAATGCCGCCAAGGCCCAGCCGCGAAAGCCCATCGAGCCACGCCAAACCGCGCACCTGATAGGGCCGAAGCTCTCCGTGGAAGGCCTTTGGCTGACTGATGGGCCGATCCGGCAACACCTTCAGTTCGTTCAGGGCATCGCCGAAATCGCCAGCCACCTCCACTTCGATGGCCTCGCTGATGCCTTTGATGTGGGCAGTTCCCGTGAGGGCGGCGGCCAAAGCCTCCCCGCGGGTCATGCGCTCGAAGCCTGTGCCGCGGCTGGCCTGGATGACGGTGGTGATCTGCTTAAGCGTTTCCGGATCGAGCGCCACCCATTTGCCTTTCCAGGCCACCAAGGGGTGCTTCAGGCTCGCCATCTGGGCGAAATCTTCGATGCTCAAGGCATCGCCGCCCAACATCAGGGACCAGTCGGCGCTCACCGCGGTATCGAGTCCAGGAGGAACATTCACGCCGCCCGCTGCGGTTGATCCGTCCTGCGCGGGCTCAGACATGTCCCGGGCGCCCAGACGCACCTTCGCGCGGAGTCGCCGAGCGCCGCCAAACTCGGCCAGTTCTTCGGGAATCTGCACCAGGAAGCCAGCTTCTTTGAGCTGCTTGGCGCCCTTGGTCAAGAAAAGCCAGGCCTCGGTGGGCAACAACTTGAGGTCCGCTGGCCTCTGTCCCGCCAGGGTGCCTTGAAGCGGCGGAAAGAAGGGTACGGCTCGCGCCAGTCCGCGCAACAGCACCTGGCGGGCCTGCAACACTTCCGGTTCTGCCGAAAGAGCCGCATCCCAAAGGCGATCTGCATTCACGGCGTGGCCATCGGACGTTTCCAGGCCGACTCTTAAAATCCAGCCTTCTTCGGAAAGGCGGTCCGCTTCTTGAATAGCTTCATGCGTTGGCACCGGCGGGGCCTCGAGCCTCAAGCTGGGACGGATCCATTGGGACTGCGCGCTCTCACCCCATTGGGCCAATTGTTCGCCGATGGTGCGCTCGGTGACACCGATGGTCGGAAATTCATTCATCGGGTGGGAGAGCGACACCATGAGCCGCTCATCCCAGGGCAGCCGATCACGCTTATGGCCCCGCAACCGGTGGATCAAACCGAGCCTGGGATCCTCGCCTGGCCGCAGAGTACCCGCCACGAACCTCACCAGAAAATCCGCGCCATCTTCCAAGAAAGCCCGGAGGACTTCTTCCGCGCTGGGTGGCATGGCCAAATCGTCATCCACCTCGAAGGACTCCATCAGCCCCAGTTGCAGGCCTTTGGTGAACACCCATTCATCGCCTTCGGGGAAAGCCAAAGCCGAAGGCGGCATGGCCCGGGTCAGGGCCTCGAAGGCCTCGCGATCCGAAGGACTGGTGAAACTGGTGCCCCAGTGGGCGCGCCAGGGTTGGGAACCGGTATCGAGGGTCGGCAGGAGGGCGCCACGAATGATGAGGGATTGCAGCAACCTCAAGGCCGTCACCCAAAAGGCCAAGCTTCCGCCCAACAACTCGGGGTCCGGTGGCAACGAAGACAACCAGGGATAAGCCCGCTGCCATCGGAGGGGAACCGTATGCAGCTCCATGATGGAGGTATCCGGGAGGAAAAGCTGGGCCTTGGCGGGCGTGAGCCGTTCCTTCCCTTGCAGATTTCCGGGCAGCGAACGGAGGGTCCGCAACCAGTCGGATTGATCCGCTTCCCGGGGTAGGCAGATGAGAAACCCACGATCCGCGGGGCGGTATTGAAGGATGGGGCTCATGCGAGCCCCGGAACGGCGGGTGGCAGCTGGTGGATCGCAGGTTCTAGACGGTAGTCTGTAGACATAGGCTGGAGCTTTTCATGAGAATCGGATTCGCATCGGACCACGCTGGCTTTGAGCTGAAGGAACGGCTCAAGGCATGGGCTCAAGCCAATGGACACCAAGTTCTGGATTACGGAACAGATGGTCTCGCTTCCGTGGACTACCCGGACTTTGCGCATCGCGCTGCGGAAAAACTTCATGAGTGGGAACGCCTCGTGTTGGTCTGCGGTTCCGGGATCGGCATCAGCATCGCAGCAAATCGCCACGTGGGTGTCCGCTGCGCGCTGGTGACTTCCCCCGAGCACGCCGCGTTGGCCAGGCAGCACAATGACGCAAATGCCATCGCTTTTGGCCAACGGCTAACGGATCCGCTGATGGCTGAATCTTACCTCAAAATCTTTTTGGAAACCCCATTTGAAGGGGGAAGGCATCAAAAAAGGGTGGAGAAGATCGAAATATAGGCATCGGGCCTAGGCATCCAGGAAGTCAAACAAGCGCCCTCGCAAGATTTCGGGGTCGGATGTCTGGCACTCCCAAACCACAAGAACCTTCCACCCAAGCCCTCTCAAGCGCCTTCTGGTTCTGGCATCCCTAAGTTTGTTGGCCCGGATTTTTGCTATCCAGTATTCCTGATTGGAACGTGGAATCCGTCGGCCCCCCTTGCAACGGTGCCCATGCCAGAAACACCCGTGGACCAAAATGATCTTTCCGAGCCTTGGAAAGACCAAGTCTGGAGTACCTGGCATCTCCTTGGTGTGCAGACGGAAACGGAATCCAAGCCCATGGGCGGCCTGCCGTACGCGCATCTCTGGAAGAGTGTCCTTCCCGCGGATACGGCTCATGATCCAGCTCCGCTTCTCTGGACTGACGGAATCAACCACCAGAACTCCTTTCGGACCCTATAATCCATCCATGTATAAGCTCACCTCTCTTGAAATCTGCGCTGGTGCCGGGGGGCAGGCCCTCGGCCTTGAGCAAGCCGGGTTTCATCACGAGGCCTTAGTCGAATTGGACCGGGATGCTTGCCATACCCTCCGGTTGAATCGTCCAGCCTGGAAGGTGTTCCAGGAAGACATCCGAGAATTTGATGGCCGCCCCTACAAGGGAATAGACCTTCTTGCCGGTGGTGTTCCTTGCCCTCCGTTTTCGGTCGCAAGCAAACAACTTGGCGAAGAGGATGATCGCAACCTTTTTCCCGAAGCTATCCGGCTGGTGGATGAAATCCGGCCCAAGGCTGTGATGTTGGAGAACGTCCGGGGGCTTCTCGACGCCGTGTTCGAGGACTACCGGACCTACATTTCCAAACAACTGAAATCGCTCGGTTACGTAACGCATTGGACGCTACTGAACGCATCCGATTTCGGTGTTCCTCAACTACGGCCTAGGGTCCTGTTCGTGGCGCTCAGGCGGGAATGGGCGGATACATTCGCATGGCCAACCCCATCTATGATCCCCCACCAACTGTGGGAGAGGCGCTTATGGACTTGATGGCAGCTGGTGGCTGGGAGGGCGCTGGCGTTTGGATGGAAAAGGCCAACGACATCGCCCCGACCCTCGTCGGCGGCTCAAAAAAGCACGGTGGTCCGGACCTGGGTCCAACACGGGCACGAAAGGCCTGGGAGCGACTCTGTGTTGACGGGAAAGGCCTCGCGAATGATTGCCCAGCACCAGGTTTCCTGGGCATGCCTCGCCTGACCGTCCAAATGGCGGCTCGCATCCAGGGATTCCCTGAATCCTGGCGTTTTGTGGGTGGTAAAACTTCTACTTACCGTCAGGTTGGAAATGCTTTCCCCCCTCCTGTGGCAACCGCTGTCGGCAAAAGCATCCAGGAAAGCCTTCTCTCGCGCCGCGCTGCCGTGGCAGTCTGAACCATGCCACGAAATCCATCAAACAGGAGCGGTAGCGCCAGAGCCAAACTACGCGCCCATTTTCTTGCCAACCTCGGTGTGGTTTTCGAGTCCGACGAGCTTCGTGAAATTGCCGGTGGAATCAGCGAATGGGCCCGGCGTGTTCGGGAACTACGCAATGAAGAAGGTTTCCAGATCCTCACCAATAATGACTTAAGCGAATTGAAGCCTGGTCAGTACGTACTGCGCGAGGCTAAGCCCCATCCTGCATTTGAACGCAACATCTCAAAAGAATTGAGAGCTATCGTTCTCGACAGGAATGGCTTTACCTGCCAAATGTGCGGGGCAACCGCAGGCGAGCCGCACCCCTATGACTCGACCCGGAAAACCAGGCTGCATATCGGCCATATCAAAGACAAATCCATGGGGGGAACGGATGATGCATCCAACCTTCGAGCAGTTTGTTCCGTGTGCAACGAAGGCGCTAGCAACATCACGACGGAACGGCCAATCTACGCCAAATTGAAAGCCCAGGTTTCCAGAGCTGCGAATGATGTGCAGGTCGAGCTAATGAATGCATTGATCCGGAAGTTTCCACACCAAGCCGATGCGGCCTTGAACTTGACACGAAAGTAATCCATGCGACTCCTCGATCAACTCCGCCCTCTCTCTTTTGAGCTCGGCACCCAGGTCCACGCGGACGGTTCATGTTTAGTAAAACTGGGCAATACCCACGTGCTGTGCTCGGCAAGCCTGGAAGAAAAAGTCCCTGGATGGATGAGGGGCAAGGGTGAGGGATGGATCACGGCGGAGTACGGGATGCTGCCGCGTTCGACCCACACACGCACGGACCGCGAGGCGGCCCGCGGAAAACAACAGGGCCGCACCGTGGAGATCCAACGCCTCATCGGCCGTTCCCTAAGGCAGGCCGTGGATCTGAAGACCCTGGGCGAACGCCAGATCACGCTGGATTGCGACGTGCTCAATGCCGATGGCGGGACCCGCTGCGCCGCTATCACCGGCGCCTGGGTCGCGTTGGCTATCGCTTTGAAAAAAGCGGAGCTATCGCTGGCGCTGGTGCGGCAAGTATCGGCCGTGAGCGTCGGCATTGTGGAAAGTGGAGAAGGGCGCCGGGGCCAAGTTCTGGACCTGGAATATGAAGAGGACCACCTCGCCGCCGTGGATTGCAATCTGGTGGCGGCGCGACCCATGGCGGGCCTCGACTTGGAGCTGGTGGAGTTCCAGAGCACCGGCGAAAGCCGCAGCTTCACCAAGCAGGAAGCCACGGCCCTGCTGGACCTGGGTCTCGCGGGCTGCCTGCAACTCATGGCCGCCCAGACCGGGGTTCTCAAGTAGGAAAACAGGCGGTTTACAGGCGGATTGTGATCTCCGCCCAGGTTTTGGAATCGGAAAAAGCACCCGTCCAGGCGATACTGGAGTCTGGCTTGAGAAGCCGCTGGAAGACAACCCGCGCTGTTCCGGTTGTTTTGTTACGGCCCCTTTTGCCGGTCCACCATCGTCATGACCAAGCTATTTGGTCGCAACGGCTCAGGCCACTTGGGGATGCTTTATGCGCTACCTGCCCACCGCCGCCGCGGAAGACCGCGCCCTGCTCGATGCCATCGGCGCCAACCGCGCCGAAGACCTGCTCACGGGCGTGCCCGACCATTTGAAATTGCACCGGGCCCTGGACCTGCCCGCCACCTCGAGCGAGCTGGAGGTCCTGCGGGAAATGGAGCGCCTGGCGGGGCTCAACACCCGCTTCGCCGCCAGCTTCCTGGGCGCCGGGGCCTACGCCCATTTCATCCCGAGCGCCATCGACCACCAGATATCGCGGCAGGAGTGGTTCACGGCCTACACGCCCTACCAGCCCGAGATCTCCCAGGGCACGCTGCAGCACATCTTCGAATACCAGACCCTCGTGTGCGATCTCACGGGCCTGGACATGACCAACGCCAGCCTCTACGACGGCGGCACGAGCTGCCTGGAAGCGGCGCTCATGGCCGTGCGAGTGCAGAAGAAGCGCGCCAAGGTGCTGGTGAGCTCCGGACTGCACCCGCATTACCTGGCGGTGATCCGCGCCGGGTTCGCGGCCCACGAGGAATTGAAGCTGGTGGAGGTCGCCCTGAAGGACGGCGTCACCGACCCCGTGGATCTGGCCGCCAAGCTCGATGAAACCGTGGCGGCGGTGCTCGTGGGCTACCCGAATTTCCTGGGGGCCGTGGAAGACATCAAGGTGCTTTCGGATCTCGCCCATGCCAAAGGCGCGCTGCTCATCAGCGTCACGCAGGAAGCCATGGCCTTCGGCTGGCTTCAGGCTCCGGGAAAAGCGGGCGCCGACATGGCCTGCGGCGAGGCCATGAGCTTCGGCAACTCCACCAATTTCGGCGGACCTTATTTGGGTTTCCTGGCGGTGAAGGATGCCTTCAAGCGCGAGATCCCCGGCCGCGTGGTGGGGCAGACCCATGACCTGGACGGCCGCACGGGCTACGTGCTGACGCTCACCGCCCGGGAGCAGCATATCCGCCGCGACAAAGCCACCAGCAACATCTGCTCGAACCAAGGGCTGATCGCCCTGCGCGCCAACATCTTCCTACAGTTGGCCGGACCCGAAGGCCTCAAGGGCCTTGCAGAGCAGAACGTCGCCAAGGCGCAGTACCTGCGTGAGCGGCTGCTGGAGCTCCCGGACTGGGATGTGCCCTTCGAAGCGCCGTATTTCAACGAGTTTGTCCTGCATCACACGGGCGATATCGCCACCATGAATGAAGCGCTGATCGCCGAGGGCATCCTGCCGGGCTTGGATCTCACACCCTACGGCCACAAGAATTGCGTCCTCTGGTGCGCCACCGAGCTCAACACGCGGACGCAGATCGAACACCTGATCGAAGTGCTGGCGCGGGTTGCGTCGGTGGTCGGCTAAAAAACACTTACGACGCGAAGGTGGCGAAGGGAACGAAGATCACGAAGAAAATCCTTCTTTCCAATCAGCAAACCTTCCGGCGCAATTGACCTAAAAGCTTTTTTTCTTCACCTTCGCTCCCTTCTCCACCTTCGCGTAGACGCTTTTTTCTCCGGACTCCCCCATGTCACTCCGATCCCGCGAACCCCTCATCTTCGACCGCTCGGTGCCGGGCAAGGTGGGCCTCGACCTGCCCAAGCTGGATGTGCCGCTTCCCAAGGACACCCGCCCCGCGCATCTCAAGCGAACGAGCTTCGACGCGTTGCCTTCGTGCAGCGAACCCGATGTCATCCGCCACTTCACCAAACTGTCGCTGTGGAACTACGGCCTGGACCAGGGGATGTATCCGCTCGGTTCCTGCACCATGAAACACAACCCGCGCCTCAACGAAAAAGTTGCCGCCATCCCGGGCTTCGCAGACTCCCACCCCATGGCGCCTGATGCCACGGTGCAGGGCAATCTCGCACTGATCTACACGCTGCAAGAATGGCTGAAGGAGATCACCGGACTGGCCGGAGTCACGCTGCAGCCCAGCGCAGGCGCCGCGGGCGAATTAACCGGCGTGATGCTCATCCGCGCCTACCACGTGAGCCGCGGCGGCAAACGCCGCGTGATCCTGATCCCGGATTCCGCCCACGGCACGAACCCCGCCACGGCGGCCATGGCCGGCTACGACGTGGTGGATGTGGCGTCCGCCGCCGACGGCACCGTGTCCTTCGAGGACATCACCGATGCCGTCACGGGCCGCGTGAAGAAGGGGCTTTTGTCCGTCATAGCCGAATACAAAGAGGACATCGCGGGCCTCATGGTCACGAACCCCAACACGCTAGGGATTTTTGAGCATCGAATTGACGAGATCTGCAAGCGCATCCACGAAGTCGGTGGCCTGGTCTACATGGACGGCGCCAACATGAACGCCCTGGTGGGCGTGGCGCGGCCTGGGGATTTCGGCATTGACGCCATGCACATGAACCTGCACAAGACCATGTCCACGCCCCACGGCGGCGGCGGTCCCGGCGCGGGCCCCGTGCTCTGCACCGCAGCCCTGGAACCCTTCCTGCCCAAGCCAGTGGTCGTGCGCGACACCGTGAAAGTGGGCGAAGGCGAAGTGCCCCACCACACCTACCGCTGGAATTGGGACCGCCCCCAAAGCATCGGCAAGGTCCACACCTACTTCGGCAATTTCGGAATGCTGGTGCGGGCGCTGACCTATTGCCTCAGCCACGGAGGCGACGGCCTGCGGGATGCCACACTGCGCGCCATCGTGAACGCCAATTACATCCGCAAAGAACTCGAAGGCATCTACAACCTACCCATCAAGACGGCCACCATGCACGAGGTGGTTTTCAATGATGCCAACCAGACCAAAAACGATGTCAGCACCCTGGACATCGCGAAGCGGCTCATTGACTACGGTTTCCACCCGCCCACCATCTACTTCCCCACCATCGTCCACGGTTCCCTGATGATCGAACCCACCGAAAGCGAATCCAAGGAAGAGCTGGATGCCTTCATTGACGCCATGAAATTGATCGCCAAGGAATCCGAGGAGAATCCCGACCTGCTCCACCAAGCCCCCGTCACCGCCCCCTTGAGGCGCATGGACGAGACCACCGCCGCGCGGAAACCCGTGCTGCGCTGGACCAAGGCTCCCGTTTAAAATCAAGGCTCCATGCCCCGAGCCAAAACTTCCTATCCCGCCATCGCGAAATCCCTTCGCACGTTTGCGCTTTCGCTTCCGGAAGCCGAAGAGCACTTTCCCTGGGGCGAACCCGTCTTCAAAGTGCGCGGGAAAATCTTCGTCTTTCTAAGCTGCACGGAAGAGGCCGACTTCCTTTCGTTCACCGCGAAGCTGCCGATCTCAGCGCCCCTGGCTTTGTCCCTGCCGGGCGCATCCCCCACGGGCTACGGCCTGGGCCGCGCGGATTGGGTGACCTTCCGCTTCGAGAAAGGCATGCCCGTGCCCATAGATCTGTTGCGGGAATGGATGCTGGAGAGCTACCGCGCCGTGGCGCCGAAGCGGTTGGCGGCGCTGATGGTGACGGATTAGGTTTCGAGGTTTTTGGCTTGCAACAAAGCCTCAATCGCACCCCTTATTTCTGGTGGGCCTTATGTTAGGCTGGGAGCCGTTCCCCGGCCCCTTTGTAATTCCCATTCCTGAGGTTCTCCATGAACAGACTTCCCTTCTCCCGCCTGGGCGGAATTTTGCTTCTGGCTTCAGCTTCCTTGCTCGGGCAATCGAAACCTGCCGCTCCTGCGACTCTAGCGACGAAGACCGCAGCTCCATCCAAAGATGGCGGCAAGAATTTGCAGGTCTTCAAGGGCCTGGACCATGAAGCCGTGGATGAGGCCATGGATTTCATCAGCGCGTCCTTAGGTGTGGGCTGCGCGCAATGCCATGTGAAGGACGAGAAGGCGGGCTGGCAGTTCGAGAAGGACGACAAGGAAGACAAGGTGACGGCGCGGAAGATGATCCTCATGACCCGGGCCATCAACACAGAGAATTTCAGGGGCAAGACGGAAATCACCTGCGCCACCTGCCACGGCGGCCACCCGAAACCCGCGTCCATGCCGCCGTTGGCTGTGCTGGGCGCGCCTCGGCCCGGCGCGGCTCCCCTTGAAAAACCGAAGGATCTTCCGATGGTGGATGCGATCCTCGATCACTACGTCACGGCCATGGGCGGCAAGGCCGCGTTGGAAGCAGTCACCACACGCACGTTCAAGGGCAGCCTCGATTTCGGCGGGGGCCGTGTGATGCCTCTGGAGATCCAGCAGAAGGCGCCGGACCACTATTACCAGAGCCTAACGACGCCTCGGGGCGCCATGCTCCAGGGCTTCGATGGCCACGCGGGCTGGAGTTCCAGGGGCGGCAAATCCGGCCCCATGGAACCCAAACAGCTTGCAGAAATCCGCAAAGAAGCTGATCTCCACTTTCCCGCCAACATCAAAGAGCGCTTCGACAAGATGACGGTATTGAACCGGGAATCCATGGATGGCCACGAGGCCTTCACCGTGACCGCCAAGCGGGCCGACGGATCCCGCGAGATTTTTTCTTTCGACGCAGCCACGGGCCTGCTGGTGCGTCGTCTCGCCTTTGATACCACCGTGCTGGGTCGCACATCGATGGAAACCACCTACCAGGACTACCGCAAGCTCGACGGCGTGATGGTGCCCTACAAGCTCATCACCCGCACTTCCCACGCGGCCCAGGTCACCACCTTTACAGAGATCAAGCAGGGCGTGTCCGTGGATGACGCGGTGTTCGCCATGCCGGTGTCGAAACCTTGATCGCGGTATCGAAATCCACGCTCGCATCCTGCCAACTCTGCAACGCAGAAAGACGGCGCAGGATGCTGCCGCGCGCGTGACCATTCACGGATGCTTATGGTGAGGTGTGTTCAACAACCAGGCGCGAAGGTGTCTCCCCGGATTGAACGAGATTGGGCGCCTACTTTGAAGCCTGCTTTAGTATTTCGGTCGCGGCTCGATTGACATCCGCAGGCACATTGTCGGTTACCGGGTTAGCGTCCCTGTACGCCTTGATTCTTAACAACAATTCCCGCTCCCCTGGGCCATATGCGTCTTGGCGCATGTAGGTTTTGCCAAGTTGAGTCACATCCCTATCTAAATGCATCTCTAGAAATTTGGTTGCAAGTGCATCCTGCTTGGACTTGAGAAACTTCAAGTTTTCTAGCGTATAAATGGCTTGCGCAGAGTCGTGCAATCGTTGAATGGTTTCAACCTGACGAAGCCAATACACGGTGGCAAAGCCACCTCCGACTATTAGGCCGAGAAGCCCCGCCAGAATTCCAATCATTGTTGGGTTCTTTGGTTTCATGGTGTCACCTTGTTTTTGTTCATTCGTCATCAGCCCTTGCTCTGCATATATACGTTGATGTCAGCCAGAGAGGGTTGGTTTCAGAGAGGTGGCACGAAGTGAACGAGCCGCCTGGGCAACCTCCCATACACAGGTTAAATAAGGCCTGGATCATGTACATGGCCCCGCGTGACCTGGCGCGGCCCTTGCTCACCGACCCAGAGGCGTTGTTCGCCGATTACCCGCCCTGCGTCCAGGCACACGGGGCATTCTCGGTTTGAACCCCGTTCTTGGAAGTCCCCGCACTGAAGCCAGCTTTCATGATGCGCTTCGGAGTATCTACCACCCTTGAGGTTTGATGATGCTTTCACCCGAACCCCAGCCAACCTCGGTCGCGCGGCCCCAATCCGGCTGGCTGCGGCGATGGACCAAGCGGATTGGCATTGGCGTGATCGGGCTGCTCGTCGCGTTGATTGCAGGCGGTGAAAGCTATCAGTTGCTGGGCCAGCATCGCGACGCCAGCATGTACCCGGCGCCTGGGAGACTGGTGGATGTAAGCGGGTCTCGGTTGCACCTGTACAGTTCCGGAACCGGTGCGATTCCGGTGGTGCTGGTGGCGGCGAACGGCGGCGGAGTCCTGGATTGGTACAAGGTCCAGCCCCAGTTGGCCAAATTCACGCAAGTGGTCAGCTACGATCGCGCGGGCACGGGTTGGAGTGAAGTCAGCGCCGAGCCCCGCAGCAGTGCCCGGATTGTCCAGGAGTTGCACACCCTGTTGGCCAAGGCCGGCATCAAGTCGCCGTACGTGTTGGTGGGGCACTCTCTCGGTGGGTTCCACATGCAGCTTTATGCCATGCGGTATCCGGAAGAAGTGGCGGGTCTGGTGCTGGTGGATTCTTCCCACGCGGATATGGCCACCCGCAAGGAGTTTGTGCCGAAAGCCTTCACCATGCCCACGCTGGTCAGGTTGGTTGGATCGCTGGGCGTGGTTCGGCTCCTGAACGGTATGAATGACCGGGCCAATCTGCGCACGCCCTCCGAGGCTGGCCCTGGCTTTGTGCCCGAGCTCGAGCATGAAAGCTCGATGATCTATTCCCACACAGGAACCCTGGTCGCGATGGCGAGGGAGTTCTCCGCCTTGCCGGAAAGCGCAGCCCAGGTTCGCGCTGCAAATCTGCAACTGGGTGATAAGCCGCTGTTCGTCTTGACCCGAAGCGGGGAGCCGAATCCCTCCCCGGAACGCAGGGCAATTGAAACGATCTGGATGGCGTGGCAGGCGGATCTGGCCAACCGGTCGCACAACGTGAAGCATGTGGTTGCGGAGCACTCAGGCCACTTCATCCACCAGGATCAGCCGGATCTGGTAGTGACGGCCATCAAGCAGACGGTGTTGGCGGCGCGGGACAAAACCAAGCTCAGGTGACATCGGGTGTTTCCATTGCGCTCCGGCAGTTGGCACAGAATGCGGCGATGCTCTGCTGCCAAGCCTACAGCGTGGGCGGAACGGGCGACTTGAGCCAGTAAGCGTTGGGCAACTTCGGGGCGCGATGGGCCGGGTCCACACGAAGCTTCAGGATGTCACGTTGAGCGAGACTCAGGTATTCAAGCAGTTGCCAAGCGGAGAAAGGCGAATTCTGCTGTTCGACACCCTAGAGGCGCGGGGGAAAGCACTTAACCACCGTATCGGAATCCAAGTGGGCATCCAGCCAACCGAGCGGCGCCGCAAGTTGTTTTTGGGTGGATGTCATGCCTGGCGCAGGACGGCAATCGCGCAAGGGATTCAGACCATTGGAGGTGGTCAGGTAGGTTCGACAGCCGTCGATTCTTCAACGGGGCTTTGGATGGCTGCGGCGGCCGCACTTGATGCATTCAGCCACCCAAGAGCCGCGAGACCATTCCAGATCTGGAATAGTGCGAAAGCGTGAAAAGCAAGACCGATCCATTCCTGAAATAGCAGCAAGATTGCGGAGTCAATTCCGTAAAGAACCATTCCGGTTATGTAGGTGGCTCTCGAACCTTTTTTTGCAAAATAGCCAATGACGACAAACACGGCGGCGGCAAGTACGTCGAGGAAGAAACCGAGGACCTTGATCCAGTCGCCGATGCCTGATTTTGTTAGTCCGATGGCGAATCCGTCGAACAGTTGGGTGACGCCCAGCCCCGCCAGGAAGGACCAGGTGCCGCCGGACAGACTCACGACAGATGTGATGAGGGATAGGCCCGCGATCCAGTAGAACCATCCAGCGCCACCCGCATGGGTCTTCTGCTTCTGGATTTTGTTGTGGATGGCGTCGATTTCGGTTTGGGAGAGCTGGGTATCAGGGCTTGGAGCAACCGGAGCCGCTGGGGTTGTATGCACAGACATGGTTGTCCTTGTCGACAATGGACCAATTCGGGGAGGCCTGACGATTAGAGTCTACAAGCCTAACCGAGTGACGAAAGACCGGAGCCGACAGGGAAGGACATCCCTGAACCCGTGTTGAAGGCGCGACCAGGCAATGATCCCGATGCTAGCGGGGGCCGCGATCACTCCTCCACTTTTTCCACGACGATGACCATGCGGGTGGCCACCGCAGCGAGCGCGCCCACGGCGGCGAAGATGGGCAACAGGGCCACGCCGACGAGGCCCCAGGTCAGGGGAATCTCCATGTACACTTTGCCTTCCTCGTTTTTCAGGATGATGCGGCGCACGTTCCCGGCATGGATGAGCTCTTTCACCTTCTCCAGGACTTTGCCGCCTTCGAGCTTGAATTCTTCAGTGCGTGGGGGTTTGAGGTCGTTCAAGGGATCCCTCCGGGATGAAAACGATGCCTGAGCCAATCAATGGCCCGGCCTGACGATGAAGGCAAACCGGCACGATCGATAACCGGACGAACACGGGCTGGTGGATGCCGTGCGGGGCTGTTTCTGGGTCGAATGGGGTTGGGCGTCACGTGGCTCCCAGGCCCTTCCATCTCTACTGGCCTTGCCATGGGTATTCGCAGTTAAGGCACTTCGGTTTATGCATGTCCGTGATTGCCATCAAGGTGAAACTGGAAAATGAAAAAGCAAATCCCAACAAAATCAGGAAGAACGGGAATAGAGCACATGCCACCGCCAACAACGGCATGTTGAGATAAATGATTCCATGCCAGGGAATAAAAATGAGAGGGCTGAAGCTATACAGGCTTTTTGAGAACTTTCAAGCTTCATTGAAATTCGCTCCTGGAAGAATCAGGGGAACGCCGAATGATGAAAGTTGAATCGGCCCTAGGGAATAGGGACGAGTGTGACCTTACCCGCCAGGACCTGAATGAAAACCTGGTCGTTTGTCAATCGAGCGATGGCCTCAAGCAGGCTGTCACTGAGAGTTTCGTAGTAATTCTCAAGCTTGTAGGAACGGCCGAACCGGATTGCGCGACCCGTCGCTGTACCTTGCCAAAGCACCGTATCTCCAGAGCGAATCGACATAAGAATTCGAACGTCGGCTATGTAGGTGTCCCGCTCCAAGACTTTGAATTTTTGGATCGCGCCGGTAAGGGTGAGCTTTGCCTCTTCGGGTTTTTCGACAATAGAGAGGCCTAAGGATTTGAATGTGTCCTTAAAATGTTCTGTTACGAATTCCGCAACGTTTGCATTTGTAGTCACTATTCGGGCTTCATTCTTTTCTCTGTTCTCACCAATAATCGTTTTTTCAGGTCTACTATCTGTGAATGGTATAAATGCAATTTTTATTCCGTCTAATTGCGCTATATTACCACTTGATACACCATACTCTTGGAGAATAGAGGCTGGTTTCCAAATGAGGGGAACCTCCAGCATTTTCTTATCTGATCCCCACATAGAAAAGCAGGTGAACAATATGGTCGTGGTTGAGGTTTTTCGAAGGATGGTCTTTAGTGTCATACTCGCTCCAATAAGAATTAAGTTTTTTTGTTTGTTTAATTTATGGCTTGAAATATTTAATTATTTATGGGTGTCCAATCATTGATATGCTACAACTTTTCCAGAACTAGTCCCAAAAATAATGCCGTCGCTATTGACGAGTATAGACGTTGCTGGCGAGTCGCACTTCAACCGCCAGATTTCTTTTCCTGTTTGTATGTCAAGGGCAAGCACCATACCCGATCCACCCGGCATGGCCACTGGAATAAAAGCGGTGAGGCCAGCAATAGTTGGTTGGTTGGGTACCTCGCCATCAACCTTTATTTTCCATAGTAATTTTGCAATCTCCACGTTCACGCCATAGACCCATCCAGACTGAGTGCCCACTACGGCGATATTTTCTGAGATGGCGGGTGGCGTGAAATTGCCACCCTTCTCTTCGAATTTCCAGGTAACTGATCCCTTCTCTTGTTCGAGAGCAACCAGGGAATCTTGAGTCCCAATAAGTACATTTTTATGGAATATTACAGGGAACATGAATCGGCTTTTTGCAGCAAATACCCATTGGATTGAACCAGTATCAACATCCTGCGCACTCAACCAAGTTGAAGTCTGGTTCAAATTGTAAAATGCACCGGTAGGTCCCGAACCCCATTTCTGGTGTAAGACATAGAATATACGTGTGCCATCAGTTGCTGGAATACTTGGCATTAGCGGTCCAATTTGTTCAGACCAGACTTCGCCTCCAGATTTGTTTGATAAAATTGTTTGGGTATTGCCCAGAAAATTGCTACCCACTCTATAAAGCCAGTCTCTATAAATGACTGGGGTGGGTATTTCAACCATGAATGAGTAATTGTCTTTTAGTTTAATTTTTTGGGTTTGAATATCTACTCCAAAAAATTTTGCGCTCCCACCTGCCAAACCAAAGCGCTTGGTGCCAAAATATAGGATGCCACTCGCGCAAAGTGGGGCTGATACGAGATTCTGCTCAGCCTTATACTGAAACACGGATTTGCCAGAGGAGGGATCTAGGCCTTGGATGAGGGCCTGTCCATCTTGGGCAACCCACAACTTCCCTTCCGCTAATGAAAGTGGGAGGATGCGGCTATTTCCAACGTAGGTCTCCCACTTCAACCCCTTTGGTTCACCTGGAGCTGTTGCGCTTGTCACTCCCGTTCTTCCAAGATTCCCGCTGTGCAATGCAAGTGTTGGTTTGGAATCACCAAAGGCGAGCGCTGATGAGACCATTATGGCTAGGGTGGCAACATGCATAGGGCCTCCAATAAACAATGTTTGTGAATAGGCTTCTTGCTGAACCTTTGGAGGGCGGATCTCCCGGTGGTGGTGGGACTATAGTTGGCGCACGGGAATACTAAGTCTTCATTCTGATTCTTGGTGAATAGAAACCACCGCGTGGAGGATATCTGACTCGCCATCGAGTATGTAAAGGACTGGATAGCGCTGATCCTTTGCCCATCCGTAGCTGCCGGATAGTTAGACCCGGTGGTTTTGGTCTTTGTTAAGGATAGCGCAGTTGATGACCCGCGTTTGACCACTTACGACCTGGGCACCCACACTGGCAGTCGCAAAATACAACATCAATAACAATGGTGCAAATTTGCGATAGTTCATTTTCATCTCAATCCTTGAGTAGTTGATGGACACATACTCTTGACCCGGGATTATGCACCCCAAAAAACCAACTCACTACATCACCGGAATCAGATGAATCGCCATGGCCTTGATCATGGCGAGGACGGCTCGCCCTCTTTCAGAGCCAGATCTTCGCTGGCCCAGGTGGTGACACGGGTTTCCAGTGTCACTGCGTGCGAAATCAGATCTCCGCGAAGAAGGCTGCGATGTCACGGGCAAGGCGCTCGGGCTCCTCTGCGGCGGCGAAGTGCCCGCCGCTTGGCATGGAGGTCCACCGACGAACGTCGTAAAGCCGCTCCGCCCATTCCCGCGGCGGGCTTCCCTCGGACACATGGTTGTTGTCGAAGTTGGCAAATCCCGCGGGTACCTGCACGCGATCGCCAGGTTGAATTCCCGCTCCAGACCACCGGTTGTCGAAATAGTCGCGCATCGAGGGGGTGATGGTCTCCGTGACCCAGTAGAGCGTGAGCATCGTGAGGAGGAAATCCTGCGAAAAGTGCGCTTCTAGGTCGCCGCCGGAGTCGCTCCACGAGCGCCACTTGTCGAGAATCCAGGCCGCGAGCCCGGCAGGCGAATCGTTCAACGCATAGCCGAGTGTTTGTGGCCGCGTCGATTGGATGGCGGAATAGCCCCGCTCGACTTCATCCCATTGGCGCACTTGGGCAACGTAATTGCTTTCGGCTTCGGTCAATGGCCGCGTCCCTTCGCCTGTTGGCGGCCAGAGTTCCATCGTGGTCAGATGGATGCCGATCACGGGTGCCGGGTTCTCAAGGGCCATGTAGGTGGCGACTCCTGCACCGAAATCTCCGCCTCCGGCTCCATATCGCTCATAGCCGAGTCCGTGCATGAGCTCATGCCACATCCGTGCGACGGTGCGGTAGTTTGCCTGGGCCGGCCGTTCCGAGAAGCCATACCCTGGAAGCGAGGGAATGACGAGATCGAAGGCCGGACCGTCGATGCCGTGGGCTTTCGGGTCGGTCAAGAGGGGCACCAGCGGCAGGAGTTCGAGAAAGGAGCTGGGCCATCCATGGGTCAGGATCAGAGGGATGCCATTTCCCTCCCTTGCTCGTTCGTGGACGAAGTGAATGTGGATCCCGCCAAGCTCAGAGCGAAAGTGCTTGAACGCGTTCAGTCGGCGTTCCTGCGCCCGCCAGTCAAAACCGTCGGCCCAGTAGCCAAGCAGGCGCTTCAGGTACCCGAGGTCGGTCCCCTGCGCCCAGGCAGCGCCGGGCGCCTGACCAGGCCAGCGGGTGTTAAGGATGCGCGCCCTGAGGTCGGACAGGACTTCATCTGGAACTTGAATCGTAAAGGGTGTGATCTGCATCGGCTTGTTCTGCTTACTCAGGAAATTGGATGTGCCATGTTGCTACGTGGGCGCTGCCCTGGACATGATCGGCCGTAGACCGCTCGCCTAACGAACAAACCTAACCAGCCCAAACGAGAGCCGACTGTTTAAGGCACGATAGTTATCGAATACCGTTGGGTCCGGGTTGAACGAGAGGTCAGGGCTTGGCTGGCCACGCGATTTTAACCTTTCGGTGCTGAGCAACGCAGTCTCGCAGATAGAGGTTGATGAGGCTCTGGTAGGGAACACCTGCTTCCATTGCCATTCCTTTGAAGTAGAGAACCACTTCCTCGGAGAGGCGCATCGTAACTGGCTTCTTGAGCTTCGATGCGTAAGGATTCTTTCGTGATTTCATTTGAGAGAAATCGTATTCAGCTTTCATGGCTATTCACCTCCATAAAATGCGCTTTCAGTCTTGGTGGCCTTGCGCGCGGATATGATTCGAATGAGGTTTCCCGACTCTCGTTCGCAGTGACAGACAATAAGAAGTCTGGCGCTGGCGCTCATGCCCAGTAGGATGAATCGCTCTTCAGAAGCCGAATGTTCATCGTCATAGAATTGAACTGCGAACTCATCATAGAAGACAGACTGAGCCTCCTCGAAGGAAACTCCGTGCTTCCTCTGGTTCGCGGTCGCTTTGGATGGATCCCATTCAAATCGAATCATACATACAGTGTATTGCTGTTTTTACCCGGGTCAAGCATGAGCCCAAACCAAGAATTATGTGTTCAGCCTCTGGAAACCCGCCTACATCACCGGAATGAGATGGATCGCCGTGGCCTTGATCATGGCGAGGACGGAGTCGCCTGCTTTCAGGGCCAGATCTTCGCAGGCCCAGGTGGTGACGAGAGCTTCCAGGGGGAAGCCGCAATCCAGGTGCAGGCGCACCAGCGGGCCCGTTCGCTCCATGCCGGTGATGGTCGCGCGCACGCGGTTGCGGGGGGAGGAATCGGCATGAGCGTTGACATCCTTTTCCACCGCGACGCCTTCGCCGCGGATGCAGGCGTGGACCCATTCCCCGAGGGGATAGCCGGAGCCGGGATCCGGTGCCAGCAGCTCCGCGGTGCCCGCCAGCAGGCGCACCAGGCCGCCCTCGCTGCCCAGCACCCGCGCCTTCACGACCGTGCCGATGCCCAGGGCTTCGGCCAGGGCCGGGGTCCGCGGCCGTGTGAAGACCTCGGCGGGTGGCCCGTCCTGCTGGATCTCGCCATCCTGCATCATCAGCATGCGATCCCCCAGAAGGATGGCTTCATCGCGATCATGGGTCACCAGCAGCACGGGAATCGCCATCTCGCGGAACACACGACGAAGATCATGCCGCAGCGCATCCCGCGCGGGCCGGTCGAGGGCCGTGAGGGGCTCATCCATGAGCACCAGCCGGGGCCGCCGGATGAGCGCGCGGCCCAGGGCCACACGCTGCCGTTGACCACCGGAAAGCTCGCCGGGTTTGCGATGCTCCAGGCCGTCGAGGCCCAGCAGTTCCACCATCGCCTGCACGCAGCCGAGGCGCTCGGCGCGCGGAATTCCATGGAGGGGATAAGCCAGATTGCCTGCCGCGCTGAGATGGGGAAACAGCGCGCCATCCTGGAACACGAAGCCCAAAGAGCGCTTCTGGGGTGGAAGATGCAGCCCGGAACTCGTTTCACACCAGGCTTCGCCATCCATGCGGATGAAGCCCTTGTCGGGCCGCTCCAGACCCGCGAGACAGCGCAGCAGCGTGGTCTTGCCTGAACCCGAAGGCCCGAACAGCACGGTGACATTTGGTTCATCCGTGGGCAACGCGAACACCGCCCGGATCAGCGGACCATTCTCGAAGCGGCGCTCGAAGGCGCAGTCCAGGAGGCGGCTCATGGGAACAGCCTGACCTTCCGCAGGCTGTAGGTCAGCACCAGCACCACGAAGGAGATGCCCAGCAGCAAGCCCGAGGTGCGCATGGCCGCGGCGTAATCGAGGGATTGCACCTGGTCGTAGATGGCTATGGAGACTGTGCGCGTGGAGCCGGGAATGTTGCCGCCCACCATCAACACCACGCCGAATTCGCCGAGGGTGTGCGCGAAGCTGAGCACCAGGCCCGTCAGCACGCCCGCCCAGGACAGCGGCAGCACCAGCCGGAAAAAGGTCTTCAATCGTCCCGCGCCGGAGCAGGCGGAGGCTTCCAGGATGCGGTTGTCCACGGACGCGAAGGCCGCGCTGAAGGGCTGCACCGCGAAGGGCAGGCTGTAGAGCACCGACGCCACGAGCAGGCCCGAAAAGGTGAAGGGCAGGCGGTGCCCGAAGATCCGCTCGCAGGCCGCGCCCAGGGGACTTGAAGGCCCGAGCGCGATGAGCACGTAGAAGCCCAGCACCGTCGGCGGAAGCACCAGCGGCAAGGCCACGATGGCTTCGGCGATGGGTTTCCATCTCCGCTTCGAAAAGGCCAGCCAGTAAGCCAGCGGCATCCCGAGCACCACCAGCACCAGCATGGTGGCAAGGGACAACTTCAGGCTGAGGGCCAGCGCTTGCCAATCCATCAATGCCTCCGCCTGGCCATCATTGGCCCCCTGCGCTGAAGCCGTACTTCTTCATGATCGCGGTGCCTTGGGGGCTCAGCAGGAAAGCCCTGAAGGCGCGCGCATAGGCGGGGTCGACCGCCCAGGCCAGGATCACGCCGCCCTGTTCGATAGTGGGGTGGGCTTCGGCGGGAACCATCCACCAGCGGCCCTGGTCCTTCATCGGTCCCGCGATCACCAGCGACAGGGCGATGAAGCCGATGTCCGCGGCGCCGGACTGGACGAATTGCGCGGTCTGCGAAATGTTCTCGCCCAGCACCAGCTTGCCGCTGAGTCCGTCCAGTAGTCCCGCCTTCTTCAGCGCCGCTTCCGCCGCGCGACCATAGGGCGCGTGTTTGGGATTGGCTATGGCGATCTTCTTCACAGAGGGCTGCTGCAAGGCCGCGAAACCAAGGCTCTCCACGGCGATGGGCGAGGCCTTGGGCACCCAAAGCACCACGCGGCCGATGCCGTAGACGAAGAGCGAATCCTTCACGCCCAGGCTCCGTTCCACCAGGTCCTTGGGGTAGTTGACGTCTGCGGACAGGAAGAGGTCGAAGGGCGCCTTGTTCATCAATTGGGAATGGAAATTCCCGGAGGATCCATAGGTGATAGCGACCTTGCCGGGGTGCTCCCGCTGGAAGGTCGTGCTGACCTCCTCCAGCGCCCAGCGCAGATCCGATGCGGCGGCGATGCGGATGCCTTGGGCTTGGAGTGGAGAGTCAAGTCCAGCGGCCAGGACGCAAAGCCCAAGAGCGAGGAGACGGATACGGTTGCGCATGATCCTAGAATTCTGCGCGATCTTGCCCGAACAGGTAATGCCTGGTTTCGCGGTCGCCAAGGATGCGTGCTAGCCCGACTATATTCTGTTGGCAGTAAAAGCCTGGAACCACAGATGAACACCGATTAACACGGATAAACATAAATTCAGCTTGTGCCAGCTTCGCGGATGGAATTCAGGCGGCCCGGCGGTGGACTCGCGCTTTAGTGCGATCCACGCCAGGCCACCTGAATTCGCGGGCCTGAGGCCAGCTGGCGCTACGCGCCCCGCGAAGCGATTTTGGGACGGGATCAACAAAGATCGAGCGTTCCATCTCGATTTATTGGTTTTTTCATCGGTGTTCATCCGTGGTTTCTTTTGTTTTTTGAACTCAACCGGGCACTAGAAACCGTGGCCATGTCCAAATACCCTTGCCTTTCGCGCCTTCGAAGCTTAGAAAGAGGTACAACCTTCGAGACTTCATGGGCTCCTTCCTTAGCCGGCTGCGCATTTCAACCAAGCTATCGCTGGCCTTCGGCCTGGGAGCGGCCTTGTTGGCCTGCGTGAGCCTTTGGCAGGTGAATGCCGTCCGCAAGGATGGGCAGGAGATCATCAACCTCTTCGAGAACCGCATGGTGCCCATCCGGCAATTGAAATTGGTTTCGGATGCCTATGTGCTGGACATCGTGAATACCACGCGCATGGTCCAGACGGGATCGCTGCCGCCGGGGGAAGGGCTCCAAAGGGTCCGGCAGGCCAGAGTGAAAATCAAGCAGGACTGGGCCGCCTACCGCTCCAGTTTCCAGATGACCCAGGAACAGGCTGGTGTGCTGGAGGCGGAACGGCTCATGGCCCAGGCGGATCCGCTATTGGACTACCTGGAGGTGCTTTTCTACTCTGCGGACCTTCCGCGCTTGGAACATTTTCTGGACCAGGGCCTGATGCCCCTCCGGGATTCCATCGTCGGCCAGCTCAATCAGCTTTCGCGCCAGCAGGAGATGGCTGGCCGGGAACAGGTGCAGGCTTCTTCTGTGCGGGTGAAGCGGGCCCAGGCTGTAGCTATTTCCATCATCCTGGTGGGCTTCTTGTTGGCGCTGCTCCTGGGCCGGATCATCGCCAAGGATCTGGGGTTGAAAATCAGCCAGATCATAGCGGGCATGCGCGCCGCCGCAGATGGCGATCTGAATCATATGGTGGTGGTGGAAGGCAGGGACGAGCTCGCGGAGATGGCTTCCGAACTGAATCGCGGCATCGACCGCCTGAGAGAATCCATGCTCACGCTCGCCAAGGATGCCCAAATGCTGCGGGCCTCCGAGGCCAAGGCCCAGGCCGCCAACCGGGCCAAGAGCGCCTTTCTTTCCAACATGAGCCACGAACTGCGCACGCCTCTTAACGCCATCATCGGCTATGCCCAGCTCATGAACCGCAATCCGGACCGGACCTCCAAGGATCAGGACCAGTTGCGGCACATCCTTCATGCCGGAGAGCACCTGCTGTCACTGATCAACGATGTGCTTTCACTTTCCAAGATCGAATCCGGAGGCCTGGTGCTGCGCACCGCGCCTTTCTCCACCGCTGATTTTTTCCATGCCTTGCGAGCGCTCTTTGAACTGCGGGCCACCGGCAAAGGCATTGTGTTTGAGCTGGATGTGATGCCCGGGTTTCCTGAGTACCTAGAGGGGGATGAAGGGAAGCTGCGGCAGGTGCTTGTGAACCTCATCGGCAACGCCATCAAATTCACCGATGCGGGCCTTGTGACCATGGCCGCCACCTACCGCGCGGGTTTGGCCAGCTTCGAAGTACGGGATACGGGGCCCGGCATTTCCGAGGCCGATTTGCTGCGCCTCTTCGAGCAATTCTTTCAAGCCGAAGCCAACCAGCGGGCCGCCGAAGGCACGGGGTTGGGCCTGCATATCTCGCGGGCGCTCGTCCGGCTCATGGGTGGCGATCTCACCGTCGAAAGCCGCCTCGATGAGGGCAGCGCCTTTTCGTTTCAGGTGGCCCTGCCAGAATCGGAACGCGCCATCGAGCTTGAAGGCAGGGGCGAGGTGTTGGGTATCGAGGCTGGCCAGAAAGCCTGCGCGTTGCTGGTGGTGGATGACCGCGAGGAGAACCGCGACCTGCTGACTCAGCTGTTTGAATCCGTTGGTTTTTCGGTGCGCACGGCAAATAACGGGCTTCAGGCCTTGGAGGTTTGGGCCCTGTATCACCCCGACCTGGTGTGGATGGATCTGAGGATGCCGGTCATGGACGGTTTCGAGGCCATCACCAAGTTGCGGAGCATTGAAAAATCCGAGGGCAGGAGCCGCACCCCCGTCATCGCCATCTCGGCTTCGGTGCTGGATCTGGATCGAGCCTCGGTGCAAGAGCTCGGCTTCGATGATTTCCTGGGAAAACCATTCCGGGAGGCTGCGCTCTTCGACCTCCTTTCTACGCACTTGGGCATGCGCTTCATCCGACGCGCCGAAAACCCAAAGCCCTTGCCTTCTTCAGGTCCATCGCTGGGCGGATTGCAGCGCCTGACCCATGAGTGGCGACTGGCTTTCCGGGACGCCGTGGCTTCCGGGGACACGCCAGAGGCCATGGCTTTGCTGGAGAAGGTCGAGGACGCCGAACTAACCCAAGCGTTGCGCCAGATGATCAAAGCCTACCGATTGGAAGAACTGCTTACAGCCTTGGACCAGGTGGATTAGGGAGTCTCCGTGCTCGTGCCCCAAAGCGATATCCTCATCGTGGACGACAACCCCGCGAATCTTGATCTGCTGTCGGGTTTGTTGCGTGAGCACGCCTTCCACGTGCGGGCTGTGCCTTCAGGGCGCATGGCTCTTGATGCGGTGCGGCGCAGCCCTCCGGAGTTGGTGATGCTGGATATCACCATGCCGGGCATGAACGGGTACGAAACCTGCCAGGCCATGCAGCAAGATCCGGCGATATCGGGAATTCCGGTGATCTTCATCAGCGCCTTGGACGATCCTTTGGACAAGGTGAAGGCCTTCCAGGCCGGTGGGCGGGACTACGTTTCCAAGCCCTTCCACGCGGAAGAGGTCATCGCCCGCGTGAACCACCAGGTGCGCATGGTGCGTCTGGAAAAAGCGCTGAAAATCCAGAATGAAAACCTGCTGGACGCGAATTTGAAATTGCGGGAGATGAACATGCTGAAGGCCAACTTCACGGCCATGCTCGTTCATGACATCCGCTCACCCATGACCGTGGTAGGCATCGCTCTGGGCGCCGCCCAGGATGACCCGGATCTCTTCGCCGTCATCCATCCCCAGGCCCGGAGCGCCTACGTAAAGGTTCAAAACCTGCTGGAGGAGATGCTGGAGGTCTACCGCAGCGAAAGTGGCCAGATGCCGTTTGATTTTTCGACTTTCGCCGTCCTTCCCTGGCTCGACCAGATTGTGTCCGCTTATCGTCCATTGGCCACTGGCGCGGGTTTAGGCTTTCAGGTCCAAATCGCATCCGATCTGCCGGATGTCCTTGGCGATGCCTCCAAGCTGGAGCGCGCGCTCGCCAACCTGCTTACCAATGCCTTCAAGTTCACCCCCAGGGGCGGCGCCGTGAGGCTGGAAGCGGCTGTGGACCACGGCGCTGGCGTAGAAGCCGGGCTGCGCTGGTTGCGCATCACCATCACGGATACCGGGCGTGGCATTCCCGCCGAGGAACTGCCTTTCATTTTTGATCCCTTCCGCCAGGCGCGCGCCCAGGATTCCATGCGCGGCGTAGGCCTTGGGCTCGCCATCGTCCAGCGCATCGTCGCCGGGCACCGCGGGAGCATCAGCGTCAACAGCCAAGTGGGCTTCGGCACCACTTTCACCATGAAGCTTCCTGGTTAGTAGCCGTGTCAAAACAACCTGTGCAATTCAGGCTGTTTTGACACGACTGCTGTCATGAGCGGGAAGACGGTATGCCGTTTAAGTTGTTTTGACGCGACGGCCTAGGAGCCCCTTCCGGGCCGGGGCACAATAAGAGCTTCCCTGTGGAGTGCCCATGCGCCTTTTGCCTGCCCTCATCCTCGGCCTTCCTCTTGTGCTTCCGCTTTCGGCTCAAAACGAGCCTGCCAAAAAAAACAAACCGGTCATCGCGGTAGAGAGCCCCATCAAATCGCTGGTTCAGCAGCGGGCGGATCGATTCCTGAGCCTCGTGAACGAAGGCTACAAGGCCTTGTATGCGGTTGCCAGCGAGGCCCAATGGGCCGCCAGCACGGATGTCAGCCCCCTGCACGACGCCTCGGCCGAAACAGCAGGAAAGGCCTTTGCGGCCTTTACCGGAAATCCCGCCTTGATCGCCGAAGCCAAGGAATTGTTGAAGCAGAAAAAGGAATTGGATGAATTGACCGTGCGCGAACTGGACCGCGTGCTGCTGAACGCCGCTGAAGGCCCCATGACCAAACCCCAATTGGTGAAGGCCCGCATCGCCGCCGAAACCGCCCAGGCCAGCGCCATGAACGGATTTCAGTTCAAGCTGGAGGGCAAACCCGTCACCGCCAATGCCCTTGACGACGTGCTCTTCAAAAGCAAGGATCTCGAAGCCCGGCGCAAAGCCTGGGAAGCCAGTAAGGAGATCGGCGTGCCCCTGAAGCCGGGCCTCCTGAAGCTCCGGGAACTGCGCAATGACGTGGCGAAGGAATTGGGCTACCACGACTACTTCGCCTTACAGGTGGCCAAGTACGGCATGACGACGGAGGAAATGCTGAAGCTCTGCCGCCGCAGCCGCAAAGAGCTGATGCCGCTCTATCTCCAACTGCACACGTGGGTGAAATATGAGATGGCCAAGAAGTACGGCCAGCCGGTGCCCAAAGAAATCCCAGCCCACTGGATCAACAACCGCTGGAGCCAGAACTGGACTGGCTTCGTGGCTGCCGCGGACTTCGACCTCTACTTCGCCAACCGCAAGCCCGAATGGATCATCCACACCGCGGAAGATTTCTACACGGGACTCGGGTTCCAACCTTTGCCCAAAACCTTTTGGGAGAAGTCTGATCTCTATCCAGTGAAGGCTGGCGACCCGCGTAAAAAGAACCAGCACGCCAGTTGTTGGCATCTAGACCTCGAAAATGACATTCGCAGCCTGCAGAGCATCGAGCCCAATTTCGAATGGTTCCAGACCGCCCACCACGAACTGGGCCACGGCTACTACTTCATGAGCTATACGAATCCCAAGGTTCCGCCCTTGTTGCGGGACGGCGCGGCACCCTTCTTCCACGAAGGCGTCGGCGAGCTCATCGCCTTCGCCACGCGCCAGGTGCCCTACATGAAGGAAACCGGTGTCCTCCCCAAGGACTACAAATCCGATGAGATGAAGGTGCTGCTGAATGACGCGCTGGAAGTCGCCATCCCGTTCATGTTCTGGGCCTGCGGCACCATGCCCGAATGGGAGGCTGAGTTCTACGCCAAGGGCATGCCCGAAGATAAACTGAACAGCGAGTGGTGGCGCATCGTCAGCCAGCTCCAGGGTGTGAAACCACCCACGCCCCGCGGCGAGGAATGGTGCGATGCCGCCACCAAGACCCACATCAACGACAATCCCGCCTACTACTACAGCTACGGCCTGGCCACGGTCTTCAAGTTCCAAATGCACGATCACATCGCCCGGAAGATCCTCCAGCAGGATCCCCGCAGCTGCAATTACGCGGGGCGCAAGGATGTGGGCGCCTTCCTGAAGGGTGTTCTCGAAAAGGGCGCCACCGAGGATTGGCGCAAGGTGTTGAAGGAAGCCACCGGCGAGAATCTGAGCACCCGCGCCATGGTTGAGTACTTCAAACCGCTTCAGAAGTGGCTGGAAGAGCAGAACAAAGGCCGTCAAATCGGCTGGAACTAATCGCGGACCTGCGTGATCTTCACGGCCCTCAATTTTCTGCGGAGCACCACCCATCGCGTCGGCCTGTGATCCGTTTTTGGGGCCGCAGGGCCTTCGCCTTTCATCGGGGCAGCATCTGTCGCATCGGACGTTTTGGCCGACATAAGACGCGGTGTCCTGGCTTTGCCCGGAGACCACGTGGGGAGCACGAGGGGGACGCAGAGGAAGCGAAGCGACCGGGCGGTCCCCCTCGTTCATGACAGGGTCCGTAACATCTTGGCCAAAAAAGTGCTGGCCAAGGTGTAACGGCCCCTAAAGCATCCATCTGAACTGGTATGCGAATTGTTCATAAGCGCGGCGCCACCAGGGGCGCTGAGCCCATTCTTGGGCCTGGATCTCCACGCTTTCGGCGCGGTAGCTTTCGAAAATCCGCCGCAATTCCTCCGCCATCCCTGGATGGTGGATGGCAAGGTTCAATTCCAGGTTCAAGCGGAAGCTGCGGGGGTCGAGATTGCCGCTGCCGATAAGAGCCAGGTCATCGTCGAATACTCCGGCTTTCGAATGGAGCATGCGGCCCTGGCGCTCAAAGATGCGGACACCGGATTCCAACAGTTTCCCGTAGGAGGCGCGGCCTGCGGCTTGCACGAAACCACTGTCACTGTGGCCCGGCACCAGGATACGAACGGACACACCCCTTTTGGCGGCGCGGCAGAGCAGCCTGGTCAGCCTGACACCGGGCACAAAATAGGCGTTGGCGATGAGCAGCTCCTTCTGCACCTGGGAAATCATCAGCCGCAGATGTTGGCGGATCGCCCGGGTGCCCCTGCGACCAGCGCTGGTGACCAACTGCACGGTGGTTGGCTCAATCCAGGGGCCGGGCCAGATCAAGGTTCCTGAACCGGCAGGGCGCTCGAAAACCCCACCGCCCGCACGCCGCCACACCTTATCGAAATCCTCACTCAGATCCTTAACGACGGGTCCCCGGAGCACCACACCCTCATCCAGGAAGGCGCTGGGGTTGACGCGATCGTCATAATCCAGCCCCCAATTCGCGCTCCCTACGACCGCCTCTGTTTCATCGCAGATCAGAAGCTTGCGGTGGTTCCGGCGGTTCATGATTCGAAACCGGCGCCAAGGCGCCACGGGATGGAAACGGAACAGTGGAATACCCGCTTTATCCAGGTTTGAGAGCAAAGCGGTGCTGCCCCAACTGCCAAGATCGTCCACGATTCCCCGTACATCCACGCCGCGGTTTTTAGCCTCCAGAAGCAGCGTGGCGATCTCCTGGCCGACTGTGTCATCCGCCCAGATGTAGATTTCAAAACAGATCGAGCGCCGCGCGCCCCGGATCAACGCCTTGGAGGCGGCCAGAATCGCGCTACCGCTGCCCAGCAGGCTCAACGCATTGTCATCCCGCAAAGGCAGCCCCAGCCTATGGCCAGAGCGCATCATCAAACGGCGCCAAAGGCTCTGGACTGGATCAGGGAAAGGCAAGTTAAGCACGCCTTCATCATCTGCGACAATGGGCCTTTGTGGAGTGATTGAAATGGCTCACGAATATCCCCTGACCCTTTCTTGGACCGGCAATACCTTGGCGGATCCCTATTCCCGCGATGCCGTGGCCACCGCTCCGGGAAAGATCGCGATTCCCGTAAGCAGCGCGGCGGAATACGCCGGGACCGTCCAGCGCTGGAACCCCGAAGACCTTCTGGGCACCGCGCTCGCCACCTGCCATATGCTGACTTTTCTGGCGCTGTGCGCGAAGGCGAAGGTCGAGGTCACCCACTACGACGACGACGCCATTTCGGTGCTGGACACCCTTGGGAAGGCTACGGGCGTGACCGAGATCCATCTGAACGCCACCATCCGGGTGGCTCCCGGAACCAGCAAGGCCAAGGTCGAGGAGCTCTTCCACAAGGCCCACAAATACTGCTTTGTGGCCAACAGCATCAAGAGCAAGGTGGTAATGAACCCCCGGATCGTCGAAGCCTGAGGAATTCATGCCCGCATTGAAACGAATCCTTATGGTGGATGACGATGCGGACATCCGGACCATCGCCCACTTGAGCCTTACGGCCGTGGGTGGATTTACGGTGGAACTTTGCGGCTCTGGCCCAGAAGCCATCCAAAAAGCCGGGGCCTTCGCCCCCGACCTGATTCTATTGGATGTGATGATGCCGGTGATGGATGGACCCACAACCCTGAATGGGCTCCGGCAAATTCCCTCCCTGGCCCAGACACCCGTAGTCTTCATGACCGCGAAGGTGCAACCACAGGAAATAGCCCAGCTGGTGGCCTGCGGCGCGATGGACGTATTGGCCAAGCCCTTTGACCCCATGACCCTGCCGGACGCCCTGCAGCGCATCTGGATGGCCCATTAAACGGGTACCCTTGCTCATGCGTTGTCCCTTTTGCGCTCACTCCGAAGACAAGGTTGTGGATTCCCGCGAATCCAAAGAAGGTGACGCCATCCGCCGCCGCCGCGAGTGCCTGGCCTGCGGCCGCCGCTTCACCAGCTATGAGCGCGTGGAGGAGTTTCCACTTCTGGTGGTGAAGAAGGATGGGCGCCGCGAGGCCTTCGACCGGAACAAATTGCTCCGGGGCCTGAGCATCGCATGCCAAAAACGACCGGTTTCCTTAGAAAAACTGGAAGAAGCCGCCAGCGACATCCAAGCCCGGCTTCTGGAGCGGCCCGACCGGGAACTGCCCAGCCGTGAACTGGGCGAACTGGTGATGGACACCCTCAAGCATCTCGATTCAGTCGCCTATGTGCGGTTTGCCAGCGTGTACCGCGACTTCAAGGACCTGCCGGATTTTGTGCGGGCCCTGGAGGAAGCCCTGATGCATCGCGATTCCAAACCCGAAGCCTATCCAGAACTACCCCCAAAGCCACGGCCAGCGCCCATCTCGGCGGGCCAGGAATTGCCGTTGTTCCCCAACGAAGATTCGCCATCCCGGCGGACCAAGGCCAAGTGATGCGCTGAGCCCGCTCAATGGGCCGCTAAACTGATCGCTAGAGGTATTTCATGGCCGATGAAAATGGTTCGCAGCAACAGCAGATCGAGGAAACACCGCGCATTCCCGAGGTTTTGCCAGTATTGCCGTTGAGAGACGTGGTGGTGTATCCCTTTGTCATCCAGCCCCTGAGCGTCAGCCGCGAGAAATCCCTGAAAGCCGTCAACACCGCGCTGGTGGAAAGCAGGATGGTGCTGTTGCTCTCCCAAAAACAAGTGGAGATGGACAATCCCGGGCCCGACGACCTCTACCGGATCGGTACCGCAGCGCTCATCATGCGCGTGCTCAAACTGCCCGATGGGCGCATCCGTGCCTTGGTTCAGGGAATCCAGCGCGTGCGGGTGGAATATTTCACGGAGACCGAGGAATTGCTGAAGGCTCGTGTGGAACCCGTGCCCGAACCTGAAGGTGTGGCCCCCACCGTGGAATCCGATGCGCTCATGCGCTCTGTGAAGCAAACCCTCGAAAAGGCCGTGTCCCTTGGCAAGACCATGCCCCAGGAAGTTCTCATCATTGCCTCCAATCTGGAGAACCCCGGGCGTCTGTCGGATCTGGTGGCGTCCAACCTTGAGCTGAAGCCCCAGCAGTTGCAGGAAGTCCTTGAGATCACCGAACCGCTGCCCCGCCTCAAGCGCGTGAACGAATTATTGATGCGGGAGATCGAACTTCTGGAGGTCCAGCAGAAAATCACACTGGAAGCCAAGGGCGAGATCGACAAGGGCCAGCGCGAGTACTACTTGCGCCAGCAGCTCAAGGCCATCCAGCAGGAATTGGGCGAAGGCTCCGAATTGGCGGAGGAGATCCAGGCCTTCCGGGACAAGCTGGCCAAGCTCACGGTTCCCGAAGAAGTGATGATCGAGATCGAACGACAGCTGAAAAAGCTCGAGCGAATGCATCCCGACAGCAGCGAAACCGCTGTCACGCGCACTTATCTGGAATGGATGACCGAGTTGCCCTGGGGTGTTCAGGACGTGGAGAGCCTGGACCTCAAGGTGGCTGCGGAGGTCTTGGACGAAGACCATTACGGCCTGAAAAAAATCAAGGAGCGGCTATTGGAATTCCTCGCGGTGCGGAAACTCAACCCCAAACTGAAAGGAACCATCCTCTGTCTGGTGGGCCCTCCGGGCGTGGGCAAGACCTCGCTCGGGCGCAGCATCGCCAAAGCTCTCGGCAGAAAGTACGCGCGGATTTCCCTGGGCGGCGTGCATGACGAAAGCGAGATCCGCGGCCACCGCCGGACATACGTGGGCGCCATGCCGGGCCGGATCATCCAGGCCCTGCATCAAGTGAAATCCATGAACCCCGTGATCATGCTGGACGAAGTGGACAAGATCGGGCGCGACATGCGCGGGGATCCATCCGCAGCTTTGCTGGAAGTCCTGGACCCCGAGCAGAACCACACATTCCGGGACCACTACCTGAACGTGCCGCTGGACCTGTCCCAGGTGCTTTTTCTCGCGAACGCCAACGAACTGGATCCCATCCAGCCAGCCTTCCGGGACCGCATGGAAATCATCAGCCTGTCGAGTTATACGCTTCAGGAAAAGCTCGGAATCGCCGAGCGGCATCTGATCCCCAAGCAACTGGAGAAGCATGGCATCAGCAACAAGCAGCTGGTCTTCACCAAAAAAGGGCTCACGTCCCTGGTGACCGGGTACACCCGCGAGGCGGGTCTACGCCAGCTTGAGCGCGAGATCGGCGCGGTTTGCCGGAAGGTGGCGAAAAGCGTGGCGGATGACAGTTTCAAATCGAAAATCACGCTCACCGAAAAAAATATCCAAGACATTTTAGGCCCCATCAAGATCCTTCAAGATGAGCGGCTGAAGGCCCCCCGCGTCGGCGTGGTGACGGGGCTCGCGTGGACCAGCACCGGCGGAGAAGTGTTGTTCGTCGAGGCGCTTTCCATGCCAGGGAAGGGTGGGCTGATCCTGACGGGCCAGCTTGGCGATGTCATGAAAGAAAGCGCCCAGGCCGCTTTGAGCTATATCCGCAGCCGCAGCGAGGCGTTTGAAATTGATGCTGAAATTTTCCAGAAGCGGGATCTGCACATCCATTTCCCCGAAGGCGCCATCCCCAAAGACGGCCCCAGCGCGGGTCTGGCCATGGCGACGGTGCTGCTTTCCGTGCTGAAGAGTGTGCCCATCCGCAACACCTTCGCCATGACCGGCGAAATCGACCTCCGCGGCGAGGCCTTGGCCATCGGTGGCCTGAAGGAGAAAAGCCTCGCGGCTCTTCGCCTGGGGCTCCATGACATCATCATTCCCAAACCCAACCTGAAGGATCTGGAAGACATCGAGCCCGAAGTGCGCACCCAACTTCGCTTCCATCCCGTCAGCCACGTCGAGGAGGTTTTTGAAAAGGCATTGGTGGGCTGGGTGCGACCAGAAAATCGGAAGACACCCAAGGTTGCCGCCAAGAAGAGAAAGTCCAAGAAGTGATGTTTATGGATGTGTTGATATAAAATGGGTTGGTGTCGTTTTCTGGTTATTCTTATAACATCCGTTCTACGTGGAACACTTCTAGACAAGGGTTTGTTTTTCACATAGATGCGCGTCCTGGCTGTTGGGACATTCGGATTTTATGCCACCTTATTTATAGGAATCCCATGCTCCTTTTCGCCCTTCAATCGCCGCCTGCCCTGCAACAGTCCCTTACGCCCCAGGCCATCCAGGCCAGAGGCGAGGCTCTCGAAAAGGCTCAGAAATGGAATGAGCTCGCAGATTTCTTCGAATCCCTCAACCCCAAGGACCGTGGCTATTTTCTGACCTATTGGCTGAAGGCGCTTCAGCGGGCGCAGCGGTGGGACCGAATGCTGGAAGTTTGTGACGCCGCCATCCCGCAGCTCGAAGCCAAGAGCGGTCCAAAGGCCGGCCTGGAGCGGCTCCTCCGCGCCAACGCCCTCTCTCATTTAGGCCGCCACGCCGATGCCCTGGCTGCTCATCAGGAGAATGGGAAACTGGGCTCGTTGGCCAGCTACCGCTCGGCTTGCTCCGAAGCGCGCCTCGTCCCTGACTGGACAAGTGAACAGACCTGCGCAGAGGCATTGCTGGTTCTGAAATCAGGCGATCCGGAGGCCTTGGCCTGGAAAGGCGAGGCACTCGCCCAGCAAAAGAATTTCAAGGACGCAGAACCGGTTCTCCGGGAGGCCATCAAGGTAGACCCCAAGCAGCCTTTCGCCTGGTCCAACCTGGGCCGTTGCCTCAACGAAAGAAAGGCCCTGGCCGAGGCCCTGGAAGCCCTGAACCAGGCCCTGGTGCTAGATCCTGCGCTCCACGAGGCCCACTACAACCGCGGCCGGACCAACTTTGAACTAAAGCAGTTCCAGGCAAGCGTGGACGATTTCCGCATTGCGCTGGCGGCAAACCCGAATGATCCCGACCTGAAGGAGAACCTCCACCAAGCCGCGCGCTACCTCAAAGCCCAGCACAACAGCGCTAGGTCTAAATAGGACGGTCTGCCCGGCTTCGCTACACTGGAGTGTTCCGAGGTTCTCGTGGCTCTTTTCACTGGTTTGATAGACAAGTTCCGGCAGGGGCTCAGGCGCACCCAGGAAGTGGTGCTGAGGCCACTTGGACACTTGCTCGGGCTCAAGAAGCTCGATGAGGACCAGTTGCTGGAACTTGAGGATCTGCTGTTGCAGGCGGATCTCGGCGTGCATGCCGTAGACCGGCTCATGCTCCGCCTGCGCTTTGAGCTGAAGCGAAGCAACGAGATTGATCCCAAAGCCATCCTGAAGGATGAGCTCTTGAAGGTGCTCCATCAGCAACCAACCCGCCCATTCGTGGCCCCCAGCACCCAGGTCGTGCTGTTGGTCGGCGTCAATGGCGTAGGAAAGACCACGACGCTGGGCAAGCTTGCTGCCCACCTCAAGGGCAGGGGCGAGGATGTGTTGGTGGTCGCCGGTGACACCTTCCGGGCCGCGGCCATCGACCAATTGGAGCTTTGGGGCGAACGGGCCGGTGTGCCCGTGATCCGCAATCAGATGGGCGGCGACCCCGCAGCCATCGCCTTTGATGGCGCCACAAGCGCCAAAGCCAAGGGCACGCACTGGGTGCTCATAGACACGGCCGGGCGGTTGCACACCAAAGACCATCTGATGAAGGAGCTAGACAAAATCCGCCGCAGCCTCCAGAAAGTCATTCCCGACGCGCCCCATCGTGTATTGCTAGTCCTGGATGCCACCACCGGCCAGAACGGCATTCACCAGGCAGAAGCATTCAAGCAAGCCGCGGGCGTCACGGATCTGGTCCTCACCAAGCTGGATGGCAGCGCCAAGGGCGGTGTGGTGGTGCCCATCCTGGAGCGCTTGAAACTCCCCATCGCTTTTGTTGGTGTCGGAGAAGGGGTGGATGATCTGATTCCCTTCGATGCGGACGCGTTCGTGGATGGATTGTTGGATGTCTGAGTTGGATGCAGCGCTCGCTTGGGATTTGGCCTGCGGCGGGCCCTTTCCCGATCCTGGCCAACTGCAGGGCGACGACTATTTCATGGCGCTGGCGTTGAAGGAGGCCCAAAAAGGTGTAGGCCTCTCCAGCCCCAATCCCCCCGTCGGCTGTGTGCTCGTAAAGGATGGCCGCGTCCTGGGCATGGGCGCGCATACACGGGCTGGAGATCCCCATGGCGAGATCGTGGCCCTAATGGATGCCGAGGCCAAGGGCAACGATGTTTCGGAGGCCACGGCCTATGTGACGCTGGAACCCTGCTGCCACCATGGCCGCACGCCACCCTGCACGGAGGCGCTCCTTCATGCTGGCATCGGGAGTGTCGTGGTGGGTGTCCGGGATCCAAACCCGCGTGTGGACGGCGGGGGAATTGCCATCCTTCGGGCTTCTGGCCTGACCGTGAAAGAGGGTGTGCTTTTGGAGGCCTGCTCCCGCTTCCACGCGCCCTTTTTCAAGCTCATCCAAACGGGGCTTCCCTGGGTCTCTCTCAAGTTGGCCCTGGGTTCCGACGACGCCATTGGGCCTGAAGGTCAAACCACAATCGTGACCCCTCCAGCCATTCAATCCCTTGCCCACGCATTGCGGCGCGCCTCCGATGCCATTCTCGTGGGGCGCGGCACCATCGAGCAAGATGACCCTCAACTCACAGACCGCTGGCCCGAGCCCATCGCAGCCCATCGGCGGTTCATCCGCGTGGTGTTGGACCCGATCGGGAAACTGGACCCCAGGAAAAAAGTATGGCGACCCTACCCGGGCCAGCCCGCACTTCGGGTTCTGGTGGGTGAAGCCCCTCCTTTGCGCGGCGTGGAGGACCTACACCTCCCCCCGGCAATCTCGGGTTTGGGATGCAGTTTGCGACATCTGTTGCATGAGCTGTCCTCCCGCGGAGTGGGCCAGGTGCTTGTGGAGGGTGGCGCCAAGACGGCCCAGGCCTTTCTCAATGCGGGCCTCGTGGATAAAATCCACCTGTTCCGTTCGACTAAACCCATCGGGGGTGTCAAACTTAACCTGGATGGAATCAGTGATTGGGCCCTTGTAGCCAAGATTCCTTGGAACACAGATGGGCATCGGGGAACCTGGGACATTCTGACCCCCTGAAACGTATTGGCACGGCAATTGAACTTATCTTTGAACTCGACGCACTGTCTTAGATATCCCATCCCCTTTTAGCTGGAGGCCCCCATGAGCCTATTGAATTGGCGCACTTGGCTCTTCGCGATCCCCCTCGCGTTTTTGGTAGGTTGCACCACGGTGAACTCCAACGAGGGCACCGTGACAGTGACAATCCAAGGGCAGTTTGAAAAGCGGACACTGACCCCTTCTGGCTTTGGGCCTACTACCACCACTTTGCCCATCCGCCACTCCTATGCGGAAGTGCGCCAGGCCAACGGAGATGCGCTCATCGCTTCGGGCTACCTGGGCAAGGAAGGGGTGGCAACCCTAGACGTGACCCCCGGCACCCAGCTTTACGCCATTATTTACGCCGACTACGAGGCACTTGTTAACCCAACTGATACAGTTTTTTTCATGCGGGGAGGCGTGTTGAAACGCGCCTATGGCACCACACCGACTAGTTCTGGTTACTCTCCAAGAAGAGACGAATGGACAGTCACCAGTGATACCGTGACGGTCAATTCCTCCGGCACACTCACGGTCACCGCTACTGCTGCGAGTCGCATTGCGGGCGCTTTCAACATCAATGATCAGATGCTGACCCAAGGGTTAGCGCTCTCTAGCCTTGATCCAACCCTTCGTCTGCCTAATCTCTTCACCTATTGGACAACCAGTTCTAATCCGGGCGATCAATCACGAAACTATCCCACGGTCTTGCAGGACGCGAGCAACAAGGTCATTACCCATGATGGTAGGGCTGTTTTTATTCAAAGCCTGAATGGCCTCCAGGGCGGGGGAGCAGATACAGAAACCGATGAATGGGACGATGGTGTGATCCAGGAGAACAGCGCCCACATGCTGTTTGCGGACTACAGCTTGAAGTCAGACGGCTCCAGCTCTCTGTCTCTGCTTCGTCGGGACAACGATAACGTTCAAGTGGCCCGCTATGACTATCAAAGCGAGAGCACCGTTGCCTTCGTGGGTGGATTCTGCGATTTCCTGGCGGGTGCTCTGCGTAACAATCCACTCCTGCTGAACAGCTACGTAAGCGGAAGCGGCCAGCAAGTGGAGACTTTCGATCTGAGATTGCACAATCAAGTGACTAGTGCTGTGCGTTCAGAATTTACCCGTGGATCGATCGCTGTGTCCCTCTGGGGGATTTGGCAGAATGCACTGGGGGGCAGCACCAGCGGGCTTCAAACCATGTGGCAAGCCGTTTGGACCGACACCCCGTCGGCCCCAAAGGACGGTACCGGGGAATATAACGGCGGAGCCCTCGGCTGCTATCCCACATATCTGCAGGGTGTGAAGAATCGCGCCAATACCAGTGCTTGGCCCGCTATTGTGGCCCAATTGGCTCTGGAGGACATCCGAGAACCAAACCCTGGTTATTTTACGACCACCGCCCTTTGGCAGACCCGCACGAGTGTACCCTTCACGGTCACGGGTAGCCTACAAACCTATGCCAATGGCCTGGGAATCTACTACGACCGAAACCAAAGCCAGGCCTACCGATTCACACAGTCCTTGGAGGGCTCGCGCACTATCACCATGACCCCAACAGGTGGACAGGATTTCTGGGTCGAGGTTCTAGGGCCCGGTAATCCGGGTGGAGTGTGGGCATCCAGCACCGATGGCGGCGTGGGTACACGGTCTTTCACCACGGTTGCTTTACCTGTTGGTGTTTACACCGTGCGGGTCAGGGCTGGCAATACCACCGCAACGGGAAGCTTTGGATACACCCTATCGGTACAGTAGGCTACCGAATCAGCCCCCGCCCACCAGCCGCACCACCTCCAGCCGATCTCCATCTTTCAACAACGTGGCTGTGTGCTCGGCCTTGCGGATCACTTCGCCATTCAGCTCCACCGCGGAGCCGAAGGCTGGCAGCTGCAGCCAGCCCGCCAGCTCCGCAACGGTGGATAGGGCAGGGGCTTGTGTTTCCTGTCCGTTGATGAACAGTTGCATTATTTCAATCCGGTGGCCTGGAAGCCCCGTTCCAGATCCGCCAGCAGGTCCGGCTGGTCCTCGATTCCAACCGAGAAGCGGAGCAGGCCGTCGGTGATGCCCAGGCGGGCTTTCACTTCCGGAGCCGTGCGCAGGTGGCTCATGGAGGCTGGGTGTTGGATCAGACTTTCCACGCCGCCCAAGGAGACACCCCGGGTAATCACTTCCAGCGATTCACAAAAGCGTTTTCCCGCATCCAATCCACCCCGCAGCTCGAAGCCCAGCATCGCGCCGAAGCCACCTTCCATCTGTTGTTTGGCGACCAGATGGCCGGAATGACTAGGCAGCCCCGGATAATCCACCCGCGCCACCGCATTTTGCCAAAGCAGCCATTGGGCCAAGCTTTGAGCGTTATCGCAGGCACGGCGCATCCTCAGCGGCAGCGTCTTGAGTCCGCGGTGCAGCAACCAGGCCGCCATGGGGTCCAATGTCGGGCCTTGTAGCTTGGCAACCTGCCAGCATGCCACCACATCGGCATCTTTTCCCGCGATGACTCCGGCGGTAAGATCCGAGTGCCCCCCTAGGTACTTCGTCGCGCTGCTCACACTCAGGTCTATGCCCAAAGCGCAGGGTTTGGTGAGCACCGGGCTTGCGAACGTATTGTCCGCTACGGTACGGATGCCGTGTTTCTGCCCCAGGCTCGCTATAGCCGCCAGGTCGGTAATGGCCAGGGTGGGGTTGGACGGAGTTTCGACCCAGATCATCGCTGATTCCGGGCGGATGGCCGCCTCCCATTCCGCCGTGTCCAGCGTGTTTTGAACCCAAGTGATTTGGATCCCCCGCCGGGCCTCCCAGCGCTTCATCAGTTGTTCGGTGCCAAGATACATGGCCGCCGGCGCGATGATATGATCCCCATCTTTGAGCATGGCTTCGAGCAAAGTCGAAAAGGCGCTCATCCCAGAGCTGGTGATCAGGGCGCGGTCGGTGCTCTCCAGGGAGGCGATGACGGCCTCCACCTCACTGAAATTGGGGTTGCCCCAACGTGTATAAAAATTGGGGGGTTCCACGCTGGCGGAGAATTCAGCGCCTTCGGCATTATCCATGAGCTGGAACACCGAGGTCTGAAAGATGGGGGTTGTCACAGCGCGGGTAGGATTGTGCTGCTTCCCCGCGTGGATGGCGGTGGTGGTGGGTCCCCAGGTATGTTCGGACATGGTCAGCCTCAGCCCTCCAGCATAGGCCTAGTGCTTCCAGAACACGATGGCCAAGGCCACAACCACAAGGATGATCAACACCACAAACCGCCAAAGGGTCGGCGCCGCATCATGGATATCAACCGTTCGGCCCGCGGGGTCGTTGAGCGCCGCTCGGGTGAGATCATCCTCGGGCGTATCGCTGGGTGGGTTCGGGGCTGGGAAAAGCGGTTCTTCAACTTGACCAAAGATGATGCGGTGAAAGCTGTCCTGGGGGTGGACCTCCAGAATCTCCGGCTCTTCCGTCCCATCCACAGCCGCCGGAATACCGGCGTCGGAGGGGGTCTCGGGACTATTCGGTTCATTTGGCAAAGGTGGCCTCCAGAATCTCGTTCACCAGCTGCGGGTTGACTTTGCCTTTTCCGGCCTTCATGACCTGGCCCACAAAGAAACCTTTCAGTTTTTCGTTCCCGGCCTTTAATTGGGCCAGCTGTTCAGGATGGGCCCTGAGCACCCCCTGCACCAGTGTTTCAATGGCCACCTGGTCCGAAACCTGAGCCAGTCCATTTTGATCAACAATCTGCTGGGGGGTTCCCTCGCCCTTTAACATCGCGGGAAAAACCGCTTCTTTGGCGGTGTTCAGATTGATGGTCTTCGCTTCCACAAGCTGAATAAGCTGCGCCAGATGCGCCTCGCTCAGGCCCAGGCGCTCGATATCCCGCCCTGTATCGTTGAGGGTGCGGCTTACCTCACCCAGCATCCAGTTTGCGGCCTGCTTGCCATTCGAGGCTTTCGCCACGGCTTCAAAATAGTCGGCGAAGGCGCGGCTCTGAAGCAGCATTCCAGCCTCGTACTCCGTCAGGCCATATTCCTGCACGATGCGGTCCCGGCGCGCTTCTGGCAGTTCTGGCAACGTCTTTTCCACTTCGGAAATTTCCTCAGCGGTGATGATCAGCGCTGGAAGGTCGGGCTCCGGGAAAAAGCGGTAGTCCATGGCCGCTTCTTTGGTGCGCTGGGATCTCGTCTCGCCTTTATCGGCGTCCCACCCCCGTGTTTCCTGGGTGAAGGTCTCGCCCTTTTCAAGCAGCTCGATTTGACGGCTTGTTTCGTGTTCGATGGCCAGCTTCACGTTGCGGAACGAGTTGAGATTTTTTACCTCCACCCTGGTTCCAAAGGTATCGTTTCCAACCAGGCGGACACTCACGTTCGCGTCGCAGCGGAAGGAGCCCTCCTCCATGCTGCCGTCGCAAATGCCCAAGAACACCACCAGCCGATGCAAGGCTTTCAGGTAGCCGTAGGCCTCGTCTGCGGATCGCAGGTCTGGTCCGCCCACGATTTCCAACAGCGGTACGCCCGCTCGATTCAGGTCCACATAGGTGGCTTTGTCGGACAATTCGTGATTGCTTTTGCCGGCATCTTCTTCCAGGTGTGCCCGCTCGATCCGGATGCCCACGGGAATCGCGCTGCCTCGGACTTCGGCATCCCCCGCAATGGTGACCCGACCTTCCTCAACCACGGCCACGGGTCCCTGGGTGATCTGGTAGCCCTTGGGCAGATCGGGGTAGAAGTATTGTTTGCGGTAGAAAATGGATTTCGGTTGGATACGGGCCCCAAGCGACAGGCCTAGGGCTATAGCCATCCGCACGGCTTCCTTGTTGAGAACCGGCAGGGCTCCGGGCAGGCCGAGGCAGACGGGGCAAGTGTGGGCGTTGGGGACCCCTCCGTACTCATTCCGGCAGGCGCAAAACATCTTGGACTTGGTCAAGAGCTGTACGTGGACTTCCAAACCGATGACCGCTTCATAACCAGGTTTCATGCATCACTCCGACTCCAAATTATGCGCTAGAAGGAGGCGGCAGCCCTTTCCCTGGTTTCACTTTCCAAGACAGAATCCACCGAACACTTGATCAAGGGCCGATTCCGCCCGGTCCTCCCCGGTGAGCGCCGCCAAGAGCCCCCACATTCCCTGCAGCGTTGAGGCCACCACTTCGGGCGGGCAACCGGATTCCAAGCGGAAGAAAAGCTCTTGTTGGGCTATCAGCTCTTCTAAAAGCTCCCGCTGTCGGGCCGTGGCCATGGCGCCCAGGCAGGCTTCGGGACTAAGGTCCCCCAGAAAGCGTTCGATCAGGGCCTCTTGTAAGCTCACGAGATCACCCTTGATCGCGGAAACAACAGGTCCTTCAGATACCTGCGCCGGCAGATCGCCCATGGTGCGCACTTGAAGCACCTTCCCCTCGAAGGGCGCCAAGCGCTCCAAAATTCCCGCATCGGCCTCCCGGTCGGTAGCGGGAACCAGATGCAGGATCAAGTCCGCTTGCTCCAGCACGGCATGCACGCGCGCCACGCCGAGGCGCTCGATGGGCTCCACGGTGTCCCGGAGACCCGCCGTATCAAAAAGCGAGAGTGGCAGTCCAGCCCATTCGGTACGGATTTCCAATACATCCCGCGTGGTCCCCGGTATCTCTGTGACTATGGCGCGATCCTCTCCGGCCAAAGCGTTGAACAGCGTGCTTTTCCCCGCATTGGGGCGACCCACAAGCGCCAACTTGATGCCATCCCGCAGCCAACGGGCTGCCCCGGCCCGGTGCTGTTCCACATGGAACACTTCATGAAGCCTTATCATTTCTTGTTTTAAATCATCAAAGCCAAGAATGATTCCTTCTTCCTCTCCATAATCCACGGCAGCCTCGGCACGGGCCATCCACGGCGAGATCCGGGCTTTGGTTTCGGAAATCCAAGCTGGCAATGCACCTTGACGACCCTGGGCTTGTCGGAGCTGTTGGTCGGTGCTGGCACCGATGAGGTCCCGGAGCGCTTCTGTTTCGAGGAGGGTTTGTTTACCGTTGAGCAAGGCGCGGCGCGTGAATTCCCCGGGTTCGGCCAGGCGGACGCCGAGTTTGCCCAGGTGGTCTAGGAAGCGGCGCACTAACAGCGGGTTCCCGTGAAGCTGAAACTCGACGATGTCCTCGCCGGTGTAGCTCGCCGGGGCCGGAAAAAAGAGCACCAGGGCCTGCTCACGATAGCCATCCCAGGCCAGGTAGCGAAGCGTCGCGACGCGCGCGCGTGGCAGTTTCACGAAGGGCGCTAGAACATCGGCCAGGTTCTGCCCAGAGACCCGGACCACAGCCACGGCGCTGGGAAACAGGGGTGTGGCTGGCGCGCAGATGGGCTCGGACATCAGGCGTTTCGAAAGACCTTCAGCGTCTTGATGTGGCCAATCCCCTCGCTCTCGGTGCTAAGGCCCGGAACCGCTGAAATGGTCAGGTGGACCCAGCGCCGCTCCCGCGGGGTGAGTCCCGAAAGGGCGAAGCTGCCCAATTCCTTAGCCTTATCGGCAGCGAAGGCGGCCATGGCCTTGAGTTCCTTCATTCGGAATAACCGCGTCCCCTGGGGGTCCAGATACGCGAGTTTGGAATCTTCCCGCTCGCCCTGGGCCTCGTGAACCAGGAATTGCATCGCATCTATGGCAGCGCCCTTGTTGGCAGCCAACCATGATGTATCTTCCCCTTTGACGAGAATGCGGTTGGGGAACAGCGTCTCGTCGCCCGAGGGCTCAAAAATGGCTTCCACCTTGAGCCCCAGCTGGGCAGACCAGTGGATCACTTTTTCGGGAACGCTGTCGAGCGAGAGGGACGACTTACGCATGAAAACTCCTAGGCCATGATTTCTTCGCCCACATAATTGCGCCTTAACCACCAAGTCTGGGCCAATCCCACGATGTTGAAAACGAAGTAGTAGAGGCAAAGCCCAGAGGGCATCGAGATGAAGAAAAAGGTCATCATGGCGGGCATTAGGAAAAGCATCATTTTCCGTTGGGCAGGATCCCCCACCGCGGGCGTCACCGCTTGCTGGGCAAGCATGGAGACACCTAGCAGCACCGGCAAGACGTAGTGGGGATCCTTGGCGGAGAGATCCGTGATCCAGCCCAGCCAGGGAGCGTGGCGTAGCTCGTAAACCGCATTCAGCATGGACCAGAGCGCGAAGAAGACCGGCATTTGCACGATGGCCGGAAGGCAACCACCCATGGGGTTGTGGTTGTTTTTCTTGTAGAGCGCCATGAGCTCTTTTTGCATTTCGGCTTTTTTGGTCATGTCGCCGCCGAACTTCTCGTACTTGGCCTGGAGGGCCTTCTGGTGCGGCTCGAAATCCTTCATGCGGAGCATGTTCATGGTGCTCTTGGTGTTCAAGGGCCAGAGCAAGAGCCGTAGCAATAGCGTGAAGAGAATGATGGCCCAGCCCCAATTGGGCACAAAGCGGTGGATCCAATAAAGCACCAGGAAGAACAGCTTGGCGACGGCTCCGAAGAATCCGAAGTCCACAACCTCGGTGAAGGGTGCGCCAAAAGCCGCGAGTTGGCTGGTTTCCTTGGGGCCCAAGTAGAGTCGGGCCGTCAGGTTGCCATTCTTGTCTGGAGCAAGGTGATAGCCCCGTTCGTCTCGTTCGGTGAGGCGGGGGCTCACATCCCAAAGAGCCGCAAAGTAGTGTGTGCGTTGGGCCGAGGCGCCCTTTTCGATACCGGCATCCATTCCCAGAAGGCTTGCCGCTGGGGGCATTTCCTTGCGCTTGAAGCCAAGAAAGCTGAAGAAGGGGTCTTTCAGAACATCTGCCCAACCCACGGCGGTGATTGTCTTACCGTTGAGCGTGAAGACGCGTCCCAGGGATTGGGCTTCCTGGATGTTCGCCGGCCGGTGGATCAGATCCAGATGGGTTCCCCGGCGGGTCGTCCAGTCCACCTCAATGTCAAAGCCCTTGTTGGGGATGGCATAGACAAGATGATCGCCTTCTTGGTTCTGGAAATGGACTTTCAGGCCGGTGGGCGTGGTTTCTTCGGTTACCGCCTGAAACTGGGTGTTAAGCACGCCACCAATGCCGGGGAAGGCCTTGGAGATCTCTTCCCCCTTCTCGTTCTTCGCCGCTTCATTGAAAAACTTGGTGTCGTCGTTCCACGTTGCCTGAACCAGGGCGCCATCTTCAACGCGCCACGTCAGGGTCAACAGCGAGGTCTTCACCGTGTGCGTGGCGGTGTTCGGCGCCGCTGCTGCCACATTCTGGGGCGCTGCCGTCCCGGGTGTCGGGGGCTTTTCCGCAGCCGGTGCGGCCTGGGGCGCTGCGGGACTGGCCACAGTGCCGACCGCGTTCGTAGCCGCGGTGTTGGCACTTGGCTTTGTGGGCGGATAGAGTTTCCCGACCACAAAGCTATAGCCCAGCAACAGGCCCATGCTCAGCACCACAAAAATCACTAGGTTTCTGTTTTTCATGAAGGTTTATCCCAACCGTGAAAGGGCCAGCCGGAGCTGGCCTTCGATGGCGGCGTAATCAGCGCGGCAACCCAGGGGAGATCCCTTGGTCGGGCGGACCCAGATGACCCAGGAGGATAGGTCCAAGCTTGGGCTATCGCCAAGAACCTTCAGAAGGGCCATGCGTGCTCGCCGTTTAAAACGATTGCGTTCCACCGCCTTCCCCGTGCGGCGGGGGGCATGGACAAGCAGCGAGGGTATACCCAACAAAGCCGCAGAAGGCGTGGGCAGGCGCCAGGCCCTGATATCCAGTATTTGCGGCACCCTTGCTTCTCCCGGTGCCGCCTGGGCGGTCAGGGAGCGCACGGCCACCGGCGCGGGCAGAACGTGGTCCAAGTGGCGAACAACACGGAAACGCTTGGCTATATACATGCCGCCCGCGCGGACGCGACTACAACGCCAGGACGTGGCGGCCCTTTGCTCGGCGGCGCTTCAGCACCATGCGGCCATTCTTGGTCTTCATGCGGGAAAGAAACCCGTGGGTCTTGGCACGGCGTCGGTTGTTTGGCTGAAAAGTGCGCTTCATAATCCACCCTCGTGGCTCACGGCCTAAACGAGGCCGCGGGCGAACCTTCGAGTCTATTGGGAAACCGGTTAATTCTCAATGCATTTTTCTCTGGCTTTAGGGCGGTGCTAGAGTATCCACGCCGCCTTAATGGTTTTTTGGCCCACAGAAGCCAGCCCATCGTTTCACTGCGGAATTTAGCGCGCTTTCCTATGGGTGAGTCATGGAGTCCAGCCAGCACGAGTCCCTATGGGGAGCCCTTTGTTCGGGATTGCGGGAGCGCCTTTCCTCCGCCAGTTTTCAAGAGTGGGTGGAACCCTGTGTCCCTCAGCGGCTTGAGGGGGACACGCTTTGGGTCCAGGTGCCGAATCCTTCCAATCAAATATGGATCGAGCAGCAGCTGGCCGAAGAGTTCCACGACGCCTTGGGCCAAGCGGGGCTTTCCCACCTCAAGCTGATGTTCACCGTGGCCGCCAACGCCAAGAAGTCCGCCGCGACCAGGCCTGGTGCCGGGGTGTCAACCGGTGCGCGTCCAGCCGCCGAGGCCCCATCCCCCTTTCCTCCGCTATTCCACCGGTACACCCTGGACCGTTTTGTGGTTGGCCCCGGAAACCAGCTCGCTTTTTCTGCGGCGAAGGCCGTGGTGGACAACCACGGAAAATCAAACGCTTCATTCAACATGAACCCGCTTTTTCTGTACGGCGGAGCGGGTCTTGGCAAGACCCACTTGATGATCGGGATTGGCCAGGCCATGCAGGCGAGACACCCGCACCTGGCCATTGCCTATCTGAAAGTGGACGTGTTTTTCCACGAGGTGACCTCGGCCATCAAGAATCGCAACACCGAACCGCTGCGGAGGAAATATCAGACGAACGACGTCCTTCTTTTGGATGACGTCCAAACCCTCCGGAGCATGGAGCGCACCCAGGAAGAGGTGTTTTATATCCTGGAATACCTGCTCCAGCACGGGAAACAGATCGTCATCACGTCCGACAATGCGCCGCAAAAACTGGAAGGCCTTCACGAGAGGCTGATCACGCGGTGCAAATGGGGCTTGACTGCGGATATCCAGCCTCCAGATTTTGAGACCCGCATTGCGATCCTGAAAAAAAAGCTCGAGGAGGATTTCTTCAGGGACTTCCCGAAGGTCCCCGAAGACGTCCTGGCCTTCATTGCGCACAAGTCCAAAGGTAGCGTCCGTGATCTGGAGGGGCTGCTGAACCGCGTGATTTTCCAGAGCGATTTCTTGAAGGTCACTCCAACTCTGGAAGTGGCCATGAGCGCCTATCAGGGCCAAAGCGGACAAGAACCTGGCGCCGCAGTGCCTCTGGAGCGCATCTACAGGATGACGGCCGAGACATTCAATCTTTCCTTTGCGGATTTGATGAAAAAAAAGTCACGGCAACAAAACGTCCTCATCCCGAGGCAAGTCGCCATGTACCTGGCACGCGAACTTACCGCATCGTCCTTTGCGGATGTTGGCCGCTCTTTCAGCAATATGCACCACAGCACCGTGATGAACGCCATCGAATCCGTAAAACAGCGCATGGCGAAAGACCCTGATTTCCACAAGACTGTCCACTCTTTGTTAAATAGTATTCATTGACTTTAAAATACTTAACATACATTTGCACAATTCCGCTTCATCTCAAAACCAAGGTTTGCGGGTTTCCCGGCTGACCTTCTAGCGATCCCAGCGTTGGTTGAGATATTCAACTCTCCTTGAACGGTCTACCCGCAAGCTTTCCACAGGGTCCACGATCGTGATTTTCAAGTTAGACTAAGGGTTTGCTGCTTTTCTTCCGCTGATTCTCTTCTTACTCATCATCATCATTCTTGGGTGGACCATGAGCATTCAAATCCAAGTCTCGAAGGATCGTTTAGATCGGGCCTTGGGCATCCTTAAGCACGCGTTGGATCGCCGAGTCACCCTTCCAATCCTTCAGCACGTATTACTTCAGCTCAAACAGGGCGAGATGGTGCTGCGTGCGACAGATATGGAATTAGCCTTCGATGCGACCCTGCCGGTTGAGGGTGCGGGCGATCTGATCGTCGCAATTCCCGGAAAGAAATTCATCGAAACGGTCAAAGCCTATCCAGAAGGGGTGCTTACTCTGGAATGGCCTGACAATACGAATCGGCTGTGGCTGCGTACCAAGGGATACAACTCTGAACACAACTTGCAGCCTGGCGAAGGATTTCCAGAACTGCCGGCGCCAAGTGAATCGCTACCCTCCGTCCAGCTTCCACTTGCCCTTTTGAAACAAGCGATTCAATTGGGTGCCCTTGCGGGCAGCCGTGATGCAACCAAACCAACCCTGCTGGCAATCCTCCTTCACTTTGGGAAAACCTTCGTTCGAGTGGTCTCAACGGATGGATTTCGTCTTGCAGTCGCTGAAATCCAGCACCCGACAGGGCTTTCAGAGGATGTGCGGTTGATTGTCCCCAAAAGGGCGCTGGACCTCCTCCACTCGTTCCCTTCCCAGGATGGCGAGATCACGTTGCAATGGGACAGCACCAGCCTTTTCATGACGCAGCCCGGGCTTAAAATGTCCACGCGCCTGGTGACGGGGAATTATCCGGCCTACGAGAAGGTGCTTCCCGCGGAACTCCCAAAGCGCGTCATCTTGGATCGTGAAGATTTTCTGCGCACCCTGCGCATCGCGGGGCTGAAAAAGGACGACTACAACAAAAATGTCCGGCTATTCTTCGAATTCCCCAATTTGAAAGTCGTATTTCAACACCCGGACGAGGGCGTGAACCAGGGCACATTAAGCTTCTCGGGGGAAGAAGCGTCTTTCGAACTCGCCTTCAACATTGACTACCTTACCGAATTGCTCGAGCGCCTGCCGGGCGAAGAGGTTGTCTACCAGTTTAAGGATGAGGTGGGCCAGGGCATTTTCATGAGCCCCAGCCTTGAGGACCTAAGCTTCCGCTACATCCTGATGCCCGTCCGTTTTGCCAGCCCCGCCAGCGTCTAACCCGTATTGCCATTGGCTTTCCCTATAGCCCGGAAAAAGTGAGAATTGATGTCAGAAGAAGTCATGTCAGCGCACCACCAGGAAACCTCTTCCACCTACACAGCCGACAACATCACAGTCCTTAGGGATCTGGAGGCCGTCCGGAAACGGCCAGGCATGTACATCGGGGACACCGACGATGGAAGCGGACTCCACCAGATGGTCTACGAAGTCGTGGACAATGCCATTGACGAGGCGCTGGCGGGGTATTGCACCCGCGTGGACGTGATCATCCACACGGACGGAAGCTGCTCCGTGGAAGACAACGGCCGCGGCATTCCGGTGGATCTCCACAAGGAGGAGAACCGGTCTGCGGCCGAAGTGATCATGACCGTCCTCCACGCCGGGGGAAAATTCGATAACACCAACACCGAAGGCAAGAATGCCTACAAGGTTTCAGGCGGTCTTCACGGCGTGGGCGTTTCATGCGTCAACGGTCTCAGCGCAAAGCTCTGGCTCACTGTTTGGAAGGGCGGGAGCGAATATGCCATGTCCTTCAGCCAAGGACACCCCGACAAACCCTTAGCCAAGGTTGGGCCCACCACCAAACGTGGCACCCGCGTACGGTTCCTGCCGGATCCTGAAATTTTCAACAACGTTCTTGATTTTACTTTCGAGGTGTTGAGCCAGCGCCTTCGAGAGTTGAGCTACCTCAACAAGGGCGTGCACATCCGCATCACGGACGAACGGAATGGGGACTCCCACGACTTCATGAATGCCGGTGGAATTGATGCCTTTGTCGAGCACTTGAACCGCAACAAGACGGTTCTGCACAAGCCGCCCATCCACATTGAAGATTCCAAAAATGGCACCACTGTCGAAGTTGCGTTGCAGTGGAATGATTCCTACCAGGAAACCCTCTATTGCTTCACGAACAACATCCGCAATCGGGACGGCGGAGCGCACCTGGAGGGCTTCCGGGCGGCCATGACCCGTGTTATCAATACTTACGCCGAGGCCAACAATCTGTTGAAATCGGCCAAGGTCACCCTGTCGGGCGAAGATGTTCGCGAGGGTTTGACGGTGGTGCTCTCTGCCAAGGTGCCCGACCCAAAATTCAGCAGCCAGACCAAGGACAAGCTGGTCAGCTCCGAGGTGAAAGGCGTCGTTCAGACCATCGTCTACGAAAAGCTGACAAGCTTCTTCGAGGAGAATCCCCGCGAAGCCCGCGCGATTCTAGAAAAGGCCATCGAGGCCGCCCGGGCCCGCGAAGCCGCCCGCAAGGCGCGCGAACTCACCCGGCGCAAGGGGGCACTGGATGGAGGTGGTTTGCCCGGCAAGCTGGCCGATTGCCAGGAAAAGGATCCCGCGCTCTCCGAAATCTACCTTGTGGAGGGAGATTCCGCCGGTGGCTCTGCCAAGCAGGGCCGTAATCGCGCCAACCAGGCCATTTTGCCCCTGAAGGGCAAGGTCCTGAACGTCGAGAAGGCCCGCTTCGATAAAATTTTAAGCCACCAAGAGCTTCGCATCCTCATCCAGGCCTTGGGCACGGGCATCGGCCCTGATGAATTCAAGGTCGCGAACCTGCGATACCACAAGATTGTGTTGATGACCGATGCCGATGTGGACGGATCCCACATCCGGACCCTGCTGCTCACGTTCTTCTACCGCCAGATGCCGGAAATCGTGGAACGTGGCCATCTCTACATTGCCCAGCCCCCGCTCTACAAAGTGAAAAAGGGCAAGACGGAAAAATACCTCAAAGACGAGCGGGCCCTCGAGGAATTTCTCTTCCAAAAGGCCCTGGATGGCTGGAGCCTTACCCTCCCGGATGGCAGCGAACACAAAGGCGCGGCCTTGGTGCGCGAAATGAAGAAGTGGGGAGAGGTCCAGCAACTTTACGCAAAACTGGATCGCCGTGGATACGCGCAACCCCTGGTGGATGGCCTCCTTTCCTTTGGCTTGCTGGATGGCCAACGTTTTGATAGTGCCGAAGCTGTGCAAGAGCTGGCCCTAGCCATCAATAAGGCGGGACTGGGCCGCACCGAGGTGGAATCTACCTCGGCGACCGAAGCCATAGAAGCCAGCCCGGACCAAGCCCCCGGAGGCGGAACCCACCAGGAGAAAGGCGAAGACGCAGAAGATGAAGAAGGCGAGTCCGTAGATTTTGTGGCCGCCACGCGGGAACCGCAGCACGTGGCCATTCCCGCCGCCCACCGCATTCGGATCATCCGGATGCACCTCAACCGCCCCATCACCCTGTGGTTGGACGCCCAGGTGGCCCTGTGGGGTGAATTTCGACGGCTCAAGGCCCTGCACGAAGAACTCAGCGCCTTTCGGGGCGGCGAGCTGAAGCTTCAGCGTGTTAAAGAGGTGAAGGAGTCCAAGCCCGAAAAAACGGCAGCCAAGTCGGCACCCAAAGAAGACGAGGACGCTTCTGGACCCCTTGATCCCGCCGAAGGCGCCGAAACCGGCGGCACCTCGAAAATGGCCAAGGAAATGAGTTTTTCCAGTCCCGAGGCCATGCTCTCCATGGTCATGGAGGAGGGCAAGCGCGGCCTGATGATCCAGCGTTACAAAGGCTTGGGCGAAATGAACCCCGAACAACTCTGGGAGACGACCATGGACCCCGCACGGCGGACGATGCTCCAAGTACGGGTGGATGATGCCGTATTGGCGGACGAAATGTTCACCGTCCTGATGGGCGATGCCGTGGAACCCCGCCGTCGATTTATCGAAACAAATGCGCTTTTAGCTGAAAACATAGATATTTAATTCGTTGGTCCAGCGGTTTTTCCTAGAGCTCTAACCTAGGGGAATCCGCCAGAGCAGCGCGCAATGTTCCACGTAGAACACGAGTAGCCCATGATGCGATCTGAAACCATTGAAATCGAAAAGAAATGCGGAAGTCCTACCTCGATTACGCCATGAGCGTGATCGTAGGCCGGGCGCTTCCGGATGTGAGGGATGGTCTTAAACCGGTCCACAGGCGAGTGCTTTACGCCATGAAGGCGGCGAATAACGAGTGGAACCGCGCCTACAGGAAGTCGGCCCGCACCGTGGGCGACGTCATTGGTAAATTCCACCCTCATGGTGATGTCGCGGCCTACGACACCTTGGTGAGGATGGCCCAGCCCTTCAGCCTGCGGCACATGCTCGTGGACGGACAGGGGAATTTCGGCTCCATCGATGGCGACCGGCCAGCCGCCATGCGTTACACCGAGGCGCGCCTAAGCCGCATCGGCAGCGCCATGATGGAAGACATTGATCAGGACACGGTGGACTTCGGCCCCAACTACGACAACTCCGAAGAAGAGCCCTTGGTCCTTCCAACCCGTTTCCCGAACCTACTGATCAATGGCTCCCAGGGTATCGCCGTGGGCATGGCGACCTCCATTCCGCCGCACAACATGCGGGAGTGCTGCTCGGCCCTTGTGATGCTCATAGACGATCCTGCCGCTGGGCTCGAAAGCCTTATGACCCACATCAAGGGGCCGGATTTCCCGGGTGGTGGACTCATGCTCGGCACCGAGGGTGTTGTAGACGCCTACCGCACGGGCCGGGGCCGCTGCGTCGTGCGCGCCAAGAGCCATGTTGAACAAATCAAACGGGCGGGCGACCGGGAGCAACTGGTCTTTACGGAATTGCCCTACCAGGTAAACAAGGCGACCCTCACCGAAAAGATCGCGGAGCTGGTGCGGGACAAGAAGATAGACGGCATCAGCGACCTTCGCGATGAAAGCGATCGCGAGGGCATCCGCCTGGTGGTGGAGCTCAAGAAGAACGAGCCTTCAGACATCGTCCTCAACCAGCTTTACCAACTGACTCCGCTTCAGAATTCCTTCCCCATCACCATGCTGGCCATCGTGAACGGCCAGCCACGGGTTTGCACACTGAAGGAGATGCTCCAGGAATTCCTGGGCTTCCGCCGCGAGGTGGTCACGCGCCGGACCATGTTCCTGCTGAAAAAAGCCGAAGATCGCCATCATGTGCTGCTGGGCCTCAAGATTGCCCTGGACCATCTGGACGCGGTCATCAAGCTGGTCCGGGCCGCAAAAACACCCGACGAAGCCAAGCAGGGCCTTATGGAGGGGAAATTCGCCTCCGCCGCCGAGCTGAAAAAGGATCCATCGCTTCGACTCAGCACCATCCAAGCCCAGGCCATTTTGGATATGCGCCTTCAGCGCCTCACCGGCCTGGAACGCGAAAAGATCCTAGAAGAGCTCGCCGAACTTGAAAAGACCATCAAACAGATGAAGGCCATTCTGGCTGATGAGTCCCTGCTCCTAGGTGTCATCAGAGATGAACTCAAGGCCGTTGCGGATCAATTCGGGGACCCCCGGCGAACCGAAATCGTAGGCTACTCGGGCAGCATCCGCATGGAGGATGTGGTTCCGGATGATCCAATGGTCGTCACCATGTCCAAGGCCGGCTACATCAAGCGCACGGACCTGGTGGCCTACAGGCGCCAGAAGCGGGGCGGCAAGGGCAAACTGGGCATGAAGACCAAGGACGAGGATTTTGTCGAGCAGCTGTTCATGACCAAGGCCCACGACACCTTGATGGCCTTCACGGACCGCGGCTACGTTTATGCGCTCAAGGTATATGACTTGCCCGAGGCGGCCGCCAATACCCGGGGCAAGCACATCAAGAATCTCATCAGCCTGAAAGACGGCGAGAACGTGGTTACCCTCATGGCGTTGCGGGAATTCCCCGTGGGTGAACATCTTGTCTTCGCCACTAGTGACGGAACGGTTAAACGCACGTCTATCAGTCTTTATGGAAACATCCGGGCCAATGGGCTCATCGCTTTGAACATTGAAGATGGAAACAGTTTGGTGGCGGTGCGCAGATCAAGTGGTGATCAGCAAATTCTGCTGGCCACCGCCCAGGGCAAGGCCATCCGCTTTGCGGAAGAAGATATCCGCGCTGTGGGCCGTGTCGCCACGGGCGTGCGGGGCATGCGCCTCGGATCCGGCGATCGCATTGTGGATATGGAAGTGGCCGACGCCCTGCCGGATCTGCCGGAAGGCGTCCAAGCGGATGAATCCACCGCCGACCACGGCATGCTGCTCACCGTCACAGAAAAGGGTTACGGGAAGCGCTCACTCCTCCAGGATTATCGGCTCCAGGGCCGGGGCGGCACGGGTGTCATCAACATCCGGGCCGGTGTTCGGAACGGTCCCGTGGTGGGCTTCAAACTCGTCAAGTTTGGCGAAGGCTGCCTCCTCATCAGCCAAGAAGGCATGGTCATCAAGTTCCTCATTGATGAGGTCCGCAAGACCGGCCGCGCTGCCCAAGGCGTCAAGCTCCTGAACCTGGGTTCCGACCAGGACAAGGTCGTCGGCATCGCCAAGATCGAAGCCAGCGCCATGGCCTTCGATGAGGAAGAGGATCTGGTGATGGACGCCGAGTTGGCCAACCCAGGTCCCGACGAGAGCGGACAGCAACCGAAACTGGGACTTTGATTGAAGGGCCGCATCCGCGGCCCTTTTTCATCCCAGATACCCGCTCCAGTCGCCGTCTAGAAGCTCCACGCCTTCGCGTTCCAACCGGAGCGACCGTTCCACGGGGAACACGTAGGCCCAGGCGGCGTAGGTTTGACCGCTCACGAGCAAGACGGGGACCATTTTCCGTTCGAACCGGCCTTCGGCGAGGCCCTCCAGCTGATCCAGGTTGTCCAGGGCTGAGTCGAGATCCTCCTCGTCCTCATAGCCGATGAACTCCCCCACAACCCAGCCCGCACCCGGAGGCAAGGCTTCGGGAATACTCCCAGGAACCATGGCGGCCAATCCGGTCCCCGGTAGATGAAAGAGGCGTCCCGGGGCGTAGGCGGTGGTCGTTCCTATGGGATTCGTGCGCTTCAGCCAGGCATGGCCCGTCCCGCCTTCGCGAAGGGTGCCATAAACGAAGAGACCGTCAGCTTCCATCAGTAGGTAAACACCTGAAACAATCCCTTGGCCCCATCCGAAACCAAGCAATAGGTGGCATAGGGACCGGGTGATGGCAGGACGTCCCGCACGTCACGAAGGGCGGGGTCCGCTGTTGCGGTGGGACCGTCGAAGCGGCCAACGAGGGTGGGTTTGGAAAGATCTGTTAGACCCAGGACCACCAATCCGGCCGAACGGTAGGCGATGTAGGCTCGGTCACCCTTCACCTTGATGGAAGAGGCTAAGGCCTGATCGTCCAGGCTCCATTGTCCAGCTGTTACGGCCAGACCTTCTGCGTTGATAGCTAGGAACTTGATGGGGGCAGAGGGGGTTTCTTCCACGGTTCCCACCACCTGGCCGTCCTCTCGGGGCCAGATGCTGTTGGCGAACCCCTGGCTCGGCCAGTGTGATATCCGCGTGGCCTGGGCGGGCGTGCTGACATCCCAAATAGAAAACCCCTTGGCCGAACCTTCGGCCACGTATAGTCGGGTTCCCAATGAAACAATGTCGGAAACGGGAACGCCTGGAGCCAGGCGAGCAAGGAAGACTGGATGGAGGGGATCCGTTTTGAGGTCCCAGACCTCGATGCCCAATGCGCGCTGGAGATAGAGAATGCCCCGTTCGGTATCAATGCTCAGATTCAAGCTCTTCGGATCGCCGTCATTGGGCTGAAAGGCACCCAACACGGGGGCTTTGGTGGGTAGACCAGAGATGTCCACGATCATGACGCCCTGATTTAAGCCGGTGGCGTTGGAGCACAGGTAAGCATAGCTACCGAAGACCTCTACATCGCGCTGGATGACTCCGCTGGAAATCGCGGTGGGTCCATTGACATCCACCCGTACCCCCGTGGCATCAAGCGACTGGATGCGAAGGCCCTGATTGGTGCCTACGAGCGCATAACGAAAATTGCCGACCTGGGTATACCAGAGACCACTGGCGCCCGGAGCATCGGAATAACTGGTCCATTGATAGAGATTCATGCTGTGGTTATAGGTTGCCCCGGGGCCAGGATCCCCATGAAAAGGGTAAGGACCTGGACAACCCAGACTGCCAAACAGGGCAAAGAGGGCAACCGGGATCACGCGGAGATTCATGGTCATTCCGGAATGGGAAAACGATTTCCCAGGGCGAAAACCTCGGCCTGAAGCGCAGAAATGGCGGAGTCATCATCCTTGTGCCGTAGGGCCCGATCAATCCAGGCAGCAATCTGGGTCATTTCAGCCTCCCTCATGCCACGGGTGGTAAGCGCGGGCGAGCCCAACCGGATGCCGGAGGGCTTTAAAGGCGGGTTGGGGTCGAAGGGAATGCTATTCTTGTTCACGGTGAGTCCCGCTCGGTCGAGAACCTTTTCGGCCTCGTTGCCTAGGATTCCCTGAGCAAAGACGTCCACCAGCATCAAGTGGTTGTCCGTGCCTCCGCTTACGATCCGCCAACCCTTGTCTTGAAGGCCTTTGGCAAGGGTCTTGGCGTTCGAAATAACCTGGCCGCTATAGGTCTTGAATTCGGGACGCAAGGCTTCCGCGAATGCCACGGCCTTAGCCGCGATGACGTGCATGAGGGGGCCACCCTGGATGCCGGGAAAAACGGCCCGGTCGAGGTCCTTGGCGTACTTCTCTTTGCACAGGACAAGGCCACCGCGCGGCCCCCGCAAGGTTTTGTGGGTGGTTGTGGTGACGAAATCCGCATGGGGAACGGGGCTTGGGTGATGACCAGTGGCCACGAGGCCCGCGATGTGCGCCATATCCACCATCACCATGGCGCCAACCTCATCGGCGATGGCGCGGAAGGCTGGGAAATCGAAAATCCGTGGATAGGCGGAGGCCCCCACGACGATCATTTTCGGGTGGTGCTCAAGGGCGAGCTTCCGAACCTCGGCCATATCCACGCATTCGTCATCTTGGCGAACATGGTAACTAACAAAATTGTAAAGAACGCCGCTGCTGTTGAGAGGGTGGCCATGGGTCAGGTGCCCGCCATGGGCCAGATCGAGCCCCAGGACCGTATCACCGGGTTTCAAGACGGCGAAATAGACCGCCATGTTGGCCTGGGCACCACTGTGGGGCTGAACGTTAGCGTGCTCCGCGCCGAAAAGCTCTTTGGCGCGGTCCCGGGCAAGGTTTTCCACCACGTCTACATTTACGCAACCACCGTAGTAGCGCCGGCCAGGGTATCCTTCGGCATATTTGTTGGTGAAGTGGCTTCCCATAGCCTGCAGCACCGCCACCGACGCATAATTCTCCGACGCGATAAGCTCAAGGTGATGACGCTGGCGGCCGATCTCGTTTTGCAGTGCCGTAAACACCGCGGGATCCCCTTGCTGAAGTACTTCGTACACGATCTCCCCCTTTGAAAGAATTCTGGCACGGGTGCTGTACCGGGGAGCCATTGAAATCACGTCGCCAAGGATTCAGATTGCTGAAGCAGCCGAACGTGTCGTAAGAATATTCATTACCCACACCTAGCCGGAATGCGCTGTATCGGGACCTTCTTCTTGTTTATTTCGGAGCGATGTTCCATGTGGAACAATCCACAATTGATGCCACGCATCACTAGCGCTTCTCCCCTCAAGCGGGTCGCCTGGGGATTGTTGTTTGGAGTCCTGTCCGGGGTGGGGGCCGCCGCCGAGCCTCGGGATCCTGCTCGCTGGGCTAGGCCGGAATTTCAGGTCACCACCAGCCGAGAGGGCCTACCCCAGAACTCGGTCATGGGAATGTCCCAGGATGCTACCGGTCGACTATGGGTTGCCACACAGGATGGCCCTGCGGTTTTCGATGGGCATGCCTGGAAGACCAAGCCGATGCCCGATAGAAACATCTCCAACTTCGTTCGTTGCATAACATTAGGAAACGACGGCAGTCTTTGGTTCGGTCGCCAGGACGGGGGAGCCACCCGGTTCAGAAACGGGAAATGGGAGCGGCCCGAAGGTCCGATGGGCGCCATGGGAACAAGGGTCAATGCACTGCTGACCCACGGTTCCAGAATTTGGGCCGCCACAGCCCGTCAAGGGCTGGGGGTGTTTGATGGCCAGGGCTGGAGGTTGTTGGGGGCAGAGACCGGGTTCCCATCTGCAACAATTTCAAGCCTTGCGGGGGCCGAAGGCGACAGCGTGTGGGTTGGTACCAATAAGGGCTTGGCATTATTCGAAAAAGGCCGAGTCACCCGTGTGGAGCTTCCGGGTCAGAACGTACAAACACTATTGCGCCAGAAGGGCGGAGAACTCCTAGCGGGTACGAGCGCTGGCCTTTTCCGCAAGACAGGCTCCACCTGGGAGTCCGTGAAACTACCCGTGGAGACAAGCGGTAAATCTGTACAGGCGCTTGCCCAGACGTTTTCCGCAGATGGTTCTCCGATCCTGTGGGTAGGCAGCGGTGGCGGTGGCCTTGCGCGGCTGGATGGCCAGGGGTGGCAGGTTCTCTCACCGAAAGAGGGTCTCCCAAGCGCTGCCATCTGGAGTCTTTTGCCGGTAGAGGGACCGGCGGGTACCGAGGCCCTTTGGATTGGAACCGATGCCGGGCTGGTGCATGTGCAATTTGGCCAATGGCAAAAACTGGCAGGAAACGAAACCTTGGCCACCTCTATTTATGGAATCGCACTGCCACAAGCGAGAAACCTTTGCGGGACGCTTTGGCTTGGAACGCGTGGCGGCGGTGTGGCGCGTGTAGAAAATGGCGGTGTCCGCTTCTATACCCAAGCTGACGGTCTGCCGGACAACACCGTATTTAGCCTGCTGGAATGGGAGGGCGAGAACGGCCAATCAGTGCTTTACGCGGGGACCCAAAGCGAGGGTCTGGCTCAATTCCGCGAAAATCGTTGGAGTCGCGTGCCCATGCCGCCAGCTGCCCGCCGCATAAATATTCGCCAAATGCGGGAGACGAGAGATTCAGATGGGCAGCGGGTGCTGTGGCTAATCACGGGTGCCGATGGGCTGTGGCGACGGACCAAAGACCGCTGGATTTCAACCACCGTGGCAGATGGGCTGCCCACGAACCAGCTCCATTGTGCTCTGGGAACCAGTGATGATGCGGGTCGGCGAACACTCTGGATTGGAACTGAAAACGGTGGGCTGGTAAGAATCCGGAAGGGGAAGGTGGTCACCTACACGGTGCGCGAAGGGCTTCCGAACAACACGGTGATGAGTCTCTGTGAATCCCGGAGAGGAGGGCGCCATCTCTTATGGGCGGGTACCGAAGGAGGCGGGCTGGTCTATCTGGACCCCGATGATGAGGTGCCGAACTGGCGCATCTTGTCGGAAAACACGGTTCCGGCCCTGCCGAACAATACGATCTACCAACTGCAAGAAGATTCCCAGGCGCGTCTTTACGCCTTCACCAATCGCGGCGTGGCACGGATCAGCGGGCCTCCGGGAGAATTCCGGATTGAGACGTTCACTACGGACAGCGGTTTGCCCAGCAATGAATTCAACGGTGGTGCGTCCATGAAGGACCATTTGGGCCGGATCTGGGGCGGCACCATCCGCGGTGCGGTGGTATTCGACCCAGGGCAGGAGTTGGTCGCCACAGCCGCCCCACAGTTGGTCCTGGACCAGATCCGGGTCAACGGCGAGGCGCGGAATATGCTCTCCGGTGCCCGCCTTGGTTATCGTGAGCGCCGCCTCGAATTTTCATACTCATTGCTCGGCTATTTCAGGTCTACGGAAACCCGTTACCAGACACAGCTCTTGGGCTTAGAGGAAGCACCGTCAAATTGGGTGGAGGATCCCCACCGAGAGTTTCCTGGCCTTGGGGCAGGGAACTACATCTTCCGTGTGCGGGCCAAGGATTATCAAGGCCGCGTGGTGGGTCCGGTTGACGTGGCGTTTGAAATCCACCCCGCGCCCTGGCGCACGGTTTGGGCTTATTTGCTCTATGCCGTGTCGCTGGCGGGCGCGGTGTGGTTCGCAATTCGGACCCGCCTTCGAAGATTGCTGCGCAAGAACGAGGAACTGGAAGCCAAGATCCGCCTGCGCACCGCGGAAATAGAGGCCGCCAAGGATCAGATCGAAGCGCAGAACCACCAGATTTCACGCCTCATGGAAAGCAGCAGCCTTGCCCAACGGGACCTCATCAGCTGGTCCCGGGCCATTGCCGGGGAACTGGCCCAGACCATCGGCGCCACCAGCATCGGCATCCTTACGGTGCAGGGAGAGGAGCTTAGACAGCTCGGAGAAAGCGATACCCGGATCCCAACCCTGCAAGAACTACAGGCCCAGACCTACTTGAACCCCGACCAGGAACGACGGAAACACACGGTAACCGTCGCCGTGGACCGACGCCGGGAGCTATCCATCCCAGTTAAGGGACCCAGCGGCGAAATCCTAGGAGGGATGGTGCTTTCGGGACCATTCAGATGGGGGGATGCGGAGCGGCGGCTGGTGGGCGTGGTGGCGGCCCAGCTCGGCGCCGTGCTGGAGTTGCAGAAGACGCGCCGGAGCCTGAATGCGGCCCGCCACCAGCAGGCCCAGACCCGTGAGAAGTTGAGGGAAAAGGGCGTGTCCCTTCTTCAAACATGTCCCAGCTGTGGCCGCTGCTATGACGAATCGGTCCAGGTGTGCATGTGGGACTCCGAACCCCTGGAATCTCCGCGAATCCTGCCATTCGTGGTCCAGGAGCGCTACCAGCTCACTCGACTTCTAGGTGAAGGCGGAATGGGGTTGGTTTTCGAGGCAAAAGATCTGAGGTTGGGCAGGGACGTCGCGCTGAAGCTCATCAAACCTGAACTCTATGGCATCGCTGAAATCCGTGCCCGTTTCGCCCAGGAGGCTAGAGCCCTGGCGGGGATCGAGCACCCAAGCGTCATCTCCATCTTTGATTCTGGAGAGCTAGATGACGGATCGGCCTTCATGGTCATGGAACTTTTGAAGGGGGTTGACCTTGGAACCCTGATTACACGCCACGGCCCTGGAACTCCGGCGCAAGTCGCGCGCCTGTTGCGCCAAGGCGCTGCTGGTTTGGCGGCGGTCCACCGGACCGGCGTGGTGCACCGGGATCTTAAGCCCGCGAATATTTTCCTGATTCCGAATGGACAGGAGTCCAACAGCAATGCCTTTCAGGTGAAGATCCTGGATTTCGGCTTGGCCAAACCCCTGGCCGCGGAAGGGGGCGTCACCCAAACAGGAATGGTGGTGGGAACACCCCACTACATGTCCCCGGAGCAGGTGAGAGGGCAGACCTTGGATGCCCGGTGTGATGTCTATGCCTTCGCAGCCAACGGCTATGAGGCTCTCACGGGCCGCCGGCTCATTTCTCCTACGGCGGTGGCCGACATCTTTTCGCTCATCACACGCGGTGAACACATGGACCTTCGGGAGTTGCTGCCGGGCTTGCCAGCGAGGGTGGAGGAGGCTTTTGCGGCGGCGCTGGCCGTGGACCCCACAACCCGGCCGTGGGACATAGAGGCATGGGCTACAGGGTTTGCGGCGGAGCTTGAAACCATGAAGTCGGTAGCCAGGGGCTGGCCCGACCTTTCCGCCACGGAAACCCAACTGCTTGATACCGGCACGCCCCCGACGGGACGCATGCCGGATGCGGGCTCGTCTGATCTGCCAAACTGAAGGCATGGACGAGCCCTTCCTTCCCCCCAGCGATCTCACGGAACTCGAGCGGTTCGAGCACCCCTTAGCTCAGCGCTATGCCACCAAGGCCATGGTGCGCCTGCTCTCGCCGCTATACCGGCAACGGGTCTGGAGGCGGCTTTGGATTGCGTTGGCGGAGAGCGAGATGGAGTTGGGCCTGCCGATCCGCCTCGAGCAAATCGCCGAAATGCGGAAGACCCGGGACGCCGTGGAACTCGAGGTCATAGCCAGGCACGAAGCCGCTCTGCGCCACGATGTCATGGCGGCCATCCACGCCTGGGGAGAACAGGCGCCACAAGCCCGCCCCATCATACATTTGGGCGCTACCAGCTGTTTTGTGACCGATAATGGCGACTTGTTGATCTGCCAAGAAGCCTTGGGGCTTCTGCGCAAGCGAGTATTGGACGTCATCGCAGCTCTGTCGAAATTCGCCGATGAATGGAAAGATCAGCCGACTTTAGGCTTCACCCATTTCCAGCCAGCCCAGCCAACCACAGTGGGAAAGCGGGCCAGCCTTTGGATCCAGGATCTGTTGCTGGATCTTGAGGATCTGGACCACCTCATCGCCACGACACCCGTTCGCGGCGTGAAGGGCACCACGGGCACCCAAGCCAGCTTCTTGGAGTTATTCGAAGGGAATGGCGAACGCGTGGATGCGCTGGAGAAACGGTTTTGCGAGAAAGTGGGGTTCAAGGCGATTCCGGTGAGCGGCCAGACTGCCACGCGCAAACTGGAAGACCGCATCGGGCAGGTGCTTTGTGGCATTGCGGCCTCTGCGAGCAAGTTCGCCTGCGATATGCGCCTGCTCCAACACCTCAAGGAAGTGGAGGAGCCCTTCGAGAAGAACCAGATCGGGTCCAGCGCCATGCCCTACAAGCGGAATCCCATGCGCAGCGAGCGTATCAACAGCCTTTCCCGGTTTACGCTGGGTTTGATGCCCTCCACCTACCAGACCAGCGCCACCCAATGGATGGAACGCACCTTGGACGACAGCGCCCATCGGCGCCTGACGATTTCTCAAGGGTTGTTAGCCGTAGATGCAATTCTGGCGCTCTATCTGAACGTGGCATCAGGATTGGTGGTCTATCCCAAGATGATCGAGGCCCGGCTGAACCAGGAGCTGCCTTTCATGGCTGCGGAGGTGCTGCTCATGGAGGCAGTCAAGCGCGGTGGAGACCGTCAGGATCTACATGAACGGTTCCGTTTGGCGGCGCTGGAAGCGGGTCGCCGCATCAAGGAGGAGGGAAGGGGCAACGAACTGCTCTCGCTTCTCGCCGCAGATCCATCCTGGGGAATGAATGAAGGTGAGCTGGCGTCATTATTGGATCCCCATCGCTTCACTGGGCGAGCGGGAGAACAGGTCCAGGCCTTCTTGGCGGCAGAAGTACGCATCGCGCTGCGTGGCCATGTCCGATCGGCGACCACCGAAATTCACGTTTAGGGACCGTGCCAAAATAACCTGTGCCGTTCAGGTTGTTTGCTACGGCCCCTTATGCCGGACCACTATTCCCAATCACCAAGTTCGTTTTTTCGCAATGGATTAAAGGAAACAACATGTTGAAGATAGCCGTCATCGGTGCCCAGACCTTGTTGGGGCGGGAGCTTGTGGTTGCCCTGGAACCACAGGACTGCTCGGTCCTGCCATTAGCCACGGGTCCCATGACCAAACAGGACGAGGAAGGCGATCTGGTCGTCTTTGCACCGGAGCCCGCACTGCTCCAGGGTTTGGATGTGGTTATCCTGGCGGATACCCCCCAAGCTTCCGACCTGTTTCAGGATTATCCCGGCCGGATTCTGGACCTGCGCCCAGAGGCGGACCCGAAGGAATCTGGCGAGCCCATGCCCCTGGTGGGGGAATGGCCCATCGGCACCCTGCGTTTCCGGGGGCGCTCCGCGTTGGAGCAGGTGCTCGCGCAATTACCTCTTCTGGTGGACGGCATCGGGGAAGTCTCTGGCACCCACCTCCGTTCCATCGCCCACTTGGGCGACCAGGGACTCGGCGGCCTGATGGAACAGACCGCCGCGGTCATCCGGGGTGAAGAACCGGACACCCATGCCCTGGGCTACCGTGCTGCATTTGAGCTGGTGCCCCAGATCCCTAGGGGGAATCTGGTGGAGGTGCGCACACCGACCTTCCACGGGGATCTCCTGGTGCTGAATCTGCGGTCTGCCGAGGGCAAGCGCCTAGCCTTGAAGCCGCCGCCCGAAGGCGTCGCCTGGGTGGACCAGCCACCGACTTCGCGGGATGTGGCCGTCAGCATCAATTTGCTGGCCCACCTCAGCCTTTCCGCCGATGCGAACCAGGGAATGCTCACCCTCGGCTTCGACCCCATCCTTTGGGGAATATTGCGGCCTACGTTGAGACTGCTGGGCCTTTGAACCAATTCAACCCAATGGCTAAAAAACTCGATCGACCCCAAGGGCGTGGCGATTTCTTTAAATCGCTGGGTACGCTCATGGCCGGTTTCATGGCGGAACAGGTGGAAGAGGCCATCACCAAGGCCAGCCCCAGGGTTTTGCGGCCACCGGGGGCTTTGGATGAATTCGCGTTTTTGACCGCTTGCACCCGGTGCGGAGACTGCATTCCCGCCTGCCCCCAGGATTCAATTATCAAGGGTGGTCCCAATATGGGACTGGGGTTGAATGCGCCTTACATTGACCCCCGTTCGATGCCCTGCTTCCTTTGCAGCGATCTGCCCTGCGTCAAAGCTTGCCCCGAAGACGCCAAAGCGCTGATCTGGCCCGTGCGCAGCACCACGGATGGCGAAATCCTGGAGGGACCACGGGCGGTGCACCTCGGTACCGCAAGAATCAAAGAAGCCCTGTGTCTGACCTATGAACACGACGGCCACAGCATTCAAGCCTGCCGCACCTGCGTGGACCGCTGCCCATACCCGGGCGTGGCCATCCGCATTCTGGACACCGAGGATGGAAGCGTTCCCCACCCTGAAGTGATGGAGGAATACTGCACCGGCTGCGGACTTTGCGTGTTCGGTTGTCCCACGGTCGAACCCGCCATCGTGGTGGATCCACGGCGGTGAATGGCGAGCGCTTGCGGACTGCAACATTGAGACATTGAGACGTTGTTCCAAAGCCGCATCCCTGCTAGCTTTGCAAGGTTAGTCAAGGAAGCGCCATGAACCCATCACTCCACATCGGCCATTCGAGAATCCGCAAAGAGGGCCGCGCCAAAGTCACCGGAGAGGCCCAGTATACGGACGATGTGCGCATGGAATACATGCTGTACGGCGTGACCGTGCGCTCCTCGGTGCCGAGGGGAATTCTTAAAGGCATCGAATTTGGAGAAGGCATCCCCTGGGATGAATTCGTCATCGTCACGGCCAAGGATGTGCCAGGAGAACTTAATGTGGCGCTCATTGAGCGCGACCAGCCCTTCCTGGCGCTGGACCGCATCAACCACCCGGAAGAACCAGTGGTGCTGCTGGCCCACGCGGACCGCTACCTGCTGGAAAAGGCCCGGGCCGCGGTCCATCTGGACATCGAACCCCTGCCGCCGCTTTTCGATCTCGAAGAATCCCTGGCCTGCAAAGAAGTGATCTGGGGACAGGACAACCTTTTCAAAAAGATCCTGATCGAAAAAGGGGACGTGGATTCCGTCTGGGCCGGGGCCGCTCACGTCGTCGAAGGCGAATACAAGACCGGCTCCCAGGAACAGCTCTACATCGAACCGAATGGCGCCATCGCGGTGGCGAATGCCGAGGCGGGTGTTACGGTTTGGGGCTCACTGCAATGTCCCTATTACGTACATACAGCCCTGAAAGCCCTATTTAATCTGCCCGACGACAAGGTTCGCGTGATCCAGATGGAAACCGGCGGCGGTTTCGGCGGTAAGGAGGACTATCCAAGCCTGATCGCGGGCCACGCGGCGCTGCTATCCCTTAAAGCCGGTGGCCGTCCCGTGAAGATCGTCTACGACCGGGAAGAGGATATGGTGGCCACCACCAAGCGCCACCCGTCCCGTACCCGCATCCGCAGCGCCTTTGATGCCGAGGGCCGCCTGTTGGCGCTCGACATAGATTTCGCCCTGGATGGCGGGGCCTACCTGACCCTGTCCCCAGTGGTGTTGAGCCGTGGCGCCATCCATGCGGGCGGACCTTACCGCTGCCCCAACACCAGCATCCGGGCCCGGGCGGCGGCCACCAACACACCGCCGCATGGGGCCTTCCGTGGCTTTGGCGCGCCCCAAAGCCTGTTCGCCATCGAACGCCACATGGATGTGGCGGCGGCCCAGATGGGCATGGACCCCATTGCGCTCCGGAAACAGAATCTGCTCAGGATGGGCGACGCCACGGCCACAGGCCAGATCATCAAGGAGAATGTTGATCTGCCGGGACTTCTCGATCACGCCCTTGAAAAGCTGGATTACTCGGCGAAAAAAGAGAATCACCGGATCCACAATGCGAGTTTGGGTCCCATCAAAAAAGGTCTTGGTTTCGCAATCTTCATGCATGGTTGCGGGTTCACCGGATCCGGGGAGTCCTACCTCGCTTCTGTGGCGGGCGTGGAGGGCCGGGCGGATGGCAAGGTCCATGTCCTGGCGGCCTCCACGGAAATGGGGCAGGGGGCCAACACCATCCTCAGCCAGGTGGTCGCTGAAGTATTGAAGGTGCCACTGGAATATGTGGAGGTGGTCCGGCCGGACACCGCTCTGGTGCCCGATAGCGGACCTACGGTCGCCTCCCGGACGACCATGGTGGTGGGCAAGTTGGTGCAGGAGGCCGCCATCGGACTACGCCAGACCTTGATCCAATCGGGCTTCCTCAAAGTACCCTATGATGGCGAGGGCTTTTCGAGCGCTGTGAAACAATACATCGCGAAAAATGATCATTTGAAGGCCTATTCCCAATACAACACGCCGCCCCAGATCGTCTGGGACGACCAGCTCTACAAGGGCGACGCCTATACGACCTTCGCCTGGGCCTGTTACGCGGCCGAAGTGGCTGTGGACACCCGCACCTTCGAAGTAAAAGTCGAAGACTTCGTGGCCTTCCAGGAAGTGGGACGGGTGTTGAATCCTACCCTGGCCGAAGGCCAGATCGAGGGTGGTGTGGCCCAGGGCATCGGCTATGGCCTTTCGGAACAGGTGGTGTGGAGCAAGGGCCGCATGGCCAATGGGCAGATGACCAACTACATCATGGCCACCAGCATGGATATTCCCCGGATCCGCGTCTACTTCGAAGAAAACCCCTATCCAAACGGCCCCGGAGGCGCCAAGGGCCTGGGTGAGCTGCCCATGGACGGTCCCGCCCCGGCCCTGCTCAACGCAGTACAGGATGCGCTGGGCACATCCGCACCGCGGGAGATCCCCCTGACGCCTGAACGATTGATGGACCTGTTGGACCTGATGGACTTTCTCGAGCCTTCCAATGTCTGAAAAAATGAAAGTTATCACTCAAGGTCAACGGAAAGACGCGCACCGTTGATGTCTGGCCCATGGCGCGGCTCCTGGATGTGATCCGCGAAGATCTAGAGCTGACGGGAACCAAGGAGGGGTGCGGCGAAGGCGAGTGCGGCGCCTGCTCGGTGATCCTGAACGGCAAGCTGGTGAATAGCTGCCTGGTGCCGGCCGTGCAGGCCGAGGGCGCCGAGCTTCGCACCATCGAAGGCGTCGCTTCGGACGAGCAACTCCATTCGGTCCAGGAATCCTTCCTGCATTGTGGTGGCGCCCAGTGCGGCATCTGCACACCGGGTATGGTCATGGCCGCCGTGGATCTGCTGAAGCGCTGTCCGCATCCCGACGAGGCCCAGATCCGCGATGGCCTGGCGGGGAATCTATGCCGTTGCACGGGCTACGGAAAGATCGTGGATTCTGTGGCCCAAGCCGCGGAGCGCGCCATTCAAGTGGCCGAGGAGTCCCGGTCATGAGGGGGCAAGTTCCAGGTTGCACGGTTCATACGCCGACCACCTTGATCGGCGCCTTGGAGATCCTGTTCGCCGAGAAAGGTGCCTGGCGTCCGCTCGCGGGCGGCACGGACCTGATGGTTCTCTTTGCAGCGGGAGTCCTGCCCTTCAGCCGGTTTCTGAACTTGTGGGGGCTCGACGAACTGCGTGGGATCGAGACAACCTCCGACAGCGTCAGTTTAGGCGCTCTGACTACTTATGCGGAGATCCGCACCCACCCGTTGATCGCGGCCGAACTTCCCAACCTGGTGCAGAGCGCGTGGGTGACCGGCGCCATGGCCATCCAGAATCGCGGCACACTGGCAGGCAACATCGCCAACGGCAGCCCCGCCGCCGATACACCGCCAAGCCTGTTGGCCTATGGCGCCGAGGTCCAGCTGCAATCCCTTGCAGGTTCCCGCTGGGTTCCGTATGAGAACTTCCATACGGGCTACAAGCAAACGGTGATGTTGCCCGAAGAACTCATCACGCGCATTCGCGTCTGGCGGCCCAAGGGCGACAATTTTCATTTCTTCCGCAAAGTGGGTACACGAAAGGCACAGGCCATTTCCAAAGTCTGCCTTGCCGCTTACGCGCGAGCCGAAGAGGGTCGGGTGGCGGAATTCCGCCTTGGAATGGGAAGCGTCGCTCCGGTGCCGATGCGGGCTCTGACCACGGAGATGTTGGTCCAGGGCCAGGCCATCGAAGAACTTGACGGGCAGTTCATCGCCGGGGCCAAGCTGGCTCTGATGGAGGACATCCGCCCCATCGACGACATCCGCAGCACCGCCAGCTACCGGCGCAAAGTATCGGCGAATGTGCTGGGGCAGCTGCTGGAGGAGATGGTCGAGCGATTCAAGCGGGCGTGATCAGCGGTGAATAAAATTTATACCCGCGGTGATAATCTATTTTTCTATACCATGTCCACCATAATCCCTTCCCCCGCAATTCAGATCCGCTTGGCGGAGAGCTACAGCAATCTGCCGGAGGCGCAGCGCGCCATAGCCGATGTCCTGATGGCGGACCCGCTGCTTGGTGCGCTCTGGGGCATCGAAGCCATGGCCGAGCGCTCCCGGGTGAGCGTAGGGACTGTCATCCGCTTCGCCAAGCGGTTGGGTTACAAGGGTTTCAGCGAATTCCGGGACGCATTGCGCGAAGCTTGCAGCACCCGTTCCGAAGAAGCTGAGCTGGAGCAGCTGGATATCCCCCAGGACATGCTCGGAACGCTCGGCGGTGTCGTGCGCCGGGATGGGGAGCACTTTTCACGGCTGATCCAGGCCGTGGATCCCTCCATGCTGGAATCCGCCGCCCGACTGCTGCTGGACTCGGACCACCGGGTGATCCTGGGCCGCGGCGTGGGCCACGTCATGGGCCTGATCTTCGCGTTCTATCTCACCCAGGCCGGTGTGCCCTGCATCGCGGCGCTCCCTTCGGATTTCTCCAATCAGGTCGCCAATCTCGGCCCCAAGGATCTGCTGGTGGTGATCAGCTTCTCGCCCTACAGCCGTGAGACCGTGGACGCCGCCACCTTCGCCAAGGAGAACGGCGTCCCAGTCCTAGCCTTTTCTGACCGCAAGGATTCCCCGCTTGCGCCCTTCGCAGACATTCTCATCCCCGTGCCCAGCGAGGATCTGCTCTTCAGCTTCAGCCTCACGTCCTTCGCCACCCTCTCACATGCCTTCGCCATCGTCTTGGCGGCCCGGGACCAGTCCGGCACCCTCAAGCGCCTGAAGGCCGCCGACAAGGTGGCTCAGCCGCTCTTCGTGGACCATTGGCTGCCGAAGCAGCCGGGGGTGTTGCAATTGCAGAAGACGGCCAAATCCAAGGGCAGCTGAACCGAAGGAACCCGGGGATCGGCTGGATCTATTCCGCGGCAGCCAATTTTCAGAGGAAGTTCGAGAATCGGACGAGAGTGCTAATGCAACCGATCGAATTTCCCTTCAACCAGGCTAGGACCACCTCGAGCGGGGCTGGTCACCGATCAATCAACCGGCCAGGAAGAAAAGGTATTTGGTGCCGCAACAATCTTTCCGCTGCCAGGGCTATAGTTTTTGTGATGCCTCGGGAGGTTTCGTGTCCATGCAGATCGCACTCCACAAGGTCCCCATCCTGACCACCTTCGACCCGCCGCCAGGCACGGACATCGAGCACATCGTCGGCCCATGCTGGGGCATCACCGTGAGGAGCCGTAGCGTTGTCGGGACAGCTTGTGCTGGTTGCCAGCAGATATTCGGGGGCGAGATCACCATGCTCACGGAGCTGGCCAACGACAGCCGGAACGAGGCCATGAACCGGCTGGAGGCGCATGCGCTGGAAATGGGCGCGAACGCCGTGCTCGCCATGCGCTTCGATTCCGGCGAGCTCATGCAGAACACGAATGAGATCATCGCCTACGGCACCGCGGTGCGTCTCAAGCCGAAGGCCTGAGTGACCGAGGCACGGCCCAGGATCCAAGGCGACCTTGCCCGCCGGCTGGACCGCCTTTCCCTCGCGGCCCATCGCTTCCACCGCTTCGCCCACCACCCGCTCTGCGCGGAGTATGAAGGTGAAGTATTCCGTTTCGGCCGGAAGTTGCGGATCTGCAAAGGCTGCACGCTGGCCGGAATTGGAGTGCTGGCGGGCTTGGCGGCCGGCGGCATCGCGCCGAAATCGACGGGTGGGTACTTCGCGGGGATCGCATTCGGGCTCGTTCCGTTGCTCACAGGAGCATTCCATCTTCACGCGCGACGTGAAGCGGTGGTTCAACCTGCCGAGGGAAGCTCCGAAGCTATGGCGATCTCGGCTGCCCATCGGCTGCCATCGAAGCGAGGGAAGCTGCTCACGCGGTTGACGCCGGCCGCTGTTTTCGCATTCACGTTCGCACAGGGGCTGCGGACCGGCGGTGTGATTGGCTATGCGGGCGCTACATTGGCGGTCCCCCTCACGACCTTGATCATCTTGGCCTACCGGCGCCGCAGGCCCCAGCGACAGCCTTGCCTCGCTTGCCCTGAGCGCTTCGCAATGCATCGATGCCGTGGTTTCCGGGAAATCCGCAGCCGGGAGCGCGCCTTTCAGCGCCTCGCCGGACGTTTGATCCAATGGGCAAAATAGTGAGAGCCATGGTGCTCTACTAGAACGCTCGCCCCATTTAGAAGCGCTCCCACAATTGCTTTGCCAGCTCCCGGCTGCGCGCCGCAAGTCTGGCTTCGTCGATGTCGATCTGCAGGTGCCTGCCTTCCATCAAAATGCGGCCGGCGCAGATGGTCGTGTCCACGGTCGCCTGGGAGATACCGAAAACAAGGTGACCCAACGCCGTGCTGTCGTCCAGGGGCGTGGGCGGATCGTAATCGACCAGGATCACATCAGCGGCGGCGCCCTCTGTCAGGGTGCCCAGTGAAAAACCCCACAATTGACTGGCGAGTTCGGGGTTGCGGACGAAAAGGGTGTCCGTCAGCTCCATGAAACCGCAGCTGGGATCGTCTTGGCGCAGGTGCTGGGCCCAAAGACCTACACGAAGTTCCTCCAGCATGTTCACGGTCATGGCGTCGGTGCCGAGGCCCACGTGGACGCCCCGCCTGACGAGTTCCAGCACGTTGGCGATGCCCACGGCATTGTTGAGATTCGACTGCGGGTTGTGTGCCACAAAGGTGTCCGTGCGGGCCAGCACTTCCATGTCGTCCTCGTCCACATGCACCGCATGGGCCGCGATGCTGCCTTGGCCGAGAATCCCGTGGGCTGCGAGACGGGCAACGGGTCGTTGGCCGTGCTGTTGCAAGTTGGCAGACACATCCGAGGTGGCCTCGGCCACATGCACATGGAAACCGATGCCGAGATCGTGGCCCAGAACAGCGGCGCGATCCAGGGTGGCATCCGATAGCGTGAAGGCCGCGTGCAGGCCGAAGAGCGCCCGAAGCTGGGGGTCACGCTCCTGGATGCAGGCCTCTGAGAAGGCGATATTCTCCTCCAGCCCTTGGTCGGTCACGGTCGCGCCATCGCGGTCGGAGACTTCGTAGCAAAGGCAGGCGCGCAGGCCCGAGGCCTTCACGGCCTTGGCGATGCGATCCAGGGAACCACGGACAGCGCCGGGGCTGGCGTGGTGATCCACCAGCGTCGTGGTGCCTTTGCGGATGGCGTCCAACAGGATGACCTGGGCGCTGACTTCCACATCGTCCAGGGTCAATTGGCGATCCAGCCGCCACCAGAGATTGGTGAGCACTTCCTGGAAGTCGTGGCTGGGCGCGGCCTTGCCGAGGCCGCGCACCAGCGTGGAATAGAAATGCATGTGGGCATTCACGAAGCCGGGCATCACGACCTTGCCCTTGGCATCCAGCACGTGATCGAAGGGTCCTGGAATCGCCTCCACAGGAGCTATCCGCGAGATGCGGCCGTCTTCGATCAGCACCGCAACGCCTTCGAGCACACGGCAAGGGCGCCCGAAGGTGAGCAACGTTCCGTTCTGGATCAGGATGCGGGGCATGGGGTTTCCGTGGGCGGGCGGATCAGGATAGGCCGACTTCCTTGTTGAAGCCCTCGATGAGTTGGTCGAATTCGGCGGCTTCTTCTTCGAAAATTTCGCGCCAGTATTCGGGGTCCCACTGGGCGCAGATCTCTTCGTAGGTCTTTCCCTGCTGTTCTACCCAGGTGTAGTACTTCAGGTTGTGGATGGCCTTGCGGTCGGTGTAGGACAACTCCTTGAAATGGTCCACGGCCTGCCGTTCCAGGCTGCCGGTGTGGGTCTTGGCGGCCTCAAGGGCCGTGAAGGCGCCGCGCTCGGCGCTGAGTTCTTCCAGGCGGGAGCGGTACATTTCCACGGAGTCCGTGAAGATCGTGAACACCACGTCGTTCTCGTCCAGTTCCCAGTACTTCGCGGCCTTGATGGCGGCCAGCATATTGCAGATGCCGCTGATGCCGAGCAGGCCGAGCTTCTCGATCTTCGCGGCGTCCACGCCAAGGGTGGCGAGGAAGGCCTGGCCGGCGGGTTCATTGAAAAGCCGCAGGATGCGCATGCAGTCCTCGTCGTCGATGGCGGCCACGGCGTCGGTGTTGCGGACGTTGTGGACCCAGGGCACGTGCTTGTCGCCGATGCCTTCGATGCGGTGATCGCCGAAACCATTCATCAGCAGCGTCGGGCACTGCAGCGCCTCCGTGGCGATGACCTTCAGGCCCGGGAATTTGGTCTTCAGATAGTCGCCCGCGCCAATGGTGCCGGCGCTGCCTGTGGCGCTCACATAGGCCGTGAACCGGCTTTTGGGAGTCGCCAGGCCGAGGAAGACTTCTTCCATGGCGGGGCCGGTCACGTTGTAGTGCCAGATCGGATTTCCGAATTCCTCGAACTGGTTGAAGATCACGTGGATGGGATCCTTCTTCAGTTCCCAGCACTTGTCGTAGATCTCCTTCACGTTGGATTCGCAGCCGGGCGTGGCGATGACTTCCGCGCCGATCTCGGCGAGCCAGGTGAAGCGTTCCTTCGACATGTTCTCCGGCAGGATGGCCACGGCGGTGCAGCCCAGAATGGCGCTGTCGAAGGCGCCGCCCCGGCAGTAGTTCCCGGTGCTGGGCCAGACGGCTTTGTGCTTTTCGGGATCGAATTCACCGCTCACCAGGCGCGGCACGAGACACGCGAAAGCCGCGCCCACCTTGTGCGCGCCTGTGGGGAAATACTTCCCCACCAGGCCGATGATGCGCGCCTTGACGCCCGTGATTTCGGGTGGAATCTCCAGAAAATTGGGGCCGGCGAACAATCCGGTCTCGGGGTCGTTCTTCCAGGTGATGCGGAATAGGTTCACGGGATTCACGTCCCAGAGGCCGACGCCCACGAGCTTCGCCTTGACGGCATCCGGAATGGAAGCCGGATCGCGCATCTGCTTGAAGGTGGGGATCACGACGCCGAGATCACGGCACCGTTTCGCAGTGCGGTGGATGACTTCGGCATTGATGGATTTCACGATTCGAGACATATCATTCCCCCTAAATGCTCAGCCGTTTGGCGCGCCTGACGATGGTTTCGAGCTTGGCGCCGGGATCCTTCAAGCGCGTGAGGAACATCAGCGCGCTGATGACGAAGGGCTTGTAGGCGGCTTCGTGGTACGTGGGGATGCGGTACTGATCGAAGACTTCCTTGGAAACCTCGCCCGCGTCGCAGCTCACGTCGGTGATGTCCGCGGGCAGGCAGTGCATATAGAGCGCTTTCTTGTCATGGGTGAGATCCATTTTGGCGCGGTCGCACTCCCAGTGCTTGAACTTGGCGTTGTTCGCCAGACACTCCTTCTCCAGTGACTTCAGGCCCTCCTTGTCAGAGGCCTTCAGGAGTTTCGTGCGCTGCTGCATGACGTGGAAAGGCGCCCAGGACTTGGGATAGACGATGTGGGCACCCTTGAATGCTGCCTCCATGCTGTTCACGGTTTCGAAAACTGCCGCCGCTTTCCGCCGCATTCTTCTTCGCGATGTCCATGACTTCCGGGATCAAGCCGTAACCTTCGGGATGGGCCAGGCTCACGTTCATGCCGAAGCGTGTCATCAGGCCGATGATGCCCTGGGGCACGGAGAGCGGTTTGCCGTAGCTCGGGCTGTAGGCCCAGGACATGGCGATCTTCTTGCCCTTGAGCTTGTCCAGGCTGCCGAAGTGCTTCTTCAGCCAGGCCAGATCCGCCAGGGACTGGGTGGGGTGGTCGATATCGCACTGCAGGTTGATGATGCTGGGGCGGCGGTGCAGCACGCCCTGCTCGGCGCCGTCCGTGAGCGCATCGCCCACTTCGCGCATGTAGGAGTTGCCTTCGCCCAGGAACATGTCGTCGCGGATGCCGATGACTTCCGTAAGGAAGCTGATCATGTTGGCGGTTTCGCGCACGGTCTCGCCATGCGCGACCTGGCTTTTCTCCTCGTCGAGGTCAGACAAAGAGAACCCCATGGCGCCGGCGGCGGATGCGAACGAGAAGCGCGTGCGCGTGGAGTTGTCGCGGAAGATCGAGATGGCCAGACCCGTGTCGAAGGCGCGATAGGAAAACCCTTCCTGATGCAAGCGCTTGAGAGTTTCCGCCAAGGTGAGGATGGCCTGGATCTCTTCGCTGGGGTGCTCCCAGGTCAGCAGAAAGTCCTTCTGGAAAAGATCGGTCTTGAGGGCCCGGAAGGCGGCCAGGTGCTCGTGGATGGCGGGGGAGGGCATGGGTTTCTCCTATGGATGCGGATGTTCGAAAAGAATTCAGTGGCCTCAGGCCGACCCTTGCAGGGCGATCCCCAGTGGGCGATCAGCCTGTGTCAGCTGGCCATCCTGGACGACGCATTCGCCCCGAAGAAAGACATGCTTGAAGGCCAAGGTTGACGTGAAGCCGGGGTAGGTTTCATGGGTGTCTGCGAGGGAGGATCGGATGGGTTGCTCGGGGCCATTCGGGTCCAGGATCACCACGTCGGCATCCAGGCCTGGGCTCAACGCGCCTTTGCGGTGCGACATGCCCAAGCGGGTTGCGGGGTTAAGGGCCAGACGCAGCGCCAGTTCCTGGGCGGCGCGATCGGGATCGTCTTCCCAGAGCCGCCAGGCCAGGTGCGCCAGGCCGCCGAGGCCCGCAAGCCCGTTGGCCACCGTGCGGATGTCCCGGCCGTCCCAGGTGTCCTTGTCCGTACAGCAAAAGGCGCAGTGGTCGGTGGCGATGAGATCGAACACGCCAGCGCGCGCCAATTGCCGGAAATGGGGGCGATCACCCCTCAGTGGCGGCGAGCAGATCCAGCGATGCCCATCGTCCCGGTCCAGCCAGGTTTCATCCAGCCAAAGATACTGAGGGCAGGTTTCGCTGGTGAGGTCCTGGTGGTTGTGGGCTTCCTTGATCTGTTCAGCGGCGGAGATGGTGGAGACATGGACCACATGTAGGGGAACCTTGCATTCAGCGGCGAGCCTGATGAGCGCATCCACCGTTCTGATTTCGGCGGCCTCGGGCCGCAATCGCGCGTGGCTGGATGCTTTCGACAGATCGAGCGCGGAGGTATCCACCGACGCCATCAGTTCGTCATCTTCGCAATGCACCAGGAAGCGTGCGCCAGTTGGGCCCAGCCGCCGGAAAAGCTCCTCCAGGCGTGCCTGGTCCGTGAAGAGCCCGGCCTTCCTGTAGGTCGTGTAGAACTTGAGCGTGCGGAATCCCGCCCCGATCAGACGCTCAAGATCCTGCCAATCCTCGGGTTCGAAGGTCGTCGGCGTGATGTGCCACGCCACGTCGGAGTGGCAGCGCCCGGCAGCCCGGGCCTGGGCCCGCCGGACCGCGTCGCGCAGCGTCTCCTTCGATCCCAGCGAGCCCTGCGTCACGAAGGTGCACAGCGTCGTGATGCCGTTCATGATCCCGATCCGCGTTCCGGATTCGTAGTCGTCCGCGAGGTCGAAATCGCCAATGCGATCACCCACATGCGTATGGAAATCGATGAAACCGGGCAGCACATAACAACCGGTCGCATCCACCACGCGGTCAGCGGTAGGCCACGCGGCCATTGCGGATGAGCGTTTTCATTCGAGCACCGCTTCCAGGATCGGCTCGATGGCGGGAGGGATGGACACGCGGGAAAGGGGCGCGTCAACATCCTTCAGTCCGTGTCCGGTGGCGAGGATCACCACGCGCTCGCCGGAATCCAATCGGTCAGGTCCGCCCTGGAGCTTGATCAAACCCGCCAGGGCCGCGGCGCCTGCGGGCTCCGCGAAGATCCCTGTGCGGCTGAGCAATCGCGCCTGGGCGCCCAGGATTTCATCGTCTGAAACCGTGAGGGTGAGACCTTTGCTTTCCAGGATGGCCCGACGGGCGCCATGGGCGTTGCTGGGGCAGACGACAGAGATGGAATCCGCCCGTGTGGATGGGTCCGGAGCGTCGGAATAGATTCCGGTCCGGACGAATCGGTGGATGGCATCGGACTTCTCCGCCTGCACGCCAATGAGCCGAGGCAACCGCTGGATGAGCCCGGCCCGCTGGAGGTCCACAAAGGCTTTGTGCACGCCGCCCAGAATGACGCCGTCTCCCGCGGACACCAGAATCGCGTCGGGAACCTGGAAGCCAAGCTGGGCCCAGATCTCGAGCCCTGCGGTCTTCTTCCCTTCAATTGTCAGGGGATGGTAGGCCGTGTTGCGGTTCAGACCGCCGCGCTGAGCGGTGTACTCCAGGCTCAGGCGGAAAGCATCATCGTAGGTGCCTTTCACTGGTACTACTTTCGCGCCCGCGAGGACCATCTGCACAAGCTTCGCCTTGGGGGCTTTCTCGGGCACGAAGATCAGGGCCTCAAGTCCAGTGGAGGCGCACACCGCCGCCAGGGCCGAGGCCGCATTGCCCGTGGAAGCGGCCACGATGCGCTTCTCCCCGATGCGAAGCGCCTCGGCGGCCACCAGAAAGGACGCACGGTCCTTCAGGCTGCCGCTGGGATTCAGCCCATCATTCTTCACCCAAAGGCGCCGCAGGCCCAGTTCCGTACCCAACCGCTCCACCTTAGCCAAGGGGGTATTTCCTACTGGAAGCGGCGGATGGAATTCCTGTTCCACCGCGCAGAAGAGCTGCCAGTCCGGGGCCAGCCGATCGAAACCTTCGCGGATCACGGCATAGTCGAACACCGCTTCCAGCACGCCCACCAGGGGAATGCCGGGTTTGTAGATCTTTCCGCAATCGGGGCAGAGGTAGCGCACGGCTTCCCGCGCATACTCGCGACCGCAGTCCGTGCAGCGATAGAGAAAGGAAGTCATGGCAGCGCTTCCACGGATTGAACCTCATCCACGGGAAGCACCGATTCGGCGTTCAGCAGCGCGATGAGGGTCGCGCAGGGTGAAAGATCCAGGATTCTCCCCTCGCCGAGCGGACCAAGCAGTTCGACGCTCAGGAATTCAAAAGAGTCGCGCTTGAACCGGGCGATCCATTCTGTCGTGCGGTGTTCGACCACATCAGCTCGGCGCTCCAGCCAATGCGTCGAACCATGAAGCCGGGCCTCTATCAGCAACCCTTCGCCTTTGTTCCATGCGGAAGGCGATCGTCCTTGGCTTCATCGAATCCCTCGCGGTCGATCCAGAAGCGCGGCTTGTCTTTGTAGGGCGCGCCCGAGGTGGGGCAGAAGGTCGTGCAGTTGCCGCACTCATTGCAGAAGTCGGCGATATTGATGATCTGGACCTCCTGATCGATCGCAAAGGATTTGCTGCCTTCCGCCACAGGCTGGCCATTTCTGATGACCAAGGAAGGCCATCGCACCTTGAGCGGCGCCATGCCGTAGGCGAGATTCGCGCGGTTGGGGCATACGGTCACGCACAGGCTGCAGACATCGTCGCAATCCAGGCAGCGACTGGCTTCCAGCTGGGCGGCCGCGGGGCTGAATGTTTGCGCGACTTCAGCGAAACCGCCGCGCTCGGTCACTGGAAGCACGGGCACCAGTTGGGGCGGATCCAGGCTCCCCTTTTTCTCCATCAGCGCGCTGGTCGCCACGTGTTTCTCGAGGAAGGGTTCGGGCACCGGCTCCAGGCCATGGCGTCGGCCGATTTCCAAAGCGACGGCGCGTCCGTCGGCGATGGCCTTGATGATCGAGGCCGCTCCGCGCACCACATCTCCGCCCGCGAAGAGGCCCGGAACGCTGGTTTCGCAGGTCTCCGGATCCACCGTGAAGGAGTTGTCGCGGTTGCGCTTCAGTTCGAGCCCTTCCAGGAAATCCACCACGGGTTCCTGCCCGATGGCCGGGATGATGGTGTCGGCAGGCAGTATCTCTTCGCTCTCGGGATGGCCGGGAGCATGCATGGGCACGGGCCGTGGGCGACCCGAAGCATCAGGCTCGCCGAGCTTCATGCGCGTGCAGGCCAGTCCTACCACTTTGCCGTTCTCGACCACCACCCGCGCGGGCGCGAGCAGGTCGCGGAGGCCGATGTTCTCCTTGATGCAGTCGTGGACTTCCTCCGCGTCGGCCGGCATCTCCGCCCGGGTGCGCCGGTAGACCAGGGACACCTCGGCCTCCTTCACCAGCCGCCGGGCCGAACGGACCGCGTCCATGGCGGAATTTCCCGCGCCGATGATGAGGATCCGGGTGCCGAGTTCCATGGGTTCTTCAGCCCGCACCTTGTCCAGGAAATCGAGCGCATCCATCACGCCGTGCGCATCCTCTCCTGGGATGTTCAGCCGTTTGCCCTTCTGGGCGCCGATGCTGAGGAAGACGTAAGGGTAGCCTTGGCGCAGTTCCGCGAAGGGCAGATCCCGGCCGATGGCTGTTCCCATATGGAACCGCACACCCAACTGGCGGAGGCGTTCAAGGTCGCCCTCGATCGCCGAGGTAGCCAGGCGGTAACCGGGGATGACGCCGCTCACCATGCCGCCCAGCTCGGTTTTCGCTTCGAAGATCTCCGCATCGAAGCCCATCTTGGCCAGGTAGTAGGCCGCCGAAAGGCCTGCGGGACCGGCACCGATGATGGCCACCTTCACGCCGATATTCGGTCCGCACTTTTCGACCGGAACGTCGCCATGCTCGAAGGCGAAGCGCTTGATTTCCCGGATGGCGACCGGGCCGTCGTAGAAATTGCGGACACAGCGTTCGATGCAGGGGCGGTCGCAGACGCTGCCAGTGACGCCGGGCTGGGGGTTGGTGCGCAGGATGACGTCCATCGCCGCGGATGGATCGCCATGGGCCACGTGCCATAGGTAATCGGGAATGTTCTGATGCGTCGGGCAGGCGTCCTGGCAGGGTGCCGCGATGCAATCGAAGTGCCCCAGCGGCCGGTCGCCTTTGAAGGTGAGCGGGCGTTCGCTGCGGGCGTAGCGCGGGTCTCTGGCCGCTGCGGCGGCGTGATGGGCGAGATTGAAGCGCGCGCCTTTGCCGCCGGAGCTGGCGTGTATGAATGAGTCGAGATTGTTCGCTCCGACGCGGGTCATCTCCCCTTCGAGATTCACCAGGTACTGCTGGAGGCGCGCGAAGCCGCCGGGTTTGAGGAGATCCGTGCAGACCGTGATGGGCGACAAGCCATCCGCCACCAGATCGGCGAAATTGTGGGCGTCGGCCCCGCCGCAGAAACTGATGGGCACTGCGCCGTCCAACTCGTTGGTGACCATTTCGGCCAGCTTCAGCGTGAGCGGATGCAGGGCGCGGCCGGACAGGTACATCATCTTTTCATTGGGCGGAAAGATCGGCCGCTTGTTCGCCACTTCCAGCGTGTTGGAAAGCTTTATGCCGAAACTCCGGCCGCATCCAATGGCCGTCTGAGCGAGACTCCTGAGCATTCCGATCGCATCTTCGAAAACCGGGTCGTGCTCGAAGGCCGCATCCGGGACATCAATCGCGAAGCCAAGGGTCTGGTTGAGCAGGCCGCGTAGCCGCGCCGGGTCCCAGCAAGGTCGGATTGAGCTTCACCCAGGTTTCGACGCCGAGATCCAGGAGCAGGTGCCGCCCGATGCGCTCGATCTCCGCCGGGGGGCAGCCGTGCATCGTCGAAAGCGTGATGTGGTTGGAAAGCTGGTGCGGAATTTCGATATCGCGGACGCCGGGATAGACCTTCGCCACGGTGTCGATGGCGGCCGGAAGGAATTCGCTCGCGTCGCGCATGGAGGCGATGAAGCGCTGCACCCGTTCGTGCTGGATGCCCTCCAGGTTGTAGCCCACGCTCATGTTGAAGAGCATCCCGGGATCCTGGAGGCCCAGCTTGTGCGCCAGCGCGTGCACCAGCACCCAGCCGTTCAAGTATTCATCGAAGGACTGCTCGAGCTTCAGTTCCTGGGACCATTCGCAATTGTAGGTCTCGTCCGCGGCGTCGATGCAGGGACGGCTGACTTCGATTTCATCCAGGATCTGGACGGTTTTCAGTTCGATGAAGCGCGCTCCGCAAAGCCAGCTTGCGACGATGTTCTGGGAGAGCTGGCTGTGGGGCCCGGCGGCGACGCCCAGCGGCGCGGCCAGGGTGCGGCCGAACAGCTGCGACGCCAGCCTGGAACCCGGCACCTGGAAATTCTGCTTGGGAATTCCGAGCACGCTATCGCGGGTATCGAGCTCGCTGAAAATCCAGCGGGCAAGTAGCCCGAGCGGCGCCGTGCGGAAGGCCTTTTCCATAGGTCAGGACTCCAGGGAAGGCGGGGACGAAGGCTTATCGGGCCGCGAACACGCTCGGGAAGCGCGCGAGGAAGGCGATGGAATGTTGCAGCTCCCGGAGATCCACGCACTCGCCGATCTTGTGGGTGTTCTGTTCGATGCCGGGGCCGAGTCCGAACATCGCCGGATGCTTGTAGGCGCCGGAGACCACCCACTCCTTGGTCGCGCTCACGGGAATGGAGCTGTCATCCTTCGGCACCGGGAAGCCGACGCCATCGGTGGAAAAGATCCAGCGTTCGACCCGCGGCTCGGCCTGGATGGTTCCCCCCTCGCCGCGCTGGCCCTTCACGTGAGGGCTGATGACGGATTTGTAGGTGTTCACCGCGGCCTGGATCGCGGGATGCTCTTCGGGGGTTACCCACCCGAGATAGACCTGCGGGTTGTTGAGGACGAAACCTTTCCAGGTGGGCTGATCGTAGATCGGGATATTGATATCGACCTTGAGTCCCGCGGCCCTCGCTGCGCTGACGGCGGCCAGATCCTCGACATCCTGCACCGATTTTTCCGGAGTTTCACCCACGGTCAGACGGCGGTCGAAACGGAAGACGAAGCGGTCCGGCACCGCGCAATCGCTGGGCGTGTCGAGGCGGGCCCAGGACGCGGTGCGGGTGCCGTGGCCGAGGAATGCATTGTCGAGGAAGCCGATGCGCTGTTCGTATTTCTCCGCGGCTTCCTTGAGGATCGCGCCGCTGTACTCCAGCGGATTCAGGCCTTCCCAGGGCATCGAGCCATGGCAGGAGCGGCCCGTCACCGTGACTTCGATCTGCATGCGCCCGCGCTGGCCACGATAGATTCCAAGCGCGCCCTTTTTGGAACAGCCGGTGCCTTCGGTGAGGATCACCACATCGGGAATAAGTTCGGCCTTGGCGCCCGGCAGCACCTTGCTGGTGATGAACATCGGGCCACCGCCATCGTTGTCCTCTTCCGCCACCGTGGCGTAGGCGCGCACGATGACGCCTTTAAGGGCGCCCTCGGACGCCAGCTCCAGAAGGATCTTCGTGGCCACGGCCTCGGCGATGACACCGCCCAACTGGTCCGCGGATCCACGCCCGAAGAGCAGGTGTTCCCATTCGGAATCGGGCGGAAGCCAGCCCAGCTCCTTCTTGAGGAAGGTCTTGTCCAGCTTGGCGGGATCCACCAGGCCGTTGTAGGCGTCCACGCCGCCGCCGATCTTATCGAGCCACTGCGGACGCAAGGCCTTCACGGTGTCCGAATGTCCATCCAGGTAGACGACCTTTTTTTGTTCGGGCGGAATGCCATCCCCGGCATCCTCCACCACCCACACCAGGTTGCCGAAATCGTCGAAGGAGACATCCTCGGGTTTACGCACGGCCTTGATCTCGATGATCTTTTTCCGCAGGTATTCAATGCGAGGGAATTCGTGGTTGGACAGGCCGCACTGGGCGTCACCGCCCGCATCCGCTGGCTTATCGACATAGTCGGCTGGGATCCGGATGACCTCCCGCAGCATCTCTGCGGCAAGGAGGCGGTACTTCGCGGCGAGTTCCGCGACGGGTATCCAGGCTGGTATCTAGCGGGTGTTGGTCCAGTGGGCATAGGTTCTCCGGGTTATCTGGGAAAAGACGAACTAGTGCGCGGCTTTGGGCTTCTTTCCCAGGGCCTTCGGCTCGCGAAGGGGCAGGGTCGTGCGGCGCAGGCCATCGAACTGGCACAGGGCATTGGCCACGGCCGCGGCGGTGGGCACCAGGCCGATCTCGCCCACGCCCTTGGCGCCATAGGGGCCGTGCTCATCGGGCACTTCCACGCCGATGACATCCATGAGCGGCATGTCGCGGGCCCGGAGGATGCCCAGATCCGCCATCTTGAAGGACACGGGCCAGCCATCCTTGAACGGGAAGTCCTCGGTCAAAGCGTAGCCGAGGCCCATGTGCAGGGCGCCTTCGATCTGTCCTTCGAACAGGGTGGGATTCATGATCCTGCCAGCGTCGTGGGCGGCGGTGATGCGGGTGATCTTCCCGGTTTCGTCCAGTTCGACCATCTGGGCCGCGAAGCCGTAGGAATAGTGGGTCACCACATCCTTCCCGGGCGGCGGTTCATGGCCCACCTTGGTGGTCCAGTCACAGGACCAATCGCCGCGGTACTCCCTTCCCACCAGGGCTTCCAGTGTCTCTCCTTCGGCCAGGTCGCGCTTCAGATCCTTGCAGGCCACTCTCACAGAATTGCCCACCAGCGAAGTGCCACGGGAAGCGGTGGTCATGCCTGCTCCGGCTTCCTCGTTGGTTTCGACCCGGACCTCGATGAGGCTCGGATCGATGCCGGTCTCTTCCACGAGTGTCTGGATCGCCATGGTGTAGACGCCCTGGCCCATTTCGCACCAGCCGTGATGCACCACCACGCGATCCGCGGCTTCGATGACGATCTTGGCCTTGCTGAAGTCGGGCATGCCGCAGCCGATGCCGGTGTTCTTGATGCCGGCGGCGAGCCCGGCGCATTTGGCCGCGTAGAAACGGTCCTTCAGGGCTTCAAGACAGGCGCGCACGCCTACGCCGGAGCGCAGAATCTGGCCAGTCGCGGTGGCCTTGCCCTCGACCAGAGCATTGTCCCAACGGAACCGCCAGCGATCGAAGCCGCCCATCCGGCATAGTTCATCCATACAGGATTCCATGGCGAAGCAGGACTGGTTGGCGCCAAAGCCTCGCATGGCGCCGCAGGGGACATTGTTGGTGATGACCGCCGTGCCGCGGACGTGGACGTTGGGCACCGCGTAGGCTCCCGCGGAGTGGGCGACCGCCCGCTCGATGACCTTCATGCCGACGCTGGCATAAGCGCCGGAATCGGAATGCATGGTCGCTGTCAAAGCAGTGAGTTTGCCGTGTTCGTCGCAGCCCAGGGCGTATTCCATGACGATGGGATGCCGTTTGGGATGCATGCGCAGGGATTCGGCCCGGGTCAGGCGCACCATCACCGGCAGATTCGTGTGCCAGCTCAGCAGCGCGGCATGGCCCTGGGTGGTCATGTCCTCCTTGCCGCCGAAACCGCCGCCATTCTGCACCTGCACCACGTTCACTAGGCGCTCCGGCAGATCCAGCAGGTCCGCCAACTGCTTGCGGTCCTCGTAGACGCCCTGGCCGCAGTCGTAGACCTTGACGCCTTTCTGGCCGTCCTTCTCCCAGGGCAGGGCGAGGGTGGCCTCCATTTCCAGGAACGCATGCTCGATCCGCTGGGTCGCAAAGCGATGGCGCGTCACAAAAGCCGACGACTTAAGGGCTTCATCCGCATCGCCGAAACTGACTTCGGAGACGGAAAGGACATTTCCCTTCTCCGTGATCTGGGGGGAATCAGGTTTCAAGGCTTGGAAGATGTCCGTGACGGGCTGCAACTCCTCGTAGTCCACCTTGATGCGGGCGGCAGCCTCGCGGGCGGCCTCTTCGGTGGAAGCGGCCACGTTGGCCAGCACATCCCCGATATAGCGGGTGATCTCGCCTTCTGCCACCATCACCGGCCAGTCCTGGAAAATCATCCCGACGATGCGCTTGCCGGGGGCATCCTTGGCCGTGAGGATCCGCACCACGCCGGGGACGAGCAGCGCTTCGGAAATATCAATACGGAGAACCTTGGCTCGCGGATGGTCCGAAAACCGCAAGGCGCCATAGACCATGCCTGGCTCTTTCATATCGGCGACAAACACACGCTCGCCGAGCACGGCCTCGCGTCCGGTGTACTTCCCGTGACGGCTTCCGATCTTGCCGGTACCTTCGGCGACTTTGACGGGCTTGCCTTCGCGCAAGGCTTCGGCGGCGCATTCGATGGAATCCACCACCTTTTTTGTAGCCGGTGCAGCGGCAGATATTCCCCGACAACCCGTCCGTGATTTCCTGTCGTGTGGGATTTGGATTCTTATCAAGGATGGCCTTGGCCTTCATCACGATGCCCGGTGTGCAGAAGCCGCACTGGACGCCGCCTTTGAGCACAAAGGCATCGGCGAAAGCATCTTTTTCAGCGGACGAAAGCCCTTCCAGTGTGGTCACCTGCTTGTCGGCCACATCCTTCATCTTCATCCGGCAACTCAACCGGGCGACCTGGTCCACCAGGATGGTGCAGCAGCCACAGATCCCCTCGCTCGAACAGCCATCCTTGGGGCTGATGATGCCCGCGATCTCGCGCAGGTAGGTCAACAGGCTCAGGTCTGGATTAGCGGCGTAGGTTTTGGATTGGCCGTTGAGCACGAATTCCATGGCCCCGGCTCCAAAAAAAGGAAATGGTTTTTAAAGCTGAAACCGTCGGGGTCGAATCAACGGTTTGAGATTCTCCAGCTATCAGGCGCAGTGCACCCTCCTCCTCACTGCGTTCGGAGAGCTGGAGCCTCTATTCTAGAACTTTCAACGCGGGTGTCAAAAATTTTATTGCCACAGATAATTTTTTAATCATTGTTTTTCATGTAATTCGATCAAGTGTTTCCATCGAATTGATCTGGAGTTTCTGACAGAGCCGGGTAGGCTAGGCCACACCTCACCTCACCGCACAGCACCCACGGTTCCCCTATGTCGGACGTCCAAGACCCCCGGCGCTTTGATCGCCTGAATCTACCAAGCCCCTTCAGGGCCCGCTTCATGGCTGAAGGCATGTGGGTGGAGGGCGTGGAAATCATCACCATCGGAGCCGGAGGCTTCGGAGCCTGGGTCGAGGAGCGCTATGCCCAGCAATTCCTATTTGAGCCGGGGCATTCCCTGGAGTATTTCCGGTGGGAGGACGGCAGCCTTCCCGCACCGCCCTCTAGGGCCCGGATTGCCTTTTCGTCCCTCCGGGGCCAGTCCGCGAGGCCGGGCTATTTGATGATCGGTGCTGAATTCCTGGAGCCCAGCGAGGCCTTCGTCACGCAGTTGATGAACGTCGCGCGGAAGGCGCTGGAAAAGTAGCCGGCCCGAGTCGCTTCTGATCCATCGAGAAGGATCCCATGCTGAGCAGAATCCTACCCACCAACGAACATCCGGCCGAGCGCATCCTTCGCGTGATCCTGGGGCTGGTTGGATTGTCCCTAGTGTTTTTTGGGCCCAAGACGCCCCTGGGGTATTTCGGCCTCATCCCGCTTCTCACTGGGCTCGTAGGTTCCTGCCCGCTTTACACGCTTATCGGTGTCAGTACCTGCACCCGGAAGGGCCCCTGAACCACCGCGCTGGTTCAGCCGATGATCCAGGCCGCCACCCGATCCACATCCGCCTCGGTATGCATGCCGTGGAAGGCGATGCGCAGGTAGCCCTCGCGCACCGAAGCGTAGATGCCCCGGCTAAACCCCTTCTGAAGCAGGTCGTTCAGGAATTCCGGGCCACGGCCTTGATGATGGAACGACAGGAAGGGGCCCAGGCGGTCCTCCTCCCGCAATCCCTGGAGCCGTGCGGCCTCCATGCCCCAGGTGGGGTCGCCGGAGATGGCTTCCAGGAGCGATCCTTGCAAGCTTTGCACGTGGGGTTCGATGGCACCGTCCTCTGCGCCATTGAGGCAGGCCAGTGAGGCTTTCAGGGCGACGCAAGCCAAGAGTGAAGGGCTGCCGGGTTCCAGGCGGTGTCCATCTGCCAGCCAGTCGCGTTGGAAATCCGTAGAAGGCCGCGCGAAGTTGGTGCCATCCTCCACCGAGAGCCAAGTGCCCACGGGCGCTAGAAGCGCCCGGAACTCGGCATCGGTCCATAGGAAGCCCAACCCTTGGGGTGCAAGAAGTCCTTTGTGGCCGCCTGTGGCAAAGGCGCTGACGCCGGTGAGGTCGGGTTTATGGGTGCCAACAGCTTGGATGCCATCCACCACCAGGTGTACACCGCGTTCCCGGCACGCGCTACCCAGCCAGGGCAAGTCGAGCTTCAGGCCATCCTGGAAACGCACCCAACTCAGTGCAAGGACCCGCGTCTGATCCGTAATGGCATCCAGCAACCGGGTTTCCGCATCGGCCTCGGGTGGTGGTGGGCTTGAATTCCAGGCTTCCACGCCGGATTTGTGTCCTTCCCAGAGCGGAACTTCGCGAAAGCTTACGCCCCGCGCCGCCAACGCCTTCCAGGGCCAGACATTGGAGGGGAATTCACCCAAGGGCGCGAGCACTTCGTCACCGCTCTCCCAGGGAAATCCTTGAGCGATGACTTGCAAACCTGATGAAGTCGTGGCCGTCAGGCTGATGTCTTCTGGCCTCATTCCGAGGAGCTTCGCGGCTTCCCGTTTGGTGGCATCAGGGATGCCTTGGAAATCTTCAGCCCAGCGCAATTTCCAGGGCTGGGATTCCTTCGGCAAGAAAGCCTGCACGGCCTCTAGCGAAGCCTTCGGCACGGGCCCCTCTGAGCAGTGCATGACCCAAAGATGGTCGGCGTCAAGATCAAAAAGTAAAGGATCCAAGGGTGGGTGCATCGTCAAATATTACCCTTTGTCTGAATCCAACAGGGCTTCAAGGCTGGCGGAGAAACGGTCTTCGATGAGGGTCCGCACGGCGTGGGCATACTGCTGGATCTCCCATTGGGCATGGCTTTCAGTCCGCAAGCGGATGAAGTGCGCGACCGCTTGCAGGCTGGTGGTCCAGTAGACCTCGGAGTAGAGGCCTAGGGGCAATACGCAGCGGGCCTGCTCGCGGCAGACACCCAGCTCCAGCATCTTCTTGTATTGCGCGACGCTGCTCCGGCAGGCGTCGAGATAGGCCGCTATGGCGGCGCCCCGGTTGCATTCCTCAATCTCGCCTTCGCTGCCCTGCTTGTTCACTTTGGCTTGCTGGCGGAAGCTCGCGGGCACGAAAAACTCGTTATCGTCGAACTCCACATAGCGGCCGCTGATTTCATTCCAGGAGCAGCCCACCTGATGTTTCATCCACTGGCGGAACACGAAGATCGGCGCTTTCACGTGGAACTGCATGTACGCGTGGCGGAAGGGCGAGGTGTGCTCGTGGGTGGCCAGGTACTTGATGAGCTTCTTGTCGCCTTCATCGAACGTATCCTTGCGTTTGCCGAAACTCACCCGCGCCGCATTGACGACGGATAGATCAGAGCCCATGACATCCACCAGGCGGACAAAGCCTTTATCGAGGACCGTGATTTCATGCGTAGACTCTGTCATGGCGTGCTCCTGAACCAGCTTAACCCGCCCGTGACATTCCTTCTTCATCACCCACCTTGGTGAATCCGGGCACAATGTGGTGAAAGGAATCCTGACGGTGTAGATCAACGGTTGTCTGCCTGATGCATTTAATAAATTTGAGATTCAACAGAGACTTGCTTTGTTGGTTTAGAGGTGGAAATGCTCAAACTAAAACATTTTAACTTTGTGCTCTTTGCGGCTGTGGTCTCGCTGCTGGGCTGTGGTGGAGGGGGCGGAGGGCAGCAGGCCCCCGCTTTGAACCCCCCTAGCCAAGTCATGGCTACTCCCGGCAATTACTTTGGCACCTTCAATGTTTCCTGGACCGAACCAACCCCGGCAGTGGATGGATATGAGCTTGAGGCAAAAGCTGGCTCTGCGGATTTCCAAAAGGTCGGTACCGCTAAAATTCCATCCGGAGTGACCAATGTGGGGGTGACCTTCAATGGCAACCTCGCCGAGCTTACAACGGTCGCGTTCCGCCTGCGTTCTGCGCGGGAATCCGCGTTCTCCGCCTACAGCAATGAGGCCCCATCAAAAATTCCCCTGAAAGCACCCTCCTATTTCTCCTCCTATTACGATTCATCCACCGGCGGTATGCGGTTGACTTGGGATAACGGTTCCACGCTCGCCACCACCGTTCGGGTTGAGAAGGCGGTATTGACCGGTACCCAGCCGGGAGCGTACTCAAAGATTTACGAAGGCCCAGTATCGGTTCTGAAAACCATTGATTCTGCGCTTGCCGAAGATACGGGCTACCGCTATCGAATTTCGGTTCAGGGCGGGGGAGAATCGAGTTTATTTGTCACCACTGATTCCTATCCGATTCCACTCTTACCACCCATGGATTTTACGGCCAGCAGCACTCCGACTGGAGTGCTGTTGAGCTGGAAGGGGGTGAGTACCAAGGCTGTGGAGCTCCAAGTACAACGAGGCACTGGCATTTCCTACCCATCCTTCGTCACCATTGTTAGCTTACCTCTCGGCACCACGCAATATGCAGACTCTGGAATCGAGAGTGGTTTCTACTCCTACCGTCTGGTGGTGAAGTCGGCCTCCCAGACTGTTTATTCAGTACCGGTGCCATTAATCACACAACCCACTGGAACAGGGCTTGTGCTAGGCACATCGCTTCGTACGCTTCCCAGATACATCCGGGCCTTGACGGTCCATGGCGATGCCCCGGCGCTTATAACGGATGGGACGGATTCGTACTCCTATGTGGTGACACCCCCAACTGGAGCAACTTGGTCATCTCACACCATTTTCAATGTAGCCGTGATGTCCCCATCCGGGTTCGCCATGGATTCACAAAGTCGGCCCCATGTCTTGTTCCGGCGAAATGTGGGAACAGGATATCCACCCATTCAGGCAGTGATTCACGAATGGTTCAATGGAACAGCTTGGGTTTCAGAGGAGCTATTCCGGGAAACGTTTTATGACTCTTCAGCGTCGAATGGAATTGTGTTCGCCTTGGCCTCGGACGGCATCGTACATGCGGTATGGCAACCGAACACCAATAGTGGTTACAGCGTTTGGTACGGCACTAATCGGTCGGGTACTTGGGAATCCACCCAACTGCAACCGGATGGAGGTCTTTACAACCTTGGTTCCTATCGAGTAGCTGTGGATGGAACCAGCACTGCCTATGTTGTTCTCGGGCTATGGAACAAGCTTGTTCTCTTCACTCGAGCACCGGGCATCAGTTCGTTCGCCCAGGAGCTTGTCCCTACGGGAACTGTCAACGCGGGTTGGTACGATGCACTGGAACTCCGTCCCTTCGGCTCTCGGCTAGCCATCTTCTACGAGCGCGATGACTACTCCAGCGGGGCAACATATTACCAAATGTGTGTCATCAAGGACCAAGGACAATGGGGGCAACCCAGCCAACTGGCAGCACGACCCCATACTGGTGCATCAACAATGACCAAGTCTGCGGCATCACCAGGGAGCAGCCGACTGGCCTTTGCCGTCACTATGCCTGATGGATTGCGGGTCTTCACACTGCTTTCAAACCAGACTTGGGGTTCGGTGCTCCTGGGCCCATCAGGCGGTTACAGCCCAATCTGGATCGGATTCAACCACCTGGACAAATTCTGGTGTGCGGTCGACGGGGGCTCAGGGCCCGACGCTGGCACCGACATCTACGCCTGGTATCACGAATAGCTGGGACGAAGCATTGCAGAAAGGCCCTCCCCGGAGGGTCTTTCCGTATGATGAGTAAGCGACCCCTTGGGGTATTTTGGAGTTTTTATGAAATTTTTTGTTGATACCGCCAGCATTGCCGACATCAAGCGCATCAATGAGCTGGGAATCCTGGATGGGGTGACCACGAATCCCAGCCTCATCGCCAAGGAAAGCGGCAAGCCTTTCGAGGCCATCATCCAGGAGATCTGCGGCATCGTGGACGGCCCCATTTCCGCCGAAGTCATTGCCACAGATGCCCCCGGGATGATCGCGGAAGGCCGCAAACTCGCCAAGATCCACAAGAATGTCGTGGTGAAGGTTCCGCTTACCGCTGAGGGCCTCAAGGCCTGCCACGCCTTCAAACAGGAAGGCATCCATACCAATGTGACGCTGTGCTTCAGTGCCACCCAGGGACTGATGGCGGCCAAGGCGGGTGCGACGATGGTGTCGCCCTTCGTGGGCCGGCTCGACGACATCAACCATGTGGGCATGGAACTGATCGAAGATCTGGTGCAGATCTTCGACAACTACGGCCTGGAAACCGAGGTGCTGGCGGCTTCCATCCGCGGACCCCGGCACGTCACGGACGCAGCGCTGGCGGGCGCGCACATCGCCACCATCCCACCCAAGGTCTTCGATCAGATGCTGCGCCACCCTCTGACGGATCAGGGAATCGAAAACTTCCTGGCTGATTGGAAAAAGGGCGGGCGATGAAGCCCCGCATTCTCCTATCCGCCTTCCTCGCCTTACCCTTGCTGGCCCAGGGCGCCCCGGCCTCAACTCAGGCTCCGGGCCAGGCTGCCGTGCAGGAAACTCTCGCCCCAGCTGCTTCCTGGGTGGATGCACACCCGGAATACCAGGCACACCGCAATTGCATTTTCTGCAAAATCATCGCGGACAAGGCACCTTCCCAAAAGGTGTTTGAAGATGGTCGCGTATTGGCCTTTTGGGACATAAAACCCCGGGCGAAAGTGCATCTGCTGGTGATCCCCAAGCAGCATGTCTCCAACCTCACAGAGCTCGAACAGCTCCCCATGGAAACCCGCAGCGCCTTGCTCACCGCCTGCGCCAAGGTTGCGCGGGAAGCGGGCATCGCCGCGTCAGGTTTCCGCATCATCGTGAATACCGGCAAGGATGCCAACCAATCGGTGTTCCACCTGCATTTCCACGTCGTAGGCGGCGAACCGTTGCCGGAGGATGCGGTACGGGTGAAGGCCGCTATACCTGGAAAGCCCTGATACCTTTCGGATCTGGTTTCATTATCTGCATTCAATGCACTTTCACTTTTATCGGGAGTTTTCATGCGTCTATCCGTCACCCTCGCGGCCCTGATTTCCATTGCCTTGGTTGCCCAAGAAAGTCCCAAAGTCGAATCGGTTTTGCCACCGGTTTCAAATCCCACAGTTTCAAATCCCACAGTCGCGCCTGCACCTGCGCCACCAGCTACACCAGCGCCCAAACCTCAGATCACCGAGACGCTAGACAAGGGGCTCCTGCAAATGGCTTGGTTTGGAGAAAAAGTCCCCTTTGTAAAAGGCGAGGACATTGATTTCTACTGGATCAAGCCGGGTGTGGATCTGACAGGCCATACGATTGTTTTTAAAAACTGGGATGACGTGGTGATGCTGGAAAAGCACCGTGATGGAAAGGACAATTCAAAGGCCACGGCTTTGACGGATGCCATGCCTAGCCAGATTCGCGGCGCCATGGCCGGTGCGTTCGGAGGTAAGGCCAAGGTCAGCCGCACCGAGGGTGACCTGGAATTGATTGGCCGGGTTGTGGACTGCAATGCTGGCAGCAAGGCCGCCAAATTCATGGTCGGATACGGCGCCGGCAGCGCCACGTTGACCTGGGACATGAAGGTGGTGGATGCCAAGACCCATGAGCTGCTTATGGCCGTCCATCACCGCGTGGTGAGTGCAACCTTCATGTCCAATCTCGAAGACAAAGTGGAGAAATGGTCCGACAAGTTCGCCCGCTTTTTAGTCCAGCAGACACTGAAATAGGCCAACTCCTACCTGCGTAAACTGGGAAGTCGGTTCCGGAATCATTGCCTGAGCTTTTTTTCATTTCGAATGGAGCCATCCGTGTCCCTGGAAAAAAAGATCGAGACACTCAAAGCCAAGCACGCCGCGGCGGAAGCGGGCGGCGGCGAGGCCCGTGTTTCAAAGCAGCACGAGGGCGGCAAGCTTACGGCCCGGGAGCGCATCGCGGCCTTTCTCGACGAGGGCTCCTTCGAGGAGATGGATGCGCTGATGGTGCATCGGACGCCGGATCTGGAAAAAATTCCGGGGGATGGCGTGATCACGGGTTTTGGCCGTGTGGACGGGCGCCCCGTAGCGATTTTCGCGCAGGACTTCACGGTCTTCGGGGGTTCGCTGTCCGAGGGCTACGCCAAAAAAATCTGCAAGGTCATGGATCTGGCCATGAAGATCGGCTGCCCTGTCATTGGCTTGAATGACAGTGGCGGCGCGCGCATCCAGGAGGGCGTGGTCTCCCTGGGCGGCTATGCGGATATTTTCTTGCGGAACACCCTCGCCAGCGGTGTGGTGCCGCAGATCTCGCTCATCATGGGACCCTGCGCCGGGGGGGCGGTCTACAGCCCCGCCATCACGGATTTCATCACCATGGTCCGCGGGACCAGCTACATGTTCGTGACGGGGCCGGATGTCATCAAGGCCGTCACCCATGAGGAAGTGACCAAGGAAGAGCTCGGCGGCGCCACCACCCACAGCGCGCGCAGCGGTGTTGCCCATTTTGTCCAGCCCAGCGACCTGGCGGCCCTGGCCCATACCCGTGAATTACTTTCCTTCCTGCCCAGCAACAACCTGGGCGAAGCGCCCCGCAAGGCGCCGCGAACCCCGCAGCCACTGGAGAATCCAGATCTGGACAGCGTGGTGCCGGACGATGCCAGCAAGCCCTACGACATCCGGCTGATCATCAAAGGCATCATGGACGACGCGGCCTTTTTCGAGGTGCATGAGGCTTTCGCGCCCAACATCGTGGTGGGCTTCGCCCGCATCGAGGGCCGCAGCGTGGGCATCGTGGCGAACCAGCCAGCCTTTCTGGCGGGCGTGCTGGACATCAGCGCCAGCGAGAAGGGCGCCCGCTTCGTACGTTTCTGCGACGCCTTCAACATTCCCATCATCACCTTCGAGGACGTTCCTGGTTTCCTGCCGGGCGTGAACCAGGAGCATGGCGGCATCATCCGCCATGGCGCGAAACTGCTTTTCGCTTTCTGCGAAGCCACCGTTCCGAAAATCACCATCATCACCCGCAAGGCCTATGGCGGCGCCTATTGCGTGATGGCTTCCAAGCACATCCGCACGGATTTCAACTTCGCCTATCCCACCGCGGAAATCGCAGTCATGGGCGCCGAGGGCGCGGTGAATGTCCTTCACGGCAGGGCGGTGGCGAGTGCGTCAGATCCCGTGGCCAAGCGGGCGGAGCTCATCGCCGACTACAATGAGAAATTCGCCAATCCCTATATCGCCGCGGAATTCGGGTTCGTGGACGAGGTCATTCTGCCGCGCGAAACACGGAAGAAACTGGTGCGTGCCCTGGCTCTGCTCGACACCAAACGGGACACTACTCCGCCTAAGAAACACGGGAATATTCCGCTTTGATTTGAACGTCACCAGGAGCATTGAATGGCGGGCGGGGGGGGGCTAAACTGCTTTCACCCTTCCGGAGATAGCCATGCGTCGCGCCATTTTCATTGCAGCCTTCGGGCCCTTCCTGTTCGCGCAGGCTCCCGCTGGCGTGGATCAGGCCTTCTTCAAGGGCGATCCCCGCGCGGTGATGGCCGGGTGCGCTGATCGCGCCCGGGCCATCAAACCCAAGGACAAGCATCTGCTCGCGGAATACGGTCGCGCCTACTTGGCGAGCGGAAACAGGGCCAAGGCGGAAGAAGCTTTCGCGATGGCATTAATTGAAGACTCCAAGGACGGCGAAACCTACCGCCTTATCGCATTCGCTTGGTTGAAGAACGGATTCCGGGCGGAAGCGGTGGCGGCTCTCGATAAGATGGTGATCCTGGATCCCAAAGAGAAGAAAAATTTTGCCAAGGCCGCGGTGAATCTCCTGGATGCGGGCATGACCGAAAAAGCCGTGGAGTTGATGAAGCGCGCTTGGATCCTGGATCCCAACGAATGGCAGTACTGTGCCGATTTCACCCGGGCCGCAGTCCGCAACGGCAAGCTGGATCTGGCGGCGGAATGGGCCATGCACACCGTCGAGGCCAAGCCCAAAGAAGAGCGCATGTGGAACGAACTGGCTCTGGTTTATGCCGACGGGGGCGCGGATCACAACTAGGGTGGGCGTTCTGGATGTAACTGCCTAGGATTGGCCAGCCTTCCACTGTTCCCACAATTGCCGGTAGGCAGCCTCTACTTGCGTGGCGAAACCCTTGGCATCGCATAGATCTGAGGAGGCCATGCGGTCCCGAAGACCGGCGCGGATTCTGGAAAGCTCCTCAATGCGTCCCGTCCAGTCCACAGCGGATTGGATATAGGAATCCAGATCTTCAGCGATGAACGATTCAAGTCCCACCCGGGAAAGAATGCTGGCACCGACCCGTCCGGCGTGGCGATCACCCTGCAAGGTCAGCGTCGGCACGCCCATCCACAGGGCTTCACAGGTTGTGGTAGTCCCGTTGTAGGGAAAGGGATCCAGAGCAAGATCCACCTGATCATAGGCCGCGAGGTGGTCGCGGAATTCCGGAACCGCGGGCATGAGAGCTATGCGGTCGAGGCTGACACCATGGTCGCCGAAGATTTTTTCGAACCGCTTGCGATTGCCTGTGTCGCGTTGGAGCATTCCCTTCAGCGACAAGCGACTGTCTGGTGTCCGCTTCAGGATCTCCGCCCAAGCTGCGATGACGCTGGGATTCACCTTCAGCAGACTGTTGAAGGAGCCAAAGGTGAAGTGGTGGTCGTCGTGGCGAAGCGCGGGAAGCAGCGCCACTGGAGGCGCTTCGGCCGGTGGGCCATAGCAAAGAAACCCCTTCGGCAACCTGAAGAGTGATTCGGTGTGCAGAAGTTCCGCGCCCTTGGGATCCGCGAATTCATCCGTGAACCGGACGCCGATCGTTTGCATGCCCGTGGTGTTGGCATAACCCAGCCAGCTCACCTGCACGGGTGCGGGACGTCTTGCAAAGGCTGTCAGGCGATTATTTGCGGTGTGACCCGTCAGATCCACCAGGACATCGATACGATCCTGGCGGATGATCTCTGCCAGCGCCTCATCGCTCACCCCCACGATCTTCCGCCAATGGTCCGACAGGGCACAAAGTCTTAGTGTGACTTCATCGGGATTGGCCACCTGGGAGTAGCAGTGGATCTCCACCTTGGTGCGGTCGTGCGCCGCCAACAGCGGCTCGAAAAAGGCAGCCACTGAGTGGCGGCGAAAATCTGGAGACACATATCCAATACGCAAGGGCCGCTCGGCGGCCATGTCCACCAGGAACGCGGTGGGGCGCTCGAGGTGCGGGGTTTCATGAAGGCGCGCCCATTCTTTATGCGCTTCGAAAAGATCCTGGGGAGTCATGGAGATTTCATAATTCAACCGAAGCAAAAGGCTGCTGTGGGCGGCGTTATAGCTGGGCCTCAGCTCCAGGGCCTTTCGGCTGTGAGCCATGGCACCCTCAAAATCGCCTTGCTCGTAAAGGATGTTGCTCAGGTTGTTGTGGGTTTCGGGCTGGTTTGGGTTTACCTCAAGGGAACGCCGAAAGGCCGTCGTGGCTTCTTCCAGCCGCCCCAAGAGGTTCAAGCTCACGCCCAGATTGTTGAACACAGTGGGGTGGTTTGGCCGCATGCGCAGGGCGGCTAAGAAAAGCTCCACGGCTTCATCCCAACGTTTTAGATCATGCAGCACGAGTCCCAGGCTGCTTTGGGCCTCTGTGTAATCTGGCTGAAGCCGCAAAGCGGCGAGATAGCAGGTGCGGGCTTCCTCGAGACGGCCCAGGGCCTTCAGGGCATTGCCCAGATTGTTATGAAAGGCTGGGCCATTCGGGAAGATTCGGATGGCCTGTGCGATGAGGGCCACGGCCTCTTCATTTCGGCCTGCCTCCTGCGCCAAAACACCTAACAGATGTAGCGCGTTAGGGTCCTGGGGATCCCATCTCAGAATTTCGCGATAGAGCGCTTCGGCTTCGGCATGTCGCCTAGCCTGGTGATGGGCCAAGGCTTGTGTGAGCAGTTGCTGGGTAGATTCAGCCATTCAAATTTATACCGCGACCACCCGGGCCCAACGGATCAGGCGGTTGGGACAGACCGCTGGGAGTAAGCCGCAGGGTTGAAACAATTAGGGGCCGTCTTAATAAATCAACCAAAATTGCCCCGATGATTTTGCAACGCCCCCTAAACTAAACCCTTCCCTGGAGGCCCCATGCTGAGTGGCACCAAAATCTCAACTTTCCTTTTCGCAGCTTCTACCTTGGTCGCGCAGACACCCTTCAGCGAGTCCTTCTTCATGGGAGAGCGCAAGGCAATTCTTAAGGCCTGCGCCGGCCAGGCACGAAGCATAAAACCGCGGGATTCCAAGCTATTGGCCGAATGTGGACGTTATTTCATGGCGGGCGGGGATCCAAAATCCGCCGAGGAAGCCTTCCTGATCGCCACCACGCTTGAGCCAAAAGACGGGAAGGTTCTGAGGTTGAAGGGGCTGGCCCAATTGAAACAGGGGCAGCGCAAGGAAGCGCTGGCGACCTACGACCTGGTCACCAGCCGGGATCCAGGGAACCGTGAAGTCATGGGTCTCATCGCCATTGATTTGGCGGAAGCGGGTCTCGCCAATGAGGCTAATCGTTACGCGCAGCTTGCGGCGGCCATGGATGGAGGGGATTGGCACCGCTTCATCGAATTTGGCCGGGCCTTTCTGGTGGGCGGCCACCGCAAGGAAGCGGCTTCCTGGTTTTCGAGAGCTTGCATCCTGAAACCAGGGGAAGAAAAGGTCTATCTGGAAGTCGCCAAGGCCTTCGCTGAAGCGGGCCATTAGGCCGTGAGGTCGTGGGGAGCCTTTCTCGACTCCACCGGTTCAGTCCGGAATGGGTGGAAGATCCTCGGCTTCGCGGCCCTTCTCTATGCCTGCATGATTTCGATGGGGTTGATAGGTCTGTGGCAATTCTTGGGAGGTGAATGGGCGACGGCTTTGGGAATTCTCGTCGCCACAACCCTTTGCCTTCGCTTGGAGCGGGAGCCATTCCCCATGGCGGGAATGAAAACGTCTATGCGTTGGGGAGCGGAATTCGCAGCGGGCGCCATGGGAGGCCTGCTTCTGATGCTGCTGGTGGCGGGCTGCATCTTTGCCTTCCACGGCCTGCATTGGCAACGGGGTGGCGGCGTGGGTCTGCATGAATTGATGGTTGGCGCCTGGTTGTACCTGGCTGTGGCCGTCAACGAGGAATTGTTGTTTCGGGGTTATGTCTTCCAGCGCCTGATGAAGGGTACGGGGCCTTGGATTTCGTTGCTGCTCATGGGGCTCTGGTTTGCCTACGCCCATTGGGACAATCCAGGCATGGCCGGCGCCGTCAAAGTTTGGGCGACGCTCAATATTTTTCTGGCAGGGCTGCTGCTGGGCCTGGCCTATCTGAAGACACGGCGGCTGGCGCTGCCCATGGGCATCCACCTGGGTTGGAATTGGGCCCAAGGAAGCCTGCTGGGTTTTGGGGTCAGCGGCACCATGGATACCCGGGGATGGTTGAATCCGGTTTTCGATGGCCGGCCCGAATGGCTTACGGGTGGCGCTTTCGGTCTTGAGGCAAGTCTTCCATGTGCCGTTCTATGCACTGTGGCGATCCTGGGCCTCATCTTTTGGAACCCTCACCCAGAAATTTCTAAAGGAACAACATGACACACCGCCTTCTCATCACTGGCGCATCCCGTGGCCTGGGCCGCGCCGTGGCGCTCAACTTCGCGGCCCAGGGCGCCGAACTCCATTTGCTGGGGCGGGACGAAGGTTTGCTGGCAACCGTGGCCGAAGAGGTGGCAGCAGCCGGTGGAAAGGCGAAGGTCCATCCCGCTAGCGTCACGGATCGAGTCGCCCTGCGAGCCGTGAGCGAGCGCATCCCAGGGCTGGACGGTGTGGTGGCTGCGGCTGGCATTTCGGGTGTGACCCCGGTGGATAGCGAACTGTCCAATGTGGATGATGCCTTCGACGAGATCCTTCAAACCGACCTCACCGGCTGCTGGAATACGGTGCGGGCCTTCGCGCCCAAGCTTGGCGTTGGTGGGCGGATCGTCCTGGTGTCTTCGGTGTTGGGCCGATTTGGCGTGCCGGGCTATGGGGCCTACTGCGCGGCTAAGCACGGCTTGTTGGGTCTCACCAAAGCCCTGGCGCTGGAACTCATTCCCAAGGGCATCTATGTGAATGCCGTGGCACCGGGCTGGGTGGACACGGCCATGGCCCAGACCGGAATCCGCGCCATGGCGCAAAGCATGGATATTTCATTGGAAGAAGCCCGCCGCAGGGCCGAAGAGGTGGTTCCGGTCCAACGCTTTTTCCAACCTGAAGAGATCACCCGAGGCATAGCCTGGCTGCTTGATCCCGCCAACACTATGCAGGTTGGCCAGTGCCTTAATCTTGACGGGGGCGTGCTGCACGTTTAAGAAACGCTGCTCTTAGCCTGCTCTTAGCTCCTACCGCCTATCCACCCATTGTCCCGGCTTCTGGATGCCTTCATCCAGGATGAGGCGGAATTCGGAAGTAGGCTCGAAGCCCATCGAGCGGTACAGGGGCTCGGCGTGCCGGCTGGCGTGGAGCTCCACCATGCCGATGCCTTGAGCTTTGGCCAGGTCCAGAAGCGCGATGGTCATCCGCCGCGCCAGGCCCCGGCTCCTGAACTCAGGATCGGTGTAGACGTTGAAAAGATAGCCCCGCACCGCCTGGGGACTCAGTGGATTGGGCAGCATTTCTTTGAATTGAAGCAAGGCCCCGGCGACCACGCGGCCATCGGATTCGGCGATGACCCCACGCACTTCGCCAGTGCTGAGCCAAGTGCGAAGGCGGTCCCGGAAGGAGGCGGCCATGCGTTCACGCCCAGCTTCGTCGCCATAGTCCATGTCGGCGAACATGACCACCCGGTGGTGGACGTGAAGCTCCAAGTCGGAGAGCGTGGTGGGACGCAAAGTGAAATCCATGGGCCATCATCGCGCGGAATCATAGGGAGGGCTATCCTGGGCTATGCATTACGCAGCATTGGCATCAGGTTCCAAGGGCAACTGCCACGCTTTTTGCGACGGTGAGCGAACGCTGCTCCTGGATGCGGGCCTTTCGCTCAAGCAGGTGCGGCTGCGGATGGAGTCGGTGGGACTGGACCACCGGACTGTCCGGGCGGTGGCCCTCACACACGAGCATTCGGACCACATCGGAGCCGTGGGCGTGATGCTTCGCAATACCGATTGGGTCTTTCTCGCGACGCCAGATACCAAGTCGGCAGTGGAGAGAATCCATGGAATTGAAATACCCGGCCATCGCTGGATTCCGCTGCGTGCGGGCTTCGCTGTGGATTGGTGCGGGTGGCGGGTGCATCCCTTCACGCTGCCCCACGACGCCACGGATCCGGTGGCATACCGGGTGGAAGTGAAAGGATTCAACGCAGCCGTGGTGACGGACTTGGGCCATCCGACAGCCTTGGTCGCGGACCACTGCCAGGATTTGGACCTTCTGGTGCTGGAGGCCAACCATGATGTGGACATGCTTCGCGAGGGCGAATACCCGCCACCCTTGAAAGCCCGCATTCTTAGCCGCGTGGGGCATCTGAGCAATGTCTCCATGTCGGAGTTGCTGGCGGCTGTGCTCTCGCCCAGGTTGCGGAGCGTGGTGATGGCCCATCTGAGCGAACAGAATAACGATCCTGAGCTGGTGCGGGTGGTGGCAGCAGAGGTGCTACGCGGATGGCAGACGTCTTTGCATCTCGCACATCAGCGTGATCCAATCCGGCCTGAAGCCACCAGGTCGCTAGCGGCATCATAGGCTTATGAAGCAAACAAAGGATCCTTAATGAAGCCGACTCGACTCTTAATCATTTGTTTAGCCATGCTCTTGGCTACTTCCATGACAGCTCAGAATGCGCCTGCCCTCAAGGATCTGGTAGAACGATTTGACGCGGCCCAAGCCAAAGTGGACACCTTGCAGGCGCCTTTCACGCTGACCATGCGGCGATCCATGTTGAAAACGCCGACGGTCACGAAAGGAACCCTGTATCTCCAGGGTTCCGACTTTGCCCACTTCAACTTCGCTCCCCCAGAGGATCTGGTGCTCCATCTCACGCCCAAGGCATTGATCTCCTACAGTCCCGGCGCCAAGGAGGCCGAATTTCTCAAGATTGGCGTCATCAAGAACCACAACCGGAAATTCCTGGGCCTGGGCCAGAAGCTTTCCTTTCTTGGGGAATACTTCCAGATTGGACTCGGCCAGTCCAAGGATGTGGCAGGCACCTACTTTTTGATGCTCACGCCCCGCACCCTGGGCATGAAAAAACGCATGCAAAGCCTTTATATCTGGGTGGACCACGAATCGAATCTGCCCCGCCAGCTTCAATGGGTTGAAAGAGGCGGCGACTCATGGCAGCTGGAGTTGGGTAACCTCCAGGTGAACCAACCGTTGCCCCAAAGCGTCATAAACTTCAAGCTACCCGGGGGTGTTCCCCTTAAATCTGAGTTCAGCTTTTTCGCGACAAGGAAGAAATAAAACTACACTAGGGAAGCAGCACACTGAGGATTCCCATGATCGTTGTTTGCCCATCTTGTTCAGCCCGTTTTCAATACGACGAAGCTCGTTTCCAGGGGGCGTTGAGCAAACGCTTCCGTTGCCCAAAGTGCAGCCACGTATTCGAAGTTTTCAATCCTGTCCGGCCAGCTTCGGATACGGATTCCGAAGCGCTCTTCGATCAGGTCTTTGCTGAGGTTCCAGTGGCTCCGGGGGCTCCTGTCGTCCAGAGGACCCAAGCCTTCACGCCCCCGCCGGTGGATCCGTTTGATCTCCCACCCGGCCTGGCTCCGAATTCCTACCAGACCATCCCACAGGAGGAAATGCCGCCCCCACCCCCGCCCGAGGTTGAATCGCCTTCTTCCACGGCGCCCTCCACCGCCCGACGGGATAGGCAAAGCATGCTCGAAGGCATCCACTCCGGAGTCATGCCAAAGGGGATCAAATTCAGCTTGGCCTTCCTTACTGGGCCCATGGCTTCGACGGTGCGCGTCATAGATAGGCCGAGCCTCGTCATCGGGCGCGACCAGGGAGAAATCATCACCCATGATCCTGAAACCTCGCGGCAGCATGCCTCCCTGTCCATTCATGGCGATGGGACCGCATGGCTGACGGACCTGCAAAGCACTAATGGCACGTTCGTTGAAGGGCAAACCATTCTAGGCACCGTTCAACTCATGGATCGTCAGGAATTCACCTGCGGCAAGAGCACCTTCATGCTGCTGATCCGCCCCGAAGATCAGTTCTCACTCGAATAGGCCATGTCCGAAACCCAGGATCCGTTTGCTGCCCATCTACAGCGTGCCCAGGACCTATTCCAGGCTGGAGAGGTTATTGCCGCCGGCCAGATTTGGCAGGCCGTTCTTCGAAAGAATCCGACTCATGCTGGCGCACGAGCCTGCCTGGTCCATGTCAAGCATTGGCTCGACGAACGGCAGAAGGCGGGTGATCCGGTCGTGCTGGCCGCCCAGAACCATGGCCCCGTGGATCTGGATGACATGGCTTCACCAGGCTCGGCGGGAGTTTCCGCCGCACGGCCAGCAGCCCAGGCCGCTGTCCCGGCCACTGTTCACCCCCCGCCGCCTCCAGCCCCTTTGGCACCGCCTGTAGCCATAGCGCCAGCTGCAGCGCCACCCCCCCCCGTTTCTTCAATGCGGGTTGAAGAAGCACTGCCCCAAGCACCTGCTGAAGGTGCGGACATTGATCTTCTGATTCGCCAGGGCTGCACCCTATTTGATATGGATCAGGTCGAGGATGCCCTTGCCAGGTGGGAAGAAGTCCTGAAAATCGAGCCCAACCATCGCCTGGCTTTGGAATATGTGGCCAGCGCGCGTCAGGAATTGGCCCGCCAAGCGGCCAGGTTCGAGACGGCCCAGCCCATCCAACTTGCTGATCCCCTGGACGGGTCAGCTGCAACTTCCGCGCCGGTGCAGGACCTTGCTTCAACAGACACGGGCGAAGGCATTTTTGAGAGCCGTCTCTTCACACTGCTTCAACAAGGGCTTCAACTCTATGACCAGGGGAACACCGACGGGGCGATGGCGCAGTGGCGTGAAATGCTGGCCCTCGATCCCGACAACGAAGATGCCAAGGCCTACCTCTCCATGGCCCAAAAGGACACCAGCGCCATCTCCCTCAAGGATGTGGGCCGTGCTACCGGAAGCTTTGCATTAAAGGCACCCGGGAAACCTCTGGATGCTGACGCCCTAGAGCAGAAATGCCGCCAGGGTGAACGGCTCATGCGCTTGAATAGACTGGAACAGGCCGAATTCGCCTTTGAGCTCGCATTGAGCCAAGACCCGCAGCATGAGCGGGCTTTGCGGGGGCTCGAACAAGTGAAGGCTCTTCTCATCGAAAGGCCTCCAGAAGCCAGACCCGAACCCGAATCGGGTGGAAGCCGGGACAACACGGCGGTCATGCCACCAGCAGCACTGACCGCACCAGGCCAGGCCGCTCGGGGTGGATTAGCGCTACCAAAGCCCATAGCGGACATGACACGGGATTATCCGTGGATGAAGTCCAAGGCTGTTTGGGCCGGTGTGGCTGGCGTGATGCTTCTTCTTGTCGTTGGTGGATTTGTATTCCATCAGCGTCGGTTGGACGCGAAACTCGCCGCTGACCGTGCCTCCTTCTCAGGGGCGGCCTTGGCGCAGGTTTCCAGAGGAAATGAGGCTCCTGATCTATCCGAAAAACCAGCGAGCATCCGGACCGAAGCCGAACTCGCCGTCGGGGATGATCCTGTGCGGGCCTACCATCGGGCCAAAGAATTCCTGCGCCTCAACCCCAGCGATATATCCGCGGCTCAACTATTGGACCGGGCCCGCGTGGCTTTGAATGAAGGCACGCCAAGGCCCGCGACCTTGACGGACTACCAGAAACATTTGTCCCAAGGTGATCTGGAATCGGCTGAAGCGGATATTGATGCCCTTTTACGGATCAAGCCCGATGATGGCGAATTGATGCAGCGGGCGTCCCGGCTCTATTTGATGCTTGCTCAACTCCAGGCCTCCAAGGAGCGATGGGCCGAAGCTAAAGATGTGTTGCGGAAGGGCAGGGCTCTCAATCCGGCGGATCGTGCCTGGCAGGGACGAATCAAGCTTCTGGAGAAAATTCCAGACCAGCCCAAGGCCGAGCGTCCGGGTTGGATCGCCTTCCTGGGCTGAACCTACGCCATGACTCACGACTCAAGGTCCTCCCTCCCGCGCAAGATCTGTCCCAGTTGCGGCCACCGGCTTTCACCTCTCGGGGTGGAGTGCCCTGTTTGTGGTTTGAGTTTGGGGGGACAACCGCTCCCCCGCCCCCTGCTATTCCAGGCTTCGGCTTTTCAATCCCCCGTTCTTCCCCCAAACAACACCTCCCCAGCCACCTTGGGGCCAGTTGCCACAGCCCCCCATCAAGGCATCGTATCTCCGGCCTTGGGCCGCGTGGCTCCGGTTCCGATGGCAGAACCAGACCTGGGACAGGTGAGAACGGAACAGGCCCTGAGGGTTCCGGTATCTGAAGCGCTGGAATCCGAAACTGAGATCACAGACTCCAGTTTCTGGTCGCTGGTCAAGCTGGAGATCTTCGAGGCAGCGACCCTATTCGTCACCAATGCAATTCTGGCCTTGGTGGTCAGCTGGCAATTGGGAGCCCCCGTGGCTCGCTGCTATGGAGAGCTCTGGCCCTACCTCGTGAGCCTCCACCTAGCCTTCTCGTGGGTGATGGTGCTGGTTCCCATGGTGCTTGCGGGCCAATCTCTTTTTATGGTGCCCATGGGCTTGCTGCTGGCCTCTGAGCAACCCGAACGCCGGCTGGCATTCTCCCTTTTCCACTTGTTCTCTGTCTTGGCTTTTCCCCTTTCATTTCTTTGTATGGTGCTGACGCCCAATCACCGCACCCTCGCAGAACTGCTTACGGGGCAAGAGATATTCCTCAAGCCGCTATCGCGCGTTGGTTAGGGATTGGATAGGGGCCGTAGGCTGGCGTGGACGGGTGCCGGTATCAATCCAGGATTGGGTCGAGGTGGTAGGGAATTGAGATCACTATGACTTTGGACCTGCTCAGCAGGGATGTCTTGATCCGCAAGGCCGTTTGGTTGTGCAACAGGTTTTCCCACCAGTGGCCGGTCACAAATTCCGGGATGATCACCGTGAAGATGTACTCCGGCTCGGCGCGGCGCATGCGATCGATCTCGTCCAGGATGGGTTCCACAATTTTACGGTAGGGGCTGCGGATGGATCTGAGGGGGACACCCTCGCAATAGCTTGGCCAATCGGATTTGAGTTTTTCAAGAGCCTGGCTATCACGCCCCTGAGTGTCTGGAAAATCCACGGTGATGGCTTCGATCTCGCCATAGTCCGCGATGGACCTGGCATAGGAAAGGGCATGGACCACGCCGTGATGGATGCCGGACACCAGCACCAGGACGCGGTTCTTGTGCGGATAGATCATGTCCGTCCGGCTGGAGGCCAGTTTGCTCCGCACACGGATATAGTGACGGTGGATGTTGTAGAAGAGCACCACCATCAGCGCGACCAGAATCACCACGATGCCCGCACCTCGGTACTTGGTGATCAGGATGTCCGCCAGGACGATGGCCGTCGCGATCGTGCCCACGCCGTTGACGAGGGCCTTGCCCTGCCAGTGGTGTCCCCGGACCTTCATCCAATGGCGCACCATGCCCGCTTGGCTGAGGGTGAAGCCGATGAATACGCCAGCGGCGTAAAGGGGCAACAGGATGTCGGTGTTGGCGTGGAAACCCCAGACCAGAATTCCGGCCACCATCGTGAGAATCAGAATGCCGTTCGAGAAGACGAGACGGTCGCCCTGACTTGAGAACTGCCTAGGCAGGTAGCCATCCTTGGCCATGAGCGCGGCCAGTAGTGGGAATCCCGTGAAAGCAGTGTTCGCGGCCACCACGAGGATGGCGAAGGTGAACCCTTGAACCGTGTAATAGAAGACCTTCGCCGGGCCCGCCACGACACCCGCGTGCCCAAGTATCTGCCTGGCCAATTGGGAGAGCAGCGGCTCCTGGACCACGGTCGGATCTAGGGTGTGCTGGTAAACGACTCCGTAATGGTTCGCAAGGAAGGTGATCCCAAGGAACATGGTGAGGAGCAGTCCGACCATCCATGTCATTGTTTTCGCCGCGTTGTCAGCCGCGGGTTCCCTGAAGGCCGTCACGCCATTCGAGATCGCCTCGACGCCCGTCAGCGCGGTGCAGCCGGCCGAGAAGGCCCGCATGAAAACCCATACCAAGGCGATACCTGCCATGTTCGTTCCTTGATGGGTTGCCGCTTGAACCTCGGTCGGGGTGATTTCAGCACCTGTTGCCCAGCGGAACATGCCGATGGTGAGCAGGGGAAGGATGCAAGCTATGAATCCAAAGGTTGGCACCGCGAAGAGCGCGCCGCTCTCCTTGATGCCCCGAAGGTTCATGATGGCGATGAAGGCAATCGCCAAAAGAGTGAGCGCAACATTGTGGCCCGCCAAGGAGGCATGGCCGCCGTTATGGCGGCGATGCCCGAAGAAACGGACACGGCCACGGTCAGGATGTAATCCGCAAGGAGTGATGCGCCTGCGATGAGGGCGGGCATCTCCCCGAGATTGTCCTTGGCGACGATGTAGGCGCCGCCCCCGCCGGGATAGGCCTTGATGGTCTGGCGGTAGCTGGACGCGAGAATGATAAGCAGCCCGACAATTCCCAAAGCGACGGGAATCGACAGCCCGAAGATCGCATGTCCGGCGACCCCAATCGCAACTGCCGCGCCCGCGCCATGCTGCAGGGCCATGGAGAGCGAGGCCATGATCTCCTGGGTTGCATAGGCCACAGACGACAATGCATCTGAGCTGAACACCGCCAAGGCGATTGGATTGCTGATTTTCGTGTGTTGCGACTCCTCGCTGGCAAGTCGTCGCCCAAGCAGGATACGGCGGAAGTTGTACATGGATGATTAATCTTAGAGCCTAAGCGGGGCCAACGTGTTGGTGTGCCCTGGGTTTCAGGTCAATCCCGGATTGGATTCAGGTGGTAGGGCACCGAGATCACGATGACTTTTGGCCTGCTCAACAGGGATGTCTTGATCCGCAGCGCGGTCTGGTTGTGCAACACGTTTTCCCACCAGCTGGAAGTCACGAACTCGGGAATGATCAGGACCTGCACTACCTCTGGTTCACTCCGGCGGATGCGGTCCACTTCATCCAGAATGGGCTCGACTATCTTGCGGTAGGGGCTGCGCAAGGCCCGAAGCGGGACGCCTTCGCAATAGGTGGGCCAATCGCTCCGCAGCTTTTCGAGGGCGGCACTTTCCCGTCCGGCATCATCGGGGAAATCCACTGTGATGGCTTCCACATCCCCGTGGGCGGCGATGGTTTTTCCGAAGGAGAGGGCCCGCACCACGCCGTGGTGGATTCCGGAGATGAGCACCATGACACGGATTTTGTGGGGATAGACCTGCTCCGTGCGGCTCGCGGCGAGGATGGCCTTCACGCGGATATAGTGGCGGTGGATGTTGTAGAAGAGGGCGACCATCAACGCCACGAGGATCACCACAATGGTGGTGCCTCGATACTTGGTGATGAGGATGTCGATCAGCACGATGACCGTGGCGACAGCGCCAAGCCCATTGACGAAGGCTTTGCCTTGCCAGTGAATGCCCTTTTTATTGATCCAATGGCGAACCATCCCCGCCTGGCTCAGCGTGAAGCCGATGAACACGCCCGCAGCGTAGAGCGGCAGCAGCACGTCGGTGTTCGCGTGGAAACCCCAGACCAACGCGCAGGCCATGGTGGTGAGAATCAGGATGCCGTTCGAGAACACGAGGCGGTCGCCCTGGCTTGAGAACTGGCGGGGCAGATAGCCATCCTTGGCCATCAGGGCCGCGAGCCGCGGAAAGTCGGCATAGGCCGTGTTGGCGGCCACCACGAGAATGGCGAAGGTGAAGCCCTGCACCGCGTAGTAGAAGGCCTTAGCCAGGCCGGTGACTTGCCCGCTGGTGCCCAGAATCTGCCGTGCCAGTTGGGAAAGCAGTGTCTCCTGGACCACGGTCTGGTCGGTGCTGTGCTGGTAGACAACGCCGAAATGATTCGCGAGGAGCGTAATCCCGAGGAACATTGTGAGTAGGAGGCCCACCATCCAGGCCATGGTTTTTGAGGCGTTTTCAGCTGCCGGATCCTTGAAGGCGGGAACGCCGTTGGATATGGCCTCTACGCCAGTGAGTGCGGTGCAACCGGCCGAAAAGGCGCGCATGAAGACCCACACCAGGGCCAAGCCTGCCACGCCCGCTCCCTGATGGGCTACGGCCTGGACTTCGTAAGGCGTGACCTGATGGCCAGCGACCCAACGGAAGGCGCCGATACCCAGCAGCATGAGCATGCAGGCCACGAATCCATAGGTGGGGATCGCGAACAGTCCTCCGCTCTCCTTGATGCCCCGCAGATTCATGATGGCGATGAACACGATGGCCAGCAGGGTGAGTGCTACGTTGTGGCCCGAAAAGGACGGGAAGGCCGCGGTGATTGCCGCGATGCCCGAGGATACGGACACCGCCACCGTCAGGATGTAGTCCACCAGCAGTGAAGCCCCCGCAATCAGTGCGGGCATCTCTCCAAGGTTATCTTTGGCGACGATATAGGCGCCGCCGCCGCCAGGGTAGGCCTTGATGGTCTGGCGGTAGCTGGTCGCAAGGATGATCAGCAGCCCGACAATCCCCAAGGCGACCGGAATCGACAGCCCGAAGATCGCATGCCCGGCGACCCCGACCGCTACGGCCGCGCCCGCGCCGTGTTGCAGGGCCATGGACAGCGAAGCCATGATCTCCTGGGTGGCATAGGCCACGGATGACAATGCATCCGAGCTGAACACCGCCAGGGCGATGGGATTGCTGATCCTGGCGTGGTGCGACTCGTCAGTGGCAAGTCGCCGGCCTAGGAGAAGACGGCGGAAATTGAACATGGGCGACCTGTCAGAACGCGGAGTGAAACCCTGCGAAAACCATCAATTTAAAAATTCGGCAATTCAATACGATCTTCCTAAAACCATGGGAAGGGCGATCAGATCGGAGACCCGGGATTGGTCTCCAAACATCTGAATGTCCCACCTCGCCGGAAACCCAAGCTCTCCCCAGTCCCCGCCTAGGGGAACCAGGATTATGCAAGGTTTGCGGTCCTTAGTCACCCTCATATCGCCCAAGGGAAAATCCTCAACCCCGTGATTTTGAGTGACAATCGTCACACTTGGTTTCAATCCAGCACCCTAGGTTACGTCGCCCACTACTTCAGTGGCCCCCAATTAACCTTGGACTCCCTACCTAGGGACGTCCACTGCGGCTTAGCCGCAAGGAGCAAACCATGAATCGCAAGCTCACCACTCTGGCCACCATGTTCGCCGCTGGCGCCTTCGTAGCGGTGTCTGGTGCCCCCCGTGCCACGGCCGCATCCACTAAGTCCAATTCCGACAAGGCTCTGCTCGAAGTCGGCTGCGGGGCCGACAAGAAGGATGGCAAAGAGGCCAGCTGTGGCGCCGACAAGGAAAAAGCCGCCAAGGACATGAAGGACCACAAGTGTGGCAAGGACATGAAAGACGGCAAGTGTGGCAAGGAACACAAGTGTGGCAAGGATATGGATGGCAAGTGCGGAAAGGACAAGAAGGGCGCTAAGGCCGCTAAAGGCATGAAGGGCACCAAGGACAAGAAAGATGCGTCCTGCGGTAAGGGTTCTTGCGGTTCCAAGAACTAATACTCGGCGGCTTTTAACAACAACAAGGGGGGGGCTTCGTCTCCCCCTTGTTTCATACAAGGTCTTGAAATGAATCCTTTTACTGGAGTCGGCGTCGGTCTCAGGAGACCCCACCTGGAAAAGGTGGCGGCTCTTGATTCCACCCCTGTGCCTTTCTGGGAGATCGCTCCGGAAAATGTAGTGGGGCAGGGTGGCAGCCGGCATCGCCAGGTGATGAAAATCCTGGAGCGGGATCCGGTCATCACCCACGGGCTTTCCATGTCCATCGGCGGGTTTGATGCCTGGGACCGGGATGCCCTAGCCAACCTGAAAGGTTTCTTGAAGGAGACCCGCTCACCCTGGCATTCCGAACACCTTTGTTGGACCAGTTTTGGCGGAGCCACCACCCACGAATTGCTGCCCATGCCTTTCACGCGTGATGCGGTGCGCCACACGGTGGAGCGGGCCAAGCGCGTCCAGGCGGAATTGCCGGTGCCCTTTCTTTTCGAGAATGTCAGCTATTACGCGTGCCTGGGCGCGCCAGAAATGAGCGAAAAACAGTTTCTCGAAGAAGTGCTGGAAGGTGCGGATTGCGGGTGGTTGCTGGATATCAACAATGTCTATGTCAATAGCCGGAACCATGGATTCGATCCCAGGGAATGGCTGGAGGGTATGCCGCTGGATCGCGTTCAGCAGATGCACATCGCCGGACACGCATGGTTCGAGGCTGAGCAGCTCATCATCGACACCCATGGCGCGCCAGTGATCGATCCCGTCATCGAGTTGATGCAGTGGGTGCTTCCGCGCATCGGCAGGCCTGTGCCTGTGTTGTTGGAACGGGACAATGAGATCCCTGAGCTGGATGTTCTGCTTGCGGAGCGCGCGTCTCTTCAGAAAGCTTATGATGCGGCCTTGGCGCCGGTGTTGAGCGGCAACCATGATTGAGTCCACCGAGCAAGCCCTGGGTCCGACCTGGAATCTTCAGCGATGCATGGCGGATCTGATTCTGGATGCTGGAAGTGCCGAGTCGTTTGGAGGCGATCCCAGAGCTTTTGGGGCGGGGCGGGGCCTTCAAAAGGCCGATCAGGAGGCCCTTGAAAAGTTCAAATCCCAACTTCTCGTTTATCGCGATCTCGCCCGCACTGCCCTTGAAGATCCTCTGCCAGACTGCTTTCCCATCACCCATGCCCTGCTTGAGCAAGCTGATCTCTGGGAAGGCTGCTTGGATGCCTTCCTCGCCAGCCGGACAATCCAAAGCCCCTACTATCGCGATGTGAATCCATCCTTCGTGGCCTGGCTCGCCAATAGTATTTGGGGGCAAGAACGATGGCCATTCCTGCTTGAGTTGGCCCATTTCGAATACATCGAAGTGGAAATCCTGCGCTGGCCTGACGAAGCGCCCGCAATGGATCTCAAAGCCGCTCCCGCCGGTGATTCGCAGGTGGTTTTTGATGGCGCAACGCGAAACCTGGCGTATCACTTTCGAGTGCACGAAGCCACCAAACAAGACCCTGAACCCGCTTCCGGCGAAACCTTTCTGTTGGGCTATCGGGATTCCGAGGGCGACTTCATTTATTCGGAGCTCAGCGCGCACGCATCAGCATTTCTGGCCCGGTGCCTCGAAGGCGCTGCCGTCGGCAAGGCTGCTTCCGGCTTGGGTTTGGAGCTGGATGACGTCTTGGATCTACTTATTGGTTTAAGGGAGAAAGGCGCACTTCTGGGATTCCGATAATCTTGATAGCAGAGGTCTGACCCAGCCATGCCCCGCTTTCCCAAACGAACCGGCCGCGAGGCCCTGAAGGACCACCCCCGCTTACCTGGATGGATCACCCAGGAACGGGTGAACTTGCGTGAGTTGCACGACATGAAAGTGGGCCTCCGGGACAACCACCTGCACACGGTCTGTGAAGAAGCCCGCTGCCCCAACCGCGCCCACTGTTTCAGCCACGGCACAGCCACCTTTCTGCTTATGGGCGACACCTGCACTCGGGCTTGCGGATTTTGCGCCATCCAAAGCGGCAAGCCAAATCCGTTGAACCCTTGCGAGCCGGAAGAAACCGCAGTTCAGGTGGAAGCTCTCGGCCTGCGCTTCGCAGTGCTCACATCCGTCAATCGGGACGATTTGCCCGATGGAGGCGCGGCGCATTTTGCGGCCACTATTTCCGCTATCCGCCGTCGCTGTCCGAGCGTATCGGTGGAAGTGCTGACACCCGATTTCATGGGGGATCTGGAAGCTGTCGCGAAGGTAGTGGCGGCCGGCCCGGTGGTCTTCAACCACAACACCGAAACCGTGCCCAGCCTTTACCAGATGGTGCGCCCCGCGGGCCGTTTTGAGCGCAGCCTCGCCGTGTTGCGCGAGGCTAAAAAACTAGGCGCAGCACTTTTTGGCGAGGGTTTCCGCACGAAAAGCGGTCTCATGTTGGGCCTGGGAGAAACAGAGGCTGAACTCATGCAAGTGTTCGGGGCTTTGGCTGCTAATGGTGTAGACATTCTCACGCTGGGCCAATACCTGCGCCCCACGCGCTATCAATTGCCGGTCCAACGGTATGTGCCTCCAGATGAATTTGCCGACCTGGGGCGAAAGGCGCAGTCTTTGGGGTTCAAGACGGTCTATGCAGGTCCCTTGGTGCGCAGCAGTTTCAATGCCCACGAAGTGAGCGAGATGGAAGGCATTTCGATCAGCGGAACAACCAACTGAATTTGAGCTGCACTGCATCATCCGATGGCAGGTGCCGCAGTTGGGCCAGGTCAGAGCGGGGGCTGAGGCCCGCACGGTCATTGATGAGCGCATCGGTCGTGGCGCCGTGGGTATAGACCACATACAGCGTCGAACCCGGTCGGAATTCCCAGCGGGTGATGAGATTCACATTCCAGATCCGGTAACTGAAGGCTGTGGTCTCAGTTGCCGTAGTTGGCTGGAGTTGATGGTCATCCAAGTAAGCTTGAAGATCCCGAAAGTTCCAGGCGACGGCCAACCATTGGCTGAAGAGCTGCACTGTGAGCCGAGGGGTGAAAGCATAGGCCAGACGCAGGGTTTGGTTGAATTCGCTGAGCCGCCGTTGGCCCACCACTGGTGTCCCGCCTAGCCCTGTGGCAGGATCGGCTTGACGGGTTTCCAGCCAGCGCAGTTCACCCTCATCGCGGGTGAATGAGGTCTGCAGCTGCAATTCCATTTGGGAACCGAGCTTGATGTTCTGAAAAAGGTTTGAATCTGTGCTGGGACCGCCCGGGAACCATTCGCGGCTCATTTCCATCCGCACATACCAGGGTTTGTTTCCCGCAGTATCGAACCCAGCATTCGCAAACGTGGTCCCAGGCCTCTGCAGATACTGGCGATGGGGTTGGCCGAAGGTGCGCAGTTCACGATTGTCCTGGATCTGAAAGTTGCGCCCCAGGCCTGCCCAGATGGACCAGAAATTGGTGAAATCAGTGCGGCCATTGGCGTAGATGTGGTGGTGGACTTTTTGACCAGCCTGATCTGTGTCGTAGCCTTGTTCCATGAAAACCTGCCAATTCCGCAAGGGTCCCCAGGTCCGGTCCCACTGGCGCGAGGCGCTCCAATAGATCCTCTTGTTGTCGGCTTCGGCGAAGTATCCAAGGTCATTAGGATTGAAATCCCGCCCGGCATTGAATGATTGGATTCCTACGTGCCAGCCGTTGGACCAGGTTTTCGCACCGCGCAGGTAGGCGTACCACCCAGCTTCCTTGGCTCCAGCGGGGCCAGCATCGCCATGGGCGATAGCAAAATCGAGGATCCGGCTGCGATCCTTCGATTTCAGGGATCCATCCACCGCGCCGACCACCGCATCCCGCCCCGCAAGCCCAGCTTCATGAGCGTAGGACGTGAAGCCGCCAATATAGCTGCCGGAATCATCAAGGCTCTTTTGAAGCCGTGCCACACCATAATTCGTGAGGGGCAACAGCTCGCGTTTGCGCGTGGTTCCAGTGGCATCCAGGACCCTCGCACGGGTTGGTTCCACACTGGCGCCGAGGACGCCGAGGTTGATTCCATCAATTTTCGCAGTGTACTTCGCCGCTGCGGTGATGTCCGTGGCAAGGGGTTGGTCCACCAGGGTTTCACCGGTGCCAAGATCCGCTGAGGGAGAGGCTTTCCCGATGCGGCGGCTATAGAAGAGCTGCCCGCCCACGGTGTGGAATATCTCGGAGCCCTCCAGAAAGAAAGCTCGCTTTTCCGGGAAGAACGTTTCCACGGTGCTGAGATTCAGCACGGCTTGGTCCACCTCCACCTGGCCAAAGTCGGGCCGTACCGTGAGATCCATTTGCGACTGGGTGCTGAGGCCCCAGTGGGCATCAAGACCGGCACGGCCCTCAAATTTGCGATCATCGAAATTCTGAGCCGTTTCAAATTTCCGCTGGGCACTTAAATACGGGATGAATTCCCGGCGAAGCTGGGGCCGTATGCCCTCAATCCCTGTGAGATCGGGAAAGCGGCTTACAAAAGCGTTTTCTCCCCGTGGTGGCACCTGCCAGTTGCTGGATTGGCGGATCGTCCCTTGGTCGCTTCGAGAAAAATTGATACCCCAGGTTTGGGGGCTATCCTCTGGGCCGGTAGGTTTAATGCGCAGCAAGGCGAGCGGGATCTTCAGCTCGGCGGTCCAGCCATCGGCATCAACTAGTACCGCGCTTTCCCATACGCCATCCCAGGACCGGTCTGAATTGGTGTCGCCAAAATAGACCGAATCCGCTTGAACATTGGCGGCATTGACGCCGAATGAGAAGGCCGTACGGCGGTCATGCAGACTATCTATATACACGTAGAACCAGTCACTCGCGCTGTCCTGGTCCCGACGATGCAGGCGGTGGATCACCGGTCCTTGGCCTGGAAGATGGTGCATTCTCGCGCCCACGTAAATAAAGCGGTCGTCGTATAGGACTTTCACTTCCGTCGGCAGGATAGAGGGGGTTCCGTAGACCGGCCAGGTCTCCATAAAGCCGCTGGCTGCGGGAGCGGTGGTCCAGACGCCCTCAGCCATCTTCCCATCCAGCTTGATATTTTCCGTGGTTCTAATTGCCCGTAATGGCGCGGGATTGCTGCCCCCGGCGAGTGCGAAGGAGGTGAAGGCAAAGAGGCAGAGTAAATGAGGGAAGCAGGACTTCAAAGACCATCCAGGATGTAAAAATCAAGGCTATGCCTCAATACGTGATGGTGCAAGGGACCTTTCTCTGCCGACTGGCATTAGGATGGTGGATGACCTTGGAGATTGCATGCAGCGATTCATTCGACCCGCCCTGCTGGGCAGCCTGAGTTCATTAGCGGTCTTTGGCGCGGGCAGCGGCACAGTGGCGGCCAAAGGCCACCGTTTTCTGGCCGAAGTAGCCGCTACGCCCCGGGAGCAGCAGAAAGGGCTCATGTTTCGTCAATCCCTGGCCAAGGATCGCTGCATGATTTTCGTGTATGACGAAGATGGATCCCATGGCATCTGGATGAAGAATTGCCTGATCTCTCTGGACGTCGTGTGGATCTCGGCGGACGGAAAGGTTGTTGAAATGGCGGAAAGGGTGCCGCCTTGTTCACCGATGCGGGGCGATGACTGTCCCACCTATGGCGGCACGGTGCCCGCACGTCATTTCATCGAATTCGCGGTGGGAACCATCAAGAGCATCGGGCTGAAAAAAGGTGATCGGATCGGCTGGGACTTGAAGCTCGATGACGGCACGCCCGTGGTGGGTGGCGCGCCCATTCCCCCGGAAAAGACGGCCACTAAAACCAAGCGAAGGCCGAAATAAAATCCACCGAGCAGTTGGCCCAGAATCTTACTCGCCCTTTACGGTCTCTCTCGGCTTTCCCTTGACGGGCCGCTGGAGCGTCCGCATTCCCTCAGGCGCGGGGGGCAGGGCTGTGATGTCCAATGGGCCGATATGCTCACCGAGAATTTTCCAGGCTCTGGCCTGCCGGGGCAGACGCTCTGGCTGCATGACTTCCCAGCCCTGGGCGTAGCCCATGAAGGGCGGCATGATGAGCGCGAAACCCGTATAGAGAAACGCGGGATGGCGGTGCCAGATGGTTTGGCCATCCACCGTGTCCATGGGGGCGGCGAAAAGCGGGTGGACTCCGCCGTTGATCCAGAACCCACCGGGCTGGTCGTGGCGCGGATAGACGAAAATGCGGCGGCGATGCATGAGCGTGAATGGCCCCACACGATAAGTCTCGGCGGGCTGAACGCCGGTGCCCTCCATGGCGGGACCCCATGCCCGTTCAGGATGCCCAACGACTTGAACCACCTCGCGGCCCTGTTTGGCGATCTTACGGAAGGTGGAGCGCAACTCCTCGGCTTCTTCCCCTTCCAGGCTGCCCTGATTCGGCTTCACATCGCCGAGAAGGGCGACCCGCTTGGGTTGCAAGTCGTCGAGCAGGCCGAAAAGGCGCTCCCAGATGTCGTTCTGGCCACCGAGAGGCATGGCGTCCGGGCGTTTGCGTCGAGCCGCGCCCAGGCCAAGGAAAAAGTCAGAGAGCACCAAGGTGCCCTGGCGGGGAAGCCAGATGGCACGGCGGCTATCGAGGTGGACATCGTCTGAAAGCTGAATCTGCATAGGTTTGGGGAAGACTCGGGCGCTGGTATAGCGCAATCCTCCATTGGAACACGAGGCCATGAATCTGTCCCGGCCAAAGACATCGTGTTACGATGGTGTACTTTCCGCGAGGCCCTATGCGCATCCCTACCCTGGTCTTTTCTGTGTTGATGTTCAGTCTTGCGGCACAAACCACGCAGTATCCAGTGAATGCGTCCAGGACCAACGAAAGCTTTTTCCGCAAGCTCGACACCCTGCCTACGCCCAATGTCTACCGCGCCGCCAGTGGAGTGCCGGGACACAAATACTGGCAACAGCGCGTGGACTACAAAATCAAGGTCGCCTTGGATGATGCCGCGCAGAAGATCAGTGGCACCCAAGACGTCACCTATCACAACGATTCGCCGGATGAACTGCGCTACATCTGGTTCCAGCTGGATCAAAACATCCAAAAAGCTGGAAGCGTGGGCCGCAACAGCCGCAATGCTGCGGACCTCGGAGCCATGGCTGGCGATAAAGGCAAAGGCCTTCCATTTCCCTATTTTGATGCCATGACAAAACGGGATCGCGCTGACGGTTTTCATGTCCAGTTTGTGAAAGATGCCCACGGTACGCTGCTGCATGTGGTTGTAAACGACACGATGATGCGCGTGGACCTTCCCCAGCCGCTCAAGGCTGGTGAATCCCAGAAGCTCACCATGAGCTGGGACTACACCGTGAACAACTACAAGCTTGCCCGCGGCCGTAGCGGATACGAGCAACTGGAGGATGGCGCGCGGCTGTACAACATCGCCCAGTGGCAGCCAAGGGCAGCGGCCTACACCGACGATTCAGGCTGGCAATTGGAGCAGTATCTGGGACAAGGCGAATTCACGCTGGAGTTCGGTGATTGGGACGTAGAGATCACGGTGCCTCACGATTTTGTGATGGTGGCTACCGGTGAACTGCAAAACCCCGATGATGTGCTTACAGCGTCTCAACGGGATCGCCTCGACAAGGCGCGAAGCAGCGACAAGCCCGTCATGATCGCGCCGCCCGAAGAAGCGGGAAAACCGGAATCCAGGCCCTCTGGGAGCAATGACCTGACCTGGCGTTTTAAAGCCGCGAATGTCCGCGACTTTGCATGGAACACATGCAAGCGGCTGATCTGGGATGCCCAAGGCGTGAAAATCAACGATCGTGTGATCGTGGCGCAGAGCGGTTACACCAAAGAGGGAATGCCGCTCTGGGACAAGTACAGCACCGCCGCTGTGGCCCACACTCTGCGGGTCTACGGGCGCTATACCTTTGATTACCCATATCCCGCGGCAGCCAGTTGCATGGGTTTGGGCGGTGGCGGGGGCATGGAATATCCGATGCTCTGCTTCAACGGCCCACGGCCCGAGAAAGACGGCACCTACAGCCAGCGCACGAAACTAGGCCTGGTGGGCGTCATCATCCATGAAGTGGGCCACAATTTCTTCCCCATGATTGTGAACACGGATGAACGCCAGTGGACCTGGATGGACGAGGGATTCAACACATTCCTGCAGCATCTCGCCGAACGCGAATGGGATCCGGCCTTCCCCGGCGCCACAGGCCAGCAGCAGCGCATCGTGGACTATCTCAAGTTCCCCGACGCGACGCCCATCATGACGCAGAGCGAGGCGGTTCGGCATGGCAACCTGAATGCCTACGCCAAGCCGGCGGCAGGCCTGGACATGCTCCGCGAGACGCTCATGGGCCGCGAGCTGTTTGATTTCGCGTTTAAGGAATACGCCCGGCGCTGGAAATTCAAACGGCCTCAACCCGCAGACTTTTTCCGCACCATGGGAGATGCTTCCGGCATGGACCTGGACTGGTTTTGGCGGGGCTGGTTCTACACAACGCTCGCCCCGGATTTCGCGGTTGAAAATGTGGAAGCTTTCCGGATTTCTGATTTGGATCCCGTCAAGCAGAAGCAGCGATTGAGGGAAGAGGACGCGAAAAAGGACGCGAACATCTCACGGATCCATGACAGGGAATTGATCCCTGATGGCGGTGAAGAAAAGCGGCTGGGCCTTCAGGATTTCTATAACAACGGTGCCTACGATCCCTATGCGGTGTTGGCCAGCGATCAGCAGAAGCTGGAGGCCATGCTGAAAGGCCTCAAGCCAGAGGAACGCGAGGCGCTGAATTTCAAGCCGACGCTCTATCGCATCTCTTTCCAAAACATCGGTAAGTTCCCGATGCCGATCCTGGCCAAGCTCAGTTATTCCGATGGGAGCAGCGAGATGCTGCGAATTCCAGTTCAGGCCTGGCTGCAAAACGAGGATCGCTTCGCGAAACTCGTGGTCACTGAAAAGGAGTTGGTGTCAGTGGAACTGGATCCGCTCCACGAACTGCCAGATATGGACGGGAGCAACAACAGGTTTCCTCGTCGTATTGGTGCGCCGCAGCCTTTGAACCTCATTAAAAATCCCCCAAACCCGCCCAACCCCATGCAACAAAAAACAGAGGGATCCAAGAAAGCAGCGGCCAAAAAAGGCGGAACGATTTAGGCTGGAAAACCATGAAGCGATTCTTGCCCAAGGCCCTATTAATGGCAGTCAGCATCGCTCCGGTGATGCTTTCAGCCCACGTCTTCCCGATCAGTTATGGAACGCTTAACCTGGCACAAGGCCAGGCACGATTGCGGTTGCGCATCTCTGTGCACAATCTGCATCCAGCCTTGGAAGCCTTCACGGGTGGCCACCTGGAAATGAAGGACGAGGGTTACGGTTTGAAACTTATGGAGGCCTACTTCAAGGGGCGCCTGGAGCTGGTTTCTCCTAATAACAAGGTGATTCATTTCAAAATCGTGAACCAGGAGGTTGGCATCGAAGAAATCGTGTTCACCCTGGATGCGCCTTTCAAGAACCCTAGGGGTTGGAAATTGAGGAATACAGTGCTTTTTGAACAAAGCCCGGACCAGAATAATTACCTCACGCTTGAACAGGGCGGGCAGCGGTTGGGTCTTATTTTTAATGCGCAGCATCCGTTGTTGCCTCTGAGCAAGCCATGACGCCAGGGCTGCAAGCACTGGCGGGCCTAGGTGCGGGGCTGGCCGGTGGCGTGCTTTCCGGACTGTTCGGGATTGGCGGCGGAATTGTGCTGGTGCCCTTGTTGGCGCTGGCGTTGGGCCTGGATCAGCACCGTGCGCAAGGTGTGACGCTTTCGGTGATGCTGCTGCCCATTGGACTCCCGGCGGTGCTGCACTACCACCGAAGCGGTGTGCGAATTCTATGGACGCTGGTGGGCATCCTTATCCTTGGATTCCTATTCGGCGTGTTCACTGGAAGCGAACTTGCAAACGCAATTCCCGAACGGCCCATGCGTTGGGGATTTGTCCTCTTCCTGCTGTTGGTGGCTTTGCGGATGATCACACAAAAGAGTGGGGGCAAAGCCAAAGCCGGAGCTATGGACCGGCCTACGCAAGAATATTGGATTCCCGGCCTCGTCATTGGCTTCGCGGGTGGCCTGGCCTCAGGGCTGCTGGGAATCGGAGGCGGCATCATCATCATTCCGCTGGTGGCATGGTGGCTCGGGTTTTCGCAAACCGAGGCCCAGGTCACGAGCCTTGCGGTGATGCTGCCGCCGATTGGCCTCCCTGGCGTGCTGGTTTACGCTCAGGCGCAGGCGGGTTTTCCATGGGTACTTATGGCTGGGGTTGGTCTAGGCTTCGCTGTCGGGGCCTATCTTGGCGCAAGGGGAGCTACGCGTATGAAGGGCGCCCATCTGCGCAGGGCTTTTGCGGCCCTTGTGGTGTTCACAGCGTTGCTGTTGGCGATGAAACATTAAGAGCCTGTGGGTTTCCGGTTGTTCGATGGCGAAAATCAGCCTGGGTGGGCTCGGTGGGTCATACACCGTGCGAAGTTCCCCCGGGACAAATGATCGGCTAACTTGTACCTATGACCCGCCCACCCATTCGAAGCATCTTCAACCTGACAGTGCTCGTAGCAGCGCTCGGCTACTTCGTGGACATGTTCGATCTATTGTTGTTTCCCATCGTGCGCCAGCCGAGCTTGACAGCCCTTGGCATTCCGCTGGGCGAAGCCCAGATCACCATGGGTGCTTTTCTGTTGAACGCACAGATGGCCGGCATGCTGCTCGGCGGCATTTTCTGGGGTGTGCTGGGGGACCGCAAGGGCCGCCTGTCCACACTCTTCGGCAGCATCGCGCTGTATTCAGTGGCGAATATCGCCAATGCCTTTGTGACGGGCATTCCAAGTTATGCCTTTTGGCGGTTCATGGCGGGACTGGGCCTCGCGGGCGAATTGGGCGCGGCCGTGACGCTGGTTTCCGAGGTGCTGCCGAAGGAATTGCGAGGCTACGGCACCGCTGTGGTGGCTTCGGTGGGGGTTTTCGGCACCGTGACCGCGGCCTTGGTGGGGCGGTATTTGACCTGGCAACATGCCTACCTGGCGGGTGGCGGCCTTGGGATCCTGCTGCTCTGCCTGCGGCTGGGCATGCGGGAAAGCCTGATGTTCCAGAAGTCCGAGGACACGGGTGTGAAACGTGGAGATTTCTTCAGCCTCTTCACCGCCTGGAGCCGTTTCGGGCGATATCTGCGATGCATCCTTATCGGCCTGCCCTTGTGGTTCATCATGGGGATCTTGATCATCTTCTCGCCGGAATTCGGCCCCAGCCTGGGTGTGGTAGGGAAGATCAACCCGGGAGTGGCCATCGCCTGCTGCTACAGCGGCGTCACTGTCGGCAGCTTGGTTTCGGGATTCCTGAGCCAAGCCTGGGGGAGCCGCACCAAGGTGGTGGGTATCTTCATAGCTGCGGCTTTCCTGGGGGTCTCCGTGTTTCTCCTCGGCCGGGGATTCAGCACCTTCTGGATGTATGTATTGATGGCCTATATGGGGCTGGCGGCGGGCTACTGGGCGGTCTACGTCACCATTGCCGCGGAGCAGTTCGGCACCAACCTGCGGGCCACCGTGGCCACCACGGTGCCGAATTTCCTCCGGGGCTCGGTAGTGCTCATCACAAGTGGCTTTTTGATGTTGAAGGGCCAGCTTGGTCTATTGGGTGCAGCCTGGGTTGTGGGACTTGTCTGCTTCGCCTTGGCGGCTCTCAGCCTCGCCGGGCTGGAGGATACCCACGGAAGGGATCTGGATTTCATGGAGAAGGAATAGAACTACAAGAATCCAAGGGTCGGATAAGTTGCGCCCAGGATTCCCTTGCTGTCGCTGTAGCCTAGGAATTTTTCCAGGATGGTGGCGTACAGGCTGCGGAAATCCGTGGTGAAAACCATGTTTCCATTCGAGTCCGGCTTGGTGAGATCGGGATAGCCCAGGCCGTAGAAACCACCCTTCACCATGTTTCCAAGGGCGAAGGAGAGGATCGCGGTGCCGTGGTCGGTGCCGCCGTTGTTCTCCTTGATCCGGCGGCCGAATTCACTCCAGCCCACCACCATGACGCGATCCTGAGCCTTGATGGTCTGGCTGTTGACGGTGGTGTTGATGCTGGCCAGGTCATCGTAGAAGGCTTTGATACTCCCGCCCAACGCCCGCATGAGTCTTGGATAGTCGGCGAGCTGATTGCTGTGGGTGTCGAATCCACCGAGGCGAACGGTGTAGATCTGGCCCGGGATGCCGCTGGCGATCATTTGAGCCACTAGTTTCAGCTGGGAACTGAGCTGACTGCTGACGTTCGCGATGGCGTAGCCTGTGTCACCAGGATAGGGAACAGTGGGTGTACGGGGGGCGATGGCGGTGCTGAATTTAGTGGCCGCGTCATAGAAGAGTTTGCCTTCGGAAGCGGCGGTTGAGACGTCAGTGGCCGTTCCTGGATTGCTCAGGCTGTAGGCGTAACCGCTCTTCAGGAGATTGGAATCGGGCACCTGGGCGCTGCTGCGGAGATAGGCCGGAAAGCTGAATCCTGCGGAACTGGTGATGGCCACAAAATCCCTTTTCCGGCCATGGTTCATCAGGATGATGTCCGAGGTTGTCGTGATGCCCCGTAATACGTCTGTTGGTGCGAAAGCCGCATCACCCCAACGCCCGAGCCAGCCCGTGCCATCGGGTACCGCGGCACCCTGGCCCCAGAAATCCGTTGAGGTGAAATGGGAGAGATTGGGATTGGGCATCCCGACTCCAGGAATCCAGGCGATTTTGCCCGCGGCATGAATTACATCCAGGCCCGTGCAATCTTTGTTCAGGCCTATGCCGCCGCCCAGATCGGTGAGATTGCTCGTGGGGATGGCGAGCACCGGGCGGTTGGTTGCGTAGGCCCCGGCATTCGCCCCGCTGGTGGGCGGCAGCATGCTGAGCCAATCGCTCCCGCCCTGGATCTGCACCAGCACTAGGATGGGTCCCGTGACGGCAGGGGTTGGCGGAGGAGGACTGCCCCCATTGCCTGATGAAGTGCTACTGCTGCTGCAGGCAGTGAGGCCCGCCAAGGCAGCGCCTCCGGCGACTGTGGTTTGGATGAATTGGCGGCGTGAAGACATGGTCTCCTCCAGTCAGTCAATCAGTGATCAGTGCAATTGAGCGTGGGGAGAGCAGAGGATCAGGAAGGCTAGCTCTCGAACCTTGGCCTGGGTGGCGGCGGAGCTGTCCCAGATGAAACCCGAGGTCCAGAGTCCGTTCAGCCAGGTGGATTGGATGTCTGCTGGGATAGGCGCGGGCTGCAACAGGGCAGCTAGGCGGTCAAAGACAGCCTGGGTCGAGGTGGGAGGAGTGGGAAACCAGCTGGCCACAGTGGATGGGAAAATCATCTGGGTTAGAGTCAGGTTTTCTCCCAAGGCCAGGGCGGCTGCCAGCTTGCCCCGATAGCGCGCGGTGTTGCTGTTGATCCATCCCGCGTGTTCGGCCCAGCCGTTGGGGCCGGCGGGGTCCAACACGGCCTGGCCGGCATTTTCAAGGAAGGGGGCGACGGCACGCCATGCCGGAAAGCTGGGCAGGCTGGGGACGGTGGCTGTTGAGAGATCCGGACACAGCATGCGGCTCATGCGCACGGTCCAGGCCACGGGTCCCTCGTACAGGTTGTAGCGATTGCTCCCGTCAAAGAAATACGCCGATTTGAAGATGAGCTTCAGGATGGCCTTCATATCGAAATTCTGAGCCAGGATAACGGCCTGGAGATCCGAAAGGGCCGTGGAGCTGAAATTCGGATTCACAAAGAAGGTGAGCAGGCGTTTGGCCAGGAATGCCGCGCAGTTGGCGCCACGTTGTGTGAGGATGGCGGCGATGCAGGCATCCCCGAAATCGCTGGGAGCCCCAATGTCGAAGGTGGATCCAAGGAAAGTCACCGATCCCGTCGCGTGGAAGTTCGTATTCACGCGGAAGGTCGCGTCGTTGGGGCGCTGGATCTGGGGGTTGTTTGGATCGGCTTGGACATCCAGCGGGGTGTAGGTCCATCCAGATAGCGCCTTGGCGAGATTCGTGATGTCCTGTTGGTTATAGCCGTTGTCCACGCCCAGGGAATACAGCTCCAGGATTTCACGGGCGTAGTTCTCATTGGGGATGTCGCCGGACCCTGGACGCACTCGGTTTAATACCGTATCCAGCCAGACCATCATGGCCGGATCCTTGCTCACCGCCAGGAGCAGGTTTCTGAATTTTGCGGTTCCCAGTGTGCGGAATAGATTGATCTGTTTCACCGTGAAGGCCGTGTTATCCACCTTTTCGGCGCCCGTCGCGAAGAGCTGGTGGAAAAAAAGCGCCAGCTTTTCCTGGAAGGAATTCGGATTGAACTGCATGCGCCAAGCAAAATGGCTCTGGGCGATGGGAATGCCGCTCTGCCTCCGCCAGCCCTCCAGGCGGAAGGGATGGGGGGCCGGATCCGCCGGTATGGCACCGCGGACGGAGTCGCTGATGACATCCGCCTTGGGTAACGCCGCATTGAAAGCGGTCATGTTGGCGCTCTGGTTGATCCAGGCATCAATGACGGTAGATGTGGGCTGCGCGGCCAAGAGAACGGCCGCTTCAGGCGTTACCCCAAAGCCTGCGCGGCGCGCGAAATGCATAACGTCCGATGCGGTCCACGAACCTTGTTGGGCATCAAAAGTGGCCATGGGCGCTCCTTGGTGGGAGGTGGATGAAAAATCAGTACGGGGCCCCGGCGTTGATCCAGCTGGTGATGTTGTCAACGGTGGCCTGGCAAACGTTGGCCCCCTGCTGGGGCATCCGCGTGCCATAGCCGCCACCCGGATTGTCGGATGTGATTTTCACTAAAAGCCAGGAGCGGCTTGGATCATTCGGTGTGACAAAAAGGTAACCAGGGGCCTCAGGAGTCATGTGAAGCAGATCGTTATATACCTCCTGGGAGGTTCGCCAGTATGAAATATGGCCGCCAGTGGCCTGGTTGACGCCCAAACCGTGGCAACTGGTCGCTTGGCTATTGCCACAACTGCCGCTTTGCAGGGCTGGGTATATGTTTGTGCTGAATTTCGGCGCAGCGATAGGGCTGGGCAGTGGGCAAGTCGTGGCTGGGGGCGGTGTGGCCCCCCCGCCGCTACTTGAGCCGCCTCCTCCGCAGCCTGTGAGCAGCATCAAGAGGAAGGGATAGATGGAATGAGTTGGGCGCATGGATCCTCGATGGATATCCCAGCATCTTTGAGGGAAACAGCCAGGGCAAGGGTAGGTCCATGGATGGACCCTTTGGCCGCCGAAAGGTTTAGGAACCTTGCCAGATGGTTCCGAACGCCCTTTTGACGGCTTGGTGATTTTTCAACGACGGCTTAATCTCCAAGGGGAGGTTTTCGTGCCGCTGGATGCGCAAGTTCCGCTCTACCAAGGCGAGCGACTGAGGGATCTCATTCTATGCTACGCCGGGCCTTGGGCTTTTGTGCCCTACCTGCGCAATCGCGAAGATGAGGAGATGCTTTGGAATGCCCGGCAAGGCGTGCTGCTCGCGCTTGCGGAGGTCATCATTGGTCTTGCGCTGGTGGTATCTGGCCTTTTCCCGATTTTTGGAATCCTCGCCTTGCGCGTGCTGCTGCCCATGTGGCTGTTGTGGTGCCTGGGCATGTCCGTCACGTCAGTGCTCCAAGCCTCCAAAGGCAAGCGGCACAAGATCCCGGTGATCCATCAGTTCATCGAATATTTGTAGGGCTGGCGTTTTGTCCGGCCAGGAAGCGGCCGGTTCAGCGCGCATTCAGGATGAGCATCGCATCGCCATAGCTGAAGAAGCGGTAGCGCTGGGCCACGGCCTCGGCATAGGCCGCCTTCGCGAAGTCCAATCCAAGCAGCGCGGAGACGAGTACGAACAGCGTGCTTTCAGGCAGGTGGAAATTGGTGAGCAGATGATCAGCGGTGCGAAGTTTGTATCCGGGCTTTATGAAGATTCGCGTGGAGCCGGACCGCTCAAGATCATGCCCATCCCAGGCCGCTTCCAGGGTTCTTAAACTCGTGGTGCCGATGCAAACCAAGGGACGATTGTGTTCTTTCAATATGGGCAGCAACGCAGATGATGTGGCCCCGGGGATCTCGAAGCGCTCCTCGTGCATGGCGTGGTCTTCAATAATATCCGCGGTCATAGGGCGGAACGTGCCGAGCCCCACGTGAAGCCGGACCGGCAGCCATTCGCACCCCTTCGATTCCAGCGTAGCGATTAATTCCTGGGTGAAGTGCAAGCCCGCCGTAGGGGCAGCTACGGCTTCACCTTGGCTGGCGTGAAACGCAGTCTGATAGCGATTTTCATCTGTATCGTCCGCCAAATGCGAAATGTACGGAGGAAGCGGCAGACGGCCGATGCGATCCACCGAATCCCAGTCCAGATTGATGCCGTCGTGCACCACGCGGACTTTGCGTAGACCTTCCTCCAATGTTTCGCCAATGTGCAATGCACCAAGATCCGCCCCATTTTCCGGAGAAATTATGCAAGCGGTTGCGCCGGACTTAAGCCTTGCTCCAGGCCGCACCATGGCTTCAAAAGATCCGTCGCTGAAAGCGTGTAGCAGCAGGGCTTCACCAGCGCCACCGCCTTTGCGCCGGAGGATCAGGCGCGCGTGGCGGACCTTCACATCGTTGGGCACCAGCAATGAATTTGCAGGAATGAGATCAGGCAAATCCCGGATCGCATGGTGCGAAAGCACCTTTGTCCGCGCATCCACCACCAGCAGCCTTGCCCCGTCCCGCTCCGCAGCTGGATGCTGGGCGATCAATTCTTCGGGTAAATCGAAATGAAAATCTGAACGTTTCATTCGTGAAACTGCATTCCATGCAGCCTGGCATATTCGCCACCGAGGGCGAGCAATTCGCTATGGGTGCCGGCTTCGGCGACGTGGCCGTGTTTGAGGACCACGATGCGTGTGGCTTTCTGGATGGTGCTCAGGCGGTGGGCGATGACGAGGGTGGTGCGGTCCAGCATCAATGCTTCAAGCGCATCCTGCACAGCCCGCTCACTCTCGGTGTCGAGTGCAGACGTGGCCTCATCAAGAATGAGGATGGGCGGGTCCTGCAGCAATGCTCGGGCGATGGCGATGCGTTGGCGCTGGCCGCCGCTCAGGCTCGATCCTGTTTCAGCCAAGGACGTATCGTAGCCCTTCGGCAGCTGTGAAATGAAATCATGGGCATGGGCTTTCTTCGCGGCTGCTTCAACGGCCTCGCGATCGGATCGCTTGCCATAGGCGATGTTGTCGTGCACCGTGTCCATGAAGAGCAGGGTTTCCTGATTCACGAAGCCGATCATCTGGCGCAAGGCCCGCACATCAAAATCACGGATGTCCACGCCATCCAGTGTGATGCGCCCGGCGGTTGGATCGAAGAAACGCGGCACCAGATTCACCAGCGTTGTCTTGCCGCCGCCGCTGCCGCCCACCAGCGCCACGGTCTCACCGCGGTTCACCTCCAGCGTGATGCCGCGCAGCACCTGATGCTTCTCGTCGTAGGAGAAGCTGACCTCCTTGAAGGCCAGGCATCGCGGTTGGGTAGGGATGGGCTTGGGGTCCGCAGACATGGGTAGCTGGGGTTCCCGGTCCAACATCGAATAAACGCGGTCCAGGCTGGCGTTCGCCACCTGCACATCATTGTTGAGTTTCGTAAGGCGGCGCAGGGGGTCGTAAAGGGCGTAGACCGCCAGCAGGTAGGTGAAGAAGTCCGCTCCGTTGAGGGTTCCGGCCTGGATGCCCTTCGCCGCGTAGAGCACCAGCCCCGCCAGCAGGCACCCGCCGACGATTTCCATGATGGGGGTGCTGAGGGCCGAGGCCCGCGCACTCTTCATCCCCAGGCGGTAGAGCTCCTCGTTTTGAAGGCGGAACCGGTTCAACTCATAGGGCTCCCGCGCGAATCCAAGCACCACCCGGATATTGGAAAAAACTTCCTTGAGCCGCTGGAGCAGGCGGCTGGAGGCCTCCTGGTTGCGATGGTTCACCCGCCGGATGCGCCGGCTCAGATTCTTCACGGGTAGCACCACCAGGGGGCCTGCGATGAGCAGTACCAAAGTCAGCTTCCAGTTCATGTAGAGCAGGTAGCCGAACATGCCCGCTGCGGTGGTGATCTCCCGCATGGCCTCGGCCATCTGGTTGCTGGCGATGCCCTGGACAGCGCCTACGTCGGCGATGCTGCGCGTGAGCAATTCCCCCACGGGGTGTTTCTGGAAAAAGGCTGGTTCCATCCGCATGAAATGGGCGAAGAGCCGCTCTCTCAGGGCCTGGGTGGCCTTGATGCCGCTGCGGACCATCAGCAAGGTTCCGCTATAGCTGAATACGCCCTTCATGGCGAAGATCACCACGAGAAGGGCTGGAACAAAATAAGTACTGTGCTGCAGCACTGACCCCGATGGCATCAGCGACATGAGCCAGGCCTTGAATTGGGTCATCTTCGCCATGGAATTCAACGCTGAGGCGCCGCCCATTTGCAGATTGTCCTTGAAAACGAAGTTCAAGGTCTGGATGAGCAAGACCTGGCAAAGCCCCGCCAGCATGAGCAGCAGGAAGCCCCCGAGGTTCAGGGGCAGGTATCTAAGCAGGTGGTCCTTGAAGAACCGGCGGAAGACAGACATGAACCATTAGCTTATCGGGACCTGGCGCATGAGGGCGGACACCTTGATCCTGAACAAAGTTTCAGGCATGGTGGATGAACGCATCAGGCGTAGCAGGACACATGAACATTCTCCGGACCTCCTTTTATTACTTTGGCTTTCGCACCTTGGCGCGAGTCGGAGGGTCCCTGAACTAACTCAGATCAGAACCAGACCTAAACCCCCGATTCGCACCCCGCGGATCGGGGGTTCTTCTTTTCAGGAGCAAGTCATGCAATCCATCGCCCCCGTTCTCGAGGCCAACTCCAAACCCTCGATCTGGACACCTGGCAGCTGGCGTCATAAAACTGCTGCGCAACAACCGCGCTATCGGGACGAAGATTTGCTTGAGGCGAGCCTGTGCCAGCTCCGTCGCCTGCCGCCCTTGGTGGTGCCCGAGGAGGTGGAGGATCTGCGCCGCCATATCGCGGAAGCGGGTTCCGGCAAGCGGTTCATGCTGCAGGGTGGTGACTGTGCGGAGCAATTCTCGGACTGCACGCCGGACGCCATCTCCGACAAGCTGCGCATCCTGCTCCAGATGTCCGTGGTCATCACCCATGGCGGCCGCCGCTCAGTGTTCCAGGTGGGCCGCATCGCGGGGCAATACGCCAAGCCGCGGTCGAAAGATACCGAGATGATGGATGGAGTCGCGATCCCCAGCTACCGGGGCGATCTCATCAATTCGGCGGAAGCCACCGAGGCAGCGCGGCGCCCAGACCCCCGGCGCATGGTAGAAGCTTATTTCCACGCTTCATCCACGCTGAACCACCTCCGGGCGCTCGTGGTGGGCGGCTTCGCGGATCTGCATCATCCCGAACGCTGGGATCTTCCGGGTTCAACCCGGGATATCGAAGCCTATCGGCGCATCCTTAAACAGGTGCGGGAGTCCATTGATTTCATTGATGCCATCGCGGGCACCAAGAGCACCTACCTCCGCACCGGGGAATTTTTCACCAGCCACGAAGCCCTGCTCCTGCCTTACGAAGAAGCCCTGACGAGCAAGGATAGGGATGGCGCGGTCCACTACAACCTTGGCGCTCACATGCTATGGGTGGGCGATCGGACCCGGGCTTTGGAAGGTGCGCATATCGAGTACTTGCGCGGTATCCGCAACCCCATTGGAGTCAAGCTGGGACCGGGTGTTTCCAGCGAAGAAGTCCGCGAATTGCTGGCGGTGCTGGATCCCGGAAAAGAAGCTGGGCGGCTGGTGCTTATTCCACGCCTGGGCGCGGACCATGTCCGCGATTCGCTTCCGAAGCTCATCCAGGCGGTGCAGACATCCGGCCATCCAGTGTTGTGGAGCTGTGACCCGATGCACGGCAACGGCCTAGTGACCGCCCGGGGGCTCAAAACGCGCGACTTCGACCAGATTCTGTCCGAGCTGCGCCATTCCATGGAGATCCATCGTGCTCTTGGGTCCAACCTTGGCGCCGTGCATTTTGAACTTACTGGGCAGGAGGTGACGGAGTGCCTAGGTGGCAGCCAGCGGCTATCGGAGTTGGATCTCCACCGGGCCTACGAAACCGGATGCGATCCAAGGCTCAACCAGACGCAAAGCCTGGAGATGGCCTTCCTCATCGCCGAAATGATGGGGGACCGGACTACTCAGTAAGGATGGTGATGCTGCTGTCTTTGTCATCCACGGACAGCAGGATCGTGCCTTTGGGGGCACTAAGGGCGATATCCATCAACCGGTCCAGTTCGATGCCTTTGTGCCGGGCCTGCTGGATCTGGGCATCGCTCAGGTAGCCTGCTACGGCCTTGGCAAGGCCCATGGCCAAGCGGATGGTCACAGTGTCGGGCTTGCCCTTTTCCTGGATGCGTAGCACGAGATAGCGGCCATTCAATGTGGAAGCCACCGCGGTAGGTTCCACGCCCATGCCTAGCAAGGCCAGACGGCAGGGCTCTGAGCAGGTCGCAGTCTTCAGGCCTTTCTGCAGGGCTTCCACCGCACGGCGGTCCCCCTTTTTGGAGAGTTGCAAAGCAGCAGCCACCCGGACTTCATCTGATGGATCATCCAAGCCGGTTAGGAGGCCTGGTGTTGCCTGGGGACTTTGGCCCTGGCGAAGACCCCAGCAATGGATGCGATTGAGCTTGGCTTCACGGCCAAGCAATCTTTGGTCGGGATGAAGGTTCAGAAATTCCGTATAGGCATCCGCAGCGCTGTCCCAGCGCTGATCTGATTCAAGTGTGGAGGCCAGCCAGAAGCGCACTTCGGGAAGCCGCGAATAGGTTGGATAGTCGCGGAGGATCTGGCGGTAAAGCGCCGCAGCCTCATACCAACGCTGGCCATAGCGCAGGTTCTTGGCCTGACGAAAGAGCCCGTCGGCGGGGGTTTCCTTGGCCGGTGCGATCAAAACAGGTGGTTCCACCGGCAAGGCCGGCATGGTTGGTCCGGCTGCCCATAGGAAGAACGGAAACATCAAGCCGTCTCCTTGCGGAGCAGTTTGCCCATGCGCTCGGCCTCGCCTTCAAGGTTGTTATCCTTGGCCCACCGGCGTAACTCACTGGCCCGTTCGGGATTCAGGCAGCCGTCCTCCAGGGCTAGTTCTGAAAGCCAGGCGTGGAGATCGGTGCGGATGGCTTCGGCCTCGGGCACGGGCGCGCCCTGGGATGCCAATTGGTGGCTAGCTAAGAGCAGTGAAACCGCAGCCTCCCGTTCCCGTTCCCGGTTTTCCTTGTTGAGGGAGCAAAGTTCGGGATGTTTTTCAAAATTCTTGAGCAGGTCCGATGTCTGTTGGAAAAAGCCCGCCCACAGCCGATCCTGGGCCCGCTTGCTGGCTTCTTGATCAATACGGGCGATGTTCAGGCTGCGTGCTTTAAGGGTCTGAACGTGTTTGACGGTGTAAAGGGAGGGCAGCAGCACCGCGGCCGCAGCTGCGGCCGCCAGCCACCAGGAGCCAGCGGTGTGGCGAGTCTTCAATTCGAGATTCATGGAATGCTTGTGGGCTTGTAGCGCGAGATGAAGTTCCAGCAGGTCGGCGAATTCTGCTTGGGCACTTGAGTCATCGGGCCAGGCCTCTGGCTGCATCAGCAGGTCGAAAGCTGCGGCGTCTGACAGGGTTTTGGGGTCGAGTTCAGGCTTCATGGGGCACATCCTGGAAGGATGGAGTAAGGTTTTTTCGGAGTTTAGCGAGACTTTGGAACAGGGTTGCTTTGACGGTGCCCTCGGCGCAGCCGAGGTCTTCGGCGATGCGTTTCACGGGGTGTTCATGGACGTAGTAGGCCATGATCATGGCCTTTTGACGGGGTGTCAGGCCGTCTATGGCTTCTTGCAAAGCCGCTAGTTTCCGGCCCTGATCCACTTGCATCCAAGGTGATGGCTGATGCGGGTCGGGTGCGTCAAAGAACTCAGGGGGTGCTACCTCCCTACCTCTTTTACGCAGATGGTCGGTTGCTGCATTAGCCGCCAATGTAAAAATCCATGCAGCCACGGGACGGCCATCCTCGAAACGTTGACAGTGCTGGAGGCATTTAAGAAAAACCTCCTGGGTAAGCTCCTGGACTACCCCGGTTTCCCCGCCCAGCCGGCGGTAGATGAAGGCGAATACCGGTTTTTCAAAACGAGTCATGAGATGGGCCAAGGCCTCCTCTTGACCAGCTTTCAGACGGGTCATCCAGATTTCCGGACTCGCTGCCGCATCCATTTGGATTTCAGAAACAGTGGATCTCATGCTTTGGGAAGTTTCTTTCCAGGGCCAGCGGGAGTCCATTGCTGGCCAAAGCTCCCAAGGATGGCCTTGAGCTGCTCGTTGGAGGCGCTGTAGCGGATGCCGACGCGGGTTCTTTCTTGCATCAATACCGGAGCAAGCTGTTGTTGCGCTCCCAATTGACTGGCGCCGGCCACCAAGCGCTGGATCCAATGGGAGGCCTGGTTGATACCTTCGGGCGAGCCCCCAATGGCCAGTTCCAGGCGGTGTGGAGCCTTGGGGTCATTCCGGTCCAAGGCCGGTGTGACGCTCCACACCAGGGATTCCAAGCCTTTGGGGAATTCCTTCGCCACTTCGCTGGGCAACTTATTCCCAAACCCAGCCAGAAGCGCATCGGGATTCACGTATCCGGAAATGGGGGCCGTGGCATCTATCCATTCCCCTGCGCCCAGGGCATGGGACGCCCTAGGCCCTTGGCCAATTGTCCCTTGGTTGGCCCGGCGGCCCAGTGCTCGCAAATCGCCCATGAGAATGCGTTGTTGGGAATCCACCAGGGCGCGGATCTTTACCTTGTTGATATCCATCATCACAAAAAGAGGGCAATCTTTTTTGTCCACGACTAGGCTGCCTTCCGGTGGAAAAGACTCGGCTAGCGCCATCTGCAGAGCGCGTGGATCCTTGAATCCATCGAATTGGAGCAGGAAGTCCGCTGCCATGTCTTCTGTCTTTTCCTTGCCTTTGGGGATATCAAAAACAAAGAAAGTGACGCGCCCTGTTTCACCTTCAGGGTGGATCTTGGCTTTCTTGAGAAAGAGATCGAGGGTTTGTTCAGCTAATGGGAGTCGGGTCATGGCCGATTGGAATTCTGGATTTTCAAGAAGCCAGCCCACTTGGCCCGAAAGGGCCATGGAACAACCCGCGGGTGTTGATTGCAACCAGGAAGGAGCCTTGGAGCCCTTGGTCCGGCATCCGGGGAATGAGACCAGCACTGCACCCATCAGCACAAGGCCGGCCACCACCCTGTTGATGCCTCCAGCTGCTTTACCCATACGCATTTACGACTCCAGAGGTTTGGGTTACGGCAGGATGGCCCAATGACTTAGGGTTAGGCCAAATTCCGGAGTGTGGCGGGTAGGTGAGGGCTCTTGAGAAGTTGCTGCTGCTCGCTCTCCGAGAGCAGGCCCCAGATGCGAATTGCTGAATCCCTCGGTGTTTTTGGATTCAGTAGCAGTTCGGACATGATCGGGGGGTGGGCCATCATGATGGGGTGTTGGGCAATGAGCGCCAAAACATTGCGAGGGGTCTGCTTGTTCCTGGCCAAACGCAATAGGATGCTCGGATCCAGTTGCCGATCCGCAACCAGCTGTGAGAGCGTGGCTTCATCCTGGAGAATTTCCGCGGGCAGATAACGGATGAGTTCTCCTCCTGTGGAGCGCATAGCGACGATCCGGTGGGGAATGTCCATGGCTAGGTAAATGGCTCGAAGGGTGCTTTGAGCCTGGTTTTTCACTTCCATGTGAGGAATACGCGGATCCCGCAACACATCGAGCAAGGTGCGCGGCGTTTGGAGATTGGCGAGCAATCGAAGCGCCGTATGTTCTGAAAGGTGGATGTTGTGGACCAGGGCTTCCTGGACGGCCGGGTTTTGACCCCAGGAATTGTGATTGGCAAGTCGCTCGGCCCGCAGCTGGTCTAGAGAAGGTATGGATGCCAGCAATTCCTTCGGAGAAAGTCCGGGATTTTCCAGAACCACAAGGAAAACGCTGAAATCCGGATCCACCAGCGCACCCAGGAGCTGCTCCGGGGCCGTGGCCTGATTCGCCGCAAAGACCCGATCCTCCAGCGAGGCCCAGCGACCCTCGGCCTGGGGCGCTGTGAATCCGCTAGCCTGGCTGGAACGGCGGCGTTGCAACCGGTCGTAGAAATATTTCACAACCCTGAGCATGTTGGGGGCGGACCGCTTGGCCCACAAAGTGACATATTGATATTCAGATTCATCCAACTGGGTAAACAGGCTTACGATGCGGTGGATATCCGCACGGTTGTTGGAGCCCTGATCCAACCGATAGAGCAGATGCTCGGAAATCCCGAGTTTGCGGCAGAGGTCGCTGGGGCTGGCGGGCGCATGGCGGATAGCGCTACGGACCACATCCCTGAAATACCAGCGGGCTTCTCCATAGACTTCATCAAAAAACTCCTGGACCTGGCATTGCTGCAAGGAGGAGGCAAGGATTTCTTCTGTGACGATGGGGTTATGAAGCGCGGAAGATCGAATCTCCGCGTCTGGATCCATCAGGAATGTGCAGAGCTCCTCGACCTGATGGGTGCTGGCGGCCCGCAGCAGGATTTCGGATTTTGGAAGCACGGGTGGGCGGGCCACTTCAATTTCAACAGGCTCCCGGGGCGGGGCCGTAAGGGCCTCCCAATCCTGATCCGCAGTGGGCAAGGGCGGCAGCTCCGCAGTGGTGCCCGTGGAATTGACTTGCCGCGCCATCTGCTTGGCCTGCGCCTTAACGATGGGTTTCAGGTCCGGCCGCAGTTGCTGGTAGATGGCCTTGACAGTCTCGGAGCGTTCGTCTTTTTCGGCGGCTGGCGCCTGATCCAGGTCCCGCATGATGTCAAACAGGGAGACCGCCATTTCCAGGTCGCGACGGATGGCTTCAGGTGTGTGCTCGTTTTCGGCCAATGCCTGGAGGATCGGCCCGTAGATGAGCCAATGAGGGGTTCGGGCGATGAGCGTCAAGAGGCGTGGCGCCGAGAGATTGCGCGCCAGGCCTTCAATGAGCTGCAGCTGTTTATCTGTGGGTAGTTGGGGGCGGATGAGCGTGAGGTTTCGGAAATGCAACTGCTCCTGCCTAGAAAGCAGGCTCAGGAAAGACAACTCCTCTTGGGGTTCAATGCCCATCTGAGCACACGCTCGAAGGGAAGTGATCCAGCAGCCGGATATCGTCGAAAACGAGCAATGCGTCCACGAGCACACCATGGAGCCCGCCCAAGGAAGCCGCTTGCTGAAGGTGCTCCCGGGTGAGGATGCTGCCGCCCATCAGTACCGGAAGCTTCGTTGATTCGCCAATCTGCTTTGCGGTATCGAAATCCGGGTTGGCGCTGGTGTCCGAAGGAATATCCACGAAAAGAAGCCGCTTGAATCCATAAGCACGGATTTTCGTGGCCAAGCTTTGGGCTTGAAGGCCCGCCTGATCCACCCAGCCCGAACAATGGACTTCGCCACCCCTCGCATCTATGGCAGCGGTCAGGTGGCGTTGAAAGCGGGCCACTAGGCTTTCGACCATTAGCGGGCTCTTGTGCAGAATGGTTCCCACCACCAACCAAGAAGCCCCCTGGTCCACGAAGAATTGGGCTTGGTCCGAGCTGCGGATACCACCGGCCACTTGCACACAGACTGGGGAGGCCGCAGCGGAGCAGGCGTGTAAAATCCGGCCGATCAATTCACGGTTGTGACCTGTATTGTGAGCCGCGTCCACATCCACCAATGCCAGACGCGAGATTCCATGGCTCAGCAATTGAGACACGAGATCCAACGGTGTGAGGTCGTGCGGATGAGCGCCCAGGGTAGGCACCACATGGCCCTGTTGGAGGTTAAGAGTTGGGAAAACCTTCACGGAGTCGTTCCTCTCAAGCGTCTAGGCCCGCTTGGAGTTTACCTCGGAGCCTTCGCCATTTACCCAACAATCCTCGCACCCGGCAAGGGAGTGGTAAATCCTATCAGGATGCTTATCTGTTGGTGGCGCGGTCCAAGCGCTCCACAATCATCCTTGCCGCGAGTATTTCAGCCTGTTTAAGGTTGCCGGCATTGGCTTCTGCGTGGAGTTCCCCGACGGACACCCTTACTTTGAAAGTGGGTTGATGGTCAGGGCCGGTCCGTGAAATTTGTTCATAGCGAGGCGCTGGAAGCCCCAGAGCTGCTGCTCTTTCCTGCAAAGTCGTCTTGCTGTCGCCATGTGCCCACATGCCAAGCTGGGCCGAACGGATGGCATCCAGATGCCGGCGGGCCACCAAGGCCATTACGGACTCAAGCCCCCCGGTGTTGGAGGCTTCTGCGTCCAGATAGATGGCCGCCAGCAAGGCTTCAACCGCATCCGCGAGGGGCTTTCGCAAGGCGCCCGGTTGCTTGGGGGCCTTGGCGCCCGTGGTCAAGATCAGGCCCAGGTTTTGAGCCCAGTCATGCAAAGCATCGGTGCAAACCAGCATGCCGCGCAGTTTTGACATCGCCCCCTCGGGCCAATCGGGCAGCTCCTGATAGATAAGCCGTGCCACGCAAAAATTGAGCAGGGCATCACCCAGGTATTCCAGTCGTTGATTGTCCTGGCCCTTCCCCGCGGAGCCATGGGTCAGGGCCAGGTTCATCAGATTTCCGTCATGAAATCGGTATTGGATCGTAGCTTCAATATCCTTTCGGATGGAGACCTTCGATCCAGGCAACCCCTTCATTCGTTGCCCTCAAGCCCGCCAGGGATGCGGTGATTGAAGGATTCATTGTCGAGGATGGTCTTCAATTGAGCGTTGACAGCCTCTAATTGGGACAATGAGAGGCCGTTTCTCCTGGCCCGGCGATAGAAGGTCTTCATCTCACCATAACGCCCGTTGTTGTATGAAATGACAAGGCCCCAGGCATAGGCCCGAGTGTTTCGGGAATCCGCTGCGATCGCGTTATGCAAACCCTCCAATGCCTTCGCTGGGTTGCTGCTGGCCATGGCGGTGGCTTCGCTCATGGTGGAGTTGCTCAGGCTCATGTGTTCCGCTGCGCTCAGGGCGCTCAGGCTTTCTGGCGAGAATGGTCCAGTGGGTGCCGTAACGCGGAATTTTTCAGGGGAGGCCTGTGAAGTCCCTAAATTCGCAGATGGCTGGAAGGGCGCATCGGGCTGTTGGGGTTTTTGCGGAGCCTTGATGCCTCCAGTCATTCGCCCATCCGGAGCAGGCAGTGTGGATTTCAGGTTCAAAGAAGTAGAGGGAGAGTTGGCTGCCGGAGCTGTTGGCAGGGCTGAGCCAGAGGTTGCGTGGAGATCTGGAGAGGTTGCATCCTGGGCCAGGGCTGGCTGGCCGGGTTGACTTTGTCTTGCTTGCCACCAACGCCACCCCATGAATCCGCCACCGCCCAGGATGGCCAACACCACGACACCCGCGACCAGAAGCGTCACCAAGGCGCTCGATCCTGATTTGGATGAAGCCGCTGGAGCGGGGCGAGGTGGCAAAACCGGAGGAGTGACGGGACCGGAAGCCATGACTTCTGTGGGAGGTACTGGTCTCGGAACGCCTGGGGCCGTCCCGGCGGGGAGAATGGCCGTCGGGGCAATGGAGGCAATGGGCGTTGGGGCGGAGAAAGCCGTGGCACCGCTTTGTAGCACAGCAGTGGCCTCGGGGATCACACCCTTCCAGGTAGGATCTTTGACGGCGCGAAGAGCCTTCGCGAAGGCTTCGCCGGTCTGATATCGGGTCTCCGGGTCCTTGGAAAGGCCCATGTCGAGCACGCTGCGGACAAGAGGGCTGATGCCTTGCAGAATGCTCAGGTCAATGGGTTCCGGGGCCTCATTGACGATTTTATAGAGAATGGTCGGAGTGGTATCACCGCTGAAGGGCTTGCGGCCGCTCAAAGCTTCATAAAGGATCACGCCGACCGCAAAGAGGTCGCTGCGTGGATCCGGCTTGCCGCTGCGGATGTATTCAGGAGCCATGTAACTTACGGTCCCCATCACCATTCCAGTGGCTGTCATGTCGGAATTCGCAACACGCGCCACGCCAAAATCCATCACTTTGGCCCGCAATTTCTTTCCGTCGCGTTGGACACGGATGTTCGAGGGTTTGATATCGCGATGCACGACGCCCTGGCGGTGGGCGTAGTCCAGCCCATCGCAAACCTGGCCTAAGACTTCCAGAACTTCGGTTTGGGTCAGAGATTGGTCCTGCAGCAATTCCTGCAGGTCGTGGCCCGGCACCAGCTCCATGGCGATATACATCACACCCTGGTCTTCGCCGAATTCATAGATCGTCACAAGGTTGGGGTGATTGAGCGCACCAGCCGCCTTGGCCTCCCGGGCAAAGCGCTCCTTGGCATCATCGCCTTGGGCCGCGCTGGGAAGAATCGTCTTGATGGCCACTTCGCGGCCGATGGAAGGATCCTCGCCAAGATAAACTTCCCCCATGGCCCCTTGGCCCAATACCTTTTTGATGTGAAACTTGCCAAGTTTTTCAAACATGGTTTCTTCCCCTTATGGCTTATTGCCGTGATGCTGATCAAGCATAGGACGTTCCGAAATGAAGACCCAAGCAAAGACCCTTTCTTTTTAGGCAATTTCGGCCCAGCTTATGAAGAGGTTTTTTCCACACTCAGGAGCATCCATGTCTGAAGCCCATACCCGCCAATTTCTACCGGCGCTGATGGGTAGTCTCCGCCAAGAGGCCCAGAACGGTGTGCTGATGCTGGAGCAGAGTGATGGCACCCGCTATTTATATTGGGTGAGTGGCAACCTGGTTTACCTGAAGAGTGAGGTCGCGGGTGAGCAATTCGGAAACTACCTCATTCGGCGAGGTGTGCTGGATTGGGATGCGCTTCAGGAACTGCTGGCGGATAACTCGGGGGTCCGCTTTGGGGACCGGTTGGTGAAATGGGGGCTCCTGAGCGAGAAGGAGCGTGATGACCATCTCTTCACGTTGATGCGCCAGATCCTGCTCAACGCTATGGAACACCCCATTGTGGAGATGAAGTGGAATGAATCGTCCCTGGGCGGCGATCTGGATCTTGATCTCTACTTCCCAATCGATTACCGGCGCATGGTTTGGGAGACCTTCCAGGATCTGGGCACCCTTTCTGATGTCTGTGACCTTTTCAGATCCTCTCCCGATTGGCGGTGGGAGGCCCCGCCTGAATTGCTTGATTCGCTAAAGGACCTTCCCCTCACACCGCAGATGGCCTATGTCCTGACCTTCCTGGGCAAAGACCCGATGGGTTTTGAGACCCTCGCTTCTCTCACGGGAATGGAAGAAGAGGAAACGGCGCGCCTGATCGTGACGCTTTGGGCGCTTTCCGGACTGAACCTTGCCAAAGGGGAAATGCCGTCTCCAGCCAAACACCGAAAACCCAGCCAGCCCATCACGCCGCCGATGGTGCCCATCCTCCCGCCGTCAGTCCCCACACTCATTTCCGAGCCAACCCCGGTCGTGTCGTCGCCGGTCCGCATACCCGAAGCAGCTCCCAAAATCGAAACACCCCGGAGTGAAAAGCCATTCCGCCTTGAATTCAGCACCCCGACTGATGCTGCTCCAGTCCCGGCCGCGATAGCGAAACCCAAGCTTGACCAGCTGGAAAGCTCGGAAAGCATCGTTCCGGAGATCCAGGAAGAATCCATCACTCCCGAACAGAACGCGCTGAAACTTTATAAGCGGGCAAAGTACCTGCTGCTTCAAGACCGCACCAGCGAGACCGTGCGGCTTCTGGAAGAGTCGGTGAAGCTGGATCCTGGAGGACCAGTCACCTACGATTCCTGGTTGTTGCTCGGTCGGCTTCGGATGGCAAATCCTGCTTGGGTTGTGCGGGCCATGGATGCGCTGCAGGCCGCCAATAAATTGCGGCCAAAGGCTGGCGAGCCCTTCGCTCTCATGGGGGAGCTTTACCACCGCAAAGGCTTCAAACGCGAGGCGGCGCAGAATTATCGGAAGGCAATCGAGTTGAATCCGCTGCTTCCGGTCCCGGAGGAAGTGGACATGACCGCGGCGGATGAAGTGCCCGAGGCTCCGAAGCCAAAACCGACTTTCTGGCAGCAAGTCAAGTCGTGGTGGGATCCGGCCGATAAATCCTAAGAGCGTGGCCTAAATGGTTCCGAAGATGCGGTCCCCCGCATCACCGAGGCCCGGAAGGATATATCCATTTTTATTTAGCTCCCGGTCCACTGCGCCGAGCACGATCCGCAGATCTGGGTGATCCTTCTCCAGCCGCGCGATGCCCTCTGGAGCAGCGATGACCGAGACCAGGGTGATGTCCTTCGCGCCAGCATCTTTCACTTCTTGAATGGCTTCGGAGGCGCTTCCCCCGGTGGCCAGCATGGGATCCAGAACATAGACCGCACGGGCGTCGAGCATTGGCGGGAAGTTCCGGTAATAGGGCACGGGCTTGAGGGACGCATGATCGCGGTACATGCCGATGTGCCCGACCTTGGCAGTAGGCAGGAGTTTCAGAAATGACGGGACCAATCCTAGCCCCGCGCGAAGCACGGGCACCAGCGCTGGATCCATTTTGGTGAGAGCTTGGCCATCCATTTTTTCAAGCGGGGTTTCGATTTCCCAGGCCTCGGTAGCAAGATTCCGGGTGGCCTCCACGGCCAGCATCAGTCCCAGTTCAATCGTGAGGGAACGGAACAAAATCACAGGCGTACGGCGGTCGCGCAGCAATGCGAGCTTGTGATGAGCGAGCGGATGATCGAGAACTATGATCTGCATTTTGGCTCCAGCAGCGGGTTTGCGTAGGACGAAAATTCACATTGAAGGGTTGCGCGGATGTCATCGCGGACGCAAGATTAGTTTGAATTGATTGATATTTTGGTTGACCGTTAAGGAATCGCTGCTTTGATTAAATTCCAGCAGGACAGTTCACACGAGCACGATTGAGCCGTTTTTCTTTTCGGAGAATGGATGTTGGGTACAACAGGGTTGATGGGATCAGCGATAATGGAGGCAGCAGAATGCTAAGAAAAATCGCCATCTTCAAAGCCCTTGATGTCGAAATAAAAAAGCAACGGGGACCAGCGGCGGTGAAGGAAGCATACCGGGGCCACCACTCCTTGAAAGAGGAACTGAGCCAAACCGGAATCACGGTGATCGCTGAAGTCGCGGGTGGAAACCCGCTTCGCGGCCAGGTCCGTGAATCCTATCGCGCGGCCACCCACGCTAAGAGTTTGGTGGACAACGGTGCCCGCGCCATCTCGGTCGCTACGGACCGGTTTCTTTATTTTGGCGAGGACAAACACCTTTCGGAAGTCCGCGGCCAAGTGAAGTGCCCGCTTCTGCGCCGCGACTTCGTCCTGGAGGAGTACCAGGTGGAGGAAAGCAAGATCCTCGGCGCCGATGCCATCAGTCTCGTGGCGGCTCTTCTTTCGGTCGAGCGGATGCAAGCCCTCCTGAAACTTGCCGCGATGAAATCGCTCGATGTTCTGGTGGAGGTCAGCAGCGAACAGGAACTTCAAAAGGCGATCGAAGCCGGTGCAGACCTCATTTGCGTGGTAGGCCGGAACCTCGATACCTGGGAGCCTTCCTGGGACGCGGCCATCGCTCTGCTCAAGAAAGTGCCCGCGAAAAAATGCCTCCGCATGGTCGAGTGCGGGGTGAACACGCTGGCCCAGATCAAACAACTTGAGTCCATGGGTGTCCACGGCGTGATCATCGGCGACGCTCTTCTTGATGAGTTCTACCCAGGCAAGCGGCTCGCGCAGATCCTTGCTGGCATTGAGCCTACGAAGAAACCATCGAAGCCGAAAACCAAAACGGCCGATGCCCCCGCGACCACCGAGAAAAAAGAAATTGAAATAAAAATCAAAGAGAAGGGTGCGCAATCCACAAAATTGCCTACACTCAAAGCAACATCACCAAGCTCCACCTCTAACCCTGCCCGCAAGGGCCCTAAGGAGCCAAAAATGGCACAAACCGAACCCATGACCGCTGGCATGCCAGCTGCGCCCGCTGCTGCAGCGAAGAAGCCAGCCGCCAAGAAGGCCGCGCCGAAGAAGGCCGCCGCTAAGAAACCGGCCGCGAAGAAAGCCGCGCCGAAGAAAGCCGCCGCCAAGAAGGCCGCGCCGAAGAAAGCCGCCGTCAAGAAGGCAGCGCCCAAGAAAGCCGCCGCCAAGAAGGCAGCACCGAAGAAAGCCGCCGCCAAGAAGGCAGCACCGAAGAAAGCCGCCGCCAAGAAGGCCGCGCCGAAGAAAGCCGCCGCCAAGAAGAAGGCAGCTCCGAAGAAAGCCGTTGCCAAGAAGGCAGCACCGAAGAAAGCTGTCGCCAAGAAGGCAGCACCGAAGAAAGCCGTTGCCAAGAAGGCAGCACCAAAGAAGGCCGCCGCCAAGAAGCCAGCCGCGAAGAAGGCTGCTCCTAAAAAGGCTGCCGCAAAGAAGCCAGCAAAGAAGTAACGGGGCTTTTTTAGACCCTAACCGACCGAGCGTGATGGCCTGCTTTGCGGCAGGCCTCACGCTCGGTCTCTTGAATTGGTGACATATGAATCTCATTGATAGAGTCTCGGCTCTGGAAGTCCTTGATAGCCGGGGGAATCCCACGGTCCTTGCGCGGGTGGAACTCAAAAGCAGTGCGGGGCCATCTTTCCTGGGCCAAGCGTTGGTTCCATCGGGAGCATCCACGGGTACGCGTGAGGCCCTTGAAAAGCGCGATGGAGACAAGAAACGCTATCAAGGCAAGGGTGTTCTCGGGGCAGTCCAAGCTATCAACACTGAAATCAATGAGGCTCTTGAGGGAATGGATGGCCTCCAGCAGGCGGAACTGGATGACCTTCTGTGTGATCTCGATGGCACCGACAACAAAGCAGAATTGGGCGCCAATGCCATTCTGGCTGTGTCCATGGCCTTGGCTGACGCTGGGGCGAAAGCCACCGGCCAACCCCTTTACCGGTACTTGGGCGGGGCTTCAGCCCGGATGCTCCCGGTTCCACAGATGAATATCCTGAACGGCGGGGCCCACGCTGACAACAACATGGACATCCAGGAATTCATGGTGCTTCCTGTGGGTGCCTCTACCTTCGCAGAGGCCCTGCGCTGGGGCGCTGAGGTCTACCACTCCCTTAAAGCGGTATTGAAGGCGCGCAAGCTCTCCACCGGGGTTGGGGACGAAGGCGGTTTCGCTCCGAACCTTCAAAGCAATGAGGAAGCCTTGGATCTTATTGAGGAAGCAATTAAAAAGGCTGGATTTAAGCCTGGCAAGGATATCTATCTGGGATTGGACGCTGCGGCCTCGGAATTCCACCAAAAGGATGGTTATCACCTGGATGATGCAAAGAAGTCCTCGGCCCAATTGACCGACTACTATGCGGGGCTGGTGCAGCGCCATCCCATTCTCACCATCGAAGACGGGATGAGCGAGGATGACTGGAAGGGATGGAAGCTTCTCACGGACAAATTAGGCGCGACCACGCAATTGGTGGGCGACGATATTTTCGTCACCAATCCAACGATCTTCGCGGATGGAATCAAACAGGGCATCGCCAATGCCATCCTCATCAAACTGAACCAAATCGGCACCGTCACCGAAACCCTGAAAGCCGTGGACATGGCTCATAAGGCAGGCTATCGCGCCATCATCAGCCATCGCAGCGGGGAGACCGAGGACACGTTCATTGCCGACCTCGCCGTCGCCACGGGGGCTGGGCAGCTCAAGTCCGGCGCGCCGACCCGGACGGATCGCGTAGCCAAGTACAATCGCCTACTCCAGATCGAATGGGAGCTTGGGGCGTCAGCACGTTATGCGGGCAAGGAGGCGTTCGGGGCAAGGCTGCAATGAACACCAACACGCTGCTGGAATCCAGGGTCATCATGGCCGTTCTGGGTATCTCGGGATTCCTTTCGGTGGTGATTCTCTGGTCGCCCTATGGCTTGCCCGCACTCCACAAACGCGAACAGGAATTCATGAATCAGCAACAGAAGCTCATGGATCTCAACCGTAAAAACCATGAAATCGCGTTGGAAGTGAAACGGCTTCTTGAGAAAGATCCAGAGTTGATGGAGTCCCTGGCGAGGCAGCGTGGCTACGCCAAGCCCGGCGAGACGGTCTACACTTTCCGGGATCACGGTGAGAAGCGATAGGAGCCAGGCACCGCTAACCATCGCGTCGGCATCGGGTAACGTGTTCGCCTTTGTGTGGGCAAACGAATTACCAAGCGCCTTCGATGGACCCGCCTGGGCCAGAGTCCTGTGTGCCAAGGGGTCAGGCCTTGGTTTGGATGGCCTTTTTTGCCTGCATGTCCCCGAATCCGGAATGCCATGGGTGATGGATCATTGGGATGCAGATGGTGCGTTTACATTCTGTTCCAATGGAAGCCGCGCAGCTCTGGCGCTTGAAGGCGCGCCAATATCCGAATTCGTGGAAGCCATCTCAAGCGGCGTGTCCATCCGGTTGCGCCGATTCACAGACGACCCAAACCCCTGCGCCGGCATTCGAATGCCAGAAGGTCCGGGATTCGGCCTCAAGGCACTGCCAATCCAACTTACCGGGCAGGCGGCTTTCGGATTCGTGGGGAACCCTCAATTAGTCGTGGAGGTTCTGGATGTGGATGCGGTGGATCTCACGGTATTCGCGCCGCCCCTCCGGAATCATGCGGCCTTTCCAGAAGGCACCAACGTGAACATCCTTCAGCCCACGGGCAAGGGCACAGCGCGCATCCGATCCTGGGAACGCGGGGTTGAGGGAGAAACCCTTTGTTGTGGTACTGGATGCGCCGTGGCCGCGGCTTGGATGGCCAAACGCACGGGCATCGCATCATGGCGATTGGAGCCCAGGGGCGGGGATCCGGTGGATGTGTTGGTGAAACTCAATGATGATGGATCCTGGCAGGAGCTATGGCTTTCCGGGCGAGTCCGCATCGTCGCCGCGGTAGTGCCCGATGCCTCGCTCGGCTTGGTTTGAAGCTCGCTGATACCACCGTGGAACGTGTTATCCTGACATGTTCCACACCTGAGGATACCCGTGATCCGTGAAGTCATTCAGCGCTCTGCTGCCCCTCTGGGCCCCCAGAGCGGAGCTTAATTATGACGGCGCGCATCGTAGTGCTGGCCAATCAGAAGGGCGGCGTCGGCAAGACCACGACCGCTATCAATCTCGCAGCTTCTTTGGCGATGATGGAAAAGCTCGTGCTGCTGGTGGATTACGATCCTCAAGGGCACAGCACCACTGGTCTCGGCTTTCCCAAGCCTGATCATCGGGCGGGATCGTATGCGCTCATGAAGGGGGCGCCCGCCAAGGGGCTGGTCCTCCACACCGAAGTGCCGATGCTCCAGGTGATGCCCGCCGGCAAGGATCTCGCTCAACTGGAATTCGAACTCTTCGAGTTGCCCCAATTGCAGGAGCTCCGTAAGGCACTGGAGCCGGTCATCGAAAATTACGATTTCATCCTGGTGGATTCTCCACCCGCGCTCGGAATGATCACGCTCAACGCGCTCACCGCCGCCGATGAAGTCATCATTCCGATGCCATGCGAATTCCTGGCGATGGATGGACTCTCTGAATTGATGGAGACCATCCGACGGATCCAGGCTGGTCCGAATCCCAAATTGGAACTGGGCGGCATCCTGCTGACCATGGCGGAAGAGCGCACCAATCTCGGTTCCGCCGTGGCCAATGAAGTGCGCCAAGCCTTTCCCGGGAAAGTTTTTGGCACCACGATCCCCCGCAACATCCGTTTGGCGGAAGCCCCCAGCCATGGCAAGCCCGTGGCCTTCTATGATTTGAAATCCAAAGGAGCCCAGGCCTATCTGAATCTCGCCCGGGAGTGGTTGGGCCTTGAGCTCGCAACACCAAGTCCAGCCTTGAATAGGGAGGCGGAATGAACCTCAAGCGCCAAGCTTTGGGTCGAGGGCTCACCTCGCTGATGAGCCAGCACGCCTCTGATGACTCCCCTCAACGGGAAGTCCCTGTGGGGTCGTTGTTCCCCAACCGCCAGCAGCCGCGCACGCACTTCGATGAAACGGCCCTGGAAGAGTTGGCCGCCAGCCTGAAGATGCATGGCATGGTGCAGCCCATCATCGCCCGCAAGGTCGGTGAAAAGTTCGAAATCATCGCCGGTGAGCGCAGATGGCGAGCGGCCCGGAAGGCTGGCATCCCCATGGTCCCGGTGGTGCTCAAGGAGGTTCCGGACGACCAGTTGCTGGAATTCGCCTTGGTGGAAAACATCCAACGCCAGGAGCTGAACCCCATCGAGGAAGCCAAGGCTTTCTGGCAACTTGGCGAACATTTGCGGTTGACCCAGGAGCAGGTGGCGGACCGTGTCGCCAAGAGCCGCTCGCAGGTTGCCAATACACTGCGTCTTCTCCGCCTTCCCTCCGCCATACAAGAATATGTGGCCATGGGCCAGATCAGCACGGGTCACGCAAAAGTGCTCATGGGCCTGCCGGATGCGCTATTCATGGAGCAGATGGCCCAGGTCGTGATCCAGGAACAACTCAGCGTCCGGGCCCTTGAATCCAAGCTTCACCATCTCAGCAGGGAAGGCAAGCCCAAGGGCAGGAAAAGCATCCCCACGCGGTCTTCATCAAAGCCGCCGCCGAGGAACTGACCTTGGCCTGGTCCACCAAGGTTGAGATCAAATCCAAGGGCAAGGGCGGCGTCGTCATGCTCCACTTTGGAAGCGAGGGTGAGCTCGACAGGCTATTTGAAGCCATGAAGCAAGGGCCCCGGAAGAAGTAAGGAAGTCATTGCAGAAGCAGGCCGTCACTCAATGACAATTTTTCCTTCCAGTGGCTAGGGCGGCATAAGGGGCCGTAAAAGCCTAACCAGAAAAGTACTGGTTATTCTATAACGGCACCTAAAAGTCGAGGTTCGGTCATGTCCTGGTTCATCAAGAAACGCCAACAAAAGACCGCTGTCGAGGCCAAGACCGTCCGGGTGCCCGAAGGCCTCTGGATCAAGTGCGACAATTGCCGCGAACTCATCTACCGCGCGGAGTTGGTGAATACCCATAACGTCTGTCCCAAATGCGGCTACCACTTCCGGATCGGCGTGGAAGAGCGCTTGGCCAACCTTATGGATGAGGGCTGGGTAAGGCTCTTCTCGGAGTTGCGTTCCGCCGACCCGTTGAATTTTGTGGCTTCGAAAGCCTATGCGGATCAGCTCAAGAAGCTCGAAGCCGCGGGCCAGACCGAGGATGCGGTCGTGATCGTGGAAGGGGCCATTTCGGGCCATCCGGTGGTGATGGGTGTCATGAATTTCGATTTCCTGGCGGCCTCCATGGGCAGCGTGGTGGGCGAGAAATTGAAGCTTGGGGCCGAGCGAGCCCTTGCCAAAAAGTGCGCCTTCATCATCGTCAGCTGCTCTGGAGGCGCGCGCATGCAGGAGGGCACGCTGTCGCTGATGCAGATGGCCAAAGTCAGCGCGGCCCTCGCCAAACTGGACCTGGCGGGTCTCCCCTATTTCTCCATTCTCACGGATCCCACCACGGGTGGAGTCTCGGCAAGCTTCGCCATGCTGGGGGACTTAAATATTGCAGAACCCAAGGCCCTCATTGGGTTTGCCGGTCCACGGGTCATCGAACAAACCATCAAGCAAAGCCTTCCGGAAGGCTTCCAGCGATCTGAATTCCTGCTGGCCCACGGCATGGTGGATAAAGTTGTTTCCCGGGATCAACTCAAGGAGTTTGTGGCCTCATGTCTAGCATGGATGCTCCCAACCGGCGCCTGAACGCTGATGCCAGCCCAAATCCAGAGTCCTCGGCGCCAGAGCACAAGGGCCCAGACGATGCTCATTGGCGGCGAGCCAAGGATTGGCCCCATCTTGAAAAACTGGACAAGCGCGCCCATTGGGGCATCAAGAAAGGCTTGGGGAACACCACCGCGCTACTGAAAGCGCTGGGCCGCCCTGATCGGAACTACCCCATCGTCCTGATCGCGGGCACCAACGGCAAGGGCAGTGTAGGCGCGCTTCTGGCCCACGCGATGAAATCGGCGGGCAGTGTGGTCGGTTGGTACACTTCGCCGCATCTGGTATCCCCTCTGGAACGCATCTGGATTGACGGGCAGTACATCGGCGCGGGGGCGTTGGACTTGCTGCTGAACGAGGCCTTCGAGGCCGAACGGGATGAAGGCCTTGATGCCACCTATTTTGAATTGATGACCGTGGCGGCCTTCTCGGCTTTTCGCATGACTGGGGTGGAGCTGGCCATCGTGGAGGTCGGGTTGGGTGGCCGCTGGGATGCCACCAATGCTTGCGAACCCATGGTCTCGGTGCTGACCAATGTAGGCCTGGAGCACCAACAATATTTAGGGAACACACTGGAAACCATCGCCAAGGAAAAGCTTTGCATCGCCCGGGACGGCCACACCCTGGTGGTGGGCCAAGACTTGAAGGCCGATTGGCTTTGGCCTCTGCTGGAATGCCGTCCCGCCATCTTTCCCGCGCCCGCAATCCCGCCTTCGGAAATCGCCTGGGACCACTCGGTGGTGAACGGACATCGCTTGAACCTTGCTGGAGCCCACCAGGTGAAGAACCTGGCGACGGCCCTTGAAGCCATGCGACACCTGCGATGCCTGGGTTTCCCCATCCCCGATGCGGCGCTATGGAAAGGCATTGAGGAAACCCAATGGCCCGGCCGTCTTTGGAAGGTGCCGGGCCTTCAGGATGTCTGGATGGATGGCGCCCACAATGCGGATGGCGCCAAGGTGCTGGCAGACCACGCCGTGGCTTGCGATATTCATCCCATTCTTTATTTTGGCGCCATGAAGGACAAGGACCTGGTGGCGATGAAAGCGCAATTGATCCGCATGGCGCCGCGCGCTGTCATCGGCATCGTGGGCCAAGGGGATCGCTGGGCCAGTGCGGAAAAGCTTCGCTCTGTGTGGGGTGATGATTTGGAAATCCTGAGCATCTCCGAGTCGGCGGCAAGGTTCCAGCAGAAGACCGGCACGACACGGCTGGTCACGGGCTCACTCTACCTGCTGGGGGACCTCATGCAGGAACTCCGCATCTTCCCCAAGGCCTAGGAAAGGCCATCTGATGATTCACCGATGACTCCCAAGAAAGGGTTTAAAGAAACGGGTTTTGGGCCTGGAGCAGACGAGGATACTTGGTCTGGCAGCCTGAGGCCTGGGCCGGACATGGATCCGTGGGCTTTCGCGGAGTGGGATCGTTATCGCGTCCTGGAGCTGCTGGGCGAGGGCGGCGTGGGGCAAGTCTTCCTGGCGGAGGATCCCAAGCTGCGCCGAAAGGTCGCGCTGAAATTCCTGCGCTCTAACAATCCCAACTCTGTCCGCCGCTTGCTCCTGGAGGCCCAGCTGCAGGCGGCACTGGACCATCCCAACATCTGCAAAGTCCACGAAGTCGGTGAGCTGGAGGGTCGGCCTTACATCGCACTGCAATTCATCGAGGGGGAAACCCTGGACCAGGCGGCGCCGAGGCTCGACCTCCGTGCCAAGGCCGCGCTGGTGGCCTTGGTGGCAGAGGCGCTGCACACGGCCCATCGCATGGGCCTTGTCCACCGCGACATCAAGCCGGCCAATATCATGCTTGAGCCCCTGGAGCCAAAAACGGACGGCGGTTTCAAACCCTACATCATGGATTTCGGATTAGCGAGGGGACCCGAGGACTCGGGGCTCACGAAAACCGGCGAAACCATGGGAACACCTTCCTTCATGGCGCCGGAACAGGCCAAGGGCGATTGGCATCTTCTGGATCGGCGCAGCGATGTTTTCAGCCTTGGCGCGACGCTCTACACAGCCATCGCAGGGCAGCCGCCTTTTGCCGCCGGCTCCGCACTGGAAACCATGCGCCGCCTTGTGGAAGAAGAACCCGCGCCCCTCCGACGGCGCTTCCCAGCGGTTTCGGCGGACCTTGAAACCATCATCCTCACTTGTTTAGAAAAGGAACCAGGCCGACGATACGACACGGCCTTGGCTCTCGCGCAGGATCTCCATCGTTACCTGGATGGCGAACCCATCGCGGCCCGGCGGGTGGGTTTGATGCGCCAAGCCTGGACCAAGCTGCAAAAGCACCGCTCTCTTTTCATCACCTTGGTTTCAGCGGTTTGCGCCCTGGCCGCCCTTGGTGGATGGATGGCCCTGGCAAGGGTCCGGGATCGTGCCGCAGCCTCGCGATTCAGCCGGGTGGCTCAGGAAGCCGAGCGCGCCGAAGGCCAGATGCAGGCTGCGCGGCTCTTCCCGCTCCATGATCTGAGCCCCAGTTACTCGATGGTCCGCAAGTGGATGGACAATTTGCACAGGGTGGCCGATCCAGAGCAGGAAGCTTCCACCGCCTATGGACTAGGCCGAGGCCACCTGATGCTGGGTGAATACGGGCAGGCCCTTCGTTGGCTCAGACAGGCGCAGCATCTCGGCGCCCATGGACCAGAGGTGGAGCTGCCCTTGGCCCAAGCCCTGGGGGAGTTGTACCGTGCTGGATTGGATGAATCGGCCACGGAGCCCGATCCGAGCAGACGTGCTGCGCGGGAGTCAGAGCTGCGCGCCAATTTCCGCGATCCCGCGCTGGCGTTGGTTCGGGCCCACGCTCTGGACCGGCCTGAGGCCAAGGATTTGATGACAGGCCTCGTGGCTTTTTATGAAGGCCGTTACACAGATGCAATCGTCTCCGCGCGGTCGGCGCAGGCGGAATTTTCCACACGGGTGGAAGGCCTCCGGTTAGAAGCCGAATCCCATGCGGCCATGGCTTCGGCCCTATTGCTCGCCGGCCGCGCGGCAGAGGCCCGCCCGGAACAAGAAGCGGCCCAGGCTTGCCTCCGCACGGCGCTCACCATCGCACGGAGCGATCCACGGTTGCATCAGGCCTTGGGGTCGCTCCAGCGCTTCAGTTTCGAAATGGCTTTCAAAGAAAAGGGCAATGTGGGTTCTGGGCGCCTGGCGGCGATAGCGGCGCTGGAACATGCGGTACAGGCCGATCCCCGCGCTTTGATGCCGCGCCTGGAACTGGCTCGGGCTTGGGTCAAACAGGGCTACGCCCTGGAGGACCGTGGCCAGAATCCCCAGCCTCATTATGAAGAAGCCTTGCTGGTGATGCGCCGCGCCGTGGCGGATCACCCTTCCAATGTGGAAGCTTGGGCCTTTTTGGGGACGGTTTGGCTCGCGAAGGCGGAGTACGCTTTCAATCATGGAGGCGGGGGAGAGAGCGCGCTGCTGGAATCCCGCGAGGCCTTCGTCCGCGCCAAGGCTTTGGGGCCGCTGGATTACACCTACTTGGATGAAGCGGTGTGGATGATGCCTACCCGAGCCCGGGAGGCCATGGACTCCGGGCTCGATCCCGAGCCGGTGCGCGTGGAGCTTGCATCCATGGCGGAGGCCCTTATCGCATCGGGCAAGGGGGAGTATGACGCGCGGTTCGTGCAAGGGCAGGTCTATGGATTTTGCGGGCGCTGGAAATCATTGAATAAAAAGGAGAGCGGGGCGGATTTCGATGCCGCCGTCGCGGCCCTGCGCCGTTGCATGGCCTTGTCGCCCTCCAATACCAACGCATATGGACAGTTTGCGCTGGTCCTTAGATGGAAGGCGGAGGCCGAGCGTGATGCCCACCGCGATCCGCGCCCCGCGCTGGAAGAGGGCTTGGCGGTAGTGTCCGAAGCTCTATTGAAAAACCCCGGCATCCTCGCGCACCACCTCCGCCGTGGCGAGTTGCTATGCTTGCGGGCGGAGTTGGATCGAGGGGCGGGGCGGACTTCCGCTAAGAATCTCTCTGAGGCGAAAATATCTCTGGTGAAAGCCCACGCCCTTGACCGCACCCATCGTGAAGTCACAGCGCTGGAAACCCGGATCCGGGCCATTGAAGGGAACTCCTGATGTCGGCGAATTCATCCAAAGCTCTAACCCTGTCCCTGGCCGCGAACCTCGGCATCGCCATCTCGAAATTCGTGGTTTTCGGGCTGACCCATTCCAGCTCCATGTTGACCGAAGCCGTTCATAGCGTGGCCGACTGCGGCAATCAGCTTCTGCTTTTCATCGGTATGAGAAAAGGCCAGAAACCTGCCACCGCAGCGCATCCCTTGGGCCAGGGACAGGCTGCCTTCGTGGCGAGTTTTTTGGTGGCTCTGTTGCTGTTCTCAGTGGGCGGCATTTATTCGATGGTGGAAGGCCTCCATAAAATCCGCCACCCCGAAGCGCCCCATGATCTGGGTTGGGCCGTGGGGTTGTTGATCTTCGCCCTGCTGCTTGAAGGCATCTCCATGAGGGGCGCTTTGCAGGCAGCCAAAGCGGAGCGGGGCCGAAAATCACTGTTGCGTTATATGCGGGATAGCAGCGCCACGGAATTGATCGTGGTGCTCGCCGAAGATGCCGCGGCCCTTGCGGGCCTGGGCCTGGCGCTTGCCTCAGTGTTGTTGACTCTAGCCACTGGAAACCCGGTTTGGGATGGCATCGGCAGCCTTCTCATCGGTTTGCTTCTGGTGGCCGTAGCTCTTTTCGTAGGCACCGAAGTGACCAGCCTGCTGATGAATGAGGCCCCGCCATTGGGTCTTCGGGCTGCCATCCGCGCTTCAGTGGACGAGGACCCTGAAGTTGAAGCCACACTTAACCTCATCGCTGTGGTCATCGGGAGCGGAAGATTGATGCTCGCCCTGAAAATCCGTTTCAAGGATCAACCCAGCGGCAGCGCCCTGGTGGAAGCGATCAACGCACTGGAACTCCGCTTGAAAACCGAGTTCCCGCAAATCCAACACCTATTCGTGGAACCCGATGAGAACTGAAAGCCGAGTCGTGAAAGGGCTACTGTTCCTTGGATGGTGCATGGCCCAGGTTCTGTGGGGGGGCGCCAGTCCCAGGATCGTGGTTGGCACACGGACCCAGACACCGCCTTACGAATATTCCGATGATAAAGGGCGGCTGACGGGCTATTGCGTAGAGGTGCTTCAAGCCTGTGCGGAGAACAGCGGGCTGGACCTGGAAATCCGGCGCTCTTCCAACACCCAGCTATGGGATGCCATGGATCGCGGGGAGTTGGACCTCATCAGCGCCGCCATCTACTCTGAAGACCGCACCAGGACGGTGGACTTTTCAGTTCCGCTGGCCTATGTGCCCTACATCTTGCTGGTGCGGAAGGAAAACGCTGGAATCCAATCTGAACGGGACCTCCAGGGGAAAGAGCTGCTGGTCGTGGAGCGCAGCGCCATGATGCGTTACGCGACCGCCCGCGGCCTTCGGCATCGAAGCGTTCCGGATTATGAATCAGGGCTAATGGAGTTGGTTGCCGGGAAGGGGGATGCGGTTCTGGTGCCCAAGTTCACCTGGTTGTATTTGTCCAAGCAGCTTCATCTCTCAGGTTTGCAGGCGGTTTCTACGGAGATCTATCCCGAACGCGTCTGTTTCGCCGTTCGCAAGGGCCAGTCAACCCTGCTTGCCACTCTGAACGAGGCTGTCTTCCAACTGAAGAGCAGCGGCAAACTGGACGAAATCTACGACCGGCACCTCGGAAGCCTTGAACAATCGCAGCTTCCGTTCAAGCGGGCCGCGCGGAAGATGGCGGTGATCCTCGTCCCGGCTTTGATGCTGCTGGGTTTCCTGGCGCAGCTGGCTTGGACATTTTCCCTGCGCAGTCAGGTGAGGCGCCGGACCTCCGAGCTGCGGCTTGAGCTCGGGAGAAGGGAGGTGGCCGAGGCCGAACTGGAATCCACCGTCGAGCGGCTTAGCAAAGCGCTTCACGAGGTCCACCAGCTTTCCGGTCTCTTGCCCATTTGCGCTAACTGCAAAAAAATACGTGATAGCCATGGCACCTGGCAACCGCTCGAAGGCTATATCAGCGCCAAATCCGAAGCCACCTTCAGTCACGGCATCTGCCCTCAGTGCAGCCAAGCGCTATATCCCGAATATCACGCAGAAGAATCCGAGGGCCACCCAAAAGACCCGGAATAATTATCGGACGATGATTTGAAAGAGGCATTAAGTTCTGAGCCCCGCCAGAATCTCGTTGGCCAACTCCGTGAGGCTGGGATCACGGGCGCCCATGATGAGTATCAGATCACCGGCGCGGGCTTCACGCAGCAAAGATTCCACAAGTTCTTTCCGATCTTTCGCAAAAACCGCGGCGCATCCTTTTTCATGGAGGTCCGCCACCAAATCGGCGCTGGAAATGTTCCGGGTGGTGGTGCCGCCTGCGTAGAAGGCCTCCAGCATCCAGAGGTGGTCCGCGGCGGCTAATTCCGTTGCAAACATTTCGGCCAGCTCTGCGCGGAGGAAACGCAAGGGACCAAACCCGTGGGGTTGGAAGACCGCCAGCACACGCCCTGCCCGCAGGTGGGCTGAGCGCAGGGAGGCAGCGATCTTGGCGGGGTTGTGGCCAAAATCGTCCACCACCGTGATCCCTCCCGATTCCCCTAGAACCTGGAAGCGCCGTCCCACGCCTTTGAAATCACGCAGGGGGCCGACCATTTCTTCCATGGATACTCCTAGCGCCTGGCAGGCGGCCAAGGCTGCCAGCGCGTTTTCAACGTTATGAAGACCTGGAACGATTAAGTCGAATAAAATGCCATCTACCATGAAGCTGGAACCAGTAGGTCCGACCGCCACGTTTTCCGCCCGCACCTTTGAGTTTTCACTGAAGCCGAAAACCACGGCCTGTCCCCGGAATCCCGAAAGATTTTCCGCCTCGCCGAGCACCAGGGTTGCCCGGATGTTCTGCGAGAATTCGCGGAACATTCCGGCCACTACGTCTTCATCCTTGTGATCCTTCTGGAGGTTCAGCACCACGCCTACCTCCGGGTGGTACCGCACCACGCTCCCGTCGCTCTCGTCGGCCTCGATGACCAGAAGATCCGATGCGCCCGCCCAAGCGTTGCCGATGAGTCCTTCAGCCTGCAGGACGCCCAGGTCCCCACCAGTGATCACGCTGGGATCTCGGCTGGCTCCCCGAAGCAGCTCGAAAATCATGGCGGTGGTGGTGGACTTCCCGCTGGTGCCGGTGACCGCCACCGTTCTGTGGGTGTCCGTGAAATGGGCCAGCAACTGAGAGCGGTGCAGCACGGGCACACCGAGGGCGCGGGCCGCGGCCACATCCGGCACCGTATCCTCCACTGCGGTGGAGACCACGAGTGCGGCGCAATCGCCTCTAAGACCGCTACCATCCTGGGGATAAAGTTGGATGCCAAGGGCTTCGAGTTTCCGGCGGATTTCGCCTTGTTGATCTCTGTCGAAAGCCCGATCACTGCCACTGGCCTGGCCGCCTTTCATCGCCACGAACTGGGCCAAAGCGCTCATGCCGCTCCCCGCCAGACCCGCGAAATGCAGGCGACCCAGACCCAGCCCATCCGGCAGGTCATTTTCCGCCACCACCAGCGCATCCCCTTCTTGAACCAGGCCGAAGAGCTCCGTCACATCTCGGTTCGACAGTCGGATGCAACCATGGGAAACCGGCTTTCCCAGCAACCCTTCTTGGTTGGTGCCATGCAGGTAGATGGTGCGGTCTTTGGAGTCGCAACCTGGCCCCTGGTTCACACCTTTCTCCAGGCCCTCCAGTGTGATCACGCGGGTGAGGATCAGGTCCTCCTTTCCAGGCTCTCCGCGCCAGACTTCGCCTGTTGGAATCCTGCTGCGGAACACGGTGCCGCGCTCCGCGCCCTCACCAATTCGAGCGTGGATGCGGTGCCAGCCCACCGGTGTCCGGAAAGAGCCATCCTCACAGCCCAGGCCATTGGCCGCCGTCGAGATTGTGAATACAGCGCGCAGGACGCCATCCTCCAGGAACCCCAAGCGTTGGTGGAATGGATCAACCACCGCCAGCGGGTTTGGCAATTCGGTGAACGGAGAAACCGGTCGCTTGAGGGCCACCAAAGCCAGGGCCCTGAAACGCGGGGCGAGAACGGGATCAAAGGGCGAATTCTTCATCGGACAATGATCCAATGCTATTTAGGATTCTGGTTAGATTGAGATGTGCCAGTTCGTGACGCTGGGCACAGGGGCGCAGACCCATCCTTGGGTCACGCTGTTGGGAGGTTGAGATGATGGCACCACATGAAGCCCTCCTGTTGGATGCGCTGCGCAGCCTGCCGCCTGAGAGGCAAGAACCGCTGGCCAGATCCTGCATAGAATTGTTGACGCTCACCGCCCATCACGAAAATTGCGCGGGCATCGGTGTGGATGGATTCCCTTGCATGTACCCCCAGGACACCTGTGAGCACTGCCATGAGCTGGTGACGTCGTTCGTGGCACTGGGCCGCTAGACCCAATACCGTTCACTTTAGAGAAAAAGTAGCCACGAAGAGACACGAATAGGACACGAAGACTTTCATTCGTGCCCTTCGTGTGGCTTCGTGGCTGATTTAACTGAACGGTATTGCCGCTAGACCCAGGTCCCTTGAATCGGGAATGAGGCGCAATTCCAAAGCCATGACAGAGCTATGACAGCGTCCGTGACCAATGAACTAGCCATTGTGACTCCATGCACAGACCCAAAAGCCGAACCTTGGGTAGCACCGGAGAACCGCTATGGCGATGCCCACATCGACCCGACCAAAACCCTTCCTAGAGGCTGAATATTGCAAGGGCTGCCTGAGGTGCATTGATGCGTGCGCCAAGGACTGCATCACCCAAGGCGAACATGTCCACCCTGGAACCGGGATGATTCCCGTGATCCTGGATCTGGAGAATTGCAATGGCTGCCAGCTCTGCATCCAGGCCTGCCCCGAACCCTACGGTCTGAGGCCGGAGACTGAACGGGAAGTCAGCAGTGCGGATTTCGAGCTGGAAGATCCGGCCGCCCTCTTCGGTCCCAGAGCTGGCCACCTGCAGGAACCCCAGGACCACCCCGGCACCGAAGTGCCAATCTCGGCGCGGGAACCCTTGATGCTGAAAGGCACCTACGCATCGGCCATCGGCGCGCTGTTGGCAGGTTGCCGCCACGTCTTTGGATACCCCATCACACCCTCCACCGAGGGGGCCGAGCTCATGGCCAAAATCCTGCCCAAGCTGGACGGAGCCTTCGTGCAGGCCGTCAGCGAGGTCGCAGCGGTGAACATGATGTACGGCTGCGCGGGCGCCGGGCTGCCTTGCGCGACCTTCACCAGCAGCCCTGGTTTCAGCCTGATGCTGGAGGGCATCAGCTACATGATCGGCGCTGAACTTCCCGGCGTGTTCATCAACATCATGCGCGGCGGTCCAGGACTCGGAAACATCGCGCCCGAGCAGGCCGACATCAAGCTGGCCTGCCGTGGACTGGGCCATGGGAATACCCACGGCATCGTGCTGGCTCCAGCCACACCCCAGGAAATGCTGGATCTCACACGCCTCGCTTTCGCACTGAGCTTCCGCTATCGGAATCCTGTGGTGATTCTTGGCGATGGTTATCTGGGCCAGATGACTGGCGTAGTGCGCCTGCCCGCCACCTTGACCAAACCCGGCCTACCAGCCTGGGCAGTCTGGGGCGACCTTGAACATCGCCGGAATCTCATCAGCTCCATCCTCATCACCGAGGTGGATCTGGAGGCCCACAATATCCATTTGAACGAGAAATACGCCGAGATCGAAGCGAAAGAACAGCTGTCGGAACTCTATCGCTGTGATGACGCCGACATCATCGTAGTGGCCTGCAACACGCCAGCCCGCATGGCCAAGGGCGCCGTGGAAGTCATGCGCGAGCAGGGTGTGAAGGCGGGGTTGTTCCGCCCCATCACGCTGTGGCCCTTCCCCATCGATGCCTTCAAGCCGCTGCTGTCCCACGCGAAGCGGATCGTGGTGGTGGAGGCCAGCCCAGGGCAATTGCAGGACGAGCTAAGGCTCGCCCTCAGCAAGGCCGAGTTGGATCATCCACCCATTTCATCCGTGCAGCGCTACGGTGGCAAACTGCCCGAGCAGGTTGAGATCGAGGCCCGGATCCGGGAAGATTTCCGGCTGATGGAAGACGCCCGGACGATGGAAGAGGTGAAGGCATGAGCGTCATTTATGATCACTTCGAACGCCACTCCCACGGCGAGGGCCTGAAGGGCCGATCCACCCATTACTGCCCTGGCTGCGGCCATGGGCTGGTCCATCGCGATCTGGCCGAATCCATTGAAGCTTTGGGAATCCAGGATCGGACCGTGCTGGTAAGCCCAGTCGGATGCTCGGTCTTCGCTTACTACTACTTCGATGTGGGCAACACCCAGGCCGCCCACGGACGGGCCCCGGCGGTGGCCATCGGCCACAAGCGAGCCAATCCCAACAGCATCGTCATCAGTTATCAGGGCGATGGCGATCTGGCCTCCATCGGCCTTGCGGAAACCATTTCCACTGCTCAGATGGGTATTCCAATCACAGTCATCTTCATCAACAACGCCATCTACGGCATGACCGGCGGACAGCTGGCGCCCACGACGCTCATGGGCCAGAAGACGACCACCAGCCCCGAAGGCCGTACGAAGGCCATGGGCATGCCTTTGCGGATGGCAGAACTGATCGCCCAGTTGGACGGCCCGGTCTATGTGGAGCGCGTGGCGCTCTACGACGCCAAGCACCGCATCAAGGCCAAGAAGGCCATCGAGAAGGCCTTGCGCATCCAGGCAGAGGGCCGGGGCTACGCCTTCATCGAAGTGCTTTCGGAATGCCCCACGCACCTGAAAATGAACCCTGAGGAAACCGAGGCCTGGGTCAAGGAATGCATGGAACCGATCTTCCCTCTCGGCGTCAAGAAAGACGAAGTGGTGGAACCTTGGTGGGATGCGGCCCAGACCCCCAATTTCGAGCCTGAAAAGGTCCTGGCGCTTGTGGGCGCCAGTCAGGAAGCTCCCACGCGCCATGCGAAGGGATTTCCGCTCCACCTGGGGGGCCACGACATCAGTTTCAAGCTGGCTGGTTCCGGTGGCGATGGCGCGCAGACAGCCGCCTTACTGTTGGCCCGCACGGCCATCAACGAAGGGTTCGATGCGACCAATATCCCGAGCTATGGTCCGGAAAGCCGCGGCGGCACCTCATATGCAGATGTCCACATCGCTGAGCACGAGGTGCTGAATCCTGGCGCGCCGGATCCCCATGTGCTGGTGGCCTTCAATGCCCCCAGCCTGACGAAGTTCGCGCCCACGGTCCGCGAAGGCGGCGTGATCATTTACGATTCCACGGTCGTGGAAGATCTTTCATCGCTGCCGCCCCTGGCTTCTGGGGTCAAGATGGTGGGAGTGCCCCTCACGCAGCTGGCCCTCGGGTTGGAACGCCCCATGGTGAAGAACATCGTGGCCCTTGGCGCTATCCAGGCGGTGACTCAACTCTTCCCACCGGAAACCTTCCTTTCCACCATCCGCATGGTCCTGAAAGACAAGCCGGCCCTCCTGCCGCTCAATGAGGCGGCCTTTGCCGCTGGCCTGCGACACGCATCCTTGACCCACGCATGAATCGGCCAACGGGCAGCGCGGGCTTTCTTCACGAGGAGGCCTGCTATGGCCTTCTGAGCAGGGCAGGCCTGCATCCACCACGGCACGGATGGTTGGGGAAACACCTACCATTTGCGCCCGGAGAATCCGTGGTGGTGAAGGGGATCGCCGAAGGCCTTTGGCATAAGAGCGAGTTGAATGCGGTGCGGTTCCTGACCTTCGAGAGCGATGCCTTGGCCTCCGCCTGGGATGAGATGCGGACCCGTGTAGAAGCCGAAGGCTATCCCTGGATCGGCGCCCTGGTTTGCGAACGTATCCAGATGGCTTCGTCGCCGGGCCTCCCCACGGAAGGCTTCGTCGCCTTGACCAAGGGCGAGGGCGGCTGGACGCTGGTGCTGGGTCTCGGGGGAATGCAGGCGGATGCGCTCCGCGCCGTGGCGCCGCCGCTGCGTTGGCCCTTGGCCTTCGTGACACCCATTGCCGCCCTGAAAGAATTGGAAGGCCATCTGTTGGGCCAAGTCTGGCTTGGGACGCTTCGAGGCACGAAGTCACTCACCACCCGGCCGAAGCTCCTGGCGTTTCTGGAAGGCCTGTGGGCAGCCGCCGAAATAGCGGAGGCCGAAGGACTGGAGTTGCTCGAACTCAACCCCGTGGCGCTGGATCTCAAAGGTGATCCCCGGCCGCTGGATGGCGTAGGGCAAAGCGGTTCGGCGAACGCCACCCGACCGGCTCCGCCTCCGGGTTTCCTGCAATCCTTGAAAACGCCCAAACGCATCGCGGTGGCAGGTGTTTCCAGCAAACCCGATGGCGCGGGCCGCATCATCATCGAGAACCTGCGGAAAGCGAATCTGCCCGAAGGCGATCTGATCATCCTGCGTCCGGGCGAAACCCGATTCCTGGATCTCCCTTGCCTGCCGGATGTCGCAGCTCTACGGCTAGCACCCGTGGATCTGTTGGTGCTGGCGTTGCCCGCATCGGTCGCGGTGCAATTCGTCGAAGCCATGATTGCCCAGGGTGGTGGCGCTTCGGTGGTGGCGCTTGTGGCCGGGGGACTCGGCGATGGCGCAGACACCGACGGATTAGGTGAGCGACTCAAACGCGTGCTGGATGAGACCCGGCGCGAGGGCCGGTGGACACCGGCCTTGCTGGGTCCTAATTTTTTGGGACATGTGGTTCCGGCTTATGGGCTCAACACCACTTTCATTCCCGGGGACAAATGGTTGCCCCCGTCGGGTGGCGGATCCCTTGCGCTTTTGAGCCAGAGCGGCGCCTTTCTGCTGAGTCGGCTTTCGGCCAATCCGCAGTTGCGATTGGCCCTGGCGGTGGCGCTAGGAAATCAGTTGGATCTGCGTCTGCCGGACCTGCTTCAAGCGCTTGAAACCGATCCGGAAATCAGTTCTGTGGCGGCCTACGTAGAAGGCTTCGCACCTGGCGATCTGGAAGCCACCGCCTTCATCGCCGCCCGCATGAAGCAGGCAGGACGGCCGTTCTTGATCTACCGCGCGGGCCGCACCGAAGTTGGCCTTGCGGCCGCCGCCAGCCACACAGGAGCCTTGGCCGGAGATCGCGATTTGGAGAAGGCGCTGCTCACGCGCGCGGGTGTCAAGATCGCGCCCACCATCGCCGCCTTCGATGCGGGGCTTGCCTGGCTGGGCGCCTTTCCTGGCTTGGAGCCTGGACCGGTTGCTGTGCTCACCAATGCGGGCTTCGAAAGCGTGGCCGCGGGGGATCTGATGGGCGGCGCTTTTCCGCCGGCCTGTCTAAGCGAAAAAGAGGTTGGCTCGCTGCGCGAAATTCTGCGAATCCACGGACTGGAAAATCTTGTATCGCCGCATCTGCCTTTGGACATCACGCCCATGGCGGATGAGGCCGCTTACCGCGCCATCCAAAATTTGATTCTCGATGGCGACGCCAAGGTGTTGGTGGTGGGCCTGGTGCCCTTCACGCGCAAATTGGCGCTGGAAGATCGTGAGCGAGCCACGGCTTTCGCCCTCGATCTAAAGCACCAAGCGGAACAGAAAGGCAAGGCGGTGGCCCTGGTGGTGGATGCGGGATCGTCTTATGACGCGATGCGCACAGCCCTGGCAAAGGGTGGGTTGCCCGTCTTCACGCGCATGGAGGATGCCCTGGAAGGCTTGAAAGTGCTGGGCTGACCAAGGGGTTTCGCTTAACTTCGACAATCATCAGGCCTTTTTTAAAAGGATTCCTATGCGATCCATTTTCTTCTCTGCCCTAGTGGCCCTTTCGGTCCCGGCCCTCATGGCCCAGGCGCCCATGAAAGATTTCCCTTATCTCACGGGCCTTCCCAGCTATGAGATCAGTGAGGGCGATTCGGTGGATCAGGAATTCAACGAGTACAAGTTTTTCGATGGCAAGAAATGGCAGAAGATGGAAGGTCGCTATTGGAAGCGTGCCCATACTTTGAAGTCCGAGGCCAAGGCCGCGAGCCCCCTCCAGATTTTTCGTAACTATTCCAATGCCATCAAGACTGCGGGCGGTACCGTGCTCTTTCAGGGTGAGCCGCCCGATGGTGGGGACTATTACTCTTGCTACGCCATTCTCACGGGCAAAATCGTCAAGGGGGACAAACAAGTCTGGGTGCTCATCAATCCCTGCAACGACGGCAATGACTACAACCTTTTTGCCATTGAAGTGCAGAACATGCGCCAGGATGTGGTCGCCAAGGATTTGCTGGATGCCATCCAGGCTCAAGGTTATGTGGCGCTGGATGTGCATTTCGACACCAGCAAGACCTCCATCAAACCGGAAAGCCTGCCGCTTTTGGATCAAGTCGTAGCCATGCTGAATAGCTCTGCGGGCTTGAAGCTGAGCGTTGAAGGCCACACGGACAACAAGGGTATCGATGCCGAGAATCAGAAACTGAGCGAGGGACGCGCCAAGGCCGTCATGACCCACCTGATCAGCAAGGGTATCTCGGCTGCGCGCCTTGGTTCTGTGGGTTTCGGCGCCTCCAAGCCCGTGGCCGACAATCGCACTGAAGAAGGCCGGGCCAAGAATCGGCGGGTGGAATTGGTTAAGAAGTAGTCCGCTCTGAAAAAGTTAGGATCTACATCTGAAGATAGCGGTCCATGATGCGTTTCGCTGTGGCTTGGTCCAGCAGTTCATCCACCGCAGGAACAAACCCGAATTCCTCTTTTTCAGCATGGGAGCACAGCTCGGTCACAAAGACATTGCCCTTGGCGCGCATGGTTTCCCATTCGGTCTGACTAAGCCCACCGGGTGAACTTTGGGCTTTCTCCACCAGCGGCCCGATCTCATCGGCCAGATCAAGAATGACCTGGTGGTCGGCCAAAAGGAGCTCGACCATGTCGGCGCCACCCTCCTGGGCATCAAGGGAAAGAGCTCCTGCCCTCTATCGCGAAATGATTTGGAATCTCCGTGCGGAGCGCCCTCTCAAGTCGCCGAAGATCCGGCGGGCCTCTGCTCCTTGCCATTCCGGCAGACGATCAGCGCCATGGGATTGGATGAACTTTTCCAGGTGGGCCAATAGCGAGGTTACGTCCTGATGTTCTCTGGAAAGGCGCTTGCTGATCTCGAACTGGAAGTCCACGCGAAGCTCCTTGGACCAAAATCCATTGCCCAGTATTTCAAAGTTAATTTATAACGGCCCTCAAATTCGTTCGGATTCCATGAATTTTGAGAATTTAAGACGCCATGAATCGGTAATTGGCACAGATCGCATGGTATCCAGCGAAACCATCACAACGGTTATTTTCTCCCGGAACCGCCTTTGGCCTTCGCATTCCACAATCACATCCAGGGTCATGGAACTGTTGCCAACATGGGCTACCGAAAGCAGGAAATCGAGCCTGTCACCGTGCCGGCTGGGAGTGATGAAATTCACATCCAGGTGCACCGCCGGGATTCCCAATCGGTGCTCCTCGTGGAGCGCCCAAAAGCTGACGCCGAGACCCTGGCTGAACCAATCTTCCACCGCCTCGACGCCTAACTCGATGTAGCGGGGGTAGAACACGATGCCTGCCGGATCGCAATGGGAAAAGCGGATCAGTTTCTGGCAGTGGAAGATCATGAGCGTGCCTCTAAGGAACAGTTATGACGAATATCACATATTCACCTTTTTGGCCATTAATCAGTGGCTCAACGTTGACACTAATAAGATATTGCGGTATTGTTCATCATAATAATTTAATATTATCAATTTAACCTTATCTTACAAATCATTTATTGAATTATTTTTTATTTATAAAGTGCTATAGCAATTTTTGTTTTTGACTTTGGGTAGGCTCTCCATCTTGTTTTTTAAATATCTGAATTAATTTGAACTTAAGCAGAATGAAGGGGGGATAACCGTTGAACAATTCATTAATGACGCCCCATCGTTGGATGATGGTGACCCCGGGAGAGCCTTTCCAGAGGACTGCCTTTGATCCCTTTCCTCCAGTAGATGCGGAGGTCGTGATCGAGATCGCTGGATGCGGTGTCTGCCACACGGACCTGGGATTCTTCTATGACGGTGTGCGGGTCAACCATGGACTGCCGTTGGCCCTCGGCCACGAGATAAGCGGAAGGGTGGTGGCCGTTGGGCTTGGCGCGGAAGGCTGGCTGGGCAAGGCCGTGATCGTTCCCGCGGTGATCCCTTGCGGCGAATGCGAATTATGCAAATCCGGCCACGGCACCATCTGCCGCAGCCAACAGATGCCAGGCAACGACATCCAGGGAGGCTTCGCGACCCATATCTGCGTTCCGGCTCGAGGCCTATGCCCCGTGGACGAAGCCCGGCTTGCGGCCGCGGGCCTGCAACTGGCCGATGTGTCCGTGGTGGCCGATGCGGTGACCACGCCTTACCAAGCGGTCACGCAGGCCGGAGTCCGGCCCGGTGATTTCGCCGTGGTGGTGGGCGTGGGCGGGGTGGGCGGCTACGCGGTCCAGATCGCGAAGGCCTTCGGAGCCACCGTGGTCGCGCTCGATGTGGATCAGGCGAAGCTCGATCACATCGCGGAGCACGGAGCTGCCCAAACATTCAACGTACGCAGCCTGCAGGGCCGCGAATTGAAAAAGGCGATCCAGGAATTCGCGAAGAAGAACAGCCAACCCGATACGCAATGGAAGATTTTCGAATGTTCCGGCACCGCCGCCGGCCAGGAAACGGCCTATGGCCTGATCAACCATGGCGCGACCCTTTCCGTGGTGGGCTTCACCATGGACAAGGTCGAACTGCGGCTGTCCAACCTGATGGCCTTTCACGCCCGGGCTCTGGGCAACTGGGGTTGTCTGGCCGAGCTGTATCCGGAAGCCCTCGACCTGGTGCTGGATGGAAAGATTGACCTCGCACCGTTCATCGAGCGTCACCCTTTGAGCCGGATCAACGAGGTATTTACCGCCGCTCATGTCCACCAACTCCGGGGCCGGGCGATCCTCATGCCTGGGGAGCTGCCATGACCGATAGTCCCATCAAGGTCTGGCTGGAGAAGGACGGATGCCTGTTGCGTCTCCGCCTGGCCCGCCCCAAGGCAAACATCGTGGATGCCGCCATGATCGCCGCGCTGCAAGGCGCGCTCGCCGAGCACCTGCCAGACCCCCATCTCCGGGCGGTGCTTCTGGATTCAGAAGGACCGCATTTCAGCTTTGGCGCCAGCGTGGAAGAACACCTGCCGGAATCTTGCGCAGCGATGCTGCAGCAGCTTCATGCCCTGATCCTCCAGATCCTGGAATGCCCCGTCCCTTTCATGGTGGCGGTCAAGGGCCAATGCCTGGGTGGTGGGCTTGAGGTAGCGGCCGCTGGGCACCTGATTTTCGCAGCGCCGGTCACTTCGCTGGGTCAACCCGAAATCAAGCTGGCGGTCTTCGCGCCGGCGGCCTCCTGTCTCCTGCCGGAGCGCATCGGCCAGGCCCATGCGGAGGATCTGTTGTTTTCGGGGCGCAGCATCGGCGCCGAAGAAGCCCACCGGATCGGCTTGGTGGATGTCCTGGCGGAAGATCCCGAACAGGCCGCCCTCGCGTATTTCGATGAACACTATGCGGGCCGCAGCGCCAGTTCCCTGCGCTTCGCCGTCCGTGCCGCCAGGACCGGCGTCAACGAGCACCTCCGCGCCAAGCTGGCCGAAGTCGAACGCCTGTATCTCGAAGAACTGATGGCCACCCACGATGCGGTGGAAGGCCTGACGGCGTTCATCGGCAAACGACCGGCGGTGTGGGAAGACCGATGAGAGTCGAGAGTCGAGAGTCGCGAGTCGAGAGTTAAAAAGTTGAAGAGTTGAAAAGTTGAAGAGTTGAAAAGTTAACGAGGAGTGCATGTCCAAGCCTGTCTATGTCGGTCTCGATATCGGGTCATCCAGGACCAAGGTCGCGGTGCTGGATGCCGATCGGCAGTTGCTTGGGTACGCGATCAAGAAATCAGGAACCGATTTTTCGGTGACCGCGGGCATCTGCCTGGACGCTTCGCTCGAGATGGCCGGCGCCACCCGCCAGGACATCGCCAATGCCGTCTCCACCGGCTATGGCAAATCCAACGTCGAGTTCGTCACCACGGAGAGCAAGACCGAAATCGGCTGCCTGGCCAATTGGGGCCGCCACAACGTTTCCGGGATCATCACGCTCATCGACATCGGCGGCCAGGACAACAAGATCGTCAAGCTGGACCAGGAAGGGCGGCGCAGCAGCTTCAAGATGAACCGCAAATGCGCGGCGGGGACCGGTGCGTTCCTTGAAGAAATGTCCTATCGGCTGGATGTTCCCCTGGAGGATATGGATGGCCTGGCGCGGGCCTCCAAGGAAATGGTGAAGCTCGGAAGCTACTGCACAGTCTTTTCGGCTACGGAAGTCCTGGAGAACATCCGCAACGGGAAGAAAGTCACCGATATCGTCAAAGGCCTCTTCTATTCCGTGATCAAAAGGGTTCTGGAAATGGACCTCCCGACCGAAAAGGTCGTGATGACCGGGGGTGTCGTCGCCCACAACGCCTACATCGTCGAGATGGCCGCGGAGATGCTGGGCCGCCCCGTCATCCGCCCGGAATATCCGCAATTGGCCGGGGCCATGGGCGCCGCCATCTACGCCATCAACGAAAAGGGCGACGCGGGATCCGCGGATCCGAATCGCCTGATTTCCGAGGGGGAACTCCAGTGATCGAGCAATCCAAGCCAAAGCTCCTGCGGAAAACCATCAAGGCTGGCGAGCTGATGAACCAGGTCATGTCGGACTACTTTTACGGAGTCAACGAAGCTGCGACCACGGGCAAGCAGAAGGTCGCCTGGTGCACCAGCGTGGGACCCGCGGAATTGCTCCGGGCCCTGGGTTTCGCCGTCCACTTCCCCGAGAACCACGGCGCCCTGCTGGGCGCTACGCGCATGGCCACCGACCTGATTCCCGGCGCCAATGCCATCGGCTATTCCCCGGATATCTGCTCTTATCTCACCGCCGACATCGGCGCCTACCTGAAGGGCGTCACGCCCCTGGCCAAGGCCTATCCCGGGATCCAATCCGTGCCCAAGCCGGATGTGCTGGTCTACAGCACCAACCAATGCCGGGACGTCCAGGACTGGTTTGGCTGGTACTCGCGCGAACTGGGCATTCCTTCCATCGGCATCAAGTCCCCCCGGAATCTCAATGAAGTGGGCGCTGCGCCCATTGAGGATGTTTCCCAGCAGATCCAGGCGCTGGTGCCGCCGCTCGAAGCGATCTCAGGAAACAAGCTGGACCTGGACCGGCTGCGGGAAACGGTCGCCCTTTCCAAGGAGTGCACGGAGCTATGGAAGCAGGTGCTGGAAACGGCGAAGGCCATTCCGGCCCCTCTGACTTTCTTCGACGGCACCATCCATATGGGACCCGCTGTGGTTCTGAGGGGAACCCAAGTCGCTGTGGACTACTACAAAGTCCTTCTGGCTGAACTTCAGCAGAACGTGCGGGACGGCGCCGGGGCAGTCGAAGGGGAGAAGGTCCGTCTCTACTGGGACGGGATGCCCGTCTGGGGCCGCCTGCGCCAGCATTCGGAGCACTTCCTCCAGCTCAGAACCAATGTAGTGGCTTCCACCTATTGCAGCAGTTGGATCTTCCCGGCCTTTGACGAGAAGGATCCATTCCGGAGCATGGCGCAGGCCTACCTGGAGCTGTTCATCGTGCGATCCGATGAATACAAAGAACAGTACATGAAGCGGATGATCGAGGAATTCCGCATCGACGGGATCATCTACCACGACGCGAAGACCTGCCCGAACAACTCAAACAGCCGCTATGGACTGCCCAAGCGCCTGGAGACGGCGACCGGTGTTCCCAGCCTAGTCCTGTCTGGCGATCTGAACGATCTGCGTTGCATTTCCGACGAGCAGACGAAGACAAATATCGAAGCCTTCATCGAACAGATCGAGGAAGGGAAATAAGATGCTGGACCCTCTCTTCAAACCCCGCGCGGTGGCCATCGTCGGCGCCAGCACCAAGGAACTGTCCATCGGCAACGTCATCATCAAGAACCTTCAAGCGTTCGGCTACCAGGGCAACATCTATCCCATCCATCCGAGCGCGCCGGAAGTCCGCGGCCTCAAGGCTTACAAAACCCTTGCCGAAGTGCCGGGCGACGTGGATCTGGCCCACATCATCATTCCCTCGAAGCAGGTTCCGCAGGTCATCGAGGAATGCGGCCTGAAAGGGATCCGCGCCGCGATCATCAATTCCGCGGGGTTCAGTGAAATGGGGGCCGAAGGCGCCCAGCTCCAGGAAGATTTTTTAATCAATGCGAGAAAGTACGACGTGCGGATCTTCGGACCCAATTGCCAGGGGATCATCAACACCGATCCCGCCTTGAAGGCCTACTGCAACTTCACCTTCACCTTCCCCGAGCCCGGCGCCATTTCGGTGGTGGCCCTCAGCGGAGGCGTGGGCGCGGTGATCATGCAGGCGCTGGCGGACCTGGGCGTGGGCATGCGCATGTACGCCTCCAATGGGAACGCCAGCGACATTTCCATTCCGGAAATCCTGCGTTATTGGGGGAAGGATGACGGATGCCGCGCCATCATCCTTTATACGGAGGGCTTTTCGGATCCGAAGGAATTCCTGGAGGTTGCAACGGAGATCGCGGCCCTGAAACCGGTGCTGGCGATGAAGGCCGGACGCACCGAGCAGGGGGCCAAGGCGGCCTCCTCCCATACAGGATCCCTGGCGGGCGTGGACATCGCGACGGAGCTCATCTTCGAGAAGACCGGCATCCTTTCCTTCGAGGATGAGGAAGACATGGTGAGGGCGGCCATGGCCTTCGCCACGCAACCGATTCCTGCCGGAAACCGCGTGGGCATCATCACGAACACCGGAGGACCCGCCGTCATCGCCACGGATGTGTTCGGCGCCTCGGGCATGGATGTGCCCAAGCTCTCCGAAAAATCCATTTCTAAATTAAAGGAAACCCAACTTCCCGAAGCAGCTCTGGAGAACCCCATCGATGTGGTCGCCACTGCTGGGGGACCTCAGTTCCGCGCGGCCATGGACGTGATGCTGGACGAAGAATCCGTGGACAGCATCTTCATCAATTTCGTCACGGCCCCCTTCACCGACACCCATGCAGTGGCGCGGGAGATCGTGGCGGTCGGCGCCCTTGGCCGGAAGCCCATCGTCTGCAATTTCATGACGGATCTCACCCAGGAGCGGTTCCAGGAAACCCGGCGCATCCTAAAAGATGGCGGGATTCCCTGCTATGCGAATCCCACTGCAGCGGCCAAGGCTTTGGCAGCCCTCGCCAGGTACGGCCGCCTTGAACGGCGGGATATCGGCCAGCCTGAAACCTTCCCCGGCATCGATCCAGGGAAAGCCGCCTCCATTCTTGAGCAGGCAACAGCGGCAGGCCGCACGATACTCTCCGCGGGCGAGGTCTATGGGATCTTCGAGGCCTATGGGATTCCCGTGGCCCCTTGGCGGGTCGTGGCAGATGCCGATCGAGCCATGGTTGCAGCCAAGGAGATCGGCTACCCGGTCGTGGTCAAGGTGGATGCCGCAGACCTGGACCACAAGAGCGATCTGGGCGGCGTGGCCATCAATCTCCGGGATGAGGAGGCGGTGCGCGCTGCCGTGGGGGACATGCAAACCCGCCTGGGTGGATCCAGAAAGCTGAACTTCCTCGTGCAGAAATTCCTTCCAGGCGGGCGGGAACTGATCATCGGCGCCAGCGCATCGCGCGGATTGGGCCACCTGGTGATGTTCGGGCTCGGCGGGATCTACGTCGAAGTCCTCAAGGACGTTGCCTTCAAGATTGTTCCGGTCACGCGGGTGGAAGCCGAGGAGATGATCGCTTCCATCAAGACTGCGGCCCTTCTGGATGGTTTGCGGGGCGGCAAGGGCGTGGACAAGCAAGCCGTCGTGGATCTCATCCAGCGGGTTTCGCAGCTGCTGACCGATCTTCCGCTGATCCAGGAGATGGACCTGAATCCGGTCATGGCCTTCGAAGACGGTGCATTTGCTGTAGATGGACGAATAAGGATCAAAAAATGAACGTTATTACATCCATCTAACTAAGGACCACCCATGTTGACCAAAGCGTTCATCCCCTATCGCGGCTACTACAGCACGCCCTTCGCACGTTGGCAGGGGAGCCTGGCCAACGAACATTCCATCATTCTGGGGGCCAGGACCTCAAAACGCTTTTTCGAATCGAAGGGCTGGAATCCCGCCGAGATCCAATATGTCCTCGTCGGCAGCACGGTCTATCAAAAGCAGTGGTTCTACAGCGGGCCCTGGGCCGCGGCGCTGATGGGCGCCACCGAAGCGCCGGGCGTCCTCATCAACCAGGCCTGCTCGACCTCCGCCTTCTCCATCTACCAGGCGGGAATGGGGCTTGAGACGGGGCTGTTCGAGAACAGCTGGTGTCTGCTGGCGGACCGCTGCTCCAACGGCCCCCACGCGACCTGGCCCAACCCCAACGGTCCCGGCGGCCAGGCCATCGCAGAAGATTGGGTCATGGACAACTTCGGCCTGGACCCCTGGGCGGGCGGAGCCATGATCCAGACCGCCGAGAACGTGGCGAAGGAATATGGACTGACCAGGGCGGAATGCGATGCCCTGACCCTCCGGCGGCAGGAGCAATACCAGATGGCCCTGGCCAACGGCCGCGAATTCCAGAAACGCTACCTGTTCCCGGCCGAAGTCCAGCTCTCCAGGAAGAAGATCCTCACCATCGAAGCCGACGAGGGTGTCTTTCCGAGTACGCCGGAAGGGCTCGCCGCGCTCAAACCAGTCCTCGCTGATGGCGTGCACACCTATGGAACCCAGACCTATCCGGCCGACGGCAACTGCGGCATCGCCGTGACCACGCGGGAAAGGGCCAGGGAATTGAGCGCCGACCCGAAGCTGGAAATCCAGGTGGTGTCCTTTGGGTTCGCCCGGGCCAAGAAGGGTTTCATGGGAGCCGCGGTGGCCCCATCGGCCCGGATGGCGCTCGAAAAAGCGGGTTTAAAGCCTGCGGATCTGGGCGCCATCAAGACCCACAATCCCTTCGCCTCCAATGACCTGGCCATGGCCAAGGTGCTGGGGCTGGATGCGAATGCCATGAACAACTTTGGATCCTCCCTGATCTTTGGCCATCCCCAGGCGCCCACCGGGGCCCGCCTCGTCATCGAGGGGATCGAGGAACTCGCCATGAAGGGCGGCGGCTACCTGCTCTTTTCGGGCTGCGCCGCGGGTGATACGGCGGCCTCCATCATTCTCAAGGTCGGGTGACTCCGTGGACTATCAGTTCATCACCATGGAAGAGATAGGCCGGGTCCTGAAACTGAGCCTCCACCGGCCTTCCACGAATGCCCTCAACCGCGCGTTCGGCGAAGAACTCTTCAGAGCCTTCGGTGAAGCCGAGCGGATGGAGGAGGTGACGGTGGTGGTCATAACCAGCGCCCTGGACAGGGCCTTCATCGCCGGGGCGGACATCAAGGAGATGGCCGCCATGGAGCTCGATGAATCCGAGGCCTTTTCCAAACTTCTGCAAGAGGCCTATTCCATCCTTCCCCGCATGAAGAAAGTTGTGATCGCCGCCATCAACGGCCATGCGATGGGCGGGGGCTGCGAACTGGCCCTGGCCTGCGACTACCGCTTCATGACGCGGGGCAAGGCGCTCATCGGCCTGCCGGAAGCGGGTCTGGGCATCGTGCCCGGTGCGGGTGGGACCCAGCGCCTGCCTCGGCTTGTGGGCCTTTCCAGGGCCTTGGACATCCTGCTGCGCGGAAGGGTCCTGGGCCCCGAGGAGGCCCTGGAGATCGGCCTGGTGGACCGGCTCTTCGATGCGGAGACCTTCGCTTCCGAAGTCATGGAGTTCGCGGCAGTGCTGGCTTCTGGAGCGGGCAAGGCTTTGGGCTTCATCAAGGCCGCCGTCCATGAAGGACTCGAACTGCCCATGGACAAAGCCCTGGATGTTGAACGCAAATACGGCCTTGAAAACCTGAAGACCCGCGACGCCAAAGAAGGCCTCAAGGCCTTTGCCGAAAAACGGAAACCTAATTTCACGAATAAATAAATCCTTTTGGAGGAATAAATGAACATCGAAGATATCAAGACCGTAGGCGTCGCAGGCACCGGCAGCATGGGCGTGGGGATCATGCAGGTCGCAGCCCAGGCGGGCTTCCAGGTCAGAGCCGTGGATGTGAGCCAAGCGGCTTGGGACAGGGCTTTGAAGACCATCACCAAAAGCCTTGAACGCCTGCTCGCCAAGGAAAAGATCACCGAAGAAGAGTTGAAGGCCACGCTCTCGCGCATCAGTTTCTCCACGGATCTGGAGTCACTTAAGGATGTGCCCTTCATCTTCGAGGCGGTCTTCGAGAACCTGCAAGTCAAGAAGGACCTATACGAGAAGCTGGATGCCATCGCACGGGAAGATGTTGTCTATGCAAGCAACACATCCTCCCTTTCCATCACGGAGATGGCGGCTCTGGTCAAGCATCCCGGCCAGTTCATCGGGATGCATTTCTTCAATCCGGTTCCGATGATGAAGCTGGTGGAAGTCATCCCCGCCTTGCAGACCGAAAAGGCAACCACCAGCCTGGCATTGGAGATCGCCAAAAAAATCGGCAAAACTTCCATCACCTGCAAGGATACGCCAGGCTTTGTGCTGAACCGCTTGCTGGTCCCGTACATGCTCGATGCGGTCAGGCTGCTTGAGCAGGGCGTGGCTTCCAGGGACGACATCGATACCGCCATGAAGCTGGGCGCCGGCATGCCCATGGGGCCTTTCGAATTGATGGATTTCACCGGCGTCGAAATCTCTCTTTATGTTGGGGACATCTTTTTCGAGGCCACCAAGGAGCCGCGCTTCGCACCTCCAGGGCTGCTCCGCAACATGGTGAAGGCGGGGTACCTGGGCCGTAAGACAGGCAAAGGGTTCTATGAGTACCCTGCGAAATAAAGCGCACCATCACGCACCAAGCGAAAAGGAATAGGTCATGGATGCTGCGACCTTCGAACCTAAAAAATTTGCGATCATCGGCGCTGGCCCGGTGGGCTGCATCGTGGCCGCTTTTCTTGCGAAGGGAGGCTACGACGTCACTCTTTGCGATATCGACATAAAGCTGCTGGAACCTGCGCTGGAGCCGGGGATCATCATCGAAGGCACTGACTCCCTCCATGCGAAGGTGGCACGGATCACTACCCGGATTGAAGATCTGCAGAAGGATCCCCCCGATGTGATCGTCGTGGCCGTCAAGGCGATCGCCCTACCCGCTGTGGCCTCTGCCTTGCGCAGCCTGGCCGATTCGAGCACTTATCCAAAAGACGATGGCCCCTATGTCATCAGCTGGCAGAACGGTATTGATACAGAACTCCTGATTGCCCAACAGCTGGGCAGCCGGCACGTCATGCGCGGTGTGGTCAACCTGGGTTGCATTCCCGTCGGGCCCGCGCATGTCCGCATCGGTTTTCATATCCGGCCCCATCACATCCAGGAACTTGATCCCCGTTCACGGGATGCGGCCATCGCCATTTGCAAGGTCTTCACCGAATGCGGCATGGACACCCTGCATTCGGAGCAGATCCGCGATCTGGTCTGGCGCAAGGCCATCCTGAACGGCTGCATGAATCCGATCTGCGCCGTGACGGGAAAGACCATGGCGGAACTGATCGAAGATCCCATCCTTTTCCACTTGGTGGGGGCCCTCATCAAGGAAGGCGTCGCCGTGGCCCGGGCCAATGAATATGCCCTGGGTTCGGGCTTCTATCCGTATTGCATCGACTACATCAAGAGCGCTGGCCACCACAAGCCCTCCATGCTCCAGGACATTGAAGCCGGCAGGCGCACCGAAGTGGATTTCATCAACGGCAAGATCGCCGAATACGGCGCCCAGGCCGAAGTCCCCACCCCCTACAACACCATGATCCGAGGACTGGTGAAGGCGCTGGAGTCCAAGGGAAAAGGGAACGGTTTGGAAAAGGTAGCCATAGACATCCGGACCAGGGTCGAAAGCCTCGCATCGCGAATGTTCGATGCTCCCCAGTACCCATCCCAGGGCGCGGTTTTGTTTGTGGATCTGGAACGACGGAAATCAATTTCAAAATTCCTGCCAAAGGAGGTTTTCCGGACCTTCCTCTCCAACCGGGGAGGGAATATGTACCTCCTCTACAACCTCTTGTTGGAGGGCAGGGAGGCGTTGGATCCACAGGTTCCCTTGATCTTCGGCAGCGGCGTGCCCACTGGCGCGATCCCAACCACCGCCCGCGGCAATGTCGCCAGTGTGTCTCCCGACAGCCACGCCATCCTGGACAGCAATTGCAGCGACGCCTTTCCGGCTTTTCTTAAACTGCAAGGGTATGACCACCTGGTGCTTTATGGCCAGGCATCGGCGTGGACGCTGCTTGAACTGTCCACAGAAGGCATCCGCTTCCACGATGCCGCGCCCTACCTGGGAATGGACAACACCGATTTCACCCACGTCATCGAAAAAGATTTTTCCTGTTCCGAACGCAAGGACATGGCCATGGCCCGCATCACCCGGGCGGGGGAAAACCAGGTGCTTTGCTCGGCCATCATGGGGGGCCGCAACGGGATGTATGCCCGCGGCGGCACCGGCGCCAAGATGGGCGGGCTGAAACTCAAAGCGGTCCTGATCCTGGGTTCCAAGACCTCGCCCGTGTTGTCTCCAGCTTTCCAAAGGGACCACCATAGATCCCTATGGGCGGACAACTTGGACGCCGAACACTTGGCGGGGTACCGCGCCGGGCTGGAAGGCTGCCAGCATTGCCCCATCCGGTGCAACAATCTGGATCCCAAAGAAACGCGAAAGCCATACGACCAGAATCATGCCCCGGATTACGTCGGGCCCGAAGGCTTGGGCCCCATGGTTGGCATCCTAGATCCCAAGCTGGTGGCACACCTCGATAAATTATTGAATAACCTTGGATTGGATCCCGCCACCACTGGGGGAGCCATCGCCTGGGCCATGGAACTCTATCAACAAGGCATCATCTCGCTTGCGGATACCGGGGGATTGGCGCTCACCCGTGGGAACAGCGAGGTCGTAGAAAAGTTGCTGCACCTGGCCGCCAGGCGGGAAGGCTTTGGCGATGTCATCGCGGACTCGACCCAGGCGGTGGAACGTGGGAAGTATCCCAAAGAGGCGCACCAATATCGGATGCCCATGGATGAGTTGTTCCAATCGGACCCCCACGACGTAAGCATTCTGGAGGGTTTCGCATTGGGCTTTGCAGAAGCTGCCAGGGAAAGTGAAAAATTAAACGCCATCGGGGACGCTGTGGGTGTATGCCGATTCGCCGCCAGACAGGCCACCACCCCACCTGCGACAGGGCTCGATGACTTCGCCCACCAAATGAAAGCTTTGACCCAAGAAGATTTCTCGGTCCAGCAACTGGAGGAAGTCGGGCTGAATATTTCGGGGATGGAACGGCTCATCAACTCCCGCCTAGGCTTGGCCGAGCGGGACGAAACCTTGTTGGGCCGATGGGTCCACGAAGAGGTTCCAGAAGGCCCCTTCGCTGGAGAAAAACTGGACAAAGCCAAGCTTGAGGGACTAAAGCATAGCTATGACGCCTTCCTCGGATTGAATGGTTCTGGATTCCCCTCCACGGAACGGCACCGAGGCCTCGCGGTCGTGACCACGGGGTTTGCGGTCAAAGTCACCCTTCCAGAAGGATTTCCTGGTGTGCCAGAGGGCGCCATCATTCTGGATCAGCCGGTCAACGATGTTGCCGAACTGCGGGCCATCTTGAAAAAAAGATTCCCCCTCGCCGCCAAGCAACTCTCCGATAGCTCCTTGATCATGGCGGTGGGCGGCACGGTGGTCATGGCGAATGAGAAGGCTTATCCCATCCATAACGGCGATGAGATCTCCGTCCTGCGCATGCTTGCTGGAGTGTGAATGCTCGATGCCTTCATATGCGACGCCATCCGGACGCCCATCGGGGCCTACGGCGGGAGCCTGTCAGGAATCCGGACCGATGATCTGGCGGCCCGCCCCATCCAAGCGTTGATGCAACGGAACCCGTCCGTGGATTGGGGACAGGTGGACGATGTGATGCTCGGATGCGCCAATCAGGCGGGCGAGGACAACCGCAATGTGGCGAGGATGGCGGCCCTGCTTTCGGGCCTGCCGGTGGAGGTTTCAGGCGTGACGCTCAATCGCCTGTGCGGCTCCGGCATGGATGCCATCGGCACTGCGGCCCGCGCGATCAAGGCCGGAGAGGCGAACCTGATCATCGCCGGCGGCGTAGAAAGCATGTCCCGCGCGCCCTACGTGATGAGCAAGAGCGCGGTTCCTTTCGACCGGAACGTCGCGATGTTCGACACCACAATCGGCTGGCGTTTCGTCAACCGCCTCATCAAAGAGCAGTACGGCATAGATTCCATGGGGGAAACCGCGGAAAACGTCGCGGAACAGTTCAAGATTCCCCGCGACAACCAGGATGCCTTCGCCCTGATCAGTCAACAGCGTGCTGCACGGGCCGCCGCAGCAGGCGTCTTCGCCCAGGAGATCGTCCCCGTTCTCATTCCAGAACGAAACGGTGCCGACAAGGTTGTGGACAAAGACGAACATCCCCGCCCCAATTCAACGTTGGAAGGGCTCGCAAAGCTGAAGCCCTTTGCACGGGCCAACGGCTCGGTCACGGCCGGGAATTCGTCGGGACTGAATGATGGATCCTGCGCCTTGTTGATCGCTTCTGAGGCGGCAGCCAAAATCCATGGCTTGGCTCCCAAAGCTCGCATCGTCGCCATGGCCACAGCTGGTGTGCCCCCGCGCATCATGGGCATGGGTCCAGTGCCCGCCACCCGCAAGGTGATGGCGCTGGCAGGCCTCACCTTGGACCAGATGGATGTGCTCGAACTGAATGAAGCTTTCGCCGCCCAAAGCCTTGCCGTGATCCGTGAGCTGAATTTGTCGCCAGACGATCCGCGGATCAACCCAAATGGCGGCGCCATCGCCTTGGGCCATCCCCTCGGCATGACCGGCGCGCGCCTGGTCACCACCGCGCTCTACCAGTTGCAGCGCACCAACGGCCGCTACGCGCTTTGCACCATGTGCATCGGCGTGGGCCAGGGCATCGCGATGATCATCGAGCGGTGTTGAAAGCAGCGGATGGGACCATTGCCGTTCTTAGCTAGGAGGCTTTTTCTGCTTTCGTCTTTTTGTTGGTGCCTTCGGAGGAGCAGAAGCTGCGGGCGGATAAAACTCAACCCAAAACCCCAGAATGGACAGCTTCCGGACTCCGCAGAGCCGAAGTATGGACACCAGCACGGCTAAGCAAGAACAGAATGATGTGGTGACCGCTTCCAAAGACATCAGGCTCTCCATTTCAACACTTCCCCTCAAAGGAATGTGAATGGAGAAAACTCGATAAAATCCGGGAGTTCCCCGATTTCGGTGGGGATACAGGACTTTTTAACAAATTTACAGAAGTTCCCAGGCTGAAACGCTCTGATGTACAGACTACGGAATTTTCGGTGGTTTGGGCTTACGCCCCCTATTAATCGAGTTCATCCGAAGCCGCCTTCAAGGCCTTCTCGCGCGTCGGTCTGGACTTCTTGGGACCGAGGGTGAAACGACCGGAAGAGAACACCAGTGCCTGATCTGTCTCTTGGCTCGGACAGCAGGCCGGGTCGCCGGGTTGAGCCTGGAAGGTCCGGAAAATTAAGTTATGTCGCGAATAGAGAACCCTCCCTCCCTTTGGGATTTCAATTCCGCCAAAGGGGGCGAAAGGCTCGAAGTGATCCGCTTGCCAGATGACCATTTGATCAGTGTAGGCAGCAGGGGTATCCGGGACGGTCGTGAGCCTCTTGTGGATGAGGTAGATAGTCCCCTCCTGGACGAGTTCCGGGATCAGGACGGGATTCATTTCAAGGACTTCGTTCTCTAGGAGAAGCGAGGTATTTCGGCCGTTTACAAAAAAGTTGATGGATTTAGGGTTCGTAGCCATCTCGCGGATGGCTGCATTGCGGGCCCTTTCAGCTGCATTGCGGGCCTTTTCAATGGCTTCCTTGGTAGCAGTGGCTTGTTTGCTTGCAATTTCAGAAGAAGAGGGATGGTACTTGTTGAATGCAGGTGTCGTGACCCCGGATCCGACCCCCAATCGGTCGAAGAGTTCTGAGAAGATGCGGTCGTACATGGGGGCGTCATTGAAGAACCGGGAATCTAGTTCTGTAGGCGTGTACCGTTTCCCGAAGGTAATCACCGAGTTTGGGGTTTGCCCTCGGATATCAGTGGTTATAACCCCATCAAATTCCGTTTTGCCACCCGTCCAGGTGCAGTCATATTCAAAATTTAGGTTAATGCCTTCAACCTCCCAAATTAGAGGCCCCGATTCACGAGAATTGAAGCTGTCCAAATTCCTAATCACGAATTCCTGTGCGCTTCGGGTGATAGCCTTAGCGCTGACTGTGTTGTGGTAGATATACCCGCTGTAGCCGAGTGTTCCCCCCCGGGGAATGTTATTCATGAATTCAAGTGTGAAACCCTTGGTTTCCATGATCTGGCGAAGATGTTTTTGGAAAGTATTGCGAGCCAGATCGTTATACTCGCTCGGAATCGCTATTTTGAATTTGTATTTATGAGGGTTACGTCCACCTTCAGGTTCAAAGGCGCCGCCCTTGATCACCAGCTTTGAGGTAAGGCTCGGTTTCTGCGCCTGGGCCCCTTGGGCGGAGATCAGGATGAGTGGTAGCAGGATGTGGATCAGTCTCATGGTCCCATTCTCACTTTGTTCGAATAAAACAATTTAGAACAATGCACGTTAGCACAGTGACGAGTCCACTTCAGTGGGCTCATTCGCCTTCTAAAGCCCCCGTCGTTGAGGGAAAGAAGGTAGACAGAGACCCTCGTTCGGGTCCGCCAGCTCCTACATGCGCTCGTGGCCTACCTTGGCCAGCCAGAGCTTGATGGGGTGTGATTAGGGAATTCAAAGTCCTAAAACTGGGTCTACTTGAGGCGTGGTATTCAACTGAGAGATGTACTGACCATCTCCCACAACCGCTCCACCATCCTTTTCGCCAGCACAGGCGTGATGCGGCGGCGGAAGGGGACTTCGATCAGGGTGGTTTCCATCGCCTTGATGCCGAGCTTGATCCGGCGGGTGATGATGGCCAAGGCGGTGTCATCGAGGGGATGCCCGGCCAGGGCATCAAGGCCGTTGACGAATTCCGGCCGAGACGAGACACCCGTCAGGGCGATGCGGAGATCGGCGATGGTATTGTTCTCCCGGCGCAGGGCCACGGCGACGCCCGCCAACGGGAAGTCCATGGCGCCCCGCACGCGCACTTTTTCGTAGGCGCTCGCCCAGCCGGTTTTCAATGGCACGCGCACGGCGACCAGCAGTTCATCAGGCGTCATCGCCAGCCAGGTTATGCCGTCATCACGGTAGAAATCTGAGATCGGAAGTACGCGAGTGCCCAAAGGGCCAAGAACTTCGACTTTGGCATCGAGCACCATCAGCGCGGGCGCGATGTCGCCGCTGAAGGCCGCGTAGCAGCGCGGGGATTTCGTTGCGACGCGGCAGGTGTCGCTGCCCAGCTTCAGGCAGAAAGCGTTCGCCTCCCGCCAGGACTCGCTCTGGTTGTAGAAGCGGCAGCGCGTTTCAAGGCAGAGGTTCCCACCCAGCGTCGCTGAGACGCGGTGGGTCGGACCCGCGACGCCGGAGGCGGCCTGGGCCAGCGCGGGCAGCCGGTCTTGGACCGTCCTGTTGGCGGCGATGACCGCCAGCGTGACGCCAGCGCCGATGTATAGCGCACTCGATTCTTCGTGCAGGTCGGTGAGTTCGTCCACGCCGCCGAGGTCAATCACGACTTCCGTCGCCACCAGGCCCCGCCGCATGTTCGGCAGAAGATCCGTGCCGCCCGCGAGGTAGCGGCTGCCGGGGTGCAGGGCGCGCATGCGGATCGCATCGGAGGCCGTGGCCGGATGAAGCAATTGGAAATCAGGCAGGGCGGCCATCAGGTGTCTCCTCTGGCCGAGGCAGTTGAAACTGATTCTGGCGGGGTGGTTTGAGGCTTCTTCTGGAGTGCATCGAACACGCGCATTTGCGTGATCGGTAGCGCTGTAAAGCGGATGCCGATGGCATCTTCCACTGCCGCAGCCAGCGCCGAGGGGAAACCGGACAAGGGCCCTTCGCTCGCCTCCTTGGCGCCGAAAGGGCCGTTCGGGTCGAGGCTTTCCACGATATGAACGTCGATATCTGGCGATTCCACGATGGTGGGCACGCGGTAATCCAGGAGATTCGCGGCCTGATGGCGGCCCTGCTCGTAGACCGTTTCTTCGGAAATCGCCTGGCCCATGCCCATCCAGATGGCGCCCTGGACCTGGCCCTCCACCGACATAGGATTAATGGCCAGACCGCAATCGATGGCTGCCCAGACCTTCTCGACCGCCACCTTGCCCAGGTCCATATCCACGCTCACCTCGACCACTTGGGCCGTGTACGAGAAACCCATGGTCGAGCCCACCGCGCCGCCGCGATGCTTGCCACCCTGGAATTCCGGTGGGCAGGTGAAGGTGCCCTTGATCAGGAGCGTGCCGGTTCCGACCAGGGCCTCCTCGACGACCTCGGTGAAGGAGATGCGCCGTTCAGGGTCCGCGGCGACGATGGCGGCCTCGCCCAGCCATTCGATCTCAGCGACGCTCACCTTGAGGCGTCTGGCTGCGGCCGTCACCAGCAGGCGTTTGAGATTCTCTGCTGCATCCAATGCCGCGTTGCCGACCATGAAGGTGACGCGCGAGGAATAGGAGCCGTTGTCCTTGGGCGTGATGGCCGAATCGTTCGCGACGATGCGCAGACGGTCGTAGCCGAGGCCCAGGACCTCGGCGACGATCTGCGTGAGGATCGTTGAGGAGCCTTGGCCGATGTCCGCGGCGCCCGTGAGGATGGTGACGCTGGCATCGAAATCGAGCTTCAGGATGATCACCGCGTGGGGTTCGCCGGACCAATGCACCGGTTTGGCCGACCCGCTCACGAAATGCGAACAACCCATGCCTAGGCCGCGGCGGAGGGGACCTTTTTGCTCCAATTGCCCGTGCCGCTCGATCCACCCGCTGGCCTTCTCGACCCAATCCAGGCATTGCGGAAGGCCGTAGGACAGCACCTTCAGCCCGTTGATTGTTTCCGTCGGTGCTTGAAGCAGATTCCGTCGGCGCACTTCGAAGGGATCAAGGCCGAGTTCCTTCGCCATGGCATCCAACAGCGACTCGAAGGCGAAGCGGATGTTCACCGTGCCATGGCCGCGCATGGCGCCGCAGGGCGGTGTGTTGGAGTAGACGCGGTAGCCGTCGTACTTGACGGCCGGGAGGTCGTAGAGGCCGTGGAGCAGGGCGCCCGAATAGAGGATCGTCACCAGTCCGTACCCGCCGTAGGCCCCGCCCCGCTGGATGACTTCGGCCTGGCAGGCGGTGATGCGGCCATCCTTGGCCAAGCCGAGTTTCATGCGGATCTGGCTTTCGGGACGGCCGCGGTGCGTGAGGAAAGTCTCCTCCCGGCTGAGCACCAGACGCACGGTTCCGCGGGCGGCACGGGCGAGCATGGCGCAGATCACCTCGAAATTCAGGACCTCGGTGCGATGGCCGAAACCACCGCCCACAAAGGGTTTGATCACGCGGATGTGCGCCATTTCCATTTTCAGGCAACGCGCCAGCGTCAGGTGAACGTAGTACGGTACCTGCGAGACGGAGTAGAGCGTCAGATGGCCGCGTTCTGCGTCGAAGACGGCCAACGCCGCATCGGGCTCCATCATGGCGTGGTGGACCTCGGCGCATTCGTAAAGCTCTTCGCGCACCACGTCGGCTTGGGCGAAACCAGCATCCGTATCACCAAACTCGTTATGCACTTCGCGTTCGATGTTGCCGGGTTTGTTGTCATGCAGGAGGACCGCGTTGGGTTTGCGAGCATCGGCAGAGCTGAAAAAGGCTGGGAGTTCGCGCACGCGCAGACGGATCCGGGATAGCGCTTCGATGGCTGTGACTTCGTCCACGGCAGCAACGGCGGCTACCGGATCGCCGTAATAGCGGACGCGGTCCCGGGCCAGGGGGAACTCGTTTTGCGCGATGGGAATCACGCCGTAGGGCTGATCGCAATCCGCCCCGGTGACCACCGCACGAACGCCCGGCAGCTTTAGCGCTTCGCTGATATCCACCTCAAGCAGTTCGGCATGGGCATAGGGACTTCGCAGGATCCTGCCGACGAGGGCGCCCGTCGAGGACAGGTCGGCGGTGTAGCGGGCCGCGCCGGTCACCTTTTCGATGCCGTCCACGAAGGGCAGGCGGGCGCCGACGCCACGCGGGGCGGTCATACCGACTGCTCCTGGGCTGCGGCTTCCACCGATTCGATGATCTTCACGTAGCCGGTGCAGCGGCAGAGATTGCCAGCCAGCGCGGCGCGGATGGCCGTGCGATCTGGGTGCGGGTTGGTGCGCAAAAGGGCCTCGGCCGCCATGATCATGCCAGGCGTGCAGAAGCCGCACTGGGTTCCCAGGTGTTCGTGGAAAGCCCGTTGCAGGCGCGACAGGTTGCCTTCATGACTCAGGCTTTCGATAGTCTCGACCTTGCGGCCCGCCAGGCTGTGGGCGAGGGTGCTGCAGGCCAGGCGCGGCTGGCTGTCCACCAGCACGGTGCACGCGCCGCATTCGCCCCCATCGCAGCCCTGCTTGGTGCCGGTCAGGCCCAGGGTGTCGCGCAGGTAGTCGATGAGGAGCGCGTTTTCGGCCACCGCATCTTCTCGGGGCTTCCCGTTGACCGAGAGCCGGAGGATCTTCTTCATGGGGTAACCGTTGCGTGGATCATTCCACCCCCCGCAATCCATAAAGATAATCCTTTGGCGTTGTCATGAGACCAGCGATCCCTGGGGCAGGAGCCCCCGGGCCTTCAGGCGTCGATGCCGGAAGATCCCCCACAGGGCCGCGCCGATGGCGCCCGCGAACAGGGAATCGGGATGGGAATCGATGCGGGTGGACATCTTCTGCTTGGCCATCCCGTCCTGCATGGCTTTGACCAGGCCAGCATCCAGCGCCAGCCCGCCGGTCATCATCACCACGCCCTGCTTGGCGTCGATGGACTTGAGCAGCTTGAGCAGGCGGTCCGCCATGGATTCGTGGATACCGCGCAGGATGTCGGCGGGCGGGATCGAGCGGGACACCATATTGATGACATCGGTTTCCGCGAGCACCGCGCAGATGCTGCTGACTTTCTCGGGATTGCTGGAGGAGAGGGAGAGCCCCGGAATCTCATCCTGGGCAATGCCCAGATAGCGGGAGATGTTTTCCAGGAACTGGCCGGAGCCCGACGCGCATTGGCTCGTCATGCGGTAGTTCAACACCTTGCCCCGTTCATCCATGCAGATGGCCCGGCCGTGCAGCGCGCCGATGTCGAGCACGGCGCGGGCTTCGGGGATTTAGATAGAGGGCTCCACGGGCGTGGGTGGTCATGGAATAGAAATGGCCCGTGGCTCCCTGGAAGCTTTCGCCTTCGCCGGTGGTGGCCACGTAATCCACATCGCTCCGCTTCAGGCCTGATTTCGCAAGCACGTCCTCGATGGATTCCTCGACGAGCTTGTAGGAATCCCGCTGGCGGATGCGGGCGTCCCAGCGCGCCAGCCATTCGTATGAAGCGCTTTCCTCGCCTTCGGAACGGAAAAGGGTGGTCTTGATGACGCCGGATCCGACGTCCACTCCAATGGCTGTGGTCATTGCCTCGATCTCCCGTCAGTTGTTCACAGAACGGTGGGCGAAGCTCGCTCCACCCAAGGCGCCGGTGTAGATGGATTCGGCGCTGATGTTGATGGTCTTTTCCCCGTAGTTCTCCTTGATCAGCTGCCGGAGTTCCTTGACTGCGGCCTCGTTCTTGGCGACGCCTCCGGTGAAGGTGAACTGGTCGGTCACGCCACCCGAACGGGCGATGATGGACATGGCGCGCAGCATGATCGCCCGGTGCAGGCCCGCCAGGATGTCGGGCCGCTTCTCGCCCAGGGAAAGGCGATCGCGCAATTCCGCCCCGGCGAATACGGTGCAGGTGGAATTGATGCGCGTGGTCTTGGTGGCGGTCATGGCGATGGGCCCAAGCTCGTGTAGCCCGATCTTCATCTCGTCGGCGATGTAGCCCAGGTAGCGGCCGCACCCGGCGGCGCAGCGATCATTCATCTGGAAGTTCGTGACGATGCCGTTCTCGTCCACTTGGATGCCCTTGGTGTCCTGGCCACCGATGTCCAGGACCGTGCGCGTGCCGGGGAACATCATGTGGGCTCCCAGGCCGTGGCACAGGATCTCGGAGCGGATGTGTTCCTTGGGGAAGGGCAGCCGCACCCGGCCGTAGCCCGTTCCGACCACATAGGTTTCTTCGAGTTCCAGGGCCAGCACTTTCTGAAGCGTGACCATGGCCTCGGCCTCGCTGACGTTCACGCCGCCCATATCCCGGTAGGCCCTGGAAAGGCCGTTTAGCAATTGCTTGGCCACCATCTCGTCGGTGGAGACCATGGCTTCGATATCGAGGATGGACTTGTCGTAGATGTTCAGCAGCGCGTCGAAGCTGACGCCGGATTCCTTGCTTACTTTTTCAGCGAGGCTCATGAACCGCGATCCCGCGATGTCGCGGAAGAAATCGGATTTGCGGTTGGCGTCGGGCGCGTAGATGGCGGGGGCTTCGAGTTCGATCTGCCGGAATACCGCTGCCAGGGCCTCCCGCAGGGCATTTTTGGTGTCTGCAAAGCGGGGATGGTCGAGATACATGTCGCAGGAGGTTTCCAGTTGGACCAGCTCCGCGAGGAACTGCTCCAGCCTGAAATTGCGCTCCAGGTTCGCCAGCAGCACATCGACACTGCCGTCATCCCCCAAGGCCTGGTGGAACAGGGTGAAACGCGCGCCGATCTTGGCTTCCTGTTTGGAAACCGAAGCGGCCACATCGTAGTTGGATCTGGAATTCGTGATGCCCCGGCCGAGGATTTTCTGATTCTCGTCCAACACCAGCGCCTTGGTGGTGGTGGATCCCAGATCGATGCCGATGAACGTTCGCATGAAGATCCTTTACGCGCCGACGGCGGCGATGCCGGTGACGAAGCCACCAGCCCGGCGTTTCTGATCGATCATCTGGAAATAGCTTTCCAGGCGGTTCTTGACGTTGGCCGCCGAGAAATAGCGCGGGTCCACCAGATCGGTCTCGATGAAAGCGCCCGGTTTGCCGGTGAGTTTCTCGATCTCGCGCAACATGACCAACTGGCCCGCAGAGAAGCTGTTGCAGCTTTTGATGGAGTTGATCAGGAGGCCGTCGGCGTCGTATTCCTTGAGGTTGCGGGCCAGCATGTCCACCCGGGTCGGGAGATTGCGGTTGGTGTAAACGCCCAGGCAGTAGTCCGCCAGGCTTTCCAGCGGGTGGTCCGGATCGTGGCGGAAGCCGTCGTAGTCGTAGACGCCTCCGACCTTGGTGTAGGAGCTGGCGACGACCACGGCCCCGGCTTCGGCAAACATCTGCCAGAACTCGCGGAAGGAAGTCCAATTGGGCGGACCTTCCACCACCAGGCGGTATTTTTCTTCGGGCATATCCCCGTCCAGGGTCTGGGCGCACAGGCCTTTGGCGATGCGGTCTTCGATCTCCAGGCGCAGCAGGTCGTAGTACTGGATGGCTTCATCGGTGCCGCGGAAGGCCGTGAAGATCGGCCCCATGTAGTACACGCCGCCGAAATAGCAATCGATGGGCGACGGCCTGCGCTTGGATTGCTCCAGCATCCACACCAGGTTGTTCTCGGCGATGGCCGATTTGCGCAGGTACTCCCGCAGGCGGTCGATATCGAACTTGATGCCGGAGACCTTCTCCATCGTCGGGATGACTTCGTCCTTCAGCTGCTTGACGATGTAGTCGCGCATGTTCTGCGTGGGTTGGCCATCCGCGGCGTAGGGGACGTGCAGCATCACCGTCGGGCATTTGTACTGCTCGCGCAGCAGCTCGAACCACTTCATGAACGTGAAGCAGCCGGAATAGCTCAACAGCAGCATGTCCGGATCCCGAAACGGCTTGCCGTTGGGCGCGATGTTGCCCTTGGCCATCATGCCGATGTCCGCCTTCACGTAGGTGCAGACATCCTCGGAATGGCCCGAACGCTCGGCCTCCTGGATCATGTCGCCGGATTTCTTGCGCATGGCGTTCTGGATCGCGTTGATCTCGGGCAGGTTGTTCGCGATGTCGAAGCACATGAGCAACTCGTTGAGGTTGCCCGGCACGAAGGTGGACGACACCTTGCATTCGCCGCTGGTGATGCGGTCGTAGTTCCGGCTGATCATCGCTTTCTGGATGAGCTGGGAATTCGACTTGGTGACTTCGGCTCCGCTCATACGCCACTCCAGAGTTTGATGGAATCCGCGAAGGTGCCGGACTGCTCCCGGATGGGCTGCATCTGGCCGGAATTTTCGGCGTACTGCAAAGTGATGTATGGAATGCCCTGGGCCTCCACGCGGCTGATCATCATCGGCTGGTCCAATAGCGCGGGATCGCAGAAGCTCGCCGCGGAGAAGATGACGCCATCAGCGCTGCGCTTGCGGATGATGTCGAGCAGGTACTTGCCCTTCACGTCCATGTAGGGTTCGTACTTCGCGGCGGTCTGGCCGGAATGATGGAGGAAGGCCCGGGAAAGGTTCCGCAGCGGGTCGCCGGTGGTTTCCACATCCCCCTGGATCCATCGGTTCACCAGCATGAAGTCGTCGTCCACGATGTAGCAGCCGGAGATTTCCAGGGACTTGATCAAGGGAAGCGGCGGCTGTTCGCAGAATCCGCCCGTCAGGACCACGCGGCAGTTGTCGCGCATGGGCCGGTTCTCGGCCTCGGCGGCGGCGATGTATTCCTGCATCAGCAGCGTGTGTTCTTCCGGCGGGAGCACCATGCCCGCCCGCATCAAAAGGTAGACTTCGGCGGAAGGCGCCTTCCAGGGAAAGCTGGACCGGAAGTCATAGACCTTGTTCACCCAGGCGCGGTTCTCGTTGTAGATAGCGATGGACTGGTTGAGCTGCTCATCGGTGATTTTTCGCCCAGAAATCCTCTCAAGACCTTCCTTCAGCTCCCGCAGCTCGTTCTCGTAGAAGACGCCGCCCACCTCGTCCTTGAAGTTCTGGGGCACGTCGAAGTAGCGCACGTACTTGTCCTTGAACATGAGTTTCCAGATGCCGCTCATGTTGCGGATGACATCGCAGGTGGACGGGAACATCATGCCGTCCACGAAGTCGAGTCGCCCGGTGACCGCCAGTTCGAGGGTGGAGCGGGGGATGCGGCAGATGTAGCTCTGGTAGTAGGCGTCGCCGTGGATCACTTCCAGGTCCGCGCCCCCACCCAGGATTCCGAGGGCCAGCATTCCCGCCGCGTGGATGATCTCCCGGGGGACGTAGACCGGCATGTAGCCGATGACTCCGCGCCCCGGCTGCGCCGCCTTCCACTCGCGGGCGCGGGTGAAATCGAGATCATCGAAAAGCTCCTGGCAGAAGGCGACGATGTCGTGGACGGAGCGGGGGTTCATCGTTCCCGCTCCTGGGCCGCGGGCATCAGGCTTTCAATCAGCTCCTCGGTCCATGGAATGCCCTTGGCCAAGCCTTGTCGGAGCGCGACGAAATCAATCTCGCGCCCGGTTTCCTTGGTGCCCTCATTGAAAGCGCGGAAGCCCGCGCGGGCCTCGTTCATCATGTTGAGGGCCAGCCAGGCGCGGGCATTCTCCTTGTTCTTGTTCCAGGCATCCAGCTTGGGCTTGCGCAGTTCCTCAAGGCTCTTGGTCATGCATTCCGGGAAGGTTTCGAGCAGCTTGCCGCACAATTCCTCGACCTTCTCATCCAGCAGGCTGAGATCGATCTGGCCTCCCTTGATGGTGGCTTGCCCGGCTTTCAGGTCTTCGCCGGTCTTGAACTCGCCATGCACGATCCGACCGAATTCATCAACCATGCGGTCGGTGGTCACGGTGGGGTTGGCCAGGAAGCGTCCATCCACTTTCAAGGCCGGGACCAGGCCGGAGACGATGCCCAAGCGCGCGGCCTTGTGGGCCGAAAAGGGCTCGCAGAGCGTGCCCGATACCATGGCCTGCTCACAGCCGATCATGACCGGCAGGAAATCCGTCGCGCCGCCGATGGCCGCGGAACCGTGCTTGGGGCCGGCCTGTCCGAAATTGGCGAGGTCCTGGGCGAGGGTGAAGTCGCAGGCCATGCCGATCTCCTGGCCACCGCCGATGCGCATGCCGTTGACCCGGCAGATCACGGGCTTGTCGCAGCCCAGGATGCTGGACACCATGTCGTTGAACAGCCGCAGGTACTGCCGGTATTCCTGCGGGTTTCCGGCGTAATACTCGGCGTATTCCTTGGTGTTGCCGCCGGTGCAGAAGGCTTTTTCACCCGTGCCAGTGAACACCACGGCATTGACTTCCCGGTCCACGGAAGCGCGGCGGAAGGCCAGGATCAGGGCCTTGACCATGTCCGTGGTGTAGGAGTTGAACTGCTTCGGATTGTTGAGAATGATCCAGGCGTTGAAAAGGCCTTCGGCCGAGGAACCATCCCGGCGCCTGGCGGGGCGTTTTTCGTACTGGACCAGGCCGCCGCAAAGGTCCTCGACCTTGGTTGCGACCAGATTGTGGTCATTCAAGGTGGCGGGGGCCGTTCTGGCGGCGATCTCTTTGGTGGTGGCCATGGTGTCTCCGTGTTTCGCGTTCGAGGCCCCGCCAGCGGAGGTCCCGATCCATTGGTCAGTGGGTGAGAGGCTTGGTCAGGACCAACCGTTGGGATTGATGAAAACCACATACGTGGAGGAAGCGGTTCAAGTCGAAGTCCTCCGGCGATACCTGGGTCCGCACATATTCGACCTGCAGGGTCGAGAGGTTGAGCAGCAATTGGGAGAGGAGCGCATGTCCGATGCCGGATCCCGCAAAGGCCGAGTGGACGCCGATGGCATCGACCACCGCGGCTTTGTCCACCTTGCCGAATTCACCATAATCGACGCTGGCCATGATGTATCCGGCGAGAACACCATCCTCCTCGGCCACCAGGGAGATCCGGATGCCTGATTCCGTGAGCATCTCCTTGAACTTGGCGGAAAAGTAGGCGGAACGGTCCCTGCCTGTGAGGCTGTGGTCGATGCGGACGACCTCCGCCAGGTCCGCCTCCTCGAGGGAACGGATCAAGAAGCGGTCCCGGGATAGATCAATTGGATCGTCCGAATCACGATGTCGACCTTGTGGCAGTTCGCCTGGCTTCTCTTCCAGGGACGACGTGTCTCGCTCTAGGACCTGATGTGAAGACAGTCGGAAACCGGCGGAAGAAAAGAACATGACCATCGGGTGGTCGGACCAATTCACCTGGGTTCTAAGAATGCCCACTCTTCGTTCACTCGACTGCTTCTCGATTTCACGCAGCAGCGCCTTCCCTATCCCATTCCTTTGGGCGCCGGAATCCACGCCAATGACATCCAGGACTGTGACCGCCTCCCGGCTTCCGAATTCCCCGGTTTGGATCCGAGCGAAGGCGTAACCCGCCAGATTCCCAAGCTCCATCGCGCCGCAAGTGATGAAGCTGCCGGGATCCTTGACGGCAGCGGCGAAACGTTTTTCCAGGAAATCCCTTCTTGGGTGCCCAGCTATCCGGTTCTCGATTTCGGAAACCCGGTCCAAGTCATCCATACGGAGTGAACGAATCGTCAGTTCGGACATTACCTTTCCCTTCCTCCAACGCCTAGACTCAAGGTTGATCGTGGTTACCTGTAGTAACATGCCATCAACCCGCGTGAATCGAGGGACCTCATTGAGTGACCAATGTCTCGTTTTCTAAACCTCGAAGGACGGGTCGCAGTGGTCACAGGCGGCGCCAGCGGGATCGGGTTGGCCATCACACGAGCTCTTATAGATCAGGGCGTTCGTGTGCATGTATTTGATATTTCTGAAGGTGAGTGCCCATCATCCGCACCTTGCTGCTTTCATCCCTTGGATATCACTGATGCCAAGGCGGTGGCTCAGGCCGCCACGTCCATTTCGGAGCCCGTGAGTCTGCTAGTCAACAACGCGGGCATTACCCGGGACCGAAGCACGATCAAGATGAGCGACGATGAGTGGGCCTCGGTGTTATCCGTGAATCTGACGGGAGCCTTCAATATGGTGAGGGCCCTGGCGCCCGGAATGGTGCAGGCCGGGTATGGGCGGATCGTCAACATCACTTCCATCAATGGAATCCGCGGCAAATTCGGCCAGGCGAACTACAGTGCCTCCAAGGCGGGTCTCATCGGCCTGACCAAAACCTGGGCGCGGGAATTCGGCCCCAAGGGAATCACGGTCAACGCGGTCGCGCCGGGCATGGTCATGACCTCCATGGCTTTGGCGCTTCCTGCGCAAATCCGTGAAAAGGCCCAGGCAGAAAGCGTTTTACCCGCGCTGGCCGAACCTCAGGATATCGCCAATGCAGTTCTCTTCCTGCTATCCGATGCCGCCCGGATGATCACCGGGGAAGTAATCCGGGTGGATGCCGGGCAGTGCATTTGACGCCACTCCCGTTCGCTTTGAAGGGAAAAAGCCAAGGGGACGGGCACGAGGTTTTATTCGTGAATCTTGTGGCTTCGGGCTGCATGACCGGCGGAATTACACCAACTACCGCCAGAACCCGGCGATTTCCAGGTCTTCCCGATCATCCGGATGCGCCAGTTTTATGAGCGCCTTGGCCCTTTCGTGCAGGGTCTTGCCGGCGAGATCTGCCACACCGTATTCGGTCACGATGTAGTGGACATGGGCCCGCGTGGTCACGACACCCGCACCAGGCTTGAGCTGTGGAACGATGCGGGGCATCCCTTTCAGGGTGCGGCTGGAGAGGGCGATGATGGGCTTGCCGCCTACGGAAAGAGAGGCGCCACGGATGAAATCCATCTGGCCACCGACTCCGGAGATGATGCGGCTGCCGATGGAGTCGGCGCAAACCTGGCCTGTGAGATCAATCTCGACCGCTGAGTTGATGGCGGTGGCTTTCTGGTTGCGGGCGATGTTCGTCGGGTTGTTGATGTAGGCGATATCCAGTAGAACCGCAGCCGGATTGTCGTCAATGAAGTCGAAGAGCGCCCGTGATCCCATGACGAAGCCGCCCACGATCTTGCCGGGATGGATCTTTTTCATGCTGTTGTCCACGGCGCCGGATTGGATCAGGGCGAAGGCACCCTCGCTCCACATCTCGGTGTGGATGCCCAGATGCTTGTGATGGTGCAAGGCCGCGAGCACGGCATCGGGAACCGCGCCGATCCCCATCTGGAGTGTGGCGCCGTCCTCGATGAGCGAACTCGCATGGCGCCCGATGGCCCGTTCGATGTCGGTCAAGGCTGGGGCGGGGGATTCCGGGATTTCTTCGTTCACTTCGACCCAGTGGTGGATTCGGTCGATGTGGATGAAGCCATCCCCATGGACCCGCGGCATTCGCGGATTCACCTGGGCGATGATCACCTTCGCGGTTTCCGACGCGGCCCGCGCCACGTCCACCGATGTGCCCAAGGAGCAGTATCCGTGGGCATCCGGCGGGCTCACGTGGAGCAGGGCGACATCGGGCGTGCGGCGTCCGGACCGGAAGAGAGCTGGAATTTCGGAAAGGAAGCAGGGCAGGTAATCAATGCGCTCGCTGCCGACCTTCCCCCGCATGTTGTGGCCCACGAACAGATTGGTGACGCGGAAGGAATCGGTGTAACGCTCTTCTGCCGGGGCCCCGGCTCCAGCCGTGTGCAGATGCATGAGCTCAACGTTGCGAAGTTCTGGGGAGCGCTGCAATAAGGCGTCCAGGAGCACCAAGGGCGTAGCGGAACCACCGTGGATGAAGACCCGCTGACCCGACTGGATCCCGGAAACGGCAGACAAGGCATCGGCTTGACGTGGCATGGAAACTCCTCCTGAGTGAACGTGCAATGTATTGAGAAATGCTGAGTTTGTTGGCTCCGTGCCCGCCATATCCGGCGTCCAAATTGAACCTGGACCAAGGTTGACCACAATTGCCAGTGCCTTGGATCAATTTTCCCCGCAGGGGCGGATCCGTGTCATCGGGAATGAAAGACAGGGATCCTGATGAAATCTTGATGTCCGCCCAATCCGTCTTGACGCTTTCCTGACAGAAAACGCCACAGTCTGGTCCCTGGCCCGAGTAGGGCTTGGGGGACGGAATGCGTCGAAGCACGATCCTGGGAATGGCATTGTTGATGCCGGGAATTATTTGGGCTCAAGGGACCGACCCCGCAGGCCCAGCAATGGCACCCCCGCCTCCCGCGGTGGTTCCGGCACCCTTCGCCTTCGCAGATTTCACCTGGCTCAATGGTGGCGGACGCCAGAAAGAGGCGATCCTCGACACGAAATACTTCACCGGCGAATTCCGGGCCGATGTGAACTATGTTTACGACTTCAACCATCCCAAGGACCACACCCTGGTGGGCTCCAGCGAGCTGGGCCGCACCAACGAGATCCACGTCCAGCAGCTGGGCATCGGCGGCGATTTCCATTGGGAGAACGTCCGCGGCCGCATCATGACCCAGTTCGGCCTGTACTCGACCATGACGCCCCGCAACGACGCGAGCCCCACCAAGGGCCAGTGGCAGACCGACAACGCCTACCGCTACATCTCAGAAGCCTATGGCGGATACCACTGGGACGCGATGAACGGCATCAACCTCGATGCGGGCATTTTCATGTCCTATGTCGGCCTTTTCAGTTATTACAACTTCGACAACTGGGCCTACCAACCTTCCTATGTTTCCTCCAACACGCCCTGGTTCTTCAACGGCCTGCGGCTCCAGGTCTTCCCCAGCGACAAACTGAAGTTCGAATTGTGGGTCACCAACGGCTGGCAGTCCTACAACATGTTCAACAACACGCCGGGCATCGGCGGAAACGTCACCTGGTCGCCGAATGGCAATGTCAGGGTCATCTCGAACAACTACTTCCTCGGTGCCGACACCCTCGGCAACCAGAAGCGCACCCGCAGGCACACGGACAACAGCATCGAGTGGAAGTATTGGGACCAGCCCGACCACTTCCTTTCCAAGATGGCCACGACCTTCACTTTCGACCTGGGTGATGAACAGGGTGGCGGCGTGAGCCGCTCGGGCACGCCAACTGAGCCCAAGCAGTACTTTGCCGGGTGGATGCTCTACAACCGCTTCTGGTTCGCCCATGACCGGCACGCGCTCACGATTGGAGGTGGCGCCATCTCCAATCCGGGCCGCTACCTCGTGCTGGTTCCGCCTATCAATGGCGCCACCGCAGCCTCTGGGACACCTTATTTCACGGCCAATCCCGGCGATCCCTACCACGCCTGGGACTGGTCAGCGACCTATGACTACATGCCGAACCAGTGGATCACCTTCCGGGGCGAGTTCAACCGCCGCGGCGCGAACGTGCCCTACTTCGCTGGTTCTGGCGGTGTGACTCCTCCCGGCGGCAACCAGGGCGCACCGGGTTCGGTCGTCCAGGACTGGGCCCCGGATCTCCGCAAGCTGGAGAGCCGACTGACCTTCGCTCTCCTTGTCAAATTTTAAACCTTGCGTGATGCCATGCACCTGACCCTTCCCTGGTACCTCCCCTTCAACCTCTTTGTGGCCTGGATCGGTTGTCGGACCGCTCTGCAGATGTGGAAAGAGAAGCGTACCCGGGCGGATGTGCTGCTGATGCTCGCCCTGACTTTGCTTCCGCTGGCCCTCTGGCTCTTCATTCAATTCTTTCCCCAGGAGTAGGCATGTCCACCACGATGCTGATCGCAGCAATCCTGACGCTGGCCCTGCTGGGCTACCTGATCTTCGCGTTGCTGAAGCCGGAGAAATTCCAATGACCCACGCCTGGATCCAAAACATCCTCTTCCTGGTTCTGCTCCTGGCCTTGGCCGTTCCTTTGGGGCCATTCATCGCCAAGGTGATGGAAGGGGAGCGCACCTTCCTCCATCCCGTGCTGGGGCCCGTGGAGCGGGGTTTCTACCGCCTCATGGGCATCTCGGGGGAAGAAGACATGGGCTGGAAGACCTATGCCTGGGCTATCACCCTGTTCAATCTGCTCGGGATCGCGGCCGTTTTCCTGCTGCAAAAAATCCAGGCGGTCCCTGTCCTGAACCCTGAAGCCATGGTCAAGGTGCCCACGGACCTCGCCTTCAATACGGCGGTGAGCTTCACGACCAACACCAATTGGCAGGCCTATGGCGGCGAGACCACCCTGAGCTACCTCACCCAGATGCTGGGTCTCACGGTGCAGAACTTCCTGTCGGCGGCGACCGGGATCGCCGTCCTGGTGGCGTTGATCCGTGGCCTAGTCCGACGCACAGCAGATGGCATCGGCAATGCCTGGGCGGACCTGATCCGCAGCACCCTCTATGTGTTGCTTCCGCTCAGCCTGGTCATCGCCCTCCTGTTGGTTTCCCAGGGTGCCATCCAGAACTTCTCGGCTTACGTCCATACCGCTTCAGGACAGATCATCGCCATGGGACCCGCCGCTTCCCAGGTGGCCATCAAGATGCTTGGAACCAACGGCGGCGGCTTCTTCAATGCGAATTCCGCCCACCCCTTCGAGAATCCGACGGCTTTCAGCAATCTGATCCACATGCTCGCCATCTTTGTGATACCGACCGCCCTTTGTCTGACTTTCGGCCGGATGGTCAAGGACAAGCGCCAGGGCTGGGCGCTTCTTGCGGCTATGACCGTCATCTTTGTGGGCGCCCTGGCTGTCACCACCTGGGCCGAGGCCAAAGGAAATCCGGGCTTGAAGGCGCTACCCGTGGACCAGGTCGTTTCCGTCCAGCAGGGCGGGGGCAACATGGAGGGCAAGGAAGTCCGCTTCGGCACCGGTGCCACCAGCCTTTTCGCCACCATCACGACTGCAGCTTCCTGTGGCGCGGTCAATGGCCAGCATGATTCCTTCACACCCTTGGGCGGCCTGGTTCCGCTTTGGTTGATCGAGCTGGGAGAGGTCGCCTTCGGCGGCGTCGGATCGGGCCTGTACGGGATGCTGATGTTCGCCCTGGTGGGCGTCTTCATCGGCGGCTTGATGGTAGGTCGCACGCCTGAGTATCTGGGGAAGAAGATCGAAGCCTTCGAGATGAAGATGGCTTCCATCGCCATCCTTCTGCCCTCCGCGGCGATCCTGCTTGGTACCGCCGTGGCGGTGCTCCTGCCCGTGGCCACGGCCTCTGTATCCAACCCCGGACCGCATGGTTTCACCCAGATCCTGTATGCCTTCAGCAGCGCCACCCAGAACAACGGCAGCGCCTTCGGCGGCCTGAGCGCCAACATCCCCTTCTACAACTACGGCCTGGCGCTGGCCATGATCGTGGGGCGTTTCGGTGTGATCTTTCCGGTGCTCGCCATCGCCGGATCCCTGGGCAGCAAGAAGGCCACACCCGAGAGCTTGGGCACACTGCCCACGCACACGCCGCTCTTCGTGGGCGTGCTGGTCAGCGTGGTGCTGCTGGTGGGCGCGCTCACCTACCTGCCGGCATTGGCGTTGGGGCCCATCGCCGAACAATTATCGCTTCGCGGAGTCACCCGATGACGTCCCACTCAAGGCAGGACATCCAGGCCCGCCCCCTGTTCGAACCCAGCATCGTACGGCGAGCGGTGGGCGATGCCTTCCGGAAGCTGAACCCCCTGCACCAGCTCCGGAATCCCGTGATGTTCACGGTTTGGGTCTGCAGCGCCGCCACCACAGGGCTCTGGCTCCAGGCCCTGGGTGGACACGGGGAAGCACGCCCCACCTTCATCCTGGCCATCGCGCTGTGGCTGTGGTTCACGCTCCTGTTCGCCAATTTCGCCGAGGCCATGGCCGAAGGCCGGGGCAAAGCTCAGGCGGATAGTCTTCGGAAATCCAGGAAGGATGTGCAGGCCAAGAAGCTCAAGGGCACCGAAAAGAAGGGACCGACGGAACTGGTGGCAGCGTCTTCCCTGCGGATGGGCGATATCGTGCTGGTGGAAGCTGGGGACCAGATCCCTGGCGATGGTGAAGTCATCGATGGCGTGGCATCAGTCAACGAGAGCGCCATTACTGGAGAGAGTGCGCCGGTGATCCGGGAATCCGGCGGCGACCGCAGCGCCGTCACCGGCGGCACCGTGGTGCTTTCGGACTGGCTGGTGGTGAGCATCACCACCAATCCGGGCGAGACCTTTCTGGATCGAATGATCGCCATGGTGGAGGGCGCCAAGCGCCAGAAGACGCCCAACGAGATCGCCCTGGACATCCTGCTGGCGGGCCTCACTATCGTTTTCCTCTTGGCCACGGCCACGCTGCTGCCCTACTCGATCTTCAGCGTGAAAGCGGCGGGGCAAGGAGCCCCGGTGACCCTCACCGTTCTGGTGGCGCTGCTGGTCTGCCTCATCCCCACCACCATCGGCGGCCTGCTCTCCGCCATCGGCATCGCGGGCATGGACCGCATGATCCAGGCCAACGTCATCGCCACCTCGGGCCGCGCGGTGGAAGCCGCGGGGGACGTGGATGTCCTGCTGCTGGACAAGACCGGGACCATCACCTTGGGCAACCGCGAGGCCGTGGCTTTCGTTCCCGCGGATGGCGTCACGGTGGAAGCCCTGGCAGACGCGGCGCAACTCTCTTCCCTGGCGGACGAGACGCCGGAAGGCCGCAGCATCGTGGTGCTGGCCAAGGAAAAGTACGGGCTTCGGGAACGGGATCTCCATGCCCTGGATGCCCATTTCGTTCCGTTCACCGCCCAGACCCGCATGAGCGGCGTGAACCTGGGTACGCGGGAAATCCGGAAAGGCGCGGCATCGTCGATCGAGACTTTCGTGGAGTCTAAGGGTGGGCGCTTTCCAAAAGAACTGAGGGAAGCCGTGGACGCGATTTCCAAAGCCGGAGGCACGCCGCTGGTGGTGGCGGAAGGCGCGCATCCACTGGGTGTCATCCACCTCAAGGACATCGTGAAAGGCGGCATCAAGGAGCGCTTTGCCGAACTGCGCAGCATGGGCATCAAGACCGTGATGATCACCGGCGACAATCCGCTCACCGCCGCAGCCATCGCCGCCGAGGCGGGCGTGGACGACTTCCTGGCCCAGGCCACGCCCGAGGACAAGCTCAAGCTCATCCGCGAGTACCAGGCCGGCGGCCGGCTGGTGGCCATGACCGGGGACGGCACCAACGACGCGCCCGCCCTGGCCCAGGCCGACGTTGCGGTGGCCATGAACTCCGGCACCCAGGCCGCCAAAGAGGCCGGGAACATGGTGGACCTGGACTCCAATCCCACCAAGCTCATCGAGATCGTGGAGATCGGCAAGCAATTGCTGATGACCCGGGGAAGCCTGACCACCTTCAGCATCAGCAACGATGTCGCCAAGTATTTCGCCATCCTGCCCGCGGCCTTCGCGGCGACCTATCCGGCCCTGGGCGCGCTGAACATCATGGGGCTGCACAGTCCGGAGAGCGCCATCCTCTCGGCGGTGATCTTCAATGCCCTCATCATCGTGGTGCTCATCCCCCTGGCCCTGCGAGGCGTGAAGTACCGCGCCGTGGGCGCCGCTCAACTGCTCAAGCGCAATCTGCTGATCTATGGGCTGGGCGGCCTGGTGGTGCCCTTCGCGGGCATCAAGGCCATCGACTGGCTGCTCGTCGCAACGCATTTGATCTAAGGAGCTCCCATGAACCTCCAACTCCGCCCCGCCCTAGTATCCTTCGTTGCGCTCAGCATCCTTACGGGCCTCGCTTATCCCGTCCTCGTCGCGGGCCTGGCCAAGGTCATCTTCCCCCGGCAGGCCGCCGGAAGTCTTCTTCACAAAGATGGCAAGGTGATCGGCTCCGAGCTCATCGGTCAATCCTTCACAGATCCCGGACATTTCTGGGGGCGCCCTTCGGCAACCTCCGGTCCCGATGGTAAGCCGCTGCCCTACAACGGCGGCAACAGCGGCGGCAGCAATCTGGCTTCCAGCAATCCAGACTTGAAGAAAGCCGTGGAAGAACGCATCGCAATTCTGAAGGCCGCAGATGTGGAGCAGCAGGGCCCGGTGCCAGTGGATCTCGTCACAGCCTCCGGCAGCGGCCTGGATCCCCATATCAGCCCCGCCGCCGCGGCTTTCCAGGTTCATCGTGTGGCCAAAGCCCGAGGCCTGGATGAAGCCACGGTTCGCGCCCTGGTGGAAACCCGCACTGAACCACCTCAATTCGGCGTGCTGGGGGATGCCTGTGTGAATGTGCTGAAACTGAACATGGATCTGGATGGATTGCGTTGAACTGCGACGGCATTTTGTGAAGGAAAACGGTGTGGATGATTCGTCGCGCAAGAAGCTGCAGGTGCCTATCTGAACATCCCTGCCGCCTTCGTGCGCTCAAGCTTTTGCGGGCCATGCGCGGGTCCGGGGAATAAGCTATCCCCATGAATGCCCAACGTCCCGATCCCGATGCGCTGCTCCGCCAGGTGCAGGACGAGGAAGCGCGGAAGCGGCGCGCGCAGCTGAAAGTGTTCTTCGGCGCAGCCCCGGGAGTCGGGAAAACCTACGCGATGCTGACCGAGGCCCGCCGCCGGAAGTCTGAAGGCGATGATGTGGTCATCGGCGTGGTGGAGACCCACGGGCGTTCCGAAACCGCCGCTCTGGCTGAAGGGCTGGAAGAGATACCGAAACGCGAGCTCGCCTACCGGGGCGTTTTCTACCCCGAGTTCGACCTGGACGCCGCCTTGAAACGCCACCCAGCGGTCATCCTCATGGACGAGCTGGCCCACACAAACATCAAGGGCGCCCTCCATGACAAGCGATGGCAGGACGTCATGGAACTGCTGGATGCAGGCATCGACGTCTACACCACCATCAACGTGCAGCACCTGGAAAGCCTGCGGGACGTGGTGGCCCAGATCACCGGAATCATCGTGCGCGAGTCCGTGCCCGACACGGTGCTGGAGCGGGCGGACGAGGTCGAACTGGTGGACCTCCAACCTGAAGAGCTGCAGCAGCGCCTGAAGGAGGGCAAGGTCTACGTGCCGGATCAGGCGCGAGCCGCGCTGGATCGATTTTTCCGCAAAGGCAATCTGCTGGCCCTCCGGGAGCTGGCCCTGCGTCGGACAGCGGACCGTGTAGACGCGGAGATGCGCCGCTACATGGCGTCTGAAGGCATCAGCAAGACCTGGGCTGCGGGCGATCGTCTGCTGGTTTGCGTGGGTCCAAACGAAATGTCCCGGCGCGTGATTCGCGCCACGCGCCGCATGGCCGAAGCGCTGGGCGGCGCGGAGTGGATGGCGGTCTACGTGGAAACCCCCCGGCATGTCCGCTATGGCGAGGAGGACCGGGCGCGCATCGACGAAAACCTTAGGCTCGCCGAGCGATTGGGTGCCGAGACGGTGGTGCTGCAGGGCGGCCAGGCGCTCGCCGAGGACATCCTCAACCTGGCCCGTTCGCGGAATGTCACCAAGCTGGTGGTCGGCAAGCCCACCCGCTCCCGTTGGCTAGAGCTGCTGGCGGGTTCGCTGGTGGATGAACTGGTGCGGGGCAGCGGCGATATCGATGTCTATGTCATCACCGGCGACTCGGGTGGTGACGTTGTGAAACCCAGCCTTCACCCCCGTGCACACAGTCCCTTCCACCATTACCTTTGGGCAGCATCTGCCGTAGCGATCTCAACAGGCCTTTCCCAATTGGTCTTCCGGCTCGTGAACCTGGAAGACGTCGTCATGGTCTACATGCTGGGCATCGTCGCGGTGGCCGTTCGCTTCGGCCGCGGACCCTCGCTCACGGCGTCGTTGTTGAGCGTCCTGGCCTTTGATTTTTTCTTCGTGCCACCCTACCTCACGTTCACAGTTTCGGATTTCCGCCATCTGGGCACCTTCGGCGTGATGCTTTCGGTGGGCTTGGTCATCGGCAACCTGACCGCGCAAATCCGCCAACAAGCTGTTCTGGCCCGCACCCGGGAGGAGCGGACCCAGGCTCTATATCGCTTGAGCCGGGAGCTGGCCAGAGGCGCGGATTCGGCACCGCTCGTGGCTTCGGCCATCCGCAATCTTGCCTCGCAATTCCATAGCCAGGTGGTGGTGCTGCTCCCGGATGAAGATGGGCGGTTGAAGCCTTCCGAAGCCGAGCCCGCCTATCCGATCCATGACCAGGAATTGGGTGTGGCGCGCTGGGTTTTCGAGCACGGCGAGCCTGCAGGGCTAGGCACCGACACGTTGCCGGGCGCCAAGGCCATGTACCTGCCGATGTTGGGTGCCAGCGGTTCCGTAGGTGTGCTGGGCATCCAGCCCGAGGGCTCGGCGACCTGGATGGAACCTGGCCAGAAACATCTTCTGGAAGCCTTTGCTAACCAGACCGCTCTGGCTCTGGAGCGGGCACAGCTATCTGCCCAGCGCAGCCACGCCCAGGTGCAGATGGAACGCGAGCAGATGCGCAATGCATTGCTCAGCTCCGTCAGCCACGATCTGCGCACGCCCCTTGGGACCATCACTGGCGCGGCCTCCGCATTGCTGGATGAGTCTGCGCAGATGGCCGAGGGCACCCGGCACGAGATGCTGCAGACCATCCAGGAGGAAGCCCATCGCCTCCATCGCCTGGTTACGAATCTGCTGGACCTTACGCGGCTGGAGTCCGGCGCCTTGGCGGTGCACAAGGAATGGACACCCATGGAAGAAGTGGTCGGCACTGCTCTGAACCGGATTGAATCACAGATCCTCGGCCGGGACATCCGCGTGGAATTACCCCCCGATCTGCCACTGGTTCCCCTCGATCCTGTCTTGTTCGAGCAGGTGGTCATCAATCTGGTGGAGAATGCCGCCAAGTTCTCGCCAGCTGATCAGCCCATCACGATCAAGGCCTGGGCCACGGAACGCAACTTCACGCTGGTGGTGCAGGACAGCGGGCCTGGCATTCCCGAGGGCCACGAGGAACGCATCTTCGAGAAACTTGTGCGGCTGCCTGGCACGAGCGCTCCGGGAGCGGGCCTCGGCCTCGCCATCTGCCGGGGAATCGTGCAGGCACATGGGGGCCGCATCCAGGCCGCCAATCGGCCCATGGGGGGCGCTCAGGTTCTGGTGAGCCTACCTTTGGAAGACGCCCCGCCCGCCCCGCCAACGGAGGGCCCATGACCGGCCAAATCACGCTCCTGGTGGTGGAGGACGAACCCCAGATGCTGCGGTTCCTGCGGGCTTCGCTGCAAAGCCACGGCTATCGCGTGGTAGAAGCCATCACCGCTGAAGAAGGAATGCGCCTGGCCACGCTTCATCAGCCCGACATCATCCTTACGGACCTGGGGCTGCCGGACTTTGATGGCTTGGAACTGACCCGGAAGCTGCGGGAGTGGACGGACCGCCCCATCCTGGTCATCTCAGCCCGCGGCCAGGAGGAAGACAAAGTGAAGGCGCTGGATGCCGGGGCCGACGACTACCTTACGAAACCCTTTGGCATCGGCGAACTGCTGGCGCGCATCCGCGTGGCGCTACGCCACACCCAACGTACCGGCGAGGCGGAGGATCCGGTTTTCGAACTGGGCCGATGGCGGGTGGATCTGTCGAAACGCGAAGTGCGCGTGGAGGGCCTGGAAGTCCATCTCACGCCCAACGAATACAAGCTGCTCACCACGCTGATACGCAACGCCGGCAAAGTGCTCACCCATCGCATGCTCCTGAAGGAAGTCTGGGGCGCATCCGCGGGAGCCCAACCCCACTATCTCCGCGTCTACATGGCGCAACTCAGGCAGAAGCTGGAAGAGGATTCCGCGCGGCCCAAGCACCTTATCACCGAGCCGGGTGTCGGCTACCGCTTGAAGCTGGAGTAGGGGTTTCATTCCGTGGTGCCGGAGTGGTTCGGTACCCGCGGTAAAGAGATATAGACTGGCCCATGGATTCTCAACTTGATACACCATCAGTCGTGGCTGCCCAGGATCCAGAAGGGCCTTCGCCCTGGATTCCGTTGGGCCCTGCACATCTATTCTTCTGGGTGGTGCTCATCTGGCCCCTGGTGTCGGGTCTGGTTTTTTCACCGGTGATGCGGTTGCTCGGGCCGAGAGCCGGAGTTTTCTCATGGTTCTTTACGGCGGTGTTCTGGGCTCTTGGTGGCGGCGCCATCCTCCTGGGATTCAAGGGTATGCAGACAGAAAATCCGGGTTCGGCGCAGCGTGGCGCATTCATTGCCACCATTGTGATTTGGCTCCTCCAAGTGGCCTTCGGGTTGGTCCTGCGATTCCAGGCCATCAAGTTCGGTGATGGCTGGCACACCTACCTACGCGTTTCTCCCCTGGCGGCGCCAATCCTTGCCGCGGTGCCCATGATTCTGCTCCTGGCATCCCGTGAGGAACAGAGTGGCGGAACCTTTGATGCTTCCACCGCGTCCCTTGCGCTATTAGGCGGGCTCGGATTTCTGGGGCCATTTCTACTTGCGTTCGGTGTGTTGATCGGCGGCCATCCACTGATGGCGGCGGTATGGGAGGCGCTGCGCCACCCCTCTGAAGCCATGAAAGGCGAGTGGTTCGATGGCGGAGATGAGGCACTGAAGGGACGTGTTTTCGGGCAGATGGCGCTCGCTTTCGCGTTGAGCGCACCGCTCCTGGTCCTGCTGATGCTGACGGTCGGCCGTTTTGGCCGGAGCGGATTCGACATGTCTGCCACCCACTGGATCCGACCTGTGGCCGCATGGTTGACCTCGCTTTTGTCCGCCCTCGTGGCCCTTCGGACCACGCGGCGAAGCGGCACCCGGGAGGGCCGAGGCATGGCTATCGCAGCGCTCGTTCTATTCGGGCTGCTCATCCTTCCCGCACTCGCGTTGGCGGTGTTCCTACTGCTTCTCGCCACACATATGATCAGGTTGTAACCTGCGGGCAGTCGGGATTCTGGCTGGGAGCCGCCTACTTGACCGCAAGAGTCACATCAGAAGTGTTCCCTTCTGGAAGGGTGAATAAGCTGCGGGCTGTGCCACTTTGGGCGTGGGTTCCCGTGGTCTCGCTTCGGGAAAGAAAGAGGTAGTAGGATCCGCCGGACTGAAGGGGGAACAAGAACCTCTCTGTGGAACCTGAAAGGCTTGGTTTCTGGTTGGAGAGTAAATATTCGTAATCGATTCCATCAATGGTGTGGATCTGGGAAAGCGAGAGATCGTCGTCCTGGTTGCTGTTGCGGATGGGGGAAATCGTTCCCCCGATGGCCGAGGCAGGCGTGGAAGTGAACACAAAGTCCAGACCCGAGATCAGTGGTCTTGAATCATCGAATTTCAATTCAGGGCTGACTCTCGCACTGTACACAACGGAACCCACGACCGGCCGGCTGAAGACGCGGATCGCGCCTAATGAAACATGAAGCGTGTACCGGCCATCTTGATCACTAAGGGTCTTGGTGTGTGAAGAGAGAACCCCGACGGGCGGCTGCCGCAACGCATCTGGTTTGATCAGAGACACCGCAGAGACTTCTACGCCGGTGAGAGGCGCTCCCTGGGAATTCGTCAAGCGTCCGCTGATGCTGTAGGGCGGTGGTGGCGTGGGTGTGCATCCGCATTCGCCGTGATAACAGCTCAAAAAAAGAAGGCCTGAGCCGAAGAAGGCCAAATTCATCAGGGACTTCATTTTGAATGATCTCATGTAGAAAAAATACCACGTCATGCTGCCTGGTTCGCAACAGGGGACACGACTACGTCACCCAAATTTCTGCCGGGATCGGATGGCTGAGAAAGTGGGTCATACCTTCGCTGAATCCGTAGGCGCCGGTGTGGCCAAAGGCCAGCAGATCCCCGGGAGCCAGATCAATGGGCAGATCCACATCGCCAAGGCGATCCAGGCTGGTGCAGAGCGGGCCCGCCAAGGTGGTGTGCGCCATGGGCCCTGGCTTTCCGACTGCCCGCACGGGGAAGGGTTCGCCAGTGAGCAGGGGGCGCAGCAGATGATTGATGCCGCCCTCGAGAATGGCGAACCGTGTGCCGCGGCTTTCTTTGATACGGATGACCCGGACCAGGTAAATGCCGCAGGATGCCGAGAGATAACGGCCAGGTTCTAAAATCAGCTCACCCTTGAACCAGGAATGTTCGTGCCGCAATTGCAAAAGGCCCTGGCCAAGCGCTTTCACATCCAATTCTGTTTGATCCTCCGAATAGGCCACGCCCAGGCCACCACCGAGATCAATTTGTTCCAATTCAAGTCGGTGTTCCCGATGCAGGCGGGCCGCCATTTCCAGCACCATGCGATGGGTGGCGAGCAGTTTTTCCGCATCCCGCTGGTTGCTCGCAGCGAATACGTGCAGGCCGCGGATCCGGACCCGGCGCAGGGATTTCGCCCGTTCGAGTATTTCCGGAAGTTGCTCTTCATCAATGCCGAAAGCCGAAGGTCCCACTCCGCCGATGATGCGGTTGCCCTCCTCGGCACCGGTGGCGGGATGCACGCGCAGATTCATGGACACGTCCGATTTGCTCATTTCATCAAGGCGGGCCAGATCCTCCCAGCCTTCGGCCTGGATCCGCACACTCATCTGCAGCGCGAGCTCCAGTTCTTCTCGGCGTTTCCCAGGGCCTGCGAAAAAGATGCGTCCAGGTGGCAAGGACAATTCCTTCACGCCGCGCAATTCGCCGATAGATGCGCAGTCGAAGCTCGCGCCGAGGGACGCGAAGCGCTTCAGCAATTCCGGGTGGGGATTGGCCTTCACCGCGTAGGCTAGACGCACGCCTTTCGGCAGTGCCTCGCGAAGGCGCTTGAATTGGGTTTCGGCGGTGGCGCCGCGATAGGCGAAGAGAGGTGTTCCGTGGGCTTCAGCGAGGGCCGAGCAAGCGGCGTCATCGAAGGGAAACAGTCCCATCAGGCATTCCAGAAGGGCGCCATGCGCCTGACTCCCTCGGTGATCTGCTCGGGAGACGCGGCGAAACTCAAGCGTGCGAAGCGCTTTCCCTGCTCCCCGAAGGTGGAGCCGGGCACCAGCACAACGCCGCCCTCGTCACGCAGGCGGATGCAGAAGGCCCACGGGTCGGCCAGGGCGGCGCTGGGTAGCTCCATCCAGTGATAGAAAGAACCATCCGGCGGCGTGGCGTCATGGCCCAGTTGGTCCTTCAGTGCGGCCCGCAGCGCCTCCCAGCGCACTTTGATCTCGCTCCGCGCGGCGATGAAAATGGATTTTGAATCTTCAATCAAAGCCTGCGCCGCACGCTGGGCAGGATGCGTGGCGCCGGTGACGGCGTATCCATGCACGGTGCGTGCGGGACCCAGGAATGAAGGATCGCCCAGGATCCAGCCAACTCGAAGTCCAGGCGATCCCCAGGCTTTGCTCACAGAAGTGATGACCAGGCCGTAGTCCGAGACGTCGCGTAGGCTTGGCGGGCGGGTTCCAAAATGCAGATCGACATAGACCTCATCGCTGATGAGCATCAGGCCTCTTGCCTTGCAGACTTCCGCGATGCGCAGCAGCTCATCCGGTGTGGTGGCCCCGCCAGTGGGGTTCGAGGGCGAATTCACCACCACCGCCTTGATGTTGGGATTGGAATGGAGCGCCGCGATCACGGGTTCCGCTTTCAGGCGGAATCGGTCCGACGCATCCAGGGGATAAAACACGGCTTCAGCGCCGGCCAGATGGGCTAGCGAGGTATAGGCCGGAAAGAAAGGATCGGGCACCAGGACCTCATCCCCTGGATTGAGGAAGGCGAGGAACAGGGAGAAGAGGGCGCCCTCGCTACCGCAGGTGATGAGCACTTCATCCCGGGTGGCGCCATGGAACTTGGCCACGGCATCGCGCAATTGCGGCAGGCCGAAATTGGGTCCGTAGGGACAGGGCCCCGAGGTTTCTCTCAAGGCCTTCAGGCCTGCCGCTGGCATATCCCAGGTGGGTTCCCCGAGGCCCAGCGGAATGGCCGAGGGCGCCGCGCCTTCGCTGAGCATGCGGATGGGCGACGGCTTGAGTTGGGCGAGGCGGAGGGCAGGCTGCAGCATGACTTGATCGTCGCCTGTCGCGCGGCTCATCGCAATGCGTCTTCTAGGGTCGTGGCCGCATCGGTCCGTGCATCGCGGTATTTCACGATCATGGGCGCGGATATCTGAAGGCCATTTGCCTTCGCATAACCGCCACTGGCGGGCCTTGAGCCTTGCACCACTACGGCGCCTTCGGGGACTTCCTTGCGCCATTCGCGGCCATTTATCAAATCGTAAATAATCGTGGAGCCCGTGATGATGACGCCGCTGGCCAGCACTGCGCGCGCCCGGACATGGATGCCTTCGAACAGGCCCACTAGGCCGCCGACAAAGACATCGTCCTCGACGATCACAGGGCTTGCTCCCGCGGGCTCCAGCACGCCACCGATCTGGGCGGCTGCGCTCACGTGGACGCGCTTGCCCACTTGGGCGCAGGAGCCCACCAGCGCGTGGCTGTCCACGAGCGTGCCCTCATCCACGTAGGCGCCCACGTTCACGTAGGCCGGGGGCATCACCACCACGCCTTTCGAAATGAAGGCCCCACGACGCAGGGTGCTGCCGCCGGGCACGATGCGCACGCCATCTTCCAGGGTGAAGCTCCGGGCCGGGTAGGCGCCCTTGTCGAAGAAGGCGAAGCCCGGCACCGAAAGGTCCTGCATGGAAGAATTCCGGAAGCCGGACAGGATGGCCTGCTTCACCCAGGCGTTGACGCGCCAGCCACCCATTCCATCGGGCTCCGCGGCCCGGAGCGATCCTGATTCCAGTGCCGCCAGTAGGGATTTATGGGCTTGCGTCCGACGCGGGTCTGAAGCGATCGCTTGGCTGCTCCGATCATAAAAGGTTTTCAGATCGTCAAGATTCATAGCGAGATTCCTGGAAGTGTTCCTTCCGCAGCGAGACAAAGCGCCTCGGCGAGACGTGAGCGGGTAGAGGCTTCAGGAGGCGTGAGGGGGAGGCGCAGCATGTCACCGCCAAGCCCTAAAAGCTTAAGGCCCGCTTTCAGCGGAATGGGATTGCTCTCCGCGAATAGCGCGTTGATGAGGGGCAGCAGTCGGGCCTGGTGGGCTTGAGCATCCTCGAGATTACCGGCCAACGCTGCATCGACCAGGGCCTTGGTCTCCCGGGGCAGCAGGTTCCCGAGCACCGATATCAGGCCCTTTGCCCCAGCTGCGATGCTGGGAAGGGCCAAATTATCGTCGCCCGACAATAATGTTTTTCCCGGCGGGAGGCTGCTCAGTTCTTCCACGATTTGTCCGAGATTGCCGCTGGATTCCTTCACTGCGACGACCTGTGGGTTTTCCCAAAGCAGTGCCAGGGTTGAAGGGACTAGGTTCTGGCCTGTGCGGCCGGGGACGTTGTAGACGATGATCGGCAGGCCTGGGGCGGCCTCCGCCACTGTTTGAAAGTGGGCCACCAGACCGGCGGGCATAGGCTTGTTGTAGGGCGGCGTGACCACCAGGACGCCGTCGGCGCCAAGGTTCTGGGCCCGGGCGGACCAACTCGCGGCTTGGGCCGTGGAGCTGCTGCCGGCGCCCACCACCACCGGTTTTCCGTTGGCCATGTCGCGGCAAGCGATGATCAATGCGTCTCGTTCGGAATCGTTCAGGGTGGCTGCCTCGCCTGTGGAACCCAGCACCACCAGGAAATCCACACCACCGTGGACCACGTGCTTCACCAGCCGCTTGAAGGCTGGCAGATCCACGGCGCCAGAATTCGTGAACGGCGTGGCCAGCGCCACCCCAAGACCTTGGAAAACCACGTTCATGGATTCACCTCCAGAAACAGCGGATCAAGCAATTCCTTGGCGACTTCGTCCATGGTGAAAACGCCCTTCCGGCCGTGGATCCACCGGGCGGCCTGAAGCGCGCCTTCCGCATAGGGCATGGCAGAGCGAGCCGAATGATGCAGCTCGATGACTTCGCCAGGCGAGTCCACGCCAACGATATGAGAGCTGTAGGTATACCCTGCGCGGATGCTGGAGACGTTGAGCTGGAATGGCTCCACGGGTTGACCGGCCGCCGGGATGACCCATGATGTTTTTCGCGGGCAGCCTTTCATCAGTGTGGCGGCCAGCAGTTTAGCTGTGCCGCTGGGAGCGTCGTGTTTTCGCGCGTGGTGGTGCTCTACCAGATAGGGATCCTTATTTTCATCTTGAGCCGCGAAGCGGGCCAGGACCAGGCTCAGCCGAGCATACAGCGCCACAGTCAGAGAAAAATTCGGCGCAGTGAGAACTGCTATTTTCTGGCCGACGCGATCCGCCAGGTCCGGGATTTCCCATCCAGTGGTGCCGATCAGGAAATCCGCGCCGTGCTGGATGCACCAATCCAGATGCGCTGGAACCGCGGAGCCGGAACTGGCGTCTATCGCGACATCCACATCTTCCAACGGGAGTTCGTTCCGTCCAAGGCACCACGCGAGGTCCGGCTCCGCGCATTCTGCGATGGCGGATCCCAGACGGCCCTTTCCGAATACACCGATCTTCATGCAGCGCCTCCCTGGTCCGTGGATTCGATCAGCGCTGTATGAAGCCTACATAATGTTTCGCGTTCATGTCCGCGCTTGATGACGATGCTCAAATTGATCTCATTGGCGCCCATGGAAATCATCTCGATGTTGATGTCCGGCAAGGCACCGAAGACGCGCGAGCCAAGGCCTGGCGTATGTTTCAAACGCTCTCCCACGATGGCCACGATGGCACGGTCCTCGGCAATCTGCACGGTCGCGAAGGTGGACAATTCCTTGAGCAGCGGTTTCAGAAGCGCGTCGGCCTCGACGGTCAGCGACACACTGACTTCCGCCGTCGCCACCAGATCCACACTGATGTTCAAGCGCCCGAAAACCTCGAAAAGCCGCGCCAGGAACCCACTCTGCGCCAGCATCCGCGAACTGCTCACCGTAAGCACCGTGATGGGACCCCGGCTGGCTAGGGCCGTGACTGAGCGGCCCGTATGTACTTCGCCCGTGATGGTGGTGAAGCGCCCTTGAGGCTTCTGGGTGCTCCGTACGGTGACGGGAATCCTGGCTTCGACCGCGGGCTGGATGGTGGCGGGATGAAGCACCTTGGCGCCGAAGGCCGCCAGCTCAGCGGCTTCCGCGAAACTCAATTCCGGGATGGGGAGCGCACCGGGCACGATCCGCGGATCGCAGGTGAGCACGCCTTCCACATCCGTCCAGATCTGCACCTCGGCTGCTTGCAAGGCCGCGCCGAAAAGGGCCGCGGAATAGTCGCTGCCGCCGCGCCCCAGCGTGGTGGTGAGGCCTTCTTCCGTGGAGCCCACATAGCCTTGTGTGACGACAATGCGGCCTGCGCCGAGGAGTGGGGACATGTTGGTCCGGGCCAGTTCGCGGATGGCCTCGGCGTTGGGTTGGCCTTCTCCAAAGGTGCTGTCTGTTCTCATGACGCTGCGAGCATCCACCCAAGTCGTATCCAGGCCTTGGTTTTGAAGAAAGGCCGCGAAGATCCGCGTCGACAGTTGTTCTCCGAAGGAGGCGATGGCATCTTGACTGCGTGGGCTGAGCTCCCGAAGCAACGCCACGCCGCGAAGCAGCAGTTCAATCTGTCCGAAGGCATCGGTGACTGCCCGGTCCAGGTCTTCAGGCACCCCGTCTTCGAACAAGCCGTCGGCGGCGAGGCGATGGTCCTGGATGAGTTGTTTCAACTGGTCCAATGCGGTGGGCAGGTCACCGATCTCCGCAGCCCGGGCGGCTTGAAAGAGTCCATTCGTGGTCTTCCCCATGGCGGAAAGCACCACCAGCGGCGCAGGTGAAGCCGGGCCCAGGGCTTCGCGGACGAGACCCGCGACCTGCCTCATGCAGGCTGCATCGGCGACACTGCTGCCGCCGAATTTCATGACCACGCTGCTTGGCGGGGCTGGGTGTGTCACAGCAGACCTTTGGCGTGGGCTAGCTCGGCGTTAAGGATGCTTCCGCCGGCGGCGCCCCGCTCTGTGTTGTGCCCCAACAGTGTGAACTTGATACCCAATAGAGGGCAGGGCCGGATACGCCCTACATGCACACTCATTCCGCCATCGCATTCCACGTCCCGCCGCACTTGGGGCCGGTCTTCGGCATCGTGGATGCGGATGGGCATGGGCGGTGCCGACGGCAGGCCGAGTTGCTGGGGCTCAGGTTTCCAAGCGCGGAGCGCTTCCCGAACCTGCTTGGGCGTGGGATTTCCATGGAGCTTCACACTCACTGCTTCAGTGTGGCCTTCCAGTACGGGTACGCGGTGGCATAGCGCCGAGATGGTGATGGCGGCCATTTCAACACCTTCTGGGGTGACACGTCCTAGCATTTTTGGAAGTTCTTCCTCGACTTTTTCTTCTTCGTTGCGGATGAAGGGCACCACATTACCCAGGATGTCGAGGCTGGACACACCGGGATAGTTCGCGCCGCTCACCGCCTGCATTGATGTCATGAAGACCTGTTCGACCCCGAAGGCCTGGTGGAGCGGCGCCAGCGCCATGACCAGCACCGTGGCCGTGCAGTTGGGATTGCAGAGGATGGCACCCTTCCAGCCATGGTGGCGATGCTGAAATTCGATGAGCCTCAAGTGGTCGGGATTCACCTCCGGCACCAGCAGGGGGACTTCCTTGGCCATGCGGAAGGCCGATGCGTTGGAAAAGACCAGAGCGCCTTTTTCTGCGAATTTGGGTTCCAGTTCCGAGGCTGGACCGGTATCCAGGGCGCTGAAGACGATAGGCGACATTGCATGATCCGTGTCCCCGTCCACCAGCACGTGTTCCGATAGTCCGCCATAGGGCTCACCATCCAGCCGCCAGGCGCAGGCTTCGCGGTACCGTTTGCCAGAGCTGCGCTCACTGGCCGCCAAGTGCTGGATGATGAAGAGCGGATGATTGGCCAGGCGCCGCACGAACCGCTGCCCCACCACGCCGGTGGCGCCCAGGACGGTGACGGGGATCTTGATGTACTGGGTCATGGGTCAGTCCTTCAAGAAATGAATGGCCAAGCGTTTGTTCAGGGCGACACCCTGGGCCAGAGCGGCCAAGGTGATGTGCTCGTTTTCCGCATGGGCCAGGGTGATGGAACCGGGGCCTGCGAGCACCACCGTACGGTCAGGAATCAGATTGCGGAGCCGGGGCGCATCGCTGCCGAAGGGCATGGGAGCATGGTCGAAGCCTTGGATTTGCGGATACCGGTCTGCCGGTTCGGACAACAGCGTTTCGATCGCGCCGTCCTCGGGTTGAAGGTCGCCAACCTGTAGTTCGAACAGCGATCTGGGCAGCGTGCGCGCCAGCACGTGGGCTTCAGCATGGTCTGCGATCGAGTTGACGGCCTGGCCACCTTCGATACGGCCGAGATTCCATATCTCAGGCCCAAGGTCCGGATCATCGAGTTTGGGGAGTTCTCGCATGCGCTGAAGCCAGTCGATGAGCATCCAGTTGGCATCCCGGCCCAATTCAGGGGAACCACTGTGGGCGGCCTTCCCGTGCATTTCAGGCAAAGGTGCAGTACGCCCCGTTGGCCTGTGGCGAGTTTCAAATCCGTGGGTTCGCCGTTGATGAGAGCGCGGCAATCCCGCACTCGATCTGAGAGGCCCAAGGCCGCCGCTGCGCCAATGCTATCGGTCTCCTCGCCAACAACTCCGAGCCAGGCGAAGCCAGTGATCCCCTCGCGCAGCATCTGCCGGATGGCTTCAAGCTGGGCCATGATCTGCCCTTTGGCGTCACAAGTTCCCCGGCCATAAACAGCATTTCCAGCCCTTCTGGGTGGAATGAAAGGCGGCACTGTGTCGAGGTGCGTGGAGAAGAGCACGCGGGGTCTTCCCCACAGGGCCAGAACATTCGTGCGCCCAGGCGCCACTGGCTGTTCGAATACTTCGGCGCCCAGCTCTTGGAGGAGCGTGTGAAGCGAGGGCAGCATCGCGTCTTCGCGGCCGGAGGTGGAGTCCACTTCGCACAGCCGCAACAGCCAGTACTGCATCCACAAAGGACCAGTGACTGAGGGGGTTTTTTTAGAGTGGGCCTTGTTCATCGGGGCATCGAGGTCCGGAAGATCCCGGATATTGATGGTGCCACCGAAATGCCTAGTCCCGAATCTCAAGTCTCAAGGTTCTGGGCGGTAGGCTCTAGCCTCTAGTCTTCAGACCCAGAGCCAACAGACAACCACCCACAGCCAAACTTCAAAGGAACCCAAGATTCGGATAACTCGCGCCCAGCACGGTTTTGCTGCTCACCCCCATCCATTTGTCGAGAATAGTGGAGTAGAGGCTCCGGAAATCGGTGGTGAACTTCATATTCCCGTTGTCGTCCAGGTTCGCCAGGTCCGGGTAGTTGGAATAGAGGCCGCCTTTCACGCCTTTGCCGATGACATAACCCAGACCGGCAGTGCCGTGGTCCAGGCCGCCGTTATTCTCCCGGACGCGGCGCCCGAATTCGCTCCAGCCCATGATGATCACGTGGTCCTGGGCATTGCCTTTCGAAGTGCTGATGCTGGCGAGATCGGCGTAGAAAGCGTTCAGTGAAGCGCCCATTTCCTTCAACAAAAGCGGGAAGTCCCGGGCGTGGTTGCTGTGGGTATCAAAGCCCCCGGTGACGGTGACGAAAACCTGGGATGGCAGATCCTTTGCGATCATTTCCGCGATGAATTTCAGTTGCGAGGACAGGTGGAAGTAGTCGTCTCGCAGGGTGGCATCAGGGTAATGCGCATCGCCTGGATATGGCACGCTCGTAGTGCGGCGAGCTGTGCCGATGAGGTTTGAAAAAAGGGATTGCGCCTGGTCATAGAGCCGGCCGGAATCCAGGGCGGCCTTCAAGCCTGAGGATGCAGTTGTTCCACTCAAGGAAAAACCATCGCTGAAACCTAGGCGGAGCGGGCTCGGGTCGTCAACGGAGCCCCATTCTGAGCGCGTCGCTGGAAAGCGGTAGGTGTCAGGGCTCGAGATGTTCACAAAATTCCGATCCGCCCCCTGTACCGCCAAGGGCAGGCCATCGGTGCTTATGCCGCGCAATGGGTCGCCCCCTTTCAGGAACGCCAGATCTGCATAGCGGCCCAGCCAGCCAGTGCCTCCAGGCACGGCGGAACCCTGGGACCAGAGATCCGATGCAAGAAAATGCGATAGGGTTGGATTCGGCATTCCAATGCCAGGTAGCCACGCGATGCGCCCTTGCTGATGCAGGGCTGACATCCCCGCAAAGGCTTTGTTCAAACCGATATTCGACCCTATATCGGTGGTGTTGGCCGGGTTCACTTTTAGGGAGGGACGCTGGCTTTGATAGGCGCCCGCGTTGGCGCCACCGATGGGGACCAGCGTATCCAGCAGATCCATGCCTCCCTCCGCCGTGACGATCACCAGGATCGGAGAGGTGGGAGCCGGCGTTGGTGGTGGTGGAGGTGGCCCGCCACCCGTGTCGCCGGTGCTTTGGTTTGACCCGCCACCGCCGCAGGCGAGTCCCGAAAGGACCGCGCCACCCGCCGCCATGGTCTGGAGGAATTCGCGCCGATTGGCCATGGTCCCTCCTGATTAATGCTGCTGGGCCTGGGGTGAGCAGAGGATGAGAAAGGCAAGGCGCCGCACGGTATTTTCCGTATCTGCGCTTCCATCCCAGGCGAAGGGTTTGGTCCACAACAGGCCCAACCATGCATCGCGCAATCCGGTGGGAATGGGAGCGGGCTGCAGGAGCGCCACAAGGCGGTTGAAGGCTTCGAGGGTGGAGGCGGGGGCGGTGGGGAACCACTCGTGCAAATCCGTATCAAATAGGAATCGCTCTACGTGCAAATGGTCGTCGCCGCGGGATTCCTTCACGGCCATGGCGTAGGCCGTCCGCGTTCGATGCCGGTAAGTATCGCTATTGAGCCAGGCAGCGTGTTCCTTCCAGCCATTGGGTCCTTTGGGGTTCAATAAATCCTGGCCCATGTTGAAAAATCCAGAAGTGTCCCAGTTCACGAAAGCCGCCCAGGCAGCGAAGCGCGGCAGGTTGGCAGCGCTCTGCTGGTAGGGCTGGAGCGCCGTAGCGAAGTCAGGGCCGAGCATCTTCGCCGCGCGCACGGTCCAGGCAACGGGTCCCTCCACCAATGCGAATCTGTGTGCGGGTTCATAAAAATAGGCGGACTTGAAAAGAACTTTCAAACTCCTTCCTATGTGGAAATTGTTCGCCAGAATCACATCTCGAAAATCACTGATGACGTTGGCGGGAAGATCCGGGTTCAAGAAAAACCGCAGCAAGCGCTGGGATAGGAAAGTGGCGCAGGCTTGGGCGCGCTGCGTCAGGATGAGCTGAATTGCGTCAGCTCCGAAACGGCTTCCCGCACCCAAATCCAGGGTCACGCCGAAGAGCGTGAAGGCGCCGCTCATGCGCTGGTCGGGCAGGGTTGTGTACCCCTGCAGCCATGGATGATTCGGATAGGGATTGGCCTGTCCACGGTAAACGATGAATTCCGCGTCATTGAAGTAGTAAGGATTGTCGGCCACCGGGAAATCCCGGCCGATGTAATCCCAGCCGGTCATCGCCTTCGCCAGTTCGGTGATGTCCTTCTGGTTGTAGCCATTGTCGATGCCCAACGAATACAGCTCCAGGACTTCGCGGGCGTAATTTTCGTTCGGCACATCGTTGGATTTTTCGACTTTATTCTGGATTGTATCGAGCCAGATCATCATGGCTGGATCCTGGCTTACGGCCAGCAGCAGGTCGCCGAAAGGGCCTCGTCCGAGATCCCGAAAAAGCTGGATCTGTTTCAGCATTAGCGGAATGTTGTCCACCTTCTTGGCGCCGGTGGCGAAGTGCTGGTGCCAGTAGAGTGCGAGTTTTTCCTTGAATGGATTGGGCGAATACTGCATGCGCCAAGCCCAGTAGCTTTGGGCCTCCGTGAGGTTCGCGGGATGCTCCACCCTCAGGTTGAAAGGATGGGGCGCCCATTGATCCGGTTCGTTGCCGTAGCCCGGATAGTCCACCACGTTGGCCAGCGGAACCGCCCCGGTGAAGGCCGTTTCGCTTGCGGCGCCATCCACCCAGGCATCCACGGTGGAGGCAAGTGGACGAGAAATGAGCTGTCCCGCCAATTCAGGCTTCAGTCCGAACCCAGCGCGCCGACCGAAGTGCAGGGCATCATCAAGGGTCCACGATGTTTTTTGGGTGTCGAAGGTCGCCATGGGCACCCCTGAGATTGAGAAACAAGAACGACGGCATTTGCGGATTTGGGTAAAGGAAAAACTAGGCCCAGCGGGCCTTTTCTGGGCATGAAGCTTTGTTAAGGCGCAGTTCTCCTGGCCAGGTTTGGCGATCTTCTGGATGAACGGGGTTTTGACGTTGATGAACGAGCGTTACATCAGCTCCTGCAACATCGCCTCGCCTCTTGGCCACTCGCCAAAGCCTGATGCGGTGTTGATGTGTCCGCAATTGCCCACATCCGTGAATTCAGATCCCCAGCTATCGGCGAACTGTTTCGCGCGCTCCAGTGAAAGCAAAGGGTCATTGGTGGAGGCCACGACACGGCTGGGGAAAGGCAGGTGGCCCATTGGGATAGGTCCAAATGAGCGCAGCACTTCGGGGCAATCTTTTCGTTCTACATCCGCCGGCGCAACCAACAAAGCGGCTTTCACGGGCCAGCGGGCGGCGAAGAAAGGGTCTGCCGCCCAGTGGAGGATGGTTAGGCACCCGATGGAATGTCCCACCAATACCACAGGGGTTTCCGTTTCCTGCCACGCGGTGCCGATGGTCTCATCCAGAGCCTCTACCCATTCCTCCTTGCGGGGAAAATCCCAATTGGGCATTTCCACACGGATCGCGCCTCTCACATTGGATTCCCAAAGGCTTTGCCAGTGGCCTGGTCCCGAATTCTGATAGCCGGGGATGATGATGACGGGGCGGTTCATGGGCACCTCGAGGGTGGTGGTCCGCGAAATAGTGTGGACCGATTGGGGCCGGAGCCCCAAGTCAAGAAGTCAAGAAGTCGAGAGTTAAGAGTTAAGAGTTGAGAGTTGAGAGCCCACAGCCCACGATCCAAAGCAGGGCGGTAAACTAGCGCAGAGGTATCCATGCTCACCATCCACGGTCGCACGTTCACCAATCGCCTGATCCTGGGCACCGGAAAATACAAGGATTTCGCCACCATGAAGGCTTGTTACGAGGCTTCGGGCACTGAGATGGTGACGCTGGCGGTGAGACGCTTCGACCTGAACGCCAGAGGCGAGGAGAACATCCTCAACTGGATTCCGAAATCCCTGGCGCTGCTGCCCAACACGGCTGGCTGCTATACCACCGAAGATGCGCTGCGCGTGGCCCGGCTCGCGCGCGAAGCCCTGCAAACCGACTGGATCAAACTCGAAGTCATCGGCGATCCCAAGTCTCTTTACCCGGACAACGAAGAGACCTTGAAAGCCGCGCAGATCCTTGTGAAAGAAGGTTTCGTGGTGCTGCCTTACGTGATCGCCGATCCCATTCTCACCAAGAAGCTTGCTGATGTTGGATGCGCCGCTGTGATGCCCCTGGGCAGCGCCATCGGCTCCGGGCTGGGCGTGCAGAATCCCATGACGCTCATGCTCGTGAAAGAAGTGCTCGAACCCTACGGCCTGCCTATGATTGTGGATGCTGGCGTGGGCACAGCCAGTGATGCCACGCTCGCTATGGAATTGGGTGCTGATGCCGTGCTGCTCAACACCGCCGTGGCCGAAGCTAGGGATCCCAGGATGATGGCCGCCGCCATGGATCATGCTGTGAAGGCCGGAAGGCTGGCCTTCGAGGCAGGCCGCATGGCCAAGCGCCTCTATGCCAGCGCCAGCAGCCCGCTGGCGGGTGTAGTGGGGAAGTGACACACTTGATCCATGGATCCCCATCAACGGCGGAAGCAAGGCACATCGAGGGTCATCGGCCTCCATGGGGACGATGGCGCCTTTGATCGCGATTTCTGGCGCGACACGACAGCCGATCAACGGTTGGAGGCTGTGTGGGATTTGACATTGGAATACCTCGCATGGACGGCTCCTCATGGCGGTGAATCCCGACTTCAGAGATCTGTTTGCCACATTGAATGGCGCGGGCGCTGAATATATGGTCATCGGTGCGCATGCATTAGCTGTGCATGGCGCTCCACGCTTCACAAAGGATTTGGATATTCTTGTTCGATGCACCGAAGGCAACGCCGAAAAGGTTTGGAAGGCACTTAAGGAATTTGGAGCACCGCTGGGTTCTTTGCGGCCAGCGGATCTTCACACGCCAGGGCTGATGTTTCAGATTGGCATCGCGCCAAATCGAATCGACATCCTGACGAGCGCAGACGGCATTGATTTCAATTCGGCATGGAGCGGCAAACTTGATGCGCATTATGGGGATCAACCGATCTGGATACTTGGCCGTGGTGAACTGATCGCAAACAAAGCAGCAACTGGGCGTCCGCAAGATTTAGTGGATATAGAATCACTACGACGAATGGAAGATAAACAGCAGCCATGACCAATCCACACGTTGATCTCATAACACGCTTCTACACTGCTTTCGCGGCTCGCGATGCAGAGGCCATGGTGGCGTGCTACCACCCGGATTGCATGTTCATGGATCCTGTGTTCGGGCGCTTGAACCATGATGAGGTTTGCGCCATGTGGCGCATGCTGAACGGACGCAGCAAGGACCTGGCAGTCACCTTCGAAAAGGTGGAGGCCGATGAAGGTTCGGGTAGCGCCCATTGGGAGGCGGTCTATACGTTTTCAAAGACCGGGCGGAAGGTGCATAACAAAATCGACGCGCAGTTCGGATTTCTAGATGGGCTGATCCTGGCCCATCGAGACCGCTTCAATTTTTATGCATGGACCAAGCAGGCATTGGGCTTGCCGGGTTTGTTGCTGGGTTGGTCGCCACTCATCCAGAACAAGGTTCGCCGCGAAGCCCGGAAGTCGTTGGACGCGTACATGGAGCGCGACGGCTGACAATCACAATGGCGGCAATAGTCTCGAATCCACACCCATGGCCTTGAGGCCTTCCATGACCGCGCTGGTGTCCCTGGCCTGAAGGACGATGTGGAAGGGAAGGTTTGATTCGGCGGCTTGCAGGATCTCGAAAAGGATGCGGCCTTCGTCTGGTGGTGCATCCTGGAGGAGTTGGTCTGCATTCATGATGAAGAGCGCCGCGCCGTCGCCCTCGAGCCAGTCCAGATCATTCAAGCATTCGTCCAGGGCGTCCCAATTTTCGCCAAAGTAGGGAGGAAACTGCAGGGCCGCGGCGAACTCGTCGAATAGAGCCTTGGCTGTGCGCATCTTGGAAGCCCGCAGCCAGCGGGTTTCCAGGCCACGCTCCCGTAGTTCTTCCATGCCTAGTACCGCCTCGCAAAGGTCTTCGGGGCTCCCAGCGATGACATGGATGTGGGGCACTTCGTTGTTCAGCAGGAATTCCCAGTTCATGGCGTCCTCACTTCATTTCGGTGAACGTGCAGTAGTGGTCCGCCGTGTACCAGGCGCGGCCGTCGCTGCCTGTGACAATGCGTTCAGCACCGCGGCTGCGGCCGTCCCGCTTACGGCGCACGTCCCATTCCTGATAGCTGATTCGCTGTCCACGGGCCTCCATGGGGAGTTTCGTCTCGCCATTGCTGCCGTAGTTGCCAAAGTAGCGCCCGCCCTGAAAGCCTGGCGGTGCTGCATGGTGGGAGCGCACATAGTCCAATGTGTCCCATGCATAGGCTGGAATGGCCGAAGGGGCCACCCGCTTGGGACGGCAGTCGGCCCTTAACGATGGCGTAGCCATGGAGCAAAGTGACAGGAGCGCTAGGAGGGGCAGTGCGCCTCGCAGCAAGCTGAGGGCCCGTTTGATCATGATGCCTCCAGAATTTACCCCTAGTGTGCACAGGTTTCGCTAGCTTGGAATTTCCCAAGTCCACCCGGCGTAGTCATGCTTGTTAATGAGGTATTCATGTCAATGGTGTTCCGCTCAATCGTCTGTTGTGCATTGATCTCCGCCACGGCCTGCTTTGGGGGCGCCAGGGATGAAGCTGCGCCCAGGGCAGGACTTCGTCCTAAGCTTGTGTTGGTCATCAGCGTGGATCAGTTCAGCGCTGACCTATTCCAACGCTATGGAAAGGACCTCCCAGGGGGTCTTGGACTGCTTCAAAAGCAGGGTGTGGTGTTCACCGAGGCCTACCACGACCATGCCTTTACGGAGACGGGGCCCGGGCACTCGGTACTCCTGAGCGGGCGTTTCCCGGGGCATACTGGGATCGTCGAAAACAGTTGGTATGACCGGGCCTTGGGCCGAGCGGTATATTGCGTGGCGGATGAGAACGTCCAGGCTGTCGGGCGCTCAAAAAAAGCTGGGGTCTCTCAATCCCGCTTTATAGGCACCACCCTTGGAGACTGGCTCCAGGCTCAAGTGACGGGTAGCCGGGCTTATTCACTCTCAGGTAAAGATCGTGCCGCCGTGCTGATGGCGGGCCGTAAACCCACCGCAGTGTTCTGGTTCGAGGGCGCCGCGGGTTTCAATACCTCCACGGCCTACGCGGAAAAACAGCCTCAATGGCTCACCTCCCTTGATGAAAGCCTTCATCAGCGATTCCTTCGTGACAACTGGACCTGGACCGCTCTCGCCTCTTGGAGCGGTGCTGCCCGCACCGGCGCGTGGACGTTGCCGGGTGGACAGGTCGTGCGCAATGGACTTCCCCGGGTGGTTCAAGGCCTCGGGATGCCCTTGGACAAGGATTTTTCCGAACGGTTCCGGCGCTCACCCTTTTTTGACCAGGTGACTCTTGAGGCAGCGCGTGTGCTGGTGGAGCAGGAGCAGGTAGGGCGCGGACCCAGCACAGATCTTTTCACCTTGAGTCTTTCAGCCACGGATTACATCGGGCACAACTTCGGCAGCGGCAGTGTGGAAATGTGGGACCAGATCCATCGCTTGGATCAGGAACTTGGAAAGTTCCTGGCATGGCTTCAAAAGCGAGTGCCAGACACATGGGTGGTGCTCAGTGCGGATCACGGGGGAATGGATCTGCCCGAGGGGTTGAAAGAGGACGGTCTGCCAGCCGAACGGCTGTCGGAACCAAAGGACTGGTTCGCCCAGCTCAATATCGCATTGCGGCGGAGATTAAAGGTAGAGGTGGATCTGGTAAGGGCCTCCAATGTTCCGACCCAAATATATCTGGACGATTCGGCCATCAAGACTATAGGGCTGGACCGGGAGAAAGTGTTGGAGGCTATCCAGGCTCAACTGAAGACCCAACCTGAAGTGGAAGCCTCGGTCACAGCCCTAACCTTGGAGGCATTCAAAGAACCGGCTCTTGGCAACCCACGGGATTCAAGCCTTATGGCCCGGTTCAATCACAGCTTCATGGTGGGGCGTAGCGGCGATGTGATGGTGGCGTTCAAGCCCTTGACGATTTTTTCAGATCCGCCTTATGTCACCAACCACGGGAGCCCGTGGGACTATGATCGCCGCGTTCCGATCATTTTCATGGGGCCTTGGAAGCCTCAGACAAGGAGGCAGCCCGTACGCACCGTGGACCTCGCTCCGACCCTGGCGTTGGAGCTGGGCATCAAGCCGGCGGAGCCATTGGACGGCAAGGCCCTTGATTTGGGAGCGCGGAGAAAAAAATAGGCGGAGGAAGGCGCATCGCGCTTCCCCCGCCAAAGCAGGAGGCAAGGGGGGGCCTCCTGCAATGCTTCACTTCTGGGTGCGGGCGTTGTGTTTCTTGTGGAAGATTTTCCGGGAATTCCTGTTCTCTTCCTTGTTCAGTTTGGATTGCTCTTGTTTGGTGATCTTGCCGTCGGCCTCGGCTTTGGCGATGTCCTTGTCGAGCTTGGCCTCCCGTTTCTCTAGATGAGCTGTTTCTTTGGGCGTCAACTGGCCGCTTTTCACGCCTTGATGGATGCGCTTCTGCTGGCGATTGGCGCGGCGCTCTACTTGCGCTTCACGCTTGGGTGTGACGGTGTCCTGGGCCATAAGGGCCGCGCTGCTGAGCACTGTGGCTGCAATGATGAGGGCCAGGCGTTTGGTGGAGATGTTCATGAGGTTGCTCCTTGGCGGGCCGCATGGGTGGCGGCGTGGGGCGAAGTGCCTGGGTGGGTATAGTCACCGGCCGTGCCAGTTTGCAAGCTCGTGTGAAACGAAGGCATTGCAAAAGGTTTAATTGGATATTCCAAGTATTTTGCAACCGTAATGCAGGCATCCGTTGCGGGATCCAACGGGGTTATTTCAGGGCGGCTTCGATGGCACCGCGCAGTTCGGCGCTTTCAGGTGCCACGCCGCTTTTGAAGGCAGAAATGACTTGGCCATCCTTGCCAACGAGATATTTATGGAAATTCCATGCGGGCTCACCGTGCTTGGTGGTCAAGAAGGCATAGACCGGAGCTTGCTTGGGGCCTTTCACATCAAGCTTCTCGAACATGGGGAAACCCACATGGAATTTGGTCGAGCAGAAGGCTTGGATCTGCGCGGCGCTACCTGGTTCCTGCCCTCCGAACTGGTTGCATGGGAAGCCCAGCACCACCAAACCACGGTCCTTGTAGTCCACGTAGAGCTTCTGCAGGCCTTCATATTGGGGGGTGTAGCCACATTCAGATGCGACATTCACCACCAGCACCACCTTACCTTTGAAGGTCGCGAGGGATTCAGGTTTGCCATCCAGTGTGTTGACGGTCATTTCGAAGAAGGACATGGCTTGCTTCCTTTGGGCGGGGAGGGCGGAAAAGAGGGACGAACTTACCAAGGATGATGTCGCGAGCGCGATAACGGCGTGTTTCATGGGATCTCCAGAATCTGAAGAAGAATGGCTGTAACGGGCATCCCGTTCAAGTCCAAGTGACCTCGAACACCATCCGGCAGGGATGGGCCCTGCCCTCCATTTTTGCAGGCGTGAAGGTCCATGCATGGGCCCAGGATTCCAGGACCGAGATGTGCGTGAATGGCGCACCGTCCATTTGCACCGAAACAACTTTGCCTTTTTCGTCCAGCGTCAGCTCCAGGCGCACCATACCCTGGAAGCCTGGCAATGGCGGTTTCTCTGGCATCACAAGCAATTCGGCGGGGATGGCCTCCACACGATTCGGATCTTTACCCGCGGCGGCCAAGCGCTGGGCCACCGATGAATCGAAGTCCGGTTTGACCGAGGACTTGGAGTTGGCTCCAAAGATGCGGCGGAAAAAATTCATGGCAGCTCCAGGATGAATTGTCGCCGATGAGCGGGCCGATGGATCCATTGGGCGGCGAGGGCAGCGCCTGCGGCACATCAAGGATATTGTGAATTCTGGGGTTTCATCGGAGCGCGGATGCATGGTTTAGTAAACCGGATTGGGCGCAGGCCGTGAGAAAAGCGGGCCTGGAAGCTAATCTATGGGCGCGCATGGGGCGACCCTTTGGCTGGCTCACGGTTCTCGCTTTCGCCGCGCCTTTCATCGCCATCCGGTTCATCTTCTTTTGGAAAGTGGGGATGGTTCATCCCCTGACCCTGGTGGGTGCGGCGCTGGTGCCTATTTTCGTCTCTGTCGGGTTCGCGTGGGTCGCACCCATGGCTTGGCGCTACACCGACGATGACCGGCCCCGCACGGGGCTCTTCCGCGGCGCCTTCCAATCCTTGCTGATCAATAGCATCGCAGTGTTGCTCTTCGTAGAAATGGATATTCCAGTCATAGCGATGAGCCGAGCCATCGGTCCATCCGATTTCTGGACCGCAGCCGCCTGGAACGCCACGATGTTGATACCCCTCATGAGTCTGGTCGGGTATTTCATCGCGATGGGCGAAGTCCAGGACGAAGAACGAAGCCGGGCGGAGTCCCAGTCCAAATCTGCCCAGGACCGCGCGCTTCAACACCAACTTTCACCGCACGTGCTTTTTAACGCATTGAATGGCTTGGCAGAGCTAGTGCGGCAGGATCCCGACGCCGCTGAGCAAGGCTTGTTGGATCTGGCCGAGCTCTACCGCATGGTGTTGGACAATGGGCGGCTCCAATGGGTGCCCTTGAAGGAGGAAGCACGGTTAGTGGAGCGCTATCTGGCCGTGGAAAAATTGCGCTTGGGAGATCGGCTCCACGTGATCTGGGAATGGGATGATGAGTTGAACGGCCTGATGGTGCCGCCACTCGTTCTGCAACCCTTGGTGGAAAATGCCATCAAGCACGGCTTATCCCAGCGCGTGGGGAATTCAACGGTATACATCGTGGCCCGGTTGGTGCTTGGCGAAGTGGAAGTGCGCGTGGACAACCAGGGAGAAATGGAAGTTAAAACCCGACGACAGGGGCGTCAAGGCGTGGGGCTCGAAAATTTGGCAGAGCGCCTGAAGCTCCATTTCCCTGGCTTAAGCTCAGTCTTCCTTGAATCAGAAGATGGTTACACCCGCGCGGGATTCCGGGTGAATGCGAAAGCCTTGGGGGTGCCGGTACGCAAGAACGACAAACCCCCGCTAGAAGTGAATGAGAGCTGGACATCATTAAATTAAGTGCAGGAGGAGTCTCGATGAGTGTGCTGAAAGTTGCGTTGGCTGACGATGAACCACTGGCACGGTCGCGCCTTTCGAGGTTGCTCAAGGAAGCCGGTTGCGAGGTGTTGGCAGAACTGCCGGATGGCCTGGCCCTGCTTGAGTGGCTGAGGACCGCCCCTCCGCTGGATGCGCTGTTCCTGGACATCCAGATGCCGGGCGCCACGGGGCTCGAAGTGGTTGCGGAAATTCCCGTGCCGCTGCCAGTTGTCTTCGTCACTGCCTACAGCGAACATGCCGTGCGGGCTTTCGATACTGCCGCCATCGACTACATCCTGAAACCCATCGCTGCTGATCGTCTAGCGCGTGCGCTTGCCCGCCTGCACGAAGGCCGCGTACCCCGCCGCAGTGGCAGCGAATTGCAGCAGCTCCTGCCGGGCACCACGCGATTTCCAGTCAAAGCCGGCGAAGGCGTGGTTTTCCTGGACCTGCGCAAGACCACGCACTTCGAAGTAGAGGAAGAGGTTGTCTACGCCGTGGCTCAAGGCCACCGCCACCGCACCACCTGGACCAGCCTGGCGGAAGTGGAAGGCGCATTCCCAGCCGCGGGCCTGATGCGCATCCAACGCCATATCCTACTCCGCCCCGAGGCTGTGCTGGGGCTCAAGCCACTGGAAGGCGGTCGCGCTAGCGTTCGTGTGGCCGAGGGCCAGGACCTGGAAGTCAGCCGAAGCGTCACGCCAAGGCTGAAGGAAATGCTGGGGCTGTAGCTGCTAATAATTCGTCGGGCCTGATATGCCCTACATGCCGATTCTAGCGGTCATAAGAGCGGATCGATGGGCTTTAAGCCGCTCGAAGTGGGCGACCAGGACTTGTAGTGCCGCGCTGACATTGTCCGAAAGTAGGTCTAAGAGGGTGTTTTAAAATAATATTGCACGTAGGGCCACTGGATCCTAAATTTGGGTATGAGCCGAGAACCCTACCCTAGCGACCTAAACGATAAAGAATGGGAGATCCTTCAAGCTAGGCTCCCGACCAAGAAAGATCCTCGCGGAAGGCCGCGCAAGCAGGATCTGCGCGAACTCCTCAACGGAATCTTTACCTGCTTCGCACAGGTTGCTCCTGGCGAATGTTGCCCCACGACCTCCCACCGTGGGAGACGGTTTACAGCCAATTCCGAGCGTGGAAGCACCAAGGCGCATGGGAAGAAGTGCATCGCACCTTGCGGGAGTATGTTCGGATCGGAATGGGCCGAGAGCCTCATCCATCGGCCCTGATCATCGACAGCCAATCGGTCAAGACGACCGAAAAAGGGGGCCTCGCGGTTACGACGCGGGCAAGAAAGTCAAAGGCCGGAAGAGGCACATTCTCACGGATACGCAAGGGCTCCTCATCAAAGTGAAGGTGCACCCAGCGGACATTCAGGACCGGGACGGCGCGCGTCTTTTGCTGAAGGCTGCAAAGGGGCAATGCCCGCGGGCCTCTTTGCTGTTCGCGGATGGAGGGTACCAAGGGGTGCTTGTTCGTTGGATCAAGGACACGGTCGGATGGCGGACGGAGATCATCAGGAAACCATCCTGGAAGCGGGGTGTCTGGTTGCCAGCCGGCATAGAGCCGCCTCCCGTTCTTCCAACAGGATTCCAAGTGCTCCCAAGGCGATGGGTCGTGGAACGCACCTTCGCATGGATCGGTCGCTACCGTCGCTTTAGCAAGGACTATGAACAACTTTGTGAGTCAGTAGAATCCTTGATCTACCTCGCTATGACACGTTTGATGCTGGCAAGATTGACCGCATGATTTATTTTAAAACACCCTCTTACAGCCAGTTCCGAGCCTGGAAGCGCCAGGGCGCATGGGAAGAAGCGCATCGCACCTTACGGGAGTATGTTCGGATCGGGATGGGCCGAGAGCCTCACCCATCGGCCCTGTGAATTTTTATCTTTTTGGTTCTTCACGGATCTGAGTGAAAAGGGTGAGCAGCAGCGGTCTTAGGTCATCTTGGTTTTGTCAAGAAATCAGGATGAAGGGAGGCCGCCACTGCCTAACAAAGAGCTTATGTCCCGTTTGGGCGGATGGAAAGGGTATCGATCTGGGGCCGTGGATCGGTTCGAGGCTGGAGTGAAGGGGCCGCGGGCGGAAGTGTGGATCGACCTGCTTGCGGTGGGAGATCAGCCGAGGAAATGCAGTGGTTGCGGGCATTTTGTCCGACGTGTCCACGATTGGACCGAGCGAGAGGTTCGCGACCTTCCGTTGTTCGACGCGGATACGGTCCTGATGGTCTCGCGTGCCCGGGTGGCGTGTCCCAGATGCGGGCCAAAGCTGGAGGCCCTTGATTGGCTGGAGCCTCATGCCCGCGTCACGAAACGCCTCGCTGCGAATGTGGCCCGGCTCTGCAAGGTCATGCCCATCAAGTGGGTGGCTGATCATTACGGGCTGCATTGGGGCACCGTGAAAGCGATCGACAAAGCCCATCTGATGCGAGAGCTGGAGGCGGTGGATCTGAGGCGAGTCAAGCTGCTCCTGATGGACGAATTCGCGATTCACAAAGGCCACCGCTACGCCACGGTAGTGACGGATGCGGAAAGAAAGCATGTGCTTTGGGTGGGGAAAGGGCGTAGCCGGGAGGACGTTCGTCCCTTCTTTGAGTGGCTCGGGAAAGCGCGCTGCCAGCGGATCCAGGCCGTAGGCATGGACATGTGGCTGGCCTTCGAGTCCGAAGTCCGCAGGCATTGTCCCCAGGCCGAAATCGTCTACGACCAGTTCCATGTGGTGGCAAGTTTCGGCAAAGAGGTCATCGACAAAGTCCGGACGGATGAAGCCAGGCGCGTGAAAAGCGACAAGGCCGCGCAGGAGCTCATCAAGGGTGCAAAATGGCTCCTGCTGGGCAACTGGGAGAATCTGCCGGACCGGAAAACCAAGGTGCGACTGAATGAACTCCTGGATGCCAATCAATCCCTGATGACCGTCTACGTGCTGAAAGACGCCCTAAAGGCCCTGTGGGGTTACATCCATGAAGGTTGGGCTCGAAAGGCCTGGGAGAACTGGTTAGAAATGGCCCAATCAAGCGGCCTCAAACCCCTGATGGAATTCGCAAGAAAGCTTACACGGCGCATCGACGGAATCCTGTCCCATTGCCGTTGGCCTTTGAATACCAGCGTGCTCGAAGGCATGAACAACAAGATCAAAGTCCTCAAACGCATCGCCTACGGCTACCGGGACGAAGCCTACTTCTTCCTCAAGATCCGTGCGGCCTTTCCCGGAATTCCGTGAAGAACCATCTTTTTGAATTCAAGCTCGTGCTGGTCTTCCCCCAAATCTGAGAACCAAATGAAAGGTTAGGGTTCATCCTTTTCAAGGAGAACCCTGAATGCGAAAAAGCAAATTGAGCGACGAGCAGATCGTGGCGTTGTTGAGGGAGGCTGAGCGGGGCGAGAAGCCCATCGCGCAGTTGGCCCGGGAGCATGGTGTGACTGAGCAATCGGTCTATCGCTGGCGGCGGAAGTTCGGCGGGAGCACGGTGCCGGATGTGCGGCGGCTGAAGCAACTGGAGAAGGAGAACGGACGCCTGTTGCGGCTGCTGGGACAGCGGGATGTAGAGATTGACGCGATGAAGGAATTGATCGCAAAAAAATGGTGAGCGCTTCGCAGAAACGAGAAGGGGCAAGGATGCTGAAGGCGTGGCGGATTTCCGAAAGGCGGATCGCATCGCTCGTGGGCATTTCACGGTCGGGCCAGCGATACGTGGTCCGGCCGAAGCCTCAGGATCATCTGACGGAGCGCGTGAAAGCACTGAGCCTGGAACATCCGCGGTACGGGCAACCCCGCATATGGGCGTTGCTGCGGCGCAGCGGGATCGTCGTGAATCACAAAGCTCTGGCGCGGCTCTGGCAGAAGCTTGGGTTGCAGCTCAACCGGCGTCCGAGGCGGAAAAAGATCCGTACGGGGAACGGCGTGCCCCAGAAGGCAGAGCGTCCAAACCACGTGTGGACCTACGATTTCGTATTCGCGTGGACGATTGGCGGGATGTCGTTGAAGTTCCTGACACTGGAGGACGAGTACACGCGGGAATCGCTCGCGATTGAGGTGGGGCGCAGTTTTAAAGCGCTTCATGTGAAGGAGGTGTTGACCCGCGTGATCGCTGAGCGAGGGGCACCGGAGTTCATCCGCAGCGACAATGGCCCTGAGTTCATCGCCCATGAAGTCACCCTCTGGCTCGAAAGCCAGCGCATCGGGGTGCGCCATATCGCGCCCGGAAAGCCTTGGCAGAACGGCTTCGCTGAGAGTTTTAACGCCCGCTTCCGGGACGAATGCCTGGAGATGGAGAGCTTCCATAGCCTGGAAGAAGCGGGCGTCATCGCCCACGCTTTCCGGCGGAAATACAACGGTGAGCATCCGCATTCCTCGCTTGGCTTTCATACGCCCAACGAATTTGCCGCCATCTGCACCACGGGGGCGCTGCCCCCGAACCCCCGGGATTTGACGCCTTGGGCCACCCCCGGTGCCACAAGAAAAAGGGCCAGCCAGAGCCAGCCCCCACCGTGCGGTGGCCCTGGATCGGCGCTCGGGTCGCTTCCCAGCGTTGCCCTATCCTCCGTCCAGATGCTGGAGACGCTACCATGATTCCGGGCCGAACCCCGCGCCAGGCCTTCTTTAACAACCCCAACCCACGGACCCTAACTTATCCCGTGGTCCTCAAATTGGGGGAAGACCAAGGCAAGAAAAAACTTAACTTGAATTCCGTTTTACGGAACCAATCTCTCCCCAATGACACTTGGCCCCCTTCCCGAGGCTCCGAATGATTTCCTTCAACCCAGAAGCAAACCGTTTCTCTCCGACCAGCTATGCCTGAAGGATCAACACCATCTTCACCGATGGTAGATAACTTTTAGTCTATGGGGAGTCCCTTGCCTGTTGTTGTTCAAAGAAAAAGCCCCGGATATTTACGGGGGCGTTTTAAGAAAAGTCTTGTTCTAAATCACTACTAGATCCGGATGCCGAAATTGTATCGGCGGGGTGCCTGGTACTAGTTAAGGAGTGTTTGGACGTGGAGCAACGCCCCGGATGTTCAGGCCTTCGGAAAGGTCTGTGGCCTCCTGGCGGTTCAAAGCATTGACGACGTCCACACAGATCCCGCCGCGTAGCTTGCTAAAGTTCCGGCCATATTGGAGGCGAAGATCAGCCTGGTAGACCATTGGTGTCATGGCGGTGCCCAGATTCTCGGCGAAGTAGCCCTCTACACCGGGGAAAGTCTGAAGGACGCGGGTGCTTGGCGATCCAACCTATTGGGGGTGTAATGGTAGCCACTGTTGGCGTTGAAGGTGATGCCTGCCAGGAAACCCGAATTCCAATGGTAGTAACCGTAGGCTTTGGCCAGCCAGTCCACCGAGCCTTCGAGCCTGCCGTTGGTGAAGGGTAGGCGTGGATCGAATTGGGCCAGGTCACCCTGGAAGTCAGCTGTAATGTCACGCCAAGACTGAAGGAAATTCTAGGGCTATAAAAAAACCGGGCCACAGGGACCCGGGTTTTAGGTATTCAACTAATAGAGCGGTTGCAATCTAGAACTTCAGGCGTGCACCAATACGCATGCTTAGAGGAGCTTGGTATGCGTAAGCCTGACCAGGCCCAAATCCTGGACGGACATTGGTGCCTTCAGCAATATCCGTGGGTTGTTGGGTGTTAAACGCATTGAAAATATCGAGGTAGATTTCGCCTTTCATTTTCTTGGCGAAATTCGCGCTGTACTGCACGCGAAGATCCATCTGGCGAACTACGGGCGTTCTGTTCTTACCCAACAATTGTTGGTAGAAGATGCTCGTTGTGGCTGATGTAACCTTTGGTGTTGCCTGCAGAGCTCGGTTTGAAGAAACGAAAGAATCAGAGTAATGGTAGCCACTATTAATGTTATAGGTCATAGAGACCATAAGTCCATTGTCCCACTTGTAGTAGAGATTGCTCTTGGCGAGCCAGTCCGGAGAACCCTCGAGCGATCCGTTGGTGAAGGGCAACCGAGGATCAAATCGGGCCAAATCACCCTGGAAATCGGCATTGCCAGAGCTGAGGGAGTTGCCGGTAGCGCTCACGAAGGTGGCACTCGCAAAGCCGCCCCACTTGTTTTCCAACTTACGGGTGAGGGTTACGTCGACTGATCGGAAGGTACGATAGCCGCCAGGCAGGTTCCCCAGGAAGAAATTCACTTCACCATTGCCGTAAGCCTCAAGGTTTTGAGCGCCAGTCTTACCTCCACCGGCCCAGAATCCAACGGGGAGAACTAAAGCCCGCCAAGCATTAATGATCGCCAAACCATTAGCATCTAGCCTTGTGCTCGAATTGTAAGCAGCACTAGCAGAGCCATTACCTGAATACTGCCCGACCGTGCCTCCGATGCCCATTGTTCCACGGGCCTCGGATTCAAGAGCATCGGCGCTGGCATAAGTGCCTGGATCCCAGTCCTCCACAATGTCGAAATCGTGGCGATAGGTCCCGGCCACATCTAGTGTGTATTTCCCGAAGTCCCTGGAGAAGCCAAGACGCAATTCATCAGTTTTGGGATTCTTTAAACTGTCAACGAGAAGCGCGTCGCGGACGGCCACGCCACCACGGACGTTTTCGGTCACCCATGTGTTATTAATGCGGATGTCCTCGTTACGCACCGAACTGGTGAGACTGCCGCCGAAGGACACCATGTCGAGTTTCATGGGGTCGACGTATCGGCCCCAGAAGCCGAACAGCTTGGTACGGCCATCTCCATTGATATCCCAACTCACTCCAAGGCGAGGCGCGAGATTGTCAGTAAGGGAGGACTTCCATAGCTGCTCTCCCGTATCTGCAAGGAACTTGTAGTCATCTCCACGAACACCCAGAGTCAGATTCCAATGACCGATCTGCCATTGATCCTGGAGGTAAACGCCGAAGGTCTTTAGCTTGGGTGTGGATGATGCCGATCCAGTTAGGATCGTACGATAGCCATAGTAAGTTCCTGGGTGGGCAGGATCAACTTCGGAGAAGGAGTAGTTGCTTAACTCCGCGTTGCTCACAGCTCCACTATGGTCTGTATCCAAGAAGGCTTTCACGGCTGAATAGGTCGCATTGTTGTTGATCACCCCTAAAACTTTGGTGAAGGCGCCGTTGACCGCTCCAGATACTGGAAGATTCGTGACTTGATCATAGGTGTAGGCAGTATCAAAGTTCTCATATAGGACACCGTTGTTGATTCCTCACAGTCTGGGTGTACTGATCATCCCCCTTCTGATAGCCAGCCTTGAATACGTGGGAACCAGCCAGATCAAAAACTTAGTGAAATCAATGCGAATCTGGTCTTTGCGATATACCGTTGTGGTATTTGCTGAGCTATTCCCAAGTTGTGACTGTAGGGGGGTGAGGGAAACCGAACTGCGAAGGGTGGTCTGGGCTCCCAATGCCGAAGAGAAGGACTGTGAGTCATTCTTCTCTTCGTGGCGGGCAACCTTGATTTCCACAATCGTGCTTGGCCGCTGCCAGGTGTAATTCAATGACCAGCGATTACCTCCCCGTTTGGTGAGGAATAGGCGGGATTGCAGCACAGTGGGGGCACCGTTGTCGAACTCACTTGGATTTCTTGAGAAGATCCCCTGGAGCATATGCTCAGGCGCGATTTGCCACGTCAGCTTGCCGAAGATGCGAGTCTCATCGTTATTGGTGGTTTCGTAGCTACCACCGCCAGCATTGGCATTAAGGGTGACGGTGGAAGTGTCCTTCAGCTTGGATGCTGAGACCACGTACCAAAGTTTGTCTTTTAGAATAGGGCCACTAACCCATGCAGTGTATTCGTTCGCTTTGCGGTCACTGAGAAGGGGTTTGTCTCGACCGACCTTGGCCGCCAGACTCGGGTTCTGGGTGTATAAACTGACACCGCCGCTAAAGTCGTTGCCGCCATTTATTGTCACTGCGTTGGTGAACAGGCCCGCCCGGGCAGAATACTCAGCAGTGATGCCACCCGTCTTGATATCCTGGTCTTGAATGAGTTCTTGCGCGATGGTAGTCCGAAGGGTTCCCGTCTCTGGATTGGTAACATCAATGCCATCAATAAGATAAGTATTATTTCGAGCACCCTGAGCTCCGGAAATCTGACTCCGATTCAAGCCTGCTGCCAAAGATGGGTTGCCGCCGATGCTAATGACACCAGGAACCATGGTGAGAGCAGAAAGCTGACTTCGGCCTAGTGGCAAGGACTGTAATTCTTCTTGACCGAAATGGGCTCCTGTCGTCACTGAGGTTACGTCAACAGCGGCCACAGAAGAGATCACCTCTACAACAGCTTCCGAAACCGGAATCAACTTGGCCGTTGCGGCAGTGACTTGGTCCACCTGCACCGTCACAGCGGGGATGGTGATTGACTGGAAGTTGTTGGCCGAAACGTCAAGCTTGAAAGACCCAGGAGAGAGATTTGTGAAACGGGCTCTGCCCTGGGCGTCGGTGATCACGATTCTCTTTCCACCGATCTGTGTGGGGCTGCTAGCGGTAACCGTCGCACCCTGAACAGGTTTCCCAGAACGATTAGTGACCACGAGGGTTATGGAGCCGTCTGCCGCTGCATGGGCGGCGAACCCACATCCGGCGACGATAGCCAAGCCCGTGAGGCCAAACCTAGTTATGGTTCGATTCATAAACGAACTCCTTTAGTGTTGTGCGGCAAAAACCGCAGTGGAAGGTGGAGGGGAGCTACTCTTGGTCAGAGCAATGACCTAGAGGTGGTGAGAGGGTTACAGCTTCGTCACATAGAAAGATGGAACGGTCTCGTTGAGAAAAGATCAGCTATAGAAAAGGATTTGCATATTGTTTATGACCTTCTGGTGACGAAGAGGCAAGTGAAAAGTTTCCCCAGGGCCCCTTTTTCGGGAACCTATCGGCTTTCTACAACACTTACACCCCCTCTTGGGGCGAAATAATCACCTTCCAGGGGGCATCGTTGCTCTCCGACCAGCCAGCTTGAAGAACCCTATCTTCACCTGTAGGGTTGAGCTTTGTCCAGGGAAAAGCCATGGCCTAAGACCAGGACTGGGTACTATTCCACGGTCTCCAGCAGCCAGTCGACTGGACTGGGCTTTTCTGATCCGAGGGTTACCCAATCAGGAATCGTGGGTAAAGGTCGTTCGGGTTGTTTCAATAAGGTTAATAGTGTCTGACCTTGGGTAATGCTGTCGCCGACATGCACATGGACCCGAATTCCAACCCCGAAATCCAGCACATCATCTTTACTCTTGCGTCCCGCCCCAAGCTCCATGGCCAGGATGCCGAGGGAACGGCTATCGATGGACTGGACATAGCCGGCTCGGTCGGCCTTGATCTCGACCTGTTCACGGGCCTGGGGGAGACGGCTGAAATCATCCAGGGCGGTGGGGTCCCCGCCATGCATGGCCACGAACCGCTTGAGCAGGTCGAAGGCAGAGCCATCGGCCACGACGCCATGGACCTTCAACAGCGCCGAATCCAAATCGGCGGCGAGACCGCCCAGCACCAGCATTTCGGCGGAGAGCCTGAAACTCTCGAGAGCCAGTACCGAATCTTTATGCTGGCCGCGTAGGATCTCCACGGACTCCATCACTTCTAATGCGTTGCCGATGGCCCATCCCAATGGCTCGTCCATGCGCGTGATCAGGGCTTTGATCTTCATGCCGTGGGCTTTGCCCACAGCCACCATGCTCTGGGCCAATGTGCGGGCATCGTCCAGTGTGGACATGAAGGCTCCACTGCCGCACTTCACATCCAGCACCAACGCATCAGCGCCGCCGGCCAGCTTCTTCGACATGATGCTGGCGGTGATCAAAGGGATGGATTCCACGGTGGCCGTCACGTCCCGCAGGGCGTAGAGTTTGCGATCCGCAGGGCAGAAATCGCCCGTGGGGGCGGAATTGGCAAAATTGACCCGGGCCAAGCTCGCAATGAATTCTGCTTCGGTCAATTCCACCTTCATGCCGGGGATGGCCGCAAACTTATCCACGGTGCCACCGGTGTGGCCCAGGCCGCGACCGCTGAACATGGCGCATTTGAGCCCGCAGGCGGCCACGATGGGGCCGAGGATCAGGGTGGTCTTGTCGCCCACGCCGCCGGTGCTGTGCTTGTCCACCTTGATGCCCGGCACCGACGATAGATCCGCACGGTGGCCGGAGTCCCGCATGTTCAAGGTGAGGGCTAGCGTTTCCTCGGTATTCATGCTCCGCCAGCAGATGGCCATGAGCAGGGCGGAACTCTGTTCATCGGGGACGATGCCGTCGGTGACACCCTTGACCCAGAATGCAATCTGCTCTGGCTTAAGCGCGCGGCCAGATTTTTTGGCGAAAATGAGATCGTACATCCGCATGGATTCCATGGCTGCCCCTTGTAAGAACAGACCAGCTTACCGGATTCGCAGAGCGTGATTTAGAATTCCCCCGCGCCGCGACGGAGGTCAGCCGCGATGCAGCGCAAGGAAGGGGCCGCAGCGGCGTATAGATCATACGCACAAGGCCCGTGACGCCGCGATGCGCGCGGCTGGCCCCGTCCCTTCGGGCTGGGGCGGCGGGCTTCGCGGGGCTGCGTTACCCTCCCGTGGCGTATGGTCGATATGCCGTGGTCGGCTGCCTTGCCCCGCTCGCCCGGCGCTCCCAGCGCGGCGCGGGGAATTCCAAGACACGCTCTCAGGTCAGATCCCTTGCAGGCTGCGATCCATCATCCCGGTAAGGGCGCGATCCTTGAACCGGTCTTTGTATTCCGCATAATCCTTCAATGCCTGATCACGATCCCCGATGAGCCGATTCGCTTCCATCTGAGTGTTCCAGTAAAGGTTGGCCCAATCCTCCTTGGGTGACGCGGCTTTTCTTAAAGGAGAAAGTATGGTGAGGGCCTCCTTCCCTTGGCCCAACGCGATAGCGCGCTCTGCCTGGGCGATGCGGGCCCAAGGCTCATTGATGGGCGCTAAGGGAGCAGATGATTTACCTTCAAGGGAGAGTTTCCAGGCGGCCAGCATGCCTTGCGCTGAAACCTTGCGCGAGCCCGGAGCCGATTTTGCCAGTGCTTCGAGTTTTGGGAGCCTCTCCCGCATGGTCTTTTCGAGTTGATCGGGGGCGATTGGGGTTGGGCCGACGCCATCAAGTCCTTGGGTGATCTCGGCAAGATTGGCCTCAAAGGTCTCAAGCTGGCTGTCCCGCCAACTGCTGAATCCGAAATATCCCACCACCACCAGCAAGATGGAGACAGCCCCAATGAGCAGCGGCTTGAGCATGCCCGTCTGCAGATCCTCTCCTCCCTGTGCCATCTTCTTCTGAAAATGAGCAAGACTCTGCGCGGGTTTCTGAACCTGGATTTCTTTCGCCTTAGGCATCGCCATGATGACGGCCTCCAAACCTTCAGTTTGCCCCATCCTCGCCGGACTTCCCACTTGAAATCCTTGGTTCCTCTGGTAGCCTGATGAATCCTGCCTGGGTAGCTCAGTTGGTAGAGCAATGGATTGAAAATCCATGTGTCGGCGGTTCAATTCCGTCTCCAGGCACCAACAAGAAAAAGGCCCCGCTTTTTGGGGCCTTTTTCTTGTTGGCGGAGACGGAATTGAATCTCAGCAGTCTTGGGCCGCGTTTCGGAGGCCGTAGGGCGCAAAGCGACCGCAGGCCGGAGGCGGCCCTAGACAGCGAGCGGCCGAACAAGCCGCGGGAGCGGCGCCGGGAGGAATTCCGTCCCTCGCGAAACCACTGCGTTTTATTCGAGCAGGGGCCTTTTTCTTGTTGGCGGAGACGGAATTGAATCTCAGCAGTCTTGGGCCGCGTTCCGGAGGTCGTGGGGCGCAAAGCGAGCGCAGGCCGGAGGCGGCCCTAGACAGCGAGCGGCCGAACAAGCCTTAGTTGCCGCCAAGCTGCGTGGGTTGATAACCCTCGCCAAAGGAAACGGGAACGCGCTGTTTCAGTTCTGTAACCAGGCGTTCCTGGGCTTGCTGTTGCTGTTTTTGTTGCCAAGCCTGGACAAGCTCAGTGTGCACAGCCTCGAAGGGTGGGAGTGTTTGAGTGCTGCCCGCAGCTTTTTGCTTGGCAACAGCTTCGTCGTAGATCATGTGTAAATCAGCTTCTGGCGCGGCCATGGACGCTGTTCGTTTTTCAAGGATGGCGCGCTTGTAGACTTCGGCCATAGCGGATTCTACTTGCAGCCGGACCTTTATATCCTTGTCCACACCTTCAAGTTTGGCCATTTCGATCAACGCTCTTTGCTCCGTAAGGTTTCCGATCCATTGATTGCGGCGGTCCTTCATTTTGGGATCCGTGAGGAGCGAATCGGCGTCCGATTGTTTGGGGGCCAGGGCTCGCACAATTCCTTCAAATTCTTTCTGGGTGATTTTTTGCCCGGCTACATTGGCTACCACAGGGCTGGAATCACGGGAACCCGTGCCGCAGCCAAGAGCCAGCGCCAAGAAAGGAGCAAGGGCAAGGGATAGGACGGTGGCTGGCGAGGTAGAGGTGGCCTGCTTCATGAGTTGTCTCCGTGAATCTTTCAGAATGAGGGAGGAACGCAGGCGCTGCAATGGCGGACCCGAGACGTTGCCCAAAAGCGCCCCCCGCTCTTAGGATAGTGAACAGCCTGAAAAGGCCGAAGAGGGTTGATCAAGCCAAAGGACGGCCAGCCTTCGGGGACTCATGGGGACTGAAAATGAATGATGCAACGCAACTTGCAGGATTGGACCTACAGCTCTATTCGGCCACTTGGTGCGGAGACTGCCGCCGTCTGGATGGATGGCTCACCGAGCAGGGGCTTCACATCCCCAAGGTGGATATTGAAACAGAAGAAGGTGCCGCGGAGCGGTTGGAAGCCGCCACAGGCAAACGTGGGATCCCGTATTTCCTGGTGAATGGGAAACGCTGGGTCCGGGGCTACCACAAAGAGCTTCCGCAACGCCTGGATACCGACCTGCTGATCCGGGAACTATTGGAAGCCGCGAAAGCCTGAACGCCCCAGACACGCGTTACGCGACTACCCCCCGATCGCACAGTCCACTGGACTGCGCTCCCGCTCGCCTTTGGCTCGCGGAGGGGGCCCCGTGGGTCCGGGGCTACCACAAGGAACTTCCGCAACGCCTGGATACGGACCTGCTGATCCGGGAACTATTGGAAGCCGCGAAAGCCTGAGCGCCCCGAACCGGAGACGGGAGACCTTTCATCCAGGCAATGGCCGATATGACCATGTGATTTAAGCCTTTCGCTAGGATCTGCCTAGTCTCCATGGCATCCTAAGGGGTTCCTTTGGAGTTGATCTGTGGCGTCTATTCTTTCAGCCGAATTCTGGTCTAATTTGTTCACCTCCGACCTTGCCATTGATCTGGGCACGGCATCAGTCCTGATTCATACCAAACAGGCTGGACGCATCGTCGTCTACGAACCCTCTATCGTCGCCATCAACACCCAGACAGGTGAAGTCGAAGCTGTGGGTGACGAGGCCAAGCAGCTTCTAGGTCGCACCCCTCAGGGAGTGAAGACTGTGCGCCCCATGAAGGACGGGATGATTTTCGAGGTTGATGCGGCCGAAAAAATGCTTGCGATGTTCATCATCAAGGCCCGGCCCAACAAGGGTCTGGCCCGTACGCGCATTGTGGTGAGCGTGCCTCCCCGGGCCCATCAGGTGGCGCGCCGCGCCGTGAAACAGGTCTGCTATGACGCCAAAGCTGGCGAGGTCTTCCTGGTGGATCAGACCATGGTGGCTGCCATCGGGGCAGGCCTGTCCATCAACGAAAAACGCGGCTGCATGATCGTGGATGTCGGCGGCGGCACCACAGACGTTGCGGTGATCTCCTACAACGGCAAGGTGTTCTCGGATTCCATCACGGTGGCCGGGGACGAAATGGACGAGGCGATCATCAAGTTCATCCGTGAGAAGTACAACGTGCTCATTTCCGAATCCAGCGCAGAACGGGTGAAGTGGGAGTTGGGTTCAGCTTTTCCATCGGAGCAGGTGCGCACCATGGAGATCAGTGGCCGGGACCAATTCGAGGGCCTGCCCAAGACCTTGACGCTGAATGATTCAGAAATCCGCGAGGCCCTTTCCGAGCCCATCAACGCCATTATCGATCTGGTGCGCAAAGCGCTCAATGAAACACCTCCGCAATTGGCGGCGGACCTCATCGAGCGGGGCATTTGCATCACCGGAGGAGGTTCCAAAATTCAGGGCCTGGATGATCGGCTCCGAAAGGAGACCCACCTTCCGTGCTATCGGGCGGAGGATCCGCAGACTGCCGTGGTGCGTGGCACCGCCATGTTGCTTGAGGACATCCCCTTCCTGAGGCGCATTCAGATTCTTGATTAAGGGCCTGAAAGGGAATAAAGATGCCATTTGTTGGCCCCCAGCCGCGATGCACCCGCAAGGAAAGGCCCGCTGGGCATATCGAGAATACGCGCAAGGGCCTTGACGCCGCGGGGCGCGCGGATGGGCGCCAACCCTCCGGGCGAGGGCGGCGGGCGGCGCAATCCTGCGTTGGCCTCCCTCGCCGTATGGGCGATATGCCTTCGGTCGGCCGCCTTGTCTTGCTTGCCCGGCGCTCCTCGCAAATGGCATCCTTATTTCCTTTCAGGCCCTGATGGCCACCCGGGCCAGATGGCGCTCTGCAGGTTGGCAGGCTTGGCTGCTCGCCTTGCTATGGCTTGGGCATGGGCTCTGGGTGATGAGTGGGAGGTGGCCAGGCTTGGGCCTGGTCAAGGCGTTGAATTTCATCTCCGGGCCAGTGCTCAAGATCTCCGCCAAGTGGGAGGCCCGCCGCGTGGCCAGGAGCCAAACCACCAATAATCTCTCGATCGCTGAAAAGGAGATCGCCCAACTCAAAGCCAGGATTGGATTGTTTGAATTGCAGGAGGCGCGGGAAGGCCCCCGCCGATCCGAGGCCGAAGAAGCTATCCGCCTCTTGGGACTCAAGCAACAGCTACCCTTGGAAACCAAAGCCGCCCGGGTCATCGCCAATACCCGCACCGCCCCCTTTGGCGGATTGGTGATTGATCAGGGCTCGGAGCTGGGCCTCCAGCCTGATCAAGGTGTCATCGCCCCGGAGGGCGTGGTGGGACGCATCTGGAGCGCGGGGCCCCGGCAGGCCAGTGTGCTGCCTCTGGATGCATACAATGCCTCCACGGGTGTGATGCTGGCCCGCAGCCGTGCGACAGGCGTCTTGCAGGGCACTGGCCCAGGAAAGGCCGAAATCCGCTACATCAGCAGCCAGGAGGGAGTCCAGGTGGGTGAAGCGGTTTACACCTCCGGCCTGGATCGTATCTTCCCACGCGGGCTCTTGATTGGCTTCGTGAGCCAAGTGCGGCCAAGGGATGCCGAGCTGAAAGTGGAAGTCTCGCTTTCCGCGCCTTTGGACCGTCTATATCTCGTGCTGGTGCTGCCATCCAAGCCGCCAATTGAAGTGAGCTCTCCTGCGGCACCCCCAGCGGGTTCCGGGAAGGGCCTGCCATGAGTGTCCGACATGCCCCGGCCGCAGTGCGGCCTTCCCTGGTCTGCTCAGTTGCGCTGGTGGGAATCTTTTTTTCGGCGCCTTGGCCGTCCCTTCAAGCCGTATTCCATGTTGCCTTGGTGCTTGGCTTGGCGCCCCTGGAGACAGTCCCGCTAGTGGCTGGCCTTTGGGCTGTGGCGGCGGGTTGGATAGTAGAAGGCACGCTCCGCATGGTCCCCCATCCGGGTGGTGCGGCCTGGGTGGACCTGACCTTGGCTCTGACGGTGCTTTTCTTCAACCGTTTCTGGCCCCCGGATAGGCGCCTGATCTGGTGGGGGAGATTGGTGGGGTTCACCCTGTTGCACACACTGCTGTCGTTCTTTGCGGTAGCTTTGGCTTCCGGACCCCACCCTTTAGGCCGTGGCTGGCTCTGGGCTTTGCTGACATCGCCCCTATGGGCGATGCTGGCTTGGCGATTGAAACCCACCGCCCACCCGAGGTAGCTGTGGACCTCCGCCAAAGAAATCTTATGCTCAAGCGGCTGACCAACCTTCAAGCGGCAGCTTGGCTGATGGTGCTGGGGTTAGGTCTTGTCTATGCCTGGTTGCAGGTGGTCCGGCGGAGCGAATTACAGAGGCTTGCGCTCAGCCAGGCTGTGAAAGTGCGTACCACGCCTGCGCCACGAGGCATCATCTTCGACCGGAACGGTCATCGCCTTGTAGACAATCGCAGGGCCCTGCACCTGGTGATCCAGCAGGAGGACCTGCCAAAGGATTCCGCACAGTTGGAATTCCTGGCCCAAGCGCTGGAGCAGGAACCCGAGCAGTTGAAGCGCCGGGTGCAACTGGCGCGAACCTCGGGAATGAAACGATCCTTGATCGTGCAGGACAACCTGGACGATGCTGGCTTGGCCCGAGCCGAAAACTTGAGGGCGAGATTTCCGTTTTTGAGCATCGAAGTGGCGCCACGCAGGGTGTATCAGGGTGATGAGTTGGCCGCCCACGTGCTTGGGTACGTGGGCGAAGTGAATCCGCAGCTCATGTCAAAAGAGCCGGGCCGCTACCAGTTGGGCGAGATCGTGGGACGCAGCGGATTCGAGGCTGCCCGGAACGATCTGCTGAAGGGACAGGATGGCCTCCGGAAAAGCCTGGTGGACCACCTCGGCCGCGAAGTGGCCCTTTATGGCCTGGAGAATTCCACTCCGGGCCAGAGCGTTTATCTCACCCTGGATGCGGGGCTGCAAAAGACCATGCAGGACGCCTATGGCGAAGAGCGCGGCGCCGGGGTGGTGATTGATCTGCGGGACGGTGGAATCCTGGCCCTCTACTCCAGTCCTTCCTTCGACCCCAACGCCTTCCTAGGCCACATGAGCCAGGAGGACGTGGATCAATATGTGCGCAATCCCACCCAGCCGATGTTGGATCGGGCCACGCAGGGGCTTTATCCGCCTGGATCCACCTACAAGCTTCTGATAGCGCTGTCCGCTCTGGAAAAGGGCATCATCACACCGGAAACCACGTTCACCTGCCACGGGCGGAAAACGTATTACGGCCGGGAATTCCGCTGTGACGCGGTGCATGGGACCTTGAATCTCATTCAGGCCATCGCCCGCAGTTGCGATGTGTATTTCTACGAATTGGGGATGCGGCTTGATGTGGATGAGATCCATGCGACCGCGGCGAAATATGGGCTCACGGAACTCACCCAGGTGGATCTCCCCAATGAATTGCCCTCTCGCATTCCAAGCCGGGAGTGGAAGGCCAAGCATGGGCGCAAGGAAAAGAAATGGTACGCCGGAGAAACCATCAGCGTGGCCATCGGGCAGGGGCAGAATGGACTCACACCCATCGCGCTGGCGCGCTTCTACGCCATGCTCGGGGCAAAAGGGAAAGTGCTCACCCCCCACCTGCTATATGGCCAGCGTGATGAAGCCGGGCAGATGGCCATTGTGCCACCCCCGAAACCACGGGATGCGGGGCTCGACCCGAAAATCTGGGCAGCCTTGGACGAGGGATTGTATGAGGTGGTGCGCAGCGGCACCGCGCACAGCTCAGCCTTGCCGGGTGTCACCATGTGCGGCAAGACCGGCACCAGCCAAGTCACAACCTTTGTGGATAAGGCGCACTACAGCACTCTGGCCAAGCAGTTCCGGGACAACGCTTTGTTCGCGGGCTATGCCCCCAGGGAGAACCCGCAAATCGCTTGGGCGATCGTCGTGGAAAACGCTGGTTTTGGCGCCGATGCCGCGGCGCCAATCGCACGGAAATTGTGTCAATACTGGTTCCTTGACCGATTGAAGAAGCCCTTGCCACCCCCAGGCGGGAAATTGCCGGACGCTTTTGAAGAAGCGCAAAACGATGAGGCCGAACCTGGGCCCGCTGCTGACGCGCCTGCGGTGAAGACTACGCCCAAGCCCGCAGATACCGGGGTTCAGCGATGAATTTGCCATTGACGCCCAACGTGCTGAACAAATCGGCCCGCAACCTGGATCCTATCCTATTGTTCCTCGTGCTGGTTCTCAGCGTGCTTGGCACGCTCACCCTTTACTCCGCAGGGAAGGGCACGCTCCATCAACACCTTTGGCTCCGGCAGAGCGTATGGAACGGACTTGGCTTCCTGGCGATGCTGCTGCTTTCAAAGTTCGATTACAGACGGTTGGCGCAAAGCAGCCTGCCGATTTATGTGGCGGGCCTATTGAGCCTTCTAGTGGTTTTGGTCATTGGCCATACAGTGGCGGGTTCAAAAAGTTGGCTGTCCCTGGGGGGCGTCAATCTCCAGCCCTCTGAATTCGTGAAGTGGCTGGCGCTGCTGTTCGTGGCCCATCGCCTGGGTACGAAATCGCCAGAGGCTCTTACAGCCTGGGATCTGGCAGGGGCCGCGGGATTATTATTCTTCCCGATGTTCCTGGTGCTTAAACAACCGGATCTGGGCGTGGCGATGACCTATACGCCCATCCTGCTGCTGTTTCCACTGCTTCGGGGAATCCGCTGGCGCTGGGTATTGGTAGGCGTCTTGGGATTCTCGCTGCTCACCACGGTGGTCTGGAATTACAAACTGAAACCCTACCAAAAAGAGCGCATCCTCACGTTCATTGATCCTTCACGGGACTTGAAAGGCAAAGGCTATCAGGTGAATCAAAGCCGCATCGCCATTGGCGCCGGTGGGTTGTGGGGCAGAGGCTATATGAGCGGTTCCCAGACCCAGTTGAATTTCCTTCCCGTGAAGACCACTGATTTTGTGTTTTCTGTCTGGGCCGAAGAGCGGGGTTTTGTGGGCATCCTGATGGCACTTGTCCTATTCGGTGTGTTGCTCCATCGAATATTGGGCATCGCCGGAGAAGCCACCACGGCCATCGGGACTTACTTTTGCGTCGGCGCCGCGGGGATATTCGGCTTCCACATCCTGATCAATATCGGCATGGTGAGCGGCGCTCTGCCGACCACGGGCATACCATTGCCGTTTTTCACTTATGGAGGTTCCAGCACGCTGGCCTTTTTCATGGCTTTGGGCATCATCATGAACATCCACCACCAGGCCAAGTCGAGGTGACGATGCAGGGAGCAGAAACTGGATGGGCCGCGGCTCAGGACGACTATTACCGCGGTGATCTGGTGGGCGCCTTGGCTCATTGTCAAGCCGTGGTGAATGCTACTCCAGGGCATGGCGAGGCCTGGCATCTTGGAAGCGTGATACTCCATGGCTTGGGGCGTCTCGATGAGGCTCTGCGATGGATTGACCAAGCCGTGGCCCTTGACCCTGTTTCTGCGCCAATCCAGCTCCATCGTGCGCTCATGCTGCGAAAGAAAGGGGATGCTGATGCCGCCAGGTCCGCATTTGAAGCTGTGCTTGAGCGGCAACCCAAGAATTCCGACGCCCACTATTTTCTTGGCCTGATGGCTTATGACCGGAACGATGGCGCCGGAGCTGTGGACCACTTCCGGCAGGCATTGCTCCAATCGCCAGATCTTGCGGATGCCCACACCCGCCTGGGTTCGTTGTTGGATGGGGCGGGTCAACCGAATGAGGCCCGTCGGCATTTCCAGAAGGCAGCCATGCTTCTGCCCGAGGATGCAGGCGCCCAATTCAATCTGGGGGAAGTCAATCGTCACCTGGGCCGCAACACTGAAGCCATTGCTGCCTTCCAGCGCGCAGTGGCATTGGACCCTTCATTTAGCGCGGCCTTGCATAACCTTGGAACCTTGTTGCGGTTGGAATGGCGCATCCAGGAGGCCCTGGCAGTCTTTGAACAGGCGGAGCGGCTCAAGCTGGATCCGCCGACCATGAACAATCATGCTCGGCTGCTGAAAGACTTGGGCTTATTGGAGGGCGCCCTTTCCCGTTTCGGGCAGGCGGTCCAGCTCGAACCTGGATCAATGCTGATGCGCAGCAACTACATCTATGCGCTTCATTTTTCCGATGCGATCTCTGATGAGGCCCTGGCCGAAGCCCATCGGGCATGGTCTGCGGTTCATGAAGCACCTGCGATTCCACTGGCTTCCACCCCAGCGCGGAATCCAGGCAAACGTCTCCGCGTTGGATTCGTGTCCCCGAATTTCCACAGGCACTCCTGCGCATTTTTCCTGGAGCCTTTGCTAAGCCATTACGATCACGGGTCCCTCGAAATCATTGCCTATGCATCCGTGGGAATTGAAGACGCTGTGACAGACCGCCTCCGCGGCCTGGTGGACCAGTGGCGGGATGTGAAGGACATGGAAGATCGGCAATTGGCGGAACTGATCCGCCAGGATGGTGTGGACGTTCTTGTGGACTTGGCCGGACATACCGCCGGAAACCGGCTCGGCGCCTTCGTTTTCAAGCCCGCACCGCTTCAAGCGACCTGGCTGGGCTATCCGAACACGACGGGGCTTGTTCGGATGGACTTGCGTTTCAGCGATGATTGGGCCGATCCAGTGGGATCCACTACCTGGCATTCGGAACGTGTAGCGCGGTTGCCGGATGGATTTCTCTGTTACCAGCCCGCCCGTGAAGCTCCAGAAGTCGCTGAAACACCGATGGAACGCAGGGGATACCCAACCTTCGGCTGCTTCAATGCATTGGCTAAGCTCAGCGACGCCACCCTGCGCCTTTGGGCGGATATTTTGCGACGCCTCCCAGAAGCCAGGCTCTACCTCAAGACTTGGGCCTTTGGAGATGAATCCGCCAAGGCCTTGGTGGTGGAGCGTCTCGTGGAATCAGGGCTGCCCATGGACCGGGTGCTGCTTTCTTCATGGGTGGAGGCCGACGGTGACCATTTGGGCCTCTACAGCCAGATAGATATCGCGCTGGATCCATTTCCGTACAATGGCACCACCACCACTTGCGAAGCGATGTGGATGGGCGTGCCGGTCATCGCCCTGAAGGGGAAACGCCATTCGGCACGGGTTGGATCGAGCCTGCTGAACCAGGTTGGGCTTCCGGAACTTATCGCGTCCAATGAATCAGAGTATGTGGAGATGGCCGTGGCGCTTGGTGGGAACTGCGAATATTTGAAGAAGCTGCGTGGAGGCCTTCGAGCACGCATGGCGCGTTCTCCGCTTTGTGATGGACCGGCCTTCGCAAAAAAGTTCGAAGCCGCATTGCGATCAGCTTGGGTGGAATGCTGTGAGATGGTGGGCTGAAACGATGGCGATTGATCCTGTATCCCTTTGGAACTCCGCGAGAGCACACTTCGAGAACCGGCGTTTTCCAGAGGCATTGAGCAACGCGGGCCAGGTTCTGGAAATCGAACCTGGCCACACCGGAGCTTTGCACCTAAGCGCGCTGGCCCATCGCGAACTGGGGAACCTGGAAAGCGCCATTGAATTTCTGCGTCGGGCAGTGGACACAGCGCCCACCGAATCTGCCTTGAAACTCCAGCTCGGCTCCCTGTTCCAGGAAGCGGGAAGGCTCGTGGAAGCCCGGGAACAGCTCGAAGCCTGCATCCGTCTGGGCGCGCCTCATCCGCAGGCCTATCTTGGCTTGGCTCAGCTTTATTCCCAGGAACCTGGCCGGGTCCTGGCCATCCTGCAAGAGGCCACGGCACGTTTTCCCGGAAGTGGCGAAGCTTGGAACAACCTGGGGCTGATGTTGGCCTCTTCGAATCAGCTTGATGCGGCCATTCCTTTTTTCCACCGAGCCAGTGTGGTGACGCCAGGGCTCCTCGCGGCCCATGTGAATCTAGGACAGGCGCTGATCCGAAAGCGGGATGGGGCGGGCGCTTTGGAAGCTCTGCGCCGGGCCTCAACTTTGAATCCCCCCGGGTCGGCTGAGTTCGCACGGATGATGGAGGGCCTGGGCGATGAACTGATGGGACTGGGCCGCCGGGAAGATGCGGAGAATGCCCTGAAAGGCGCACTGGCTCTGGATCCGGCCTCGACTGGCGCCAATCAATCCCTGGCGCTGATGCGCTACCGCCAGGCGCGATTCACCGAGGCCAAGCTGCATTACGAAAAGGCGCTGGCGACAAACTCCACTGACATCCTTACGCTCAACAATTATGGAAACTTATTGAAGGCGATGGGCCTGGCGTCCGAAGCTGCCAAAGTCCTAGCAAGGGCGAATGCGCTCCATTCCGGGCAATGGGAAACCCACAGTAATTATCTCTTCGCGCTCAACGATCTGGAGGACTGGAGCCCGGAGGCGTTGTTCGAGGCCCACCAAGCCTATGGCCGGGAGCATGAACGCGCAATTCTCAAACCCCCGACCATCGTCAATCCTGATCCTGGACGGAAATTGCGGGTGGGCCTGGTGTCGGGTGATTTCCGCCGGCACTCTTGCTGGTATTTCTTTGAGTGCTTGTTCGAGCATCTGGATCGGGATGCCTTCGAGCTGCTGGCCTTTTTCACCGGGTCTGAAAAGGACCAGGTCACGGAAAGCCTCAAACAACGCGTGGCAGCCTGGCATGAAGTGGGCGGGTTGTCTCTTGATGAGGCCGAAGTTGTGATTCGCAGAGCAGAGGTGGATGTCCTGATAGATCTTTCAGGGCATAGCGCTCATAACCGGCTTCCGCTTTTCGCCTCGCTCCCGGCCCCGGTGCAACTCACTTGGCTGGGCTATCCGAACACCACGGGCCTCACCTGCTTTGACGGTCGAATCACGGATGAATGGGCCGACCCGTTGGGCTCCGAGGCCCAACACACGGAACCATTGCTGCGGCTGCCGGGAGGATTCCTTGCCTACAAAGCGCCGATCACCGCGCCCAAGCCAGGGCCGCCTCCGTCCCTTCAGAATGGGTTCATCACCTTTGGAAGTTTCAATGCCTTGCACAAACAAAACGGCCGAACCCTGCGGCTTTGGGGACGGATTCTGGATGCTGCACCTAAAGCCCGGCTTCTGCTGAAGGCTCATCAACTGGCGGATCCCGGTGTTCAGGCTCTAACTCGGAAGCGTGCAGAAGAAGCAGGAATTCCGTCTGATCGCCTTGAACTTCGAGGGTGGGACAGCACACCGGAATTCCACCTCGAACGTTATGGAGAAGTGGATATAGCTCTGGATCCGGTCCCCTACAACGGCACTACCACCACCTGCGAGGCCATGTGGATGGGGGTTCCGGTGATCACGCTTCAAGGGGACCGCCACGCGGGCCGGGTGGGGGTGAGCCTGCTCAACCAGATTGGCCTGACTGAGCTCATCGCCCTCGATGAAGATTCCTATGTGCGCCTAGCCCTGGACCTGGCGAATGATCCGGCACGTCTCTCGGATCTCAGGGCCTCCCTACGCTCACGCATGGAGGCATCGAGCCTTTGCGATCGAAAAGGATTCGCGCGTAAATTCGGATCCTTGATCCGGGCCATGTGGGTGGAAGCCTGCAGGAAATCCAGTTGAACGGCCCACAAGGCTCCTTTGGAGCGGCCCTGCGTTATAGCGCGGCGGGTCAAACCAGCGCAGCGGAAGCAGAGTGCCGGGCTTTGCTGGAACATGAACCAGAGCATGCGGATGCCCTCCACCTGCTGGGGATGATACTGAGCGGATCGGCCCGCCTGGAAGAGGGTTTGCCTCTGCTTGCGCGCTCCATGGCTCTTCGCCCCGGGAATCCTGGCTTCGCGATCAATCTGGCCCACGCCCTTGGCCTTGCTGGCCGCCCGCGTGAAGCCGTGGAGGCATTGGCGCCAATCGCCCAGGCCCAACCTGCGTTCATACCAGGACGCCTCAAGCTAGGCCAGCTCTTGCGCCACGAAGGGCGGCATCAGGAAGCCAGAGGCCACTTCGAGTTTGTGGCGCAGGCGGAGCCTCGCAACCGCGATGCCTGGATGGCGCTAGGGGAATCGGCCCTGGCCACGGGACGGCCCGGGGAAGCGATGCCCTTGCTGGAGCGGGCGGTGGCGCTCACGCCCAACGACCCGGTGGCCCAGGAGTATCTGCTGTACGCCCGGCTTTTTGATCCAATGCTGGAGGTTAAAGACCTCCTTGCGTCCCATTCGGCATGGGCCCACCGTTTCACACCCACAAGGCCCAGACCATCGGTGGTGCCGAAGGATCCGAACGCCAGGCTGAATGTGGCTTTTTTGTCGCCAGATTTCAGACGCCACTCTTGCGCCTTTTTTTTAGAGGGCATTCTGCGCTACCTCGACCGTGGCCAAGTGAGGGTCTTCGGCTACAGCGACACGCTGCGCCCCGATGAGGACACGAAGCGATTGATGGGTCTCTGCGATGAATGGCGGGACGTGACCGGCAAATCCCATGCTGATGTCGCTGAACTGATCGGCGCCGATGGCATTCATATCGCCACGGATCTGGCAGGGCATAGCGCCGCCAATCGAATGCCCGTTTTCGCTGTGAAACCCGCGCCGGTGCAGCTCAGCTATCTGGGCTACCCCGCGACAACCGGGCTGGATTGCTTCGACGGCCGCATTGTGGACATCCACACGGACCCGCCGGGTTACGAGTCCCATGGCAGCGAACCGCTCATCCGCCTGAATCGGACATTCCTGGCCTACGCTCCGCCCTTGGATGCTCCCGAACCCGGCCTGCCTCCGGCCGAAAAAAATGGCTTCACCACCTTCGGCAGTTTCAACAATCTCTCAAAGCTTAATGATCGCGTGGTGGCGCTTTGGGCCGCGATCCTCCGGGACTGTGCGGATGCCCATCTTCTGCTCAAGTCCCACGCATTGGCCGATCCTGATGTTTGTGCAGGGCTGCTGGCGCGTTTCGAAGCCCATGGAATCACCGCGGATCGCCTGGACCTGAGGGGATGGTGTTTTGAAGGTTCGCCACTCCTTCCCTACCAGGAAATGGATGTCGCCCTGGACCCTTTCCCTTACGGGGGCACCACAACCACCTGCGAAGCGCTTTGGATGGGTGTCCCCGTCGTCACCCTCGAGGGCAGCCGTCATTCGGGCCGGGTGGGCGTGAGCCTGTTGAATGCCGTAGGCCATAGCGAGCTGGTAGCGGCGGATGAAAAGGCCTATCACAGCATCGCTCTGGAATTGGCGGCAGACGGCACTCGCCGCTCCCGGATGCGTAATAGCCTGCGTCCATCAATGGCTGCTTCGAGCCTTTGCGATGGCGTTGGCCTAGCTAGGGAACTGGAGACGCTTTTTCGCCGCCTGTGGCAGGAAAGATGTCAGCAGAGCGACTGAGCATGCCTTTGGCCTAACCCCAATACCGTTCAGTTAAATCAGCCACGAAGCCACTCGAAGGGCACGAATGAAGGTCTTCGTGTCCTAATTCGTGTCTCTTCGTGGCTACGTTTTCTCCAAAGTGAACGGTATTGGGCCTAAACCTTGGTTCCCTTCGCGAACCCACGGCAGAACGCCAACTGTCCGGCCTTCGGCAGCAATTTCCAGAATTCGACTTTTGGAAAGCCCGCTGAGAAAACCATGGAAGCCAGGCAATTGACCGAAGGCGCCCACCAGTTGGTTTCGTTGTTGCCATATTCCTTCGTGGGATAGAACTCCATCACCATGTGGCTTCCGGGGTAGCCATGGCCAAAACCGCCCTGGTAGGGGCTGAAGTCATCGCAGATGGCGCTTTCGATATAGATCTCGTGATCACACACCGCGCCCAGACGGTCCAGCGCCAGGAGGGGGTGACGGAGATGGTAGAGCGTGCCGAAGCAGAAGACCACGTCAAAGCGGCCTAATTTCTCCTCGCTCACGTCGTAGACACTCATTTCGATGCGCTTGCATTGGTCTTCGCTATAACCCAAGGCCTCTCGGCAGAAATCGAAGGTTTCCCAACCCTTTCGGTCACGGTTTTCAAGCTTGCCGAGGAAGTCCGAAAAATCATCAATAGCCACGACCTCCCGCGCTCCCCTGCGCAGTGCTTCAAAACTCCAGTAGCCGTCCCAGGCGCCTACATCCAGCACCCGCAAACCCTCCAGGCTTTCCGGCACTTGGTAGGCTTTCGCATCAATGGGGGCCCAACCGGGAGTCGCCAGTCCTTCCGCCAGTTCGATGCGGTGGTACCAGAATGGAAAATTCTTGATTCCAGTTTCGATGGTGGCTCTGGCTTCGGGTGTCAGCGGGGTTTGCGTCATTGGAACTCCATTCCCAAGAATACCTGCATCAGGAGTCCATCGGGAGCTATGGCGGAAGGGCTCCACCCGCTAGCCTAGGGGCATGGATCTCCGCGCGCGCATGAAGGAACTGGCCGACCAGGTGCTGGAGCACCGCCGACGCTATTACGTCCAGGATGCGCCGGTCATTTCGGATGCGGAATACGATGCGCTGGAGGGCGAGCTTCGGGAGCTCGAAAGTGCCCATCCTGAATGCGCGGATCCCAACAGTCCCACGCTCCGAGTTGGCGCGCCGCCCATCGATAGCTTCGAAAAAGTCCGGCATCGCACACCCATGCTGAGCCTGGACAATGCCTACACCGAATCCGAAATACGGGAATGGTTGGCCAGGATGTTGCGGCTCCTTCCTTCGGATATCCAGTTGGATTTTGCGGCGGAACTGAAGGTGGATGGCCTTTCCTTGAGCCTGCGATATGAAAACCGGTTGCTGGTGGAGGCCCTCACCCGAGGCGATGGGGAAGTAGGTGAGAACGTCACTGCCAACGCCCGGGCCATCGCTGACATTCCCCTCAGCCTTGAAGGCGACGCACCTGCTGAGTTGGAAGTGCGGGGCGAGGTTTTCCTTTCACGCCGGCGTTGGGAGGAGCTCAACACTGAGCGGGATTTAAAGGGTGAGTTACGGTTTGTGAATCCTCGCAACGCGGCCAGTGGAACGATGAAACTTCTGGACAGCCGCGTCGTGGCGGAGCGCCGGTTGCAGTTCCTGCCCTGGCAATGGTTGGGCGCCGAAGACCATGCCTCGGCCATGAACCAGCTTTCCACATGGGGTTTTACATCCATGCCGGGCAAGGTCGAAGGGAATCTGGACACCGTGCTGATGTTCATCCGGGACCAAGCGGAGGCGCGGTTGCGGCTACCCTTCGACACGGATGGCGTAGTGATAAAAGTCCGTGATGCCTTGCTTCAACAGCAGCTTGGCACCACTGATCGCGTTCCCCGCTGGGCCATTGCGTACAAGTATCCGGCAACCCAGGCTACGACAACGGTTCTGGGCATCACCTGGCAGGTGGGCCGCACGGGCAAACTTACGCCAGTGGCGGAGTTGGAGCCGGTCTTCGTAGCGGGCTCCACGGTCAAACGAGCCACCCTGCACAACGCGGACGAAGTGGAGCGCCTTGGGCTGCGGCCCGGGATGCGGGTCTTCATCGAAAAGGGTGGCGATGTGATTCCGAAAGTCGTAGCGGTGGTGCCTGGCCAGGATGCAGATGCGCTGCCGCCGGTAGCCATTCCGGAGAAGTGCCCGGTATGCAGTGGTGAAGTAGGCAAGGATGACGAAGGCGAAGTGGCCATCCGGTGCCTAAATACCGAATGCCTTGCCAAACTCGAGGCCCGGATGCTTCATCTAGGTGGCCGCAGCGCTTTGGATATCGAGGGTCTGGGCGATGCGATGGCGGAACAGCTGGTGGCCTCCGACCGTTTCGCACAACCCTGGGATATCTTCTCCATTCCCGGCTTCGAGGGAGAAGGCCTGCCTTTCGTGGCAGGTCTGGATCGCATGGCGGAAAAATCTGGCCAGAACTTCATCGAGGCCCTGAAAACCGCCCGCACCAAACCCTTGTCGCGCTGGATCCACGCTTTAGGCATTCCCTTCGTGGGTGCCAAGACCTCCGAACTGCTGGCCGAGACCCATCCAAGCCTGGAGCAGCTTTGGAATGCCACCGAAGACCAGTTGCAGTCCGTAGAGGAAGTTGGCCCCAAGGTCGCATCAGCCATTCGCGCCTTCGCGGGCTTGCATCCCGACCTTCCCGCGAAGCTTCAGGGCCTGGGCATCCAGCCATTGCCACCTGCTCCGCGGGATACCAGCGCGCTTCCCTTGAAAGGGCAGGTGGCTGTTGTTACGGGCACCTTGCCGACGCTGAGCCGGGAGGATGCAGAGGCTCTTCTCAAAAAACTTGGCGCAAAAGTCAAAGGCTCCGTCAGTGCGAAGACCACCCTGCTGATCGCCGGAGAAAAGGCTGGCTCCAAGCTGGCCAAAGCCCAGGAGCTGGGCATTGCAATCCAGGATGAAGCGTGGCTGTCGAGCCAGGAAAGGCTATCGGCCGGGGGCGGTGGGTTTCGAATTTCGACTTTTAACTTTTCGACTTTCGACTAAATACATGGGACTTGAATCACACTGCCCAATAATCAAAACCATCCGATCAACCCTCGGCTATGCTTGGGCGTCTAACCCAAGATCGAGACCCCATGAGAACCCGTATCGGTAAATTTGAAATCCAGCGTCGCTTGGGCGAAGGCGCCATGGGCGAAGTGTTTCTTGGGCGCGATCCCATCATCGGCCGGGAAGTGGCCATCAAGACCATCCGCCCTCAGATCGCCACGGGAGAAGAAGCCCGCGAACGTTTTTATCGCGAGGCCCGGGCGGCAGGCACGCTGAATCATCCAAACCTGGTGACGGTGCATGAATTCGGTGAAGACGACGGCACGCTTTTCCTGGCCATGGAATATGTGCCGGGCCAGGATCTGCAGACGCTCCTGGTGGACCACAGCCTGACTCGGCCACAAATTCTAGAAATTGTGGCCCAGATCTGCGATGGGCTGGCCTATGCCCACGCCAGTGGTGTCATGCACCGTGATATCAAGCCTTCCAACATCCGTGTGGATTGGCACCAGGGGCGGCCCTTCGTGAAGGTCATGGATTTTGGCATCGCTCGCATCGCGGGTTCGGACATGACGGGCTCGGGAACGATTCTGGGGACATTCGGTTACATGGCGCCGGAGTACATCTCGTCAGGAATTCCGGATCCGCGCGCGGATATTTTCGCCTGCGGCGTGATTCTTTACGAAGCCCTGGCGGGCGAACGCCCCTTTCCCGGAGACACCACTGCTACGGTGCTGTACCGCATCGTCCACGAACAACCGAAACCCTTGGATCCCGCCCACCTCTATGGCATCAGCCCGGCGGTCCAGGGCATACTTGATCAAGCTTTGGAGAAGGATCCGAACCAGCGCTACCAGCGGGCCGAAGTCATGTCCGCAGCATTGCGTTCAGCCAAAGATCCCAATTGGCTGGGGGGTGTGGCCGCCGCAACCATGGGGACCACGACAGCCGTGAAACCAAGCAGCCGGGGAGCGCAAATGGCTCCCGCGGCGGTGGTGGCCCAGTCCCAAACAACGAAATCATCCCCTAAGGCCATGGGTGCTCCTGGGGGTCCCGGTGCTCCCGGCGTCAAGCCTTCATCCAATAACGGAATCTGGGCGGCGGGGCTTATCGTCGTAGCAGGTCTTGCGGCTGTAGGAGCCTGGTTCGGGATGCGCGGCCAGCAACAGGCCCCGACACCTCCGACATCCAGGGCAACCCATAATGAGGCCAAGCCAGTGGAGACTGGAATAATTCCGCCGCCTCCAGATTTCAAGGCAGCGGTTCCCAAGGCGAAACCACTAGAACCTCAGGAAAGCCCATCGCCGAAATCCGTGACGGAATTCGCAGAGAAAATGCCAGAACCGCCGGCGCGTCCCGAGCGTCCCCAACCGCTCCAAGAAAGCGGCGGAAAATTCGAGATGAATGAAACGGCCGGAGACCTTGAGAGCCGCCCGCAAAAAGCCCATCAGCATTTTCAAATGATGCACCGGCAGGATCCCCAAAATGCGAGAGCTTACGCGCTTGATCTAGTGGCGTTGTACAACCTGAACCAATACGGCGAAATGGCTGCGGTCATCCATAAAGCCAAGGCGAACGGAGTGAATCCAGCTGCCTTCAACGCCTATCCTCGCTTCCGCATGATGATGAAGGAAGAGGCCCAGGCCCATCGCATTCCGCAGGGGCTGAGAGAACGCATGAGGGCAGCAGGACATAATTTTAATTCTGGCGAGTAACCCTGCTACTCACGGATTCGGTCCGGCTGATTCCACGCTTCGGATCTTCCAATCGTTTCCTGTCTTACGCCATCGGATCACATAGCTCCTCCGTCCCATGTCTTCGGGGATCAAACCACCTCCCTTGGATGTGAGCACGAGGTCCACGGCTTGCAACGCGCCGTCCCGGGTGATCTGCACACGATTGGCCAGCACGGTCACACCCACCTTCTGTTGTCGGAATACCCCCATCAGATAAAGCCGCGCCGCACCCCGGTCTATGCCTTCGGGCCCCTGGAAATCCTGAGCGAGCAATTCCGAAGCTCCGCCCACATCGCTGTTTTCCACGGCTTGGACTGCCTCAGCGAAGGTTTTCCGGACCTGATCCTCGGGACTACCTTGTTTGCAGGCCGCGAGGCTACAAAGTGTCAAAGCCATAAGGATGATTTGGCGCATGGGTTCTATGCTAAAGCTTTGGCCGATGTCCGGCCCCAGGAATATTCATGACCACGACCCAGCGATTTGCCACCACTTGCATTCATGCGGGCCAACAGCCGGATTTGCTGAGCGGCGCCTTGATGACGCCGGTCTACTTCACCTCGACCTATATCCAGGAAGGCCTGAACCAGCATCGCGGCTATGAATACGCACGCACCCGGAATCCTACAAGAGACGCTGTTGAAGGCAATTTGGCTGCGTTGGAAGGCGCTGAATTCGGCGTTGCCTTCGCCTCGGGCCTGGCCGCGACCCAAGCAGTCCTGGAGCTGCTCTCCAGCGGCGATCATCTGGTGCTGGGAGATAATGTCTACGGCGGCACCTTCCGCCTGGTGGACAAGATCATGTCCCGTTTCGGGCTGACCTATACCCAGGTGGATACATCCGATCTGGCGGCGCTCCGCGCGGCGATCCAACCTCATACGAAACTCGTGATGCTGGAAACACCAACGAATCCCATGTTGGGGCTCACAGACATCGAGGCGGTGCGCGGATTACTGAAGGAGCTGGGAGCCCCCGCAATACTGGCCGTGGACAACACATTCGCCACCCCCTTCAACCAGCGGCCCCTGGAACTCGGGGCCGACCTTGTTTTTCATTCCACGACGAAATATCTGAACGGACATAGCGATAGCATTGGCGGTGTGGTGGTCACGAATTCCGCCGAGCTGAGCGAGCGGCTGCATTTCATCCAGAACGCTGCGGGCGCCATTCTCTCTCCCATGGAAAGCTGGCTGGTTCTACGGGGCACCAAGACGTTGCATCTGCGGATGGAGCGCCACAACGCGAATGCGCTCCAGATCGCGCGCTGGCTGGAACAGCGCAAGGATCTGAAATCGGTCTACTACCCGGGACTGGAATCGCATCCCCAACACGAGCTCGCCAAGCGCCAGATGAAGGGATTTTCGGGCATCGTCAGCTTTGATACCGGCGATGCTGAACGCACCCGGCGGATGGCTGCCACGTTCAAGATATTTGCGCTTGCGGAATCCCTCGGCGGCGTAGAAAGCCTGATCTGCCATCCCGTATCCATGACCCACGGCAGCGTCCCCGAAGGTGATCGCGCCAAGCTTGGCATCACAGATTCATTGCTTCGTCTCAGCGTCGGTGTTGAGGACGTCCGCGATCTTATCGAAGATCTGGAGCAGGCCCTGAAAGCTTAGTAGGCTTGGGGCCATCAGCTTTGAGCTTTGCCCATTACTGGCGGCTGAAAGCTCATGGCTGTGGGCGAAAGGCTTAGGCTGGAACCAGATCTCCATCATCCTTCTGCCGCTTGCGCAGGAAGTCATGAAGGGCTCCGTAATCCACCGAGGCCTTCCGCTTTTCCCAGGGCGCACCGGCGTGCCAAAGCCCGACCATATCCTCGGGGCAGCCCACGCGCTCCCAGATGCTTTCGAGAATGATCGCCAGCGCTTCGCTGGTCAGGTCCGCTTGCAGGGCGTCCTGGATCAGGGCCAAGCGCCAGCGGTCCTGGGCGGCGGACCACCTGGTGCCGCCGGGGCGCGGCAATTTTCCTGTGCATTCGCGGCAGGCCTCCCAAAACGTTTCCTCAAAGCGCTCCAGGCCTTCGCCTTCCAGGCCCACAAGCCTTCCGCAGGCCTCACCATGGAAGCCGTGGCTTGAAACCCAGGCCTGGATATCGAGCTGTTTCAGCAGGCCAAAATCGTAGCCCACCACCATCTCGTTCCAGGTGATGGGTTCGTTGGCCTGGGACTGCCGCTGCAACAGGGCCATCCAGTTGCTGATGTGCATGGAACACCTCTCAATGACTCAAAGATGGGCCTGAGCTGTGAAGGCAACGTGAAAGCTTCTCCATATCCATGGCACGGATCAGGGAAATAGTTGTAACGCGAGATGGGCTGCCACTCTCGCGCTGTCCCCTGCGCCCTCCAGCGTGGGCGCCAGCTCCATCACGTCGGCCCCCACCCAAGGGGCGGACCAGCGGTGGATGGGCTGCAGCAGCGCGATCAGTTCGACCACGCTGAGACCGCCAGGGACAGGCTCTGCCACAGCAGGGCAGTAAGCTGGATCAAGGACATCGAGATCGAGGGATACATATGCGGGCCCCTGGGCAACCCGGGCGATATCACCTTGCAATTGAGCCGCAAGGCGGCCATCCCGGAGATCCCAAGGCGTCCACATGCGGATGCCCGCGTCGGCTAGGAAGGCCAGCTCCTCGCTTTCAAATCGCGGCGCCCGAAGGCCGATCTGCACGGTGCGCCGGGGGTCGAGCAGGCCTTCTTCGATGGCTGATCGCATCCAGGTTCCATGGTGGTGCGCCGTGCCCCAGGCCTCGCCGATTCCCGCATCCGGGTGTGCATCGAAGTGCAACAGACCCAACTGTCCGTGCTTTCGCCAGTGGGCCCGTAGGGCGCCCAGGGTCATCAGATGATCACCCCCGAGCATCAATGTCCGTGCTCCTTGGGCAACCCACGCCGTCACGGTGCCCTGCACAGCCGATAGTGCTTCCTCGATGCTGAAGGGCCGCGTTGGGATATTGCCGCCATCCACCCAATCCAAGGCGGCGAAACCGCGTGGGATTTCATCAGCGCCGTTTCCCTGGAGGCGAAGGGGCATGGGCAGCCTACCTATGCCCAGGCTCGCTCCGCGCAATGCCCAAGGGCCCATGCGTGCGCCAGGGCGATTCAACACGCCGCCATCAAAGGGCGCGCCAAGCACCACACCCGGGACTTCAGATGGTTCGAGCTGAAGGGGTAGGCCGAGAAAGGGTGTGAGGCCCGTGCGAAGGCTTTGGAGCAGTAGGTCGGGAGTCATTGACACCTCAATTCGAGTGCGGTTCAAGGTGATTACGCAGGTTCCTCAGCCAGAGGCCCTCATCGCCATGGGGTGCCATAACCGGACCGGGCCGGATCCTCACACGGGTTCTTCGAGCGCGGCAGAGCGTATGGATATGCGGTGGCAGAGAATCCTCGCCGGTCCAGGCATAGTGGGCATCCGGACTCTCCAGATGCAGGGGCAGGACGCTCAACCCCAGGCGGAATGCCGCCCGCAATCCACCCTCATAAAAAGGCGCAAGTTTGCCGCCCGTGGTCGTGGTGCCTTCGGGGAAAAGCAAGAAGGGCGCGCCCGTCCGCCAATGACGGATGAGCTCCAGCAGGGCTGTGGCACGATGCGTCGGATTCTCCCTGTCTACGAATCGAAGCCCAGCCCTGCAAGCATGGCGGCCCAAGAGCGGGTAAGCGGCCACCTCGGCTTTCGCCAGGGTTCCCATGGGCCGCTGGGCCATGAGAATCAGTGGGTCTACCCAGCTGAGGTGGTTGGCCACCCAGATCTGGGCACCTTCAGGAATAGGTGCGACGAACTCCATTTCTATATGAAGTGAGCGCAGGAGATTCCGGGACCAACGGCTCAGCACACAGGCAGGATCGTCTGCTTGACCCAGCTGTGGCAGGATGTAGGCCGTGGAAGCGAGGGTGCTCATCCATGCCCAGAGGGTCAGGGGATGCCAAGCCGCCCTCAGGATCTCGGACCCCAAGGGGGAATCCGTGTACGCCCAGCTGCTGGCGGGAAGGCTCTGGGCTGTTCTCACGACACCAGCCGCAAGCGTGTGTAGCGCGCTCGCACACGGTTGAGATCCTCTTTAGTGATGGCAGACCAGAGCCGCCGGTCGCCCCGCTGGTAGTAGTCGTCCACTTCACGCACGACACGGGCGCCCAGCGCATTGTGGATGCTCCTGGCATCCTGGTTATCCGGCTCCACCAAGAAGCGGCACTCGATCATCTCTTCCTGAAAAAGTTTGCCGAGCATGGCGCGGATCAGCAGGTAGTTGACCTTGCCCTTCTGGTAGTCGGGATGCACCGCGAGCGTGGCGCAATAGGCCACCTTGCCGTTAGGGAAGTTCAGTACGTAGCCCACGGGCCGCTCGCCATCCAGAGCGATGAAACACCACTCCGGGTACAGCTCTGTGCAGAGCCGCAGGTAGTAGGGACAAAGCTGGCCAGTGGCGTCCCCGCCCCAGATCTCGCTTTCCAGGCGGCGGAGATGCCAGAAATCCTCGCTCTCAAGGGGGCGGACGGTGTATCTGGGCGATTGAATTTCGAGCTGAGTGGGGACCATGGGTACACCTCTGGACCATCAGCTTCGGAGGCCCCCGTGAAAGCAGCGTGTTCTTTCCGCGGCAAGGCCGCTGATTTTGTGGAACGAGTGTGTGAACTGCCTCTTAGATGGAGCCATAAGCCTGGAACAGCGTGGCGTAGCTGCGGGGCTCGATGTGGGATGCATCCAGGCCGAGGTGTTCCATGGCCAGGCGGATGGTTTGAGGATCGCCTTCGAGTTCCAGGTAGCTGCCGAAGGGCGTTTCATCCAGACAGGCTTCGAGAGACTCCCGCTTGAAGGTTGCCCGGCGCTTGGCCATCCGAAATGCCGGAGCGTATCCCAGCGCGGAAAGGATGCCTTCCATGGCCTCCTGGTCCACGATGATCGTTTGGATCTCTGGGCGGATCTTCAGTTCCGGGTCTGGTTGCTGGGGACCCTTCCAGGTCAACAAGGATTTCCCGCCATAACGGCGAAGACGGAGGGCGCTGCCCTTGGCAAGCAACTCGCCGCCGCGGTCCCAGAGGGTGCTTTCTTCTTCCTGCATGGGTTCCACGGGCAGGAAACTCAAAGCTTCCAGCATGGGGCGTAAAGCCTGAGTGGAAGGAATGCGCAGTTTTACTTCGGTTTCTATCGGGTTGCTCTGTGCCATCCCGTTAATCTGTCATCGGTGCCACAGAAACGCTACCTCATTGCCACGCTATTTATCGCCGGCATGCTTTTGCTGGTGGCTGTCGTGCAGGCTTTCAAGCCGCCCCGGGAAGGTGGCGTGGCGGTAGACACAGCTGTGCTCAGTTTGAATCTGGACAGCTTCGAGGCCATCTCGGACCTCCGCTTGGAGGACGGTTGGGCGCCGCGGTTCACGGCCGCTCAGGATCCTGATCAATGGGAATCCTGGCCTTCGGAGGGAGGTTTCGGAACCGCCTGGGAACCGGCCTCGCCCTTCATGTCCGACCAGGCCTTGGCCTTGAACGGGCCGGGTGGGCATAGTGAAGTCGCGTTATGGCACGGCCTGGAGTGGCGCCATTACCGGTTTGACGCCCCGTTGGCCTCCGCGAGGCTGGATCCAGCCAAGCAGAACCGGTTGCTGGTGACCCTCAATCTTGGCCGCGGGCACTTCCAGACCAAACTCCTGGAAGTTCCGGAAGGCCGCGTGCTTTGGGCCGTGGACAGCGGGCCCTGGAGCCGCTTTAGCTGGGATGGGAAAGCGGTGCTGATGGGGTTGATGGACCCGTCTCAAGGCGGTCGTCTTCTGTTGGCCGCTTTGCCGGTGGAAGGCGACTGGCCCGATTCCAGCCTCGCCCCGTGGGATGAAGACGGTTTGCCCGGGGCCCCGCGGGGATTGGCGGTGCGTCTGGATCAGCTTTGGGACGACGGCAAGGATTTGCCAGGCCCCAAATTGCTCATTCCCTGGTACATCAACAGCCGGTTGTGGATGCCCCGACGAGATTACCTGTGGGTTTCTTCTGAAGGCAGTTGGACACTCTGGCGGTTGCGGGATGGCCTTTGGCGGCGGGAGGCGAGCGGGCCTGGTGTCCTATCCGCCCAGCCACCTCGGTGGATGGGCCTCGTGGCGCCTTCTGCTGAAGGAGCTGCGCGATCCCGGAGCGCCACCGATGCTGCGAAGTGGGAGGCTGCGCCAGCGGATCTGCCGCCCTGGCCGGCCTACGATGCTGCCTGGCTATGGCATAAAGATGCATCCCGGGGTGCCCTCACCGCCTGGGATCTTCGCTGGAACGAAGGTGAACCGCTTCTTCCCAAAGAGCGCCAGCGGGGTTCATTGATGAGTGCCTACCGGGCAGAATGGCGAGCCGCTTCGAATTTGCGCGCATCCGTGCGCGGTTGGCTTCCTGATGGGCCCCAAGTCGCGGTGCGGGAGCTGAATGGTGTGGCCTGGGTCTGGGTGGGAGACCGTGTCCTGCTGGTGCGGCTGGTGGGCACAGAGCGATTGCGGAAGCTCAAGGGTGCCTCTGAATGAAATGAATCCCTCCAAAAGGATTCGCAGACATCCCCTTGATTCTGGTAGCGTGATCGCAGTAGCTCACGCAGTGATCCGCCCGAGGGAACTATGCCCCGCCTTCTCCTTGTGGACGACAACCCAAGTATTCACAAGATTGCTGAAACGCTTCTCGGCTCGAGCTCTATCGAGTTGACTTGCGTGGGTTCTGCCAGCGAAGCGCTGATGCTGTTGGATTCTGGCGAGGGGTTTGACATTGCCTTGCTCGATACCGCAATGCCAGGCATGGACGGATGGGAGTTGCTCGCGCGGATGCGCAAACACCCGGATTCCGCATTCATTCCCATTGCCATGATGGCGGGTGTGCTGGATACGGTGGATCCAGAAAAACTCAAGCATGCCCCGATTCAAGGCTTCATTAAAAAACCCATCGAATTGCGCGAACTGGCGGAGCGGGTGCAACAGCTTCTTGCGACGCCAGTAACCCTTTCAGAATCTGAAGGGAATGAGGGAGACCCCACGGTCCTTTCTCCCTTCGCCACGGTGCCAGGTACAAAAATCAAAAGCCTGCCTGAGTTCCGCGGTGTAACGAATGGTCCTCCTCCCGAAGAAATCACGCCTCGTGAACTCTTGAATCGGGACGACGAGAAGGACGGGGACGAGCAAGATGATCTGCTGCTTTTGACGCCGGAAGATTTCTGGTTCGAAGACGCTCCGACGGAACCTGGCTCCGATGATTTCTTATTGGCCCAGGCTACAGCTCAAGCCCTGGTTGAGGCCCAGAACCAGGCTCCGCTGACCCTCGCGGCCCCGATGGACGCCACCCTCGACCTGGAAGAGCTGGATCTGGAGGCGTTAAAAGACCTTCCGAACGAAGAATCGGCTCAGGAAGCCTCATTGATGTCTGAGGCGTCTGTGGTGCCTGATGCATCTGATGCGCTCGAATTTTCTACTCCACAGCGGGTTGAGGAACCCTTTGCCGCGGTAGTTGAAGAGCCCGCCCCTAGTGAGTTCGCGGACGAATTGGTTCTGGCTGACGATGGCTCGGCCAACGCTGGTGGATTGGGCGGATTACTCGATGTGCCTTATGAGGAAGAGACCCTTGCCATTCCCGGTCTCGCTATTCGCGCTCAAGCGCTATCCATCCAAGAACCTGGTCCCGCCGATTCCCCTGTCCATGAATTTCTCTCCGAAGACATGCCTGCTCCGGAGCCATCAGATTTCGGAGAAATGGAGGAACTGGGAGATTTCAAACCTGAAGCCCCATCATTCGAGCCTCCTGCGCCGAGGGGATTCGAATCCCAAGCCCAGCCTGTCGAGGCCCGCGAAGACGCGGGTTTCCCCTCCTCCGCCGCATATGCCTTGCCAGCCGCCGCGATGGCTCTCCCGGCCGTCGCAGCCTTGCATGCTGTGACGCCGACGGAATCTTCAGTAGTAGCTCCACCTCCCGTTGCCCAGAGTGCTACGCCAATGGCCCTGGCTCCAGCGGAACCTATTACCGCTCCGATGGACGAGGGCGCACCGCGCGATGCCGCCGCCCTGGTCCAAGTCCTCATGTCCGATCCGGTTTTGATGGATGTCCTGACCAAGGCCGTGGTGGCCAGGCTGGGTGATCAGGCTCTTCGTGAGATAGCATGGGAGTTGATGCCGGAGTTGGCTGAGAAATTGCCACGGTAATATTGGTTATCGGCAAAGCTCATCTTCACATCCGGAACCGATCCCGGTTTCACATTCATTTCGCGCATAGGCTTAACCTGAATGATCACTGGCTACAACACCGACGTCCGGCACGGCAATCGGATCTACCACGTCCAAACCGAGGATAAAGGGTTCTCCAACCCAAAGATTGAAACGCTTATCTATGTAGGCGGAGAAATCCTGGATAGTTACAGGTCCTCCTATGAAGACATGATGGCGAATCCCCCGGTTTCCGATACCGCCATCCAGGTGCGGATGGATGACCAGCACAAAGCCATCATCCGGGATATCAAGAATGGCAAATATGACAGCACGCCTCCTGATTTGCAGGAGCAGCAGGTATTCAATGAACGAGCCCTGGACCAGGCCATCCTCGAATTCCTGCAACAAGAGGGTGAGGTGGACACCCTGGAACTGGTCCTTGAAAAACCATTGGCGCCTATCTTCGGCAAATTGTTCGATGTGCAGATGCGCGCGCGATTGACCAATAGCCAGAACCCCGTGCGTGGTGCCGATGTGGCCATACGCTTGATCTCAAGCCTAAAAAAAGCGGTGCCCCTGCTCAATGGCAAGACCGATGACGAGGGCATTTTCCACGGCCATTTAGAACTCCCCTCCAGCCAGCCTGGCCATTGCGCAATTGTGGTGAGCTGTGCCTCTGAGTATGGAAATGATGAACTGAAGGCCTTGGTGGGTTCCTGAATCCTAAATCTGTCTTTAGAGCCGATGCGGAAGGGTTAGCAAGGCATTGGATATTTCCTATCCGAACCTGAATTGCCTTAGGGCGTCCGAACGGCTGCCGCAGAAGGTCAACAAGGTGTCCAAAATAATTCCTCAACTTTTATTGTCTATATTTTAATATAGACAATAACGGGAAAGAGGAACCCATGATTCCCGATACTAAATGGCTCAGCATCGGAGACATCTGCTCCGAGACAGGCCTGTCTCCGGATGTGGTGCGAGTTTGGGAGCGCCGCTACGGGTTTCCCATGCCTGTGCGTTTGCCATCGGGGCACCGCCGCTACCAGAGCAGCGATCTCAACCGATTGCGGTTGATTGCCGAAGCCGTGGCCGATGGCCATCGCCCTGCGCTGGCCGTGAAAGCGGACGAGGCCTCATTGCGCAAACTTCTGGTCCGGGGGCAATCAAGCCTATGGGTTTCGATCATTGATCCCCTGATCAAAGCTGTTGTGGAGATGGACAGCGGGCAAATTCGCGCTCTGCTTCAGGATTCCTTTTCCAGGCAGCCTTTGAAGGATTTCCTCGGGAATGTGGTAGATCCGCTTTTGGCGTGGGTTGGCTTCGCGTGGGCGGAGGGCTCTCTCGGTATCCATCAGGAACACTTGTTGACAGAAATTCTGGAGGATTTTCTACGTCAGATGCGGGTGGCATTTCCAGCTCAGCCCAGCAAAGGGTCCATTTTGCTCACCACTCTGCCGGGTGAACGTCATCGCTTGGGAATGTTGATGGCAGCTTTGCTCTATGCATCCAAAGGCGTAAAAGTCGAGTTGCTGGGAATTGATCTGCCCGTGGCTAGCATCGCGAGCGCCGCACGGACGCTGCAGGTGGACAGAGTGGCCGTTAGTCTATCCATTCAGAGCTCGGGCCAGCCTACACGGCGGCTGCTCATGGATCTGCTGGAACGCCTGCCGCCCAATTGCCGGTTGTTGATCGGCGGCCAGGGCGCGGCCAGAACCAGAAAAGTGGAGGGCGTGGAGCGAATGGCTGGAATTGGCGATATCTGATTAAAAATATTGATGGAGGCTCTATGACACGGTCCCTATTCTGGTCCACCTTTGCGACGGTTTTCCTGGCGGAGCTGGGCGATAAGACCCAACTTGCCGCCATGACTGCCACCGCCCGGAGCGGGGCAATGCTTACTGTGTTCCTGGCAGCCAGCGCGGCGTTGATTGTAGCCACGGCCATTGGTGTTTCTGTAGGCGAGGCTTTGTTCCGGGTGGTGCCTGAACATCTGATCCGCTATATCGCTGGCGGAGCTTTCATTGCCGTGGGAATTTGGGTCGTGGTGAAGGGGTGAGCGGGAAGGATACCTTTTTTCTGGTGGAGGCCGTGGACTGCGCAATCGAACCACGGGCCAAATTCCCAAACATGAAAAGCAGGGCGGGGCTTTTCGCCTTGCAGCGGCAGGTGTCAACGGTTCAATTGGAATTGAATGGCCCCCATCATGGCAATGGGGGCGGTGGCTGCGCGAAGGATGCTGCGCCCCAGGCAAACGGGAAGCCAGCCGGATTGCTGAAGCGCACGAAATTCTTCATCCGTGATTCCACCTTCAGGACCGCAGGTGAAGGCCAGCGCCTCCATGCGTAACGTGGGATTGGCTACGCCAGCGGCCGCCTCATAAGCCACCCAACGCTGCGGAATGTGCCAATCCAGGAGCGCGCTGAAGGGTTGGATTGGGAGCAATTCAGGAGGGTGGCTTCGATGGCTTTGTTCCATTGCTGAGGCAATGATCCTTGACCATCGCTCGGTCTTGGCCATTGTTCGCCGGAGGTCTGCTTCGCTCCGAGCGTAGTTGATTGGTTGGATGTGCGTCACCCCCAGCTCCACAAGAGGAGGGAGCCAATCCTCCCAAGTCGCCAAGTGGGAGGTTATAGGTAGGCAGGCATGCAAGGGGATGGGTGATTCCCTGACCTCATGCAACGGTGACACGAGTCGGACCTGGGCGTTCTTTTGAGTGATTTCTGTTAGGTCCACTTGCCAGGGACCTTCATCCAGCAGCAGCTCTAACGCCGCCCCTGCCTTCAATCGCAACGCATGAAGATGCCGCGCTTGCTCGGGGCTGAGCGCGATCAATCGGCCTTCAAAATAGGGACCCTGCGTGGGGACGATCAATCGCGGCAAGCTCATGCCCTATTCTCATGGCCTGTAGACTGGAATGGGGGAGGATTCTTGGTCCAAATTTTATTAAGCGCTGCACCCTGGTGGGCTTGGCTTGGTTTTCATGTTTTCGTGTTCGCGATGCTGGCCCTGGACTTAGAAGTGTTCAATCGCAAGGCCCACGCGCCCAGCGTCAAGGAAGCCGCGGCCTGGAGCGCCGCGTGGATCACCCTTGCCTTGGTTTTCAACCTGGTGATTTTCAAGACGGAGGGATCGCAGAAGGGACTGGAATGGCTCACGGCCTATCTGTTGGAGAAGTCCCTGAGTGTGGACAACCTCTTTGTCTTTGTGCTGCTGTTCGCCAGTTTCCGGGTGGAACTGCGCCATCAGCACAAGGTGCTTTTCTGGGGTGTGCTGGGTGCGCTTGTGATGCGCGCGGGCATGATCCTGGCCGGGACGGCGCTGCTGAACCGATTTGAATGGATGATTTATGTCTTCGGTGGATTCCTGGTCTTCACCGGAATCAAGATGCTGGTCACGGAAGATGAAGACCGGGATCCTTCCCAGCACCCCGCAGTGCGGTTATTCAAACGCTTGATCCCTTTTAATGAACATGGCGGATTCGAACACTTTTTCACGATCCAGAATGGCCGGCGTTTCGCTACGCCCATGCTACTGGTGTTATTGAGCGTGGAAATCACGGATGTGGTGTTCGCCGTGGATTCCATTCCCGCGGTGCTGGCTGTGACGCGCGATCCCTTCGTCGTCTACACGTCCAACATCTTTGCCATCCTGGGCCTTCGGAGCCTGTACTTCCTGCTGGCGAAGATGATGGACCGCTTTCACCGGCTCAAGACGGGGCTTGCGGTCATCTTGGCTTTCGTGGGCGTGAAGATGTGCATCGCGGAGTGGATTAAAATTCCGACAGTCGTTTCGCTGTTGGTGATTCTCTCGGTGCTGATCTTGTGCATAGTGGTCAGTCTGGCTTGGCCCGCCACCGCAAAGGAAGATTGATGGAAGTCTGGCGCCACAAGCTGGAAGCGGCCCCTGCCGTGGGCCCATATGTGGTGACACTGGGGAATTTCGATGGTGTCCATCGTGGCCATCGAGAACTGCTGGAACACGCCGCTGTGAGTGCGAGAGCGCAAGGGCTCCCTGCCGCGGTGGTCACTTTCGACCCCCATCCCACAGTTGTCGTGGCGCCAGAACGTAAACCGCTCCTGCTCATGACCCTGAGGCAACGACTGGCGGAATTCGAGTCTGCGGGCATGGACTTGGCCTGGGTGATCCCTTTTTCCAGATCCTTCTCTGAACTTAGCCCCGGTGAGTTCCTTCACGGGTTGAAACGAGCCCTTTCCCCGGCAGAACTTCATGTGGGCAAGGCCTTCGGGTTCGGCCGAAATCGTATGGGGGATTTCCGTACACTGGAGGCATGGGGCAACCAAGCGGGTTGCAGGGTATTTGCGCATGCCCTGAAGGCACCAGATGGTGGACGGCTATCCAGTAGCCGTATCCGGCAAGCGCTGAATGCCGGTGAGGTGGGCCATGCCGCCGAACTACTCGGGCACCCCTACGTCCTGACCGGCATCGTCGTGGAAGGTGAACGGCGCGGACGCCATCTCGGATTTCCTACGGCAAATCTTCGGTGGGAACAGGAGCAACTCCCAGGCTATGGCGTCTATGTGACTGAAGTGCGCAGTCACTATTGGGATTGCCCCCGGCTAGGGCTGACCAACATCGGCGAGAAGCCGACTTTTTCGGGACGGTCAGTATCTGTGGAAACCTTTCTGCCGGGTTTTGATGGAGATCTCTACGGCGTGTTACTGGAACTACGCTTCCTGCACCGTATCCGTGGCGAACAGCGATTTGGCGACATCGAGGCCCTGCGCGCCCAGATCGCCTCCGATGTGGCGGAAGGCCAGGCATGGTGGGACAATGATCGTTTGGATTGAATCCATACACCCTCTCAAGGAGTTTTAGAATGTCTTTGAAATCGCTTTGCATTATCGGCGCATCCGCCGCACTGTTTTCCTCCACGGTTCTTTTCGCTGACACCAAACAGGTTACCCCCAAGACCACCCCGGTGCCAAAGCCCGCTCCGGCCGAAAAGGTCATAGATAAGGCCAAGGGCGAAGCCATTGCAGACCTTCTGAACACCACCGGTGTGGTCGCCAGGAACATTGATGCCATCAAGAAGAGCCTGGCGGAAACCAGAAAAGCCAACCCGAAGGTCGACCCGAAAGTGTTTGACGAATTAGAGAAGAATGCCACCCCCAACATGGTGGGAAATCTATTGGTCCACGTTTACGACCACTACTATTCCCTTGGCGATGTGAAAGCCATGAACAAGTTCTTCTCCAGCAAGGAAGGCAAAGCCTACCTGAGCAAACAGATGACCGTGGATATGGAGAGTGGCCGCATCTTGCAGCTATACATGGAAAACCTGGGCAAGAAATTGGCGCCAGGAGCCCCAGCAAAAAAGAAATAATTTCGTGCGGAATGCCATGCCGGATCTGGTGCAAGTTCGGGTGGGGAAATCCCAACAGATCAGTTCAAGCTGCTCGGTGGGTGGTGGAACAAATGATTTTCACCACCCGTCGGGTCCATGGCGTTCGGCCATTTTCAAAGCACCAGTCGAAGGCCCCGTAAGGCTGGGCAGTTTTGGTTTGCTGGGGGATGAGGTGGCGGACCGGCGCCACCACGGGGGACCGGATCAAGCGGTGCTCGCCTATGCCTCGGAGCATTATCCGCAGTGGCAAGCGATGGGTCTTGGCGCGGATATCGGTTCCTTTGGAGAAAACTTCCTGCTGGCGGGCCTCACCGATAGAGAGGCTTGCATCGGTGATGTGTTTGCCATCGGGGAATCAGGTCAAGTGGTTGTGCAGGTCTCCCACCCCCGCCAACCCTGCGCGACGTTGGCGCGACGTTTCCAGCGCAATGACGTGGTGCCCATGGTCTGGGAGACGGCCCGCGGCGGGTGGTATTTGCGCGTGCTGCAAGAAGGCCTGGTCCAGGCTGGGGACGGGCTCAGGCTGAAAGAGCGCCCAAACCCTGACTGGAACATTGCGCGTGTCCTCAATGCCTTCTATCACGCGAAGCTGAACCCCCGGGAGGCGCTGGCCGCCGCGAATATTCCGGGTCTCACGGGACGCTGGGCTTCAAGCCTTCGGGAGAAGGCCGGGGCCTAGCCCGGTCTACGCTCGCCAGCCTTCCAACACACGAAAGCGCTCGCCCATCATGCCGGGCATGGTGAGCTGCAGCAGGTTCTCCATGCGTTTGACGCGCACCGGAGTTTCCAATTCCTGCCACTGGGCCTCCCATTGCGCCAGCGGCGCATGGGCACGGATCCAGCGGCTTAACGACTCGTGGGTGACTTCCTTCAACCCGCTGTCTTCAAGAATTACCGTGAGCCTTGTGAAATCCACATCCGCGGTGAGATCGCATTCCCCAACTTGCTCCCACCATTTACCATCCACCGTATGTCCTTTGAAGCGGCGAAGATCAGCGCCTTTGGCCAGCAAATGGGATGCCTGGTCGCCATAGTCAATGGTGATGAAGAGTCCTGCTGCCAGGGCATTCGCAAGGTTTGACGCGACGGGGGAAAGCTTTTCGCACCACACGCTCCCATCTCCTGGCTCGATTCCATCTCCTTGGGATTCAAACCACTCGGCGCTAACGGATTCATCGTGGGCGTGCCACTCCGGACCGTTTTCCGTGAGCACTTCCCGCACCCACCGCGCGCCATCCCAACGCCAGGGTTGGGCGGGAAGGGCATCAAACAATTCGTTGCTGAGCACTGCTCCGACAAAGGGTTCGATAGGCTCGGATTCCTTCACGAACAGTGCCCGGTTCGTGGCAAGAAAAGGCGCAAGCGCGATTTCCGCCGCCTTCCTTGCGGCCGGGTTGTCATCGCGATGGATGTATCGCAGGGCTACCGCAAAGGGGCCAGCCGCCGCGTTGAGAATGTCCCGGCCCAGCCATCCGCGGCCCGCCCCGGGTTCCAGCACTGTGAATTCAGAAGGACGCTCCAGCTGTTCCCAGACTTGTTCCAAACGCAGTGCCAGCGCCTGTCCCAGCAAAGGCCCAAGATCAAGGGCCGTGTAGTAGTCCTTGCCTTCGAATCCCCAGGGCCCGACCGCCTGGCGGTAGTAACCATGCAGCGGATGGTAGAGCGCCAAGGCCATCACATCGGCCGCCGGAACGGGTTCCTTGGCCAGCCGGGCATCCAGTTCGATGCGTAGAGGGTTCAAACTCGATCCTTCTGCAGCGGCCATTTCTCCAACATCCAAGGCAGTACCCATTGGGTGATGAGCAGAGCCAGCGCGACACCCCCGACGCAGGCGATGCCGAGGCTCCGGAGGCCCCGGTAGCTGCTGAAGATGAGGCCCCCGAATCCAGCCAGCGTCGTGCCTGCGCATACGGCGTTGACCCGTGCCACCTTGACCGCTGCGCCTGCTTCCATGCGGGCGCGGTGCAGCAGGTTCAAGGCCGTGTCCACGCTAACGCCGAGCGCAATGGGGATGGCCATGAGCGACAGGAAGCTGAAGGGCTCATTCGTCCAGGCGAGGATGCCCAGCAGGCCGATCTGGCCTGCGGCGATGGGCACCAAGGCCAGCAGCACGAAGCGCCAGCGGCGGCCGAAAAAGGCCACGATGAAAAGCACTAGGGCGAGACCCACGAATGCGCAATCCCGTGTGGATTGCCGGGCAACCTCTTTGATCGCGGAAAAGAGAGGCCGTGTCCCCACCAACCGGGCACCGTCGGACTCCAGCAGCGGTGTGAGCCGTATTTGAGCTTCCTCCGGCAGGCGGATGGGAATGGTGACAGTCGGAATGTCAGGGGCGTGTGTCTTAGGCTTCAATGCCCCAGCCAAGGTCCATCGCTGAGGATGCACACTTTTCAGGGCGGGGGGAAAAAGCTGCTGTAAAGAAGCGGGAACAGCGAGTGGGTCCTCGAGGCTGCGGCTGAGGGCTGTCAAGGGGTGTTCCAGGGCTGATGGATCAAGGCCGGCCGAGGAGGCCGCATCCAGGGTCCGGTGGCGCCACGTTTCGGAAGCCAATACGCGGCGCAACTCAGGTGCGCCCTGTTCCCACACGGGCAAGGGCACTCCCTCTTTTCTCAACTGTTCCGCTACGCGGTTCCACCGCTTGGGCAGTTGCGCCGCATCGTCCAGTGTGAGCTGTAAAGCAAGCGGCTGAAGGCTGGAACCTAATACTTTGCCGAGCTTTTCTTGCAGCGCGAGGGCGGGGTTGCCGCCGATGCGAAAGCGGCGTAGATCCTCCTCCCAGCGCAAGCGATAGGTCCCGATCAGCGCGAATGCTAGCAGGCCCATGGCCAGGATGGGTTTCCAGGTAGCGATCCGGGATTGGACTGGGTGGGGGTCCGGGGTTTTCGCGAAGGCTCCGCGGCCCTTGTCCAGGGCCAGCAGCAGTGGTGGAAGCAATAGGAAACTGGCAAGGAGGCAGGCCAAAAGACCGAGCCCCGCCGTGATGCCCAGATCACGAAATCCAGGGAAGGGTGTGATGATGGCGGAAAGAAAGGCCAGGGACGTGGCCACGCAGCCAACCACCACTCCTGGCCCGGTGCCCAGGATGGCGGCGCGCAATGCCGCCTGCTTCGTCCGGCCCGAGCGGCGCTCATCGCGGTAACGGCTGTACAGCAGGATGCCCACATCATCGCCGATGCCCAACAGCACCGCGCCAAAGCCCGCGCTCATCATATTCATTTCACCCAGGGACCATCCGACCAGACCGAGAGCCCACACCATGCCGACCAGCAGCGGGCCCACGACGAAACCGAACCCTGAGAGCGTTCGGAAACCTATCCAGTACACGATCCCGATGAGTAAAAAGCTAAGCGAAAGGCTGAGCAGGATTTCCTTGGTGAGCCGCTGGGATTCCCAGAAGGCCACCGCGTGCGCGCCGGTGATCTGCAAAGGGAAGGCTCGATCACCATGGGGCGCCAGCGCCGCCTCGACATTTTTAAGCGTTGCCTTGGGCGGCAGCCCATCCTTGGCGCCCTCCCCCAACCACCGGATGATGCGCCCCGTGGCCTTGGCATCGGCACTGGGGAAATCCACCACTAGCGGCACCAGCACATACCTGGCGTCCTTGGTTTCGAGATATCCAGTCTTCATGCGCAGGGGAAAATTCTTCCCCGCCGAAGTGGCGCGGAGCAACGACTCTTGATCGCTGGGAACGAGATCGCGAAGGTTCAAGGGGTCGAGCTGCGCGAAACGGGCTTGGATGGGGTTGGGCGATGCCAGCGCTTTGGCGGTCTCCTTCAACCGCCGATTCACTTCGGCCGGATTCTGGAGTGGCGCCAAGCGATCCCCAAGGACCGCTGGCGCCAATGCGTAGAGCTGTTCAGTGATGAGGCGGCCCACGGCTGCGTCGCCATCCACCAGGCTTCCGGCAGCCAGCAGTGGCGGCCAAAGTGAAACACCTTGGGGACCTGGAACTGGCTGCGGACCTGAGAGTCGCCCTTCGCTGCTGAGCCCGTTGAGTGGCAGCGTCCCATGATCAAGCAAGTGGCCTACAAGGTTTTCCGCCCATTCGCCGCGGGATTCGAGCGTCGCCGCATCGCCTTCAGCCACGAGCCATAGCAACTCCTGCTGACCCACGCCAGCTTCAAGGCTGGCGCGGACTACGGGATGATCGGTGGGCAGCAGGCTCATGAGGTCCAGCCGCCGCTCGACCCGCAGCGCTCCCCAACCCAAGAATGCGGTGAGAAGGGCAGCGAATGCCACGATGCGCCGGGGATGGCTGAGATGCAGCCGCAGCAGGGTGCGGAGCAGCTGGTTCAGCATCGATTCCTCGCGCGATTCACAGGTGGCTCAGCAGGCGGTCCAGGGTGGGTTGCAGCAGCACGCGATGGCTCTGGCCCAGGCGTCGCAGCAGACTTGGATCATTGAGACGGCCAAGCGCGTAGGAATCATCATTTTCCAGGCTTTCGGCCCAACGCGAAGCGGTGATGAGCGTGGGGCGGAGGGCCGCGTAGCGGAAATCCAACAGTTGGGCGAGGGCCCTGGCCACGCGGATGTCGGTGTCTAAGCGGTCGAGATCATCCAGCACCAAGCAAGGCGCATCCAGCAGCGGTGCCATGCGGTCCCGCTCGGATTGGAAACCCTGGTTCTGGAAGCTGCGCACGTCGTAGTAGGTGTCCTTCAATTCCTGGCTGAAGGTCCGTACGGAAATGAAGAGGCCGGGCTTTCCTGTGCGCAGGCACCAGGCGCGCAAAGCCGCAGCGGCAAGGCTGGATCTGCCGCTGCCGGTGGGGCCATCAATCCACCAGAAATCCGTGTTGGCGCGATCTTTTTGTGCCCAGGCCTGGAAAGGCTGAAAGCCTGATGGCGCCTGGGCAGGCCGAATGGTTTTCCAAGTGGTGTCGGTGGTCTTCTCATTTCGATCGGCGCTCTGCGCGCCGCACTTGCTGACGATATGGTCCAGCTTGGAAGAAATGTCGGACCCAAGAAACTCCCGGCCCGCTGGATGCGCCAGAAGCTCCTGAGCCTTGCCAAGGCTCAGCAGGATGGACTCGCGGGGATGGCGATCCTTCCACCACTCCCAAAAATTCTCGAAGGTGGCTGTGGCGTAACGTTCAGGGATGCCCAGCTCGCTCCCAGCATCGGCAGCGGCACTAGCGCATCCACAGGCCACCGCGGGCTTCATGGGATCGGGGTCCAGAATGAAGCCTTTGCCGCTGCACACCGGGCAAGCGGGGTCCGGCTTCAAGGCAGTTCTCCCCGCAAAAAGTCACAGAGCACTTCCCGCCTTCGTTCACGGATCTTATTGAAAGCCCGCTCTTCGATCTGGCGAACGCGCTCCCTTGAAATGGGCGGAACAAAGCTGCGGCCGATCTGTTCCAACGTCATGGGCTCATGGTTGTTGAGCCCGAAGTGCAGGCTAAGGATGCGCCGCTCCTTTTCAGAGAGGCTGTCCAGGCACTTTTGGAGTTGTGAGAGAAAAGCCTCGTGATCCAGAGACTGCATGGCGCTGGGCTCTACCTCTTGTTCAAGGCTGTCGCCGACCGTGAGGTCCGTATCACCCATCCCTTGTTCGGTGGAGATGGTATTTGTAGTTTGTTGAAGCACTTGAAGCCGGGTCACTTCTTCGGGCGAGAATTTGCTGGCTTCCGCGATCTCCGCCACCGTCGGCTGGCGGCCCAGGGCTTGAGCCAGTTTGCCGGTATGGCGGTTGAGCTGGACCAGATGGCCGGCGACTTTTTGGGGCAGGCGGATTTTGGTGCCGTGTTCGGCCAGGGCGTGGAAAATAGCCTGGCGCACCCACCACGATGCGTAGGTCAGGAATTTGTTTTCGCGCAAGGGGTCGAATCGTTTGGCTGCTTCGATGAGGCCGAGATTGCCTTCACTGATGAGATCCAGAAGATCAAGGCCCATGCCTTCGAATTTCCTGGCTTCCTTCACCACAAAGCGGAGGTTGCCTTCAACGAGCTTGCGCAGGCCATCGGCGTTGCGGTCGTCTTGCCACATGTGCCCATAGAACCGCTCCTCTGCGGCCGTTAGGAGAGGCAGGTGACGGATCGAATCGAAATATTTGTCGAGCGCGCGCTCTTCGAGATGCCGAATGGGCACAGGGATTCCTGACGGGGAGATTCCAGCATACAAGAGGAGCGTTGGAAATTTCGATTCACGATTCTTACGGCTCTGGCGAAAGAGCTATTTATCACATCAACGTTTGACGAGTCCTTGGGGCGGCAATTTGACGAGGCCGGTGGATTTCGCGGGAGTGTGATGCTTGCCTGGATCAAGGCCGGCATCGCGCATGCGTTGCTCCATGGTTTCTAGGGCACTGATCATTTCACTCTGCATCTGCTGCATGCGGCTCCGCAGATCCAGTACGACTTCCACACCCGCGAGATTCACGCCTAGATCGCGGACGAGGCTCAGGATGAACTCCAGCCGTTCGAGATTTTCATCGCTGTAGAGCCGGGTCTTGCCCTCGGTGCGGCTGGGGCGGAGCAGACCTTCCCGTTCATAAAGCCGCAGGGTCTGAGGATGGATGTTGTAGCGCGTGGCGACCACGCCGATCATATACACGCCTTGTTTTGGATCCCGGCGCATCAAGTTCTCCCAGGCTGCGCGCGGATGGCGCCATCGTTGATTTCACCTAATTCCCGCAGAAGTTCCTTGCTGCGCTCGTCGTGGATATCGGGTGTGACCACCTGGATTTCCGCGATGAGATCCCCGCGCTGGTCGCTTCCTGGTATGGGCATCCCACGTCCTTTGAGCCGCAGTTTCCCGCCGCTTTGTGTGCCTGGTGGAACTTTGATAGTGGCCGTGGATTCGGGCGTCGGGACTTCTACCTTCGCACCCAGAGCCGCTTCGCTGAAGCTGATGGGTAAGCGTAAATACAGATTTGCGCCCCGGCGTTCAAAGCGGGGATCGGCATCTACCTGCACTTCCAGAAAGAAATCCCCGGGGCCACCGCCGCGGCGGCCTGCCTCGCCTTTCCCTTTCACGCGCAGCTTGGTCCCATCTTCCACACCAGCGGGAATGCCCACGGTGACGGACTCATGTTTCGGGTTGCGGCCCCGCCCTTCGCAGGCAGGGCAGGCGGGGGCTTTTTTACCCGTGCCTCCACAATCAGGGCAGGCTTGGCGGGTTTTGAAAAACCCCGAGCCCTGTTCGAAATGTCCACGTCCGCCGCAGGTGGAACAGATACTTTTCGAGCCGCTGCTTTCTCCGCTTCCGTGGCAGGTTTTACAGGTTTCGGTGCGGTGGAGGTTCAGGGTGACTTTCGTGCCCGCGAAAGCCTCCTTGAACGGGATACGGACAGTGTGCGAAAGGCTTTCGCCCTTCATGGGGCTTGGGCGGGAACGGCCGCCACCAGCAAAAAGATCGCCGAACATGTTTCCGAAATCAAAGCTCTGGGAGCCGCCGCCCTGGCCAAAGTCCGCGGCCGCGGGCATTCCTGAGGGGTCACCGAACTGATCGTAATTCCGGCGTTTCTCAGGATCGGACAATACGTCATTGGCCGCGGTCAAGTCCTTGAACTTGGCCTCGGCCTCTTTATTGTTGGGATTCAAATCCGGGTGGTATTTCCGGGCCAGCTTCCGATAGACCTTCTTGACTTCCTCGGCCGAGGCATTTTTGGGAACCCCCAGAAGCGCATAGTAATCGGGATGGGCCATGGCTTCACGCTAGCATGATTTGCGTGTCGGAGACTCAGGTTATGCCTAAAGAAAAAGAGAGGCCGGATGCGTTCCGGCCTCTCTCAAATTGCCTAATTAACTAACGACTTCAGCATCAATCACATTGTCTTCTTTTTTGGGCTCATCGGCGGCCGGTGTTTCGCCAGGAGCGGGAGATCCCTGCTGATAGAGATGCTCGGCCATCTTGTGCGATTTGGCGTTGAGGTCGTCGAGCGCCTTCTTGATCCGCTCGGCATCAAGGCTGCTGAGGGCCGCCTTGGCTTCACTCAATGAGTCCTCCACTTCCTTCTTATCTGCTTCGGGGAGCTTTTCACCGTTTTCTTTAAGCAGCTTCTCCACCTGGTAGACGGTCTGGTCGAGCGTGTTCTTGTCCTCCAGCAGCTTCTTGCGGGCTTCGTCTTCCGCCTTGTGGGCCTCGGCCTCCTTCACCTTGGCTTCGATGTCGTCCTTGGAAAGGCCGGTGCTGCCCGTCAGGGTGATGCTGGCGTCCTTGCCTGTCGCCTTATCCTTGGCGGTGACATGCACGATGCCGTTGGCGTCGATGTCGAACACCACCTCGATCTGGGGCATGCCTCTGGGAGCTGGGGGCAGGCCGCCCAGATGGAAGTGCCCAAGGAGTTTGTTGCCTTCGACCAGGGGACGCTCGCCCTGGAATACTTCGATGTCCACGCCGGGCTGGTTGTCCACGGCGGTGGTGTAGATCTCGGACTTCGCCGTATCATTCAAGGTGTTGCGCTGGATGATCACGCTCATCTGGCCGCCGTTGGCGTTGATGCCAAGACTGAGCGGCGTCACATCCAAAAGCAGAACGCCCTTAACATCGCCCGCCAACACGCCACCCTGGACCGCGGCGCCGAGAGCCACCACTTCGTCCGGATTCACGCTCTTGTTGGGTTCCTTGCCGAAGATGGATTTCACGAGTTCCTGCACCTTGGGTGTGCGGGTGGAACCGCCCACCAAGATGACTTCGTCGATCTCGTGGTGACGGAGCTTCGCGTCCTTGATGGCATTCTCGCAGGGAGGCCGGAGCCTTTGCAGGATAGGCTCGATCATGGCCTCGAAACGGGACCGGGTGAGCGTCTGCGTCAGGTGCTTGGGACCGGACGCGTCCGCCGTGATGTAGGGCAGGGAGATGTCGGTTTGCGTGGTGGCGGAAAGCTCCACCTTGGCTTTTTCGGCAGCTTCCTTCAACCGCTGCATCGCGTCGGGCTGTTTGCGGAGATCGATGCTTTCGGCCTTTTGGAATTCTTCCACCAGCCAATCCATGACGACCTGGTCCACGTTGTCGCCACCCAAGTGGGTGTCGCCGTTGGTGGACTTCACTTCCACGACGCCTTCACTCACTTCGAGGATGGAAATATCAAAGGTGCCGCCGCCGAAGTCGAACACCGCGATGGTGCCGTCCTTCTTCTTGTCCATGCCGTAGGCCAGGGCCGCGGCGGTGGGCTCGTTGATGATGCGCATCACTTCCAGGCCAGCGATGGCGCCGGCGTTCTTGGTGGCTTGGCGCTGGGCGTCATTGAAGTAGGCAGGCACCGTAATGACAGCCTGGCTGACCTTTTCTCCCAAGTAGGCCTCAGCGCTTTCCTTCATTTTGCCTAGCACGACTGCGCTGATTTCCTCGGGGCTCAAATGCTTGCCCATGATGTTGACGGCGCACGCGCCGTTGTCGGTGCGCTCCACGTCGTAGGGCACGAGTTTCTGCTCCTTGTCGGAATCCGCATAGGGCAGGCCCATGAATCGCTTGATGGAATTGACGGTATTTTTCGGTTGAGCTACGGCTTGGCGCTTAGCGGCAGCGCCCACCAACCTTTCAGTGGTTTTGGGGTTGTACCCGACGACACTGGGCGTGGTCTGCGAGCCTTCGGCGTTTGGAATGACTTTGGGTGCGCCGCCTTCCATTACAGCGACGCAGCTGTTGGTGGTGCCTAGGTCAATGCCAATGATCTTTGCCATGGATTCTCCTTTGATTGGACAACGGGTGCCCGCACCCGTAGAACCCAGTGTAAGAAAGAGAACAAGGTTGTCAATAAAATCTTCAATTTTTGATTCATATTTTATTAATAATTTATGTTCATCACGCTCCGATCACGATCTATTCAGGTGTGGCTAAACTGAAAGCCATGCTCACCATCAGACCGTGCCCTTATTGCCGGAAGCCCACAGCATGGGAGGGCAATGCCTGGAAACCTTTCTGCTCTGAGCGGTGTCGTGTCCGGGATCTTGGGGCTTGGAGCTCGGAGAGTTACCGGATTCCTGACAAGCCCGAAGAGGGAATGGGTGATGGCTGGAATTCTGAATCCGATCCTGGGGACGGGTCGGATCGATGAGCCAATGACCGGATGAGCGATCGTTCCTTCTTCGAGAAACTCCATGCCAGGCTCGATGCGGAAGCAGGCCTGACGCTAGGGGCATTCATCGAAGAGGCCGGTGATCAGACGTTTGGATTGCTGGTACTGCTACTCGCGCTTCCCAGCCTAATCCCCGCCGTGAATGTGCCTTTAGCGTTGTTTGGAGGCTTGGCGCTCATCGGGCTGGGGCTTCAAATGGCGGTCGGCTCGGGAAAGCCGTCTTTGCCCCTCCGCCTGAAAAATCAAAACCTCCACAAAGGCAAAATCAAGGAGGCTCTCGCGGCCTTTGAACGTCAGTTGGATCGTCTGCCCAGCGGCCCAAGGCGGACCTTGAATTTGCGCTGGATGGGTCTGTGGGTGGCTTGGACCGGCTTCCTCCTGTTCATCCCCGTATGGCCGCTCCCCTTCGCGAACATTCTTCCGGCGGCTGCCCTATGTTTATTGGGGGCAGCGCTGATGGAGGAGCGTCCACTTTGGGGCTGGCTTGGCATTTTGGGAAGCCTGGGAGTCACGGCTTACTTTGGTTATTCCTTCGACGTGGTTCTAAAGAGCCTTCACCGCCTTTTTGATTGGTTACATGCGCTTTGATGCCCTGACACTTTTCCCGGAATACTTCGAGTCCGCGAAGCTGGGCGTGACGGGACGCGCCTTCGGAGAGCTGGGCCACGAGCTGCACACCCACAACTACCGACCCTTTTCGGGCAATACTTTTGGACATGTGGATTCCGCGCCTTTCGGGGGCGGGCCGGGGATGGTGCTCAGGCCGGACGTGCTGCGGGATACCCTTGCATCGGTACCGCGCCAAACCTCCAGCCGCGTCATCCACTTCAGCCCTGCGGCGCCGCCATTGGACCACGCGAAAGTCCTCGGATTGCTGAAATTCGATCAGTTGATCCTGGTGTGTACCCGCTTTGAAGGTCTGGATCAACGAGCCGTGGATCTTTATGTGGATGAAGAACTGCGGGTCGGCGAAGCGGTGCTCAGTGGGGGTGAGCTTCCCGCGCTTTTCCTGGTGGATGCCCTCTGCCGATGGTTGCCGGGGGTTTTGGGGAATGAGGATTCCGCCTCTGAAGACAGTTTTGCCCAAGGCCTTTTGGATCACACGCATTTCACGCGGCCAGCGATATTCGAAGATCGCGAAGTGCCATTGGTGCTTCAGGGTGGCAATCATGAGGCCATCCGACTGTGGCGCCTGCGTGAGGCCATGGCGCGGACCAAGGCATCGAGGCCCGATCTCTGGCGCACCTACCTGGCAGAGCGCCTGGGAAAGCTCGGCCGGGCCGAACAGTGGTGCGCATGGCAGGTGGATCATCCCGAAAGCTGGGACCAGCCAAAACCCAAAGGCTGGAAGGGAATTCCTACCAATTAGTGCTTTCATTCTCTTGAGGATTCGATAGACTGATGGACTCCGCAGTGCGGAGCTTTCGCGTCTCATGTCCGCTGATTCCGAGAAGGAACTGGACCGCTGGGCCCCATGGAGAATACATGAACATCATCGACAAAATCGAAGCAGGCCTTGTCCGGAAAGATCTTCCGAAGATTGCGCCGGGCGATACGGTCAAGGTCCACGTAAAGGTGAAGGAAGGCGAAAAAGAGCGCATCCAGATCTTCCAGGGACTCGTCATCGGCATCAAAGGCGGCGGCATGCGCACCAGCTTCACGGTCCGCAAGATTTCCAGCGGTGTGGGCGTAGAGCGCGTCTTCCCCCTGAACAGCCCTACAGTTGACAAGCTCGAAGTGGTCCGCAGTGGCAAAGTCCGCCGCGCCAAGCTCTACTTCCTACGCGCCAAGCTGGGCAAGGCCGGACGGCTCAAGGAACGGCAGCACCACGCAGCCGAGTAAGAGCCCCGAGATCTCGAAACGCCTCGCCATCGCGGGGCGTTTTTCATTTGAACTATTCATGATTTTCGGCCATTCGTAGAGATATGGCCACTTGCCGTGGCCTTGATCTTTGGAGCCGTCATGAAGCCATTTCCCGTTCTGTTTTCTGGTGCCCTGCTGGCACTGCTGGGCTCTACCACAGGACTGCAAGCCCAGGATGTGCGCTATGGGCTACAGGTTCACGGCAACCTTCCAATGGGCGACTTGAAAGAGGCCGCCGATAGCAAAGCTGGCTTTGGCGGCGGCGCTCACATGACCATTGATTTTGGGGAAGGCCACCTGTTGAGGCCCCGTTTGGACTATGTGGTCTATCCGGAAAACAAAGCCTTCGGGAGTTCCGCCAATGCAAGCTCCAAAGTAAGCGATGCCTCCTTGGGATTCGACTACATCTACGATTTTGGTGGCAAGGATGGCGGATTCTACCTGACGGCTGGCCTCGCCTGGCATCGGTGGAAGGCCGAGTACGATTTTGCGGTACCGGGGGGTGGGATCACTGTGAGCGGCCGCTCCACCAGCACCAGCAACAAGGCGGGCGCAGCCGCTGGCGCAGGATTCAACTTCAACCCCAGCTTCGGGGTGGAAGCCCGCTACGTGGCCACGAAATTCAAACAAGGCGACGAGGATCGCACCGCGGGCGCCGTGCAGGTGGCTGCTCTATATCGCTTCTGACGGTTCTATCCATCACCAAGATTGGATGTTTTTCCTGCGCTTTTGACAGAGCGACAGCAAAGAACCGTGATGTTATTGATGTACTGCCTCATCCATCCTTCTGGGGATATCTGAAAGGAAATTCATGACTCACCACAGGTTTTCCCTTGCCGCAATGGTCCTAGCCCTCGCAGGTGGCGCCGTCTCGGCCCAGGATGTCCACTTCGGCCTTCATGCAGGTCTCGCCATCCCCCAGGGGGACTTGTCACGCAAGCAACTCCTTGGCAGTGATCCAGGGGGTAATTTCGGTGCTCATGTCAACTTTGATATGAAGCAGGGACACGTGATCCGGATTCGGACGGATTATTCCCAATTCCGTGAGAACAAAACCTTCGAGGGGTACGGGTTCACGTCAAAAATCAAAGCGTCAGACCTGTCCTTGGGAGTGGACTATCTCTACTTCGTGGATCATCGCCCCACAGGCCTTTACATGATGGCTGGAGTTTCAGGAAACCGCTGGGACCTGTCTTCTAAGGACGACTACGGCTATGCCATTGATACTTTCAACATGACCACCACGAAATTCGGATACGGCTTCGGCGTGGGCTACCAGTTCAACCAAAGCTGGGGGTTAGAGGCTGGTTACACCTACAGCAAAATTGGTTCCAGCGATTTCCCCATCAATGCGGACGTGCTTCGCTTGACCGCGACCATTCGTTTTTAACCAATGATTTTCCATTCAAAGGGCCCTCTACGGGGCCTTTTCTATAGCCCGTATTCTTTCCAGCGGGTTGCGATCTTCTCCAGAACCTCACTCGGGAAAACCAGATCCTTCGGCCATTCGCGTTTGAAGCCGTCAAACGGTTTGTTCTTGCGGGTGGCGTCGATGCCCACCTTGCTGCCGAAGGCGAAGCGGTCCGAGGAATGGTCCAGCACATCGAGCGGGCCATCGGTGAAGAGCAGGTCGCGGCGGGGATCCACGTTGCTGGTGACGCGGAAAAGGACCTCGTTCAAATCGTGGGGATCGATGTCCTCGTCCACCACAACCACGCACTTGCTGAACATGATTTGGCCGGTGCCCCAGATGGCGCTCATCACCTTTTGCGCGTGCCCGGGATAGTCCTTCTTCAGTGAGACGATGACCAGGTTGTGGAAGCCGCCCGCAGCGGGAAGGTGCATGTCGCGGATTTCCGGCAGGACCATGCGCAGCAGCGGCAGGAATATGCGTTCGGTGGCGAGCCCCAGATAAGCATCCTCCTGCGGTGGCCGGCCTACGATCGTGGCGGGATAGACGGCGTTCTTCCGCATAGTGATGGCTTCCACATGCAGCACCGGATAGTCGTCCGCCAGGGAGTAGTAGCCCGTGTGATCGCCAAAGGGGCCTTCGTTCCGCAGTTCGCGGGGATTCACGTAACCTTCGATGACGATCTCGGAATCCGCAGGAACTTCCAGGTCGTTGGTGATGCATTTCACCATCTCGATGCCGCTGCCCCGCAGGAAGCCCGCGAACATCAGCTCTGAAAGAAAGGGCGGCAATGGGGCCGTGGCGCAATAGGTGAGATTCGGGTCACCGCCGAAGCTCACGGCCACGGGCATTTTTTCGGTGTCGTCGTAGCCGTGGCGGTTGCGCGCGCCATCGTGATGAAGCTGGGTGTGGAAACCCAGGGCCCGGTCATCGAACACCTGCAGCCGGTAGAGGCCCATGTTGCGATGGCCCGTCTCTTTGTTGCGCGTGTGGCTCAGGCCCAGGGTGATGAAGGGGCCTCCGTCTTCGGGCCAGGTGGTGAGCACCGGCAGCTTGGTGAGCTGCACATCTCCCCCCTGCAAGACGATTTCCTGGCAGATTCCTTTGCGGACCGTTTTCGGCATCCAATTGCCCACTTCGGCGAGCATGGGGAGCTTGGCGAGCTTGTCGAAGAACCCGAGCCCAGGCTTGGGCATGGCTTCCTGGATGAGCTTCTCGATCCGGTCCGCGATGGCATCGAGCCCTCGTTCCTCTTTGTCGACACCCAAAGCCATTGCTATTCGCTTATAAGAACCATAGGCGTTCATGAGCACGGGCATGGCATGGCCCTTTGGCTTTTCGAAAAGCAGCGCCTTGCCTCCGCCTGGCTGCTTGGACACCCGGTCGGCGATGGCACCCATTTCCAGGGAGGGATCCACCTCCACGGCAACGCGGTGCAATTCGCCGGCGGATTCAAGCTGGTGAAGGAAGGTTTGATAATCGCGGTTCATCAGGTGTTCCAAATGAAGGAGGCGGAGCGTCCCGCGGGAAAGTCGCCCGGGTGAGGGCGGTAGTTCCATTGGACATCATCCCACCCCCTCTGGTCCTCCGATACAGGCCGTCCGTGCGAAACCCTGGACCTGCGGGACCACTGGCTGGATGCTTCTTGCATGGCCTATTCCGACAGCCAGCCCCACCGCTATATCCGCGAACACCCCTGGCTTTGGGCCGCCCAGGCTGTGGGGGTCGGCGCGAGCATCGGAATGGGCCTCGGATACTTGATGGGTGCCCGCGGCCTTCGTGATTTCGGAATGAATGCGGTCGTCGGCATCATTTTCAGCTGCGTGATGTGGGCGGGGTTCGAGCTGTTCCACAGCCCCTTCGAATCCCGCAAAGAAGGCTGGTCACCCGAACGCGTGGGCCTCGTGTCGGTCCTCTGGATGCTGGCGCTGTATGCGGTCCTGCTCTTGATTTCGATAAGCCTCATCCGTTTTCTGACGGGCGTGAACATGTTGCGGAACAGCAGCGTCATGGTGTTCACGGGCCTGGCGGGCCTGGCGGCATCGGGATTCATCGCCACCAAGGAGACCATCGCGGGGCACGTCGCTGCAGAGCGCCGGCTGGTTCTGGCGGAAGCCCGGGCCAGTTTCCTGAGCCTTCAAGCCCAGATACAGCCCCATACATTGTTCAATGCCTTGAATACCATCGCGGCCCTCATCCCTGAAGACCCGCGCCGCGCAGAAGAGGCAACTGAGCGCTTATCGGCCTTGCTGCGCCGAATCCTGGGGGCCCTGGAACAACCCGTCTGGAGCCTGCGGGAGGAATTCGCGCTCTTGGAACATCTGCTGCGTTTGGAGGCTCTGCGTTTCGGCGAACGACTCAACTACCAGCTCATTTTAGAGCCCGCCATGGCCGAGCAGCAGATCCAGCCTCTGCTCTTGCTGCCCTTGGTGGAAAACAGCTTCAAGCATGGCTTCCGCCCGAAAGTGGAGGCGTGCCATATCACGGTGCGGGCCGAGGGTGGGCGCATCCGCATTCAGGATGACGGTGTGGGCAGGGAGGAGGGAGCTCCAGATGGAGTGGGCCTGCGCACCGTGCGTGAGCGGCTGGGAGCTTCCGGAGGCTCTCTGCGCTGGCTCCCGGTGGAGGAGGGTTGCGCCCTGGAGGTGAGGCTTTCATGAAGCCATTGCGCTTTGCCATCATCGAAGACGAGCCGCCGGCAAGGATCCGGCTCAAGCGCCTGGTGGCGGAGCTGGAACCAGAATCCGTTTGCATCGCCGAAGCCGGGGATGGCCGCGCGGGTCTGGCGCTGTTGCGGGAACATCCAGTGGACCTGCTCTTCCTGGACATTGAATTCCCCCCATCGGGGGCCTTCGGGCTATTGCGCGAGGCTCGGGAGGCCGGACTCCGGCTGCCTCCCATCGCCTTCGTCACGGCCTTCGACCAGCATGCGCTGGAGGCTTTCAAGTGGGCCGCCTGCGACTACCTGCTCAAGCCCATGGAGCGGGAACGACTCAGGGAGACGTTGGATCGCCTGGTCCCGGCCCAACCGGATTTCGGCCTGCTGCTCCAGGCGCTGGAGGCTGCCCGGAGCAAGCAAATTCCCGAGCGGTTCTCGGTATCGGTGAAGGGCCGGTTGCGAATATTGAATTGGGCGGACGTGAGCCACCTCTCCACTGAAAATCGCCTGCTTTTCGTGCACACGGCCGAGGGGCGTTTCGTGCTGGATCGCACGCTCGATGAGTTGGAGGGCCTTCTGGCCCCGCGGTTCATCCGCACCCACCGGGGAGCCATGGTGGCCCTCAATGCGGTCAAGGAATTGATGCCGGATGCCGGAGGCACCGGTGAGTTGCGATTGAAAGATGAGGCTCGCGTGCCGGTGAGTCGGGACCGCATGGCAGAGCTGCGAAGGTGCCTCGGAGGCTGAAATACGACCTTTCGTACGGGGGGCGCCCCCGTTGGTGCGTAAGGGCGGGCGCAGGGGAACGTAATTCAAGAATCTGGCTCTATCGCGCCGTGCGCGTTTGGAGTCCACCATGCGAATGCATCTGCTCTTGTTGCCCGTCCTGGCTTTCACCCTAAGCGCCCAGGAAGTTGATCTCCCCACCCAGCTGCAACGGACCCAGCGCATGGGCACTGATGCCTTGCAGGGTCTTCAAGCCAAACTGGCGATGGATCCAGCATCCTCTGAACAGAAGGCCTACTTCCAAGCCCTCGTGGGATACACGCTGGCCTCCCACCTGCAACACCGCGACGCCAAGGCCTCTGAAGCGCTCCTGGATCGCACGTTGAAAGGCCTTGAGGGGCGCAAGGACGCCGAGAGCCTTGCCCTGATGGGCGCCTGCCTTGGCTTGAAGATCGGCTTCGCCCCCATGTCGGGAATGACCCTGGCGCCGAAAGCCGCGGGGCTGTTCCAGCAGGCCCTCAAGTTGAGCCCGGGGAATCCTCGTGCGCTCTTCTTCCAGGGGTTGCATGTCTACCACACGCCCGCCTTTTTCGGCGGAGGTGGGGAGAAAGCGATGCCTATTCTCGAAGCGGCCGGGATGGCGGCCATAGCTGAAAAGCCCGCCGAGAACCCTTGGGCACCGCGGTGGGGCAGGGCCGAGAGCCTAGCTTGGCTGGCGCTGGTGCAGCTCGATCAACATCAGATCGAAGCCGCCAGCCAGAGCATCAATGCCGCCTTGGCGGTGGATGGGGACTACGCTTTCGCGGCAAAAGTCGCGAAACCGAAGATTGACGCAGAATTGGCCAAGGCAGCGAAGTGATTCCCATCCTGATGCAGTCAGCGGCTCTTCTGGGTGGCGTGGTGATGGGTCCTGGCGGCGCGCCGATTGCAGGTGCGGTGGTGGCGACAGGAGCTCAACAGGTGCTGACGGACGCCAAGGGAGGGTTTTCCTTGAAGGTGGAGGGGGCGGTCGTCCTCCGCATCTCCGCCAAGGGGTTCAGTCCCCAGGAGCGGGAAGCGAAGCCCGGGGAGACGGTGCTGGTGCTCCTGGAGCGGGAGGCCCAGGGCGCCACCGTGGAGGTGGTGGAGGGTTCGGGTTACTCCAGCGAGGGGCCTTCAAGCTCCATCTCCAGGTTGGAGATCTACATGACCCCGGGGGCCGCGGCGGACGTGTTCCAGGCCACCAAGGCTCTGCCCGGTGTGAGCAACGCCAGTGAAGGGGCCGAGCTTTTCGTAAGGGGTGGCAAGCCTGAAGAGGTGGGCATCTATCTCAACGGCGGCCGTCTGCCGCGACCCTACCACCACCCCAATACCCAGGGCGGCATCTTTTCCTCCGTGGACACGGCCATGGTCACGCGCCTGGACTTCATTCCCGGCGGGTTTTCAGCGAAGTACGGGGATGCGCTCTCGGCGGTGCTGGATCTCAGCACCGAGGAGAGCTCGCCCGTGCGCACAGGCAGTGCCCTCATCAATCTGGCTGGCCAGGGCATCCAGCAGGATGAACCGGTGGGCGGCGGTGTGCTGCGAGGTTCCTACCGACACGCTTCGCCGGTGTTGCTGGACAAGCTCTACGGGCTCTCTCCGAATTTCACAGATTCTCCCATCAGCGATGACCTGCAGCTGAACCATCAGACTCCGCTGGGGACGGGCCGCCTGACCACGACCGCCATTTTCTCCCAAGACCATCTGGCGGTGGACACCCGCATCGCGAATGTCGTTGGCATCTATGACAACCGCAGCCGGACGCGTTTTCTTACGGGCCAGTTCACTCAAGCCTTGGGAGAGCGCACGGTGCTGAGCCTCACCGTATCGGATTCGCGCTTTCACGAAGCTTGGTCCTTTGGTCCCTGGGGCATCACCCAGGAGGAGCACGATGGTTTCCTGAGGGCCGAAGGGGCCATTCAGGTGAACGAGGCCATCACCATCGAGTCGGGATTGGATCGGGACCAGCTTCGGCTGGATCCCAGGGGCATGGTTCCCTTCGATCTGGCTAATTGGAATTCGGATGCAGCGCCCAGGGTCTTTGCCTATGGCATCGATGGAGTCCGCACCGGCGCCTATGCAACAGTGCGCTGGCTCATCTCCAGCCGATGGGGGCTCTCCATCGGGGGCCGTTCGGATCGCTACGGCCTGCTGCGCGAATCCACGCGGGATGCCCGAGCTACGGTCTCCTACCAGGTTTCAGAGGGCATCACGCTGCGTCTGGCGGGGGGCAGTTTCCACCAGGCTCCGCCGCTCATGCAGCTGGACCCCTATGCGGGAAATCAGAATCTCAAGGTCTTGAGGGCGACCCACGCCGTTCTCGCGCTGGATGCCCGCTGGAAAAAGGTTTGGGACACCCAGGTGCGGCTGGAGGCCTATCGCAAGGACTACGACCATCTGGTGGTGGAGGATCCCGGGGCTCGTTACTTGAGCGATGGGCGCGGCTACGCCCAGGGTCTGGACCTTTTATTGAAGGCTTCCCGAGGCTCATTCAGGGGCTGGATTGGTTATGGCTACCTGGATACCAAGCGCAGGGAGGCCAAGCAGGCCGAAGTCGGGCCCGTCCCTACCAGCGTGCCCCATAACCTGACGGTGGTGGGTACTTGGTCCCTGAAGCCGGGCCTCGATTTGGGCGGGTCCTGGCGCTATGCCACCGGGGCTCCGGTGACACCCATCTCGGGCAGCCTCCCAGATGGCAACGGCGGGTTCGAGCCTCAGGAAGGCAAGATCTATTCGGACCGCCTGCCAGCTTACGGCCGCATGGACCTCCGCCTCTCGCGGCTGTTTCCGTTCCATGGGCTCCGCTGCGTGGCCTTCGCGGAGGTGATGAACCTCCTGAACCGGCACAATGTCTCCAGCTACAGCTACAATCCTGACTATAGCCAACGGCGCCAGGAGGAGAGCTACTTCAGCCGCCGGATCCTGGTGGCGGGCCTCAGCCTGGCGTGGTGATGGAAATGAAGCCTTGAAACCTATGGCTTTCTTTGTCATTCTGGTTGACCCGCTAGGTACCGGGCTCCAAAAGTGCATCCGATGGATCGCCGCCCGCAAGCCAGTCATATTTCGAGGTTTTCATGTACGCAGTCATCCAGACCGGTGGCAAGCAATACCGCGTGGCCGAGGGCGATGTCCTCCGCGTGGAATTGCTGGAGAAAGAACCCAAGCAGGCCATCAGCTTCGACAAGGTTCTGCTCTTGGAGAATGGCGATGCCGTCACCATCGGGCAGCCCACGGTGAAGGGCGCCACCGTCGAAGCCGAAGTCATCCGCCACGACCGCGCCAAGAAGGTGATCATCTTCAAGAAGAAGCGCACCACCACCTACCAGCGCACCCAGGGCCACCGCCAGGGCTTCACCGAAGTCCGCATCAAGGGCATCAAGGCCTAAAGTCTCGAGTCCCAAGTCTCAAGTCCCAAGTCTCAAGTCCCGCAGATTGATCACGAGGTATTCCCATGGCACATAAAAAAGGCGTCGGCTCTTCCCGAAATGGTCGCGATTCCAATTCCCAGCGGCTTGGCACCAAGCTTTTCGGCGGTCAGCTCGCCAAGGCTGGCGCGATCATAGTCCGCCAGCGCGGCACTCAATTCCACCCAGGCAATGGTGTGGGCATCGGTGTGGATCACACCATCTTCGCCACCATCGAAGGCAAAGTCCGCTTCCAGGACCGAGGCCAGCACGGCCGGTTCATCCATGTGGATCCAATCGAGGCTTGATGCCCGCGAATCTGGATCCACGATCAACGAACAAACCCAAGCGCGCGATCAAGCTTTTGGTCGCGCGCTTTATTTAATTCCTCAAAGACTGGTTCCATGTTTCTAGATCAAGTCCAACTCAAGGTGGAAGCCGGCCACGGCGGGGCGGGGTCTACGCACTTCCGGCGGGAGAAGTTCGCAGAAAAAGGCGGGCCCGATGGCGGCGATGGAGGCCGTGGCGGTTCGGTCTACGTGGTGGCGAACCCATCGCTCAATACTCTGAACATCTATCGCAGTGTGCGCGAATATGTTGCCGAACGTGGGGCCAGCGGCGAGGGCGGGCGGCGGCAGGGCAGGGATGGCGTGGATGTGATCCTGGACGTCCCCCTTGGAACGGTGTTGAAAGATGCGGATAGCGGAGAAGTCTTGGCCGAAGTGCTAAGCCCCGGCGATAACATCTGCGTGGCCCGGGGCGGACGGGGCGGCCTTGGCAACAACAATTTCAAGAGCAGCACTAATCGCGTTCCCATGCATCATCAGCCAGGCGAGGATGGCGAACTCCGGACCTTGTCGCTTGAACTGAAAATGATCGCGGATGTGGGCTTGGTGGGTTTCCCCAATGCGGGAAAGAGTACTTTGGTAAGCCGCATCAGCGCCGCTCGGCCCAAGATCGCCAATTACCCTTTCACCACCCTGGAGCCGCAATTGGGCGTGGTGGAAGTGGACGAGCTGGTCAGCTTCGTCATTGCCGACATTCCAGGTCTCATCGAAGGCGCATCCCAAGGTGCCGGATTAGGCATCCAGTTCCTGCGGCACGTGGAGCGCACGCGGATGCTTTTGCACCTCGTGGATCTCACGGACCCCATGAGCGAGCCCGAGGAATCCATCCGAGTCATTGAAGGCGAACTGAAAGCCTTTTCAGAAATTCTCTTCCAGAAACCGAGATGGCTCGTGGGCACCAAGGTGGACGCGCTACAGGATGAGGATCGGCTGGCCCGATTCGAAGCCCTGTGCCGGGAGCGGGATCAAGAGCCCATCGTGATTTCAGGCGTCACCGGCGAAGGCTTGAGGCCCTTGGTGTTCAAGCTCGGCGCTGCATTGGCCGTCATTCCCAAAGAATCCTTGATCTGATGCGAATCGGACTCCTCGGTGGCGCCTTCAATCCTCCCCATTTCGGGCATCTGAAGCTTGCCGAGCTGGCGCTTGAGCAGCTTGAATTGGATGAACTGCGCTTTGTGCCCACGGCGATCTCGCCCCATAAACCCGCGGTAGAAGGCCCTGATGCCAGCGCACGCTTGGCTCTTCTGAAAGCCGCGCTGAAGGACTTTCCGGGCCCCGTGAAAATCGAGATGGCCGAGCTGGAGCGCGGCGGCACGAGCTATTGCGCGGAAACCTTGGAGACCTTGGCTGAGCGCGAACCCGAGGGCGAATGGATCCTCGTGCTCGGCAGCGATCAATTGCCTGGCCTTCCGAAGTGGCACCGTTTTACCCGGGTATTGGAACTGGCCTCTGTCGCGGTGGCCCCCAGGCCAGGCTTCCCCAAGGTCCTGCCCGATGTCGTGAAAGACCGCGAAAGGCCGCGCTGGTCTGGCTCGCCGGGTGAAATGATCTGGCTGCCGGGCACCGAGCTGCCGTACGCATCGTCCGCTCTGCGCCGTGGACTGGGGCAGGTTTCTAGCCACACTTCGGCGTTCGATGGGATTCAGCCTCAAGTAATGGCTGTCATCACAGCTGAAGACTATTATCGTAATTAGCGCACGGGAGCCTTGAATGACATTGACGGATCGCCTTTTGACTGTGGTGGAAGCTGCCCGGTCCAAAAAGGCTTTTGGTATTCGGCTCCTGGATGTGTCGGGCCTTGCTAGTTTCACGGATACCTTCGCGTTCATGAGCGGCGGCAGCGACCGGCAGAACCGCGCCATCGCCGATGAAGTGGAGGCGCAGCTCCGCACGAAGGGAACCCGGGTGATCTCGCGGGAAGGCGAACAAACAGGGACGTGGATCCTGTTGGACTTCGGTGATTTCATCATTCACGTCATGGACGAGGAAACGCGCCGCCACTACAACTTGGAAGACCTTTGGAAAGAGGGCACAGAGTTGGCATTGCCCGCGGAATCCTCCTCCAACAATTAATCCATCGAAATTCTCGGGAGAATCCCATGTCCGACATCCATAGCCATAATCCCTTCGAGGCTATGCAGGCCCGGCTGCGCGCAGCGGCGCAGATCTATGGTTTGGATGACACCCTGTTCCAGGTTTTCATGGCGCCCACCCGCTCCATGATCGTAAGCCTGCCGGTTTGCATGGACGATGGCCGCTGGGAGGTTTTCACCGGCTACCGCATCCAGCACAACATCGCCCGCGGCCCCGCCAAAGGAGGCATCCGCTACGACTTGAATGTGAACCTGGATGAAATGAAAGCGCTGGCCGCATGGATGACATGGAAATGCGCGGTGGTTGATGTGCCCTTTGGCGGTGGCAAGGGTGGCATCGTCTGTGACCCCAAAAGATTGAGCAAGGCGGAGCTAGAGCGCCTGACGCGGCGCTATATCGCTGAGATCATGGATGTCCTCGGACCGGATCGTGATGTGCCTGCGCCTGATATGGGCACGGATGCTCAGACCATGGCTTGGGTGCTGGACACCTATTCCATGCACGTCCGCCACACGGAAAACGCGGTGGTCACGGGCAAGCCTGTGGGGCTTGGCGGATCCTTGGGCCGCAATGAAGCTACTGGCCGCGGTGTGCTCATCGTGGCGAGGGAAGCCATGCAGCGCCTGGGCAAGCCTCTCGCAGGCGCCAGGGTGGCGGTGCAAGGGTTTGGGAATGTGGGATCTCAAGCTTCGCGGCTGTTGCATGAAGCTGGCGCGCGCATTGTCGCGGTGAGCGATGCCAGCGGTGCCATCAAGAATGACCGGGGTCTGGACATCCACGCGCTGGTCAAGCATGTGACGGAAACCAAATCAGTTGCCGGTTTCAAAGGTGGCGAAGCCATGGATCCAGCAGAATTGCTGACCTTGGCTGTGGACATCCTGGTGCCGGCAGCCCTGGAAAACCAGATCACCGAAGTAAATGCTGCCCAGATCCGCGCCAAGGTTGTGGTCGAAGGCGCCAATGGCCCCACCGCGCCCGAAGCGGACCCAATCCTCCTTGAGAACGGCATTCTGGTGGTGCCGGATATCCTGGCGAATGTCGGCGGCGTGACCGTCTCCTATTTTGAATGGGTGCAGAACCGGCTGGGCTTCTACTGGCGCGAACGGGAAGTGAACGAGCGGCTGGTGGAGTACATGACCCATGCTTTCCACTCGGTATTCGCCACTACAGACAAATACAAGACCAATCCCCGTCTGGGCGCCTACATCCTCGCGCTGGACCGGGTGAGCCAAGCCATGCACTACCGTGGTTTCTACGCCTAAAAGGTAGGCTTAAAACACCCGCAGCAGCGCGATGAAGCCATTCACGGTCCTTACGCCAGCGATGTCGCTTTTCAGGCCGATCCCGATGTCCAGGCGTAGGGCGGTGAACCACCAGAAACCGGGGAGGTCGCCGGCGATGCCAAGACCTGTGAGGCCGTAGGTTTTCTGATCGTCCAGGCTGCGGGCTTCAGCATGGTCCAGGAAAACTGACAGGCGCAGACTAGGGCCCGCGGGCAGCACCGCGCCCACCCGCGCGTAGGCGATGCGATCGGCCGTGATGGCGTTGCTGCGGATGCCGCTGACGATGCCATTAAGATTCAAAGCCTTAAAGCGATCGAACCCTTTCCCACCCACCACTCCGCCGCTTCCGTGCAACCACAGGCCATTCGTGAGTTGATGGTCATAGCCGATATTTCCGCCCCAACGCGTGAAACGCCCTTCGTCTGGGACCGATCCTGGATTATCAGAAGTACCGTAGATTCCTTCAGGGCGCTGCCCCTTTCCGTAGAAGCTCTGAATCTGAAAACCCCGGTAGAGCCAGCTCAGCTCGCCCCGTAGTTCTTTTGTGAGGCCTGAAGGCGGTAGCGCGAAACCCGGGGTCTTGGCTGCGTCATCCTTGGTCTCTGAGTAGTGGTCGTATTCGAATCGCGCCATGGCTTCGAAGCGGAAGCCCTTTCCCAGGTCATGGCCCAAATTCAGGTTGAGTGTGCCGAAGCGGCGGGCCACTTCATCTTTGCTGGAGAGTTTGCCGTTGATGACGGGGCGCTCACCCGCAGGATAGAGCAGGACAGTCGAATCCAGGTTCAGGCCGAAGCCGCCTGGGAGGCGCGGTATCGCCACCGCTGCGGTGTTGAAGAGCAGAGCCGTGAGCGCATTGACCTGGATACCCCGGTTAAACGCGTTGAAATCGTAATAGACCAGCCCCGCAAGCGGCAGCACCGGTGGATTCAGGCCGGGGTCCACCACGATGACGCCGGCGATGGCACGGCCCGAGGTGCGGGGTTTTTCTTCCATCTTGCGGGTGCCGTCGGCCTGCCTTGTGAAATAACGGATGCCATCGGGGCTCTCCTTCAGCATGGTCTGATTGGAGTGGCGGGCGGATTCGCGAGCTGCCTCAAAATCGGGACCATTGACGTCCAAGCTCGTCAGAGCGAGCTTGCGCTGGACTTGGGCCACCCCGCCAGGGCTCACCCAGCGTTCGAAGGTTTGGGTTTTCAAGATGCGCCACACACCAGGCGCGGCATCGCCATAGCTCAAGATGCGCCGTTCGGATTTCACGGTGCCAGGCAGATTCGAACGCTCGCTTCTTTCCTCGATAACACGGCCGGTGTTTTCATCCACGACAAGCTCGCCGGTGAAAAGCGTCGCATCGTCATCCACTGGATCGAAGTGGATGATGCGGCGGTTTGGGCCTCCTGGGCCACCGTCCCGGTAGCGGTACCTCTCCGTGAGACTCAGGGCAATGGGTGCGGCAAGACTGGTTCGGCTTTCAACGATGGGCAGCTGCACCTCGCCTTTCAGATTGGCCTTCACTCCGTTGAAACGGACCTGTTCTTGCAGTAATTCAGGGGTTTCCCCCAGATGCTCGAAATACTTGAACGTGAAGCCCAGGTCCACGCCCATGCCCTTCGAACCCTGCATATGCAGATCCACATCCAGCCGAGCTTGGAGATTGATTTGTGCAGTACGGCTGCGCAATTGCTCGGCCCGCATTTTTGCTAGCAGGGCGCCCACGTCATAAGCATCTTCCGCCGATACCGCCACTTCGGTGCGTTCCTTTGGCAATTCCGCCGAGCTCCATTCCCCATTGATGAAGCGCCAGCGCTTGGCTTCGCGGCCACCGCGCATGCGCATCATCAGGTCCCCGCTGCCGCCTTCCACTTCGGTGAGCCCAGGCGGAACCAATGCCGCAAGGCGTGCGGTTGGGCCGTCCTTGGGCACGATGATGCGGCCACCGTCGCCCAGGATCGTGGAAGCCGAAGCACCTGGATCCTTTGGCAGCCAAAGAAACCATGGTCGCCCGGGGAAACTCTCCTGAGCTTTGGCGAGGATCGTCCGCCAGAGATCCGGATTGTTACCGAGATCCAGTGGCAGCAAGGAGCCACCATCCACGGCGCCCCAAGCTGTTTCATCCACCAGCGATGGGGCCTCCGGATCGAAGGCGATGAAAAGTTTCTTCCCGGAGTCCTGGGCGCGAAGCGCCTGGCTGGCAGCCAGCAATAGAGGCAAGCGCAGTTCTGATCTTGGCAGCAGGATGCGGATCGAAGTGGATGAGCGGAATCTTTCTATGCGGGCTACCCAAGCCTTGTTCGCGGCTTCGGTTTGGACGGGATCTCGGCTATCCATGGGAACCAGAGCGCTCGCGTTCGCATCTCTCAAGTCCAGCAGCACTGGTTCTACCGCTCCCACTTGAATGGGCGTCTGGGCCCGAAGCAGGGGGGCCGAAGCCATTCCCATCAAAAAGAAACAATTAGAGCCGAAAAGGCTCTTCCGCCATGCACCACAGGGACTCCATTCGAGAGACAACGCTAGACAACGCTACTTTAATTCTGACCAAGTCCCGCATTGTTCGGAAGGGAAGGGCAAGCGGGTATTCTTAGAAGCACTCTTGTATTCAAGCGAGCGAGGCCCATGCGTTTCACGGTGAAATTGACTACGCCCAACGGCGACATCCAGACCAGGGATTTCGAAGCTGCATCCGCCGATGAGGTGCGGTCCCGCGTGATATCGGAAGGCGGCTTTCCCATTGAAGTCGCCAAATCCTCCAGTTCTTTCAGAAGCACGAAGCAGCTCAAGGCCGAAACGCTGATCCTCTTCAACCAGGAACTCCTGGCTCTGCTGAAAGCAGGCATCCCGTTGCTGCAGTCCCTTGAATTGTTGAAGGGCCATGGCAAGGATCCCCTTCTGCGGAGCAGCCTGGAGCGAGTGGTAGAGCTGGTCAAGGAGGGCATGGCTTTTTCCGAAGCGCTGGAGCAGGCCGGCACTTTCCCAGCGGTATACCGCGCCAACGTGGTGGCGGGCGAGCGCAGCGGCACCTTGCCAGAAGTCATTTCCCGATGGCTCACCTTTCAGAAATTCGCGCAAACCAGCCGCCGCCGCATCACCGAGGCCCTGATCTATCCGACGTTCCTTGTGGTGGTGCTCTTCGGGTGCCTGCTGATTCTGTTCAATGTCGTGCTGCCTCGGTTCAACGAAATCTATTCGAGTGGCGGCATCGAAATGCCCACGGCCACCCGCATTCTGCTGGGAATCGGAACCTTCATGCGTTCCACGCTCTGGGTCCAGGGCATCCTGGTGGTAGTACTTGCCTTTGTCATCCGCTGGATGGTGAGCACCGAGGCCACTTTACGGACCAATGAGCGGATTCTGCTCTCCATCCCGCGCATGGGCACGCTTTATCGCATGTACCACTCATCCGTGTTTTCTCGCACTCTGGGTGTCTTGATCGCAGGCGGTATGCCCGTGCTGCAATCCATTGAGGTCATTCAAAAGACGACTGCATCGGAGCGCATGAAGCTGCGGCTCAACATCGTTGCCGAACAGGTGCGCGCTGGGTCCAGCCTTCATCTGGCGCTGGACCAGGCCAAGCTATTGGATCCCCTTGCGGTGGAGATGTGCCGCGTGGGTGAAAGCGCTTCCGCCCTGCCGGAAATGCTTAGCCATGTGGCGGATTTTTTCGATCAGGAAGTGGAGAAGGCAACCACCGCAGTGACTAGCCTAATCGGCCCCGTGCTCATCCTCTTCATGGGTGTTACTGTGTTGGGCCTGCTGCTGGCCGTCTACGTCCCGCTGTTCAATGCGGGCAATGCGGTGCGTTGAAGAAGTCTCAAGTCCCAAGCCTCAAGGTTCAATTTGGAAGCGGCCTTTAGCCGCACTTATTTATGGTGCGCCAGAGGCGCCGCAAAAAGACTTGGGACTTGGGACTTGAGACTTGTGGCCCCCAGCCTTCATCACCGATATTTCTTCCTCAGCCATTTATTCGGATCTTCGGGCTTGGTCTGATAGCGGATTTCAAATCCTAGACGGGGGCCATCAAGGGTTTCGCCTACGGTGCCCACCGTATCGCCTTGGCGGACGGTTTGCCCTTTGGATACAGCGGTGCCCTGCAAATGCGTATAAAGAGTGAACCAGCCGCCGCCGTGATCCACGATCACGATGGGGCCATAACTCTGATAGGGCTCCGCCAGGATTACCTTGCCATCGGCGACGACCGAAACACGCGACCCGATGTAGGCCTCGATAAGTAGACCGCTCTGAAAGGTTTTGGTGTGGAAGCGGGGGTGCAAGTGCTCCCCGAAGCCTTGGGCCAGGCTGCCCTCCACAGGATCTGGAAGATCACCCCGCAGGCTAGTGAAGGAGACCGGAGCATCAAAAGACTCGGTTTTCGATTTCCCCAGCAGGTTGGCGAGCATGCGCTCGAGTTGGATGGATTCTTCCGCCAACTCGGCCTGTACCTGTTTCTGGGCCTTTTCATCCTGCTGGAGCGCGCCCAGGAAAGTCTGGAGTTTTTCTTCGTTCATTGCCAGGCCGCCTTGGAATTGCGCCGCCTCCTGCTGTTCGGAAGCGAGACGCGCAAGTACGGTCTTCAGCTCATTTTCCCGCTGGGCGAGATCTCCTTGAAGCCGCTGGATCTGGTTGATGCGTTTGCGCTCTTGCATACGCCACCAGGCAAGGTAGCGGGTTTTCGCGAGATAAGATTCAAAGCCTGAAGGGTCGGGCAGAAAGGCCAGATCACCCAACTCCCCCTGGGCCTGGATCAAGCGGATCTGTTTGCGCAGATCTTTTCGAAGCTTGTCAATTTCCCCACGGATCTTGACCTGTTCAGAGGTGATCTGCTGGGCTTCCAGTTGGGCCTGGTCCTGTTTCAGCCTTGCGCCATCCAGCTGGGCCCGCACCCGGTCCCGTTGCAACGAGATCCCTTGCAACTCGACCATGACTCCCTTGCGGCGCTTTTTCAGCGATTCCATCTGCTGATCCACTTGTGCCATGCGGGACTGCAATGCCGCCAGCCGCTGCTTAAGCTGCGCGGAATCCGTAGAGCTTGGTGGCTGTGTAGTCTGCGAATGACCCAGGATGCTTGGCGCACCCAGGATCAGCAGAAGGAACACCCACCGCAGGTTCAAGTCTTTTTGCCCTTCCGGGCAGGAATGGCGCAGAGCAGAGCGGCAAGGAGCAGGGGACCGCCGATGGATAGCGGCAGCGCCGAAGGTGCGAAGGGATCGCTGGGGATCTGTCCTGAAGGCAGCATGCTGACGATTGCCCCAACGGCTTTCACGCCGCCAGCGCTGAAGCCCATCTGCTCGCCGAAATCCACCACATAGACAAGCTTCGACCCCACCTCTTTCATCAGTAGAGCCAGTAGCACCGCCAACCCCGGGTTGCTTTGAATGACGCGCATCAGGATGGCGGACCAGAGGAGCAGTTGCAGGCCCAGCAGCAGGCCAAGAAGATCGGCCTGGAGCAAAGCTGCTGGGAACGGTGTGCCAAGCAACTTCCAGGCTGCGGCCCAAAGGGGAATGAGGGCGACCTGGCTCAAGAAAAGGCCGTGGATGAAAGCCAGGCCCGTGGCGATGAAGAGGCCTTTGAACCGCTCCCCGAACGTCGAAGCGCCCAGCGCGCCTGCCAGGCCCATGAAACCGCCCATGAGGATGACGAAAGGCACGACCCAATAGATGAGCACACCCAAGTTGGCAGTGGCGTAGGTATTGATCGTCTCATCGCCCTTGGGAATGGCACCCCCAAAGATTTGCAGGTTGGTGCCGTCGGAGCGGATGCCCGCCAGGACCAAGCCTGTGAGCAACAGGAACACACAGGCCCAGACGATGCGAAGACGGGAACTGCCAAATCGATCCATGAAGACTCCTGAGATTGACTTAGTTTAGCTCGGCTCTATTTGATAGCCCGGAAGTTGATAGCCCGGAAGGCTTGGTGAATTGAATGTGGCGGCCTATGGTAGAGGTTCCTAAAGGGAGTCCCTATGAACCTTGACTTGTTGACCCGCGAAGCCCTTACGACATTCGCCACAGACCACCGGGAAGCTTTTGAAGCTGAGCTGCGTGTGCTGGTGGAAATCCCCTCGGTTAGCGCGGATCCCGCCCGCGCGGGCGATGTGCGCCGATGCGCCGAAGCAGCCAAGAACATGTTTGAACGCCACGGCGCCCAGGCTGAAATCCTGGAGACTGACGGCAATCCCTTCATCCATGGATGGCTGGGTGAGGATCTTGAATGCCCGACGATCACTGTCTACAACCACATGGACGTGCAACCGGCCAACGAGCCGGAGTGGACCGCAGAACCCTTTAATTTCATCGTGGATGGCGACACCTACCGCGGCCGCGGCAGCACGGATGACAAGGGTCCGGCCGTGACGGCCTTCTTCGGCGCGCTCGCGGCTAAAAAGGCAGGCGTTCCCTTGAACATCCACTTCCTTTGGGAGTTGGAAGAAGAAATCGGTTCGCCAAACTTCGCCGCTGGGCTTGCCAAGCACAAGGACCACTTCAAGACCGATGCCATCGTCGTGAGCGACACGGTTTGGATCACCCGCGGGAAACCCAGCACTCCGGCGGGACTTCGCGGGTTGAAAGGTTTCCTTCTGACGCTTGAAACCGCGGACCATGATCTGCACAGTGGCGTGGTGGGCGGTGCGGCGCGCAATCCGCTGGCGGAACTCATCGAACTCGTGAGCAAGATGATGGATGGCGACTCCGGCAAGGTGAAGATCCCTGGTTTCTATAAAGAAGTAGTCAAACCCTCAAAGCAGGAACTCGCAGGCTGGGCCACCAGCGGCTTCACGACCGAGATGTTCATGAAGGACCACATGCTGAAGGGCTTGCGCACGAAGGATCCCATCAGCATCCTCAAGCGCGTGTGGGGACGGCCCACCATGGAGGTCCACGGCGTCGTGGGCGGCTACACCGGCCCCGGCATCAAGAGCGCTGTGCCGCCCCGGGCCGAGGTGAAATTGAGCTGCCGCCTGGTGCCGGATATGGATGAGCACAAGACCATGGACCGAATTAAAAAGTTCGTGAAGAAGCACAATCCCGATGTGGTGGTCCACGAAGAGCACGGCCTGGCGCCCTTCAAGGGCCACGTGACCGGACCCTACGCCGAGGCCATCCGCGACGCCTACCAGTTCGCCTTCGGCGCGCCCTGCACCTTCACTCGCGAGGGCGGCAGCATCGGTGCCGTGAAGACCATGGAGGACATCCTGGGCTGCCAGGTCTTCTTCCTGGGTCTGAGCCTGCCGAGCCATGGCTACCACGCCCCCAACGAGAACTACGATTGGGAACAAGCCGGTGGCGGCATGGCGGCCTTCGCGCATTATTTCCAAACTGTGAGCGGGATCAAGGAGGGCTGATCTCCAGCCCTGCCTCTTCGCATCTGATCCGGGATCCACTACCCTTCAGGAATGTCGAGCCTCCGCACAGCTTTGCCCACAATCAGCCTCGCATTCGTAGCCACGGTTTTTATCCTGCTTGGGATCGCGCCCAAGGCGGACCGATTCACCTGGTTCATGGAGAATTTCCCAGTGATTCTGGGCATCCCCGCCATCATTCTCACCTGGCGGCGCTTCCCCCTCACCAACCTGCTCTGCGTTCTGCTGGCGCTGCATGCGGTGGTGCTGATGGTGGGCGGCCATTGGACCTATGCGAATGTTCCGGCGGGATTTTGGGCGCAGAAGGCGATGCATCTGGCGCGCAATCCCTATGATCGCCTCGGCCACCTCCTGCAAGGTTTTGTGCCGGTCTTGCTCTTTCGCGAGGTGCTCCTTCGCAAAGGGGTGTTGAAACCGGGTTTCGGGTCCATCTTCGTGCTTACGCTCATGGCGCTGGGCCTCTCGGCGGCCTACGAGCTGCTGGAGTGGCAGACCGCGGTATGGACTGGCAGCGCGGCGGATGCCTTCCTGGGCACCCAAGGAGATGTCTGGGACACGCAGTGGGACATGGCTTGCGCGGGTATCGGGGCCGTGGCATCGCTGGCGCTGCTGTCCCGCGTGCACGACGGGCAAATTGCCCGGATTCATATCGCCGATGGGGTCCCTTGATCAGTCGGCTTCCGGTCGGCCCCATCCGGTTTTCTGACTCATGTCTTCTCGGATTTTGATGGCCAGCGCGCGCATCATTTCGCGCCGTACCCTGGCCGGATCCGCAGCATCGGCTGGGCTCATGGGGCGGGCTTCGGAACCTAGGTTGAAAGACCGGTAGGATTCTTTCTCCTCCTTCAAACCGCCACTCTCGGGCCAAACGATGCGGACTTCTGCCTTGAACATATGCATCGGATAACCGCGCTTGCGGTCGAGATAGGTCTTGCGTGATTCCAGCGTGATGCCTATCACCAGGGCCGCAAGGCCTGTCGTGGCAACACCAAAACCGGCCACATTTGCGAGGGAAACGCTGGCGGTATCGGCGACCAATGATGTCGAATTCACCACCGCCCACCCGCTACCTAGCCCAAGCAAACCGGGAACTCCGATGGCCGCAAAAGGAGATCCCGCAGGCTTGGGCTGGTATTTCTTTACCCGGACCTTGAGGCGAGGAATGGTGGCCGTCCGCGGCGAAGCCACTGGGACTTCCACTGGATGCCAGTCCACCAATTGGGTATTCAACTCCGTGAGCAGTTCCTGGCGCAGGGACTCCGCTACGGCGACCACCGGGATCCGCAGCTACCTCGACTTGAAGCAGTGGGGGGCCAGGATTGAGGGGCCTGGGCGGCGGGGGCGGCGTGGTGGATGGGGTTTGGCAGGCCAGGAGCAGGAGCGGAAACAACAAAAAAGCAATTTTGGGCATGGGTCAGTGTACCGAAGGAAGCAGGCATTGATGTCTTTGCGGGTTGGCTTTGGTCCTTGACGAGCAATCAAAGTGATATCATATTGATTGCTATCGGAGGACCCTATGTATCAAGAACGTTCCTATCCGGCCTTGGTCGGCCTGCCCATGCTGGTGCTGGGCATCATCCTGGTACTCGCCGTACCCGTCTGCATCATTGCTGCTGCGAACACAGGGATGCCGCTGCTCGCGGTCGCTGGGGCCGTCTGCCTGATTTCAGCGATCTTCACGCTGTCCGGGCTCTTCATTGTGAATCCCAACGAGGCTGCGGTGTTGCAGCTCTTCGGCGACTACAGGGGAACCGTGCGCCGCGAGGGCATGGCCTGGGCCAATCCCTTCCTGACCAAGCGCAAAGTCAGCACGAAGGTTCGCAGCTTCGAAAGCCAGAAGCTCAAGGTGAACGATCTGGACGGCAATCCCGTGGAGATCGCGGCCATCATCGTCTGGAAGGTGGTGGACACCGCCGAGGCCAGTTTCCAGGTCCAGGACTACGAGAAATTCGTCCAGGTGCAAAGCGAGGCCGCCCTGCGCAACCTGGCCATGCGCTTCCCCTATGACCAGCACGATGACCAGAAAGTATCGCTGCGGGGCCACACCGAGGCCGTGGCCGGCCACTTGAAGGATGAAGTCCAGGCTGTGCTGAACCAGGCTGGCGTCGAGATCATGGATGCCCGCATCAGCCACCTGGCCTACGCGCCAGAGATCGCCCAGGCCATGCTCCAGCGCCAACAGGCCGGTGCCATCATCGCCGCCCGCAAGCTCATTGTGGAGGGTGCGGTGGGCATGGTAGAAATGGCGCTGGCGCGGCTGGATGAGCACGGCGCGGTGCACCTCGATGAAGAGCGCAAAGCGGCGATGGTGTCCAATCTGCTGGTGGTGCTCTGCGGCGAGCGGGCCGTCCAGCCCGTGGTGAACGCCGGCACGCTTTACAACTGATTCGATGGCCGAACGCAAAGCCTTCCTGCTCCGGATGGATCCGGAGTTGCTCGCGGCCTTGCAACGCATGGCTGATGAGGAGCTGCGCTCACTCAACGGGCAGATCGAATTCCTGCTGCGGGAGGTTCTGCGTCAGCGCGGCAGGGAAACGAAGGCATCATCTAAAAGCGCTACCCGGAAACGACCATGACATTAGCCCTCGAACTTGTTCATCTGACCAAACAATTCGGCGAGAAAGCCGCCGTGGACGATCTGTCCTTGTCGCTTGAAGCTGGAACCTTTTTAGGTCTGCTGGGGCGCAATGGCGCTGGGAAAAGCACTACGCTGAAAATGGTGACGGGCCTGCTGAAACCAACCTCAGGAAGCATTCGTGTGCTGGGTCTGGAGCTCGATGCTGACCCCATCGCCGTGAAGCGGCAGATCGGGGTCATGCCCGAGGATATGGCCTTGCTCGAGTACCTGAGCGGGCCGCAGTACCTGCGATTCGTGGGCCGTATGTACGGGCTGGATGAAGTAACCATCGATGCCCGGCGCGAGGAACTGTTTGGGAAATTGGATCTCAGCCCGGCGCTGGGCACGTTGGTGGCCGAATACAGTTTCGGCATGAAGAAAAAAATCGCGCTGTGCGCCGCGCTTATCCACGGGCCGCGGATTCTGTTCCTGGATGAGCCCTTCGAGGGCATCGACGCCGTCACCAGCCGCACCATCAAGGACATCCTGCTGACCTTGCAGCAGCGCGGTGTGACGTTGATCCTCACCACCCACATCCTGGACGTGGTCGAACGGCTCTGCCCCCTCATTGCGATTCTCGACGAAGGCCGTCTCAAGGGTTACGGAACGCTGGATGAGATCCGCGGACGGGCCAATGGCGAGAGTCTCGAAAGCCTTTTCGTGGAACTCGTCGGTGGCGCGCAGACGGGTGAGCTATCGTGGCTCTAATATCAATCTCTCCCTTCCGCGCGGTTCTCGCTGCCCACTTCCAGGCCACCTGGAACCGCTCTGCCAAAGAGATGGGTAAAAGCGGGCGTTGGGCCATGGTCCTGGTGATGGTCCTGGTGGTGTTGTTTGGAGGCCTGCCTGCGGTCGGAATCTCCGCTGTGGCGGGGTACGCGCTCGGTGCGCACTTTGATTCCTACCGGGCGCCGCTCATCCTTGGTGGCGTGTTGGCTCTGGGTGCGGCTGCGGTGGGCGCTATCAGCGGAATCATGGGTGGCACCAAGGCGCTCCAATGGGAGAGCTATCGCATCTACCCGTTGTCGCTGCGCCAGATATTCGCCGCTGAACTGGTGGCGGGCATCGGTGACCCGTGGCCGACACTGGCAGGTCTCAGCGCGCTGGCCATGTTCATGGGGCTTTCCGCTGCGCATCCGATCCTGCTTCCTATCGCGCTGCTGCTTTGGATGCAGACAGTGCTGTGGATGCTGCTCATCCAGCATTTTGTGGGCAGCCTAGCGGCCGCGCTGATGAAGCGGATGAAGCTAGCGCTGGTGATTTTCGGGATCTTTTTCTGGATGCTTTCAGTCATGACATCCATGCTTCCGAAGTATTCGGAGCCCAACCCCGGCGCACATCTGAGCACGGTTCTGACACCGGAGCGCATCGCGCAGATCAAACAGATGGGCCAGGTCGCGCTCACCTGCTTGGGCACCCTGCCCAGCACCTACGCGGCGCGAAGCTTCAGCGAGGCCCTTCGGGGCGCTTGGATCTCAGCGCTGCTGCATCAGCTTGCCCCGATTGCCTTGCTGTTGATCGCGCTTGCCCTGCAGGCCCGGCAGATGGAGCGGGAAGCCGATCCCCAGGCCCTGGAAGTGAAAACGGCAACAAAAGGGGCCGAAAAGCTCTGGAGTTTCCGCAGCCCCGCCGCGGGTGTCGCCAAATTGCATTGGAGGACCCTGATGGGTAGCCATCTCGGCCGCTTCGGGCTGCTGATGCCGGTCATGACCGTGGTGCTGTTGAAAGGCCCTTTTTCTCATATTCGCGGCCAAGCCATGTGGGCGATTCCCGGCACCTTCGCGTACCTCGCCTTGGCTGGCAGTCAGATGCAATACAACCAATTCGGGCTCGACGGGCATGGGGTGAAGTCCCTGCTGCTTCTGCCCATCCGTTCCCGTGACATCCTGCTGGGCAAACTCGGGGGTTTGGCCATGTACCAGGGGCTGCAGGCGGGGCTCCTGCTCCTGCTCGTTGCCTTGCTGATGCGGCCTTCCCCGATTGAACTTCTGGCGGCGCTATGCCTTGGCGGTTGCCTTTTTTTCGTGCAGATGTCTTTCGGGCACTGGACCTCCTCCTGGCTGCCCAGGGCCATGCCTCGGGACAGTCTGAAAAGTGGGACCATGCCCATGCCGGTGGTGTTTCTCGGCATTGGGCTGGGTATCGTGAATTTCGGCTTCTTTGGCGGGACGTTTATGTTTTGCGCATGGAAGGCGCCGAGCCTCCTGCTCCCAGTGATGGCTATGCTTCTAACCCTTTGCGCCTTGATCTATCGCCAACTGCTGCCAACTTTTGAAACCTATTTTGATGCCAGACGGGAAAAGCTTTTAGAGGCGCTGGGATAGGACTATCCTCGGACCGGACTTCACGGGGATTTATATGGACCGCACAGGCTTCCTTGCCACGTTCATCGCAGGTGCGCTGAGCCTCGCAGCCAGCGGCTGCGGAACCACAAAGCCACCTCCGGCCGCTCAGACCCCCGTTTCCCCGGCATCAAGCCCTGCGCCGACAGGCAATCCGGTACCCCCTGTGAATGAGGCGGCGCCGGCCTCGGCACCTTCAGCAGCTTCCGTTGGGAAGGAATCGCCGAAAGCCGCGCCTGGGCATTCGTCAGCCGAGCCCTCCAAGCCAGCAGTGGTGGCCCCAAACCCATCACCGGCCAACACACCTGCACCACCAGCCGCCGCACCTGTGGCAGCGCCATCCAAGCCACCGGCGGTGTCTGCGGCTCCAGCTGCCGTCGAAACGGCCAAAACAGCCGAAGTGCCTGTGACCTCTGCGCACGGATATGTTGGGCCGGAAAAGTGCATGTTGTGCCACAAGGTCCAATACACGTCATGGAGCCAATCCAAGCACAAGACCAAGGGGCTTGATTGCGAGGGATGCCATGGCAACGGCGCCGACTACAAGGCGATGCCAGTGATGAAAGACCATGCCGCAGCCGTTAAGGCAGGGCTCGTCATTCCGGGATTGGGTTTTTGCAAGAAATGCCATGTCAAGACTGATGCCTCCATGCTGCCGTTGGTCCACGCGCATAAGGCGAAGTAAGCCAGGCTCTGCTCCAATTTCGGCTTCTAGGCAAGGTGTGACGAAAAGTACAGCTATTCGGTACTAGGGTGGAAAGGACGCCCCGCTGACGTTCTGCGTGGCTAACGTTCGGGTACACCCTATCTGGCGCCTTCTCATTCATTCCTCATCAAGAGGCACTCATGCGCAAGGATCTCGTATTTGGTATGGCAGGCTCGGGCGGCGATGGCATCGTTTCCGCGGGTGAGTCTCTTCTCAATGCCGCGGCAGCCGAGGGCTATCACGGCATGATGACCAAGAGCTTTGGATCCCAGATCCGCGGCGGCGAGTCATCCTGCCGGGTGCGCATCTCGACGGAGCACCTGTTGAACCCCGGCGGGGATCTGGATGTGGCCGTGGCGCTGAACTGGGAGGATTTCCTGAAATTCGGCGCGGAATTGCCGGTCAGCGGGTCCACCGTGGTGATCTACGAGGCTGCCACGAAGGTCGAGCCCGACAGGATTCCCTTGATGGGAGTGACGCCGTTGCAGGTGATTCCGGTTCCCATTTCCGAGATGGCGAAGGCTACCGCGGGAACCGAACGTGCGAAGAACACGGTGGTGCTGGGCCTTATCGCGGGTTGGTTCGGCATCGGACGCGAGGCTGTCCTGAAAGGATTCCGTAAAAAGCTCGCCAAGAAGGGCGAAGACGTGTTGGCAGCCAACGAACGCGCTTTCTATGAGGGCATCAAGTTCGCCGAAGCGCACCCTCTGAATACACCCATGACCATCGCCCTTTCTGATGGCGCGGTCTCAGGCAAGCTCATGACCGATGGCAACGATATGTGCGCCGCGGCGGCAATTTTCTCGGGCTGCCAGTTCTTCAGCGGCTACCCCATCACACCTTCAACGGAGATCATGCAGTTCTTCACAGAACACGTATGGAAGTACGGTGGGGCCGTGCTTCAGGCGGAAGACGAGATCGCGGGCATCGGCGCCGCCATAGGCGCATCCTTCGCCGGGAAGAAATCCATGACCGCTACGTCCGGTCCTGGCCTTTCCCTTAAAACCGAAATGATGGGCTTGGCCAGCATCGCGGAACTTCCCTTGGTCATTGTGGATGTCCAGCGGGGCGGCCCTTCCACCGGGATGCCCACCAAGCCGGAGCAGTCCGATCTCTTCGCAGCGGCCTTTTCGGGCCACGGCGATGTGGTGCGGCCGATCCTGGCGCCCACCTGCGTGGCCGACACCTTCCGCGTCACCGTTGAGGCCTTCAACCTGGCCGAAGAATTCCAGACTCCCGTGCTGATCCTTTCCGATCAGGAAATTTCCCAGCGTAAAGAAACGCTTGATCCCATTGATACTTCCCAATTCAAAATTGTGGATCGCATAAGGCCTTCCGAAGCGGATCTACAGAATTACAACCGGTTCAAGATCACGGAATCGGGCATCAGCCCCATCAGCCATCCAGGAATGCTGGGCGGCACTTACCTGGCCTCTGGCATCGAGCACAATGAGAATGGTTCGCCCACCGCCAGCGGCGAAGTGCACCAACGCATGAATGAGAAACGGATCCGGAAATTCGATCCGCTGCAAAATCGCCGGGATCTATTCCACACGGTGGGCAATCCAGACGCCCCCTTGGCCCTCGTGGCATGGGGCAGCATCGCAGGGGTCTGCCAGGAGGCGGTCACCATCGCCAGGGAAGAAGGCCTGAACGTGAAGATGTTGGTTCCCTACCTCGTCTATCCAGTCGCAGAAGGCGTCTACCGCGAGTTCTTCGCTTCGGTGCAGCGTGGACTGGTGGTGGAGCAGTCCCATCTCGGACAGTTCTACAGGGTGCTTCGGATGTACGTGGATCTGCCCAAAGGTGTGGAATCCATGGCCCGGAGCGGGGCCAACCCATTCCGGCCCAGCGAAATCGTCGTTGTGCTGCACCGTCTCCTCGCCGAGCTGCAACGCAGCCAGGCAGGCAACCTTCAGCCCCAGGAGTGAGGTCAAACATGAGCGAAACAGCGACTCCGGCGATGCCTTTCCTGCCCAAGGACTACAAAAGCGATCTCAAACCCATTTGGTGCCCTGGCTGTGGCGACTTCAGCGTGGTCCAGGCGATCTATCGTGCGCTGGCTTCCATCGGCCGGGCACCCCATGAAACGGCTTTCATCTCTGGCATCGGGTGTTCCAGCCGCATTCCCGGCTACACCACGGCCTATGGTTTCAACACCGTGCATGGCCGTTCACTTCCCATTGCCCAGGGCATCAAGCTCGCAAACCCGGATCTCTTGGTGCTCGCGGCCGGCGGAGATGGCGATGGCTTCTCCATCGGCGGCGGCCATGTGCCACACCTGGTGCGGCGCAATATGGATATCACCTACATCGTGATGGATAACCAGATTTATGGACTGACCAAAGGCCAACTTTCCCCGACCTCGCCCAAGGGGCGCATTTCATGCACCTCGAAGTACGGCAGCCTTGAAGAGCCGGTGAACCCTTTGCAATATGTTCTCGGATATGGGGCAAATTTCGTGGCACAGGGCTCTCCGGCTGATTTGGCTGGGATGACCGCCATCATCGAGGAAGCCATCCGTTTCCCCGGTTTCGCCTTTGTCAACCTTCAATCGCCCTGCGTGACTTACGGTGAAGAATGCCAGCAAATCAAGGGGTTGAAGGCCATCATGGAACCCCTGGCATCCATCGGCCATGATCCTTCCGACCGCATGAAGGCCATGGAGATCGCCCAGTATTACGGGCAGAAGCTTCATACCGGTGTCCTGTATCGGAACCCGAATCCTCCCCCGACATACGAATCCATGGTCAAGCAGCGTCAGGAAGAACTTTCAAAGGGCGCGATGCCCAAGGAACAGATCTTGGATCTCTTCATCAAGCGGTAGGTAGCCACCAAGGGTGGTTGTGGAGGATGCGATGGACGATGGGACGCAAAACGTTTCAGAGCAGGGAATCTATGGCCATGAAGTACTGAACCTGCTGGTGGGATTCGGAGGCACGACCACCGTTGAGGCATTGCGGCATGCAAGCACTGATGCATTCGGCACCGACGCGGTCTTCTGCAACTGCCATGGTGGCCGTTTTGATTTTGATCAGCTGATGGAGTTCTTTTCCACCCGGGGCAAGGTGGAAATTGAGGGCCAAATCGTTCGTCTGGGGGGTGCGCAACCCTGCAGCGGGCATTGAAAACCCAGCAATAATCAGGAGTTTCCCATGAGCCAGTACAAGATCGCGTGGTTGCCCGGTGACGGCGTCGGCATCGAGGTCATGGAGGCGGCCAGAATCTGCCTCGACGCATTGCAGTTCGATGCTGCGTACACCCACGGCGATATCGGCTGGGAGTTCTGGCGGACTGAAGGGGAGTCTTTTCCCCAGCGCACCATTGATTTGCTGAAAGCCAGTGATGCCGCCATGTTCGGGGCCATCACCTCGAAACCGGTGAAGGATGCCGAAGCCGAACTGATACCCGAATTGAAGGGTAAGGGATTGGTCTATCGCAGCCCCATCGTGCGTATGCGGCAGATGTTCGATCTCTTCAATTGCTTGCGGCCCTGCAAGGCTTATCCGGGCAATCCGCTGAATTTCAAGGAGGGCATCGATATGGTGATCTTCCGTGAGAACACTGAGGATCTCTATTCAGGTGTGGAATTCAGCCCCGTGCCCGATGAACTGAAGGCCACGCTGAAAAAATTGAGCCCTCCCTTCGCCCACTTCGCGGATATTACCGGCGACCAGTTCGCCATCACCTGCAAGATCAACACTCAGAAGGGTTGTGACCGCATCATCCGCGCCGCCTTCGAGTACGCGAAAAAATTCGGCTACCCGAAAGTCACGGTCATCCACAAAGCCAATGTCGTGCGGGCCACCGAAGGCATGTTCCTGGAGACCGGCAAGCGCATCGCGAAGGAATACCCGGGAATCCAAATGGATGATGCAAACGTGGACGCCATCACCATGTGGATGCTGAAGAATCCGAAGAATTATGGCGTTATGGTGGCCACCAACCTTTTCGGCGACATCGTCAGTGATCTGGCGGCGCAGATGGTGGGCGGGCTGGGGTTCGGCTGCTCGGGAAACATCGGCGAAAAACTGGCCGTCTTCGAGCCCAGCCATGGCAGCGCCCCCAAGTACGCAGGCCAATACAAAGTGAATCCCATCGCCACGATCCTGGCCGCGAAAATGATGCTGGATTGGCTGGGGGAGACCGAAAAGGGTGCGAAGCTCGAAGCCGCCGTGGCAGCGGTCATCCATGAAGGCAAAGTGCGCACCTATGACATGGGCGGCAGCGCCACCACGCTAGAAATGGGCGAAGCCATCGCGAAAAAATTATGAGCCCCATCCTCATCCATGAAGTCGGACCCCGGGACGGCCTCCAGGCCGAGAAGCAGGTCGTGCCTACCGATATCAAGCTCGAGTGGCTTGGAAGGCTCATGGATGCAGGGCTCGACATCATCCAGGTGGGTTCCTTCATGCACCCGGAAAAGGTGCCCCAGATGGCGGACACGGATGAACTCTTCCGTTGCCTGGCCACCCAGAAGCGCAATTCGAGCGTCATCCTTTCCGGTCTGGTGCTCAACGAGAAAGGCCTTGAACGCGGCCTGGCCTGCGGCGTGGAGATGTTCTGCATGGGCGTTTCCGCATCCGAGACCCACAGCCGAAAAAACACCGGCATGTCGACAGAGGAAGCGACGCGCCGCATTATCGCCATCGCATTAGAGGCCAAAGCAGCTGGGAAAAAAGTACAGGTCAGCGTCCAGAGCGCCTTCGGCTGTGGGTTTGAAGGCTTGGTGACAGAGGGGCGCGTGATGCGCATCGTGGAGGAATACCTGGCTTCGGGCCTCAACGCCATCAGCCTTGCCGATACCGCAGGCCACGCCTACCCTGCGCAGGTTTCGGGCTATATCCAGCGGATCCTTGGGATGGATCCAGGGGTGGAGATCACCGCCCACATCCACAACACCTACGGCCTGGGCATGGCTAATGTCTATGCGGCCATGGATGCTGGCGCAACTTCCATCGAAACGAGCTTCGGCGGGCTCGGGGGATGCCCATTCACCAAAGTGGCCGCAGGAAATGTCGCTACCGAAGATCTGGTCCATGGCCTGCAACGGGGTGGCGAGCGATCAGACACCCGTTTGGATGGCCTGATCAGCGTGGCGCGTGATGTGGCAACCTTCTTCGGGCGTGATTTGCCGGGCTGTGTCTACAAGACAGGAGCGCTGCCTGCTGAGTCTTCGGAGAAGGGATGAGCCAGAAACTCCTCGCAGGCATCAAGGTCCTCGACCTTACGAACGTGCTGTCGGGACCGTTCTCCACGCTCCATCTGGCTTTGCTCGGAGCGGAGGTCATCAAGGTCGAAAACCCCAAGGGCGGCGACCTCGCGCGCTGCCTGGGCATCCTTCCAGAACTGAACAAACGGCTTATGGGGACCAGCTTCATCGCTCAGAACTGCAATAAGAAATCCATCACGTTGAATACGAAGTCGGCCGAAGGCAAAGCGATCTTTCTGCGGATGGTGAAGGACGCGGATGTGGTGGTGGAGAATTTCCGGCCCGGCGTCATGGACCGCTTGGGGATTGGCTACGGGGTGCTTTCCGCGATTAATCCTAAGCTGATCTATTGCGCCATTTCGGGGTTCGGACAGACCGGGCCTGATGCACTGAAGCCCGCCTACGACCAGATCATCCAAGGCCTGTCCGGCGAAATGGCGGTGAATGGCGACGAGCGCCTGAACCCGCTACGCACTGGATTTCCTGTTTGCGACACGGTGGGGGGCCTGAATGCGGCCTTTGCGGTGATGGCGGCGCTATTCCACCGGGAGCGCACAGGCGAAGGCCAGTTCATCGACATCGCCTTATTGGACAGCATCATGCCCCTTATGGGCTGGGTGGCGGCCAACCTGCTGATCGGCAAACAGCAGCCGACACTCATGGGGAACGACAATTTCACCGCGGCGCCCAGCGGCACATTTAAGACACTCGATGGCCATATCAATATCGCGGCCAACAAGCAGGAACAATGGGAGGCGGTTTGCGATGTGCTGGACTTGCCCGAGCTGAAGGCAGACCCGCGGTTTCAGGAACGCGATACCCGCAAGAAGAACCGGAAACTGCTCACACCGCTGCTGGAAGCGAAGCTGGCGACAAAATCCACCGCCATTTGGGTAGGCGAACTCAACGCGAAAGATGTTCCAAGCGGGGAAATCCTTAGCCTGGAGCAGGCCCTACACCAGCCGCAGATGAACCATCGCGAGGTGTTGAAGAAGGTCCCGCTGGATGGCTTTGGCGAGATCGAAGTCTTCGGCCTCACAGCGCGCTTTGAAAAAACCCCAGGGACTGTGGAAACGCCACCGCCCGCCTTGGGCGAACACAATGCGGAGGTGTACTCGGGTCTTGGAATCTCTGGAATCGAGCAGGCGGAACTCAAGGCTAGGGGCGTTATCTGAAGGGAGTCGACATGGGTATGACCGTTGTTGAAAAAATTCTTGCGCGAGCTGCGGGCTTGCCGTCAGTGGCCGCCGGGGATGTGGTGGAACCGAAGGTGGACCTCGCAATGTCCCATGAGAACGCCGCGCTGGTGATCAACCAGTTTCTAGAAGTATTCGAGGGCACAGGTTTGGAGCCAACGGTCTGGGATCCTTCACGCATCGCCATCATCTTCGACCACAGGGTCCCGGCGGAGTCTCCCAAAACGGCTACGAACCAGAAAAAATCCGCGAATTCGTGGCGGCCAATGGCATCACCAAATTCCACGACATCAGGGGCGACGTCGGGGGCATCTGCCACCAGATCCTCCCGGAATATGGTTATGTCCGGCCAGGCTTCGTGGTGGTGGGAACTGATTCCCACACTACGACCCACGGTGCTTTGGGGGCTTTCAGTTTTGGCATCGGCGCCACGGAAATGGCCTCCGCATGGAGTCTGGGATACGCGGTGAACATCGAGGTCCCCGCCACCATCAAAGTGGTGGTGAACGGTGAATTCCCACCCTTCGTGGGTCCCAAGGATTTGATCCTGAAGATCATCGGAACCCTCACCGCCCAGGGCGCGAATTACAAGGTGTTGGAGTTCCATGGCGACACCATCCGCAAGATGAGCACCAGCGGCCGCATCGCCATCTGCAACATGAGCGTGGAAGCTGGTGCGACTTCCGGCATCGTCCCCGGCGATGAGGAGACTGTGCGCTACCTGCGTGAGGAATCCGGCGTGAAAGACGCCATCCCCTGCGTGGTCCCCGATGCCGATGCCACCTATGAACGGGTCGTGGAAATTGATGTATCCAAATTGGAGCCACAGATCGCCTGCCCGCACACGGTGGACAATGTGAAGCCCGTTCAGGAAGTGGCCGGGACGAAAGTCCAGCAGATCGTCATCGGCAGCTGCACCAACGGGCGCCTGGACGATCTGGCCGCGGCCGCCGATATCCTGCGTGGCAAGAAAGTGGCTGAAGGCACGCGGATGCTGGTGTTCCCGGCTTCTGGAAAAATCTTTGCGCAGGCCCTCGACAAAGGCTACCTGCACGATTTCATGAAGGCTGGGGCCGTGGTGATGAATTCCGGCTGTGGCCCCTGCCTCGGCGTCCATGAAGGCGCGTTGGGTGATGACGAAACCGCCCTCAGCACCACCAACCGCAATTTCAAAGGCCGCATGGGCAACCCTAAATCCCAGGTCTACCTTTGCAGCCCCAGTGTCGCGGCCGCCTCGGCCATCACGGGTGTCATCACGGATCCGAGCAAAAACTGAACCTGCGAATCAGGAGCCATCCATGGCCAAAGTCATCATCAAACTCGAAAATGACATCAGCACCGACGACATCTATCCGGGCCGCTACATGGCCACGGTGCTTCCCTCCGAAACCCCGCAGTTCGCTTTCGCGGATCGTACAGATTTTAATACGCGCTTGCGAGCAAAGGAATTTCCGGCCGGGAGCATCATCGCCGGGGGAGAGAATTTCGGCTGCGGCTCTAGCCGTGAGCAGGCTTGTTCGACCTTGAAGGGCTATGACGTGGCCGTGGTGGCGAAATCCATCGCGCGCATCTTCCTTCAAAACAGCATCAACTTGGGCTTACAGGTGGTGCTATGTCCCGGCCTCGAAGCCAGTGAAGGCGACGACTTGCAGATCACTGAAGATCGGGTGCTTAACATGACCACTGGCAATTCCTTCGGCCAGGTGAAACTCCCTGCCGCCCGCAAAGGCATCATGGATGCCGGTGGGCTCATCCCCTACACCCGCAAGCTGCTGATGGCCCGAGCTCGAGCCTAGGAATAAGCCGTAGTTTGTGACATTGGGCAAATTCAAGGTCTGGACCCTATCTAATCCTCGCGTAAGACCGATGTTTATTGGTGCCGGAGGCCCTTAAAGCGCTCCGCCGCGTGGAGGTGCCTATGTTCACCCTCCTTCTGGTACCCGCAATTATTTTAGCGGCGCCCAGCCATGGAATTCCGGGATGCACGGAGGTGCGTCCGGGAACTTTTGTCCTGACTGGACCCATGACCGCCGAGGTCATCGAGGCGATGAAGTCCGCGAAAATCACGCATGTGATCAATCTTCGTGAGGATGACGAACCAGGCTTTAACGCGGAAAAGGAATGCTCCGCGGTCAGCGAAACCGGCATCTCTTATTGCCGTGTGGCTTTAGGCCGCGCTCCGACCAATGATGATTTCGATCTCTTCCGCATGGTGCGGACAGGGCTTCCTGCGAATGCCCGGGTCCTGATCCATTGTGCTGACGGCAATCGTGCCGCAGCGGTGACTTGCGCCTGGATGGTATTGGACGCGCGCATGAATTCTGAAGAAGCAATTGCTGTGGCCAGGCAGGCAGGAATGGCGCGTCCAGAGACCGAAAAAGCTCTCCGCAGATACCTAGCTCATGCAAAGGCTTAGGCGCTATACCGTTAACTTTGGAGTGAAAGAAACCACGAAGGAGCACGAATAGGACACGAATGTCCTGCCTTGGCGTCTCTTCGTGGCAGCATTATCTGAACGGTATTGGTAAGCAGATTTCTTCAAATCGCCATGATTTTTTCATGCATCGCAGCGGCGGCGCGTCGGCCTTGACCCATGGCGAGGATCACGGTGGCGCCGCCGGTGATGACGTCGCCTCCAGCATAGACTCCGGGAACGGTGGTCTCGCCGGTCATTTCATCCACCACTACCACACCGCCTTTGAGAGTGCGCAAACCTGCTTCGGTCCGGGCCAGCAGAGGGTTCACGGCGAATCCTAGCGCGACGATCAATGTGTCGCAGGGAATGGTGATGCGCTCATCAGTCATTTTCACGCCACGACGCCCGTCAGGACCAGGCTCCGTGAGTTCCATGACGGCGCAGACCGCATTCGTGAGCCAGCCTTTATCGTCGCCGGTCAATTGCACAGGTGTGGTGAGCCAGTGGAATTCGATGCCTTCTTCCTGCGCATGTTCCATCTCCTCAACGCGGGCCGTGGATTCCTTGATGGTGCGGCGATAGACGACATGCACATGCTCCGCGCCCATGCGTCGGGCGGCGCGGGCCGCATCCATGGCGGTGTTGCCGCAACCGACGATGATCACGTTCTTGCCGACGGTCACTGGGGTGGTGTGGGTGGGGAAAAGATCCGCCCGCATAAGGTTGATGCGGGTCAGAAACTCGTTGGCGGTGTATACGCCCTTGAACTCCTCGCCAGGAATTCCCATCATGCTGGGCAGTCCCGCGCCAGTGCCCATGAACACAGCGTCGTTCTCGTTGCGCAGTTCGGACAATGTGATGCTGCGTCCGACCAGTGTGTTCATCACGAATTTCACGCCGATCCGGCGGAGCGTTCCAACTTCCTGGTCCACGATGGCATTGGGCAGGCGGAACTCGGGAATGCCATAGAGCATGACACCGCCGGGTTTGTGGAAGGCATCGTAGACCGTGACCTGGTGGCCTTTTTTAGCCAGTTCGCCCGCCACCGTCAGGCCCGAAGGACCGGCGCCGATGACAGCGACCTTCTTGCCAGTCGAGGGTTCCACCGGGGGCAATTCGTCGGAGCCCAGCATGGAATCTGCGGCAAAGCGCTCCAGGCGGCCAATGGAAACAGGTTTGCCTTTGATGCCCACCACGCACTTGGCCTCGCACTGTTTCTCCTGCGGGCACACGCGGCCGCAAACAGATCCCAGGCTGGAGGATTCTTTGATGATGCGCGCGGCATCCTGGGGTGAACCGTTGACGATTTCCTGGAGGAAGGCTGGGATGTCGATGCTGACGGGACAGCCTTCGATGCAGGCTGGATGCTTGCACATGATGCAGCGGGCAGCTTCGAGCTGGGCCTGCTCTGCGCTGAGGCCGAGGCTGACTTCATCAAAGTTGCACACGCGCATGTCCGCGGGTTGGCAAGCCATCTCCTGGCGCGGGATTTTCATTTTCTGGCTGGGTTTGATGGTTTTGAGGTCCAGGTTCCGCCAGTCAAGCTCTGTCACAGGCTCGTTCAGCATGGCTTCATAGTCCACGGCGCTGGTGGCAGGCCGGCGGCCGATCTTGCAGTCCTCTGGATCACAAACCGTCTGTTCTGCCTCTTTGTACCAATTTTGCCGGTTGCGCAGCATATCGAAGTCCACTTTATGGCCATCGAAATCTGGACCGTCAAAGCAGGCGAATTTCGTTTCACCACCTACAGACACCCGGCATCCTCCACACATGCCCGTGCCATCCACCATGAGAGCGTTGAGGCTTACCAGGGTAAAGATCCCCTGAGGTCGGGTCAGCTCGGCTACGGCCCGCATCATGGGCATCGGGCCGACGGCTACGACCTCGGCGATGGGCTCGCGTTCGATGATCTCTCTCAGGACATCTGTGACCAGACCCATACGGCCCAAGGTCCCGTCGTCTGTGGTGATGATCAATTCGGAGCTTGCAGCGCCCAGCTCTTCCGCTAGCAGCACACGCTCTTTGCTGCGGCCACCCAGGATTGTGATAACCCGGCGGCCTTCGGAATGCAGAAGCTCCGCGGCCGGCAGGATGGCAGCGGACCCATAACCACCGGCCATCAAAATAATGGTGCCTTCTTCCACCAGTTCGGTGGGCTTGCCCATGGGCCCGGCCACGGCATAAAGACGATCACCAGCGCTGAGGCGGCCCATGGCCTTGGTGGTGGCGCCGACCTCCACCATGATGAAGTGGATGTAGCCGCGACGCGCATCGCCACCGGCCAGGGTAAGTGGGATACGCTCGCTTTCAGGGAAGGGCGCCACCATGAAGAACTGGCCGGGTTTCCGCCCGCGCGCCACCATGGGTGCCTGGACGATGAACGACCAGGTCTCGGGCGCGACAAGCTTTTTCTCCAGGATCAAATAGCCCTCTGCGGTTTCGTCATCGGACCAGTACAGGGACTTGCCTTTTAGAAGGGGCAGCATCAAATGCTCTTCTGCATCAATGTGGTCGCGGATCAGGTCCACTAGTTTTTGACCCAATAAAATCACCTGATCCCCGTTGGCAACCCGTCCATCCACGATCTGGACCAATAGTTGAAGCGTCATATCCCACATCAAACGATGATCTTCCTGCAACCTGTCGTAGAGGGAATCAGCGCCGATCTCTTCGAGCATCGGGAAAAGCTCCCGCTCCTCTGCTTCGTTGTGGGGGCGCAGATCTTCGTAGATCCAATGAGCGCCTTCATCCACGGCCTTCCAATCGCGCTTCACCAGGGCTTCTGCAAGGAGGGTCAGACGCTGTTGGGCTTCTTCATGAATGCGATGCCAGCTTGGAGCGGGAAGATTCGCTTGGATTTCTGTAGGTAGGGCTGTGGACATATTCGCACTCCTCATCTCTATTAGAATGAAGCCTCTAGCCCAACGCCGTGATCACGAAAATCGGGCGGTTAGACAATTGTGGCGCCTATCACAGGGGTAATGACGCCATTTCCCAGGTTTATGAGAGGAAGGCATAGGGATCGCAGGTGGAATCTCTTGGCCAAAGTGGCCATCCGACTTACCTGGAGTCAGACGATTTTCCCTCCTGATCTGTGCGTTTGATCACTGGCTATCGCGGTTTACCGGACCCAAGTTGAAGCCGTGTCCCAAGGAGAACGTCATGTCAACCCATGTCGCAGTACTGGTTCTTGCAAGCGCTTTGGTGCTTCCGGCTACGGCCCAGAATTCTGAAGTCAAGAAAGTGCCTGCGCGTTACACGTCTCCAGCTTCGGGAGCCGAGATGTACAAGGCTTACTGCGCTAGCTGCCATGGCGTGAAAGGATTAGGCGATGGTCCCGTGGCGGAACACTTGAAAATTCCGATGCCTGATCTGACCAATCTTGCAAAACAGAACAAGGGAGTCTTCCCGTCGGTCCACGTTACTGCGGTCATCCGGGGCGAAGTCGGCGTCAGAAGCCACGGCCTGCAGGACATGCCCGTGTGGGGACCTGTCTTTCTCAATCTGAATAACAGGCAGGAAGCCGCTGTCCACATGCGGGTTTCCAACTTGACCAAATACCTCGAGAGCCTCCAGGCCAAGTGATTGAACGATCAAACGCAGAAGAACCTATCCAGACCACCGTTGTCGCCGCAGAAAGCCGGTGTACTTGCGGTCTGAATTTTTAATGTGGTTGATCAACCACGCTTTCAAAGTATTCAGCAGCACCAAGGCGCTAAGGTTTCCCGCTTCGTACTTCCTGAGGAATTCAGCAGCTTCCTGGAGCAGATCCGAGTGTTCTGCGAAATGAGCCTCGCTATCGGGGAAATTGAATTGGGTCAGGATGCTTTCTTCATCCACGAAGTGAGCCCGGGTTTCCTGGATGAGTTTGGTAAACACAGCCGTGGCAAGGAGCCGGTCGCGCTTGACCATCATCGCTTCGTGAAGATCGTTTATGCGTGAAGCCAACCGCTGATGGGCGCGGTCAAACCTCTGAATACCGACTGTATATTCCTCGTCGAGCCAGGGAAAGAAGGCGGTTGGAGGCTGTGGTTTGGGTGCGGATTTGAAGAACAAGGCACAACTCCCTTTGGTAGATCTGCATCCAAACAAAGATCATCTCGTGGTTTGATTTAAGCAAAGCCCAATAGGGATTGCCTAGATTGAAACCGGGATGGCCGCATGATTTTGATTCAAAGCTTCCTACAGATATCGGCGGTCGCCCTTTCACTGGCCCTGGTCTTCAGTGGCACCGCCGCGCGCGCGGCAGCATCCACGAAGGATTCAGCGGACCTCCAATTGGCCTTAGACAAACTCCAGGTGCTGGGAAGCGTCCTCTACATCGCGGCCCATCCTGACGACGAGAACACGGCGGCCCTGGCCTATTTTTCCAAAGGCAGGAAGCTGCGCTCGGCCTATCTCTCCATGACGAGGGGAGGCGGGGGCCAGGACCTGATCGGACCCGAACTGGATGATTCCCTGGCTGCCATCCGGACCCAGGAACTGCTGGCGGCGCGCCGGGTGGATGGTGCCGAGCAATTCTTCACCCGCGCCGTGGACTTCGGGTTCTCCAAGACTTCCGAGGAGACGCTTTCAATCTGGGGGCATGAGGCGGTCCTTGCCGATGTGGTGTGGGTGATCCGCAGCTTCCGCCCGGATGTCATCGTCACCCGGTTCACGCCAATCGCCGGAGGCCACGGCCACCACCTCTCTTCAGCGATCCTGGCTCTCGAAGGTTTCAAGGCCGCGGCCGACCCGGCCCGCTTTCCCGAACAGTTGAAATTCGTGAAACCCTGGCAGGCCAAACGCATCGCCTGGAACAGTTTCCGGCCCCAATTCGAGCAGGGACCAGGGCTCCCCGCCAGCGCTCTGTCCGTGGATATCGGTGCCTACGATCCCTTGCTCGGGAAGTCCTATGCCGAACTGGCCGCCGAGGGTCGAAGCATGCACCGCAGCCAGGGATTCGGGGCGGTGGCGCAGCGTGGTTCCAGCCTTCAATATTTCGAAATAACCGGTGGCAAGCCCGCCAAGCACGACCTATTCGAAGATGTGGATCTATCCTGGCAACGCATTCCGGGAGGCCAGGTTGTGGGCGACCTGCTCGCAAAGGCACAGGCCTCCTTTCAGCCGAAAAACCCTGCCAAAACCTTGCCGTTATTGCTCCAAGCCTTGGCCGCCCTGGACAGGCTGCAATCCGATCCTTGGGTGGACGTGAAACGGAGCGAGCTTGTTGAAGCCATCCGATGCGCGGCGGGAATCTGGGTGGAAGCCATCGCCGATCGCCAGGCCGTGGCGCCGCTGGACAAGCTCGCGATCGCGGCGTCCATCCTCAACCGGGCTGGAGCGCCCATCAAGCTTGTGGGCCTTGCCGTGAATCCGTCCCTGGAGACCCGCGACAAGCAAATGGCCCTTCCGGTGAATACTCCAGTGAAAGAATCCTTTAATCTCACGATTCCGGCGGGCACTCCCTACACGCAACCCTACTGGATGGGGGATGGAACACGGGCCGGACTTCATGCCTCTGCCCCTTACCCCCTGGCGGGTTTGCCCGAGGGTCCACCCGCTCTGTCGGTGACATTCAGCTTGAATTCAGAAGGCGTGCCTTTCAGGCTCACTGTTCCGGTTCAATACAGGTTTAGGGATCCGGTGCTGGGCGAGCGCTACCAGCCCTTGGTGGTCATGCCTGAAGTCATGGTGAATCTTGCGGATCGGGTCCAGGTGATGGGCGGCCGCAACCCCCGCGAGATCGGATTATCGGTTGTGGCAGGAGGGGCCCACGTGAGCGGCCTGATTCGATTACAGGTTCCCGACGGGTGGCGGATCGAACCCGCTGAATTTCCCTTCGCCCTGGCCAAACCATTGGATGAAATCAAAGTCAGCACCCGCATCACGGCGCCAGAGCGGCCTCAGGCTGGTGAGTTGAAGGTGGTCGTCGAAATTGGCGGACGGGCCGAGCCTGGACGTGGACGCGTCGTGATCGACTATCCCCACATCCCGCTGCAGACTCTTTTCCCTAGCGCGGCGGCACAACTCGTCAAGCTGGACCTCCGTCAGAACGGCCACCGCATCGGCTACGTCATGGGTGCGGGGGATGACATTCCCCAACGCCTCCGTCCCTTGGGCTTCGAGGTGGATCTATTGACGGATGAGTCCCTGGCCAGTGCCGATCTCTCCGGGTACCACGCCATCGTGATCGGAATCCGCGCGTTCAACACCCGTTCGCGGCTGGCCCAGTTGAACGCCCGGCTGCTCGACTATGTGGCGAAGGGCGGCACCGAAATCGTCCAGTACAACGTGAACGGAGCTTTCCCTGGCACCAACGCCGGATTGGCGACCGAATCCATCGGGCCCTTCCCCTTCAAGATCGGGCGGGAGCGCGTTACGGATGAATCCGCGCCTGTGAAATTCCTGGCTCCCGGACACCCTGTGCTGAACGTACCAAATAAGATTACGGCTGAGGACTTCCGGTGGTGGGTCCAGGAACGCGGCTTGAATTTCGCTGAAAGTTGGGATCCGAAGTACACGCCGATCCTGGCGATGGGCGATCCCGGCGAAAAACCGTTGGAAGGCGCCCTGATCGTGGCCGATCACGGCAAGGGACATTTCGTCTACACCGGTCTGGCCTTTTTCCGCCAGTTGCCGGATGGCGTGCCGGGTGCCTATCGGCTCTTTGCCAACCTGCTGGCCCTAGGAACGAAGCATGACTGAGCTTGAACCGACGCCGATGGAACCACCGCCCCGATCCTCGGAACCTGGGGACGCCTGTACGCCCTGGTGCTGATCGAATTGGCGCTCTGCATCGTGTTGTTCTATCTCTTTGAGCGGGTGTTTTCTTGAGCCGCCTGGACTGGGCGATCCTTGGCGCCTCGCTGGCCTTCATCGTTCTCTACGGATTATGGAAGGGCCGAGGGAGCAAGGATTCCGAAGGCTACATCCTCTCCAACCGGGATGCGCGCTGGTTCACCATCTGCCTTTCCATCATGGCCACCCAGGCCAGCGCCATCACCTTCCTGTCCACGCCGGGCCAGGCCTATGCCGATGGCATGCGTTTCATCCAGTTCTACCTGGGCCTGCCGCTGGCCATGGTCGTGCTTTCCACCACCGTGGTGCCCATCTTCCACCGCCTCAAGGTGTACACCGCCTACGAATACCTGGAAGGGCGATTCGATCTGAAAACCCGCACCTTGGCGGCGACGCTGTTCCTGATCCAGCGGGGCCTGGCGGTTGGATTGACTGTCTTCGCTCCGGCCCTGGTGCTCTCGGTTCTGCTGGGCTGGAACATTCACGTCAACATTGTCCTGGTTGGCACCCTCGTGATGATCTACACGGTGACTGGGGGCACCCGCGCGGTGTCCTGGGCCCAGAGCTACCAGATGCTCATCATCACGGTCGGGATGCTGGTCGCTGGGGTCATGGTGATCCGGCAATTGCCCCCGGAGGTCACATTCAAGGATGCCCTTCACGTGGCCGGGAGCGCCGGGCGGCTCAACACCATCGATTTCTCCTTCGATCTGACCAACCGGTACAACCTGTGGTCGGGCCTAATCGGAGGCTTCTTCCTGGCGCTCTCCTACTTCGGGACAGACCAGTCCCAGGTGCAGCGCTACCTTACCGGCAGTTCGGTGACCCAGAGCCGGATGGGCCTGCTGGCCAATGGGCTTTTCAAGGTGCCCATGCAATTCCTCATCCTGCTGCTGGGTGCGCTGGTTTTCGTGTACTACCAGTTCGTGGCTCCGCCGGTGTTCTTCAATCCTGCGACTGTCACTAAAGTCCTGGCCGGCCCCGAAGCAGGCGCCTACCGTGATGCGGAATCCGCCTATCGCCAGGCCTGCCAAGAGCGGACGCTGAAGGTGCAGGCTTTCGTGGAAGCCCGCCGCGGAGGGGATCCGGCCCGGGTGGAGGCATCCCGCCGGGAGTTGGACGCGGCCCAAGCCCAGGCTGCGTCCATCCGCACCGACGCCATCAAGGTGATCAAGCGGGCGGATCCATCGGCCAATCCCAACGACACGAACTACGTCTTCCTGTCCTATGTCCTGCACAGCCTTCCGGCGGGGCTGATCGGGCTGGTCCTGGCGGCGGTCTTCGCGGCGTCCATGTCCTCCATGTCCGCCGAGATTAATGCGCTGGGCGCGACGACTGTTGTGGATGTGTACCGGAGGTTGTTTGGGGGAACCGGCGGGAAGAAGGAAGTCTGGGTCGGCCGATTAGCGACCTTCGGTTGGGGCTGCTTCGCCATCGCCTTCGCCGAATATGCCAGCCGCCTGGGAACCCTGGTGGAGGCTGTAAATATCCTAGGATCACTTTTTTACGGTACGATTCTGGGCATTTTTCTGGTGGCTTTCTACTTCAAACGGGTGAAGGGCGGCTCGGCGTTCTACGCGGCGTTGATCGCCGAAGCAGGCGTACTGGCCTGTTTCTTCTTCACGCCCATCTCGTTCCTTTGGTACAACGTGGTGGGTTGTGTGCTGGTGGTGGGTTTTTCGCTGCTGTTCAATTTTTTCCGGCCGAAGAGAGCGGCAGGTTCGAATCCCAGCTCGGCCAAAAATGGTGTACACACCTAGGCCATCGCCTTTGGCATGATTGATCTGACTTACTTGGATTTCGGAGTTTACTTTTCCTCGCTCTCTAAAAGCGTAGGCCCGCATAAAGGCCAACTTGCATCTTAGGGGCGATGGACTTGAGATTATCGGGACTGTCGATTGAGGCATTGAAGGACGATGAGGTCAGAGGAATTGCCACCTCAAGACCGATAAAGGGTTTAAGGGCAGGGGCGGGGATGGCATAGCCGACATTCATCCGGGCCCATGGACGGCCATACGTTGTGCTCTCTGTATCTGCTGTGAGTTTTTCGCTCCGGTATTCAATACCCGCGCCGACCGCGAAAACGGCTTTGAAGTTGAACATGGCTCCCACAGACCAATAGCTTTGCTTGAAGTCGAATCCTGATGCCTCGCCGCTATGCTTGATCTCGGATTTTGATTCTGGTTGGTAACCAGCTGTGAGTTGGAAGAGGGCGGGGCCGACATCCACAACGCTGTAACCCACTCGGAGACCAACGACGGAGTTGCTATCGGGTTTGACGTCGATTCCAAGTACGTTGACGTTCTTGTAAGACTGCTGGCCCACAAATACACCCACCTCCACAGACTGAGCGACCAATGGTGCACCTAGGAGCAGGAGAGAGATGAATAGTTTTTTCATAGATCCTCACATCGGGACGAGAAGCTCTAAGAGACCATACTCAAAGCTAAGTACCCGTACGCCACCGTATCACAGCAGGTCTCTAGAATGTGGGATGGGGGACGTTCGGTACCGGCATCCTTCCACTGCCCCGCCCATGTCTCTTCGTTCAATGGACTGGGATGAATTCGCGGTTTCGGTGGATCATGATGATCAGGATCCAGATGGTCAGGATTCTCCTGGAAACCAGCTTGGATCGCATCGACACTGTCCTATCGACGAGGAGGTCAAATGAACAAAACGGCTCTTGTGCTCGTAAGTGGGTTTGCAATCGCGTACGCAGGTTTTGCGCATCAGGCCCCCACGGTCCTTTCTGTCGCGCCAGTTCCTTCTCCTGCACCTCGCGTGCAGCCAAGTCCTGCTGGGACCGCCGCCACCCAGGTAGCCGGGAAGTGGGTCGAGGAAAAGCCCGGCGCAGAACCACGCTACAAAGATGGCAAGTGGATCACCATCACGTATTCGCGGCCAATCCTTAAGGGCAGGCAAGCAATTTTCGGCAGCGGCGCGGAGTATGGGAAAAAGGTCAGTTCAGGCTCTCCCGTCTGGCGGGCCGGTGCCAACCAGACGACCCGATTCAAAACGGAAGCGCCCCTGGTTTTCAGTGGTAAGACCATTCCTGCCGGGGAATACAGCCTTTTCGTTGAACTGAAGGAGGGTGCCTGGAGCCTCATTCTGTCAACCCAGCCGCATCTCCAGAAGTACGATCCCAAAGACAAGACCGCGACTTGGGGCTCGGACAACTACGATCCCAAGTTCGATCTCCTGAAGACCCCGATGAAGCTCTCCAAGGCCCCCGTTTCCTTCGACCAGTTCACCATCGGGTTCGTGAACATGACCCAGGCAGGCGGGACACTCGCCATGTGGTGGGACAAGGAAATGGCTACGGTGGAGTTCAAAGTCGGGATGTAGGGTCCATGCACTCCGGGGGGACCGCCTGCTCGCTTCGCTCAACATGCTCTTGTGGGTCCTCGCTTCACGAAGGCCATTAAGGTCTTCGTGAAGCGATCCACATGGTCGCGAGCCCCCCGGACCCCCGCTGCTCCCGCGGTCAAGCCACACCCGCAGCCGCCGCTAACTGCAACATATCGGTTCTCATTCGGCGCTTAGCGGCTGACGGTACTTCGGTGCCCGCCGCAGGAAGTCTAGGTTTAAGGTTAGTGGCAGGTCAGCGAATGATTGCCGAATGGAAGTAGAAATCGAGCATGGCGGTCAGCGGTGCGGCATTCCCCCGCAATCGGCTACGGAGTGCCGCGCCTTCCCAGCAGTCCACCAACAAGCTTGCCATGTGCCGCGTATCTGAATCGGCTGGGATGTCGCCATTCTTCCGAGCCTCTTCCAGGCAAACGGCGATCCGCTTGGCGATTTCAGAAAAGCACCCCTCGATCTTGTGCCGGAACACTTCGCTCACGCCCGACAACTCCTGTCCGAGTCCGCCCAGCAGGCAGCCCATGTAACCCTCTTTCTGGTAGTTCTGCTGCGTCAACACGAAAAACCGACGCACCCGCTCAAGCGGGGGACTTCCCGTATCTCCGAGGCAAACGTCAAGGCCCGCGTGGGCGTGCTGCATGTACTCATCAATGACCTGGAGGGCGAAGTCCTCCTTGTCCTTGAAATGGTGATAGAAAGAACCCTTCGGAGTGCTTGTGGCCGCGAGCAGGGCCTGGATGCCCAGGTCGTGGTAGCCATGCTTCAGGAGCATGGCTATACCCGCATCGAGTAGTCGCTGCTTAGTTGGATGAGTCATCTGCTTATTTTCTCTCGGGTCCTTGGTCCCGGGAAAGAGCTAGGTCGCTGTCACAAATTAATGTTATCGCTTCGTTTCAAAATGAGCGATCTAAGGGGCCGTAACGAACCACTCAGAAAAGCACAGGTTGCTTCGTAACGGCCCCTAACCCTTGACCATCTCGATCATATGGTTGATCACGTGGCTGTGCTCGCGCTGGGGACTGAACATGACGATCTCCGCGTCTGCGTCTACCTTGACATTGTGCCCGGGCGGCCAGTGGAACAGGTCGTTCGCATTCACGGTCTCCCGTGCGCCCTTCGCGTCGGTCGTCGTCAGCTGGCCGCGCAAGACGAAGCCCCAGTGGGGACACTGGCAGAGATTGCCTTCCAACCCCTGAAAGAGCGGGGTGGTATCAACGCCAGCCGCGAGCGTGAAATACTCGCAGCTGATCTTGTCGAATCCGCTCACGTCGCCAAAGTCCATTCGCTGACGGATCACGGCACCTGGGATCTCCATCCTGACGTCCACATTGTCTTTCGCTACCCGCATGTTCATTCCTCCAGCTGTTTGTGGTGTGGTGAATTTAAATTAGACCAATTGGTCTAGTCTTTGAAAGATACACCCTGTGCGGAGGCTGTCAATGAGGGCTCGAAAACTATTTTGTGCTGTCGAGTTTTTTGGAATCCGGAAATTCGTTTGGGAAAGGGCGCGACGCCCAGCTGTCGTTCCCCGAACCCTTCCATCGACACAGATGCATCTACCAGCCACCCAAAAACCCTCAGCTGCGCAGCGCTGATGGCAACACCGTTCACTCTGGAGAGGAAGAAGCCACGAAGGGACACGAACTGGACAGGAATGCTTCCATTCGTGTGCTTCGTATAGATTCGTGGCTGTATTAACTGGACGGTATTGGGGCTAATGGGGCGGCTGATGGGACTTCGGTGCCCGCCGCACGAAGTCTACGCCGTCCTTCGTCCGGCCTGCGGTCGCTCGCGCGCCCTACGGCCTCCAGAACGCGGTCTAAGACCCTTGTGATTCAAGTCCCACCAGCCTTCCGGCATACAAGTGCGCCTCGGCAAGCCGAGGCGCTGATCTGGGGCGGCTGATGGGACTTGAACCCACGACATCTGGAATCACAATCCAGCACTCTAACCAACTGAGCTACAGCCGCCATGGACCTATCAGATTAGCTCGACAAGTGAGAAAATGCCAGGGTGACGGGCTGCTGGAAGGCCGACGAAACTTTCCGTAGCCTGCCGTCACCCAAGAATGGTGCCCCAAGGTGGGCTTTGAACCAGGGAGTTATGAATGAATCGCCAAGTCAAACAAGTCCTGCTGCTTTCGACCTTCGCGGCCGCCTGCATGGGTGTGGGCATGGGGCTCAGCCATCATTGGGTGGCCAGTGCCCAGGAAGAGCGCCCGGTGACGGTGAATCCAACGGGCCTTGACCGCCTGCCGCCCGTCGCGGAAGTGGCCGACAAGTTGAATCCCACCGTCGTGGCCATCACAAGCACCAGCTTTGTGAAGTCTCCGCGTATGGTGGACCCCTTCGGGGGAGGGGATGACTTCTTCAATTTCTTTTTCGGACCCGGACATGGGCAAGGCCAGCCTCGGCCAGGGCAACCTAACCCTCATGGCCAGCAGGATGACGAGCGCCGCGCGGAGAGCGGCGGCAGCGGCGTCCTGATCTCGGCGGATGGTGAGATCCTCACCAACAATCACGTGATCGAGGGCTACCGTGGCGCCTTGGACAACACGCTGGAAGTGAAAACCTCGGATGGGAAATCCTACAAGGCCAAGGTGTTGGGCCGGGACAAGGAACTGGACATCGCCCTGGTGAAGATCGAAGCCAACCACCTTCCGTTTGCAAAACTCGGCAATTCCGATTCCATGCGGATCGGTGAATGGGTGGTGGCCATCGGCAATCCGCTGGGTTTGGACCACACGGTCACGGCGGGCATCATCAGCGCCAAGGGGCGCACAGTGACGACAGGAATCAGCTCCTTCCTGCAGACCGATGCGGCCATCAACCGGGGCAACTCAGGCGGGCCGCTGCTCAACCTGCGCGGTGAAATCATCGGCATCAATACCATGATCCGGGCTGACGGGCAGAATATCGGCTTTGCGGTGCCCTCAACCATGATCCAGCGGGCGCTCAAGGATTTACGCGCGGGCCGTTCGGTGAGCCGAGGTGCTCTTGGGGTACTGCCGGTTGAGCTTGAAAAGGATTCCAAGAGGCGCTGGGAGTGAAGGAAGGGGTTGTAGTGAGTGATGTTACCGCAGGGAAGGCGGCGGAAAAGGCAGGCGTGCAGCGACTGGATGTCATCACGGCGGTGGATGGCAAGGCTATTACCAAACCGACGGAATTGGTGGAAACCATTGCAGGCCACAGGGCTGGAGATGTCGTGAAGCTATCGATTGTTCGGGATCGAAAATCTAGGGATATCCTGGTCACGCTCGGGGATAGGAAAAACCTTGGATCCGAGGGTGAGCCGGATGAACAGAAAAGCGGACCCACTCCAGGGGATTCAAAAGAAGGAAAGAGTTTCAATTCTGAAAAAGCATACGGTTTCATCGTGGAGAACCTCACGGCTGCGAATCGCCAAGCCTATAACATCGCGGATGACAGAAAGGGCGTGGTGGTGACCTTTGTGGCTGCTCGTTCGGACGCAGCAGAGAAGGGGCTTGTGGCCGGAATTATCATCAATGCCGTGGGCACCCGGAGTGTTTCCAACGTTCAGGAATTCAGTGCTGAGGCCACAAAGGCCAATGGCAAGGCCATGCTCCTGCTGATTCAGGGCCCAACGGGTCCAGGCAAAGGAACCGTCGCCATCCTGCCACGCTGAAGGTAGATTCTAGACGAGGAGCTGTTCGCCGCCGGGTCGGTACTTGGCGGCGAATGGTCTTTTCATGAGGGCAAAAAATTTCACCGGTGGCCCTGGCAGGCTTATTTCGTTGCAACGGCTTTCCCCGCTTCGGTTACAGTTGGAAGCTCACCACCAAAGGATCTCACCATGGGTCAGCGCCTTCTGATCGTGGACAGCGACCGCGCCTTCTTGAAGGAGCAACAGGTCAGTCTGGAAGCAGCTTTCGAAACCGAGGTAGCCTCTGGCCCTGATGGAGTGATCCCGAAGCTGGAAAGCGGTGCATACGCGGCTGTTCTGATCTGCGTCGAGGTATCCGACAACAAGGGGTATGCGCTTTGCACCGCCATCCGGAAAAATGTCGCCTTGGCAGACGTGAAAGTCGCACTGATCAGCGCCAAGGCTACGGAAGAAGAATATCGCCGTCATCAGAGCCTTAAGGGGCGAGCTGATCTTTACCTTCACAAACCCATCGCGCCTAGCGCACTGGTGGCTTCCCTGAATCCATTCGTGCCCATGCGGAGCGTGGACCCAGACAATCCCCTGGGGGACCTGGCGGATTCAGATCTCGGCGAAGATTGGCTTGACGGTTTGAAATCCGATATTGCTTCTGAAATGGAGAAGCCCGCTGTACCCGAAATCCCGGCCAGCCAGACCATGGCCATTCCGATGTCGGTGATCCAGGCGCAGATGATGGCTCCTTCAGTCCAAGACAATGCCAACCTTGCTGCTAATGCTGGCAAGGTAGCCGCACTCGAGGCCCAGGTGAGCAGCCTTGAGACAGCGCTGGAATCCAAGGATGCCGAGTTCCGCCGCCTGCAATCAGAATTCGATCAACTGCGCCACAGCCACGACTCCGTGACCCAAAACATGGAGGATCTGGAGCGCCGCCAAACCGAAGCCGAAGTACTCAAACAACGCCTGGCCGATACGGAAGCGGCGCTTAAAAAGCTGGAAGAAACCCCGAAAGAGGAAACTGCCGACAACCTCAAATCGCAACTCCGTGGAGCTATGGGCGAGCGCACAGAGCTGCTGCTGCAGGTCGAGGCCCTGAATAACCAGATGACCGAAAAAACCACCCGCATCATGACCCTGATGAAGGAGAAGGATCATCTTCAGCAGCAGTCATTGGACGATCAGACCAAGCTGGAAGGCATGACTGCCGTCGAGGCCGAACGAGACGGATTCAGGCAGAAGCATGAAGCCGCGACAAATCGAATTCAGGAATTGGAGCCTGCCCTGAAGGAAGTCCAGGAACAGGCTTCCCGATTGGGGGAGGTGGAGGCCAGCCTTGGTTCCATCCGCGGCGAATTAGCCACGGCTCAGGAAGCCCTTTCCACTAAAACCACCGAGCATGGCGCTCTTTCTGCCGCACACACCGAACTGCAATCAAAGCACCAAGCCACCACGGAAACGCTTGCAGAGGTTGAATCCAAGCTGAAGCTTGCGCTTAGCGAAGTGCCGGCTCTCGAGGTTACCGTTCGCGGCCAAGGCCGGGAATTAGTGGAGCTGGGCAACCGGATTGCCGCAAAAGACAAAGAGCTAGAGTCCTTGAATTCAAAAGTTGCAGAGCTGGAAGCCGCGGCACAGACAGGCCGGGATGAATTAAAAGCCAAGGAAGAAGCTCTTGCAAGCTTGGAAACCGTCAAACAGGAACTCAAAACCAGCCTGGAACAGGCCCAGACGGTTTGGGAAGCCAAGTCTGCCGAGAACGAAGCGCAATTGGGCAGATTCCAGGAACAAGCCCAGCAGAAGGACGACAAGATCGAGGCCCTCAAAGCTACGGTGGCCGGCGTCCAGCAGGCTCAGGAAACCCTTGAACGCGACAAGCAAGTGCTCCATGGCCAGTTGGCAGAACGGCAGGAGCGATTGCAAGCCCTTGCCACATTGCTGGCGGAATCCGCGGACAAATTGCGCAAGGGTGCTGATCTGGCCCAGGGATGAGGCAATCCCTCCGATGATCAGATGACCAGATGATCCGATGACTCATGCTGCCCTGATAGTCACACCCGTCCTCATCGGGCTTACGGCCTTTTTTGTGCTGGCCGAATTCTCGGCAGTGCGTGTGCGCCCCACGCAGCTGGAGGCTCTTGAGAAAACAGATCCTCGCGCCATTCAAGCGCTAAAGGTCCACCAGGAGCTGGGCCGCCATTTGAGCGGCATCCAAGTGGGCATCACCCTGCTCACCATCGCTGTCGGCGCCACTGGCGAGGAAGCGCTAGTGCATTGGTTCCATGGCCTTTTTGGAACAGCGCTCCCATGGCCTCGCGCTGGGTGGCTCCTGGGCAGTGTCGCTGGGTTTCTGCTCATCACGGTGATGCAGGTCGTGCTAGCGGAACTGGTGCCCCGGGGCATCGCAATTCGCCAGGCTACGACCTGGGCCCTGCGTACCGCGGCTCCGCTGTTGCTTTGGTCCAAGGTCGTAAAGCCATTCACGTGGGTATTGCAAAAGCTTAGCCGTGGCGTGGTTTGGCTGCTTGGCATGTCTTTCACCGATGAACACGATGATACGAATCTTCCCTCTGAAGAAGAGTTGAGGCGCATGTTGGAGCGCAGCCAGGAGAGCGGGCAATTGGGGCTTTCCAAGGTGGAGCTCATTGACAATCTGTTTGGATTTTCAAAACGCACCATCAAGGAAATAGCCATTCCCCGGACCCAGGTCATCTGTTTTGATTCGAACGACACGCTGGAAGAAAACCTGATTCTTGCCCGCAACTCGCCCCACACACGCATTCCATTGGTGGATGGCGATCTCGACCGGGTGATTGGAATCGTGCATCTGAAAGAGCTGCTCTGGGCTCTGCATGAGCACGGTGGCGACGTGGACATCAGGGATTTCGCCCGGCCGGCTTTCCTGGTTCCAGAGATGAAGCTCATTCAAGATTTGCTGCTGGAGTTCCAGCAGCAAAAGCAACATTTGGCCCTTATGGTGAACGAGCACGGCGGTGTGGATGGCTTGGTGACACTTGAGGATGTGCTGGAAGAATTGGTTGGCGAGATACAGGACGAATTCGATCGGGAAACCATCCAGCTGAGAAAGACCAGGAGCGGGGCCTGGCTGGCTCAAGGGTCGGTCACCCTTGAGCAATTGGTGGACCACCTGGGTTTGGATCTCGTGGTGGAAGAGGGCTCAGTAAGCCTTGGCGGATATTTCCAGGAGCAGCTGGGCCGTGTATTGCGGGTGGGGGATGAACTGAAGATCCAAGGATGGCGCATTCGCGTGCTGGACATGCGGGGACTAGCACCCAGCCAATTTCTTCTTAAGCCCGTGATGGGCCAAAAGGCTGACGGAAACGCGGAAAGCCTTGCCGGGCCATGACGCCTTTCGGTTCGAGGAATTCGGCCATCGGATGCGACTTGGCTTAATCTAAGTCTAGTGATGGACCCTCGACTCCCCCACGCCCTGGACCGATGGGCTTGCATGGATCCCCGCCCACTTAGCGGAGATGCGGGGGCACGCCAATATGTGCGTGTCGCGCACCCTCAGCTCGGCACCGCCCTGGTGGTGCTTTACCCGTTGGATGAGCCTGGGAAAAACGACCCGGCCTATTACGAATTCCGCGCGATGCACGCCTATCTTGATCCCGTCATGCGGGTACCCACCATCATCCAGACCTGGGACGAGGAACGGGTGCTGCTCGTCGAGGACCTTGGAGACGTGACGCTGGAGCAGCGTCTCATGCAGCACCCCGAAGAAGAGCGGGCTTGGGCGGACCGCGCGGGCTGGTTGCTAGCCACGTTGCTGGGGCCCCTTACGGTGGGTGCTCCGCCGAATAGTTTTTTCATGGCCCGGGCTTTCGATGAAGAAAAACTGGAATTCGAATGGGGCTATTGCCAGGCGAATTTTTTCCAGGAGTTCTTGCAGAAGGACCCGCCACGCTGGTTGGACCGGCTCATGGTGGAGATCCACGAAAGCCTTGCTCCCAGAGCCCAGTTTTTAGCGCACCGTGATTTTCATGTACGCAATCTGATGGTGCAGGGCGACCGCCTGGTGGCCATTGACTTCCAGGATGCCCGGCGGGGCGCCGCTACCTACGACCTGGCCTCGATCCTTTTTGATGGCTATTGGGACTGGTCGAAGGAAGCTGGCAGTCTGCTGCTGCGCCACGTGCGCGAGGAGCTGGGCTGGTCCGACGCGACGCTTTGGGAAGAACTGAATCTCTCGGCCCTTCAGCGCAATTTCAGGGCGTTGGGAACGTTTGGATATCAGCTCGTGAAATCCAAGAAGGCCCATTTCGCTCCCGCCATCCCCCGCACACTACGGCATCTGCGCTCGCACTTTCAACGCTTGAATCACGGCGAAGGTGTGCTCGCCGCGGAAAACTGGATGAGGATCGCAGAGAAACGATTGTGGAAAGAGGGCGGCGACGATACGGCTGGAACACAGAGGTGATGTTTTTAGGCCGGAATCCACTCCACATCCCCGACACCCGCCAATGCATTTTCGGCACGGGATAAAGCGAACAGCCAATCGCTTAGCCGATTGATATAGATCAGTACTTCCGGTGGTATGCCTTCCTCGTTATCGAGCACCACCGCATCGCGTTCCGCACGGCGGCAGACTGTTCGGGCAAGATGGGCATATGCGCTAGAAGGAGTGCCACCAGGCAAAACGAAGTGTTTCATGGGCGGAGCCAGCTGGGTCAGGCGGTCAATATCCACTTCCATGTCCGACACTGCCCAGGTGGGCGTGGTCATCTTTTTTTCAAGCTGGTCCAGATGGCTGCCGGGTGTGGCCAGGATGGCTCCCAGGACGAACAAGTCGTGCTGGACCCGTTGCAATGCGTCCTGCGCCGCGGCCTGCTGGCTCACATGCAGACGGAGCACGCCAATGACGCTGTTGAGTTCATCAAGGGCGCCATAAGCCATGATGCGGTGGTGGCTTTTCGCGACCCGGTCCCCACCGAAGAGGCCCGTTGTGCCTTCATCGCCAGTGCGGGTGTAGATCTTCACGCACAACCTCCCGTGTTATTCGTGATTTCTGCTCCATGCAACTGTATCGCGCCGCCATTCGAGAAGTGCTTCGAAGTCATCGGAATCCAGAATTCCAGAGGCCTTTGCCTCCTTGGAGAGCGCCTCGAAAGTGGAAAGCACCTGCAGGGCCACGCCAGCGGTCCGGAAGGCTTCCTCGGCTTGGGGCAGCCCGTAGCTGAATAGCGCCAGAACCTCGAGCACGATGGCATCTTCGCGTTGCAAGGCTTCCACACAATGCAGGCTTGAACCCCCAGTGGAGATGAGGTCTTCAATGAGCACCACGCGATGGCCGTCGGCATGCGGGCCTTCCACTTGGCGGCCCATGCCGTGCTTCTTGGGCTCCGGCCGGACATAGGTCATGGGCAGGTTCAGGCGATCCGCTACAAGAGCCGCCCATGGGATGCCCGCGGTGCTTGTCCCGGCGATCAGCGTAGGGGAAAGTCCGGCAGCCCTTACAGCCAGGGCATCGGCGATCGCACCGCGCAACCCTGGATGTCCCAGTAGTTGGCGATTATCGCAATAAATCGGGGATCTCAGCCCACTGGCCCAGGTGAATGGCGACTTTGGTGAAAGGCGAACGGCGCCTGCCTCCAGAAGGGCCTTGGCGACATTCAACTCACTCATGGAATATTCAGCTCAGCCACGGGTTGTTTGCTCATGTAGCGTTCAGCGCCATCCGGGAAGAGTGTCGCGATGCGGCTTCCTTGGGGGAGCTCCATCGCGACTTTCCGCGCGGCCCAAGCATTGGCGCCGGCGCTTGCACCCACCAGGCAGCCTTCTTTGGCGATGAGCTCGCGGGCCGTGGCTAGGCTGTCCGCGTCGGCCACATCCACGATTTGATCGGCGAGGCTGAGATCCAGACTTCCCGGAATGAATCCATTTCCGATGCCTTCGACCGCCCATTCCGTCAGAGGGGCTCCGCAGAAAATAGAGCCGACGGGCTGCACGCAGACTCCGTGGATCTTGGGGTTCAATTCCTTCAACCGCCGCACGGTGCCCGTGAATGTGCCGCCACTGCCTGCGCCGATGACCACAGCATCCACGCGGCCTTCCAATTGCTCCCAGATCTCTTCTGCGGTGGTGTGGTAATGCGTGTTGGGGTTGCTTGGATTCTCGAACTGCTGTGGCACGTATGAATTGGGAATGGTGGACGCAAGTTCAGCGCACTTGGCGATGGCGCCCTTCATGCCCTGCTCCTTCGGAATGAGCACCAGCTCCGCGCCCAGGGCCTTCATGAGCATCATCTTTTCGCGGCTGTACTTCGTAGGCACACAAAGAATGCATTTATAGCCCATGGCTTTCGCGGCAATGGCCAGGCCCACGCCGGTGTTGCCCGCTGTCGGCTCGATGATGGTGCTGACGCCTGGCTTGATCAGGCCTGCCTTTTCAGCCGCCACGATCATGCCGACGCCTATGCGATCCTTGACGCTGCCTCCGGGATTCATGTATTCGAGCTTGGCGAAAATATCCCGCTCGGGGCAAAAGCGCGCGAGACGCAGCATGGGCGTGTGGCCCACCAAATCGAGGATGGAATCAACCACGGGGGTCAATTGGCGGGTCGCGGTGTGGGACATGGTTTCTCCGAACTTTTAATTCTAGGGCCGAACGCTTACAGGGGCGAGACCTTGTAATGGATCGTCCGTGAAGTCATTTTCTTTTGGCCTCGATCATTGCCAGAAGTCTTGCATCGCCTTCATCGCCAACCTTGCCCATCAGCGATTGGGCTTCTGCCAGGATCAAGGCGCAGTATTTCCGCATTTCATCCACAAAAACGCTGTCCTTGATGTCTTTCAGGTTGATCATCACGTTCCAGAGCCCGCCACGCACGCCGGTATAAGCCACGGCGCAACCGACTAACGCATCGGTAAGCGAGTTGGGATTGCCTGCTGTGGCTACGCGATCGCTTAGCTTCATCGCTTCTAGGCTCAGCACAGCGGTACTCAATGGCACCGCGACAGCCTCTTTCAACCCGGCCTGCATGGCTTCGCTGCGGGCCTTCTTCTCGGAGTCGGTGCTTTTCGGCAGGCGCAGCGCTTCCATATAACCGTTGAAGGCATTCGTGTCTTCATCCACCGCCAGGATCAAGGCGTCCTTTACTTTTTGTGCTTCCTTGGCAATGGCGAGAAGTTCACGCTCAACGGCCCGCGTGGCGGCTTTTCCCTGGGTGAGATTCGCCACCATGGAAGCCAGCGCGGCCCCCAATGACCCTGCGAACGCAGCAATGGAACCGCCACCGGGCGCGGGCGTGTCACGGCTCACTTCCTCGATGAAAGAGGCGGCGGACAGAGTCATCAGGCCTTTGTCGAATTGCTTAGGTAGGCCGATGACTTTCTTCTCGATATCAAAGGGTGAGACGTCCGAAAGGCCCATGGAAAAGACGGCCATTTTCAAGACATCTTCGACAGGCACGAAGGGTGATTTACCCATGGCGCTCAAGTAATGCTGCCCGGCCTGGTAGAGGGCTTGGAAAGGCACCAGCCCTACGATTTCGCTGCCAGTGACCACAAGGCCCCGATCCAATGCCAGCTGGCGCGTGGCATCCAGCACCGAATGCGGCGGTGTGGCGTGATAATCGGTGAGGTTGATGGAAAGCTGGGCACGTCCGTACTCCGGGACCACCCATCCGATAGCCTTGCACTCCGTGAAATAGCCCGCCCGGTACGCTTTTTGACCTTGTAGGGCCTGAACGGCTTCGTTCGTGCTGGTGTCAATGTCATTGAGCATGAGCAGATGGCGCAGGTCGTAGCTGTGCATCTGCTGGCAATGGGCCTCCAGGGCTTCGAAAGTCACGGCGTCGTGATCGCAATTCCCACAGGGAAAACGGTCTTTCTGGTAGAACAGGATCTCGCCGCTGGAATAGTAGGCGTTCGTCGGATTCCGGCGGGCCACTCGACCCTTTTCGCGTAGTTCAAAAGCGAGATCTGTCGCGTGGTCTTTGACGTGGCTGTTGAGTGTGATGTTGTAGGCGATCAGGAACTCCCGCGCGCCGATGATGGTGCCGCCAGTCTTCGCGTTAAATTCAGAGGGCCCGTAATCCGGTGCCCAAGCAGGATCCTTCAGTTTCCGGGCCAGCCCTTCGTATTCACCTTTCCGGACCATCGCCAGATTTCGGCGCGTTCCTGTTTTTGCGGCGGATTCATAAAGGTAGACAGGGATGGCCAGTTCGCGGCCCACGCGTTCTCCGAGCCGGTCCGCCAACGCTACGCAATCGTCGAGCGTAAGGCCAGATACTGGCACGAAGGGACATACATCGGTGGCACCCATGCGCGGGTGGGCCCCGTGGTGGGTGCTCATATCGATGATCCGTGATGCCACCTCGATGGCTCGGAAAGCCGCTTCCAGAGCAGCTTCCGGATCACCTATGAAAGTCACAACCGTGCGGTTGGTGGCCGGGCCAGGGTCCACATCCATAAGCTCCACGCCCGCGACGGATTCAATGGCGTCGGTGATCTGTTTTATCTTTGCCAGATCCCGGCCTTCGGAAAAATTTGGGACACATTCGACAATTTTTTCAGCGCCCTGCATGCATTCTCCTGTCTGTTTCAACCCTGCTGGCCCGCAGTTCAACCCTTGATGACAATGTTCACGAGCTTGCCATTCGGGGGCAGGACGACTTTGATGATTTCCTTGCCTTCGATGTGGGACCTGACTTCGGCGCAAGCCAAGGCTGCCTCCCGGCGATCAGCTTCCGTGGCGCCAGCAGGCAGTGTGACGCGGCCGCGGACCTTGCCATTCACCTGGACCACAACCAAAACCTCATCCGCCTGCAACCACTCATTCGCCGCTTCGGGCCACGCCGCCTGCATCACAAACCCTGAGCCGCCGAGTTGTTCGAACAATTGCTCCGCCAGATGAGGGGCCACCGGCGAAAGCATGCGGGTGAAGGCATCCAGTGCGTGCTGCATCACTGGGGCGCGGTGCGGGGAATCCGAGGGCAGATCCGCAATGGCATTGATCAATTCCATGAGGCCTGACACAACTGTGTTGAATTGGTGGCGCACCGCCAGATCCTCGGTGATGCGTTGGATGGTCAAATGCAGTTTATGCATCAGATCCTTTTCTTCGCGGGTGAGGTGATCCCTGGCTGGCAGTGGCTCCGCATTGACTTTGTGGTCGTCCACCATGCGCGCCACACGCTTGAGGAATCGCGTGGAACCTTCGATGCCATCAAACCCAGTCCAGTCCAATTCCTTTTCTATGGGCGCGGCAAAGATCATGAAAAGACGCAATGCGTCAGCTCCATAGCGCGCCAGGACATCATCCGGGTCCACCACATTGCCCTTGGACTTGGACATTTTGAAGCCATCTTTCAGCACCATTCCCTGGCAGATGAGCTTCTGAAAGGGCTCGTCACAGCTCACCATGCCAAGATCCCGCAGCACCTTGTGGAAGTACCGCGCGTAGATCAGGTGCATGGTTGCGTGTTCGATGCCTCCGATGTACAGGTCCACGGGCATCCACGGATCCACAGCGGCTTTATCGAAGGGCCGCTGCTCGTTCTTGGGGTCAAGGTAGCGCAGGAAATACCAGCTGGAATCCACGAAGGTATCCATGGTGTCGGTTTCTCGACGTGCGGCCCCGCCGCAGATCGGGCATTTGGCAGCAAGAAATGATTTTGATGTTGTCAAGGGTGATGGCCCATGGCCGATGAATTCCACATCCTCGGGAAGCCGCACAGGCAGCTCTTCTTCGGAGATTGGCTGCACGCCATGATCGGGACAGTGGATGGTGGGGATGGGTGTGCCCCAGTATCTCTGCCGGGATAGGCCCCAATCCTTCAGCTTGAAAGTGACAGCGCCTTCCGCGCGGCCCCCAAGTTTTGCGATCATGGCTGCCGTTGCATCCTCGCTTCCAAGGCCGTTGAATTCGCCGCTGTTGACAAGGATTCCGGCCTCCCACGGGTTTGAGCTTTCGATGACTTTTGGATTTGAAAGACCGTATTTCAAGGCAAACTCATGATCGCGCTCATCATGGGCAGGTACGCCCATCACCGCGCCTGTGCCGTAATCCATCAGCACGTAGTTCGCAGCAAAAATCGGGATCAGTTCTCCTGTGAAGGGATGCACCGCTTGGAGTTTGGTTCGGTGGCCCTCCTTGATGTCCGCCATCAAGCGTTCTTCGCGGCTCTGGCTCTTGATCCGCGCACAGAATGCAAGCAGCTCAGGATCGCCAGGGGCCTGGGATTCGATGAGCGGGTGTTCTATGGAAAGCGCCAAGAAATTCACACCAAAAAGTGTGTCCAGGCGTGTGGTGAAAACCTCGACCTGCCCATGTTCCACCACATCGAAACGCAATCTGGCGCCTTCGCTTTTCCCAATCCAATGGCGCTGCATGGATTTGACATTGTCAGGCCAATCCAGCTGTTCAAGGCCCGTGAGCAGCTCATCGGCGTACTTGGTGATGGCGAAGAAATATTGCTCCAAAGACTTTTGGACGACCGGATGCCCTGTTCGCTCATCGTTACCATCCACCACTTGCTCGTTGGCCAATACGGTGCCCAGGGCCTCGCACCAGTTGACGTTGCGCCTAGCGCGGAACACATCACCACGCTTCCACATTTGTAGGAACAGCCATTGGTTCCATCGGTAGTATTCGGGCAGGTAGCTAGCGATTTCCCGATCCCAGTCATAGCTGATGCCGAGCTTTTGGATCTGCGCTTTCATGTCGGCGATGTTCTGGCGGGTCCAGATGGCTGGATGAATCCCGTTTTTGATCGCGGCATTCTCTGCAGGCAAGCCAAATGAATCCCACCCAAGGGGCTGAACTACGGCCTTACCCCTCATTCGTTCAAATCGCGCCGAAACATCCCCCAGGGTGTAATTTCGGACATGCCCCATATGAATTCGTCCACTAGGATAAGGCAACATAACTAAAACATAATAGGGTTTTCGTGAGCCGATATCTTGAGTCGAGATACAGAAGGCTCTATTATTCATCCACTTGGCTTGGACTGACGGCTCTTGGGTGAGTGGGCTAAATGTCATGACGCTCCTTGAGGTTCCCATCAAAGTAACCTATAATAATGCTGTAGATTCAGTTGGTGGTGATACGACTTAAGTGCCCCGGGGGGCACAAACTTTTTCATATCTGGAAAATAACATTGACCCGGAACCAGATTCTGGTTTTTCTCTATAGTTGACCTTGTCTCGTCTTTCCATGTTTTTTTTTCCATCCTCAATACCCCTTCCCAATCCCCCTTTTTTGGAGGCTCTATGAGCAACCCCAACCCGAAACTCCGGAATGCATTAGGCATTTCGGCCCTCACGGCGTTCTCGCTGGTGATGATCGGCTGCGGCGGGTCGTCTTCGTCGGCCCCGACAGCCAGCAATGCGGCTCCGGGCAGCGTGACGATCTCTGGCGCCAACACCGCCGTGACCGCCCACTCATCCATCTACAACCTGTCGGCTGTGGATCCCGAGGGTGATGCGATCACCTTCAGCACCACCACCGCGGGCGCGACGATCTCTGGATCTGTCCTGACCTTCACCCCACCGTTGTGGCCCCTGCTTCCGCGCCTGCGATCATCTCGGTCATCGCGACGGACTCCAAGGGAGCCGCTTCTCCCGCCAAGACCGCTTCGGTGGTCGTGACGGCGAATGTGGCGCCTCACTTCACCAGCGCGCCTCCGACCTCGGGTCTGGTGGGCCTGGCTTTGAGCTACACCCCGATCACGGATTTGGATCCAGAGGGTGACACCATCACCATCACCAAGACCGCGGGTCCCGGGACTTTCTCGGGTGGCGTTCTGACCTACACGCCCGTCCTGGCGGATGTGGCAGCGAATCCGACCTTCACGTTCTCGGCCAATGATGGCCATGGCGGCGTGACGGTGCAGACGTTCACCCTTCCGGTGGTGAGCAACAACACGAAGCCAAATATCACCACGGCGACGATTCCTGATGTCCACCTGAACCACAATATCTCGCTGCAGCTTACGGCGACGGATGATGGTGTGGGCGGCTCGGCGCTGACCTGGACGCTCGTCTCCCCGGTGGCGGGTTTCTCGCCTGTCCTCCGGCGGGTTGTTGACGTCGAGTTCCAGCACACTGGGCCCGCGCACACTGACCGTGCGAGTGACGGATGTGGGGTGGACTGTGGGATGAAAAGACCTTCTCCAGCAGCTTCCTGGCTGATAGCAAGCCGAACTTCTCGACGCAGACGTACACCGAGACGGTGACGGGTGTGCAGTTCCATGATCCAGCGAACCTGCGACAGGAAATCACGGGGTACAACCGTTTCAATTTCCTGGACACGAACGCGGCGAATAGCGAGTACGTGACGTTGGCCGGGAACAAGGGATGGCGCGCGGGCGTGACGGCGACAGACGCTGAGAACGACCAGGTGGTGTACACGGTGAAGGTGAACTCGGTGTTCCGATTCGGATCGCCGTTCGTGGCAACCACGGATCAGAATGCGTCGCCAGCGGGCGGCCGCTATCCGTATGTCGTGCCGGGAACCGGGGCGGACACGCGGGTACCGGGCGAAATCGTGTGGCGTCCAGGCAATGGCCAGGGCAACCCGGGAACCAACGGCGCGGTGATGACGGTGGGAATGAACAAGGACGCGCTGCAGGGAACCTTGCTTCCCGGCTTCCCCGTCCAGGATCCGGCGAACTGGTCGTTCACGATCATCGCGGATCAGCTGATCGGCGGAGTGGTCACGCCTGGACAGTCCCAGGAGACGACGCTGGTGATCAAGGTCCAGCCGAACCACCAGCCTTCCATCGGAGCGTTGACGACGATCAATATCCCGACGATCACGGCAGGCGTGAACACGGGAGCAGGGACAGCGAGTGCGCCGAACGTGGGTCGCCCGGCGATCCAGGAGCCGGTAGCCAGCGACACGGCGACGCCGGGAACGCCGAGCAAGTGGATCTGGGCCATCGGAGCGCCAGGGACCGCAGGATCGGACACGAACATCGCGGATCCGAACACCAACGTCAATCACGGCCACCAGGACGCGATCCAGGTGTTCTTCGGCAACGCGCCGTACAACACGACCAATGGCATCGGTGTGCTGACCGCCACGGCCGGCAACTACCCAGCCTTCGACACCACGGGCAACTACCCCGCCGTGGACACCGCCGGGACGATTCCGAATGGGTTCTACAATCCGTGGCTGGGTGCCATTCCGAGCCCCGCGACCTACACCGTGGCCTGGGCGCCTGTGCGCATCCAGTACCAGTTGGGCCGCTACCTGGCTTGCGCTTACGGCGTAACCAATGGCTACAATTTCCCGTTGAAGGTCGAGGATCAGTACACGCTGTCCAGCACCAACGCCGTGAGCATCTTCCCGATTTTTGGCACGGTCAAGTTCTTCAACAGCCGCTATCGTTTCTTGCAGGATGACGGGACCGATGGCTATCAGCTGCCTCGTGGTAATTTCACCGCCACTGGCAATTACCGCACAACCGCTGGAGCTTATGTCTTTGCTTACTTGCCTTTGGGTGTGAGCGATGGCGCGGGCAATGCTGAAATCCTGGCCGCGGGTGTCAGCACCTACGGATCCAAGCTGTTCGGTAGCCCAATTGCTCCCGTGGGAGCCCCGGCTTCCGGTTATGGCAATGCTGCGGGTGGCTATATTCCTCCAAACACTGCTGGCGCTGGGGCCACTGCAGGCAACTGGCACACCCTGGATGCTTTCAATACGTCTGCATTCTTCACTCTCTCGACCGCCAACCCCCTGAATCCCACCTTTAACCCGGCTGCCAATGCTGCCGCCGTTCCGGGAACCGCTTCTGGAGCCACCAAGACCTACACTCAGTTCACGGGCCCAGCTAACGCGCCTGTGGGTGTGTCTGTGACGGTGAGCGGCCCCTACGCAGACAACGAAGCGGATGCGCGCAAGATTCCATCCAACTCTCCGTACCTATTCTCCCTGGCCCAGGTCACCATCCCTTATGGCGGGACTGGCAATGATGGTTGGTTCGGCACTGTTGCCCGCTATCCTGATCTACCAAACCAGGCGATCTTCACCGGTGGTTTCTCTGCCCAAGACTTCCCGCGCGAGCACATCGCTGATTGCGCCCAGAGCGAAGTGAACGTCCAAGACGTTCTGCCGGGCCGGCCGGTCTTCTTCAGCCGATACAATCCTACTTTCATCGGCATTGATGCCATGGCCACTACGCCCGCGGGTGGAATGGGCGCCATGCTGCGCTTGAGCTTCACCTGGCCGACCATGGTGACCAACACAGCCGGTTCCTTCCCTGTTGCTGGCACCGCCAACACCTGGGGCGCCACGGACATCATGCAGGTGGCCACGCCCAATATCGGTGGCCGCGGACGTTTCTTCTTCACGGGCAACTATATTGGTGCTTCCGAGTCCGATCCCACCAACTTCTGGAAACTGGGCTTCTATAGCGCCAATGCCGGTGGCGGACCCGTAGTCAGCACCAGCGGTTACGACATGGGTGTGGAAGCATCTGTCACTCAGCCCATCCATGTGGTTACCAACTCGATCTGGGTTCCCGCTGCGGCCAATGGCCACTTCAACCTGCTGAATACCTTCTCCACGCCAGCAGGCGGTTCGGGCTACACGGACATTCCATTCGCGGGTGCACACGGCTACCTCGACGAATTCAACTTTCCCATGCTTTCGACGTTGACCGCTCTTCCTGACACCAAGATTTGGACAGGAGCTTCGACTGGCGCCTATAGTGTCCTTACCACCACAGACTGGTTCTACGGCATCACTACAACCGGTTATAGCTGGGATACCGTCTACAATCCCGCTCTACTGAACACAGGTATTGGCGATCGCACCTTCTTCCTGTGGATGAAGCAGGAAGCCACGGATGTGGATGCTTACGGCACCTTTGCGGGTTCCTACCTCAATGGTGGGGCTTCTGCTGTGGACGCCAAGGGTGGTCACACGGGTGCTCCGAATTTCGCCATGACCGCTACTGGCCTCACGGATACCCAGGCCCAGATCTCCTTCTCTGAAATTGGTACTCAGCTCGGTGGCGTGAATCAGGCCATCAATAGCGGTATCGGCATGAGCGGCTGGGCTATTCCCCAGTTCGAACAGCTCCGATCCTTGGTTGCCGCCCCCGCCCAGTACGGCCAGGCCCCCGCGCCCGCCTGGTGGATCCTGCCATGGTCTCCACGGGGTCTGACAACACTGTCGCAACCTTTGACAATTCCACCGTCGGCACCTTCGATGGCATCGTCTCCAACAGCCTGATCGTTTATGCTGTTCGCAACCGCAGCATCCTGGGCGAAGCGGGCATCGAGCCCAGCTCGCCAGTGCTGGCCCAGTGGTGGAACAACATGAGCCACGCGAATGTTGGCGCCACCGGCTTCCCTGGCGTCCTGACGAACTACACCTCCAGCTTCCTGCCGGTGGGTGAGTTCACCGAGGTGGTTGAACTCAAGCACAACTTCATTGGCAAGCTTGCTGCGCCTGATGCAGCTACCACTGACGTCCAGAAGGTCGTGCTCTCAACCGGCATCATCGCGCCCAAGGGCGACAGCTTGCTGAATAACGCGATCCCGGTGGTCACGCCCGTTCGTCAGTTGGCCATCAATGACCTGAAGATCAACACGGCCACTGGCACGACAGCTGTCGGCACCAAGCTGGACATCTTCAACGGCACGGCCGAATTGAGCGCCAATGGCGCGACCTACGGCGTTCCTGCTGGTGGCATCCCCAGCTACAAGCTGGTCAATGGGAACGGTCTGCCCGCCAGTGATTATCGTTTGCACGGCAGGTCCACCCTGCAATTGACCTTCCAGCCCGCGGTCAACGACCTTCGTCATCCCTCTGGTTACGAGGTGACCATCTATGCTGTCTATCCTGATGGTGGCCCGACCATTGGTGTTCCCCTCCACACCATCCGCATGCTTCATAAGGGCGGCATCGGCGCCATTCAGACCCTGAACTTCCCGAACCTTTGGGACATGAGCTGGGATTCTGGTTTCCAGCCCTACGCCGTCAAGGTGCGAAACATTTGGATGTCTGGAACCGAAGGTGCAGCCAGCCATTCCTTCGACATGGGCAAGGAACCCAACGCAAGCCGGTTCCCCATGGCTTGGGCTGACTGCCTGTCTGGTGTCTTTGTGGTGGACTACACCTCCGCTACGCCGATCGCACCTCCTCAGGGCGGTCTCCAGGGCACCGAGCTTCCTGCTTCTGGCGAAAGGGGCTCACGTCCTGCTCGTCCCGTGGTCACGAAACCGACTTCGGCGCTTAACCTCAATCGCTAATGGTTGATCTCTGAAGAGAGATCATTCAAAAGCCCCCGCTTCGGCGGGGGCTTTTTTGCGTTTGGATGAATGAAGGATTCAATTACTTTCCTCTCTATCCGGGGCTCTCTCTGGGTGTCACGGTTCGCGGCCTGGGTTGGAGCTGGCTGTGTTGTGACCTTTAAATAGCATTGAGCGAATTAGTCCGTGTTACTTAAGTCAATAAAATGTAACAACTTGGACCGCGGTTGATTTTTACTTGCGGGAAGTACGCTCGGGCGCTAATAATTCAGGGTCTATTTGATCTTTGAATTTATGTGGAGTGATTTTTGCTTCAATCTTTCAAATATGTCCGGCTTTAGTTCCCGGTCCACTTTACTCATTAGGAGGTTCCATGAACCAATCTTCTTTCCGGAATGCGTTAGGCATTTCGGCCCTCACGGCGTTTTCGCTGGTGATGATCGGCTGCGGCGGGTCGTCTTCGTCGGCCCCGACAGCCAGCAATGCGGCTCCGGGCAGCGTGACGATCTCTGGCGCCAACACCGCCGTGACCGCCCACTCATCCATCTACAACCTGTCGGCTGTGGATCCCGAGGGTGATGCGATCACCTTCAGCACCACCACCGCGGGCGCGACGATCTCTGGATCTGTCCTGACCTTCACCCCCACCGTTGTGGCCCCTGCTTCCGCGCCTGCGATCATCTCGGTCATCGCGACGGACTCCAAGGGGAGCCGCTTCTCCCGCCAAGACCGCTTCGGTGGTCGTGACGGCGAATGTGGCGCCTCACTTCACCAGCGCGCCTCCGACCTCGGGTCTGGTGGGCCTGGCTTTGAGCTACACCCCGATCACGGATTTGGATCCAGAGGGTGACACCATCACCATCACCAAGACCGCGGGTCCCGGGACTTTCTCGGGTGGCGTTCTGACCTACACGCCCGTCCTGGCGGATGTGGCAGCGAATCCGACCTTCACGTTCTCGGCCAATGATGGCCATGGCGGCGTGACGGTGCAGACGTTCACCCTTCCGGTGGTGAGCAACAACACGAAGCCAAATATCACCACGGCGACGATTCCTGATGTCCACCTGAACCACAATATCTCGCTGCAGCTTACGGCGACGGATGATGGTGTGGGCGGCTCGGCGCTGACCTGGACGCTCGTCTCCCCGGTGGCGGGTTTCTCGCTGTCCTCCGGCGGGTTGTTGACGTCGAGTTCCAGCACACTGGGCCCGCGCACACTGACCGTGCGAGTGACGGATGTGGGTGGACTGTGGGATGAAAAGACCTTCTCCAGCAGCTTCCTGGCTGATAGCAAGCCGAACTTCTCGACGCAGACGTACACCGAGACGGTGACGGGCGTGCAGTTCCATGATCCCGCGAACCTGCGACAGGAAATCACGGGGTACAACCGTTTCAATTTCCTGGACACGAACGCGGCGAATAGCGAGTACGTGACGTTGGCAGGGAACAAGGGATGGCGCGCGGGCGTGACGGCGACAGACGCTGAGAACGACCAAGTGGTGTACACGGTGAAGGTGAATTCGGTATTCCGATTCGGTTCGCCGTTCGTGGCAACCACGGATCAGAATGCGTCGCCAGCGGGCGGCCGCTATCCGTATGTCGTGCCGGGAACCGGCGCGGACACGCGGGTACCGGGCGAAATCGTGTGGCGTCCAGGCAATGGCCAGGGCAACCCGGGAACCAACGGCGCGGTGATGACGGTGGGAATGAACAAGGACGCGCTGCAGGGAACCTTGCTTCCCGGCTTCCCCGTCCAGGATCCGGCGAACTGGTCGTTCACGATCATCGCGGATCAGCTGATCGGCGGAGTGGTCACGCCTGGGCAGTCCCAGGAGACGACGTTGGTGATCAAGGTTCAGCCGAACCATCAGCCTTCCATCGGAGCGCTGACGACGATCAATATTCCGACGATCACGGCAGGCGTGAACACGGGAGCAGGGACAGCGAGTGCGCCGAACGTGGGTCGCCCGGCGATCCAGGAGCCGGTAGCCAGCGACACGGCGACACCGGGAACGCCGAGCAAGTGGATCTGGGCCATCGGAGCGCCAGGGACCGCAGGATCGGACACGAACATCGCGGATCCGAACACCAACGTCAATCATGGCCACCAGGACGCGATCCAGGTGTTCTTCGGCAACGCGCCGTACAACACGGTCAATGGCATCGGTGTGCTGACGGTTGGCAATTACCCGACCTTCGACACCACGGGCAACTACCCCAATGTGCTGACCTCCGGGACGATCCCGAATGGGTTCTACAATCCGTGGCTGGGCGCGATTCCAAGCCCCGCGACCTACACCGTGGCCTGGGCGCCGATCCGCATCCAGTACCAGTTGGGCCGCTACCTGTACTGCTTCACCGGCCAGCCGAACGCCTACAATTTCCCGTTGAAGGTCGAGGACCAGTACACGCTATCCAGCACCAACGCCGTGAACATCTTCCCGATCTTTGGTACGGTCAAGTTCTTCAACAGTCGCTTCCGTTTCCGCCTGGATGACGCGACTGATGAATCTTACGCGGGTCGTCGAGGAGAGTTCACTTCTACTGGCAACTTCATTACTGACTATGCGGGTGGCACGAGCATTCCGCGCTACACGTTCAACTACCTGCCCATTGGCGTCAGTGCAGCCACGGGCAATGCGGAAGCCCTGACCAGCAGTGGCACGTCCACCTATGGTTCGAACCTGTTCGGCCGAGCCAATCCCACCGTGTCCGGCGCTCCAGCCTCGGGTTACGGTAGCTACACCGGTGGCTATTTCGCTCCAGGCCAGTGGGGCGCGGGCTCCCTGCTGACTGCGGGTAACTGGCACACCCTGGATGGCTTGAACTCCAATGGCGGTGCAGGAAGCAATGGCGCGCGGTTCCTCTCCCCCGGCAACCCCTTGAACAGCCTCTTCAATGCTCCGGCCAAGGCGGCGGGTGTCACTGGAACAGCGTCTGGTGCGGCTAAAACCTACACCCAGTTCCAGGGCGCCAGTGCCTCACCGATTTCGGTCGCCATTCCGGCATCGCCCTATTCTGACAACGAAGCAGACGCCAAAGTCATTCCATCTAATTCTCCCTACCTCTTCAATGTCTCTGGCTTGTTTGATCCATGGGGTGGATGGGAAGGCGCTCACAACAATGGCTTCACGCAGCTTCGCTATCCTGACTTCCCTCACCTGGGTGGTTATTCAGTTGATACTGGTCGCCTCCTGCCATTCCATTGGGCGTACGGATGCGCCCAGAGTGAAGTGAACTATCAGCGTGTTCATGCGGGCCGCCCCGTGTTTTTCAGCCTGACTGATCCCGTTACCGTGGATGTCGACGGCTTTGTGACCGCCGCTCCCTCCGCCATGCTTCGCTTGAGCTTCACTTGGCCCACGCTGGTGACCAATACCGCCGGGGACTTCCCTGTCGCCGGAACCGCCAATACTTGGGGCCTAACGGATGTGATGCAGGTAGCTACGCCTAACATGGGCGGCCGATCACGCTTCTTCTTCACGGGCAACTATGTGGGCACTTCCGAGTCCGACCCCACCAACTATTGGAAACTGGGCTTCGCAAGCTCCACCGGCCTGACCTTCACCAGCACAGGTGCTACGGTGGCTGCCAGCCAGCCAATCCATGTACCGACCAACTCGTTGTGGGTTCCTGCCGAAGCCAATGGACACTTCAACCTGTTGAACACTCTGACCACGCCAGCAGGTGGTTCCGGTTACACAGATATCCCATTCAGTGGTATCCGCGGGTATGTGGATAATTCTCTTCGTGGAACCATCGCGGCTCGTCCCGACGCTATTACCCCCGATTACGTTACGACCATGGGATGGGCATGTATTGGAGTTGGAGCAAGAGACAACAACTCATTCCAGCAGAACTGGGTTCGCGACAATTATGTGAACCCGGCGCTCTTGAATACAGCAGCGAATGACAGTGTCTTCTTCCTGTGGATGAAGCAGGATTCTGGCGGCCTGGATGCCTATGGCACCTACGCGGGTTCCTATTTGAATGCAGGAAGCCTCTATGGGGCAGGCGGTCACACCACCGCCCCGGCTTTTGATATGTACAATGCCGGCGCTCGTGGCCTTACCGACACCCAAGCTCAGATCTCATTCTCGGAAATCGGCACCCAGTTGGGTGGTGTGAACCAGGCCATCAATAGTGGTATTGGCATGGGCGGCTGGGCCATCACCCAGTTCGAGCAGCTTCGCGCCTTGGCAGCTGCCCCGGCCCAGTATGGGAATGCGCCGAGGGCCCGCCTCGTGGATCCCACCATGGTCTCCACGGGTTCGGACAACACAGTGGCATCGTTTGATATCGCCACAGCACCCACCAATGAAGGCATCGTATCTAACAGCCTGATCGTGTATGCCATCAAGAACCGCGGAACCGATGCCTATGGGAATTCGCTCCTTGGCGAGGCGGGCATCGAACCCGGCGCGCCGGTGCTGGCCCAGTGGTGGAACAACATGAGCCACGCGGATGTTGGCGCTACAGGCTTCCCAGGAGTTTTAACGAATTACACCACCAGCTTCCTCCCTGCGGGTTACCAGGAAGTCATCGAGCTGAAGCACAACTTCATCGGTAAGTTGATGTACCCAGACGTTGCTACAACTTCGGTTCAGAAGGTGGTTCTCTCCACGGGCATCATCGCCCCCAAAGGTGATGTGTTGTTGAACAACGCCATTCCAGTGGTTACGCCCGTACGCCAGTTGGCCATCAATGACATGATGATCAACACGGCCACGGGCACGACAGCCATCGGCACCAAGCTGGACATCTTCAATGGCACGGCGGACCTCAGCGCCAACGGTTTGAACTTTGGTACCCCGCAGGGTGGCCTGCCCAGCTTCAAGCTGGTGAATGGCAATGGTGTGGCGGCTTCGGATTACCGGATCCACGGTGATTCCAATGTTCAGATCACCTGGCAGCCTGGCGTGAACGATCTTCGCAGCCCCAGCGGCTACATTGTGACCATTTACAATGTGGCCAACGGTAATGCCACGGGCGGAAGACCCATTCATATTCTGCACATGGGTCATAAGGGCGGTATCGGTGCCATCCAGACCCTGAACCTGCCCAGTTTCCGAGCGCTTGATCCCCTCGCTCCCGGAGTTGGCACCAATTACAATGCCTACTTTGCCGTTAAAGTACGGAATGTCTGGATGAATGGCACCGAAGGCCCGGATAGCAAGGGCTTTGATATGGCCAAGGAACCCTTTGCTACGCGTTATCCCATGGCGTGGGCTGATTGTCTGTCTGGTGTCTTCGCAGTCAATTATGGGATCACGGCACCCGCCTATGCCCCCATTGTCCCGGTTGTGCCCGTTCCAGGGAGTTCTAACGCGAATCCCTGATATCAGTTAGGTGTATAAAAGCCCCCGCTCCGGCGGGGGTTTTTCGTTAGCCGGACTATGCAGACATCTTTTGGCAGAGCACCTAAATCAACAGCTGTAGTCGTAATTGGGCAACCACTGATTTTGCTTGCGGGGAGGCTGTGCGAGCGTTGATACTTACAGGGTCTATTTGGGCCCCATATTCGTATGGAGCGCTTTTTGCTTATAACCCACAAATATGTCCGGCTTTAGCTTCCGGTCTAACTCTCTCTTTTTGGAGGTTCCATGAACCAATCTTCTTTCCGGAATGCATTAGGCATTTCGGCCCTCACGGCGTTTTCGCTGGTGATGATCGGCTGCGGCGGGTCGTCTTCGTCGGCCCCGACAGCCAGCAATGCGGCTCCGGGCAGCGTGACGATCTCTGGCGCCAACACCGCCGTGACCGCCCACTCATCCATCTACAACCTGTCGGCTGTGGATCCCGAGGGTGATGCGATCACCTTCAGCACCACCACCGCGGGCGCGACGATCTCCGGATCTGTGCTGACCTTCACACCCACTGTTGTGGCCCCTGCTTCCGCACCTGCGATTATCTCGGTCATCGCGACGGACTCCAAGGGAGCTGCTTCTCCCGCCAAGACCGCTTCGGTGGTCGTGACGGCGAATGTGGCGCCTCACTTCACCAGCGCGCCTCCGACCTCGGGTCTGGTGGGCCTGGCTTTGAGCTACACCCCATCACGGATTTGGATCCAGAGGGTGACACCATCACCATCACCAAGACCGCGGGTCCCGGGACTTTCTCGGGTGGCGTTCTGACCTACACGCCCGTCCTGGCGGATGTGGCAGCGAATCCGACCTTCACGTTCTCGGCCAATGATGGCCATGGCGGCGTGACGGTGCAGACGTTCACCCTTCCGGTGGTGAGCAACAACACGAAGCCAAATATCACCACGGCGACGATTCCTGATGTCCACCTGAACCACAACATCTCGCTGCAGCTTACGGCGACGGATGATGGCGTGGGCGGCTCGGCGCTGACCTGGACGCTCGTCTCCCCGGTGGCGGGTTTCTCGCTGTCCTCCGGCGGGTTGTTGACGTCGAGTTCCAGCACACTGGGCCCGCACACTGACCGTGCGAGTGACGGATGTGGGTGGACTGTGGGATGAAAAAGACCTTCTCCAGCAGCTTCCTGGCTGATAGCAAGCCGAACTTCTCGACGCAGACGTACACCGAGACGGTGACGGGCGTGCAGTTCCATGATCCAGCGAACCTGCGACAGGAAATCACGGGGTACAACCGTTTCAACTTCCTGGACACGAACGCGGCGAACAGCGAGTACGTGACGTTGGCCGGGAACAAGGGATGGCGCGCGGGCGTGACGGCGACAGACGCTGAGAACGACCAGGTGGTGTACACGGTGAAGGTAAATTCGGTGTTCCGATTCGGATCGCCGTTCGTGGCAACCACGGATCAGAATGCATCGCCAGCGGGCGGCCGCTATCCGTATGTCGTGCCGGGAACCGGGGCGGACACGCGGGTACCGGGCGAAATCGTGTGGCGTCCAGGCAATGGCCAGGGCAACCCGGGAACCAACGGCGCGGTGATGACGGTGGGAATGAACAAGGACGCGCTGCAGGGAACCTTGCTTCCCGGCTTCCCGTCCAGGATCCGGCGAACTGGTCGTTCACGATCATCGCGGATCAGCTGATCGGCGGAGTGGTCACGCCTGGACAGTCCCAGGAGACGACGCTGGTGATCAAGGTCCAGCCGAACCACCAGCCTTCCATCGGAGCGCTGACGACGATCAATATCCCGACGATCACGGCAGGCGTGAACACAGGAGCAGGGACAGCGAGTGCGCCGAACGTGGGTCGCCCGGCGATCCAGGAGCCGGTAGCCAGCGATACGGCGACGCCGGGAACGCCGAGCAAGTGGATCTGGGCCATCGGAGCGCCAGGGACGGCGGGATCGGACACGAACATCGCGGATCCGAACACCAACGCCAACCACGGCCACCAGGACGCGATCCAGGTGTTCTTCGGCAACGCGCCGTACAACACGGTCAATGGTATCGGTGTGCTGACGGTCGGCAATTACCCGACCTTCGACACCACGGGCAACTACCCCAACGTGCTGACCTCCGGGACGATCCCGAATGGGTTCTACAATCCGTGGCTGGGCGCGATTCCAAGCCCCGCGACCTACACCGTGGCCTGGGCGCCGATCCGCATCCAGTACCAGTTGGGCCGCTACCTGTACTGCTTCACCGGCCAGCCGAACGCCTACAATTTCCCGTTGAAGGTCGAGGACCAGTACACGCTATCCAGCACCAACGCCGTGAACATCTTCCCGATCTTTGGTACGGTCAAGTTCTTCAACAGTCGCTTCCGTTTCCGCTTGGATGACGCGACTGATGAGAGCTACGCGGCCCGCAGGGGTAATTTCACCGCCAGCGGCAACTACAACAGTGACTATGCACTCGCCACGAGCATTCCCCGCTACACGTTCAACTACCTGCCCATCGGCGTCAGCGCAGCCACAGGCAATGCGGAAGCCCTGACCAGCAGTGGCACGTCCACCTATGGTTCGAACCTGTTCGGCCGAGCCAATCCCACCGTGTCCGGCGCTCCAGCCTCGGGTTACGGTAGCTACGCCGGTGGCTATTTCGCTCCGGGCCAGTGGGGTGCGGGCTCCCTGCTGACGGCGGGTAACTGGCACACCCTGGATGGCTTGAGTTCCAATGCAGGCCCCGGTTCCTTGGGAATCTTTTTCACGTCCCCAGGCAACCCCCTGAACGCCCTCTTCAATGCCGCTTCTAAAGCAGCGGCTGTGGTGGGTACGAGTTCCGGCGCAGCCAACACTTACACCCAGTTCGTGGGTGCTTCCGCCGCGCCGATCTCCGTAGCCATTCCGGCTGCGCGCTACTCCAACAACGAGGCAGACGCTCGTGTCATCCCCTCCAATTCGCCTTACCTCTTCAACGTAACGGGGCTGACTTACGCCTATGGCGGCGTGGGGAACCTCCTGGCGGCTATCCCGGGTAATGACGGCTACAATGCACCGCGCTACCCTGATTTCCCTCACCAGGGCGGCATTGACGCCAGCTTGTTTGCACTCCTTGGGGGTGGCCCCGGTGTCTTCCAGCTAGCTGCGGTCTACGGGTTGCCCCTCCACTGGGCCTATGGATGCGCCCAGAGCGAAGTGAACGCCCAGCGTGTGCTGGCAGGTCGTCCCGTCTTCTACAGTGGAACCGCCACGGTGGGTGCGGTGGACGTGGACCAGCTGGCTTTGGTCGCCCCGACCTCCCGGCTACGCCTGAGCTTCACCTGGCCAACTCTGGTGACCAATACTGCACCCGGTTATCCCGACAATGGCACTGCCAACACCTGGGGCACCACCGACGTCATGGAAGTGGCCACTCCCAACATGGGCGGTCGTTCCCGCTTCTTCTTCACGGGCAACTACAATGGCACCTCTGAGACGGATGCCACCAACTACTGGAAGCTGGGCTACGCCCAGCCCACAGGGTTGACCTTCGCAGGCACACGCGCGACCGTTGCCCCCAGCCAGCCCATCCACACGGTGACCCATGCTCTGTGGGTGCCCGCCGACCCCAACGGCCACTTCAACCTGCTGAACACGCTTACTACCCCGGCAGGAGGTTCAGGCTATACAGATCTGCCCTTCAGTGGCATCCGTGGTTACTTGGCTGCATCTGTGAACGGCAGCCTGGGAGCCATACCCGATGGCCAGACTCATATTGTTGATACCACTCGGTTCTATTCAGGGCTGTCGGTTGCGTCCAATAGTGCCAACCTCCCCCAGACCGCAATTGCTCAGCTAGGCATTGGCGATGACCGCAATGTCAACCCAGCCTTGCTCGACACTGGGTCGAATGATAGCGCTTTCTTCCTTTGGTTGAAGCAGGATCCCACCATTCTGGATGCCTATGGCACCTATGCCGGTTCTTACCTCAATGGCGGCGCCTCCAGCGTGCTCGCGGTGGGCGGCCATACAGCCGCGCCAAGCTTCACCATGGGCGCCGGCCTGACGGACACCCAATCCCAGATTTCCTTTTCGGAAATCGGGACCCAGCTCGGTGGCGTGAACCAGGCCATCAACAGTGGCATTGGTATGGGTGGATGGGCCATTACCCAGTTCGAGCAGCTGCGCTCTCTCGTGGCGGCTCCTGCCCAGTATGGCAATGCTCCAAGAGCGCGCCTAGTGGATCCCACCATGGTATCCACGGGGTCGGACACTACGGTGGCTACCTTCGACAATGCCACAGCGAACACCTATGACGGCATTGTGTCCAACAGCCTGGTCGTGTATGCCATTCAGAACCGCGGTACGGATGCCTACGGCAATTCGCTCTTGGGTGAAGCTGGCATCGAGCCCGGAGCCCCTGTGCTCGCGCAGTGGTGGAACAACTTGACCCATGCGGATGTTGGCGCCACTGGCTTCCCCCAGGTGCTGGCCAGCTATACATCGAGCTTCCTGCCATCCGGATACCAGGAGGTCGTCGAGCTGAAGCACAACTTCATCGGCAAGCTGATGCCGCCGAACGCGCCTGGTGGCAACATCCAGAAGGTTGTCCTGTCCACGGGCATCATCGCTCCTAAGGGCGATGCACTGCTGAACAACGCGATCCCAGTGGTCACCCCCGTCCGGCAGTTGGCCATCAATGATATGAAGATCAATACGGCCACGGGCACGACGGCTATTGGCACCAAATTGGATATTTTCAACGGCACGGCGGATCCCGCGACGGCCAATGGTCTTAATTTCGGCACACCACAGGGTGGCATCCCCAGCTACAAGCTCGTGGATGGAAACAGCCTCGGATCAGACAACCGTCTGCATGGTGATTCCAATATCCAGATCACCTGGCAGCCAGGCGTCAACGATCTACGCAATCCAAGCGGCTACATCGTGACCCTCTACGTCCCGAACAACGGCCTCACGCTTCAATACCTGCCGATACAGACCATCTACATGGGCCACAAGGGCGGCATCGGTGCGATCCAGACACTCAATCTGCCCAGTTTCCGAGCCATGTTGCCGACCTTCGGAACCGGCAGCCACCCCTTCGCGGTGAAGGTGCGGAATGTGTGGATGAACGGCAATGAGGGTCCAGATACCAAGGGCTTTGATATGGCCAAGGAACCCTTCGCGACGCGGTATCCCATGGCTTGGGCCGACTGCCTGTCCGGCGTGTTCGTGGTGAATATGGGAGTCGCGGCTCCCGTCTATGCCCCCGTCGCTCCGGGTGGTGGCTCTAGCCTTCTGCCAGTCTCCCTCCCTTGATCTCCATCGATCTAAGGCACTCTGACTGAGTGGTTGGTTTTTCCAGGCCACTCAACAACAAAAGCCCTCGCTTCGGCGGGGGCTTTTTGTTGTACAGAAAGGGTCGATTGTCTCGCGATCCGCAGGCGCCTTGATCGCGAGTTGGCCATGATGGGATCCATATTGGACACTTGGGCTCTGCGGTCCTTCGCGTTAAAGTGGAGGTTTGGGCTTTGTGCCTGGGAGAGCTTGCATGGCCGCCAAAAAACCTGTTTCGCGGAATACGCCCCCTCGGCCTTTCCACAAGGATCCAAATACCCTTAGGATTTTGGATGCCGGCTACAAGCTCCAGAAGGCGGGAAGCCTGCAACAGGCGGAACTGCTTTATCAAAAAGTCTTGATGGCTGAGCCTGGCAACCCCTTTTCCCTTTATGCTTTGGGCACCATCGCATTGGATCGAGGAGATCTGGTCAATGCAGTGGCGCTGTTTCGCCAGGCCTGGGCCACTGGCTATACCCATGAAACCGTATCCACCCATTTGGGCATCGCTTTGCAGTCTCTTGGCCGGTTGGACGAAGCCCTAGAGATATATGAAACCGCGTCAAAACTGGACCCGAAGAACCCACGGTTCCATTCCAATGCCGCAGTGGCGTTGGCGCAACGGGGAGATCACGAAGGCGCCCTTCAAAGGATTCAGCTCGCTATGAAGCTGAGCCCAAAGTTTGCTCCGGCCTATATGAACGCTGGAATGTTCCTGAAGTCCCTGGGGCGGCCGGTTGAAGCCGTGGAAATGTTCGAGCGCACCCTCCGCCTCGAACCCAATAATGCCGAGGCCCAAGAGGCATTGCGTTTGGTGAAACAAAAACCCGCGGTGGAAATCCGATAAAAAATGGGGCCGGCAATCGTGCCATCGTGCCGTGCAGGTGTGTGAGGGTGCTCTAGGTACTCCGCCCTTTGATCAACTGCCCGCAGGCACCGGCCACATCCTGACCCCGTGAGCGCCGTACGCTGACCGTGAGACCGGCTTTTTGGCCAGGATCTGGCAGAGCTCGCCGATGCGGTGCTCGGACGGTGGCTCAAAGCCAGACCTTCGTGCGGGTTGAAGGGAATCAGATTGATTTTGGAAGGGAAACGCTTAGCAAAGCGGGCTAGCCGGTGGCCGTCTTCTGGGCTGTCGGTCACCCCTTTCAGCAATACGTATTCCAACGTGATGCGTTCGTTTTTTTCGAGCGGGAATTGATTCAAGGACTCGGATAGAGCCGAGAGATTCCATGCGCGATTTACCGGCATGATGCGTGACCGATAGGCATCGGTGGTGGCATTTAGGCTCAGGGCTAGGCGCGGCCGTTTCGTGTAGGCGCCCATGCGCTCGATACCGCTCACCAGGCCCGATGTGGAAACCGTAATGCGCTTAGGTGAAAGCCCCAGCCCACGGGCATCCGTGAGAATGCGAAAAGCCTTCATCACGTTGTCCAAGTTGTGAAGTGGTTCGCCCATGCCCATGAACACGAGGTTTACGGGCGTTGATGCAGAATGGTTGTGGGCTTTGAGCATGGTCATCACCTGCCCCACAATTTCTCCGGCGGATAGGTTTCGCAGGATTCCCATCAAGCCCGTGGCACAGAAGGTACAACCCATGGCGCAACCGACTTGGCTGGAGAGGCAGAGTGTTGTGCGCGTTCCGTAGGGCATGTGGACGCCCTCGACCAGCTTTCCATCTGTAAGGCGGAAAACGTGCTTCGTGGAGCCATCGTCGCTAGCGATGCTTTCGGTGACTTCGGGCCAGCGGAGTTCGGTGGCCGATTCCAGTTTGGTGCGCAGAGCATGGGGCAGATTCGAGCATTGATTCCAGGATGCGAAGCGATGGCGATACAGCCCTTCAAAGATTTGATCACCCCGGAAGACGGGTTCGCCTAGTGCATGCATCCAAGCACGAAGCTCTTCACGCTCCAACTCTGTTGGTTGGAGTTCAGAAAGGACGAGCTCAGGGGCAGGGCTGTCCCATGCCCGGGCTTTGGATACCATTCCAGCGGCCACCCTTAATCCAGCGCTATGCGAAAGGTCCGCAGAAGGGCTTCATCTTCCGAAGAAAAATCGGTAGAAAGAGGTGCATGCGCAGCTTCCTCTTCCTTGGTGGAACGCAGGGTCACCATTGCTTCAAGCGAAAGAGAAAGATCAAATCCGGCAGCCTGAATGAGGGTTGTCAGTTCCCGGCAACGATCATCAAGGACCATGGCGCTGACCAAGGCCTCACCCAACTCATCCACGAGACCGCGCAGTTCTTCAGGAATATCCATGGCGCCCTCCTGAACTCATTGTAAGCGGGGAGATCATCAAAGCGGTTCTATGCCATCCCGAACCAAGTCTTGATCTGCTTGAGCCAGATTTCCCGTAAGAGAGATTTCCGGTCCGCCGAATCTTGGGCATCGCTTTCCTTGGCCCTGGCCTCCATGAGATCCACAAGGTGGTGCACCAGGTCTGGTTCGCGCTTCAGGCAGGCTTCAAAGGCGGCCTTGGGAACCTCCAATATCTCCGAGGCAGTCTCAGCCACTACCGTAGCGTTGCGGGGAGCCCCCGTAAGCAGGCTGGCTTCGCCAAACCAGGCGCCTGGGCCTAGGGTGGCGATAGTGTCCCAGAAAATACCATTGTAGGGTTCCATGCGCTCGGCCACTTTCACCACGCCCAACAAGCCGTGCACCACTGCGAAAATGGAATGCCCAGGGTCACCCTCGCGTATGACCCCTTCGCCAGGCCCAAGCCGCCTCAGCAGAACGCTAGGCTGAAGATCTTGGGACATGCGTGGTGGCAGCCGGAGGAGGGCTAGCAGATCTTGCATCTGGGCTTCGGTGGGATGCGATTTCGGGATGAGTTCGGAGGTGGGTCCATTGGGGCCCAGTAGCGGGAAGCCTTCGCGCGGAAGTACGGAAGTCGCAATGCGCGTGGCCAAGTAAAGGGAATTCCGGCTGTCCCGCCAGCCCAGGGTCCAGTACCGGAATTCAAGTATGGCTCCACCTAGATCGGAACCACACACGACCACTTCCGGCGGGCGATAGCTGAAGTGGGGAATGCCAGCCAGAGCCGTGGTGAGCTTTTCAATCGCGATATGCAGATCAGCGTTTGGAACGACCACTAGCTTGAAGGACCGCTTGTGGAGTCCCGTGGGCGCATATAGATTCGTGACCACAGCCTGGGCGATAAGGCGATTGGGGATGATGTCCATATCGCCGAAATCGTTCTTCATCTGCACGGTCCGCCACGTGATGCCCACTACCTGGCCTACGAGCGTTTCCCGTCCTGGTCCGCCGCGCCAGGAACCTGTGATCTCGATCCAATCCCCTTCCTGGAAAGCCGGGTCCATGTGCAGGGAGATCCCCGCAAACAAATTCCCAAGGGTCTCTTGCATCGAAAGGCCCACGACCGCCGCGGCGATGGCGCCTGTTCCCAAAAGCTGGGTGATGCTTACTCCCACCACTTCCTTGAGTACACCGGCGAGCACGAAACCGTAGAGCACCAATACCAGTAAATCGCGCGCAAAGCCGGGCGCAGCGGTCTTGCGTTCCCGCAGGAGTGGATCAATCAGGAGAAACGTCACCAGCCGCACCGACAGGAATGCGACGCCGGTCCAAAACACGATTCGCGTACCGCTTAGAAAAACAGGGTGGGGCGTGGTGCTCAATCGAACCATCAGAAAGGAGCCGATGGTCACAATTAACAGCAACAACACCCAAGCCGTGGTGCGGCGGGTTTCGCTCACGCGCGTTCTCAGATCTCTGAACATGGAAATGAGTGTGCGCCAAGCTATTGGATCAAAACAACCCTCAAGGTGGATGGCTCAGGTCCAGGATTGCCGGAAAGCATCCACCACGCGAAGGGGCTCTGGCGCATCCGTGAGCGCGCGGATAACCGCGATGCCATCCAACCTTGGATGGCGAAGAACCTTGGAGTTAGTGGGAGCGATGCCGCCTAAAGCCAAGGTGCGCGCCCCTATGGGAAGTCCATCCAATGCCTGATGGAGGCGCTCAACACCCCAAGGTGTGCCCTTTCCTGGAACTGAAAAGATGGGGCCCAGCAATAACTGCTGGCAGTTCACCCTGTTGGGGATCTGGTTCTCCGAATGGAGGGGTTGGGAAAGCGAGAGAAGGCCGGAGGTAACCTCTGGATAGTTCTCCGGTGCATGTAGACCACAGCCTGCCGCTAGGGCCACGTCCAGGCGGGCGTTGACCCACAACTCCATTTGCGGCGCGAGATCCTGAACCCGTCTAACCAGATCCAGCAAAGGCCCCGCTTCCATCTGCTTCTCTCGAAGCATCAGGCCATCAATGCCTGAGGCCAGCACCTCCTTCCAGCGGACGGCTTCGGATCCATGGCCAGGGCTTATGGCGAGAATGAACATGGATCAAGCTTAGTCCCGGTCTTGCTCTGTGTCGGCAGTGAGCCAACTCCATCGCCGGATACTGGAGTTGCATTCAACAATCTCAAGCGGGCTACCTATATGAGCAAACGTAACCAATCTCTCGCTCCGTACCCAAAAGCCCCCCGCAAATGCGGGGGGCTTTTAAGAACCCGAGATTACGGGACGATTACGGAAGGATGGCCTGTTCCACAGGTGCCACGATCGGAGGAGCAACGAGGCTCTTGCCAGGAGGCAATGGCATCACGGAGGTGTAGTCCACCACGAACACGCCAGACAGGCAGTCCGCCCAGGCCATGGGGAAACGGCTCGCATTAGGCTCTTTGGCCATGTCGAAGGAATGACTTGCGGGGCCTTCAGTGCCAGTCATCCAGATGTTTCGCACCTTGACTGCGTAGGGGCGGATGCCAGCATCAGGCGTCATATCCCAAAGGTTCGGGAAGTTCATGGTCTGGATGGCGCCGATGCCACCGATATGCGGCATGCGGATAATGTGGCGCGGGGTGGCAAGGGTGCCAGCACCGCTGGTGTTCACTGTGTAAATGGTGACTTCGTATCCAGAAGGATGGCGAAGGTCGTTGACCGCGGGCTGGAAGGTCAATTGCAGGGTGGAATTACCATGCAAACGGTAGTCGCTGACGCCCAGACCATTTCCATTAGCCAGCTTGTAGCTGGGGATGCCACCGGCAGGAACGCCGTAGGTCGCGCCATTGGCGCTCAGTTCGGCGGTGCCGTTGAAGATGTCCAGCTTGGTGCCCACGGAAGTGGAACCTGTAGCCGTGTTGATTTTCAGGTCATTGATGGCCAACTGGCGGACGGGTGTGACCACCGGGATCGCGTTATTCAGCAAGCTGTCGCCCTTGGGCGCGATGATGCCTGTGGAGAGCACGACCTTCTGGACGCCAGTGGTGGTAGCCGAGGGCGCAGCAAGCTTGCCGATAAAGTTGTGCTTGAGCTCGACTACTTCAGAGAACTCGCCCACAGGCAGGAAGCTAGAGGTGTAGTTCGTCAGGACGCCGGGGAAGCCGGTGGCGCCAACATTCGCGTGGCTCATGTTATTCCACCACTGGGCCAACACGGGTGAGCTGGGCTCGACACCTGCTTCACCCAGGATGCCGCGGTTGCGAATCGCGTAAACGATCAGGCTGTTGGAGACGATGCCATCGAAGGTGCCGAGGGTGGAATTGTCAAAGGTCGCGACAGTGTTGTCAGAGCCTGTGGAGACCATGGTGGGATCCACCAGGCGGGCACGGGGCGCCTGACCGTACTGGGCAGGGGCGGCGACCAGGGATCGGAGCTGCTCGAACTGGGGAATTGCCCAGCCGGACATGCCGATGCCGCTATTGATGGCCTGGTTCACACCACTCAGCTGGGTGCCGATTTCCGAGAAGGAAATCTGGGCCTGGGTGTCGGTGAGGCCGACATTAGGCATGGTGAAGGCATTGGCCGTGGTGTGACCACCCTTGGCAAGAGTGCCAACGGTGCCGTCTGCGTTCAGGTAAGAACCTGCGAAGGTGCCGTAGGCATCCACATCTGTGGCTTCCTGCTTCATCCACAGGAAGAAGGTGCGGTCCCCAACGCTGGTATCCAGCAAGGCGGGGTTTGACCATGCTTCAGGGTTATAGCCGGTTGTCGTCACACCCGAGTACCAGTTGGCGGTCGTGATGGCACTGTAAACGCCAGTGGTGCTTCGGGCCCAAATTTTGGTGTCGGGCAGCGCACTCATCGACGTAAGCAGGGTGGGGCTAAGGTAGCCGTGGGCACCCGCGAAAGGCAGATCCGTGTAACCGGAACCACCAGCAGGTGTGGAGAAGGTATTCAGCAGGTTGAAGTGGCCATTGGTGGCCGCGGGGACCCATAGGGAATTAGTAACCACCTGGATGGGCTGGCTCAGAGACGCGGTCACGCCCCGGCTATAACCCGTGGTAGTGGTCAAGCCGGTGGCGCTGGCAAAGCCCACTTTCCAGAAGTTGGTGGGATCCGTTTCAGAAGCACCGACATAGTTGCCCGTGAAGAAGAAGCGTGCGCGACCGCTGATGTTGGGCGTGGCCACCTGCATGACATCGGTGGCACCCCAAGTGTTGGCGGTGCCAGCATCAGGGAAGGAGCCGGCAGTATTGGTCACCAGCGTGGGCCAGGTGAAGCTCAAGCGCAATGTGGCGCCCGGAACGGTCATCGCATTGGCCATGTTATCAACGCCAATTCCACCGAATGGGCCAGCGGCGTGCTGGAAAGCACTGAAGAACATCGGGCGGCCCGGCAGGACCTGCTGAACGTTCACTTCGCTCTGGGTGCAATCATAGACCTGCTCGCGTGGGTAGATCTGGTTGCCGCTAGCGACAGGCTGGTTCGGCATATCAGGAATACGCGCGATGGTGAAGCCATCCGTGCCAGTTTGGCCGTAGTACGGATAGGTCTGAACCAGGGAGAACAAGTATGGGGAATTCGAAGGGATCTTGCGAGCATCCACTTCGTTATCCGCGTAGGGACCGCTCACCGTTACCGGCACGCCTACAGGATTGGTGGCTGAGCCAGTGAACTGGGTGTAGGTGAGGGTGGCCCCGGAAGCCGTTCCGACGACAGCGGCGGCATTGCTGGCCGTATTGAAGAGGGGATTCAGGGGGTTGCCAGTGTTCAGCGGGAAGGAGGCGAATGTGCCATCAGCATCGAGGGTGTGCCAGTTGCCTGCAGTGGCATCACCCGTAGCATCGTTTGGCGGAATATAGCCACCCGCAGCACTACCGAAGCCGGAAGCCGGGGCTCCCACAGGAGCGGTGGGTTGGCCGAACAGCTTGGATCCGTAGGTGCTGACACCGGGAGCCAGGATTTCAGCGGCGCCCGCGCCCGCACTCACACCCAAAGGCAGGTAGGAGAAGGTGTAGGCGAAAGCGTCCGTCCAGTAGTTGCCGGTGGAGGTGAATTCACCACGAGGTGCCTCATAGCCATCATTCCCATCGTCCAGGCGCAGGCGGTAGCGGCTGTTGAAGAGTTTGACCGTGCCAAAGATCGGGAAGATGCTCACGGCGTTGGTGCTGGACAGCGTGTACTGGTCCTCGACCTTCAACGGGAAATTGTAGCCATTGGTTACGCCGTAAGCGCAAGCCAGGTAGCGGCCCAACTGGTACTGGATGCGCACAGGCGCCCAGGCCACGGTGTAGGTCGCGGGGCTCGGAATGGCACCCAGCCACGGATTGTAGAACCCATTCGGAATCGTCCCGGCGGTGTCCACGGCGGGGTAGTTGCCCGTGGTGTCGAAGGCTGGGTAGTTGCTTAAGCCGTGGCGGTCAGCACGCCGATGCCATTGGTGGTGTTGTACGGCGCGTTGCCGAAGAACACCTGGATCGCGTCCTGGTGGCCGTGATTGACGTTGGTGTTCGGATCCGCGATGTTCGTGTCCGATCCTGCGGTCCCTGGCGCTCCGATGGCCCAGATCCACTTGCTCGCCGTTCCCGGTGTCGCCGTATCACTGGCTACCGGCTCCTGGATCGCCGGGCGACCCACGTTCGGCGCACTCGCTGTCCCCGCTCCCGTGTTCACGCCTGCCGTGATCGTCGGGATATTGATCGTCGTCAACGCTCCGATGGAAGGCTGGTGGTTCGGCTGGACCTTGATCACCAACGTCGTCTCCTGGGACTGCCCAGGCGTGACCACTCCGCCGATCAGCTGATCCGCGATGATCGTGAACGACCAGTTCGCCGGATCCTGGACGGGGAAGCCGGGAAGCAATGTTCCCTGCAGCGCGTCCTTGTTCATTCCCACCGTCATCACCGCGCCGTTGGTTCCCGGGTTGCCCTGGCCATTGCCTGGACGCCACACGATCTCGCCCGGTACCCGCGTGTCCGCCCCGGTTCCCGGCACGACATACGGATAGCGGCCGCCCGCTGGCGATGCATTCTGATCCGTGGTTGCCACGAACGGCGAACCGAATCGGAATACCGAATTCACCTTCACCGTGTACACCACTTGGTCGTTCTCAGCGTCTGTCGCCGTCACGCCCGCGCGCCATCCCTTGTTCCCTGCCAACGTCACGTACTCGCTATTCGCCGCGTTCGTGTCCAGGAAATTGAAACGGTTGTACCCCGTGATTTCCTGTCGCAGGTTCGCGGGATCATGGAACTGCACGCCCGTCACCGTCTCGGTGTACGTCTGCGTCGAGAAGTTCGGCTTGCTATCAGCCAGGAAGCTGCTGGAGAAGGTCTTTTCATCCCACAGTCCACCCACATCCGTCACTCGCACGGTCAGTGTGCGCGGGCCCAGTGTGCTGGAACTCGACGTCAACAACCCGCCGGAGGACAGCGAGAAACCCGCCACCGGGGAGACGAGCGTCCAGGTCAGCGCCGAGCCGCCCACACCATCATCCGTCGCCGTAAGCTGCAGCGAGATGTTGTGGTTCAGGTGGACATCAGGAATCGTCGCCGTGGTGATATTTGGCTTCGTGTTGTTGCTCACCACCGGAAGGGTGAACGTCTGCACCGTCACGCCGCCATGGCCATCATTGGCCGAGAACGTGAAGGTCGGATTCGCTGCCACATCCGCCAGGACGGGCGTGTAGGTCAGAACGCCACCCGAGAAAGTCCCGGGACCCGCGGTCTTGGTGATGGTGATGGTGTCACCCTCTGGATCCAAATCCGTGATGGGGGTGTAGCTCAAAGCCAGGCCCACCAGACCTGAGGTCGGAGGCGCGCTGGTGAAGTGAGGCGCCACATTCGCCGTCACGACCACCGAAGCGGTCTTGGCGGGAGAAGCGGCTCCCTTGGAGTCCGTCGCGATGACCGAGATGATCGCAGGCGCGGAAGCAGGGGCCACAACGGTGGGGGTGAAGGTCAGGACAGATCCAGAGATCGTCGCGCCCGCGGTGGTGGTGCTGAAGGTGATCGCATCACCCTCGGGATCCACAGCCGACAGGTTGTAGATGGATGAGTGGGCGGTCACGGCGGTGTTGGCGCCAGAGATCGTCACGCTGCCCGGAGCCGCATTGCTGGCTGTCGGGGCCGACGAAGACGACCCGCCGCAGCCGATCATCACCAGCGAAAACGCCGTGAGGGCCGAAATGCCGAGCGCATTCCGGAAAGAAGATTGGTTCATGGAACCTCCTAAAAAGAGAGAGTTAGACCGGAAGCTAAAGCCGGACATGTTGATGAATTATAAGTAAAAAGCGCTCCATACGAATATGGAGCCCAAATAGACTCTTGAAGTATCAGGGTCAACCACTCATCGAAGCAAGAACAAATTATGCAGTGGGTAATCGTTTGAAATTTGTAATTTAATATTTTATGTGTAACTTATTTTATTTTATATATTTATAATCAATATTATGATTGATCTGCTGCACCAGAAGCACCAAACGTCCGAATAAGGGCTGTTGCATGGAAACGCTTATGCCATGGGACTATTCCGAAACGCTGATAGTAAAAAGCATAAGGACATTAGGCGAAAAAGGAAAATATCGTTCAATTTGCAGAAAATAATAATATTTTGAACTCCCCAAATATGTTCCAACTAACTACTTGGCCTTTAATGGAGCCACTATGCGCAAGCTAAGTTTGCCGCCGGACTGTCGAGGTTTCATCTGCGAAACTGGCAAATAGCCAGTGTCCTGGGTAATTTTGGCGGTAAGTGCCAATGTGATTACGTATGAGATTTATAAGCGCTGATTAGGGCGCTGGTGACGAAATCAGCAGGCGACATTCCAGGAGGCAGCTTCTTGAGGATCTCCGCATGAAGCGGATTAGAAGGATCCAGCATCGCGTCGATGGCTTCGCCATGGGACTCAATGGTGAGGTCCACGAGTCCCGCTTCGCGGACCATCCGCTCGATGTCCGCCAGCAGCGACGCACCGGCGATGCAGCCCACGTAGGCCGCGACCTGCGATTTTATGGAATCCGGCAGGGGCCTCAATAGCGCGAGATCCGAAATTGAGACACGGCCACCTGGTTTCAGCACACGAGCTATCTCACGCCAAACTGTGGGCTGGTCTGGGCTGAGGTTCAATACGCAATTGGAGATCACCACATCCACAGAAGCATCCGGGAGGGGAAGTTGTTCGATATGTGAAAGGTGGAAGGTGACGTTGTCCAGGCCTGTACGGTGATGGAATGCCGCAGCGTTGGTACGGGCCTTAGCCACCATCTCATGGGTCATATCAATGCCGATGGCTTGTCCGGTGGCGCCCACTTTCGAAGCGGCGATGAAGATGTCGAATCCCGCGCCGCTGCCCAAATCCAGGACTGTTTCACCGGGTTTCAATGACGCTAGCGCCGTCGGGTTCCCGCAGGATAGGCCCAGGTTGGAGCCTTCAGGAATCGCGGCCAGTTCAAGGGCGGAATACCCCAAGGAGAGGGCCAGGCTGTCGCTTTCAGAATCGCTACCGCAGCAATTGGGGGTAGCGCCGCAGCACCCCCCGCCACCGGATGCGATCCGGCCATAAGCATCACGCACGATGTCGTGGATGTCGCTGTGGGTTGGGTTTTGGATGGAAGGCATGATCAACTCCTGCGTGGTTCCCACATATGGTGATGGTCGGGCTGCTTCAAGTTTGAAGCGTGACCCAGTGCTGCATACGGTGACTCAGGTCGTCCCGCACGCGGCGGAAGTGGCCAAGGATTTCTCGCTCGGACCCGAAGAATTTGGCCGGATCGGGAAAGCTCCATTGCTCGTGGATGACCTTGCCCGGCACGACGGGGTATCGGTTCAGGGCATCACCGCAAAGGGTCACGACCCTGTCGAAGGACTCCAGCGGATGCCCAGCGGAAATCAAGTCCTGGATGGATTTTGAATGGAGATCGGTCGGCAGTTTTCCGCCTTCTGCCATTACTTGAAGCATCACGGGATGGAGATCGTGGGCCTCCAGACCCGCAGAATAAACCTGCCAGGTAGGCCGAAACCGGCGCAGCATCACCTCGCCCATTGGTGATCGGCAGCTGTTGCTCGTGCTGAGGAAGAGTAGTTTCACCTTGCTGCCCGGAAGGCCGTAAGGAGCGCTGGAATCGGGGGAATGGGTTTGTTTGACACGAGGGGTCTCCTTGAAAATGGGTATTGGCCGATCTTCAACAAATCAGCAGCAATCAAGTCCACCGGCGCAACAGTTCTGCCAGAGGTAGTCGCACAAAGCCCGCAGAGCCTTGAAGTCGCAACGGTACAGCAGGAAGTTGCCAGAGCGCTCCACCTTGACGAGATCCGCTTGGTTCAGGGTGGCTAGGTGGTGGCTCAGGGTCGAAGCGGGGATTCCCACCTGGGATTGGAGATCACCCGCGCTGGTGCCATTTTGGGGTCCTTTCACCACAGCGCGGAGAATGGCCAACCTCACCGGGTGCCCCAGGGCTGCGAGCCGTTCGGCATTGCGTTCCAGCACCTTGGACATTGCGACCCCAGAAACTAATTCTATGATTATCGAAATAGATTGCAACAAAATATTTCGATATTTTTCGAATTAGTTTTCAAACAGGCTGTTCAAGACATCCACTGGCAGTTTCGGCAATCCCATCACAGGGGAATTCTCGTCCACGTGAGCTTTTCTGCCCATGCCGCACAGAGCGGTGGTGACGCCCGGGCAGGATCGCGTGAATTGCAGGGCGATTTGGGCTGCCTTGGTGCAACCGGGGAACAGATCAGCGAACCTGGCGCGCTGGCTCTCGATCTGATGAAGAATGCGGCCTTGCATGATGCTCGCGCTGGTTTGGACCTGAATGCCCGCCAACTGGCAAGCTTCCAGCAGCGGCATTTCCCGGTCGCCGAAACGTTGGGTTGGCGCAAGAAAGGCTTCGGGCATGGCCAGGTTCAGGGGAGCCTGGATCCACCTGAAATGATGGTTCGGCCCACCCACATCCTCGGCGATACGCATCAAGTTCTCCAGGCTCAGATGTTCGGGGGAGTCCGGTGGCACGCGGAATCCGTTCCAGGTGGCGCAGCCATACTCCTTGATGCGGCCTTCCTGCACAAAACCCTCGCAGGCCTCGAAGGCCTTTCGGATGGCTTGGTCAAAGATTTCTGGACCCAGTTCAGGACGCTGATGCTCAGGGTTGTGGAGATAGAAGAGATCAAGGGTGGCTACCCCCAGCGCGCTGCAGCTCGTATCGAGCTGGTACGAGAGGTATTTAGGCGTTATGGCATGGCAGCCGTCCAGGACTTCACTGGCGGCAAGGATTCCGGGCTCCGCTAGCACTCGCCTGTACCATTCAGCTTGGGATTCTTCAGTGATGCCATCGCTCATGGGCAGATAGCCCGCTTTGGTGCTGATGAAAAATTCCTCCCGAGGCAGTTCGGCAAAGGCCAGGCCCAGTGCCCGTTCGCTATGCCCGCCCCGGTAATTGGCAGCCGTATCGAAGACAGTTCCGCCGGCCTGGAAGAAAGCATGGGCCGCTTCCACGTATTGGGCGCCCGTGGCTGGATCTTGAGAACCCAGGTAGGTACCGAGCCCCAATGAACTGGGTTGCATGAAGGCCCCTTGTCACGAGTCGCGATTAGCTGTCGAGTTCTTCTTTCACATCCCGCTGGCCCATTTCCACCATGCGCTCCCGGGCGCGGGTGGCCCACTCGCCTGTGGTGTAGCTCTCCACCAGTTTTTGGTAATAACCTTTGCCTTCCTCACGGTACTTGGCGATTTCCTCTTTAGAAAATTTATCAAAGTCCAACTTGTAGCGCGCCAGATCCGAAGGGCTCAGTTCCGTGAAGTCTTTCTTTTGGTACTTGGCCAGAAATTCTTTGTTGAATTGGGTGAGGGTTTCCTGGGTGACCAGCTTCTTGCGCAGAGCCTCGCCCAGAAAGAAATAAGCCCGTTCACGATCCACATATTCCGGGTAGGTCTGGAGCAGTCCCTTAAGGCGATTTTCCGCGGCAGGGTAGTTGTAGGTGTTCACGTAGAACACGCCCACCAATAATTCATGTTCGGCAATGCGTCTCCAGCATTGGGTGATTTTACTTTTGGCTTGTTCAGCATAGGTGGAACCGGGGCTTTCTTTCAGAAGCTGTTGAAAGGTTTCAAGCGCTTTTTTGGTCTCCGTCTGCTCGCGTTCGGCAGACATGATGGAGGCGTAATGGCAAAGCGCGATGTGGTAGAGCGCGTAATCGCGTTTCTCGCTGCGGGGGAAATAGTTTAAGAAACTTTGATATTCAACCTGGGCTTCGGGGTAGTTGTTGGTGGACCCAAAAAAATAACTATCCGCCAATAGGAGCTTGGCTTTTGGAAATTCAGGCGTGGAGGGCAGGTACTCCTCAATGAGCCTCAATTCGGCCCGGCCCTGTTCCCATTTTCCATTGCGCAGCAGGGATTCGCCTTTGGCCAACAAATCAGGGGCTGTCCGGCCTTGGATTTTGTCCGCGACCTTGGGTTTCCGGCAGCCGAGGCCGGCCCCCATCAGCAGGGCTAACGTCAACGAAATGCGGAGAGTTCGGTTCATGGTTTTCCTAGAGACAGGGCGGTGGATAACAAAATCAGACTGCGATCGCGGGAGGGGGTGAGGGTTCCATGTCCACAGAAACGGGTGCGCTGGAAGCCATCCAGGTTCGATACCTGGTTTCCAGCCAGGGCTCCACCAGAGTTTGGGCCTCGGCCCGATGAATATCATGGAAGACTTCATGATAGAAGCCATTCAGCCGGTGGCGCTCTAGAAGTCCTGGCTTGATGGAAGCCCAGATCGGTTCAGCCCCATCGGGATCCACCACTGTGTCCGAACCTGCTTGCAGGAGGAGCATGGGGCGGTCCAATTCAGATCCGAAGCTCAGCAGTTCTTCCCGGCCCTCCTGGATGGCTGCTGGAAATGAGGCAGTGACGCGGCGATGGCAGTTGGGGTCCGCCCAGTAGCGTTGCACCAGCAATGGATCCGAACAAACGAGGTTCTTGTTGCCAGGGAGATCAATGGACCGGTGGGGGGCTAGCTGAAAGAACACCGACCCTACCAGTTTCATCAGTCCGGCAAGGGGGCGCAGGCTCACGGCAGGGCTGCTCAGGATGAGGCCCTCCATAGTGTCTGGGTGCCACAGGCAGGTCAGCATGGCCACCAATCCGCCAAAGCTATGCCCCAGGACTACTAGGGGGAGGACGGGCGGGGCGAGGACCGGGACATCATTCACCTGACGAGGGTGGGCCCCAAGCCTTGCCGCATCGTGGAGGCGTTCCTGGTGCAGGAAAAGGGTGAAATCATCCACGAAAGGCCGGATGCCCGTGGCATCTCCACGGGTGCCCTCGGACCTGCCGAAACCGGCGTGGTCCATGCTCGAAACGGACCAACCCAAGGAATGAAGCCATTTGGCTGTGTGCCGGTATCGCTCCCCATGCTCTCCATACCCATGGGAAATCACGATCCGGCCTTTGGGCTGCGGGTGCTCCCAGCGGGCAAAAGCCAGCTTCAGGGAAGTGTGCCCTTGCAGGGAACCCCTTTCAGAGGGCTCCAGATCGCTGGGCAGCACGGTGAGAGATTCGGGCATCCCACCAGAATACCGCGCCAGACAGGACCCGCCGAGCCTTGTAGAATGAAGGGTTGCCTTCAGGGGCCGTTGCAGAATGAGCAGTCTTTTTCTGATTGTTCTGCCAAGGCCCCTTATGCCGTTCTCGCCATGAGGAAGAGTAGGTAATTTTCGAACAACGGCTTGCGTTGAGTGTATTGAGCCCCAGGATGCCGAATGGACTTTGAAACCCTTATCAGGGCCAAGAACGAACTTGAACCCCGCGTGCGCCAGCTGGCCGCGCATCTCGACCCCGAGCGCAAGGCCTTGGAGTTGGAACAGATCGAAGAGAAGACTGCCGCGCCGGGGTTCTGGGATGACCCAGAGGCAGCCAAACCCCTGCTGAAAAAACGTGGGGTTCTTGGCGATGACATCGCCTTGGCGAAAAAATTGAATGCCGGGATCGAGGATCTGGAAACAGCCCTGGAACTGAGCCGAGAAGACTCTGAAATGCTGGGTGAAGCTGAAAATCTTGAGGCCGCGTTGCGGAAAATGATTGAAGACGCCGAGCTCCGCATGATGCTCAGCGGCCAACTGGACAGCAACAATGCCATCGTCGCCATTGCGCCGGGTGCTGGGGGCACCGAGAGCCAGGATTGGGCCGCCATGCTGCTGCGGATGTACCTGAGGTTCTGCGAACGGAAGGGCTGGCCCACCGAAATGCTCGACTATCAGGATGGAGAAGAGGCCGGCATCAAGGGCGCCACATTCCAAGTCACGATGCCCTTCTCCTATGGCTATCTTCGTGCTGAAGCCGGTGTCCACCGTCTGGTGCGCATCAGTCCCTTCGACGCCGCCAAACGCCGCCATACGAGTTTCGCCGCTGTGTATGTAAGCCCCGAGCTGGACGACACCATCAATGTGGACATTCCAGACAAGGATTTGAAAATCGACGTGTTCCGCGCATCTGGTGCCGGTGGACAGCATGTGAACCGCACGGAATCCGCCGTCCGCTTCACCCATCTGCCCACGGGCATTGTCGTTTCTTGCCAGAACGAACGCAGCCAGATCAAGAACCGCGCCACAGCGTTGAAAGTCCTGCAAGGCAGGCTCTACGAACTGGAACAAAGGAAGTTCCTGGACAAAGTAGCCGCCGCGTCCGGCGAAAAATCCGATGTGGCTTGGGGCTCCCAGATACGCAGCTACGTGCTGCAGCCCTACCAGATGGTCAAGGACCACCGCACTGGCGAGGAAACCGCCCAGACGCAAAAGGTCCTGGACGGTGATATCGATGCCTTCATCCGGGCCCAGCTGCTGGCGAAATCGCTGAAGGCCGAAAGCTGACACGCGAATGCGCGAATGAAATCCCACTGCGACCTCTGCCTCAGTCCTATCGCCGAAGGCCGGGCGAACCGGGCGTTCCACGGAACGGAGTACGAATTCTGCTGCCCGGGCTGCGCCACTGTGTTCGGCATCCTTGGCGTCGAGGAAGCCATGCGGCAAGGACCGCGCTTCAAGGGGTATGTGCAGGAATCAGAATTGCCGCCAGGGCCTTATTTGGAGCTTTGGTTGAAGGTTGAGGGCATCGCCTGCGGTTCCTGCGCGCCGCTCATCGAAGGCATCCTGCAATCCAAACGCGGCGTTGTAAAGGCTGTGGTGGAGCCCATCTCCGAAGTGGCGCAAGTCCTCTATGCGCCGAGCTTCGCAGGCAAGGATGACATCATCGCGCATATCACCCAGCTTGGTTTTCCCTCCCGTGAATTGGCCGGGCCGCTGGATGACGGGGACGAGGCCCAGGGCATTCATCACTCACTACGGCTGCTGCTGGCCATCGTGCTCGGTGCCAACGCCATGATGAACGCCATGGTCATGTACGCAACCTTCGCCCATGACCAGGGCATCGAATGGATTTCGGAGCTGGTCTTTCAATCGCGCCTCTACGACAAGAACCCCATGCCGATGATCGTGCGGGACACCTTCACCTGGACCACGGGCTTGGCGGCGCTGCCAGTGCTGCTTTATTGCGGCTGGCCCATCATCACCAATGGCTGGCGCCGCATCCGCCTTGGCGCGCCGAATACGGATTCCCTGGTGGGTTTTGGCGCCGTGATGGCCTTCCTCGTGAGCCTTTACGCGGCCTTGGTGTTGCATACACACCATGTGTACTTCGATACGGCCTCCATGTTGGTGAGCCTTCTGGTCATCGGCCGTGCCATCGAAGGCGGTTCCAAGCGCAAAGCCCGGGCAGCCGTCCATGGCCTGCTCCAGCTTTCATCCCAGGGTGCCGAAAAATGGAATGGCTCCGCCTTCCAAGAAGTCTCCATGGAACAGGTGAAGGTGGGTGATCGCCTGCGCGTGAAGCTGGGAGAGCGCATCCCTGTTGATGGCAGGGTCCTTGCCGGAAGCGGTTGGGTGGACACTTCCAGTCTCACCGGGGAGCCGAAGCCGGTGGAAATGGGCTTAGGCAGTATGGTGTTGGCAGGTACGCTGCTCAATGCCGGCACGCTTGAACTGGAAGCCCAAGCTGTGGGTTCTGACACACGGTTGGCCCAGGTAGTGCAGCGTGTGCGCCAGACCTTGGCGGCGAAACCGCCTATTCAACTGCTGGCGGATCGGATCGCGGCGGTCTTCATGCCCATTGTCATCGCCTTGGCCCTCCTTGCAGGCTTTCTGGCCTATGCCCATCACGCGCCGTTGGTGCAATCGCTGATGGCGGGCATCGCCGTGCTGGTGGTGGCCTGTCCCTGCGCCTTGGGTATCGCCACACCCATGGTTTTGGTCAGCGCGGTCACAGAGTGCGCCAAGCGCGGGTTGTTGTTGCGCAGCGGCGAGGTGCTGGAGCAAGGGCCGAAGCTGAAGGCCTTCGTGTTTGATAAAACGGGAACCCTTACAACGGGACGCTTGGATTTCACAGGCTTCCGCCTGGATGGTATGACCGAAGACGAAGCGCTGATGCTGGCTGCAGCGTTGGAGGAGATTTCCACGCATCCGCTGGCCGAGCGCATCTTCCGCGAGGGCGCCACGCGGGCTCAAGGCCTAGGCCAGCGGCTTCCCGACGTATGGAATCGCGAAGTGCGTCCAGGCCTTGGCGTTTGCGGCCGCTTCAAGGATCAACGCCTGCTCGTCGGCAGGCCCATGTGGTTGAAAGAGCAGGGCGTCCAGGCGCCTGAATCCTGGTGGGTCGGGGATGGCCTGCGGGGCTCACTGGTCATGTTCGCGGTGGGCGATCGCGCTGCCGCGCTTTGGGGCCTTGGCGATACCGTTCGTGTGGAGGCCGCAACCAGCATTCGTTCCTTGAAGCGCATGGGTGTTGAGTGTTGGCTGCTCAGTGGAGATCGCATCGAAGCCTGTCTTGAAGTCGCGGCCCAAGTCGGCATCGCTCCAGAACGGGTGATCGGCGGCGCGTTGCCCTCGGAAAAGGCGACGCGGCTTGCGGAAATTCAGTCCCGCGTCGGTCCCGCGGCCATGGTGGGTGATGGCATCAACGATGCGGTGGCCTTATCCCAAGCGGATCTTGGAATCGCCATGGGCAGTGGCGCTTCCGTGGCCCTGGAAAGCGCGGGCTTGGTACTGGTCCATCGGGATCTGCGCCGGCTGCCGGTATTTTTAAAACTCTCACGCCTGAGTCTGCGCCGGATTCGTCAGAACCTAGGCTGGGCATTGGGTTACAACGCCGTATTGATACCGTTGGCGCTGGCTGGATACGTGCATCCGATCTTGGCCGCTGCCGCCATGATGGCCAGCTCTGTCAGCGTGGTGCTGAACAGCGGACGCGGCCTGAAAGTGGACTCGCAGAAGCGGAATCTGGAAAGTGCCTAGGTCCAATCCCGCTTATTTTAGAGAATAGAAGCCACGAAGGTACACGAACGCTGCGCGAAGGTTTTATGTTCGTGTCTCTTCGTGCGGCTTTGTGGCTGCAATTACTGAACTGCATCGCGTTAAATACAGCTATTCGCTGGGATTCGCGTTGCTTCCATTTTCGGCTCTCCCAGCTGTTTGTCCCGAGATGGCTTCCTGCTCATCCCTGGGCAACCGCCATACCCAACGCCCAGTGGCGCGATCAAAAATGTCGAAGCAGCAGAGCCAGTTGAGCAGCCCGGCAATCATCACGTAGCTGGCGCCGTACTCCTGAGTGAGATTACGGATCGGCTCGGTGGCTTGGCCACCGAAGGCCCAGGCGAAGGCTCCGTAGAGCGGCCCGATGCCCAGGGTCGCGCCCGCACCAAGGGTCGGCATCCATTCAAACGGTTCAGTCTTGGGGACAAACACACCACCGGGAATTCCATTCCCCGCGCCGGCAGAGAGCTGGATCCATGCGAGCAGACAGAACACCGCAGAGATGCCGAAGAGCGCTTTCGCGCGACCTTTCTCGCCAATCATCCAATAGCCCGAGCCCGGCACCAGCCAATTGCAAAGCATCGGTTTCCAGGAGGCTTTCAATGCCTTCTGTTTGCGGAGGGGCAGTGGGAGTTTCGGGAGTTTGGGAGTATCAGAATTATCAACGGCCATGCTTCAAGGGTAACTGAAGCGCAACAAAAACGCCTCCCACGGGGCCCCCTCCGCGACCGAGCGAAGCGAGGAGCGGGAGGACAGTCCAGTGGGACTGTCCGATCGGGGGGTAGTCGCAAGTGCGCCCCACCACAGAAAAACCGCCCTTTTGGGGGGCGGTTTTCTGAACATGCCGAGTAATTGGAACTAGTCCGTAGCGAAAGGCAGCAAAGCGATGTTGCGGGCCCGCTTGATGGATTCCACGAGCATGCGCTGGTGGTTGGCGCACACGCCGCTGGTGCGGCGGGGCAGGACCTTGCCGCGCTCGGGCGTGAAGCCCTGCAGGGTCTTGATGTCCTTGTAGTCGATGAGCACGGATTTCTCGACGCAGAACTTGCAGAACTTGCTGCGCCGGCCGCTGAATACCTTCTTCTTCTTCGGTTTGCCTTTTGCGTCAGGTCGCTTCTTCATTATGCCACCTCCTCTGGGGGACGCTCTTTGATGCCAGCGGCGGCCTTGCGCTTGCCTTCACGCTCGAAACGGGCCTTGCGGCGAGCCGCGGACTTGGCTTCGGCATCGAGGCGCACGCTCATGAACTTGATGACCGCGTCGTTGTTGCGGAAGCGGCGCTCCAGCTCAGCGATGAGCTTGGGGCCGGCGTTCATCTCGAACTCAGTGTGGTTCCCTTCCGAGAATTTCTGGACTTCGTAGGCCAGCTTTTTGCGGCCCCACTTGTCGGTTTTGAGCAGTTCGCCACCCTGCTCGGCAATGATCCCCTCGTACTGTTTGACCAGTTCGTCGACCTGTTCTTCGGTCAACGTAGGGGAGGCGATGAAGATGGTCTCGTATAGACGCATCGTTCCTCCTTGTGGATGTGAAGCCCCCATTCAGAGATGGGAGCAAGGAGCTTCCCTATTGCGGGACGCGAACCCCAAGTCTCTCATTGAAAGGCTTGAGGTTCAAGGAAGGATGCCTGAGTGGTGGGCCTATGGTCTCAAGTCTCAAGTCTCAAGCCCCAAGTATTGAGGTCCAATTACATTGCCTGGTTCCTTGGTTCTGGGGCTGTCGGTGGAGGCAGCCTGCGGCCGCGATGAGAAAGTGCGCTGCAGGCGCCGCCAGATTGCCTTGAGATTTGGGACTTGGGACGTGGGGCTCAGGATTTGGGGCTCTCGCGCTTCCAGAACGCATCCGAATTGACCTGATTGGGAAGCGTGCCCAGATCCTCCGTGGCTCCAAGCAGGTCTAGGAAGCGGGCGAAGGGCGCATCCATTTCGTCGATTAAAGCCCATTCCGGCTCGCTCCATTCGCCGAGCACAAATTCATGCAGCGGACGCTCAAAAGGGCCGATGCCTAGTCGAAGACGGGCAATGGACTGGGTTCCCGCATGATGGAATACGGATTTGAGGCCATTGTGGCCGCCATCGCTGCCCTCCAGCCGGAAGCGGCCGTAGCCCAAGGGCAGATCCTTGTCGTCATAGAGCATCACGAGCTTGCGAACGTAGATGCCCGTCCCATCGGCTTCGGGCAGCACCTCGCCGCTAAGATTCATGTAGGTTGCGGGCACCAGGGCTTGCAGGCGGTCGTTCAGTCTGTAGAGCGTTCCGTGGGCGAATTTCTTCGTTACCGGCGGTTTCAATCCGCGGTCCGCCATCCAGCGCTGGAGCATGAGGCGGCCCATGTTGTGTCGGGTGTTGGCGTATTCAGCGCCAGGATTTCCTAAGGGCAGAAGTGTCCACATGGAGATCAGCCTACAATTGATAAAACGTCCTGTTTAACGTTTTCGTGATCAGAGATGTTGACTTCGCTTTGGCTTCATCTTGTTTAAAGGAATGCCATGTCAGAACTCCGAACCTGCTTCCTCTTCTGCCTTCTACTTGGGATTTCGAACAGCCTGCATGGAGAATCCGAACTTGAAAAAGCCATACGGCTGATCAAGGGAAAGAATTTCCAGGAGGCTCAGGTGCTTCTGGACAGGGTTGTGCAAACCGATCCGCGCAATGCCGAAGCCTGGTACGAGATGGGCGTACTGCAGAGGGCTACCGGCAATCTCCAGAAGGCCTTGGAATACGCCGATAAATCCATCCAGATCAATCCGGGCAAGGCGAGTTATCACGTTCTCCGGGGCAACACCTTGGGGCCTCTCGCGCAGCAGGCGAACATGTTTCGTGCCTCAGGCCTGGCCAAGGATGGGCGCGAGGCCCTTGAAAAGGCCGTCCAACTTGAGCCCGCGAACCGGACTGCCTTCTTGGCGCTGTTCAATTGGTACTTCAATGTGCCCGCAGTCGGAGGAGGCAGTCTGGACAAGGCTAAGGCCCTCGCGGAACGGACTCTAGCCCTCGACCCTTCCAGAGGCCATTACATGAAGGGGCAGGTGTTGCAGAGACAGAAAAATCCCGGCTCTGCCCAGGCCGAGTACCGCTTGGCGCTCGCCGCCGATCCGAAGTTCCCGGACGTCTACAACGTGCTGGGCTATGTGGAACTGGAAATGAAACAGGTGGACATGGCCCTGGACCATTTTCGCAAACAGGTGGAACTGGATCCAGGCAACGCCAATTCCTACGACAGCTTCGGCGATGGCTGGATGGCCAAGGGTCGTACCGATGAAGCCATCAACGCCTATCGCAAAGCCCTCTCCCTCGATCCCGTCTTCGTGTCATCCATGCGCAGCCTGGGAAAAGCCCTCGATCAGGCGGGCCGACGAGACGAGGCCATCCAGCACTACCGACACTGTGCCCAAGTGGGGATCCAGAAAGGTATGCCACAGCTCGTTCGTGAAGCTAAAGAAAGGTTGAAGGCGCTTGGGGTCAAAGAATGAATAAAACGTCAGCAGGTTTTCGTCTTCGATTGTCTGACCTTTGGGGAAACCTGCGATGAACCCCACCATGGAAAAGCTGCCCAAACGCACGGTCACCCAGCCCTCCACCCAGCTCGATACCTTCCAAAGCCCGCGTCCGGGAAGGCCCTTCGAGGTGGTCTTCAGCACCGAGGAATTCACCTGTCTCTGCCCCATGACCGGCCAGCCGGACTTTGCGCACATCACTATCCGCTACCAGCCGCACCAGCTCTGCGTGGAATCGAAATCGTTGAAATTGTATCTCTGGAGCTACCGTGATCGCGGGGCTTTTCATGAAGCTGTGACCAACCAAATTCTCGATGACCTCGTGGCCGCCACGCAGCCCCAGTGGATGCGCATCGAGGGGGATTTCCTGATTCGCGGCGGAATTAGAACGGTGGTTGTCGCTGAGCACGGAAAGAAAAAATGAAACCGCGAAAGGACGCTAAAAATAAATCTTCGTTCGCGACCATTCGCGTTGATTCGCGGTTCCAATGAACGCTGTCATCGCCCTTGGCTCAAACCTCGGCGACCGTCGCGCGAACCTCGCGGCGGGCATTGAAGGTCTCGAAAAACACGGCCAGGTGCGGGCATCCAGCCTCGTGATGGAGACACCGGATGAATCAGGCCGCGGGCCGGACTATCTCAACACGGTGGCTTTGCTGGCCACAGAGATCGCCGATCCGCGCTATTTGCTGGAGGCCCTGTTGCGCATCGAACTGCATTGCGGCCGCGACCGCAGCCAGGGCCGGAACGCGCCACGGACGCTGGATCTGGATCTCATCGCGGTGAGTGGGCAAACAGGTAACTGGGATTGGGAAACCCCTGAGGATCTGCGGATGCTGGGTCCCGAATTGCACCTGGAGCTTCCGCATCCACGCGGCTTCACGCGACCCTTCGTGCTGGAGCCCTGGCGGGCTTTGACTGATGCAGGTGAATGCGGTGGCGTGATCCCCGGGAATCACTCTCCCGCGTAGAATGAGCCACGGCGCAGGTTTTCGTGGATCTTCAAGGGCTGGTGCAGGGGCGGGAACGCGCGCTGGTCGCAGTCGGGCCGTTCGCAGATGCGGCAGCTCACGCCGATGGGAACCGCGGCCGCATGGTTGGCGACATTCACGCCATCGGCGTAGATCAATTCCTTGGCGTGCTCCGCGAGGCAGCCCAGACCCACGGCCTGCACGGCATGCGCCGCGTGGGGGCCGCCGCGCTCCTGGTGGATGGTGCGGGCGATGCAGAAATAGATCGTGCCGTCGGGCATTTCGGAAACCTGAGTTCGGATGGTACCGGGCGTCAAGAATGACGCGTGGACATTCCAGCGCGGGCAGGCACCGGAGAACCTGGCGAAGCGGATGCCCGACGCGGAGAACCGCTTCGAAATGTTTCCCGCGATATCAATGCGCAGGAAGTGGAAGGCGATGCCTTCCTGGCCCGGCCGTCGGAGCGTGGTAAGGCGGTGGCAGACCTGCTCGAAACTGGCCTGGAAGCGCCGTCCCAGCAGTTCCACGTCATGGCGTTCCTTCCGGGCTGCTTCCCGGAAAGGCACGTAGGGCATCATCACTGCGCCGGCGAAATAGTTGGCCAGCGCCACCCGGGCCAGGGCGCGGCTTTCGTCGCAGGAAAGCGCGGGATCCGCCGCGAGGCCGTTCAATACGTCGGGCAATTCCAGCAATGCGATCTGGTGGGCGAGCTGGAAAACACGGGAATGCAAAGGCAGCCGTTCGGAGAGTTCCAACAGCATCCGCTCGGGCTGAAAGCGCCGCAACACGCCACCGCTTTCCCGCACGGTGAGGATCTGCACCTTGACGCGGTGCTCCCGCTCCAGATGCCGCACCAGATCCTGGAAGAGGCCTGTGGCATCGAGCTTGGCGCGCTCCCAGAGAGCTTCAGCGGCGGCCTCCAAAGCGGGGAAATGATTGCGGTGCATCTGGATGAAATCATTGACTTCCTCCGTCGGCAGCCGCGACCGGTCCACGCCCGCGAGGTCTTGGCCGTCGCTGAGCTTGGCGGCCAGCGCTTCTGCGGAGGAACGCGTGCCCTGATAAGCGCCATAAAGAGTCTTGAGGGCGCGGGCTGCGGACGGACACTGCTGCACCAGATCCCGCAGCTCTCCAGTGGTGAGGTCCAGTTCTTCGAAGAGCGGATCGCCCAGGACTTCCGCCAAGTCTGAAGCCAGCGAGGCGTCCTGATCCGGCGCGAAAGTATGTAGGTCCACGCGGTAGAGCTGGGCCAGCTTGATCAGCAACGGCGCTGTAAGGGGGCGCTTATTGTGCTCGATCAAGTTCAGGTAGCTAGGTGACACCTCAAGCTGCTGCGCGAGCTGCGCTTGGCTGAGGCCTTCACGTCGGCGGAGGCCGCGAAGCTTGGCACCGAGAAGGGAGGGAGTGGTGGCCATGCGGGCTCCGGAAACTTTACAAAATTGACAATTTGTATTTTGTAAATTTACTTTTATTTACTTGATTAACAGCTTATTTATGAAGCATATCTTGCATTTCTCTGGTGTGGAGTAAATATTTTACATCTCACCTAGGATACGCCCATGCGATGTGAAGCAAGCCCCCAACTTCCTGGAATTTCACTTCTGGATCCGGACCACCGGCTTCGGGATGAAGTGCTCAACCCTAAGGCCCTGGCTTTTGTCGCGGATTTGGCGCGCACTTTCCAGCCTCGGATCGAGACGCTGCTGGAAGCCCGCCGAAGGGTCCAGGCGAATCTCGATGCCGGGCAGCGGCTGGACTTCCTGCCTGAGACCTGCGCCATCCGCGAAGGGGACTGGACTGTCGCTCCGCTGCCGGAGGACCTTCGGGATCGCCGCGTGGAAATCACCGGCCCCCCCGACCGCAAGATGGTCATCAACGCCTTGAACTCCGGCGCCCGTTGCTTCATGGCGGACTTCGAGGACTCCTGCGCCCCCACCTGGAACCGCCTGCTGGAGGGCCAGAAGAATCTCATGGAGGCTGTACGGCGAACCCTGCGCTTCGAGGATGGGGCCACCGGGAAAACCTACAGTCTGAAGGAAAGCACGGCAGTGCTGATGATGCGTCCCCGCGGCCTGCACCTGGAGGAACGCCACATGACGGTGGATGGCGTTGTGGTGCCCGCGTCTCTGTTTGATTTCGGGCTATACGTCTTCCATAACGCCAAAGAACTGGTAACGAGAGGGAGCGGCCCCTACATCTACCTGCCCAAGCTTGAACATCATGAGGAGGCGGCCCTTTGGCGCGATGTCTTTGTGCATGCGGAAGCTGCCCTGGATCTACGGCCAAGCACCATCCGCGCCACGGTGCTCATCGAAACCCTCCCCGCCGCCTTCCAGATGGACGAGATCCTGTATGCCCTGAAGGATCACATCGTCGGTTTGAACTGCGGGCGCTGGGACTACATCTTCAGCTTCATCAAGAAGCGTCGGATGGATCCGGGAGCGGTGCTTCCTGACCGCGGCAGCATCGGCATGACCCAACCCTTCCTGCGGACCTACAGCCAACTGCTCATCCAGACCTGCCACCGGAGAGGCGCCCTGGCCATGGGCGGCATGGCGGCGCAAATCCCTATCAAGGAAGATGTGGCGGCCAACGAAGCAGCCATGGAGCGCGTGCGCCAAGACAAGCTGCGCGAAGTGAAGGATGGCCATGATGGCACTTGGGTGGCGCACCCAGGACTGGTGGCTTTGGCGACTGAAATATTTGACGCGCACATGCCGGGACCCAACCAACTGCATGTGAAAGGCAGCATCGGAACCGTCATCGCGGGCGATCTGCTTCGGGTGCCCGATGGCCCCCGAACCGAGGCGGGCTTGCGGCACAACGTCCGCGTCGGCATCCGTTATCTGGAGTCCTGGCTCGG
>JADKJH010000002.1:0-137500 GCA_016722505.1 Holophagaceae bacterium
ACTTAGTATTGTGCGGCGGTGAAAAGTGGGGGGCGGTACGCCTATTCGGGAAAAATTGCTTTGGATTTGGTGGGGGGTGGGGTTCGGTGCGGTTGTAATAGGCGAACTGTGAAGAGGGGTTGACAGGCGAAAAAAAGACGATAGATTGAGTTGTCCCTTATCTTTTGTGACGTTTGGAGCTGTCCGGAGTTTACCGCAATAGGCGAACTGGGGCGATCGGAGCGAGACCTGTGTTTGATCTGAATAGGCAGACCGGTGGAAAGCGGATGGGGACCGACGGGCCGCAACCTCCTAGGCTCATGGAGCAATTGCGGGACAGCCTTCGAGTCCGGCATTACAGCCTTCGGACCGAACAAGCCTATTTTGAATGGGCGCGCCGCTACATCCTCTTCCATAGCAAGCGGCACCCCAAAGACATGGGAGCACCTGAGGTTCAGGATTTCCTAACCCATCTGGCGGTGGAGCGGCATGTGTCGCCATCCACGCAAAACCAGGCCAAGGCCGCCCTGGTCTTCTTATACCGGCATGTGCTGAACGTGGATCTGCCCTGGCTCGATGAAGTCATCCACGCCCAACGCCATCCGAGGCTGCCGGTGGTGCTCACGCCGAGCGAAGTGCGGGTGCTGCTGGACCAGCTGGAGGGCACCATGGCCCTGGTGGCGCAGCTGCTCTATGGCACGGGGATGCGCCTCATGGAGGGCCTGCGCCTGCGGGTGAAGGACGTGGAATTCGAGCGCCGGGAGATCATCGTGCGGGACGGCAAGGGCGGCAAGGACCGCGTCACCATGCTGCCGGACCGCCTGCTGGAGCCACTTCGGGCGCATCTCGAAAAAGTCCGCCTCCTGCACGAGAGCGACCTGGCGGAAGGTTTCGGCGAAGTCTTTCTGCCGGACGCGCTGGCGGAAAAATTCAAGATCGCGCCCAGGGCCTGGGGCTGGCAGTGGGTCTTTCCATCGAGCCTCCGCTCCGTGGACCCGCGCTCAGGGATCGTCCGCCGCCACCACATCCAGCCCGAGAGCGTGCAAAAGGCCATCCGGCTGGCGGCGCGCAGCGGCGAGATCATCAAGCCCGTCACTCCGCACGTGCTGCGCCACTCCTTCGCCACACACCTGCTGGCGACGGGCCACGACATCCGCACCGTGCAGGAACTGCTTGGTCATAAAGAAGTCGAGACCACGATGATCTATACCCACGTATTGAACCGCGGCGGCAAGGGCGTGCCGAGCCCGCTGGACCAGATCTGCGAGAAACCGCTTCCTTATGCCTGCTGATTGGATACCACGGCAATAAATGATTCAGCCGGGATATACGGGGATAAGAAGGTCGTTTCCCTGCTAGAGAACATCGCAGTAGAGCTTTCCAGACTGGCTTCTCCCTGCTCTACCGGAATTCTTCCGGCGGGTTTCCGGTCCACGCGCCGCCTAGCAGCAGCGTCGTCACAGGGACTTCCGGCGTCTTGACGCCGCGGTGGCTCATGCAGGTGTGCTCGGCCACCAGCTTCACGCCCCAGGCTTCGGGCTTCAGATGGTGCTCCAGCGAATCGAAGATCTGCTGCGTCATGCGCTCCTGCACCTGCAACCGCCACGCGAAGGCCTGCACCACGCGCACGAGCTTGCTCAGACCCACGGTGCCGCCCTGCCCCGGCAGATACCCCACCGTGGCATGGCCTTGGAACGGCGCCAGATGGTGCTCACAGGTGGAAACAAAGGGGATGCGCGACAGGATCACTGGAACGGGCGCCAGTTCTCCGGGGAGCGCCTGCAGTTCCGCCGCCAGGTCCACGTCGTAGCCCGCCGTGCGCTCCGCCCAGAACTCCGCCACGCGCCTGGGCGTGGCCGCGAGTTCCGGCGCTTCTGGATCCAGGCCGAAGCTCTGAAGAAGAGAGCGGATGGCTGCTTCGGCCTGGGATTCGTGGATGGGCATGGGCTAATCCTATGCGAAAATCATAGTTCATCTGGCCAATCGACCATCAGGCTCCGGGGACTCCATGACCGATACGACAACCAATCCAGGCAAAGTGACCTATGCCTCTTCCGGCGTGGACATCAACCGCCAGGATGATGCGCTGCGCCGTATCAAATCCCATGTGAAAGCCACCAAGACACCCGGCGTGCTGAGCGATCTGGGGCTGTTCGGCGGGCTGTTCGCGGCGAAATTCGAAGAGGCCCGGCCCATATTGGTGAGCTCCATGGATGGCGTGGGCACCAAGATGAAGGTCGCCCGGCTGGCCAACACCTGGGACACCGTGGGCCAGGATCTGGTGAACCACTGCATCAACGACATCCTGGTGCAGGGCGCGCGGCCCCTGTTCTTCCTGGACTACGTCGCCGCGCAGAGGCTCGAACCCGAAATCATCGAGCAAATCATCAAGGGCATGGCCGGGGCCTGCAAAGCCGCTGGCTGCGCGCTCATCGGCGGCGAGATGGCGGAGATGCCAGGCGTCTACGAGGCGGGCGAGGTGGACGTGGCGGGCACCATCGTGGGCCTGGTGGACGAGGCTGATCTGCTGCCCCGGCTCGACCAGATGTTCGAGGGCGATGCGCTCATCGGCCTGCCCTCCAGCGGCCTGCACACCAACGGCTATTCCCTGGCCCGCAAGGTGCTGTTCGAGGTGGAAGGCCGCGCGGTGGATTCCATGCTTCCCGCCACGGGGAAAACGGTCGGAGCCTCCCTGCTGGCGGTGCACCGCAGCTACCTGGAGCAGGCCATGCCCTTCGTAAAAGCCAAGCGGATCCGCGGCATGGCGCACATCACCGGCGGCGGCCTGACGGACAACCTGCCCCGCGTGCTGCCGGGCCATCTGGATGCGGAAATCGACACGAAGAGCTGGGAGGTTCCGGGCCTCTTCCGACATCTCATCGAGGCATCGAAACTGCCCATTGAGGATGCGCGCCGCAGCTTCAACCTGGGCGTGGGCATGGTGCTCATCGCCAGCGATAGTGAAGCGCAAAAGATCGTGGCGGAACTGCAGAATGGCGGCGAACAGGCCTGGATTATGGGACGGCTGGCGAGGGGTCGCGGGAAGGTGGTCTATCGTTGAATAGGGGGAGATGAAAATGGGAATCCAGTTCACCGCCGTTTTCAAGAAAGTGTCCGAAGGATACCTGGCCTTCGTAGAGGAGCTGCCCGGCGCCAATACCCAGGGGGCCACCCTGGATGAAGCCCGCGAAAACCTGCAGGAGGCCGTGGCCATGGTCATGGAGGCCAACCGGATGCTGGCGGAAGAAGATCTCGGCGGCCAAAGCGTCATCCGAGAGCCCTTGCGCATCACGGCATGAAACGAACCGATCTCCTCAGGCATTTGCTGGCCAAGGGCTGCGAGCTGCTGCGAGAAGGCGGCAATCATTCCATCTACGTGAATCGCGCAACCCGCAAGGTCTCCACCATTCCCCGCCACCGCGAAATAGACGAGTACCTGGCCCGGAAAATCTGCCGCGATCTCGAAGTCCCAGAATATTGAATACGGGCATTTCCAACTCCCTAGCGGAGCAAACCAGCAACCGAGGAAGTGATGGAACCCAACATCCTGATCGTCGAGGACGAGCCCTCCATCGCGGACACCATCGCCTATGCATTGAGGACCGAAGGTTTCCACCCCAGCCACGCAGAGCTGGGAGAAGCCGCGCTAACGATGATTTTGAAGGGTTCCTTCAAGCTGGTGATCCTGGATGTGGGGCTGCCGGACATCTCCGGATTCGAAGTCTGCCGCCGGTTGCGGACCTTCTCGGACCTGCCGGTGATCATGCTCACGGCGCGCTCCGAGGAAGTGGACCGCATCGTGGGCCTGGAGATCGGCGCCGATGATTACATGGTGAAACCCTTCAGCCCGAGAGAGCTTGTGGCGCGGGTGCGCGTGATCCTGAGGCGGCTGGACCGCTCCAACTCCCAAGCGTCCGCCACTCCCTTTCTGGTGGATGAGGCCCGGCACCGCATCGAGTTCCGCGGCAAGGCCCTGGACCTGACGCGCTACGAATTCCGGCTGCTCAAGACATTGCTGGCGCACCCGGAGCAGGTGTTCACGCGGAGCCAATTGCTAGAGCAGGTCTGGCCCGAAGCCGAGGAAAGCGGAGACCGCACCGTGGACACCCACATCAAGACCCTGCGGGCGAAACTCAGAGCGGTGGAGGCCGAAGCGGACCCCATCCAGACGCATCGGGGCTTGGGCTACAGCATCGGGCGGGTGTGAAGGAAGAATTCTCAAGTCCCAAGTTGTAGGGAAGAAGTCTCATGTCCCAAGTTGTAGGGAAGAAGTCTCATGTCCCAAGTCCCAAGTCTCAAGTTGTTTTGATGCGCCTTTGGCGCGCCTAAGAATTAATGCGGCCGATGGCCGCCTCTGAATAGAACCTTGGGACTTGGGACTTGGGACTTGAGACTTGGGACTTGAGACTTGGGACTTGAGACTTGGGACTTGGTACTTGGTACTTGGTACTTGAGACTTGGGACTTGAACCTCCATTCTCCACGCTATCCTGGCGGAGCGCCCATGAGACTCAGCTACCGCATCTTCCTTGGATTCTTCCTGCTGGTGGGACTCGCCACGTTTTTCGTGTTGAGGATCTTCATGCAGGAAGTGCGGCCCGGCGTGCGGCAGGGCATGGAAGTGGCGCTGGTGGACACCGCCAACCTGCTGGCGGAAATCGCCGCGCCGGAACTGAAAGCCGGAACCCTGGACAAGGGCCCCTTCGCCGGGGCGGTACGCCGATTTTCCGAGCGTACGTTCAGCGCCCGCATCTGGGATGTGGACCACCACAAAGCGGGTTTCCGCGTTCATGTGATGGATTCGAAAGGCGTCGTCCTGTTTGATTCCGAAGCCCGGGACCAGGGGCAGGATTTTTCGACCTGGAACGATGTCTACCGCACGCTGCGAGGCCAGTATGGGGCGCGCAGCACGCGAAGCGATCCAAAAGATGAAACCACTTCCTTGATGCACGTGGCGGCGCCCATCATGGACGGTCCGAAAATCATCGGCGTGCTAAGCGTCGCGGTCCCCACCGGAAGCGTGGTGCCTTTTGCGCGCCGCAGCCAGCAGCGGGTCTTCCGGGCCAGCCTGCTCATCATGGGAGTGGCGCTGCTCCTGGGCCTGGGGCTTTCCTTCGCCCTGACGCGCTCGGTGGAAAAACTTCGGGACTACGCCACGGAAGTGTCGTTGGGACGCCGGGCCGTGCTCCCGAAACTGATCGGGGGTGAGCTTTCGGACCTTGGGCGCGCCTTGGAAACCATGCGTGAAAAACTCGAAGGCCGGCAATACGTGGAGCGCTATGTCCACACCTTGACCCATGAAATGAAGAGCCCGCTCTCGGCCATCCACGGCGCGGCGGAACTGCTGCAGGAAGACATGCCCGATGCGGACCGGCAGCGCTTTTTATCGAACATCCGGGAGCAGGAAGAGCGGCTCCAGCGCTTGGTCCATCGAATGCTGGACCTGGCCTCGGTGGAGCAGCGCCAGGGCCTTCAGCAGGCCTCCCGCGTGTCGCTGGCCGCGCTCACGGAAAGCGTGCTGGAGGCCCTGCATCCGCGGCTGGCCCTGCGGAACCTGAAGGTGCGAACCGCTGTCCCCGCAGACGCCTTCACCTATGGGGAATCCTTCCTACTGGAGCAAGCCCTCGGCAATCTGCTGGACAACGCCTTGGAATTCGCGGAGGCCGGGAGCACGCTGCAAATTTCCACGGAAACTTCCGCTGGATTCCACACGCTGGCCATCCGCGATTCGGGGCCGGGAATCCCGGACTACGCCCTCGAAAAAATCTTCGATCCGTTCTATTCCCTGCCCCGCCCGGACACCGGAAAAAAAAGCACCGGCCTGGGCTTAAGTTTCGTGCGCCAAGTGGCCGAACTGCACGGCGGCAGCATCCATGTGGGCAATGTCCAAGGCGGCTGCGAGGCCCGGCTGGTGTTGCCGATGGGATGACTAAATAGGCTGGGGGCTTGAGCTTCAAGTCTCAAGTCTCAAGTCCTAAGTCCCAAGTCCCAAGTCTCAAGTCCTAAGTCCTAAGTCGATGTGTTGCGCCTTTGGCGCGCCTGAATTTAATGCGGCCAATGGCCGCCTCCAAATTGAACCTTGAACCTTGAGACTTGGGACTAAAAACACCACCCCACCCTGACTTCACGTTCCCTTCACACAACCTCATCTTCACTTCGCGGAAGGAAGCCAGCCTTGCTCCATCCCTAAAGGAGGACATGCATGCGCTGGAATCTGTTCTTGAAGGCTTTCGCGGTGATGGCCATCGCCTTGGTGCTGGTAGTGCCGCTCACCATGATCTATAGCCAGGTTGAAGACCGGCATAAGCGCCAGATGGAGGTGGAGGCCAATGTGGCCAATAGTTCCGCAGGCCCCCAACAGATCATCGGCCCATTGGTGGTGGTGGACTATTCCGTCCGCGTCGAGAAACAACAAAAGGACGAAAAGACCGGCCTTATCTCCACTCACCTCGAGGATGAAGCCCGACAGCGGATCTTCGTCCCGAAAGAGCTGGCCATCAAGGGTGATGCGACCGTGGAGGAGCGCAACCGCGGACTTTATAAAGCCCAGCTCTACAATCTGAATTCCAAACTGACTGGACGGTTTGCCATCCCCACGGACATGGGCCTCGGCACCGAGTGGAAAGCCGCCAAGGGCGCAAGGGCGCACCTGGTCCTGGGCATCTCGGATCTACGTGGCATCCGCAACCGGCCTGTACTGCAGTGGAACGGCAAGCCGCTCGAATTTGAGTCGGAGGATCTGGCCACCCTTTCCCACGGCATCCAGGTGGCATTTCCGGATGTCAATGGTCTGGATGGCAGGGAATTCACCTTTGAAATTCCGTTGGAACTCACGGGCACCAAAAACTTTTCCGTGGCGCCGGTCGCAGAGCGCACGGAGATGTCACTCCGCTCGGATTGGCCGGATCCCAGCTTCGGAGGGCGGTTCCTGCCCCTGACCCATCACGTCGGACCTGGCGGATTTGAAGCCCGTTGGCAAGTTTCCAGTCTCGCCCGCGACCTTTCGAAAATCCTGGAAGGGGGCAAGGACCACTTTACCGAAGAAGCCTTTGAAGTCGCCTTCATCCGCCCCGTGAACATCTATCTGCAATCCGAGCGGGCGGTGAAGTACGGCTTCCTGTTTGTGGGACTCACCTTCGCGGCTTTCCTGATGTTCGAGCTGCTCAAGCGGCTCCGCATCCACCCCATGCAATACCTGCTGGTGGGCCTGGGGCTGGCCATGTTCTTCCTGCTGCTCATCAGCCTGGCGGAGCACATCGGATTTTTGGACGCTTACATCACCGCCAGTTCCGCCTGCATTCTATTGCTGGGCTTCTATCTCGAACAGGTGCTGCAAAGCCGCCTCCACGGATGGGGTTTCGCCGGGGCGCTGACGCTGCTCTACGGCGTGCTCTACGGCCTGCTGATTTCCGAGGACAACGCTCTGATCATGGGTTCGCTGCTGCTTTTCTGCGCCCTGGCCTCCGTGATGCTGGCCACCCGGAAATTGGATTGGTACGGGATCTCCCAGAAAGATGAAGTGGCCGGGTCCTGAGGAACCCATGTGAAAATCAGGTCCCGGCACCAAGGCCGGGACCTGATCCATGAGGGGCCACCATCCCGCAAAGCCCGCCGAATGCCAATGGCCGCATCTACGCCCTGGATATCCTCCGCGGGTTGATGGCGCTGGCGGTGGTGGTCTACCACACCTCGCTTTGGACCGAGCTGTTCGCGCCTGGGGGGGGCACCACGACGATGCTGGCGAAGCTCGGCATCTATGGCGTCCAGGGGTTTTTCGTCATCAGCGGGTTCTGTTTTTTCCATTTGTACGGGGAAACCGTTTTTGATGGTGGTGCGCTCAAGACTTTTTTCCTTAAGCGATGGATGCGGCTGGCGCCGCTTTTCTTCGTAGTGGTGGGCCTGAACCTGCTGTGCCAGCAGAAAGCGGGGCCTGACCTAAGCCTTCGGATGCTCGCGGAGAATCTCACGCTGACCTTCGGGTTCTTCCACCCCAATCACGCCTTGGTGGTGGGCGGATGGTCCATCGGCGTGGAGGCCGTCTTCTACGCGACCCTTCCATCGCTCATTCTCTTCACGCGTTGGCACAAGGGGTTTCTCTATCTCTTCGCAGCAATATTGATCTGGGCTTCCATGCCCTGGACCCTCCATTGGGTGATGGAAGCCGAACTCTGGAACCGCTTCCATGCCTACGTCCAGGTGCCCAACCACGCGTTCCTGTTCCTGGCCGGCGGAGTTCTGGCCCACCTGCGGTCGAGGACCGCCTTCCGCCTGGGGCCTCTATCCTTCGCCATCCTGCTGATGGTTTTGGCAGCGATCACCTTCAGCATCCATCGCGGGTTCTACAATCACTTCGACATCATGGCGGGGCCCGTCCGCTACCAGTTCTCGGCCCTATGCGTGGCGGTGGTGGGCTGCTTCGCATTCATGGACATGAAGGAATCCGCCTGTGTCCATCCCTTCGTGGTACTGGGTGATTTGAGCTATGGCACATATCTGCTGCACCCTTTGGCCAACGCATTGCTTCTTTGGGCGGGCATGAGCAAGCAAGGCTGGCCCACCTTCAGCCTGGGCCTGGCCCTGACGCTGGCCCTGGCCTGGTGTTCCCACCGCTTCATCGAAAAGCCAGCCATGGCGCTGGCGCGAGGGAGCGCTAAGTCTTGAGCCGCAGGGACGCGGCCAAAGGCCGCCGCCCTATTTGCCTGATAGCCGATGGCCACTAGCGCTTTCGCTCTCCCCGGGATAGAACTAAGATTCGATCATTGACTGTTGAGAAGGATCTCCCATGACCACGACCATGACCCTCGACTCGATTTTCCAGGACGCTGGCAAGCGCATGCATGTCTCCCTGGAAACGCTGCGGAAAGAGATGGCCACCATCCGGACGGGCCGCGCCAATGCCAGCATCCTCGACACGCTCCAGGTGGAGTATTACGGCACGATGTGCCCGCTCACCCAAGTAGCCAGCGTGAGTGTTCCAGAAGCCTCCATGCTGGTGTTGCAGCCCTTCGACAAGAGTTCCATCAAGGCCATCGAAACGGCCATTTTGAAAAGCGATCTGGGCCTGAATCCAGGCAACGACGGCAATGTGATCCGCCTGCCCATCCCACCGCTCAATGAAGAGCGCCGGCGCGATCTGGTGAAGGTGGTCCATCGCTTGGCCGAAGAGATCAAGACCGCCATCCGCAACGTGCGGCGCGATGCCAACGACCAGGTGAAGAAACTAGAGAAAGAAAAGGCCCCAGGCGTCAGCGAGGACACCGCCAAAAAAATCAGCGAGGACATCCAAAAACTTACCGATGCCCGCGTGAAAGAAATGGACGAGGCTGTGAAGCACAAGGAAGCGGAGATCATGAAGGTGTGAGGGACGATGGCGAGAGTTCTAAGGAAAAAAGTTAATGAGTTAAACAGTTGAAAAGTTGAAAAGTTGAAAAGTTGAAAATCTAGAGTTGAGAGTTGAGAGTTGAGAGTTGAGAGTTGAGAGTTGAGAGTTGAGAGTTGAGAGTTGAGAGTTGAGAAAAGCTAACTGAGATTCCAGCGCCCGACAATCAGACTCTTTGACTCCTAGACTTTTCAACTTTTCGACTTTTCGACTTTTCAACTTTTCGACGTTTTGACTTTTCGACCGTGGATCCAACGCCTATGCCCCATCCATGACCGCCCCCACCCTCGCCCTTCTCGCGCTCGCTTCCCTCGCCGCGGGGTTCATTGACGCGGTGGTGGGCGGCGGCGGACTCATCACCATGCCGGCCCTGCTGTTGGGGCTGCCGGCGGGCACCCCTTTCCCGACGATCCTCGGCACCAACAAGGTGGTGGCCTGCACTGGCACCACCATGGCGGCGGGCAAGTTTCTGCGAAGCGGGGTGATGCGCTGGCAGGACATGGTGGGTCCGGTGCTCGCCTCCATGGCCGGAGCGAGCGGCGGGGTGGCCCTGGCGTATTTTCTTCAAGGCAGGTTTGAAGCGCTGCTGCGTCCGATGATGCTGGTGATTATGGTGGCGATGCTGGCCTTCACCCTTCTGAAACCGGACCTGGGCCACCTGCACGCTCCAAAGTTCGGGCTGGGCCATCAACGGGGATGGGCCATGCTGATTTCGCTTTGCCTCGGTTTTTACGATGGCTTTTTCGGGCCGGGCACGGGCTCGGTCCTGATCTTTCTTTTCGTGGCCGTTCTGGGATTTGATTTCCTTCGGTCCTCGGCCTTGGCGAAATCGGTGAATTGGGCCTCGAATATCGCCGCCATGAGCTTGTTTCTCTGGAAAGGCAGCTGGATTCCCATGGTCGCGCTCAGCATGGCGGTGGCCAACGGAATTGGAGGCTACCTCGGAGCCCATGTGGCGCTGGAAAAGGGCAGTTCCTGGGTGCGGGCCATGTTCATCACAGTGGTGGGGGCGCTGATAGTGCGCCTGGGCTGGCAGGTCTGGGCCGGATGAATGCATCCTGGGTTAGGCTTAATGGGATGTCTTCCCAACGCGCCACTCCATTCCTGCTGGATGCTGACTTCCAGCGCGAGGTTTTTCTACCTGCTCTGGGGCGGCATGCTGTTGACCACGCTCTCGCTTTACAACCGCCTGCGGCCGCCGGCTTTTCTATGGGCCTGGCCAAATGTGGCGCGCTTCTTCCTGGGCCCCTGGGGACGTGGCCTCTGCCTGGGCCTGGGCCTGGTCATGGCCATCGCCGCGCTGCTGGAAGTCTGGACGCTGGTGGACAAGCTGTTGGTGCGGTTCCTCTCGGATTCGCACAGGGAACAGTGATGCAGGGAACAGTGATGAATGATGCTTTGGAAGATCTGATGGGCCTCATGCGCACGACAGATGGGCGGCATCCATGAGGTCTTTCGAGGCCTATGTGGCGAACCGCTATCTGACGACGCGCAAGAAGGGCGCCTTCGTGCGTGTGATGGTGCGCTTCGCGCGGTGGGGCATCGCCCTGGGTGTGTTCGCCATGGTCATCACGCTGGCGTTGATGAACGGCTTCCGAGAAGAGATCCAGGCCAACCTGTTTTCAGCCACGGCGCATTTCAGCGTGTTCCACCTGGCTGGAGACATTCCCGATACAGGCGCTGCGCTCAAGGTCGTGCGTAGCGTGAAGGGTGTCAGCGCCGCCAGCCCCATGCGGTTCGAAAAGGGGCTTCTGCGACTCCCCGGCGTGGATGGGCCGCCCGAAGCCGTGGCGGTGAAAGCCATCGATCCGGGCTCAGCCAACGCGACTTCGAGCATTTTTGATTCTGTGAAACCCATCAAGATCGAGCAGCTCCAGGAGGGCGAGATCGTGCTGGGCCGTGAGCTGGCGAACCGCCTTCGATTGAGCGTGGGTGATACGGTGGCCATCGCGACGCTGAGGCTGCAGTTGGGCCTTTCTGGTTTGCAGCCCAAATTGCAAGCCTTCAAGGTCGCGGGCATCTTCCAAAGCCACATAAGTGAATACGACACCAACTGGGTCTTCGTTCACATCCTCGACGCCCAGCGCCTGGCCCGCACGGACCAGGCGGAAATGATCGAAGTCCGAGCCAGGAATATTGAAGCCATCGGGGATGTGAAAACCGCGGTGCTGGCAGCCTTGAACCAGGAGGGCCGGGGCGGATTCATGGCCACGGATCTAAGGGAAACCAACAAACCGCTTTTTGCCGCGCTGAAGGTCGAGAAATGGATCTTCACGGCCATCCTTTCGCTCATCGTGCTGGTGGCGGCTTTCAATATCGTGGCGAGCCTTGTGCTGTTCGTGACCGAGAAGCGCCGCGACCTGGGCGTGCTGCTGTCCCTGGGCGCCACGCCACGCCAGATCCAACATCTTTTCGAATGGCAGGGCCTGCGCATCGGGGCCGTGGGAACGCTGTGGGGCCTGGGCTTGAGTGTGCCTTTCTGCCTGGTGGCGGACCGCTACAAGCTCATCAAATTGCCCAGCGCCGTCTACGATTTCATCACTTATATTCCATTCCGTTTGCACTTTTCCGATCTGCTGCTGGTGGCCATCTTTCCATTGCTGGTAGCTTGGTGGGCTTCCCGGTACCCCGCCAAGCGCGCCGCGGCGCTTGATCCCGTTGATGCACTGAGGGCCGAATGACGCTTTCCAATACTTACCTTTTTCTCGATACCGAAACCGGCGGCCTGGATCCGCGCAGCCACAGCCTGCTGAGCCTGGGACTGGTGGTGGGCGATGCGTCCGGCATTCAGGACAGCCTGGAAATCCTTGTGAAGCACGAGCCCTACGTAGTTTCCGGGGGCGGTATGAAAGTGAACCGGATTGACCTGGCCAGGCATCACGAAACCGCGCTTTCTCCGGCCGACGTCCTGAACCAGCTGGATGACTTCCTGAACCGGCACTTCCCCGAAAAAGCCAGGGTCACGCTCGTGGGCCACAACGTCGCCTTCGACCAAGCCTTCCTTTCGGAATTTCTGCTCGCGGCGGGCCGTGACCCAGAAGGGCGTTTTCATCATCGGATCGTGGACACCCACAGCATCGCCTCGGCCCTGCGGGAGGCTGGAAAATTGGACCTTCAGAGGCTCAGCAGCGATAGCCTTTTTGACTATTTCGGCATCCAGGTGCCGCCGGAAAAACGGCACACGGCCCTGGGAGATTCCCTGGCCACTTTCGAGCTGTACTGGAAATTGGTGGGGCTCTGCAGATGATCGGCCAGGCGCTCTCCATCCAAAGCCTGAAGAAGACCTACGCCGACGCGGAGCATCCGGTCTTTGATGGGTTCTCGCTAGAGGTGGAGGCTGGCTGCCTGTGCGCATTGGTGGGCGTAAGCGGAGTGGGGAAGACCACGCTGTTGAATTGTGTGGCGGGGCTCGACCGTTGGGAGGGCGGCTCCATCCGCATCGGCGGAACAGCGGTCCCGCAATCTGCCGAGCAGCGCTCCCTGTACCGCCGTGAGCATGTGGGACTGGCCTTCCAGCAGCCACACCTCCTGCCTGAGTTCACCGTGCGGGAGAACCTGGAGATGCCGTTCCGCATCGAAGGCGCCCTCACGGCCGGTCGTGAGGAATGGATACTTGAACTGCTGGATATGGTCAGCATCCCGCACCTTGCCAAGCGTCTGCCCAATCAGCTCAGCAGTGGACAGGCAGCCAGGGTGGGCCTGGCCCGGGCGCTGGTGCGCAAGCCTTCCCTTTGGCTGCTGGACGAGCCCACGGGGAACCTGGATCCCGAAACGGCGGATGAGGCCTTTGCGCTGCTGTTGAAGCTGCACCAAGAACTGCGCCCCACCACGCTTCTGGTCACGCATAATCCAGATCTGGCCAGCCGCTGCGAACGGACCGTACGGCTGGGAATGCACTGAATCGAAGCTACGCGGCCTTCTTGTGCTTCTTGGCGGGGGCCTTGGCGGGAGCTGGCTTGGCGGCTTCTTTTTCGTGGAAGAAACCCACCAGCTGCAGATTCAGTTCCACGGTGTCTTTGAGACCGATTTTCGCGGCGATGCTGCCAGAACCGATGCCAAAATCATTGCGGTCCATCTTGAGGCTGCCTTCGTAGCTCCAGGTGTCGTTCCCAGCGCCGTTCTTGCCGAAGGTGGGGTCAAAGGGAATGGTCAGATCCTTCTTCACGCCGTGCATGTCCAGCGTGCCCTGCACCATCACCTGGCCACCTTGCTTCCAGACCTTGGAAGAGGTGAAAACGATTTTGGGATACTTGGCCGCATCGAAGAAATCCGGCGTCTTCAGATGCGTGTCCCGGCTCTTGTTCTCGGTATTGATGGAGGCCACATCGATTTCCACCCGCACTTTGGCATTCTCCAACGAGTCTGGATCGCCGCTGATGTCGGTGGAGTACTTTCCGAAATTGCCTTCCACCTTGAAGAGGGTCTTGGCGCTGAAGCCGATGCGGGAATGGATGGTGTCGGGAGTGAAAGTCTTGTCTGCGGCGGTCAAGGCTGCAGCCGGAGCCATCAACAGAAGCGTGGCAAGGATAAGCGTGGCTCGGCGCATGGGGCCTCCTGGTGGGTATGCGACTGGGATGGTCCAAGGCTCGGGTTTGTGACGGATTTTTCAGGGTCCAGGTTCGGATACAGGCACCTTGGCCGACCGGCGGCATTCGATGAAATCATTCAAGATCACCGCCGCGGCAGCCGCATCCAGCTTGGCTTTGCGGTCCTTCGGCTTCACGCCCCGCTCGGCCAATAGACGGTCAGCCTCCCTGGAACTCAGATGCTCATCGCCAAAACGCAGGGGTAGGCCTGTCAGAGAAGCCAGCGTCTCTCCAAAAAGCCGGGCGAGGGGTGCGGTCCCACTTTCGACACCATCCTTGTGCCGCGGAAGGCCCACCAGCAGGGCTTGGACCCCTTCATCCCTGGCAAGCCTCGCGAGTTTGTTAAGGCTGATGTCACCCGCCTGCGGCCAAACCTCGAAGGGCGAGGCCAGGATTTCCAGTTCGTCCGAAAAGGCGATGCCAATCTTCTTGGTGCCGTGGTCCAGGGCCATCCATCTCATTCTGCGATCATAGCGGCATGATCCAAGCTCCTCTCTATTTCCAGTCCGCGTCGGGGCTTTGTTCGGTGGGATGGACGAGCGATGGGGTCAACGCTTTCCGTTTTCTGGGTTCCACTTCCCTGCCCGAACAAGCGGTGGGGAACGCTCCCATCTGGGTGTTCGAAGCCGTCCGTGCCATCACCAAACACCTTGCAGGAGAACCGCAGGGACTGACCCACATCCCGCTGGACCTCACCGATCTCACAGCTTTCCAGCGAAAAGTGGCTGTCGTGCTGCGTTCCACGCGCCCAGGCCAGACCCTCACGTACGGCGAGGTGGCACTGCTTGCTGGCTCCCCTGGAGCCGCCCGTGCCGTGGGCCGAGCGGTGAAAACCAATCCGATTCTTCTGCTCATCCCCTGCCACCGCGTTGTGGCGGCGGATGGCCCCGGAGGGTGGAGCGCTTTTGGCGATCCTGCCATCAAGGCGCGGCTCCTGGAACTGGAAACGCTCCATACTTGAACCGATGACACGCGCCCTTCCCGATGACCTGCTGAAACTCCCCCACCGCACCGATGTGCCCTTCGCCAGGCTCACCACCTTGGGCGTAGGCGGCACCTGCCGCTGGCTTTTCGAACCCACGGCCGAGCACGAGGCCCAGGCGTTCGTCACCGCCTGCGTTCGCGAAAGCCTGCCCTACCGCGTGCTGGGCGGCGGATCCAATCTCGTCGTCCTGGGTGATATCGAGATGCCGGTGCTGCGCTTGCGCTTTCCGGCAGAGCTCAAGCGGGATGGCCTTAAACTTAGCGCCCCGGCAAGTTTCGGCCATATCCGGATGGCCCAGGAGGCCGCGAGGGAGGGCCTCAGCGGCATGGAATACGCCAGCGGAATTCCCGGCACCACCGGGGGCGCCTTGCGTATGAATGCCGGGGCCTACGGCCGCGAGCTGGTGGATATCCTGGACACCTATCGGTTCCTCACGCCGGGCGGCGAGCTGGTCGAGAAACGCCCCGCTCCCGGCGAATTCAACTACCGCTGGAGTTTCCTGGCCCGTGGCTTTGTGGCGCTCTCCTTCACCGTCAGCCTGATCGAAGGCGATCGTGACCGCATCCAGGCCCAAGTCGCAGAGAACATGGGCAAGCGGGGCAGCAGCCAGCCTTTGAGCAAGCGCAATGCCGGCTGCATCTTCAAGAATCCGACCGGGACGAGCGCGGGTCGCTTGATTGACCAGGCTGGACTGAAGGGTTTTCGCATCGGGGACGCGGAAGTCAGCCCAGAACATGCCAATTTCCTCGTCAACCATGGCCATGCCACCGCCACGGAATTCGCGGAACTGATGGATGCGGTGCGGGCCAAGGTCCTGGAAATGCATGGGATCGAATTGGAGCCGGAAGTAGAGATCTGGCAGGAGGACTGATGCTGTGGGCTTTGGACGGTACTCGACTTCCTCGACTCTTCAACTCTTCGACTTCTTGACCCTCAACGCTTCGGCTTCTTGCCCTTCGACTCCTCGACTCTTGACTCTCGACACCGGTAGACTGCTTCTCCATGGCCTACACCAACCACAGCCGTCCCCATCGCCCCTGGCTTCCCTTCGCCAAGGTGGGCATCGTGCTGGTGGTGATCGTCATCGTGGCCTTCGGCCTGCTGGAAGTGGCCCAGCGGTACTTCGGCCTGCAGAAGCTCACCATCGAGCAGGTGAGCATCAGCGGCTGCCGTGGCGATCGCCAGTCGAGAATCATGGGCATCGTCGAACCCCTGACGTTGGGCAAGCCGCTGTTCTGGTTCGACGCTGGGACGTTGCGGGCCAAGGTTGAAAAAGAGCGCTGGGTGAAGGGCGTGATCATCCGCCGCGACCCGCCGGACCGCTTGAGCCTGGTCATCGATGAGCGCAAGCCATTGCTCTGGCTGGTGAAGCCCACAGGTGTCTACCTGATGTCCGATGATGGCGTGGTATTGGACCGGATTAATGAAATGAATTCCACTCCTATCCCTGTGGTCTATGATCCCGCCAGCCAGACTGATGAGAATCTTGTAAGGCTTATCCGCGCTGCATCTGAATTGAGGGACAAACAGGCCGGATTTTTCGGACGCCTCACCGAATTGCGCTGGGAGGAACGAGGGCCTGTGGCCTTTATCGAGGGGCTCTACGCGCCCCTTTATTTATCCAGGACGGATGTTCAGAAAAACATTCCTAATTTCCAGGGACTATTCCTGGACCAATTGGCCAAGAGCCCGAACCTGTCGAAACTCCGGTACGTGGACCTGCGGTGGGATGACGAGATCGCTGTGGGCGAGCCCCAGGAAACCGCTCCGCCCGCCCAGAAAACGCTGCCCTAAAAAATTGGAACCTCGTGCCAACACCCTAGGTTTTTACTGCTGTTTTCCGGGTCCAAGCATTTCAGGTTTAAAGGCAAGCAAAAAGATAGTGCCGCAATCGGGTATTTTTTCCGGCTGAACGCCCACACTGGGCGGAACTGCGGCTATCCTTGGTTAACACAAGGGACAGTGCATGGTTCAACCTGCGGTACTTCTCGGACTCGATCTAGGTGCAAGCAAAGTCGTCTCAGTAATCGCGGTGGTGGATGAAAGCGGCGCCCTTCAAATCACGGGGGCAGCGCAAGCCAATGCCGAGGGCGGCATCCGGATGGGCGAGATCAACGACATGGAACTCACCACCCGGGCCATCAACCGCGCGGTGGAGGAAGCCATGCGCGCAGCGGGGCAGACCAAGCTGGACGGTTTGCGGGTCTCCGTGGACGGCATCCAGTTCAAAGGCGAAAACCTCCGCGACTCCGTCACCATTTCAAGCATGGACAAGATCATCACGGTGGCCGACCGCGACCGTGTGCTGGAGCAGGCCGCCAATGGCTGCAAGCTCGCCAAAGAAGAAACCGTCCTGCATCGCATCCCGCAGATGTTCCACATCAAGGGCCAGCGCGATATCCGCAACCCCGTGAACATGGTGGGCGAATCGCTCGAGGCCGAAGTGCGCATCATCGTGGCGCCGGGCCCGGTGCTGGGAAACATCAACCGGGCGTTGCAGCTCTCGGGGCTCCAGGGCGCCGACTTGCTTTATTCGCCCATGGCATCAGCCGAGGCGGTGCTGACGCGCGAAGACAGCGAGAATGGCGCGGTGGTGGTGGATATCGGCGATGAGCTGACCCATCTCGGCGTGTTCCTGCGCGGCGCGCTGTTCCACAGCGCCGTGATTCCCATCGGTGGCCGGCATTTCACACGGGACCTCGAAATCACCAAGCATCTGGGCGGCATCAGCGTCGCCGAGCGCATCAAGCGCGTCTACGGCACTGCCCTTCCCAACCAGGTTCCCATCGAAGAGCACATCGAACTGGAGGACGAGGGCCGCCAGGTGTCCCGCCGCGAATTGGCGGAGGTGCTTCATGCGCGGGCCGTGGAACTGCTCAACATGGTGCTCGCGGAAATCGGCCGCAGTGGCCTGATCCATGAAATCCACGGTGGCGTGCATCTCGTCGGCGGTGGCGCGCTGCTGCCCCATCTGCCCATCCTGGCCCAGAACATCCTGGGCCGGCCGCGGGTGGTGCTCGGCCGTGTCCACGGCCTCCAAGGCCTGCCCCAAGTATTGTCCAATCCGCTCTACACGAACGCCCTTGGCGCGGTGAAATCCCTCGCCCGCGAGATGCAGGACACCGGACCCAAGCGCGGCGGGGACGGTATCCGCGGATTCTTCAAGAAACTCTTTTGATGGAGACACCCATGCCCTTGGCTGAAGTCCCCTTCCTGCCCAGCCCCGAACATCTGCCCGGCGCCAACATCAAGGTGGTGGGCGTGGGCGGCGCCGGCTGCAACGCCATCAACCGCATGCTGCAAAGCGGCATCAGCGGCGTGCAGTTCATCGCCATGAACACCGACCGGCAGAGCCTTGCCCAAAGCAGGGCCCATGTGCAAATGCCACTGGGGCCCACCAGTTCGCGTGGCGGCTTGGGCGCTGGCGGCAACCCGGATCGTGGCGCGGTGGCTGCGGAAGAAAGCCGGGAAGAAATCCTGGCGGCGCTTTCCGGCGCCGACATGGTGTTCATCACCGCGGGCATGGGCGGCGGAACTGGTACTGGCGCGGCTCCGCTCATCGCGGCCTACGCGCGGGAACAGGGCGCGCTCACCGTCTCGGTGGTGCTCACGCCCTTCGCCTGGGAAGGTCCCCGCAAGGCTGAAAAGGCACTGAGCGGCCTAGCGAATTTAAGGGACACATCGGACACGGTGATCGTCGTCTCCAACGAAAAGCTCATGAGCGTTTGCGAACGCGGCACCAAGATGACCGATGCCTACCAGTTGGCCGATGGCGTGCTGATCCAGGGCGTGCGCGGCATCGCGGACCTCATCCTGAGGCCGGGCCTCGTGAACCTGGATTTCGCTGATGTGGAAGCCGTGCTGAAGGATGGCGGCGAAGCCTTCATCGGCACGGGCATGGGCCGCGGCGAAGAAGCCGTCATGGACGCCTTGCTGAAAGCTCTGGCCAGCCCACTGCTGGACCGCTCCGCCGATGGTTTCGCCACCAACGTGATCGTGTCCGTCATGGCCCATCCGGACCAGGTGGGCTTCAGCGAATTCAGCACTGCCATGAACTATCTGCATGAGCGCTTCGAGGGTCGGGCCGAGATCAAGCCCGGCCAGGTGCTGGCGCCGGAAATGGAAGACCGCGTCATTGTCACGGTGCTGGCCTCGGGCTTCGAATCAGCCACCTCATCCACCAGCCTTGGCCTCTACCAGCGCACGGTGGCGCCATCCATGGACTCCGCGCCCCACAACACGCCCAGCGGCCGCGTCTACGGCGAAGTTCCGCCCGACCCCAATCCAAACCATCTACCCAGCCAGGCGCCCTCCGCCACACCCACGCGCCTGATGCCACAAGGCCCCACCCCCAGCGGCGAAATGGCCGACCAGGCCGAAGACCTGCACGTGCCAGCCATCATCCGGCTGAGCCAGGGACGGCTGCCCATCGAGTAGGCCAGCGCATGAATGACGTGAAGGCATCACAGGAGTGATGTCAGCAGGCAAAAAATCGCAATTATCGAACTCTACAATTGCATTTTTTATCCATCACGGCAATTCCGGATCTTCGCACTAAATTAGAGTTAGTTCTCTAGACTAGGTGTTATGGATCCAAACAAACTTGAAACCCAGATTCAAAAGACTGGATTCGTCTTGGAGAATGAGGTTGCCCAAATTCTCAGGAAGGCGGGTTGGTCTGTCATTAGTAACAAGTACTACGTCGATGATTATGAAGGAAGTGTTCGAGAAATTGATCTAATCGCATACCAAGTGACCAAGGTTCAGCACCTTGATGTGTATACCGTACTGATCATTAGCTGCAAAAAGAGCGAGTCCAATACTTGGGCATTACTCGCTAGAAAAAATAATCTCAAAGATCCGAATTACGATTGGTGGCCGCTACATGCTTGGTCAAACGATAAGGCATTGGCCTATCAGTTGATGTCACAGGGATTTTCGCAGGAGTATCACACCCGGGCGGCCGCCCTCGGTGTTTCAGAAGCTCTTGCGGAGCCCTCTGTGGAGGTATTCGCTTTCCAGGAGATGAACCAGAAAACTGGGGCGCCGCAAAACGACAAGCCGATTTTTGCTGCTGTGACATCTCTAATGAAAGCTCAAGCATATGAATTAGGCGCGTTACCGCTGCGAAAAAAAGATCCCTCTATCTATCAATTCAATCTTCTGTCGGTCGTCGATGCGGATCTAGCCCGTCTGATGTTCACGGATCAGGGCATCAAATGTACCGAGATCAGTTCCGAGCACCACTTGGCCCGCTACATCATCAAGAAGAAAGATACCTTCTCTCGAATTCGTTTTATCAGAGCAAATACTTTCCGCACAGCGCTTGGTGATTACGGTCGGTTGCACAAGGCCAATCAAGTTTTGTTCGCCCAAGCTTGCGATGCTTTCTACACAGACATTCTTGGTGATCTGAGTCGCACCAATGTTTTCATTGAGGAGTTCAAGAGGACACTGTCTTGGTGGCTCAACTGGGAGATCGAACGAAAGCTTTCACAGCAGGTAGAGATCAAGTGGTATAGATTCACCCTAGAAAAGGACCGAAGCAAAGTTCACATCACTATAGACCTCAGCCAGAGTCAGATAGATCTGATTAATTCAAGCGAAAGGTGCAGACAACAAACAGCAAAGGCACTAGAGGGCATCTACAGATATAAGGGCGCATTTGAATTTGAATTTGGATATGACGATGACATCCCCTTTTAAGAGAGCTTATCAATCGCTAAACGCTTGCCTGAGCACATGCAGTCCGGTCTTTTTGCTTCCATCGTCAGGTGGCCACACGGTCCGAACCTATAGCTTGCCTAGCGTCACTGCGAGCAAAGTTCGCGAGGGATCCATCTCCCCCGTCTGTTTGCTATCTGCTGAAGCATAGATCAGTCCTTATTCTTGGCGTTCTTGGCGCCTTGGCGGTGAATCATTATTTTTTGAATGTAAATTGGTATCAGGACTTGGAACTCGGAACTTAAGGCTTGAGACTCGACATTTTTCATTTTCTCTTGTTTTTCGTTTTTATTTCGTCATACTTGTACCCCCTGGAGGTATCTGTGCTGGCGATGTGGGTTCCCGAACTGCCGTTCCAACTGGCCTGTGCGCGGGATGGGGGCCTGCGGGACCGGCCCCTGGCCTTTTTGAATCCCGAGAGCCCGCGGAGCCCAGTGCTCTGGTTCGCCAACCGCCGGGCCCGGGCGGAGGGCCTGGCGGTTGGCGATCCCCTGGACCTCGCCCTGCGCCGCCTGCCCCAGTTGCGGGTGCTGGATGCCCAGCCCCAGACCTGGTGGGAGGCCCAGGCCTTCCTGGGGGATTTCCTCCAGCACTGGACGCCCCAAGGGATGCTCGGGCGCATGGGTGAAGCTCTGGTGGAGCTAAGCGGCACCGGCCGCCTCTTCGGGCCGCCCCAGGACGCCGCCGCGCGCATCCGGCGGGAGCTGGACGCACGTGTGGGCTGGCAGAGCCACGGCGGGCTTTCGTCGAGCGCCACCGCCGCGCAGATGGCGGCGCGCCTGGAACACCGCATCCAGCAGGTGGCCGAAGGCGCCGAGGCCAGCTTCCTGGCGCCCCAGCCCCTGGCCCGCCTGCCGGATCTGGCGCCGCGCATCCGCAGCCGCTTCCACCGTCTTGGCCTGCGGACCTTCCACGATCTCCAGCCCATGCCCCTGCCCATGCTCTGCGAGCTGATGCCCGAGCGTCTGGCGCCCAGGCTCCTGGCCCAGGTGCGGGGCGAGGACCGGCCCCGCCTGCCCCTGCTGACGGAACCCGTCGGCTCCACGCGCACGCCTTGGCGCCTGGATCCGCCCCGCCTGCCGGAGGAAGTGGGCTTGGCCTCCTGGAGCCTGCACCGCCTCTGGTCCGACGCCCGCAGCCCTCGCAAGCTGGCCCTGCGCTGGTGGGATGTGGACGGCGAGCCGCACCACTGGAAGGCCGAACCCGAACACTTGCTGCAGCCGCCGCTGGAACTGGCGCGCACCGTGGAGCAGGCCTTCCGCCAGGGCGCCACGCGCCGCCTCCTGGTGCGCCAGGTGGAGCTGCGCATCCACTGGGGCCTGGGCCGGGCCCGGGCCCTGTTCCAGGATCCCCGCAGCCAGAAAGTCGAGAACCTGGAACCGGCCCTGGCACGCCTCCGCAAGCGCTACCCCCAGCATCCCGTGCGGGCGGGCTGGGATCTGGCGGCCGAGCACATGGAGCACATCGAGAACCTGGAGAACCTCTACGCCAAAAGCAGTTGAGGTCGGCAACCCTAAAAAAATATTCACCACAGATGAACACGGATAAACACAGATACGGCGCGGAAGGATCGTGAAATCTCGCAAAAACGAAAAGCAAATCAACAGGGATGAAGGGGATGAAAGCGGATCGCGAAGGTACAAAAGACCACTCCCACAAGGAGCATGGGCCTGCCCCGGCGCAGCCGGGGCCGCGCGATTGCGTCGTGCGGGTTTTCAGGGCGGCGGCTATTCCGCACTCCAGCGCGAGGTCGCCGCCGCCCTGAAAACCGGTTGGCCCATACGGGGGACCTATCACGTGTCTTGGATCCCCTCCATCCTCTTCATCCTGGCTAATTTTTTTCTTTTTCTGCTCATCCCGGCTATCCCGCGTCCGCCATGGCGAAATGCCTGGAAAGATTTTTGAGCCTGGATGAAGGGGATGTTGTGGATGGCGCTCCGCGCCGCCACTCGCTCAAGTCCGCCACTACTCCGTAATTTGGCCCGGTTGCGACCACGCATGGGTCCAAGCCTTGGGTACACAAGCCATATTTCGTTTTACCCGTTTTTTGATTGCAGCATCTAAATCCAAGCTCTTTTCAGAAAGCCCGCGCATGAGCTTTGCCCTTGGCATCTCCGATTTCAGCGTGGGTGAGGGAATCTACCCCGCCCGCCGCCTGCTGAAGCTCGCCCGCCACTTGGGCTACCGGGACCTCATCCTCTGGGACCGGGGCCTGCAGGGCTACCCCAAGCTGCGGGAGGAGCTGGAGTGGGCCCAGGAAACGCAAAAGCTCGGCGGCATCCATGGCGCCTTCGAAGGTATCGGCGGGCCCGGGGACGGCTCCAACATCAGCGCCGCTGAGTTCCGTATCCATGTGGCCTGCCGCTTCCGCTGGCGGGGCCACGAGTATGGAGCCCTGCCCTTCTCCGATGCGGGCTACGCAAACCTCAATCGTCTCCTCACAACCCAGGCTCACGAGCCTCGGAGGTTAAAGGGCGAACCCATTCCCGATAGTTGCCGCACCGAAGAGCCCCCCGGCGATTGCGTGCTGCTGGCCGATGACCTGGCGGGCCTCGACGCGCTGCTGCGGGAGGGCCTCTACGCCTCGCTGCTGGCCCATCCGCGCCGGGCGGTGGAAGCCCGGCGGGCGCTGGAATTGGGCTTGCCAGTGGTAGCGCCCCAGGTGCTGCGGTTCCGCACCCAAGCGGGCCTAGAGCTGCACCAGCTCAAGCGCGCCATCGCGCAGCAAAGCACCGTGCCGCGCACGGAGCCGCTGTGGGAGCTGCGGGATGCCGCCGTATCCCGGAAGGAATGGGAAGCCCGCTTTCCGTTCGCGGAACCCGTCGTGGGCCGGACCATGAAAGCCATGCTGGAGGTCGTCTCCAGCTGGAAGATCCATTGGGGCGGCTGGGTGAACTCCGGTCCGCTGGGTCTGGATGATGTTGATCTCGATGCAGTGCTGCGGGAGCGGGTCCAGGCGGGCATGCGCACCCGCTACCGGGCCGTGGACGGCATCCATGAAAGCCGCATGGAACATGAACTTGCGCTTATCCGGGAAAAGGGCTTCGCCAGTTATTTCCTGCTGGTGCAGGATCTCGTGAGCTCCCTGGAACTTGGGTTTCCCACACGCATCTGCGGCCGGGGCAGCGGCGCCGCGAGCCTGGTCTCCTACGCCTTGAACCTCAGCAACGTAGACCCCGTGGGCACCAACCTGATGTTCGAGCGCTTCCTCACGCCTGAGCGGAAAGACCCCCCGGACATGGACATCGACTTCGCCTGGGACGAGCGGGACAAGGTCATCCTCAACGTTTTCGAGCGCTACGGGCGCGACCGCGTCGCCATGGTGGCCAACCATGCCTTCTTCAAGGACCGGTCCGCCCTGCGGGCCGTGGCCATGGCCCACGGCCGGCCCGAGTCGGAACTGAAGCAGCTGGCGCGATACGTCCGCGGCTGGGAAGGCGGCATGGGCCACGCGGCGGAAAACCCCGCCTGGACCAAGATCCTGCAAGAGGCCGAGGCGCTGGAGGGCCACTTCTGCCAGTTCTCGGTGCATCCCGGCGGCATCGTGGTGACGCCGGGCCCGCTGTGGGAGCATGCAGCCTTCCAGCCAGCCCCAGCAAAGGAGGGCGTCAGCACCACGTCCTGGGACAAGGAGGGGGTCGAGAATTATGGCCTCGTGAAGATCGATCTACTGGGAAACCGCAGCCTGGCGGTCATCCGCGACGCCTACAACGTGCTCGGGGACCGTGTGCCGGTCAACATCGGCGAGCACTCCCGGAAGGACCCGGACACCCAGCGACTACTCGCCAAGGGCGACAGCATCGGCGTCTTCTACGTGGAAAGCCCCGCCACGCGCCAGCTTCAGCAGCGCGTGGGCAAGGGCGATTTCGAATCGCTGGTGATCCACAGCTCGCTCATCCGTCCCGCCGCCTACCGGTGGGTGGACCGCTACGTGAAGCGGGCACGGGGCGACGAGGCTTTCATTCCCTCCGATCCGGTCTTCGAACGCCTGCTCTCCGAAAGCTATGGCGTATTGATCTACCAGGAGGATGTCATCAAGGTCTGCGTGGAGCTGGCGGGCTGGAGCCACCAGGAAGCGGATCAGCTCCGCAAATGCCTGGGCAAACCCAACTGCGGCGAGAAGCTGCCAGCCTTCAAGCTCCGCTTCCACCAAGGCTGCGCAGTCAAGGGCGTGAAACAGGAGACCGCAGATGAAGCCTGGGACATGATCAACACCTTCCGCGGCTATTCCTTCTGCAAGCCGCACAGCGCTTCCTACGCCCAAGTGAGCTTCGAGAGCGCCTGGCTGAAGGCCCACCATCCAGCGGTCTTCTTCGCCTCGGTCATCACCAACCAGGGCGGCTTCTACCCCGCCTGCGCCTACCTGGGCGACGCACGGCGCCACCGCATCACCGTGCGCTCCCCCGACGCCAATGCCTCGCTGTGGCCCTTCAGCGCCGAGGGTGAACAAGGCTTGCGGGTCGGCCTCATGCAGATGCATGGCGCGCTGGAGCCCGAAGTTAAAGCCCTGCTCGATGAGCGGACGCGGAACGGACCTTTTGCGGACCTCGACGATCTGCTGCGCCGAGTGCCGCTTTCCATCCCCACGGTGGAGGCCCTGGCCAGCGGCGGAGCTTTCGATCTCTGGGCGCCCGATGGCAATCGCACGCGCCTGCTCTGGGCACGGCTCGGCGGCGTCCCACCCGGCGTACGGCCCCGGCCCACGGATCCCTTCGAGCGCGCGGAGCTGGAGTGGGAAGTCCTCGGCCTCAGTCTGGAAATCCATCCAGCGGTGCTGGCGCGGCTGAGAAAAGGCAGCGGCCCGCATCGCGCCGTGGATGTCAATAAACCTGGCCGGACGCTGCATTTTTGGGCTCTGGTGGTGGCTGAAAAGCGGGTTTGGACCGAAAAGGGCGAGACCATGCAGTTCATCTCCTTCGAGGACGAAACCGCCCTGTGCGAAGCCGTGGCCTTCCCCGATGTCTTCGCCCGCCGCAAGCGGCCCTTCCGAGTGGGAGACATCATCCCCGTGCGTGGCAGGAGCGTGCTCCAGGACGGGCTCGCGGTGCTGGAGGTGGCGCCGTGAGCGACAATGCGCAAAAAATACGGAAGGAGGCCACACTTATGGAAATCCCATCCATCGCCAAGAAAATCGCCCATCGAATCCGGTGGGCGGTCAGGGAAGTTAAGGTTCCTTACTCTGTTCACGGGGAAAGAGTGAATTGCAATGTACGGCTATAAGCCGTACATTTATTTCAGGAGGACACTTTGCCGCCCACCATTTCCAAAACCCGCCTCGAAGCCAGGATTCCTTCGGATGTTCACGAGATCCTAAAACGCGCCGCCGAGATTCAAGGCCGCACGATGACCGACTTTGTGGTTTCCGCCGTGCGGGAAGTCGCCCAGCGCGCCATCGAAGAATCCGAAGTCATCCGGTTGACGTTGGCCGATTCGAAAAGTTTCGCTGACAAATTGCTTTCACCTCCGAAACCAACACTAGCCTTGAAACGAGCGTTCGCACGCCGCAGCAAGTTGCTGAGCACTGAGTGAGCAGGGATCTGTTCCGCATTGTGCTGCTCGAACAGCTCGATGCGGTATGTGGCCGGATCGCGTTCAGCAGTGGCTCTGCACCGCTGGACCGCTACTTCCACCAGCAAGTGACTCAAGACATCCGCCGCCGGGTGACGGCCTGTTTTGTGGCCCTCAGCAAGGAGGAGCAAATCGCAGGCTATTACACTCTGGCTTCGGCGAGCATTCTGCTGAATGACCTCCCAGCCACTATTCGCACTAAGCTGCCGAGATACCCTTCAGTACCTGCTATTCGCATGGGGCGTTTAGCGATTGATTCAAACTTCCAAGGGCAGGGGCTGGGAGGCGCCCTGCTGGCCGATGCGCTGCACCGGGCTGTTCATTCAGAAATCGCCGCTTTCGCCATGGTGGTGGACGCGAAGGACAATTCGGCATTGGCCTTCTACCGGCATCATGGATTCATCTCGTTTCCGGATTCACCTCGGACCCTGTTCCTACCCTTGAAGACTGTTACTGCGGCCCAGCGTACGACCTGACCGACCCCTGCCCCTCAAAGCGATTCCTTGATCCATATGGCTTTCGCCCACACACTGGAAGGTCGGAGAAAAAATGGCGCAGCGGGGCGTGTTGGTGATTTCGGTGGAGCCGGGGAGCTTGGCCGAAGGCGCTGGCATCAAGGCGGGCGACACGCTGCTGGAGATCAACGGCGAGAAGGTGCTGGACCAGCTCAACTACCAGTTCCTGATGAGCCAGAAGGACGAAACGATGCTGCGGCTGGAGCGGCCGGACAAGAGCCTTTTTGAAGTTTCCGCGGAGAATGGCGGCGACGGCATCGGCCTGGACCTCGCCCAGGACGATGTGAAAATCTGCAAGCAGAACTGCGTGTTCTGCTTCGTGCACCAGATGCCCAAGGGCTACCGCAAGAGCCTGTACCTGAAGGACGAGGACATCCGCCTGTCCTTCCTCTACGGCCATTTCAGCACCCTTTCCAGCAGCGACGATGCGGAGCTTTCCCGCATCGTGCGCGAGCGGCTTTCCCCCATCCATGTGTCCGTCCATTGCACGGATCCCGACGTGCGCGTGAAGGTCGTGGGCAATCCGCGCGAGGGCGACATCCTGCGCAAGATCGACCGGCTGCTGGAGGGTGGCATCGACGTCCACACCCAGGCCGTCATCGCGCCGGGACTCAATGATGATTGGGTCTGGGAGAAGACCCTGCGTGAATTGTGGGAACGCCGCGCCTATCAATCCAAAGGCAAATGGGCGGGCAAAGGCGGTGTGCTGAGCCTTTCCTGCGTGCCCGTGGGACTCACGGCCCATCGCGAGAACCTACCGGAGGTGCAGGATGTGGGCGCCGACTACGCGCAGGCCTGGGTGAAACGCTGGACGAAGGAGGCGCGGCATTACGCGGCGGCCAATGAAGGAGAGCCCTGGCTCCTGCTCGCGGATGAATGGTTCACGCGAGGGGATGTCCAAGTGCCAGGCCGAGACTTCTACAGCGAGTCCTGGGCGCAGCTGGAGAACGGTGTGGGACTGGTGCGCAAGTTCCTGGAGCACACCCGGCGCTTCATCAAGAGCGACAAGGCCAAACGGTTCAAGGGCCGCAAAGCGATGCTGCTCACGGGTTCCAGCTTCGCGCCCATCCTGAACCGCGTGCTGGCCCAGTTGAACCGGGAAGTCGGTAGCCAGTTGCGCGCCGTAGCTGTGCGCAACAACGATTTCGGCGAAAGCGTTACCGTGGCAGGCCTGCTGACAGGGCGGGACCTCATGTACGCCGCCCACGCGGACCGGGACACCAAAGGCCCCGTCGAGGCCGTGGTGGTGCCCAGCGCCAGCCTGCGCACCCACACCGGCCCCACGGATCAGTACACGCTCCATGGCGTGATTGTGGCGCGGGCCGAAGGCACCTTTCTGGATGACATGACGTTGGATGAATTGACCGAGGACCTGCAGACGCCCGTGGTGCCGAGCGGCGCCAATCTCTCGCAATTGTTGGATCACCTGGAGGCCGCCGAACGGACATCTGGAATTAGCAGCAGGGATCTCCAGAAGGCCTTCCACAAGACGGGGATGAATCTGCCCCAAGGCGCCTATAACCCCTGAACATTGATGGTCTCAAAGGCCTCAACGGCTTCAACCTGGCTGTTTCAAAGTCATCGCGACCTTGATGTCGTCCTCGTGCCGCTTGTCGCCCTCGTCCAGGCTGGGGACGTATCCGGGTGTCCCATGCCGAGCCTGGTCTCCCGCCAGGCGGATCGCGTCCAGGACCTCCGTGGTGCGGTGCATGGGCACAGCCCCATCCACCCTGAGCTGCACCCGGCGGGCCAGCCTCGGCTGGAGCATCACCTCCGGGACCAGACGAGCGGTGAGTTGCTCCAGCGTGACCACCTCGCCCCGAAGGAGGCAATTCCCATCCTTGGCAATGGCAATGAGGGGAAAACCGGGATGCGCTGAACTCCCTGGAACGGTCGTGGGGACCGCCACAGGATGATGCCGCCCAGTCATGGGCACCATCACGATGAAGACGATGAGCAACACCAATACGATGTCGATCAAAGGCGTGACGTTGATCTCAGCGACGCGCCGGACCTGGCTGGCAGCCTGCATTTGAGCCTCCTGGATGGGTTGCTCCAAGCTGAGGCCAACGCTCGTCACGCGCCATCACGGTCCTGTGAAATGTTCGTCATGGATTGCGCGAACGTCATGGCTTTCTCACTTCTACTTATCTATTGCCCCGCAGCACCCATAAAGACGGGAACACCACAGCGGCATAGAGAACGAAAAAGCCCCGCTGACGCGGGGCTTGATGGATAGGACCGAAAAAACTTAAGCGCGGCGCTTGATGGAAATGGAGACTTTGATATCCCCACCGTCATTTCCGTCAGAAAATTTCTTGACGGATTCCACCTTGAGCCGATCGCCTGCCAGACGAATCTGATCCATGGCGTCAACGGCTTTGCCGAATGCCATTTCCTCGTCCACCTTCAGGTAGACCTTCCGGGAGCCGCGTTCTTGTAAACCTGCGGCAGCCTGGACTTTTTCAGCCATCTCTTCCAACTGCACCTTGTCGCTCTGAAGCATGTAATTCCCATCCTTATCAATGGAAATCACCAGGGGCGGATTCAAGGGCGGGGTCGTGGGAGGAGGAGCCACCACGACCTGAGGCACCGTGACGTTTTGGGCTTTGGTGAGGCCCGGCACCATGACGATGAAGACGATCAGGAGCACCAGCACGATGTCAATGAGCGGGGTGACGTTGATATCGGATTTAGCTTTACCTTTAGCTCCGCCAGCATCCATTATTTACCCCCTTCCTTGGCTTCTTTGTTTTCTTTGATCTCAGCAGTGACGATGGACGCCTCATCGGCGCCACCCTCGCGACAGGCTTGGAAAAGCTTGTCCACCGAGGCGTAGGGGAGATTGCGGTCCGCTTTCACGAAGACCCGGCGGTACGAGAGCGACTGGGTGCTTTTGGTCACGTAATCCACCAACAGCTGCTTTGAAGCCGGATCGTTGATCTTGAAGACCGTGTCCTTGGCGGCAGAATCATCAATGATGATGTTGCCGGGACCGTACATGCCTGCAGCATCCTTCTTGGCCTGGAATGTGATCTGCAAGTATTTTTCGCCAGTATTCTTCTCCACCTTGGGACTGTGCTTGGCGAGCGGCAGGCTGACGCTGTCGTTCACCGCGGGCGTGATCACGATGAAGATGATCAGCAGCACCAGCACGATGTCCACCAAGGGAGTGACGTTGATGTCGGATTTGACTCCGCCACTCTTTCCGCCTGCATCCATGGAGGCCTCCTTTTAGAAAGGGGCCGCGGGTTTTGGACCCGCGGCCTCGAGTGGATGGATTAGGCCTGGCTCTCGCGACGGATGAATTCGTCAATCATCTGAGAAGCAGCATTGTTGATGTGGGTGATGACCTGGTCCTGCTTGTTGGTCAGCAGGTTGTACATCCAAACCGCCGGGATGGCGACGATGAGGCCCAGCGCGGTGGTGGCCAAAGCCTCGCCGATGGAGCCGGCCAGGGCGTTGATGTCGCCAGCGCCCTTGGTCTTCAGGTCGCTGAAGACCTTGATGATGCCGATGACGGTTCCCAGCAGGCCGATGAAGGGGGCCAGGGCGCCGATGGTGGCCAGGGAGTTCATGCCCTTCTTGAGCAGTTCGGTGACTTCCGCGGTGCCACGCAGGATGGCGCGCTCAACGGGCTGGATCACATCGTGGTTGGTGTTCATGGCCTTGAGCTGCTTCTCGTACTGGAAGATGTCCAGGCCGTGCTTGAGCACCAGGGCGACGTGGCTCTTGTTGTGGGTGGTGGCGGCGCGCTTGGCGGCTTCAAAATCGCCGCGGCGCAGGGTGTCCATGAAGAGCTTGAGGAATTTGTCCGAAGCCGCATTGCTCTGGCTGTACATCACGGCGCGTTCGATGGCGGTGTAGATCTGCAAGGCCAGCAGGAGGAACAGGATCACGATGATGATCTTGTTGGGGATGGAGGCCGAGGTCCAGATGGCGGCGGGGCCGAAGCCGCCTTCGGTTGCGCCTTCGAGAAGGCCGAAATTCAGGAAGTTGCTGATGAGGTTCATGGTCATCCCTTCGTGGTGGGTTGGATGGTTTTAAAAAAACTAGCTGAACTAGTTGTTGAGGGGAGCCTCGGAAGCCGGTTTGGGTTCGGCCTTCGGGGGGGTTGCGGGTGTTTCGTTGGGTGTTTTTGGAGCCTGGGTAGTCTGGGTAGTCAGATCAGTGGTGTTTGAATGATTCACGCCATCCAGCATCGGCAGGGCCGCTTCCCCGGCAGGTGCCGGAACTGGTGCTGGAGCTGGCTTGCGACCACCCGTAAGCACCAGAATGACCACCACCAGCACGGTGGCGAGACTGGCTCCGAAGATGATCGTGCGTTGGGCGGGAGGTTGATTCATGGTCACAAGTCTTTAGCGCAGGCGGAAGACAATATTCAGGCGGAAGCGGCTGTACTGGGCGACGCCATTTTCCTTCTGAGGTTCGAACTTCCATTCCATGGCATATTTTTCAGCCGCCTGGCGCAGCTGGACCGGGCCTTCTTTCGCTACGGCTTCGTTGGGGGTGCCATCGGGCTTGATGGTGATCTCGACCACCACGGTGCCCTGGATCTTGGCCATTTTCGCCAAGGGCGGATATTGCAGGACCGGAGGCTGGTAGCGGACTTTCACTTGGCTGAAGTCCACTTCCATGACCTTGCCAGTGCCGCCTACGACGCCACCCACGACTCCGCCGATCACACCGCCGACCACACCGCCGGGTTGGCCACCAGCCTGGCCGCCGGCCGGGCCGCTAGCCACGCTGTGGGAGCGGTCTTCTTTGGGGAGTTCCTTGGGGGTTTCCGGCACCACATCCTGTCTGGGATCCACGGGCTTCTCTTCCCTCGGGTCCGCCCTGGCTACGGGAGCAGCCGGTGGCGGGGGCGGCGGGGGCGGTGGCGGGGGCGGGGGCGGCGCCGCGTCGGCGGGATCCAGCATCACGTCCGCGATGGACTTCTTGATGGCCTGCCCCGCCTTGGTCTGGGAAGCCAAATAGACAGCGCCCCCTCCAAAAAACGCGTAGGTAAGAATGGTTAGGGGGATGGTCACCAGCGGATTCGCCCGCTGGACCTCGCTATTGCCAGCGGACAGCGATGATTTGTAGACCGCATCCTCCAGCGTCTCCGGCTTTTTGGCCGGGGCGGACGCAGGTTTGGAATCTTTGCTCATGCGGCTCCCTGAAAAGGTCACGAGTGAAAAGGAATGAAGCCGGATCCACTGAAAAAGCAGATTCGGCTTCGTTTGATTAAGGATAAAGATCTGGGGCAGGCCCGAAGGCTAAGATGACAAGTGAAGTCCTTCCCGTCAAGGGCCAAATTCTGCGGAATTCCGCACCACTGTTACATTTGGCGATTGTTCGATTCCCATGACAAGAGCCCCCTTGAACGTCACGAGTTCATGACTTTCAAGGTTCCCTCACGAGGTTGTGTCACCGCTATGTCACCAAACATGTATTTTAATTTTTCAGCCGAAATCCTTCCCACAACGATCCAAGGGGGAAAGGCCAGGGCGGGAAGCTTCCAGACCGCCCATGGGCAGGTCCTCACCCCAGCTTTCATGCCCGTAGGCACGCAAGGAACCGTGAAGGGCATCACGCCCACGCAACTCCGGGAAATTGGGCCGCAGGTGATTCTCGGCAACACCTACCACTTGAGTTTGAGGCCCGGAGACGAGCTGGTGGCGCGGCTCGGCGGACTCCACAAATTCATGGGATGGGATGGTCCGATCCTCACAGACAGCGGCGGCTTCCAGGTTTTTTCGCTCTCATCCATGAGAAAGATCACTGAAGAAGGCGTCGCTTTTCAAAGCCATATAGATGGTTCCAGCCATTTCCTAAGCCCCGAAAGGGCCATGGACATTCAACGCAACTTGGGTTCCGACATCGTGATGGCGCTGGATGAATGTCCACCGGGCGGCATGGACCGCGGACCGCTGGAGCTGAGCATGGCGCGCACCACACGGTGGCTGCGGCGCTGCCGGGATTTTCCGCTGGGTGGGCATCAAGGGTTGTTTGCCATCAACCAAGGCAGCACCCACCTGGACCTGCGCCGGGACCACTTGCATCGGATTCTTGAGATAGACGCCGTGACCCCCTTCCAGGGCTTTGCCGTGGGCGGGCTCAGCGTGGGCGAACCCAAGGAATTGATGAATGCCACCCTGGCGGAATTTGTCCATGAGCTGCCTTATGACAGACCCCGATATCTCATGGGCGTGGGCACTCCCGAGGACTTGCTCTTCGGCATCGAGCAGGGCGTGGACCTCTTCGATTGTGTGCTGCCCACCCGCGAGGCCCGGCACGGCAGGCTGCTCACGTCCCGCGGCCGCCTCAACATCAAGAACGCCCGGCACCGGGAGGCGGACACCCCTGTGGATCCGGCGTGCGGTTGCTATACCTGCCGCACGTTTTCGCGGGCCTATCTGCATCATCTCTTCCGGGCCGGGGAGTTGTTGGCATTCACGCTCAACACGATCCACAACCTGAGCTACACTGTAGGGCTTACCCGCGCCGCACGTCTGGCCCTGCTGGATGGCCGATTCCCGGCCTTTGCGTCCGCAGCGCGGGAGGACTGGAAAACCGAGGAGCCATGATGTTTGAATTCGCCCTGCTTCAAGCCGCCGCTGGCGGCCCTCCCGCAGCCATGCAATTCCTGCTTTTCGGAGGCATGGCCGCGCTCTTCTACTTCCTGCTGATCCGCCCGCAGCAGAAGGCCCGCAAGGAAATGGAAGCGCGGCTTTCCACGCTGAAATCCGGCGACGAGGTGATCCTGAGCTCCGGGCTTTACGCCACCATCGACCGGGTCGAAGAAAAAGTCCTCTGGCTGAAGATCGGCAATACGACCGTCAAGGCCAAACGCCATGCGGTGGTGGCCCTGGCCTCGGAACCGGATTCCAAGTCGGATTCGCCGAGTTGATTTTCCAGCGCCAGCTCCGGATGCTTCATCCCCGGACTCGAACGGCCCCTAAAAGTCTGATGTCTGTTTAAAGGAACTCAACCCGTGAGCAAACGGTCTCTCATCCGCCTAGTCTCAACGCTGCTGATCTGCGCGGCCTGCGGCTATTTCTTCATTCCCCTTTCCAAGGTCCGGTTGGGCCTGGATCTTCGCGGCGGCGTGCATTTCGAGCTGGAAGTCCAGGGCCACGAGGCCCTGGAAGCCGATCTCAGGGACACGCGCGACAGGATCACGGAACGGATCCAGGACAAGGCCATCACCGGCATCTCCGTGAAGTCCGACGCGGCCTCGGTCCACGTCGAGGGCATCACCCCCGAAAACCAGCCGGCCGTCACCAAGATCCTGTCCAACTTCGGTGGCTATGCCATTGCGGAACAGGGCTCCACACGGATCCTCACGCAAAAAGAACTCTTCAAAAAATCGCTGAAGGACGATGCCAACAAACGCGCCCAGCAGATCATCGAGAACCGCATCAACCAGTTTGGGGTTGCGGAACCCGAGATCACACCCAGCGGCGCCGAAGGCAACCGGATCATCGTGGAATTGCCCGGCGTGGGTGAGGCCGAGCGCGAACGCATCAAGGGCCTGCTTTCGACGCCGGGCCGTCTGGAGGTTCGCTTTCTCTCCAAGAAGCAGCCCAACCTTTTCCCCGTGAAAACCGAAGCCGAGGCGCTGGCCATGCTCGGCGCGCAATTGCCGGAAGGCACGGAGTTATTCCCAGAGCTTGAAGAAGAATCCACGGTGGTCACCAACCAGATGAAGGCCGCTATCCGCGCCGCCAAGCCTGGAGAGAAAAAGGCCGACAATGTGCGGCAATGGGTGCTTCTGGAGAGCAAGGTCTACTATGAAGGCAGCGCCATCACCGACGCGAGCCGCGGACAGGATCAATTCAACACCAACACCGTGAACTTCACACTTAACCGCGAAGGCGCCGATGCCAACGCCAAGCTTACGGAAATCGCCTCCAATGAAGGCCGCCAGTTCGCTTTCCTGCTGGACCGCAAAGTCATCAGCGTGCTGCGTTCGGATCAGAAGATCATCGGCAGCGGCGTCGAGATCAAGGGCAATTTCACGCAGCAACAAGCCGATGACCTGGCCCTGAAACTGAAGAGCGGCTCCCTCCGCGCTTCCATGAAGTTCCTGGAAGAGCAATCCATGGGACCCAGCCTCGGCGCAGATTCCATCAAGCACGGCATCACCGCGGCGGTCATCGGATTCGGCACCATCATCATCTTCATGGTGCTCTGGTACAAGTGGTCAGGCCTGAACGCCATCGTGGCCCTCACCGTGAACCTGATCGTGATGCTCGGGTTGCTGGGCTCTTTCCAGGCCACCATCACCCTGCCGGGCATCGCGGGATTCGCGCTTACCCTGGGTATCGCGGTGGACGCCAATATCTTGATATTCGAGCGAATCAGGGAAGAACTCGACAACGGGCGCAGCGTGGCCGGAGCTATACAAATGGGCTTCGACAAAGTGTTCTGGACCATCGTGGACAGCCACGTCACCCAGCTTTTCGCGGCGCTCCTGCTGTTCATTTTCGGCACCGGCCCCGTCAAGGGTTTCGCCGTGTCCCTGACCGTGGGTGTCGTGGCTTCGCTCTTCACCTCGATCTACGTGAGCCGCTTCATCTACGACTGGATTCTGGAACGGCATCCGGGCACCAAGACACTTTCGGTTTAGGCGGGATCAGCTGGTATTTGTCGGGATAAACAATGCACATATTCAAAAAACTTCCCCAGTTCGACTTTATGAAATGGAAGGGCGTGGCCCTGACCATCTCATGGGGCATCATCGTGATCTGCTTCCTGCTGGCCCGGCCCTGGAGCAGCAACAGCCGCGTGAAGGTGGGCATGCAGTTCACCGGCGGCATCGATATGATGGTGCGCTTCACCATTCCCATGGAAGCCGACCAGATCCGGAAAGCACTCCAACATGGCGGCATCAATGATGCGGCCCTGGTGAACTATTCGTCCCCCGCCGGCACCGAGGATTACTCCATCAAGGTGAAGGCGAAGCAGGGCCAGGACTCCAAAGACTCCACAATCCAGATCAACAAGATTCTCGATGTGCTCAAAAGCCTGGATCCCCAGAGCAAGACCGATCCGCGCCACGACCTCAACACTGAATCCTCCCTGGCCCTTTCGGAAAAATGGTACGCCGCGAACCTGCTGGGCCTCTCAGGAGACGAGCAGTCAAAACGCGCCACCTACGACGGCTGGGCGGGAAAGATCACCGAAGCCCGTGACATCAAAGGCTCGATTTCGAATTACAACGAGTTGCCCTCCACCTTGCCCGCGCCTTTAAGAGAGATGATCCAGAAGGAGTTCCGCCTAGGCCACATGACCGTCCGCAAGAACGAGAGCTTCTCGCCCTCGATCTCTGGAGAGTGGACAAGCAAAACGCTTTCGGCGGTGTTCTGGGCCAGCGTGGCGATCCTGCTCTACGTCATGTTCCGCTTCACCATGAGCTTCGCGGTGGGCGGCATCATTGCGCTGCTCCACGACATCCTCATGGCGCTCGGCCTGTTCGTGCTATTCGGGTATGAATTCTCAGTGCCGGTGGTGGCGAGTTTCCTCATCCTGATGGGCTATTCCATGGCCGACACCATCGTGGTGTTCGACCGCATCCGCGAGAACAGCCACCGGCCTGAATACCGCCGCGTGCCCATCACGAAATTGATCAACGACTCCATCAACCAGACGCTTTCCCGAACGATTCTCACCTCCATGTCGGTGCTCTTCGTGGCCTTCTGCCTGCTGGTCTTCGGCGGCCCGGCGCTCCGCGACCTGAGCTTCCCCATTTTCGTGGGCGTCATCACCGGCACCTACTCGTCCATCTACATCGCGTCGCCCGTGGTGGTGTACTGGGATCGCTTCTTCGGCGGCAAGGACAAGCTCAAACAGCACGCCTGAGGTCGTTCAGGAATAGAAGCCACGAATAGCACACGAAGAGACACGAATAAAAACTTCGTGTCTCTTCGTGGCTATTTTCTTTCCGACATGAACCGTATCGCGCGTCAGCTTTCGAAGCTGAGCCACCCTGCCCTGCCGGGCACTTCGCGTCGCACCATTTTCTTCGCGGGCGGGTTAGCGGCTTTCAGTTCCGGGAGCCAATCGGCGTGGGTGCGGGCCCGCACTTCGCGGGCCCGCAGGCCTTGCAGGAACGCGTCGAAAGCGCCATGCAGCATCCCGCCCTCCACCTCGGTGTGCAGCGCGTAGACATTCAAGGTGTCTTCCCGGATCAGGGACCACACCCGTTCGTTCACATCCCTTTCACTCATGCCATCCAGTCCGTAGAGTTCGTCCAGCGTTGGCAGCGTCGTGGGTACTTGAAGGGTCGTCAGGGCCTTGCCTTTCACGATGGGATAGAAGGGGGCGATGCCACGGCAATCCCCGGCATAATCGAGCGTGTACTGCTCCTGCAACTCCAGCGTGGTGTCATTGCAGCGCCAAGCCGGACTCACGGCGCCTCTGGCCCGGCATCCAAACACGGCTTCAAAGGCTTCGTGGCTGCGACCGTACCAGTCCTGCAACCATTCCCGTGATTTCCGGTCCAGCAGGTCGTGGTACTGCACGTGGTCCCAGGCATGGATGCCCACTTCGTGCCCGGCTTCCCGCGCAGCTCGCATCTGCTCGGCTGCGCGTTTGTGGATGATCGGAGCTGGAAGCAGGACACCGTACATGAGGGTTTTCAGGCCGTACATCTGGGGCGCCTTGGTGCGGCGCATTTTTGCCAGGAAGCCTTTGCGGAAGATCCGGCGAAGGGCTTTCCCGCTGCTGTCGGGCCCAAAACTGAAATAAAAGCTGGCCTGCATCCGGTGCTTGTCCAGCAAGCGCAGCAAAGTGGGTATCCCCTTGAGGGAACCCTCCAGGGTGTCCACATCCACACGCAAAGAAATGGTTTTCAAGATCTACCTCAGTCCAGTTCCTCGGGCTCCCGCAGGCTTTGGGAACGGTCAGTGCGGCGATCCTGGATGAAACGACGCAAGTCCTCCTGGCCCTCCCCAGGCTGTCCCCAGAACACCACACCCGCTCGTGTGGGAAGCGGATCGCCCTCCATGTGCATCAGATGGCGGATCTCGCCGTGGCAACTGAACAATGCGCCACCTGGAAGGGTGGTTTGCACCTGGACCTTTTGCCGCAAAGGAAGATTTGCCGATGCCGGAAGCGCAAGCCCCATCCCGGTTTCAGTGAGATTCAGCACCTTTACGTCCCACGTTTGGTCCTGGGCCTTGAGCTTGCCCACCAATGGCGCCTGGTCGGCCGAAGCCATCCTCATATCCCTGCGGCGCTTGAGTTCTAGGCCACGAGCAGGCCAGGCCAGGCGGAGGATCGGGGGAAACATCGTATCGCCTTCGGTTGCGACCAACGGCGTCAACACTGGACTGTCCAAAGAAACCACTTGATCGCCCAGGATGATGGAGAGCGTCACCATCGTTCCTTCTTCAGGCAGCTGGTCGCGCCGCTTGGCGCCTATGAGATGCATGGCGATTCCGGGCTCGATGCCCGCCAGACGTAAGTCCCCCAACATGCGATTGCTGCCCATGGCACGCAGGCTCACAGAGGCCTTCAAATCTTTGGCATCCCGGAGCATGGTTTCCAGTTCTTCATCACTTGGAAAAATCGGTTCGCTCATGTCACTCCTCGTTCGCTCATACAGGCCGTGGATCAATCCCTAAATGCCGTAGGCAAGCCGGTCCGCCAGATGCGCATGAAGCCCTGCCTGCCGTATTGCCCGGGCCGCGCCCTTGTGATCATAGTCCAGCCGGTGCAACCTGAGACGGCGCTTGGAAGGATCGAAGGTCATGAAGGAAAGGCGCGGATCCCGGTCCCGAGGCTGGCCAACAGAGCCAGGATTCACCAGGTAGCGGCAGCCCTCGCGGAGGCTGAACCACTCGCCTTCCTGCAGCGTCAGCCAGGTGAGCTGATGGGCCTCTTCATCGAGTTCGAAACAACCAGGCAAGTGGGTATGGCCAAAGAAACAAAGCTGCCCATGAAAGCTGTCAAACGCCATGAGGGCATCCCGGGGATGCAACAGGTAGGCGTCTTCGTCCATGGGTGAGCCGTGTGCCAGCACATAGTCTTCGCCTACCGCCAAGGGGCCTATGGGCAGGGATTCCAGAAAGTGCAGGTTCTCCCGGGAAAGCCGCTCTTGCGTCCATTCCGCCGAGCCCCGGGCCGGGCCGCTGAAGGCCAAGGCTGGTTCCAGCCCCGCGCACACCTTGTCATGGTTGCCCCGCACGCTGATCCGCGGCTTCAGCTCCCTTACCATTTCCAGCACCTGATTGGGCTGCGCGCCATAGCCCACCAGGTCTCCCAAGAGCGCGAAGCGGCTCACGGCCCGCCGCTTGGCATAACGAAGCACCACCCGCAGCGCGTGCAGGTTGGCATGCAGGTCAGAGAGGATGATGTCCATGGGCAGGTTGATCAGTCTACGTCGTCCTGCGTTCCGACATAAGGGGCCGTGCCCAAATAACCTCAAGTGAACAGGTTATTTGGGCACGGCCCCTAACGCGGCCGCCGCCATTTCCGCGATCTCATCCGGACCGCGGCCCAGGGGCAGAAGCAGCGGAAGCCCGCACCAGTCGGGCATGCGGCCCCGATGCCGGCTCAGAAACCCTGCGCGGTCTTTTGCCAAGGGCCTGGCCGGATCAGCTGCGATGCGCGACCAGCAAGCCTGGGGCGTCTCGGCGATCCAAAGCACCGCGAAGCCCGAGGCGGTCAGGACATTGCGGATGCCGGGGCTTTCCCAGGCGCCACCACCCAATGCCACCACCGAGGGCCGGTCCAAATTCGAGCTCAAAATTTCAATTTCGAGACGGCGGAATTCCGCCTCGCCATGGGTGTTGAAAATGTCAGCGATGGATAGGCCCGATTTTTTCTCAATGAGACCGTCCAGGTCCAGGACCGGCAGCTCCAGCCGTGGCCCAAGGGCGGAAGCGACGGTGGATTTCCCAGCACCGCTGCTGCCCGCAAGGGCGATGCCTTGGCCGCGCCGGAAGGGAGGCCTAGCCTTCCACCGCGCGGCTTGGGCCGCCCAAGCCAGATCCATGGGATTTATCCGGTCCAGTTCACTGATGAGAGCGATGCTTTCGGCGCCCGCGGCAAAAACTTCATCAAAATCATCCCTGGCCACCCCGCCGATGGCGATTGGGGCGATATCTATTGATCGCAGCGCTGTGCAGCCTTTGCGCAGACCATTGAGGCCGATGGGAACCTCATGATCCGGCTTGGTGGCCGTGGCCCGGAAGGGTCCGACCCCAGCGTGGTCGCAAGCCGGATCCACCGATGACCATTCCGATTCATCGTGGGTGGAAGTGCCGATATGGATCTGCGCCAGCCCCGGCAGGCGGTGGGCTTCGAAAGGCGGAAGGTCCATCTGGCCGAGATGCACGCCCCAAGGCGCGAAGCCCTCTTGCGCCGTCAGCACGGCCAGGTCCGCACGGTCATTCACGCAGATCAGCGGCCAGCCGCCGTTGTCGAAGGACTGCCGCAATGCCGTGATCAGCTCATCGAATTGCGCCTTCGCATCCAGCGGCTTGCCCCGGAACTGCACGAGCGGGAATCCCGCTTCGCCGAATTTTTTTACCTGCTCACAGAGCGAGGCATCCCGGCATGGGTCGGTGATCGGGTAGAGAGGCGGGAGTTGGATCATTCAAAAACACCACGCGGGGGGTAGCGGAGGCAGCTGAGGGTAGCGGAGAAAAAATGGGGTTCTGCGCACGCAATTGCAGTTCTCAACCTGTCCGAAAGCAAAATCTGACGCAGCGGTTGGATCGGTCATTGAGCCTCAACAACAGTCTATTCCTCCGCTTCCCTCTGCATCTCCGCTACCCTCCGCGTGGTGTTTTTTCATTACGCCGCCTCCTCTTCTCGGTATCGCTGCGCGATACACGAGGCCTTGCCGGGCATGGCCTGGGAACATGCATTCACCCGTGCCGACATTCGAGCCCCTCGATTCATGCGGCTTCTTCCTCCTCGAACTGCAGCCGCACGAGCTTGGCGTAGTGGCCGTCAAGGTCCATGAGCGCGCCGTGGGTGCCGCGTTCGATGATGCGGCCCTGGTCCATGACCCAGATCTCGTCGGCCTCCTTGATGGTGCTCAGGCGGTGGGCGATGGTGAAGGTGGTCAGGCGGTGGCTCACGTGCTCGATGACGGCCTGGATCTTGGCCTCGGTTTCGGAATCGATGTTGGCGGTGGCTTCGTCCAGCAGCAGGACTTCCGGCTCCAGATACAGCATCCGCGCAAAGGCCAGCAATTGGCGTTCGCCTGCGCTCAGTTTCTGCCCGCGCTCGCCAACTTGGGTTTCAAGCCCGAGTGGAAGGCGGCCCACCAGATCCTTCAGTTGGCTCTGTTCCAGCACCGAAGCCAGGCGCTGCTTATCACGGGGCCGGCCCAGGACAATGTTGTCTTCAAGCGTGCCGGAAAAAACAAAGACATCCTGGAGCACCAAGCCGAAGAGCGACCGATGGCTGGAGAGCTTCAGTTCCCGGATATCCATTCCGTCCACGGTTATCTTGCCAGCGCCCGCATCGTAAAACCGCATAAGCAGATTGATGAGCGTGCTCTTACCTGCGCCGGTATGCCCCACCACCGCGATGCGGCGGCCCTTTGGAAGGGTGCCGCTCAAATCGTTCACGACGCTGCGGCCACCTTCTTCGTAGGCGAAAGAAACATCCTCGAATCGGATCTCGCGCTCAAATGCCACTGGTAATGGCGTATCGGCCTCGTGGATCTCATCGGCGTTATCCAGCAGCACGAAAATGCGCTCACTGGAGGCCATGGCCGTCTGCATCACGTTGTAGCGCTCGGCCAATTCACGGATGGGGCGGAAAAACCGCCCCGAGAGCTGGACGAAGGCGAAGAGCAGTCCCCATGTGAGCGTCCCCATTTCCAATTTGACGCCGCCGTAGTAGATGATGGCCGCCAGTGTGGCCGACGTGATGAATTCCACCACCGGGAAGAACACCGCATAAGCGAAGATCGTGCGCAGGAATGCGTCCAGATAGCTGCGGTTGAGCTGCACGAACCCAGCATTGCTATCGGCTTCGCGGGCATTCATCTGCACCAGGCTGATGCCCGAGAGCTGCTCTTGGAGATAGGATTGGATGGCGGCATAGCGGCCTTGGGTCTCGCGGAAGGCTTCGCCGGCGTTGCGGCGGAAAATTTCCGTGGCCAGCAGCAGCGGCGGCATGATGGCCAATGCCACCACCGCCAGCCCCGCATGTTTGGAGAACATCCAGATGACGATGGCCAGCAGGGACATGGCGTCCCCCACGATGGCGACAAAACCGCTTGAAAACATTTCATTGAGGTTCTGGACATCGCTGGTGACGCGGGTCATGAGCCTTCCCACCGGGTTGCGGTGGAAAAAATGCGTGGACCGGCGCATCAAATGGGCGAACAGCTCCATGCGCAGATCCAGCATGGCGCGCTGCCCCACCCAGGCCAGCAGCACAAAGCGGGTCATCTGCACGATGAAGCCCATCGCCAGCACGCCCATGAACCCCGCCACCAGATGTCCGGTCCCATGCATGGAGCCGGTTTCCATGAAGCGGTTGATGAGCCAGAGGGTGAACTGGGACGGCATGACCTCCAGCACAGCCCCGGCAATCATCAGCGCGAGCAGTCCAAGAAGCCCAACCCAGTAGGGTTTCAAGTATTTCAGGAGACGGATCAGCAGCGTGTGGCGCAAGCCGCGCCCTGAAACCTGGTCACTCTGAAAATAAGGTTCACCCTTTACTGCCATGGAGTGATTCTCCCATGGATGACGGTTGGACCGTGCCGCTCCATGATGGACATGATGAAATGATGTGTCTGGACCGTTCCCGCATCCATCCAATATCCCCATGGAGCCAACTACATGAATCACGCAGCAAAATCATTCATCGCTTCCTTTTCTGCGGTTCTGGTTCTTGGCGCCCAAGCGCCCGCCAGACTTTCCCCCTCCGAAACCCGCATGAAACGCGAAGTCGCGGTCCTCGCCGCGCCGGATATGGAAGGCCGCGGAAACGGAAGCAAGGGCCTTGCCCACGCCGCGGATTACATCGAACGCTACTACCGGTCCCATGGCATCAAGACTCAGCGCCAGGCTTATCCGTTCCTCACCGGCGTGGTAGTCAAAGAAGGCAAGGCCTTCCTTGGGAAAGGTGATAGCCCACAAGCACCACTCCAATGGGGCAAAGACATTGAGGCCTACAGTTTCAGCGGCAATGCCACCTTCAATTCCAAGGCCTTGGTATTCGCGGGGTACGGACTGCAGGCGGGCGCCTATAACGATTTCAATGGGGTGGATCTCACAGGCAAGATCATCATCATCGGACGGGAACTGCCGGATATCCATGCTTTCGCAAGCTTGAGCGCCGAAGACAAGTCCCTGCGGGGAAGGCTGCGCCGCTTCGAAACCGCCCGCATCGGCGGTCTGATCCTGCTGGAGGAAGGCGATGCCGCCCGACCCCTGAAACTGATTTCTGAACTTCCTACCTTAAAATTCCCGGTCCTCAGCATGACGGCCAAAGCATTGGATCCCGTCTGCGGCGATCTGAAAGGCCGCTTGAAAAAAATCCGTGAAACGGGCGCTCCCCAGAGCCAGGATTTCGTCTGGGCGCCCTGGTCGTTCATGGGGTTGACGCTTTCACTTGAGCGCAAGCTCACGGACGTGCCCAACCTCATCGCCACCATCCCGGGCCGGGATCCTAAATTGAAAACAGAAGCCATCGTCTTGGGCGCCCACATGGACCACCTGGGACGCGGCGAGCGGCACAGCCTGGGCGGCGCCTCCGCCCAAGGCCAATTCCATGCAGGCGCCGACGACAATGCTTCCGGGACTGTGATGCTCATGGAATTGGCCCTGCAACTGAAATCCGCAAAGCCAAAACGCACCCTTGTGATGGCTCATTTTTCGGGAGAGGAAGAAGGCATGCTGGGATCCGCCTATTGGATCAAGCACCCCACCGTACCCATCCAAAATGTGAAAGCGATGTTGAATTTCGATATGGTCGGGCGCATGGATTCCAAGAAGCCCATGTTGCTGCTGGGCGGCCTGGGCGCGCCTAAAGCAGCCCTGGAACATGCGAAATCGCTGGCTCCAGCGAATCTGGCCATCGGCGGAGATCTAGGTGCGGCGGCTGGGTCCTCGGACCACCTCAGTTTCGCCCTGGCGAAAATCCCCACCTTTTTCTTCTTCACAGGCCTCCACGCTGATTACCACAAGCCTTCGGATTTGGCGGAGAAGATCAACGGCGCAGGAATGGCCATGGTGGCGAAGTACGCGCAATCAGTCACGCTGGATCTCGCCAACGCAGCGCAAACGCCGGTTTTCGATCCCGAAACCGCCAAGCTCTCAAGCGGCCATGGCGCAGCCGGAATGAAAGTCAGTTTCGGCGTCATCCCAGACTATGCAGAGCACACCGATGGATTCCACATCAACGGCGTTTCCGCGGGCTCGTCAGCCGAAGCTCTTGGACTGAAATCCGGGGACATCATCGTGACGTTCGGCGTGCGTTCCGTGAAGACCATCTACGACTACATGGATGCGCTGACAGCAGGAAAAGCGGGAGAAAGCGTGACGGTCAAGTGGCTGCGCGATGGCAAGCCCATGGAAGGCCAGGCGGTGCTCAAATCGAGATGATCCCCGTAAGGAATCAATGAGACTCAAACTTCCAGAAGGTTTTCCCACCGAGGTCCTCGTCGCCGAGGCCCCCGTTGAATCTTTTTTCCCTGAGCAGCGATGGGTGCTGGTGGGGGACGAATCCGTCAAGGAATTCTGGACCTTCGCGGAGCTGCCGGAGCCCGCGGGAAGCCTTTGGGTCAGGACCTCCGAAGCCACCAAGCGGCTGGATACTCTGATCCCGATCCTGGAACATTGGGCCGCCATTCCCCTGCACCGCGATGCGGTCATCGTGGCGGTGGGCGGCGGCGTGCTCACCGACATGGCCGGTCTCGCGGCCAGCCTTTATCTGCGCGGCATTGCCTGGCATGCCTGGCCCACAACGCTGCTGGCCCAGGTGGACGCGGGTCTCGGGGGGAAAACAGCCGTCAATCTGTCCGCCGGGAAGAATCTCGCGGGGGCTTTCCATGCGCCCGACCGGCTGGTGGCCTGCCGCAGCTTTCTGCGCACGCTGCCACTCCGGCAGTTGGAAGCCGGCCGATGGGAAATGGTGAAAACCGCCATGCTGATGGGCGACGCGGCTTGGGCCGAAGCCATTCTCGGCCTTGACCTGCCGCCCACTGAATTCATCCAGCGGACGCTTTCATTCAAGGCCGAAGTCGTGCATCGGGATCCTACCGAGCAAGGCGAAAGGCGGTTGTTGAACTTGGGCCACACCCTGGGCCATGCCCTGGAAGCCGCCAGCCACTTCCAGCTGCTGCATGGCGAGGCCGTGGGCCTGGGCCTGCTGGCATCCTGCTTCCTGGCGGAAGAGATGGGCCTGGCGCCCTTCCCCGTGCCTTTCCTGCGCCGCCTCGCAAAGGCCTTGAAACCATTGTCCCCTCTGGTCGCACCTTGGGAGGACTGCAGGCCCTGGCTGCTGCGGGACAAGAAGTCCACCCACGGCTCTCTGTCTACGCCGGAGCTACACTGCATTCTCCCCCTTCCCTCTGGGCGGGCCAGGCAGATGGCCCTTAAACCTGATGCCTGGATAGCACCTCACCACCGCCTTCTCGCAAGCCTTAGCTAAGGATTTCCGTGCGCCGCATTGCCGCCTTTCCGATCGCAATCCTGTTGCTCCAAGCTGTTCCCGCCATGGCGCAAACCGTTCAAGAGGATCCCCGCGCCTTGATGCTGCAGGCGCGGGCCAAGCAGCGCCGCGGGGGCGGCGACGATCCCCAGGGCGCAGTCCAGATCTACAAACGCGTGATCACCCTCGTCCCCCAAAGCGCTGAAGCGCAGCTCCGCCTTTCTGAATCCATCGAAGAGACCGGCAATATGGATGGCGCGGTGGCTCCGGCCCAGAAAGCGCTCGAACTCGACCCAAGAAATGCCGAGGCAGCGGGCCATCTAGGTCTGTTGCAATATCGCAGGGCCATGGCATCGTCCTCATCCCTGCCCGAAGCCCGGATAGCTCTCCAGAAAGCCACGGAATTGCTGCCAAATGATGCGGAAGTCTGGGCCCGCCAAGGCGAGGTCTCCGAATTGCTGAAGGATTCCGAATTGGCTCTGCGCTCCTGGCTCCAGGTGGGGCGGCTGCGGCCCTCCATCACCATCGCCTGGGAACGGGCGCTCATCCAGGCCAAGTCCCTGGATCGCTACGAGGCCCGGCGGGAAGCGGCCATGGCGCTTTGTTCCGGCAAGAATCCCGATCCCCGCCACCTTCGGATGCTCGATGAATTAGCCCGGGAACAAATCAAGATCGGCTACCTGGCCCACGCCGAAGAAAGCTTCCGCTTGCTAAGCCGCCATCTGCCCGAATCTCCTGAGATCTTGGAAAACGTGGCGCTCATACAGGTGCGGACCGCACGGTTCGATGAAGCCCTGAAGAGCCTGCAGCAGGCGGAAAAGCTGAAACCTTCGGACCGCATTTCGTTCAATATGGCGCTGGCCTTGATGAACCTGGGCCGCTTCCAGGAGGCGGAAGCGCAGTGGAGGCGGCTGCTACCCCACCTGGTGGGTAAGAACGAAGAAACGGTGTCCCAGCAGAACGCGCGGATCCTTTTCGCCAATTGCCTGTTGCTCCAGAACCACGGCGCCGAAGCCCTCCCGCTGATCAACGCCTGGCGGGTGACCAAGGATGACGGAGAACTGGCGGTGCTGCGCGCCGAGTCGTTGCTGGCGCTAGAGGATTGGAAGGGCGCCCGTGCCGCGCTGAAGGAAGGCATCGCCAAATTTCCAAAAATGCCGCTCTTCCTCCAAGCTGCGGCTCTGCCGAAAAACCTCTTCAACGAATCCTTCTTCGCAAAAAAGGAATCCAGGACCGCGCTGATGCAGCTCTATTACGAAGGCGTCGCCAACGCCTTCGCGGAATTCCGCCAATGGGACCGATGCCTTGAATACGCCGGCAGAGCCCGGAACGTCTCCAAGCAGCGGGAAATTGAATTGCTGCTGCTCCAGTCCAACGCGCTCGATCAATTGGGCCGCGCCGAAGAAGCCCTGAAAGTCCTGCGTGAAGCCCAGAAGGTGGATCCCGCCAATAGCACGTTGCAGAACAATCTGGGATACCTGCTGCTGGAGAAGGGTGGCGATCTCCAAGAGGCTTCAGATCTCATCGAAGCCGCCGTCAAACAGGATCCACAGAACGGCTCCGTCATGGATTCCTGGGGTTGGGTGCTCTACAAACAAGGCAAGTTCGAGGAATCGGAAAAGGCCCTGCGCAAAGCCTCGGAGCTGAATCCCTTCAGCCCCGACACCCGGATGCACCTGGGCGAAGTGCTGCTGAAACTGAACCGGCCCGAAGAAACCGTTGAGCAGTGGGAACGCGCCCTGGCGTTCATCTTTCCCGGACGCGCGACGTTGGACAAACGCTTAGCGGCGCTCCGGGCCGATATCGCCAAGCGCAATGCTTCCCCTAAGGGACCAGCGCCTAAGGATTCAGCCAAAGATCTTAAAAACCGCGAGGACAAGAGCGATGATGAATACGACGAGGACAGCCATTGATTCCTCTGATTCCCATGATGGTTTTCTTCCCTGCCGCCCAGGAAGCCCCGGCTCCAAAAACCGACAGCATCCGGGCCCAATATTCCTGGGGCTATCTCGGCAATGACGGTGAGGGCAAGGGCACGCTGGCCGTCCTGGTGGATGCCGCCACAGGCCGTGTGGTGCTGGAACTCCACGGTCTGGGCGAACGGCTCATGTTGCTGGAAGGCGACCGTGTCAAAGGCTATCGGGTGCAGATCCCACGGCAGAAACTCGATGAAACCGCATCGGAATTAGGTGCGCTGCCCCTGCCCTTTCTGCCGCAGCTCAGCACGCCGGAAGGCCTCCGGGCACTCATCCTCACCGGCGCAGGCCCTGGCGTGAAGGTCACCAAGAAAGACGCCAAAGGCCCCATCAAACTCAAATACCAAGGCAAAGACGACCTTGGAAAAGAAGTGCAGGTCTGGCTGCAACGAACACGGATCGAGCCGGGCAGCTGATATCGGGCTCACTTCGCGCTTGGCTTGCCAGCCCTCACCCAAGCGGTGAGTACGAGGTCCCCGAAATCCTCGGAGCTTTTTGTTCTAGCGGTGACCTTTATCGCCCCAGGCATGGAGCAATCCCGAGCCGCTGAGCGCGAGTGTGATGCACATGATCATTCGTGTTTTATGGCGCATATCAACGAGGGATGGTGCCGGTGCGCTCCCACCGGGTCCAAGTGAAGAAGTGGCGGGCGCCGTCCACCAAATTCATCACCACATCGCCTGGGCCGTTCAGCTCCTTGGCGCCGGTATCATCGTTGCCGCCTTCACGGTAGCTCCACCACACGATGAAGGGCCGCCCACGCAGCTGCTCGATGGGAATGAATCCCCAATACCGGCTGTCAGCGGAATTATCCCGATTGTCGCCCAAGCCGAAAATGCAGCCTTGGGGCACCGTGATAGGGCCTAAGTTGTCCTTGAATCCATTGGTCTGCCCGTGGCCCTGCATATCCGCATGGGCGATCTCCGGATCAAGGAAAGGCCAGATTCCCAAGGAGGGTTCAGGATCCATGGGGCCCATGTTGGCACCCTCCAGCCAAGGACCTTGCAAAGGGCCATCTTCTGGATTCAGGACGTGATGCTCGAACGCGCCGGTGACGAGTTTGTCATTCACATACAGGTGCTTGCGCCGCACTTCCAGTTTGTCGCCGGGCAGCGCGACACAACGTTTCACGAAATCCATGTTCCGATCCATGGGATAGCGGAAGACGATGATGTCGCCGCGATCCACTTTCCGCATGGGGAACAGCTTGGCTTCCCAGTCCCACTGCGGCGTGGCGAAGATGAACTTATTGGCCAGCAGGTGGTCCCCGATCATCATCGTGTTCCGCATGGAAGCCGATGGAATCGCGAACTGCTGTCCCACGAAAGTCTTGAAAAAGAGAATCATCGCCATGCCAAAGCAGGACAATTCCAGGTTGTCCCGGATCACGCCCTTGGCCACGCCTGCTGGCGCCTCATAAGGTTGTTTGGCTTCGCCCTTCATTATGTCAACGCGGGATGGTGCCGGTGCGCTCCCAGCGGGTCCAGGTGAAGAAGTGGCGGGCACCATCCACGAAATTCATCGCTACGTCCCCAGGTCCGTTTGGCACCTTGGCGCCGGTGTCATCGTTGCCACCCTCACGGTAGCTCCACCACACGATGAAGGGCCGCCCACGCAGCTGCTCGATGGGAATGAATCCCCAATACCGGCTGTCGGCGGAATTGTCCCGGTTGTCCCCCATGCCGAAGATGCAGCCTTGGGGCACAGTTATGGGTCCTAAGTTGTCCTTGAATCCATTGGTCTGCTCGCGCCCCTGCATATCCGCGTGGGCGATCTCCGGATCCAGGAAAGGCCAGATTCCCAAGGAAGGTTCAGGATCCATGAGGCCCATGTTGGCGCCCTCGACCCAAGGGCCTTGCACGGGGCCATCTTCTTGATTCAGGATGTGATGCTCGAATGCGCCGGTGATGAGTTTGTCATTCACGTACAGGTGCTTGCGCCGCACTTCCAGTTTGTCGCCGGGCAGCGCGACACAACGTTTCACGTAATCCATGTTCCGGTCCATGGGATAGCGGAAGACGATGATGTCGCCACGATCCACTTTCCGCATGGGGAACAGCTTGGCTTCCCAGTCCCACTGCGGCGTGGCGAAGATGAACTTGTTGGCCAGCAAATGGTCCCCGATCATCATCGTGTTCCGCATGGAAGCCGATGGGATCGTGAACTGCTGCCCCACAAAGGTCTTGAAAAAAATAATCAGCAGCACGGCGAAGCAGGCCACTTCCAGGTTGTCCCGGATCGCGCCTTTGGCCACGCCTGCTGGAAGCTGTTTGATGTCATCCGCCATGATTGTCCTCAGTTCTGGTTCTGTCGTGACGTCGAAACCGGTGGGTCTGAAAATCCATAGCTGAAGAGCCGATTGACCACCACCCAGGTACCGCCCCGGAATTCCTGGGTCTCGATTTCCCCAAGCTGTGGCAAGAAGAATGTGCGGAGCTTGGGTCCTTTGCCATCCAAGGTTTCAGAAGAAACCCATACCCCCATGCGATTCATCGTATCCGGCAAGCGCAGACCCGTTTCCGGTATGGCCGCCCGGCCCTCCACTTGGTTGCGACGGCCCCGGTCTTCCCAAGCCTTGACGCTGGGAAAACGCGCAGGCAACACGACCAAAGGAGCGGCTTTGGGCTCCCGCATCAAATACACACCACCGTTCTCGTAGGCGAAAAGCGCCTCCATCTGCCCTTCAAACGTAGTGAAAGTCTTGGTCACCATCAACTTGTTGCCATCCTGCTGGACCTTGGCGATGCGGACTTGCATGCGCTCTTGAGTGCGCCGGGGCTGGGGCAGGCTCGGATTTTCATATGCCAGGGTCAAACCAGCTTCAACAGGCGCGAAGAGTTGATCGGAATCAGTCCGCTCACAGGCCAGGCCCGATGCTAATACCAGTACCAATACCGGTACCAGGGCAAAAATGCCGAATCGCCTCAACGGTGTCCTCGATTGAACTTGGCCAGCAGATCCGAAAGGCTGGCAGGTTCTGCTGAATTGGATGCCTTTTCCGCCGGTGGTTCAAACAGCATCCGCTCGGGTTTTGACTCAGGCCTCGGCCGATCATTTTTGGAATGCTCACGGCGGGGACGATCTGGGCGGTTGCCATCCCGTGGACTTTCCGGACGCGGTCCACGGGGTCCTTCTGGACGCGAAGGCCTGGAATCCTGCCGGGGGCGGTCCAAACGCTCTGGGCGCGGGGGCCGTTCGGATTTCGGTGTGCCTTCCCGGCGGGTGGATTGAGCGGATTGACCAGATTGAGCTGGCCGCTCACCCATGGGCATCCCAGGAGCGGCAGGCCCCGCAGGCCGCGGCACTCGCGCCGGCCGCGGGCGGGGGGGTCTTTTGGGCGTGGGTTCAGGCGCCGCCAGCATCGCTTTGATGGAAAGCGCGATGCGCTTGGCGGGGTGATCCAGCGCCATGACCTTGACCTTCACCACCTGGCCGACGCTGACGACTTCCGAAGGGTTCTTCACGAAGCGATGGCTCATTTCGCTCAAGTGGACCAAGCCGTCCTGATGGACGCCGATATCCACGAAAGCTCCGAAATCCGTCACGTTCGTGATGACGCCTTGCAATTCCATGCCGACTTCCAGATCCGTTGGCTTGTTTACGCCTTCCTTGAACTGGATGGCCTCGAATTTGTGGCGCGGATCGCGGCCGGGCTTCCGCAATTCCGCGAGGATATCCTTCACGGTTTCAGGACCGAACTTTTCATCCGTGAATTGCGCGGGGGTCAACTCATTCAGCACAGCCTCGTTGCCAATCAGTTCCGCAACGGTCTTGTTCACGGTGGCGCAAATGCGTTCGACGATGGCATAGCTCTCGGGATGCACGGCGCTGGAATCCAGGGGGTTTTCGCCCTCACGGATGCGCAGGAAGCCCGCGGCCTGCTGGAAGGCTTTTTCTCCGAACCGGCTCACTTCGAGCAGCTCTTCGCGGCGCTTGAAGGCACCGTGTTCGAATCGGTGCTGCACGATATTTTTCGCCAGTGTCTCGCCGATGCCAGCCACATAGCTCAGCAGCCGGTAGGACGCTGAATTCAGATCCACACCCACACGGTTCACACAGGATTCCACGACATCGTCCAGACCCTTCTTCAAGGCTGTCTGGTTCACATCATGCTGGTATTGGCCCACGCCGATGCTTTTGGGTTCCACCTTCACCAACTCGGCCAGCGGATCTTGGAAGCGCCGGGCGATGCTGATGGCGCCGCGGACGGTGACATCCAGTTCCGGGAATTCCTCCCGGGCCACGGAGCTCGCGCTATAGACCGATGCGCCGGCCTCGCTCACCGCCACGCAGGTGATGTAGGCGCGATCCGAATCCCGCAACCATTCCTTCAGGAACAGCTCGACTTCCCGGCCCCCGGTGCCATTGCCCACCACAATGGATTCCAACGGGTATTTTGTGGCGATCTGTTCCAGGATGGCCCTGGATCCGTCAATGTCACGCTTGGGTTCCAGCGGATAGATGGTGGCAGTCTCCATGAAGGCGCCCAGGCGATTGATCACCGCCAGCTTGCAGCCCGTGCGGATGCCGGGGTCCACGCCCAGCGTGCAGACCTGGCCCGCAGGCGGCGCCAGGAGCAGATGATCCAGGTTGTTCTGGAAGACTTTGATGGCTTCGACATCTGCCTTCTTCTTGGCCTCGATGCGGACATCCACCTCGATGGAAGGCGCCAGCAGCCGGTCGAAGGCATCCTGAGCCACCTCGTGGAGGAATCGCAGGTAGCCCGAGGCAGGATCGCAAGGAATTTTTGTCAACAGCTGGCTCACCAGATTCTCGCGGTCCACCACCAATTTCACGTTCAGGATCTCTTCTTTCTCGCCGCGCCGAAGGGCGAGCAGCCGGTGCGATGGGATCTTCTTGATGGCTTCCTTGAAATCGAAGTAGGGCCTGAAGCGCAGCGCCTCCTTCCCTTCTTTTTTTTCATCGCGGATGAAGCTCACCAGCACACCGGTATCGTGGAAAACCTGGCGCAACCAGGCGCGGTTGGCGGCGTCTTCGGAGATGCGCTCCGCAAGGATATGGCTGGCCCCTTCCACGCATTCACTTGGAGCGTTCAGGCCCTCTTCACCTTCCTTCACGAAAGGCGCGGCCAGCAGCAATGGATCTGCTCCGCTCGTATCGGCCAGCAGGGCGTCTAGCAGCGGCTCCAGGCCCCGCTCCCGGGCGACGGAAGCCTTCGTTTTCTTCTTGGGTTTGAAGGGGAGATAGAGATCCTCGAGCTCCGCTTTGACCCAGGCGGTTTCGATCTTGGCCTTTAAATCATCACTGAGCTTGCCCTGTTCCTGGATGGACTTGAGCACTGCGGCGCGGCGCTCCAGCAGATCCTTGTAATAGGAGGCACGGTCCTCGATGGCATGGATGGCCTCGTCGTTCAGGGACCCATGGGCTTCTTTGCGGTAGCGCGCGATGAAGGGCACGGTATTGCCTTCATCCAGCAGCGCGATGACAGAGGCCACCCCGGGCGGGGCAGCTTCAATTCGTGTGCGATTCGGTCGAGCACTGACTCCACGGGTGTCTCCTAGAACTTTCGCCTGAAAATTCGCGAGGATCCGGAGAGCTGTAGGTCCAGTACCGGCGCTTCCCAGATCAGCGCGACCCGACATGATAGCGCAGTGAATTCATCCCAGTCATTCGATATGGGCCGACGGCGGAAGGCCCGCTAATCTGGACGATTCATGCTTTCCCCATCTTCAAGCCCAGAATCCAGAGCACCGAGCCGCAAATGCCAAAGCCGCTACACAAATTCCGCATCATTGATCTATCCCGTATTTTGGCCGGGCCCTTTGCCACTCAATTGCTGGCTGATCTTGGGGCGGACGTGCATAAGCTGGAGCCTCCGGAAGGGGATGCCACCCGCGGCTGGGGCCCGCCCTTTGATGGCGATGAGAGCGCCTATTTCCGTTGCTGCAACCGCGGCAAGACCGCTGAGGCCATTGACCTCCACTCGGATGCGGGCAAGGCGCGGCTATTCGAGCTGCTGAAAGATGCCGACGTCATGGTGGAAAATTTCCTGCCGGATTCCGCCGATCGGCTGGGCCTCGGTTGGAAGGCGCTGCACCTGAAGTTTCCGAAACTCATCCTCGCCAGCATCCGCGGCTTCGCCAGCGATGTCACCAACTCCCGCCGCCCCGGCTATGATTTCATCCTCCAAGCCGAAAGCGGCTGGATGAGCATCACCGGTGAGGCCGGAGGCCGTCCCATGAAGGTGGGCGTGGCCCTCGTGGATGTCCTGGCTTCGCTTTACTGCGCCAACGGAATCCAAGCAGCGCTGCTCCAGCGGGAGCGAACGGGAGAAGCGATGCATGTGGAAGTTCCCCTCATGGAAGCAGCTCTCGCAGGCTTGGTGAATGTAGGCGCGGGAACCCTCATGACAGGCCAAACACCAGAGCGGTTTGGAAACGCCCACCCGCAGATTGTGCCTTACCAGACCTTCCCCTGCCGCGACGGCGAGGTGGCCATCGGAGTGGGTAGCGACCGCCAATTCGAAGTGCTCGCCATCATGCTGGAACTGGATCTCGACAGCCATCCTGAGTGGCGCAGGAATCGAGGCCGTGTTGAGGACCGCGCCCGCATCACCGAAGCCATTGCCACTGCCCTGGCGGCGCGCGGTGTGGATGAGGTGCTCGCATTTTGCGAGCAGGACGCCATTCCCGCCAGCCGCGTGCGGACGGTGGATGACGCGCTGTTCAGCCAAGCAGGCCACCTGCACCAGCTCATCCAACCGCTTTTTGATGAAGAAGGCGGCCTGATGGTGCCGACCCTCGCCAGCCCCATTCTACTGAACGGCCAGCGGGCCTGTGCCTCGCAACCACCCCCGCGGTGGAAACCATGAGCGCGATCAGGCCCATGCAGCCCATCGCCGAAGCAGGTCTGCGTGGAGCAGAGACCGCAGCGGCCAAACTCCGCGCCGAAGCCAAAATCCGCCGTGCCTGGAGCCTTTCGGTGGGGCCATCCCTGCAACGCCATACGGTATTCCTACGCCTGGTGCAGGGCCGCCTGGTGATCGGCGCCTGGGATCTCGCCATGATTCCTAGCCTCCGGGTTTCCGCGGAGGCCACATGGCCCCAACTGAAGGAACGCCTCGAACGTTTCACCGGCCTTCGGCTCACCCGGCTTGAATTGGTGCCCACGAACCCACCCGAACGTTCCATTCCAGCCCCGCCAAAGCCCAAGGACGCCTTCACCCAAGTGCTCGCGCGGCTGCGGGACAAGGCCTAAGAATCAACACTGGACTAAGCCTTCAGAACCATCTAGCATCAGAATTCACCAGAAGTTTTCGGGGCGTGGCTCAGCCTGGTAGAGCGCTCGGTTCGGGACCGAGAGGTCGGAGGTTCGAATCCTCTCGCCCCGACCAATATGTGATGAAATGGCACTCCTCAGTGGGGTGCCGTTTGCTTTACTAGAGGAAGGATTCGAACCTCCGATCGGCAACGGCGCGGGAGTAGGAAAAGGCTGAGACGCGCGAGCGTCGAAGCCGGTCCGCGAAGCGGATTTCCGCCCGCAGCCGTGCCGCGGTGGATAGATGGTGCTCAGGTCGAAAGTTAGAGGGCGAAATCACCCGTATGCGCCCCGACCAATAAATTAATCGGCCGGGGGAGACCCCGGCTGATTTATTTCATCCGCCCAACGGGGTTGGCGAGAGGATTCGAACCTCCGATCGGCAACGGCGCGGGAGTAGGAAAAGGCTGAGACGCGAGAGCGTCGAAGCCGGTCCGCGAAGCGGATTTCCGCCCGCAGCCGTGCCGCGGTGGATGGATGGTGCTCAGGTCGAAATCAGATGGAGAAACCGTCCCGATGCGCCCCGACTATAAAGACGGAGCGAGGGGAGAGATTCAAGCAGCTTTCTAAATTTCATCCCACACCGCATACCTCGCCTCACGCGTCCTTCGCGCCATGACATTCCCGTGGCACACTTGAAAGCTCGCTTGACCGCGCGGAGTCGCCCCACCATGACAGACGCTTGCACCATCATCACAACCTGCGGTAGTGAAGAAGCAGCCCTTACCATCGCGGCGGCGGTAGTGGATCAGGGCTTCGCGGCCTGCGTGAGCATCATGCCGAACGTGAAGAGCTATTACTATTTCAAGGGCGAGACGCACCTGGATGAAGAAGTCATGCTCATCATCAAGACCACAGTGGAATTATTTCCGAAAGTTTCAGAAGTCATCACGGATCTGCACACCTATGAAGTCCCGGAAATCCTCATGATTCCCGTAGAAGCGGGCAGTGAACCCTTCTTGGAGTGGATCCGCGATAGCGTGCGGCGACTGGTTTAGAAGTAAGGCGCTAGGCTGTACGCTATACGCTGTACGCCTGGAGAAAACCATGGAACAGACACTCAGTCTTGAATTCCTCCGCGTGGTGGAAGAAGCCGCCATCGCCTGCGCCCGCAGCATCGGGCACGGCCAGCGCAAGTATTCGGACAAGCTGGCGGTGGAAGCCATGCGCCACACCATGGAATCCGTGCGCATGGATGGCACCATCGTCATCGGCGAAGGTGAGCGGGACGAAGCGCCCATGCTCTTCATCGGCGAAAAAGTGGGCATGGGCACAGGCCATCCGGCCGTGGACATCGCAGTGGATCCATTGGAAGGCACCAACCTCTGCGCCACTGGCGCCGCCAACGCGATTGCCGTGCTCGCGGCATCGGATAAAGGCGGCCTGCTCCACGCGCCGGATCTCTACATGCAAAAGCTGGTGGTAGGCCCCGCCTCCAAAGGCAAGGTGCACCTCGATGCGCCGGTGATCGATAACCTGGAAGCCATCGCCAAGGCGTTGGACCGCAAGATCGAGGACCTGACGGTCACAGTGCTGGACCGGCCGCGCCATGAACAGCTGATCGCGGACATCCGCGCCGCAGGGGCCCGCATCCAGCTCATTGGCGATGGCGACCTCAGCGCCGCCATCAGCGCGGCGGTGAGCGGCACGGGAATCCATGCGGTCATGGGCATCGGCGGCGCGCCAGAAGGCGTGATATCCGCAGCGGCATTGAAATGCCTAAACGGCGAGATACAGGCCCGCCTCGTGGTGGACACCAACACTGCTTCCAGGGAAAACGCAGAAAGAATGGGCGTGGATTTCGATCGCATCTATAAGACCGAAGATCTCGCGCCGGGCAAACATATCGTCTTCGCGGCCTGCGGCGTGACTTCCGGAAACCTGCTTAAAGGGGTGCAGTTCTTCGGCCATGGCACCCGCACCAGTTCATTGGTGCTGACCTACGAATCAGGGTTGGTGCGCTTCATAGACACCGTGTACAAGCAGAAGGGTGAAAAAATCACCGTGCGGTTCTGACCACGAAGGCACTTGGAGGCATTGTGGTGGGCGAATCCTGGCGAACACGGCGGTTCCGCTGGACCATGAATTTCTGGCCCTGCTACCGCGGTTCCGGCGGACGCATCGTCTATATCGCCGGGGACTGGAAGGAAGTGCGCGTGGAACTCCGCCTCTCTCTGCGGACCCGCAATTACGTGGGAAGCATTTTCGGCGGCAGCCTCTACGCAGCGGTGGACCCGATCTACATGCTCATGCTCATCAAATGCCTGGGACCCGGCTATGTGGTGTGGGACAAGGCCGCCACCATCAGGTTTCGCAAACCCGGCCGCCGCACGCTCACCGCGGCCTTCAAGCTCGACGATAGTGAACTGGAGGAGATCAAGCTTCAGCTGGAAACGGTGCCGAAGCTGGACCGCACCTACCGAGTGGAATTACTGGACGCAAACGGGCTCGTCCACGCAGAGATTGAAAAGGTTATCCACATCAGCCGGAAATCCAACAATTAAGCGCGTCGGCAGTGGAAGACCAGGAACATTTTCTCATCACTGGGTTGGCTCCCTTCCAGGTCACCCCAGACATGGAGAAGTTTGAATCCGGCCTTGTCCAGGAGTCCACGCATCTCCGCGTCCCCATAGTAGACCTGGCGTGTCCGATGTCTTCCCACGTCTTGGATTCCATCGGCCCGGGCCTGAAACCTGAGCTGCGACACGCTACAGTACCCCGATTCAGAAAGATCCTGCTGCTCCAACACCAGCAAATTCCCGCGTCCCTGGTACCACCAGCGGTCTGGCTGATAACGCCGAACGTAAACCGGGTTCACGAGTTGGAACAAGGCCTCTCCGCCGCGTCGTAAGGACGCGTGAAGGTTGGCGAGGATGCCAGGCGCATCCTGCCGCTCGAAACTGCCCCAGGTGCCACCCATGCTTAGGACCACATCGAAGCCTTCGGGTCGCTGGAATTTCCTTGCATCAGCTTGAATAAGAACACCGTGAACACCTGATTGTGTCCGTGCATATTTCAGAAAACTGGAGTCCAGATCCAATCCCGCAACCCGCCACCCGCGCCTTTCAAGGGCTGACATCCAGAGGCCGAACCCACACCCATGGTCCAGAATCTCGGGATCAGGAAAAGTCCGCAGCACCTGGGATTCCAGGAAGGCCAGCTGCCCTTCGTTGGCATAGTGCGAAGCCAGCTCCCCGCCGAACAGGTCGGGGTAGCTGGCATCGAAAAAGGGCCGTTCTTCGAAGGGAAGCCCGTTCAGCGCATCATCCAAAGCTGCACCAACCCTGCGGCCGGCTCAGGCGGCATGGCCCTGTTCCGGCTCACCCGCGGGTTCAGCAGGAGCTTCGGGTTCAGGCATGGGTTTCGGTTTGGTCGTGCAAGTGGGCGGAGGAGTCACCGCGAACACAGAACCCAATGCGCGGTCCTGTTCTGGTTCGCCTTCGGGTTCAGCGGGCGCTTCAGGTTCAGGCTTCGGTTTCGGTTTGGTGGTGCAGGGGGGTGGAGGAGTCACTGCGAACACAGAACCCAACGCGCGATCCTGTTCTGGTTCGCCTTCGGGCTCAGCGGGGGCTTCTGGTTCAGGCTTAGGTTTCGGTTTGGTTGTGCAGGGAGGTGGAGGAGTCACTGCGAACACCGGGGCTGCCACCTCTGCCCATGCCTCAGATTGGTACTCCCGCCCGAAGGCGTTCCGCCAGAGATCACCCGTGCTGTTGAAGTACGCATACAGCTCTGGGCGTTCCTCGTCCTTGGCGCCGAACCCCGCATCGTGGTCCAGCAGATAACCAAGGAAGGCCATGCAATCATGGTGATAGGCGACGGGGTGGAGCATATGGAGATGCCACATTTCGTCTATCTCCTGTGTTGGCGACAGCGTCATGTCTTGGTGCTCGGCGACAAGGGCCAGGAATCGGCGGTAGTCCATCTCGATGCGTCGCAATTCAGCCACGGGCATCGCTTTCAGGGCTCCCTTGACCAATTGGGCCGCTCGGACCAGGTCCACACTGAGATCGGGAAGTACCAGGGTCTGGGGCATGAAGCCTCCTCCGGAAAGGCGCCTTGGGGCGCACATTGCAACGCACTGAAAGATGGATGCCTAAAGCGTACCCGCAGACAATTCCAGGTCAATGTGGGGTCGATTAAATGCTGGGCCAACCTACTGGGACATCCGCTTTCAGACTCAACTCACGAAGGCTGTCTCTCCAGGGAGCGGCGAGCCCGCCGGGCCACACCTTCGAAGCCCAAAGCCCGGGCATCCAATTCCAACTTGCGAAGCGCCTTTGCATCCACCCCCTTGCCACCGATCCCCAGCTGGGCCTGCACCAGCCGCGTCTCCAATCGTAGGGGGACGGAGCCCGCTTCTGCGGCCCGCTTGGCGGCCGACTTCAAACAGGTCTGGGAAGTGCCCAAGGCAGGGCTGATTTTGGCTTGCAGAAGATCCGCCTCGACCCGCCGCTCCATGAACCCTCCTGGGTAGGCGCCTGGCATGACGCGCGCCGCATCCATGCGCCGACCCTCCGACAATAGGATGGCCACTTCCAGCATGGCCGTGCGGGATTCACCCTCCGCCAGATTCAAACCATGGAATATCATGTTGGCCTTTTCACGCCAGTTCCTGGCCTCCGGAAGGCGGCCTTGTTCCAATTCCAGACTCGCCAGATCCAAGGCGCAATCCGCAGCCCAGACCCGGCGTCCTGAACGTTCGATCAGATCGAAGGCCTCCACCAGACGCACCCGCGCTCCCGCCAAGTCTCCACGAGCTTGTTGCACCTTGCCCATCCACCTCAAGGTAATGCCTCTCACGGACATTTCCTGGGCTAGGCTGTGCAGGTGCAAGGATGCTTCCAGACTTCGCTGGGATGCATCCAATTGGCCGTCGGTATAGTCCACCATCCCCTTCAAGCGAAGCGTCTCCGCCTCCAAACCAGCTGCATGGGAGGATCTGGCCAAATTCAACAGCGGATCCAAGGCCAGGCTTGCCTCTTTCACTTTACCCTGGTCGAACAGGCAGAAGGCCTCATTCAGACGCAGCCAAGCGGTACGCAGCGGGCTACGGACCTGCTCCATCATAGGGATCGCTTTGCGGATGCTGGTGGTGCCATCGGCGGGACTGCCCTGGTCGGTCTGGATCATGGCCAGGACGACCTGTAATTCGGCGGCTTCACGGGGGTTGCCTAGGCGTGTGCTGAGCCTCGTCGCTTCTTCGACGCTTCCCTTTGCGGACTCAAAATGGCCGGCCTCAGCCTCGGCCATGGACCTAGCCCTCAGAGCCGCAGCCACATCCTTTGAGTCTCCGGCGCTAGCCCAGATCTCGCGGGCCTGATCAAAAGATTTCAGTGCGCCCGCTAGGTCCCCATCCTGATGGCGGACCGAGCCATCCTTCATTAATGCGTTTGCAAGAATCAGGTTCGCACCCTTGGCACGGCATAGTTCCATGGCTTTGGCGACGAATTCCTTCTGCCGCTTTGTTTGGCCCATGAGCATGGCCAGATGGGAGGCTGCCAGAGGTATCCGAGGATCGCCTGCGGCAGGCCCGCTGCCCTTGGCCATCTGATCCAGGGTGGATTGGGCATCGGGATATTTCCCGGCCATGCTCTGTGCCTGGGCCAGCCCCAGACCGTAATCCAGCCTGTCGGGGAAAAAGCCGAAAAGGACTTGGTAGGAGGCGATGGCCTTGTCCCAAAGATGCTCGGCAACCGCGGCATGGGCCTCCACACGCAAGTGTTCTTCGCGGCTCAAGCCACCCGCCTGCTCCAAGGCAAGCTTGGCTTCGGCCTTGGCCTTGGCGTCATACCCCAATTGCGTCCAGGCCTCGGAGAGTACCGCGTGCGCCAATGAAAATTGAGGCTGGACCTGGACGGCTTGCTCCAAATGCACCTTGGCGCCCATGGCGTCGAACTTACGAAGGCATTCGATGGCATCGCCGTAGTGCCGCATGGCTTCGGTGTTCTGTGGATAGGAGGAAACCATGGTCGACATGGCTTCCGGCGCGCCCGCTCCCAGCGCCAGACGGTTTCGCAACTGCGCGCCGGCACGATGGACGACCCCCAGGATCTCGCGGTCTGTGCCCTCTTCACGGATGGTGGTAAGGACTTCGCCACTGCGCAAGTCGAGCAATTTCAAATCCACCCTGAAAGCTCCTTGCCCACCCTTGTTTGCCTCCGGCCCTATCTCCACAAAGGAGCCAGTCACCAGCATGTCCGTACCAAGGTTCCGACGGACCTGGCGCAATATGCCCTTGCCCAGTTCTGGTTTGTCGGATAGACCCAGTTCCACCCGCATGCGCGCCACCTCGGGACCTGAGATCAACCTTAGCTTTTCATCCAACGACAGTTCAGTGCCCAGCATCTCGGCCAGCGCGGTGCCACGCCAGGCGGATTTGGGGTCGGATCCAATATTCTGGAACCCCAACACGGCGATGGAGGGACGTCCGAAAACTCCCTGGAACATCGGAGTCAGGGTGGTATTTCCCGGCGACGAACGCCAAGCCACCATTCCGCCGCCTACCATCAGCGTCGCCGCGGCTGCCAGTAGCAAGCGGCCCTTGCGCCGCGGTCGCGGCATCACGAAAAGCGGGTCTGGGTCCAGCGCCTCGCGCAGTTTCCGGGCCGAAGCGAAGCGGTCGTCGGGGTTACGGGCAAGGCAACGGGCCAGGAAGACGTCCCAGAATGGCTCCAACCCTGCCACAAAGGCACGAGGGGAGGGCGCGGGTTCCTTCAGGCGTAGGACGGCGGTGCCGATCGGATTGCTGCCTTTGAACGGCATGGCGCCAGTGAGCATCTCGAAGATCACGAGCCCCAAGGAATAGATGTCGCTCTTGGCAGTGATGAGGGTGCCCTCGACCTGCTCGGGGCTCATGTAAGCTGGAGTGCCCTGGAAATTCCCCAACAGCGCAGAGCCGCTGGGATGTTGGGCGAGGCCTTGGGATTCCTGGGAAAAGGCGAGGCCAAAATCGGTGATGACCGCCCTCAGACTGCCTTCACCGCTGGAGCTTTTCACAAGCATGACATTGCTGGGCTTGAGGTCGCGGTGGATCACATCCACCGCATGGGCCGCCTCCAAGGCCGAGGCCATCTGCTGCGCCAAGCTCAGCGCCAACGCAGGGTCCAGGGGTCCCGAGTGCCTTATCCGGGCCGAGAGGGACTCGCCCTGGAGCAGTTCCATGCTGAGGCACGCCACCTGGGTTCCGTCAGGCTGCTCGTGATGGAAGAAATCGTAGGTCCTGCAGACATTCGGATGGGTGACCTTGCGGGCAAGGCTCAGCTCCCGTTTGAACCGCTGCAAGGCGTCGTCGGAATTGATGTGCTCGCTGCCGATGGATTTCAGTGCGATGCGCTCAGCCAGATCCAGGTCCAAGGCTTCGTAGACCTCGCCCATTCCACCCCGGGACAGAAAACGCAGGACGCGGTAGCGCCCCGCCACGATGTGGCCTGTTTCGAAAAGAGGTGGATTGCCAAAAACCCCGCTGACTTGAGCCCCCATGGGAAACCCAGGAGAGGTGGGGTCCGAATCCCTGCTGCCCCCGGATCCCGTAGGGGGATCCTCGAAGGGATGGAACGGTGCACTAGGCCTTCCTTCGCCAGCGGCCAGAGGCAAATTGGGATCAAGATCAAACTGCATGGTGGGATGGTCCGGAAGAATGTCAAAAGTATGGACGGGATGATTGGCCCATGGAAGCCTTTTTCCTACCCAACTATTGGTTATTCATGCTCTCCCGAGCTATTCAGCAGTTATCTGAGGTCATATCAATAATCAATGCACTTGTCCGCAAGTGGCCTATTTGGCCAGCTCTCCCGCCTTGACGAACTTCACTTCGCCTTTTGTCCGTGGAATGAGCTTTTCCAGAGCCTCCACGGTCTCGGGATAGATGTGGGCGATGATCAGGACTTGGCCTTCTTTTTTGGCGATGGCCAAGGCACGGTCCCACTGCTTTTCCATGGCGGCAAAATCCTTCTCGTCATCCAGGAAGACTTTGCGTTGCACGGAATGGACGCCAAGCTCTTTGGCCACATCAAAGGCCACGCTTTCCTTTTCGGTGCGGCTGTCCACGAAGAAATCATGGCGGGCTTTGATTTCCTGGAGCACCCAGGTCATGCGCGGCTTGTCGGGGGTGATGCGGCTGCCCATGTGATTGTTGACGCCGGTGTGGTGCGGGATGTCATTCAGCGCTTTGCGGACCCTTTCACGGATTTCCATCTCAGTCAGATTGAACATCACGGCGTCAGGACCGGGATTCGCTTTGGGATAACCAATGGGCTCCATGGGCAGGTGCAACATCACTTCCTTGCCGCTCCTAAAAGCAATATTGGCGCTCTCCTTCGTGAATTCCTGATAAGGCAGCACCGCCACACTGAAGGCGATGGGTTGGGCGCAAAGCCGCGTCACCACCTCCGGCGCCGCATAGCCGAGGTCATCCACCACCAGCGCGAATTTGGGCAGCGCCGGTTCCGGCTCCTGTTTTGCGGTCACGGGTCTTGTGGGCTCGACACCTTTTGCCGGGTGCTTTGGTTCCGGTTCCGGTTTCGATTTCGCCTCGACCTTGGGCGGGGCGGTTTTTTGTTTCCGTTCACAGCTGGTCTGGCTCAAGAGCAAGCCGAGCCCCAGCCCCGCGAACAGCATGAACGCCCCCAGGCCCAGCAAGACCGTTGTGGATGGACCAGCGCTTTTCCGGCGGACCATGTCAGGCGGCGTTCTGGCTATCGTCCTTGGGTGTGGGCTTATCGTTCAGGCCCGCAAGGATCTTGGGGATAGGATCTTCGTCGGGCTTGAGTCCCTTCAGAACGTGATCGGGAATGATGCCCGCGCGGTCCAGCTTTTCGCCCCCGGCGCCAACCCAGCGTTTCGTCACGAGTTCCACCGCACCGCCCTGCCGAAGCAGCAGGCGGTTCCGCTCTACGCCTAGGCCTGGTGTGCGCTCGCCGAAAATGGGATCGCCCGCCTTCTTGAGAGCCGAAGCCATGGCTTCAGCGGGGCCCAGTGTGCTGGGGCCAAGCAGCAGGATGGCTTTGGTGAAAGGCGCCTCACCGGCGGTCTTGAACTCCACGATGCGATCAGGTTGGCCGTGCTCCTGGATGGTGACAAAAGTGCCACCCGCCGCAAAAAGCCCCGTGGCCAAGGCCGCCTCGTTCAAATCCCCTTCCGAGCATTCCCGCAGATCCAGGATCAGCGGCAACTTGCGGTCCAGAGTAGCGAGCATGGATTTTAGTTCGGCCGTGCGGCCAGGTATAAGATCCGGAATGGTGATCATCTGCGCCTTATCGCTTTTCTTCAGCACAATGTGGGCCGCGCTGGGTATTTCGCGCGTGAGGCTCACGGTTTTCAGCTGGGCCTCGATGGAGGCGTAGCGCAGCAAGCTGATGGACGTCCCAGCGGCTCCACGAAGCCTGCGCTCCAAAGTCCAGGCGCTGAGCGGCCCCACAGATTCCTTATCAATCTTGCGGACCACATCCCCCACCTGAAAACCAGCTTTATCCGCAGGGCTGCCTGGCCGCACCGCTACGACTTGGGCATAGATCGTGCGTTTTACCAACCGGATGCCGATATCCGCCGGGCCTGGATCCGGCAAACGCAAATCTTCCGGAGTCAGATAGGCATTCAGCGGATGAGCCCGCTCCAGGACAGCCTGGATGCCACCGGAAACGACCTTCTCCATATCCGGCCGGTCCACATAATTGTCCCTCACCAAGCCGAGCACATCTTGGATATCCGCCAGCCCGGCGAGCGGATCCTGTGCATGGGCTTCCGTCGCAGGCTTAGTGGGCGCCTGCCGGACGAGCGGGTAGGTGAAGGTGGCCACCAGAGGCAGCGAGATCAGGGAAAGCCAGGTGCGCTGATGCATGGAATAAGTGTGGCATGGAGGGGAGGAAGATTCCCTATTCGGCTAGAGCCGAATAGTCCCAAGGTTCAAGTCCCAAGTCTCAAGTTGTCGGGAGGCGCCAATGGCGCACTAAATATTCATGCGGCCTTTGGCCGCCGCCTCATTGAACCTTGAGATTTGGGACTTGAGACTTGAGACTTGGGACTTGAGACCTGCTCACGCGTACCAGCTCGTCCCGCTCTTGAATCCCTTATCCTTGGCCTTCATCTGCGCGTGGCGGGCCAGAGCCAGGTCAATCAGGCGCGCGAGCAATTCCCCATAAGGAATGCCGCTGGCGGCCATCATTTTGGGATACATCGAGATGCTCGTGAAGCCTGGGATGAAATTCAGCTCGTTGAGAAACACGCGACCGGTCAATCGCTCAAGGAAGAAATCCACCCGCGCCATGCCGTAGCCGTCGGACACGCCGAAGGCCCGCCCCGCCAGCTTGCGGATGAGATCGCTCAATTCCTCGGGGATTTCAGCAGGGACCTTGGTGCTGCTGCGGCCCGCAATGTACTTGTCCTCGAAGGTGTAGAACTCGTCGGCCACGAGCACCTCGCCGGGCATGGACACAAAGGGTTCATCGCCGCCCAACACCGCCACCTCGATTTCCCGTGCGTCCAGGCCCTGTTCCACCAGCACCCGGCGGTCGTAGGTGAAGGCCCGGCCCAGCGCTGCGGGAAGATCCTCGGCGCGTTTCACTTTTTCGACACCGATGCTGCTGCCTAGATTCACAGGCTTGACGAAAAGGGGTAGGCCGAAGGCCAGGGATTCTGAAAGGCAAGCGGCGCGGTCCCGCTTCCACCTTTCCTCCGTCAGGCCCACGTAGGGCACCACCGGCAAGCCTTCGGACTCCCACAACCGCTTGGTGATCCATTTGTCCATGCCCGCCGCCATGGCCAGCAGACCCGCCCCCGTGTAGGGCCTGTGCAACAGCTCCAGGTAGCCCTGGATCTGGCCATCTTCGCCACCGGCACCATGCAGCGCATTGAAAAATAGATCAGGAAGCGGTGCATCCTCGGCACCCTTTTCCAAGGGCAGAAAAGGATGTTTGCTGCGCTCGGGGATTTCGTTCGCCGCCAACCGCGCGAAAGGGTCTCCCTTCAGCGCCCACACGCCATTGCGTGCGATGCCGCAGGGCCTGACTTCGAAGCGCGCCGGATCCAAATGCTGCGCGATGCTCCGCGCCGTGACGATGGAAACCTCGTGCTCCGGGCTTTCGCCACCAAAGAGAAGGCCGATGGAAAGACGTGGCTGGGACATTCAGATAGCTTAGGGTCATTGGGCTCTGGCCTCTAGGCTCTAGGCCGTTGGCTGTGGGCGCTAGACAGGTTTCCCCACAGTCGACCGCCACCGCCCGCAGCCGTCTTCGGGTACTCTAAGCCAATCCAATCCGGAGCCCCTGTGCGTACGGCCATCTATCCCGGCTCTTTCGATCCCGTGACCCTTGGCCATGCGGACATCATCCAGCGGGCAGAGAAATTGGTGGACCGCTTGATCGTGGCGGTGCTGCACAACCCCGCCAAAACATCCACCTTCTCTGTGGAAGAGCGGGTGCAGATGCTCAAGGAGTTGGTGGCGCCTTTCCCCAATGTTGAAGTCACCAGCTTCCATGGGCTGCTGGTGAATTTCGCCAAGCAGCACGATGCGGACTGCATCGTGCGCGGTGTCAGGGCTTTCAGCGATTTTGAATACGAATTCCAGATGGCCCTCGTCAACCGCAAGCTGGCGCCGGAACTGGAGACAATTTTCCTCATGCCCAAGGAAAAGTATTCCGCTGTGAGTTCCAGGCTGGTGCGGGAAATCGGGAGCATGGGCGGCGAATTGAAAGAGCTGGTGCCCGAACCCTTGCTAGAACGCATCGTGGCTCGGCTTGCGAAGGGTTAAAAAAGATACCATCCAATTCGTGTAGCGTCGGGGCTGCTTTACAGCGGATCGTAACCGATTAAGGGACTCCACCTCGTGCGTTTCCATGAATTTCCACCTTCGGGGAACTTCTCCGGGGCTAGGCTTGTCCAATCCTTCAGACACCCGCCGGAGCCAGGCCACGCCTGGCTACCCTAAAGGAAAACCCAGCTCAGGAGTTCCCATGTTGATGCGCGGCCTTCTCGCCTCCAGCTTTCTGGCTTTCGCTATGCTCGTTCCCCACCAGAACCCGGCATCGCAACGCAAATCGCCTACGCAGGCACAGGCCAGGCAGGTCACCACAGCTCCACCGACACGCCCGGCCATCTACATTCCAAGCGAGGATGGCCGGAAAACTCCGGCCCAGATCCAGGCTCTCAAGATTGATGTGCAGGTCGTGGGGGCGCTTGCTACCACCACCTGGGACATGACCATCTACAACCCGCAAGCCCGCTTGCTGGAAGGGGAGTTGGTATTCCCCCTGGGCGAGGGCCAAACAGTGTCCCGCTTCGCAATGGATGTGAACGGCGTGTTGCGGGAAGGCGTGGTGGTGGAAAAAGCCAAAGGGCGCCAGGTATTCGAAAGCATCGTGCGGCGCGGTGTGGACCCAGGACTTTTGGAAATGGTGGCTGGCAATAGCTTCAAAGCGCGTATCTACCCGATCCCGGCGCGTGGAACGAAGCGGGTAGTCATCGCCTACGAACAGGAGCTGCCATTCGTGGCGAAAAAGGATGGCGATGCCCTGAGCTACACGCTCCCCATGGGATTCGACCAACCCATTGGCCGCTTCACCCTGAACGTAGAGGTGCTCGAACAAACCGAGCAGCCGCGCTTCACGTCGAGCCCGCTCCAAAATTTCGAGCTGAAGCCCTGGCAGCGCAGTTTCAAGGCCGAAGCCACGCGTGAGCATTTCAAGCCTGACTCCGCGCTGACCCTGCTCGTGCCAAAGAGCGCCGAAGCCAGTGGTTCCTTTGCGCAGCGCTTCAACGATGAGCGGTATTTCTATTTGAGCCTGATGCCCCGCGCACCCCGGGAGCCCCGGCCCTCGCCAAAGAAATTGCTCATCGCATGGGACGCATCAGCTTCGGCCGCCAACCGCGACCTGAGCAAGGAGATGGAACTGCTAGACCGCTACTTCAAACGCATCGGCTCCTGCTCCGTAGCGCTTGTGATCTTCCGGAACGAGCCGGAAAGCCCCCTTGCCTTCGCGGTTAAAAACGGCGACTGGAAGGCCCTGCGCGAGGCCATCGAAAGCGCGCCCGCCGATGGTGGAACCGCCTTTGGCGCTCTCGATCTGAGCGGTGTGAAATGCGATGAAGCTCTGCTCTTCAGCGATGGCATCAACACCTTCGGGCCCGCGGCGCCAACCCTTCCCAACTGCCCCGTTCTGACCATCAACACTGCGCTCACCGCCCAGCATGATCGCCTGCGTTTTCTCGCTGAATCCACGGGGGGAGAATATCTGAATCTTTCCGCCGAAACCGCCGAACAAGGTGCGGAATCTTTAAAAACCCGGGCCTTGGCCTTCCTTCGCGCAACCTATGAGCCGGGCGCGGTGCAAGAGCTGTACCCCAGCGCTGGAGCGCTGGTTCGCGGTTCCTTCGGCATCGCTGGAAAGCTTTCAAAAGAACGCGCGCGCATCACCTTGCATTTCGGCTATGGCAAGGACGAACGCTTTTCCCGCGTGGTCACCGTCGGGGGCGATGACAGCACCACGGCGCCCGTGGCGCGGCTTTGGGCGCAGAAAAAGCTCCAGCAATTGATGCTGGAGCCCGAGCTTAACCGCCCCTCCATCCTTCAGTTGGGTGAGACGTTCTCCATCGTCACACCCAACACATCGCTCATCGTGCTGGACGCGCTTTCCGACTACGTGCGATACCACATCGTCCCTCCCGCGGACATGCAGACTGACTATTTCCGGCAAGTTCAAGACGAGGATCGTGGAAAAAAGGAAGCGGAACAAAGGCATCTGGAATCCCTGCTGAGCCAGTTCAAGGAACGCCAGAACTGGTGGGAAACCGAATTCAAACCGTTGCCCAAAGTTCAAAAAACACGTGATATGAAAGATGCCCAAGGTACCGAGCGTGGCGTGATTGGTGGCATGGCAGGCGGAGTTGTTGGCGGAGTTGTGAATGCGCCCCCGCCTCCTTCGCCACAAGAGCAGCCAGCCGCCAGGCGCGCTGAACCACCGCGACCTGTCGCCAGCCCTTCTATGCAGGTGGACATCGCAGAGTCGAGATCCGGGGCCAACATCTCCGCCGACCGTCTCAGCGAAGTTTCCAAATCCAAGAAGGAAAACAGAAAGCCCGATGCAGAGCCCGAAACCAAGGGCACCATCACCTTGAAGCCATGGAATCCCGACACGCCCTACCTGAAGGCGCTTTCAGGAACGCCCAAGGCTGATCGTTACGCGGCCTACCTCAAGCTCCGCGCCGAATACGGCTCCACGCCAGGCTTCTTCCTGGATGTGTCGGACCTGTTCTACCGCGACGGCGATGGAAATCTGGCGCTGCGCATCCTGTCCAACATCGCGGAGTTGAAGCTTGAAGACGCGACGCTGCTGCGTGTCCTTGGCTATCGCCTCAAGCAATTGGGCCAGCATCGCTTATCCGTGTGGGCATCCGAAGAAGTGCTGCGCATGCGGGAAGAGGAGCCCCAAAGCAGCCGCGACCTAGCGCTGGCCTGCGCGGCGGATGGCCAGGAACAACGCGCTGCGGACCTGCTGTGGAACGTGGTGAGGAAGCCCTGGGACGGGCGGTTCAGGGATGTGAATCTCATCGCGCTTGGCGAATTGAACGCGGTCATCGGCACTGCCAAATCGAAAATTAATACCATCAACATGGACTCCCGCTTTATCCGCAACCTTCCGGTGGATGTGCGTGTGGTGCTGAACTGGGACACGGACAACAGCGATATGGATCTCCACGTCATCGATCCTCAGGGTGAGGAATGTTTCTACAGCCATGCCCGGACTCTGCTTGGGGGCCGCATCAGCGCCGATGTGACCGGAGGCTACGGCCCCGAAGAGTTCCTGTTGAAGAAAGCCATTCCCGGCACCTACAAAGTCCGCGCCAATTACTTCGGAACCCGCCAGCAGAGCGTCATCGGCGCCACCACCGTCTCGCTCGAGTTGTACCTCCACTACGCCAGCGGAAAAGTGGAAAACAAGTCCGTGATCTTGCGCCTCACCGGCAACAGCCGGCTCGTGGACGTAGGGGAGTTCGTGTTCGTGAAGTGATTGGGTTGAATCAATCCGACATCGAAAAATAAACTACGCGGAGGGTAGCGGAGGAGCGGAGGGAAGCTGAGAAAGAATATTATTCCTCTGCTTCCCTCCGTCTCTTCTCCGCTACTCTCCGCATGGCTCTCTTTATTGATTCCGCATTAACCCGAGATGCCAATGCGAGGCCTTGATGTGACGAATGCCCTCCTTTGTGGGCTCAGCTCACCTCGGCTAATTTCAGCCGCTCCTGCTCCCGCTGAAGCCAATCTTTCTGGGCTTCGTTCAGGCCTTCCGCAACGGCTTTGGCGGCGGCCTCGCGGCAGTTCTGAAGCAGCTTCCGGTCCCTAACCAGATCCGCCACCTGGAACTGCGGGAGGCCCGCCTGCCTCGTGCCAAAGAACTCTCCGGGACCGCGGATCTCCAGATCTTTTTGCGCGATCTTGAATCCGTCTTGGGTTTCCACCAGCGCGTGGAGACGTTCGGTTTCAACACCCGAGATCATCATGAAGAAACTGTGATCCACACCTCGTCCCACGCGGCCCCGGAGTTGATGCAATTGTGAAAGCCCGAAGCGTTCCGCGTGATCCACCACCATCACCGTCGCATTGGGCACGTCCACGCCCACCTCGATGACCGTGGTGGCCAGGAGCAACTTCGCATCTCCCCGGACAAAGCGGTTCATGCGCGCCGCCATATCGTCGGGCTTGAGCCGCCCATGGACAACTTCCAGATCAAGGCCCGGAAACCGAGCGCGGATAAGGCTCTCCATGGCCTGGATATCACGCAGCTTCACTTTGGTTTCATCGGTGGGATCTATGGCAGGGCTCACCACAAAGGCCTGGCGGCCTGACCGGAGTTCCTTCTCGATCAAGGTCCAGGCACGCTCGGAGGAATCCGTGTCCAACAGTCTTGTGGAGACGGGCTGGCGGCCCGGCGGGAGTTCATCAAGCACCGATTGATCCAGATCGCCGAACAGCGAAAGCGCCAGCGAACGGGGGATCGGTGTAGCGCTCATCACCAGCCAATGGGGGTCGCCGCTCTTCTGTTTCAGGGCCTCGCGCTGCTTCACGCCGAACCGGTGCTGCTCGTCCACCACCACCAGGCGCAGGTCGCTGAATTTCACGGCCTCCTGGAAAAGCGCGTGGGTGCCCACGAGGTAACGGGCCTCGCCGCTGGCGATGCGAGCCATGGCTTCACGTTTCTCCGCGGCCTTCATGGGGCCCAGCAGAAGTTGCAGACGATGGGCCTCATCTCCCAGCAACCGCTGGAAGGTTGAAGCGTGTTGCCGGGCCAGGACTTCCGTGGGCGCCAGCAACACTCCCTGGCCGCCGGTCTCGGCCACCATGGCCATGGAAAGAAAGGCCACAAGTGTTTTCCCAGAGCCCACATCGCCCTGCAACAGGCGATGCATGACGTGCCCGGAGGTGAGATCGTCGACGATTTCCTTGAAGGCTTTGCGCTGTGCGGCAGTGAGATGAAACGGAAGAAAAGATTTCAGCCGTTCCCTCAAGTCCGGCGTTGTGCGCACCACCATGCCTCGGCGTTTCATCCGACCTGCGCGGCGGAGTTCCACGCCTAATGCGAAGGCGAAAAGTTCCTCCATGGCCAAGCGCTCATGGGCAGGGGTTTCCCGCAGATTCAACAGCCGCCCATCGCTTTCATCCGGTGGCTGATGCAATAGCCGCAACGCAGAAAGAGTATCGGGAAGGTGTTTGCAAAGCTCCGGAGGCAGCCACTCTTCGGGGGGATGCGCGCGGAGCAGGGCCTCTTCAACCAGCTTTTTCCGGACCAGGCTGCTGATGGGGCCCATCTTGCGGTAGAGCGGCAGGAAGCGGCGAACCCAGATTTCCCCGCCATCTCCTTTTGAATTCCCATTTCCGGCGCGGCCCATCATTTCGATTTGCGGCCCGCGCATTTCCGAGCCATGGCGCCCCTCCAGCAACGGCCCAAAGGCCAGAAGGCGATCGCCGATCTTGAGGCTCCGCCCCAGATAAGGTTGATTGAAGAAGACCAGTTTCAATGTCCCAGTGCCGTCGTTCAACAGCACTTCCGTCAGGGCCATACGCTGGATCCGCGTCAGGGTCTGGCGCACATCGTGGACCTGGCCCAGCACCGTGATGATTTCGCGATCCTCCAGGCCGGGTTCGAATCCGCGCATCTCAAGCTCGCCGAGCGGCACGATGGAGCCCCGGTCCACATAGCGGTAGGGAAGGTGCATCAGCAGATCGCCCAAGGTATGGATGCCTGCTTCCTGGAGGGCTGCGGCGCGCGCCGGCCCCAGGCCGCGAAGAACCGTGACTTGAGTGCTGAGGGGGAGCGGCGCGAGGGAGGACATCGGCTCCTAGCGTATCGGCTCCTTTAAAAAGCCATGAGCCATGGGCCATGAGCTCTGAGCGTTTTTGGCGCGCCTTCCGCTCATGGCACATAGCTGATGGCTTGTAGCTCTGGACCTGTCCATATCGCCACGCCTCTACCCATCACCCCGCCTTCGGCCTATGATAGGTCGTAATTATCCAACTCATTATTCGGAGATGGCCATGGCCAAGCTGGACAAGTTTCTGGCTCAAATGCTCGCCAAGGGCGCGGCCACGTTGCACCTGGACCCAGGACAATTCCCAACCATGGAGCTTCCTGGGGGCCACCGTGTGACCTTGAGTTCCCAGGAACTGGTGGGTGCGGTGCTGGACGGCTTGGCCAAAGAAATCCTGCCCAACGATCTTTCGACCAATTATCTACGCGGCGAGCAAGTCCGGTTCCCTTACACCTACGAGAACGAACCCTTCCAATTCCTGCTTCAGCGCAGCACCGTCGGAGCACGCATCGTGGCGGGCAGGTTGAGGGCCTTGACGCCGGATGCGATGCCAGCCCCGGCAGAGGCCAGCACAGGGGACTTCATCATTCCCAAAGGCCCGGCGCCCTCCAAGGTCCTGAGCATGGACAGTCTCATCAACTGGATGCTGGATCTCGGTGGCTCGGATGTGTACTTGAATGCCGGCGAATCGCCTCTACTGCGGCATCAGGGACGCATCGGGTCCGTCGAAGGCTTCAAGCCGATTCCCGCGAAGGACCTCACGGACCTGCTCAAGGGCATCACGCCACAGACCAATTGGCTGGCCTTTGAGCGGGGGCTGGATACAGAATTCGCCTACACCGACGAGACCCGGAACTGCCGCCTTAGGGTCTCCCTCTTCCATGACGCGATGGGGCCCGCGGTCGCCCTGCGCATCATGCCCAAGGAAGTGCCGGATGCGGACACGCTTGGCTTGAGCGATCCCATCCGCCGCCTGGTGCAGTTCAACCACGGCCTGGTGGTCATCGCGGGGCCCAGCGGCAGCGGCCGCACCACTACGGTCTCGGCCCTGGTCGCCATAGCCCACGAATCGCGCCACGGATTCATTGTGACCATCGAGGACGCCATCGAGTTTCCGTTCTTGAAGGGAAACGCGTTGGTGCGCCAGCGGGAAGTGGGCCAGGACCCAGCCCGGCAGAAACAGGCTATCCGCGCCGCCCTACGCCAGGCTCCGGACATTCTGGTGGTGGGGGAATTGCGCGATGCCGAAACGGTGGAATTGGCATTGGACGCCGCGGGATCGGGACGATTGGTGTTGGCCATGCTTTCAGCCACGTCCGCGCTGGATGCCATCAGCCGCCTGAGCGAAGTCTTCGCTCCGGATCAACAACCATTCATCCGGGCGCGGCTGGCAGGCTCCATGAAAGCTGTGCTGTGCCAGACGCTGCTGAAGAAGAATGGCGGTGGCCAAGTGGCCGTCATCGAGACTCTGTTCAACAACCCACTGATACGGGATTTGATCCGCAAGGGAGAGATTGACGAGATTCCTTCCGCCATGAAATCAGGCCGCCAGTACGGCCAGATGCTGCAGAACGATGTGCTCGTGAAACTCATCAAGGACAAGGCCATCGACCCCATGGAAGCCTACCGGAAATGCCACGACCGCGAATCGTTCATCCAAGCCTGCAAGAAGGCAGGCATCCCGTTCGATCCCAGGAAAGATGGAGAAGAAAAAACTGAGGCCTGATCTGCCTGATCCGCCTGATCATCAATACCGCTCCACCACATGCTGAGCGAGGGCCAGGCAGGCGGTGAGGCCAGGCGAATCAATCCCGAAAAAATTCACCAAGCCGGGAACGCCGTGGTCTGTTTCCCCTTGGATCAGGAAGTCCTTCGCAGGTTCATCCGGCCCTTGGATTTTTGGACGGATGCCAGCGTAGGCGGGCTGCAGGGAATCATCTGGAAGGTCCGGCCAATAGCGGCGTGCCGCCGTGTAGAAATCCCCTGCGCGGGCCAGATCCACGTTGTAGTCCACCGAATCCACCCACTCGGCATCGGGCCCGAAACGCCCCTGTCCCGCCAAATCAAGCGTCAGGTGGACCCCCAACCAATCACTCACGGGCACCGGATAGATCAACCGGGAGAACGGCGATGCGCCGGATAATGAGAAGTAGCTTCCCTTCGACATATGCAAGGCCGGGATTGCCTCCATGCGGATGCCTTCGATGCTTTGGGCCACAGCTTGCGCATTCAGCCCCGCGCAGTTGAAAAACCGGCGGGCCAACAAGGCCACAGGCTCAGCGCCGCCCACATCGAGTACGATCCCCTTCGCATCAGCACGGCCGCCCAAAATCGGGCTTCTCAGGGCCAGCACGGCATCATGCTGTTCAGCATCCATCATCAAGGCCCGCATCAGGCCATGGCTATCCACAATGCCCGTCGTGGGCGAATGCAGGGCCGTGACGCACCGCAGTTTGGGTTCCATCCGGGCGGCTGCCTCCGAATCCAGCCATGCCAGTTCGACGCCATTGGCCGATGCCTGCTCCTGAACCTGGTGGAGCGTCGCGATCTGCTCCGCCTCGGTGGCCACGATGAGCTTCCCGCAGCGCTGGTGCGCCACGCCCCGGGACTGGCAGAAATCGTAGAGCGTCCTATTGCCGGATACACAAAGTGAAGCCTTGAGGGAGCCTTTGGCATAGTAGATCCCGGCATGGATCACTTCGCTGTTGCGGGAGCTGATGCCTGTGCCGATGCGATCCGCGGCATCCAGGATCAGGACCTCACGACCCGCCATGGCCAGCGCCCGCGCCACCGCGAGGCCCACAACCCCGGCACCCGCCACCACACATTCGACCTGGTCCATATGGTTAGTTTAAATCGGATCTGCTCCGCTGGTCCTCGTCGTCGGGCTCCACATGGATGACCACGTCCGCAAGGCCCTCGTATTGTCCGCACAACCAGATCTCCAGATCACGGGCGATGACGTGCCCTTGCTCCACGGTGATGACAGGGTCCACGAGGATGCTCATGTCCATGTGGATGATCGCGCCGGTCCCCCGGGAACGAATGTTATGGCAACCATTCACGCCTTCGAAGGCGATGACTTTTTTCATCACTTCGGCCGGGTCGAGCCTCTGCTCGTCCGAAAAGGTCGTTTTCACACCCTTGAACACCTCGAGAGCAGCCCAAAGAATGGCCACGGCTACGAACAGGCCCACAATGGGGTCCGCGATGGCCACGCCAAATTTCACCAGGACCAGGGACACCAGAACCCCAAGCGTCACCCAGATGTCCGACAAGGTGTGCTTCGCGTCGGCCTGCAGCACATCGCTGCCGAGTTTCTTCCCGCGCCGGGTTTCAAACCACACCACGAAGACATTGATGCCGAGGGTGATGATCATGACCGCGAAGGAAGTGAACGTGACCTCGACTTTCGGATGGATGCCACTCTTGGCGTAGGCCACGAGCGCAGCGACGGAACCGCTGATCACCTTCCATGCCGCGAGGCACAGCATGATTCCGATGGCGGCGCTGGCGAAGGCTTCGTACTTGTGATGCCCGTAGGGATGGTCCTTGTCCGGGGGCCTGCTGGCAGCCTTCATGGCGATCAAGGCCACAATATTTCCTGATCCATCCGTGAAAGAGTGGATGCCATCGGCGAACATGGCCGTGGACCCGCTGATGAGTCCCCAGGCGGCCTTGCCGACCGCCACAAGGATATTCAGGGCGAGAATCTGCCAGAGCACTTTACTGATTCCCTGGTGGCGTGCCTCCATTTCCCCTCCCCGATTTTCTGGTGACATAGATGAAGCTACCACCGACTACCCGTGATAAATGGGACGGATGGCATAACAATCGAAGCGGAACTCCGGGCAAATTCCATGAGTGGTATGCTCAGAAATCTGAGTTGACTCTCAACCGTGTTTGCTGGCGGACAGAGGTGGCATATGGCTCTCCGATTCACCTTCACACGGATCCTGCCGACTCTGCTCCTGTTCGCCGCCCTGATCGCCGGTGCGATTTCCGTCGACTATTTACTCCATATCCTAGGGCTCGCCTGGATTGGCCGGTATTGCGGGTTCGTGGGGACCGCGCTCATCTTGATCTCGTTCATTTATTCGATGAGGAAACGGAAATGGATCACCTCGGGATCCATGAAAGGGCTCCTCAAGAGCCATGAAACGCTCGGCTGGTTTGGAGCGCTGGTGGTGCTGGTCCATGGAGGCATCCATTTCTACGCGTTGATACCGTGGCTCGCGCTCTCGGCGATGCTCGTCGTCGTGGCAAGCGGACTCACTGGACGGTTCTTGTTGGAAGATGCCCAGATCCGCATCAAAGACCAAGCGGAGGAAATGCGGAAAGCCGGGCACTCCGCGACCGACATCGATAGAGAACTCATTGGGCAGTCCCTGCTGGTCGACACCATGAAGCAGTGGCGCAAGGTCCACATGCCTCTCACCATGATTTTCCTCGCCCTTTCGCTGCTCCATATCACCGCCACGGTGCTTTTCTGGAGGTGGTGAGATGAGACGGACTTATATTTCCTTCATCCTCGCGCTTGGCATCGGCGCCGTGGCGATCCTTCTGTTCCCCTACCGCGCCCTGACGCCAGGAATACTCCGAACCGGACATGAGGCGCAGAAAAGCGACTGCTTCTCCTGCCACACCCTCTTCGCCGGTGCGCCTGCCTCGAAGTGTGGGACCTGCCACAAGCCAGGTGACATCGGGCTCCGCACCGTCAAGGGCGGACCCTTGCCGAAGGCGAGCCCGCGGACCCAACTCATCCATCGGGTAGCCGCCATGGAGTGCGACCGCTGCCATTCCGAACATGGCAGCCGGTTAGGTGCGGCTGCCACCTCGCGATTCCCTCATGAACTCCTGCCGGTCGAGGTAGGAGCCGGTTGTGCGGCGTGCCATTCCGGAAAGAAGCCCGCGGACGCCCTCCATACAACCGTTTCCGCCGAGTGTTCCCGGTGCCACAGCACGAAGAGCTGGAAACCGGCAACCTATGACCACGACAAATTGTTCCGTTTCGACCGCAACCATCCGCCCCGATGCGCCGATTGCCACCGGCCCGGCACCAGCCTGAAGGAGTACACCTGCACCGGCTGCCATGAGCACTCCCTGGACAGGATAGAGCGCAAGCATCGCAAGGAAGGAATCATGAACTTCGAGAACTGCCGCAAGTGCCACCCATCCGGAAATGAACACGACACCATCAAAGAGGGCAAGCAGCGCGGCAACCGGGAGCATGAAGACGACTGATACGCCTAGGACCAGCAACAGCAAAGCTCAGGCGCACCAAACGAGCTAGCCCTGGGCCCTTCTGCGATTTTGCGGTTCGATGGCCAGGGGCCCGGCAAAGAATTTCACCCTCGCTTCATTCTGTTTTTCAAGCTCATCCGCTTTCCACATCATTGGGTGTCCCGAAGGTGTCCAGATATTTCTCCAGCACTTCAAGCTGGAGGTTTTCTACCTGGGGAACGCTGGCGCCAGCGTTAGACGGGAATGGTTTCAACTCGCCGGTGCGGCGATAGCCACGGCGTTCGTAAAAGGCGAGGAGCTCGCTCCTCACAGTGATGACCGTCATCCACATGCGCGTGATGCCAAAGCGCGCCATGGCTGCGCGCTCGGCGGCTTCAATGAGTTGCTTGCCAGTACCGCCGCCCTGTAGGTCCGGCCGCACCACGAAGAGGCCCAGGTAGGCCGACGCCGCATCTGTCTGCCTTAGGTAGACCGTGCCGATGATCTCATCATCTCGCAGGCAAAGCAGGATCATGGAATCGGCCTCTGCCAGCATCCGCCGCACATCAGCCTCGTCCGTCCGCGCCCCCGAGATGAGATCCGCTTCGGTGGTCCACCCGGCCCGGCTTGAATCGCCCCGATAAGCCGAATTCACCAGTGCCGCGATGAAGGGGGCATCAGCAGGGATGGCGGGCCGGAAGGAAGTGGATGGCAGCTGAGTCATGAAGGAGTCCTTGAATTGATGGACCAGCGGGAATCAATCATCAAAGCAGGGGCCGATCTCCCGCACTTCAATGGTGGACCACTCCGCCGCGGGACACGATTCGGCGATGGCAACCGCCTCCGCTTTGGTTTTGCAATCAAGATAGAAAAAGCCGCCCACCATCTCCTTGGATTCTGAAAAAGGTCCGTCCATGAGCGTGGGTTTGCCACCCCGCACTTCCACGCGGACCCCTTCCCGGTCTGAGCGCAGCGAATTGCTCGCCTTGAGCAAACCTCGCGATTGGAGATTCTCGGTGAAGCGCAGCATCCGGTCATAGACCGCGCGCCCCGCTTCCGGCGATCGCCCCTGCCTCTGCTCGCGTGGCTCCATGATCAGCAACATGTAGGGCATGGCACACTCCAGTCCTAGTCCACCTTGAATAGTACGACAAGGGGCTTCACCCATAAGCCAGGGACGATAAATCAGTGGTCCACGGGATGATCAGCCGGGCTCAACCTTTCCTGCACGCGGCTGCCCGCTCAAGCAACAACTCCCGCTCACGGACATTGCGGGTAAGCCGGGCGGCATGCTCGAACTCGCCCTGCGCTTCGCCGAGGCGGCCGAGCTTGGCCAGAAGGTCGCCCCGCACGCTGGGGAGGAGGTGATAGTCCTTGAGCGCAGGTTCCAAACATAGAGCATCGGTGATCTCAAGGCCGGCGGCTGGCCCGAAGGCCATTCCGATTGCCACCGCCCTGTTCAATTCCACTACCGGGGACGGTGTCAATCGGGCAAGGACATCATAAAGCGCCGCGATACGCACCCAATCGGTCCCGGCCGCATTCCGAGCCCGGGCATGGCAGGCCGCGATGGCCGCCTGCAATGCATACGGTCCGAGCGTGCCTCCCAATGCCTCGGCCCGTCTGAGGGCGGCGAGGCCACGGCGGATGAGGAGCTGGTCCCACTTCGCACGGTTTTGATCGAGCAGCAGGATGGGTTCCCCCGATGACCCGACCCGTGCGCGCAAACGCGAGGCCTGGAGCTCCATGAGCGCGGTTAGGCCGTGGACTTCGGGCTCCATCGGCGCGAGCCCGGCCAGGATGCGCCCCAGGCGCAGCGCCTCCTCGCAGAGCGCCGGCCGCGTCCAGTCCTCGCCTGCGGTCGCCGAATAACCTTCGTTGAAGATGAGATAGATCACCTCCAGCACCGAGGCAAGGCGGATGGCGAGTTCGGCCCCCCGGGGAACCTCGAAGGGGATCCGAGCCTCCGCAAGGGTCCGTTTGGCCCGGACGATCCGCTGGGCGACGGTGGGTTCGGGGACAAGGAAGGCCCGGGCGATCTCTTCGGTCGTCAGGCCACCGAGCAGGCGCAGGGTGAGCGCGATCCTCGCCTCAGCGGAAAGCGCCGGATGGCAGGAGATGAACACGAGCCGGAGCAGATCGTCGCCGATGGGATCGTCAAGGGCGATGTGGAATGCTTCCGTCGCCATCTCCTGCTCGGCCTCCAGTCCACGGCCAAACTCTTCGTGTTTGCGCTCCATCAGCCTGATGCGCCGCAGCCGGTCAATGGCACGGCGCTTCGCAGCGACCATGAGCCAAGCGCCCGGATTGTCCGGAACGCCCGATCCGGGCCATTGCTCCAGAGCGGCCACAAGAGCGTCTTGGGCGAACTCTTCAGCCAGGCTGATATCCCGCAGTATCCGCACGAGGCCCGCGATGAGCCGGGCCGACTCGATCCGCCAAACAGCCTCAATGGCGCGATGGGTTTCAGAGGTCGTCATGGTGATGATCACACCACCGTCAATCCGCCCCCGCAAGACGGTCGGCTGAGCAAAACAAAATCCATCAACGTCCAGGGACCGGCAGATTGTGCTGGCGGAGGAAAGTCAGCTTGTCCCAGTAGCCACGCTGGAATACGATCTGCTCATCCAGGACTTGGAAGAATCCGCAGCCCCGGAGGCCCAGGGGGTCCCGCCATTCGAGGATCGCCCAGTCGCCGTCTTCGAAGATGTTCTCCACGATGCAAACCATCTTCGCTGAAGCAAAGCCGCCTGCGAACATGGCGCGGATGGCCTCCCGCCCTTCCACGGGTGATTCCGCCACTTGATGGTTGATGGCGTTTTCGGAATAGAACGAGGCAAGGGCGGATGCATCGGCCCTGTTGAACGCTTCTACCCAGGCTGTCACCAGCTCTTTAGGCCGCATGTGAAGGCTCCTGAATCAATGGGTCCAAAATCGGACAGGTGATCAACGTTCCACAACCAGCCTCAATTTTTCGAGTGCAAGATCCCACTGCCGCGCGATTGCGTCGAGGGAATGCCGGGCCTCCTCCAGACGCCTCGCTTCAAATTCCCAAAGGCGTTCGCGCCCGACCTTGATGTCGCGCACCAGACCCGCATCCGCGAGCACGTGGAGATGTTTCGTGACGGCCTGGCGGGAGATGTCTGTCCCCGCAGTGAGCTGGGTGATTGATACCGTGCCACCCGCGCACAGGATGGCGATGATGCGCAGGCGCGTCTCATCGCCCAGCGCCGCGAAGATGGGCGCGGAGTTCCGCAGCGGAGGAGTCTTCCGAGCTGAATTCACGGGGGATACGCTAGGCCGTGGCGACATGTTTTTCAATGTTCTTCATCTGTTGCTCCCACCCGCCGCTGTTCATGCGGAACGCTTCCAAACGCCGCGACAGCGGGATTTGGTCGAAACCGGATTCCACGACACGCAGTAGGGTGCCGCCATCGGCCGCTTTCAACTCGAACTCCACCAGGGTCGTCGGTTCTTGCGAATAGTCCACAGAAGGGTTGGCCGGGTAGGGATGCCAGCGCAGGGACAGCAGCCGCTCCTGCTCCATGCGTTCGATCACCATATCCAAGACGATGTGCTCATAGCCAGGAGAGGTGACGTGGCCCTGCACGCGGACGCCAGGCGCAAAAGTTTTGCCCGTGAGCGCAACGCCGAACCAGCCGCCGAATTCTTCGGCTTGCGAAAGCGCCCGCCAGACCCGTGAAGGCGGCGCCTTCAGCAGGATCTTCCGTTCAATGCGGTCAGTGGACATGTTCATATGCTACCTCCTGGTTGCATATTAATCCGCCAGCAACTTGATGCAACCTTTTTGTTGCATGTTTTTCCCGGCCGGGTGGAAGGACTATGTATTCCTGAAGGCCTTTTCCAGCAATGCGATATCCAGCTTCCGCACCCACGCGTCCGGCAAGGGCCTGTCAGCCTATGCCTTCCCGCTGATCTCGGAACGCAGGCGCTCTTCCTGCTGCCGAAGCTCGGGTGTGAACTCCGCGCCAAAATCCTCCGCTTCGTAGAGCCTGCGGATCTCGATCTCGGACTCCGCCCCGGTGGGATTGGGGCAGCGCTTGACCCACTCCACCGCTTCTTCCATGGACCGGACCTGCCAGAGCCAGAAGCCCGCGACCAGCTCCTTCGTCTCGGCGAAAGGGCCGTCAAGCACGGTCCGTTCCCGACCGGAGAACCGCACCCGCGCGCCCCTGGAACTCGGGTGGAGTCCCTCGCCATCCAGCATCACCCCGGCCTTCACCAGTTCCTCATTGAATCGCATCATCTCGGCCAGCATGTTCTCGTCCGGGAGCACACCGGCTTCGGTATCTCGGGTCGCTTTGATCAGGATCATGACTCGCATGGTCTTTCCTCCAAGGGTGAAGTGGGTATATGGAAACATAAGACGCGGTGTCCGGGCTTTGCCCGGGAACCATGTGAGGAGCACGTTGCATGCGGGAGGGCTATCCCTCGAACATCTGGCGGATTTCGCTTTCTCCGTCCCCCGCCACGCGCAGAAAGCGCTTGGTGAGTTCGATCGCTTCTTCTTTGGACTTCGCCTGGAGGATCGCGTATCCCTCCACCACGCCCTTCGGTTCCTTGAAGGGTCCGTTCTCTACGGCGAATGTTCCTCCCGAAAAGCGGATGCGCGCGCCATGGGCGCTGGGCAGGCAGCCGCCCGTGGCCACCAGCGCGCCAGAGCGCTTCATGTCCTCGGTCAGCTTCATCATCCCGGCCATGGCCTGTTCAGCGGGTGGAACGCCTTCAGGCCTGCTGGGCTTGTATAGGCAAAAGAACTGCATGGCGACGCCTCCATGAGGTTGTGAATTGCCCCGGATCGGGGTTCTACTCATGCGTCGAGCGAGAGGCGGCGGAATCGACGGGTCTCGAAAAAAGAATTTTGGAAGAGAAAACTACTCCAGATCGAAGGTGATGGTCACGTTGCCGCGGACGCTCAGGGTCCCGGGCGCCAAAGGGCCTTCCTGGCTTGAATTGGAGTTTCCCGAGAACTGGGAAACATTCTGGGACATGTTCTGGTAGCCGCGGCCCCACCAGCCGCCGTAGCTGGACCACCAGCCGCCCGAGCCTTCCTGGATGGATCTGGGCTTGCCGACTTTCTGGCCCAGGGCGCCCGCCAGCGCGATGGCCTTTTCCTTGGCGGCTTTCATGGCCAGGGCGCGCGCTTCGTCCCGGTACTTCCGCAACTCGCTGGTGCGGAAATCAATGCCGTGGATGTATTCGACGCCGGCCTGGAGCATCGCCGTCAGCAGCGTCTCGAACCTGGAAACGTCCCGGAGCGTGATGACGATGGTGGTGCGTTGGATGTACTCCACAAAAGTCCGTCGATGGCCCGTGAATTCGTAATCCGGGGCGAGGTTCAGGTAGTCCGTGCGGATGTCCTTGCTGGCGATGCCCGATGCCAGCGCCGCCGCCAAAACTTCCTTCATGCGCAGATCATTTAGCCGCTTCACCTCGGGGAGTTCCTTATGGCGCGTCTCCACCCCCAGCGTCAGAACCACCTCGTCCGGCGCCACCTTCATCTCCGCATCACCGGAAACCGTGATGGTGCGGGGGGCGGGGTCTTCCAGCGCCATCATAGGCGCCGAAGCAGACATGGAACCAAAGAGAAAAGCCGATATTAGAAAGCGGTTCATAAACCCTCCTGGGGATTGCTAAGGAAGAGTACTCCGTGTCTAAATCGCACGCACATGCTCACCAAGCGCGTCAAGGACCCCACCCTGCTGCTCGTTGCGCCACTGCAATGGAAGCAGCCACTCCTCTCGGTCATCAAGTGAGATGTAAAACGACATGCCATCCTCATGGGGAAGGAAAGAGTGTCCAAGAAAGGTCCACTCTTCTCCTACCAGATGCCGAAAATAATCGAAGTCAGTGAACTCTTTTACGACGCGATACCTGCGGCCTGGAATAAGGAACTGAAACGCCGTGCCATGTTGAGCCGTCTTGCCGCTCCAGAATCCTGCGGGTTGTGGACCGTTCATATCTTTGATCTCCCTTACAGAAAAAGGTGGTCGGTCCAGCAGCGGGCCCAGGAACGAATTGAGTGATGGGAGCAACCTCTTCGAGGGCCAATCGTTGGCATACCAAGCTTACTGAAGCTGCCACCCCTTATCGGTCCGGGAAAAAGTGAACATCCCATCCACAATGAAGTGGCCGCCCTTGTCGAAAGTATGCCGGTGCAGATCTTCGGCGGAGGTGAGGAATCCACTCGACACACGACCATAACTCTTGGCGCGCTTGCCAGCCTTCAAATCGTCCAACACACGCAGGTAGGACATGGTGTATTCGTAGTTCACCTGAACGATGGCCACTGCGATACCAGGGCCCCTGGGCACTATAGTCCTGAACTTCAAGCCTGCGATTCTCTGGTAGGGATGGCAAGGAAAGTAGTCCTGGGCTGCCGCACCAGGGCCTGGCGCCGTTCCATACAGCAGCGCCTTCTCGATCTGCGACATCGCCTCATGGCGGCCCGGTGCGTTCCAGCTGGAGCAGGCAGTCATCGCCAAAATCCCGGCGATCAGCGGAAGCAAGAGATGCCGATGCAAGGATGGCCGTGGATTCATAAACGGATTCTAATGCACTGGCCTAAATTCACTCTTGAAATGGAGCGGATGCGAAACATGCTTTAGAGCGTGTTTTATCGTGTAGGAAATGGCTTACCGCAAAAACGCCAGATATCCCTTTATCTCGCTTATCGGCATCAAGTGTCCAAATCAAAAAAGAGGATCCTAGGGGAAACTCAACCAAATACCGGGGACGTTCCCCTCTCACTCACCCCGGAATATCGAAATAAATCCCCCGCTCCCATCATCAATCACGGCGAACCTTCCGATGTTGGGGATGTCCGTAGGCGGCACGCAGCCTTCACCTCCGCAGGCTTCGACGCGGGCGTAGGTTTCGTCTACGTCAGCTACTAGAACGTAGGGCATCCAGTGGGCGGGCATGTCGGCGGGCCATTCGGGGCCGTTCATGGGCATGAGGCCGGCTACTTGATCTCCGTGGTTGTGGAAGAGCGTGTACGTGCCTGCAGGCCCCATGTCCATGCCTGATGTGGTCCATCCGAACAACGCGGTGTAGAAGGCGATGCAGGCCTCGTCTTCGCGGGTGGTGCACTCGAACCAGCAGAAAGTGCCGGGGCCGGTGGGCGCGGGCTTGGCGGTGTCAATGGGCGGCAGCGCTTCGAACATCGCCAGCAGGGCGCCACCGGGATCGGCGAAGACCGCGAAGCGTCCCACATTGGCGATGGCTGTGGGCGCCATGAAGGCCTTGCCGCCTAAAGCCTGCATCTTCGCGAAACTCGCGTCGAGGTCCTGGACCCACACATAGGAAAGCCAGTGGCTTTGGCTGCCTGTGGTGTCGGGGCTGTCGGGAATCTGCATGAGGCTGGCGATGTCCTGGCCCGCGTTTTTGATCACCGCGAAGGGGCCCCATTGGCCCATGTCTTTGCGCGTGGATTCCCATTCGAAGAGCTTCGTGTAGAAGGCTTCAGCAGCGGCGATATCCGTGGTGTTGAGTTGCTGCCAGCAGAATGAACCGAATCCGGTGGGCATGGGTCGCGTGGCCAAGGGAGCCTCCGATAGTGGCGATGTTTAGGTGGTGAATGATACAGCCTTGGCCCATGCGCTAATGCGGCATCAGCCCTTCTCGATCTCCTGGTTTACGAAACTATCCAGGAGGGCGTAGGCGGATTCCACAGCCGTGAGCGCATCGGCCACCAGGTGGCCTTCGCCAGCCTCTGCATGGGCTTCCAAGATTCCCGCGGCATCAGCCAAAGGCCGGGCTCCCACCATGCCGCTGGAGCCCTTGATCCGGTGCGCCAATCTCGCAACCTGCTCCAGGTTGCCCCGGTCCTCGGCCGGCCGCAGGCCAGCGACATCAGGCCGGGTGGTGTCCCGGAAATCGCATAGGATTTCCAAGGTCATGGCCCGGTCGCCTTGGGAATATCCCGCCAAAAAGGCCAGGTCCACAGGAGGCGCTACCAGAAATTCTTCCGCGTCCAGACCAGGCCCTGCTCCGGGTACATGGGTCCGCCGGGTCATCAGTGAAGCCGCGGCCGGGAGCCACTGGCGCAGCTTTGTGTCGAGCCCGGGGATGCTGACAGGCTTGATGATGCAATCGTCCATGCCCGCCCCAAGGCAACGCTCCAATTCGCCCTCCAGAGCATTCGCGGTGAGAGCAAGGACCGGAATGCGGGTCCTGCCATCAAGTGCTTCAGCGCGGCGGATCTCTGTGGCGAGCTGGTAGCCATCCATTCGCGGCATGTGGATGTCCGTGAGCAGCAGGCCATAGCGCCCCTCCTTCCAGACATCCAAGGCCGCCTGCCCATCCTCGGCGGTGTCAACCTGGTAGCCCGCCAACTGAAGCTGCCGCGTCAACACGAGGCGGTTGGTGGGGTGATCTTCCGCCAGCAGTATCAAACAGCCTGCAGCCAGTGCCGCCTCCCGGCTGGGCGGTTCCACGGGCTCCCAGGCGGCCCCCTGGGCGGTGCTGCTCAAGGCGGCGGGGTCCGCCAGAGGGAAGGCCGCGATAAAGGACATGGTGGTGCCCTTCCCTTCCTCGCTGTCCATGATGATGCGTCCACCCATCATCTGGGCCAGGCGCAGGCAGATGGAGAGCCCCAATCCCGTGCCGCCGAAACGGCGAGTGGTGGTGGATTCTGCCTGGACAAATGGTTGGAAAAGCCGCTTCTGGTTTTCCGCCGAGACGCCAATCCCCGTGTCCCAGACACGGAAAGCGAGGGTCTGGGATTCCTCATCGGAGTCCAGGAGTTCGACACGAAGGCCAACGGTGCCTTCGTGGGTGAACTTCAGGGCATTGCTGAAGAAGTTGGCCAGGATTTCCCGGAACCTCACCGGATCCGCCACATGGGCCTTGGCGATTTTGGGCGTGATCTCGCAGGTCATGCGGAGTTTTTTGCTGAAAGCCGCTCCAGAATAGGTGGCGAATTCCTCTTCCACGATGCGCCGCAAGGACACCACCTGCGGTTCCAATTCCAGTTTTCCCGCTTCGATCTTGGAGAAATCCAGGATGCCGCCAATGATCCCCAGCAACACCCTGGCCGAGGACTGGATCGTGCCCAAGGCGTTGCGCTGGTCTGCATCCAGCTTGCTGTGGGAAAGGATCTCCACCATCCCCAGCATGCCGATCATGGGGGTGCGCAATTCATGGGTCATGGTGGCCAGGAAGTCCGACTTGGCCTGGTTGGCCGCCTGGGCCTCCTCCGCGCGGACGCGGAGCGACAAATCCGACATGGCGCCGACCATGCCGGTAACCTTGCCCCCGTCATCCCGCACGACATACCCACGGTCAAGCACCTGGGTATAGGTGCCATCAAACTGGAGGAAACGATACTCGTCGGACCATACCGATCTACCTCCATTGACGGTGTCCTGGATGCCATCAGGACCCGGTCCCGGTCTTCGGGATGGATGGCATCGATCCACCACTGCCGGGTGGTGGGGACTTCGGCGATGGGGTACCCGAAGGTGACCGTGATGGTGTCGCTCCATTGCAGCGTGTCCGTGGCGATGTCCCTGACCCAGATCACATCGCTGGTGGCCCGTTGAACCATCTGGTACAGGTCGTTCTGGTCCCTCAGCGCCTGCTCCGCCTGCTTCCGTTCGATGGCGACAGCCACCTGGCCGGAAACGAATTCGAGCAGAACCTTGTCCCGGCCCGTGTAGGCGACTTCTCCAGAATAGCTTTGCAGCACCAAGGCGCCGATGGTGCGGGACCGGGATTTGAGGGGCACCCCGACCCAATCCATGGATTCAGATCCCACCACCGGCAGCAACTGGCTGGGGCCCTCCACGCGGGTCTCCCGGGTCAATAGCAGCGCTTTCCCGGTGCGGATCACTTGGCCCGTGAGGGTGCCATCGTTGAGCTTCCGCAGCCCCGGCGGGGGATCCTGTTCATCCACAAAGTAGGGGAAGGTCAGCTCATCCTTGTGCTCGTCATAAAGCGCCACGAAGAAGTTGCGGGCCGGCAGCAGGGTGCCGATGATCTCGTGGATCCGGCGGAATAGGTCCGGGAGCGTCTCGGCGGAATGGGCGGCCTCGGAAATGAGATGCAGCGATTCCTGCCTCAGTTCGTCTTGTTTGCGTTCGGTGATGTCCTGGCAGGTGCCGACCGCGCGCACTGGCCTTCCCTGATCATCTTGAAAGACGCGCCAGCGTTCTTCGACCACCTTGGTCCTGCCGTCCCGCGCGGAAATCCGGTGTTCGATGGCGCGCGACACATCCTGGTGCAGCGAATCCTGGAAGGCGAGATCCACCATGTCCCGGTCTTCGGGAGAAATCAGCGCGAGAAAGGCGGAGTGATTTGGTTTGAAGGTATCCAGATCGGTCCCGAAAATCTGGTGTGTCTGCTCAGACCAGATCATTTCCATCGAAGGAATATCCGTCTCCCAGCTGCCGACCCGTCCGATGGCCTGCGCTGCTGTCAGGCGCTCCGCCAGCTGCCGCTGCTCGACCTCACCTTGGCGCAGCGCCTCTTCGGCGCGCTTCTGCTCGGTGATGTCCAGACAGGCGCCAGCCAGACCCGTGGGACGGCCCTGCTGGTCCACCAGTACTTCAACCTGGTTGAACAAGGTCCTGACCTCTCCATCCGGCCTCAAGATGCGGATGGTGTGGCTGTAGGGTTTTAAATCCGATATGGCCTGGGCCACATGGTCCCGGTATTGGGCCTGATCCTCGGGATGCAGGCGCGAGAGGAAGTCCTCGTTGGAGGGTCGGTGGGAGCCGGGTTCTACGCCATAGATCCGGCATAGCTCATCAGACCAGCTCAGCATCTTGGTCGGGATATCCCAGTTCCAACTGCCAAGATGGGACAGCCGCTGGGCCTCCTCCAGACGGGATTCGCTTAGCCGCAGCGCATCCTGGTCCCTTATGAGATCGGTGATGTCCTCGGAAATGAAACAGAACCTTGGAAGGCCCGTCTCGGATTTTTCGAGGGGCGCGATGGTCACCGAGAGCCAACTCTTGCGGTCCGGCATCTGGCCGCCCAGGACAAAGTGGACGGGCCGCCCAGCGGCTTCGGCCTCCCGGTAGCGGGCCAGCCAGACCTCTTGATCTTTGGGCGACATCCCGGCTTTCCTGGCCGTGGTGCCGACGATTTCGGAGGCCGTCCTTCCGTAGCTCCGGGCCATGGCCTCGTTGACCGACACACCGATCATCTCGCCCTCGGGGGTCACCTCGGTGACTCCCATCAACATCGGAGCGCCATTGTAGAAGGCCCTAAGCGTGGCCTCCCGCTCATCCAAAGCGCGAGCCATCTGCCGGCGCTCTGTCACGTCCTCGACCAGGTAGGCGAATCGCGGGCGTCCGTTGGGGCTCTTTCCCGTGCAGGCAAGGGTGACCGCCCAGCAGAGTTCCCGCCCCCCCATGGAGACGTTCAGTTCGAAATGAACCGGCACACCGGTGTCCTGGGCCTGATGGTACTGGTCCACCCATACGCCACGATGGTGGCCCGGCAGGCCCAGGTCGCTCACTCGCATGCCGGGGGCATCTTTCACGTCCACACCCATGGAAGCCGCGGCGGCTGCATTGATGGAGATGAAAATCACGTCCTCGTCTTCGGTGAACTCCGTGATGCCCATCTGGAAGGGTGCCCCGTCGAAAAATCCCCGCAGGATGCCCTGGCTGTTCCTCAGGGCAGCCTCCACCTGCTTCCAGGCGGTGATGTCCCGCATGAACACCCGGGCGGCCACTGCCCCCTGGAACCGGACCCGCGTAATGCTGACCTCCACAAACGCGACCTTGCCGCGATGGCCGACCACGCGCAGTTCCTGGATGGGCATCGCTGCGCCGGTTTCAATGAAGTGCCAGCCCTGATCCTCTATGATGCGGCGGTCCTTGGCGTGGATGAACTCCAACATGGGTTTGCCGAGGATTTCATCCTCGGAGTCCACTTCGAACATCCGCAAGCCCGCGGGGTTCACGTAACGGAACACTCCCTCGTGGCTCACCACGAAGATGCAGTCCGGCGCGTTCTCCACAAGCTGCCGGTAGTTCTCCTCGCTTTCGGCCATGGCCTGCCAGGCAGTGTTCCGTTCGGTGATGTCGCGGAGGAAGACCCTCGCAGCCGTTCCGCCTTTCCAGGGAATGGGAGAGGTGATCGCCTCGACTTCCACCAATTTGCCATCGGGCCGGTCAAGCCGCAGCTCTGTGCGTTGGAGGGGGGTGGGATGCTGCTGAAAACCCCGGACGCGCTCCTGGATGCGGGGCCTGTCCTTATCGTGGACATTCTCCAGGACTGAATGGCCGATCAGATCCTCGGGTGAATGGATCCCGAAGATTTCCACTGCGGCGGGATTCAGGTAATCGAAGCGTGCATCGTATTCGATGAAGATAGGGTCCGGCGCGGTCTCCATCAGCTGCCTGAATCGCTCCTCGCTCTCCTGCAGGGCCGCCGCGCTCTCCCGCACCCGCTTTCGCAGCGTGAGGTGCCGGGCCAGGAACAGCAGCAGCATGCCGGCAGCGATCCCGGCCGCCAGGAACAACCGGTCGCGATTGCGCTCGGATAGCCACCGGCTGGAGTCGAACAGGAATCCGTCCAAACCCGCCGAGATGGGGAGGATCCCAAATTCCTTGTAGATCGCCAGGGTTCTCTCCCATCGTTCCCTGTGGATCTCGCCCACCGGGACAATGTCAGAAAGGATCAGCGTTTTCATGGCTTCCGCTTCGGACGCCATGTTTCCGGCGCGGATGCCACGCTCCTGGACGCCGGGCATCGCGAGAATCCAACCGCCGACTTCTTCTGGGTGCTGCAAGGCGTAGGTCCACCCTTTGGCGGCCGCCCGGCGGACCGCTTCCACGCGCTCGGGGTGCTTGCGCGCCTCATCGGTGGTGGTGAATAGGCAATCGCCGTAAAAATCCACGCCGTGGTCCGCGGGCCGCATGATGGAAACGGAAACACCCAGTTGTCCCATCTGGTAGGGCTCCACGCCAAAGTACCCGGACATGGCGTCCGTGTGGCCGTCGATGAGATCCCTGATATTCCAGGACTGGGGCAGGAAGTTGATCTTGGAAGGGTCGATGCCTTCGCGCATGAACATCGCCTTGGCCTGGATCTCCCCCTGGTTGAACTCCACCATGACCCGTTTGCCCACCAGATCTTTGGGCTCTTTAATGCCATCAACGGTCCGGGTCATCAACACGTAGGGCGAGTGCTGGAAGATGGCCGCCACCACCACCACCGGCAAGCCTTGGGCCCTCGCCACCAGGAGATCCGAATCGCCGATCCCATAGCCCGCTTTTCCTGCGGTCACTTCCCGGATGGGATCCCTGTGCGGGCCACCCTCCACCAGCTGAGCGTCGAGCCCTTCGGCGGTGAAGTACCCCATGCGCTGGGCCGCGTAATAGCCCGCGAATTGGAATTGGTGTTTCCATTTGAGCTGGATGGTGACTTTTTGCGGCTTGGGCGCTGCCTGCAACGCGGGCAATCCCAGCAGGATCAGGGCCGCCAGGAAGCCGCAGGCCAACCGCGCAATGATCCGCAGCTTCACCGGGTGAACCAAGCTCGCAGCGGCATGGGTGGATGGTGCGTGTAGGACCAAACCAAATCTCCCAAAGCTACTGAAGCCTACACCCCAAGTTCATGGGCGTTTAGCAAAATATCGAGATGTATTCAATATTTACAATCAAATTGCATTATCCCAATTTCCCCGTGCCCCGAACCCATACAGATAGCCATCGTCGCTGCCGCCGATGGCGAAACCGCCGTCGCCTGAGAGCTGGAAAGGCCAGTTCATGGCGGAGGTGTCGAAGCTGCCCAGGCCCGCGCCATTCTTGGCGTCCAGCACGTAGAAATGGCCGGGCGTGAGGCCGCCGCCTTTCTTGGGTTCTCCGGTGCCGAAGGAAACCAGGTTGTCCTCGCCGCCCAGGATGTGGTTGCTCGGATTGGGCCAATATTCCACACCCATGGACCAGGCCAAGGTGCCGCTGGTTCCAGCATCGTTCACGCGGTAGGCATACCCCACCAGGGGCGCGCTGCTATTGCTCAGGCCAACCACGAAGGTGCCATCCGACGACATGCCCACGCAGCTGGAGGTGCTGATGCCAGCCTGGACATACTGCCAATTGGCCGCGCCGCTCTGGATGAAGGTGTCGCGGTCGAAGTAGTAGATGCCGTTGGTGCCGCTGATGGCCGCGGCGAATCGGGTGCCGTCGGCGGACATGGCCACGGATTTCACGTAGGCGCCGCCGGAACTGGATTCCGCGACGAGGTTCCGGCTGGCCAGGGCCGCGAAGTGCTCCTTCACGAAACCGCGGACATCCGCTTCGGCGGGCTCCGCCATCGAACCGCTGGAGGGAATGGACCAGGTCTGCGACTGCACCAGGCCCGTCGAGGTGACCTGAAACAAGATCAGAGCAGGCGCCGAACCGTTGGGGTAGAAACCTGCCACCAGCCATTTTCCGTCCGCCGACATGGCCAGGCTCTGCACACTGTTGTCGGAGGAGCTCAGACCCGTGAGCGCCTGATACGCGTTGTTCTTCAATGTGTAGAGGTAGATCTGCTGGCCGCTGCCGCTGTAGGTGGCGCCGCAGCCTGCGGCCAAGATGGTTCCATCCGTGGACATGGCGATCTGGTTCACACGGGAGCCCGTGAGCTGCGTCAACAGCACGCTGCCGTCGGTCACGGAGATGGCGCGCAGTTGGCCCGTGTAGGTGCTGGTGAGCCAGCCGCCGCCCGCCGCGATGGTGCCGCCCGCGTTCAATTTCACCCAGAACACGCCTTCGTAGGCGTTCTCCCACACATCGGACTGGAGCACTTGCCCCGCCTGGTTCAGCACGTAGAATCCGAAATTCGCCGTGGTGTCGAATTGAAAGGTTCCACCCGCAAGCACCCCGCCATCCTGGGATGCATCCGTGGTGTTGAACCAGAGCCCCGGCGAAGCGGGCGGGTAGGTCCAGGACGAAGTCATGGTGGGCGGTAGGGCCGGTCCGGTCATCGCTAACTCCTTGAGGGGTGGAGCCATGATAGACGAGAGCCAGGATTTGAGCCACGGGGTATGGAGTTTGAGGCACGGTGTCGAAGGCGCCGCTGGATCAGACCCGGTTAGATCTTCTCCAGCTGGATGCTTCGGAATGTGCGCCCCAGCATCACACCCCGATCAGAAATCGTCCGCAACGGCAAGCCTTCGACCAGGCCGCCGAAGCGGCGATTGATGTCTGTGAACGGGAGCACCAATGCCTGGACGGCCCTGCGCCAGTAGGGGATGCGCGCTTGGCCGTCGGGCATAAACTTGTCCACCACCGAGATGCGGCCGCCGGGCTTCAGGACGCGGCACACCTCGGACAGCACCGCATGGCCATCGGGGGCGACGGCGACGATGAGGTGCAGCAGCGCAGCATCGAAACTCGCATCCGGCACGGGCAGTGCCTGGGCATCCATAGTCGCGAGCCGCACATTGGCGAGGCCAAGCCGTGCGCGGCGCATGTTAGCTCTGGCGAGCATGGCAGGCACCAGATCCCCGCCCAGGACTTCGACATCGCGTGGCAGGAAGGGAAGATCCAGTCCGGTGCCGATGCCCGGAATCAGAAGCCTCCCACCCGGTTTCAGCGCCAGCGATGCAATGGATTCCCTCCGGATGCCGCGCATCAGCCCCACCATGGCCAGATCATAGAATGGCGCTCCCAGGCGATAGACCAGGTCCCGTTTCACGGTTGTCCCGGATCGTCCAGCGCCCTCGCGAGATCATCCAGGCACAATTCCACGGCGCGGTTGAACTCTGGAGTTTTGCCCAATTTGATGCGGGCATAGGCATTGGCCATGTGGCTGGCCGCGTGGGCTTCGATATGGTCCGCCAGGTTGGGCTGCTGGCTGACCAGCACCGCGCGGTTTTCCAGCCCCAGGGCTTCGGCGTTCTTCTTCTGATGATCGTGGGCGGAATTCGGCAAAGGGATCAGGATGGCGCCCCGGCCTGCAGCCTTCAGTTCCGCGCAGGTGCTCGCGCCAGCCCTTGAGATGACCAGACTGGACGCTTCCATGGCCTCGTGCATGGCCTCGATGAAAGGCACGATCTGATGACGGCTGCCGCGCGGCGCGTCCTTGATCCGTTCATATTCCTTCGCGCCCGTCTGGTGAAGGATCGTCCAGTCTGGAAACTGTTCCAGCAGCGGCGGCGCCGCGAGCAGCATCGCATCATTGATGGCCCGCGCTCCGCCGCTGCCGCCCAGCACCAATAGTTGGAACGGAGATTTCAGATCCTTCACCTTGCTGAATTCCCGAAGGAAAGAAGCCCGTATGGGCGTGCCCACCGTGAGGCAATCGGCTCCTGGCAACAACGGCATGACCGCGTCCATGCCGCACCACACGCGCTTGGCGTCCCTGGAGACGCGCCGCACCAATTCGCCGGGCGCAGCGTTGCTTTCATGCAGAAAATAAGGGATGCCCAAGGAACGCGCGGCGAGTAGCGCTGGTGCCGCGCCATAGCCGCCTGTGCCGATGACCGCCTTGGGGCGGTGCTTTTCCCACTGCGCTTTCAACTCCAATTTCGCGCGCCACAGCTTCCAGGCTGCACGCACGATCTTTAATGGCGAGCGCCCCAAAAAGCCTTCCACCTCAAAGAGCAGATGGGGCCATTGCGACTGAGGCAGCTTGGTGCCTTCGATGCCTCGGGCGGCACCCACGAACGCGATGGATAGGTGGCCCCAACGAGCTTTCGCACCTTCAGCGAGAGCCACCGCCGGGAAGAAATGTCCGCCCGTGCCACCGCCCGTGAAAACCAATGAGTCCTTGAATTCGGGTTTCGCCATGCCTTAAAGACTAGCGGAGAGCTCAGAGCCCTGGATCTAGTAACGAGCCAGTGCAGGGTCCACGGAGAAATCAGGCTTCGATTTCCTCTCCTGGCCCCCTGGAAGATGGAATGGAAAGCAGGCTACCCGCGGTCAGGATCACTGCGATGGAAATCACAATTGTTTTTCAACGGCCCCATACCCCAAGAACCGCAAAGGGTTTAGCGTTTGCCGCGTTCGCTGGAGCCGGAATGCGGGAATTCTTGGTGAGACTGCGAACAGTCTCCACGATAGGATGGAGGGCGGTACTGAACTAACGTTTCCAGCCTCCTGACGATTCCTTTTTCGGAGTTTCCATGAAGATCCTCGTCGCTCTCAAACAGGTGCCGGACACCGAAACCCGGATCAAGGTGGCGGCGGACGGAAAATCCATCGATCCCGCTGATGTCAAATGGATCACCAGCCCCTATGACGAATATGCGCTGGAAGAAGCCATCCGCCTGAAAGAAAGCAAGGCCGCGGAAGTAACCGTGGTGAGCCTGGGCAGCGATAGCGCCAAGGATGTGCTCCGCAATGCGCTGGCTCTGGGAGCCGACAATGCCGTGCTGCTGAAAAGCGAGGCATCGGACCCCCTGGCCATCGCATCGGCCCTGGCCGCTTGGGCCAAGGGCAAGGGTTTTGATCTCATCTTGGCGGGCAACAAAGGCATCGGCGGCGACAATGCCTCGGTGGGACCGATGATCGCCGAGCTGCTGGACATCGCCCAGGCCAACGTCGTCGTCAAACTGGAAATCGGTGATGGTACTTTCCGCGCCGAGCGCGAAATCGAAGGCGGCACCGAAGTCATCGAAGGGAAATTGCCCGCCGTCATCACCGCGCAAAAAGGACTGAACGAGCCCCGCTACGCCAGCCTGAAGGGCATCATGGGCGCCAAGAAAAAGACCATTGAAGAAGTTGATGGCGCTGCGCCGTCCGGCTCCACCTCCGTGGTGGGCATGGTGATGCCGCCAGCCCGGCCCGAAGGCCGCAAGCTGGATGGGGAACCCGCCCAGCAGGCCGCCGCCCTCCTAAGCGCCCTCAAGGACGAAGCGAAGATTTTCTAGGCGCGAAGGTCTTCATTGACGAAAAAACACAACTATTTGATTTGGGGATTCCGATGATTCTGGTGTTTTGTGAATTGAAAGACGGCAAGCTTCGAAAGCCTTCCACAGAAGCTCTTTCCGAAGGCCGCCGCCTGGCTGATGCTTCGGGCAAGCGATTGGGCGCGCTGTTTGTGGGCGCCTCCACCGCCGGAGCCGCTGATGCCGCGAACTATGGCGCGGACGTGATCCTGACCGCCGAAGCCGCGCATCTGGCCTCGTACAGCAGCGACGCCTTCGCCAGCGCGATCTCGGATGCGGTGAAGGCCAAGGGCGCCACAGTGCTGCTTGGCGGCGCCACCGCCATGGGCAAAGACGCCCTGCCCCGTGCCGCGGCAAGACTTGGCGCAGGCTACGCGGGCGATGTCACGGGCCTTTCCATGGTGGACGGCAAATTGCAGGCCGTGCGCCCCGTTTACGCGGGCAAGGCATTTGCGACAACCGCCTTCAGTAGCGCCGTGCAAGTGGCCACCACGCGGCCCAATGTGTTCACCGCCGCTGAGAAGGCTGGCGCTGGCGCAATGGAAGCGCGGCCCGCCCCGGCTGGCGACTTCAAAGCCATCGTGAAGGAGATCCTGGCCAAGGGCACCGGCAAGGCGGATCTCACCGAAGCCAACATCATCGTCAGCGGCGGCCGCGGCATGAAGAACGGCGAGAATTTCGCCATCCTCGAAGAGCTTGCTGACGCGCTCGGCGCCGTGGTGGGGGCCTCCCGGGCCGCGGTGGACGCGGGCTGGGGCATCTCCCACAGCATGCAGGTGGGCCAGACCGGCAAGGTCGTGAGCCCTACGCTCTACATCGCCTGCGGCATCAGCGGCGCCATCCAGCACATCGCCGGCATGAGCGGATCCAAATACATCGTCGCCATCAACAAGGATCCCGAAGCGCCCATCTTCAAGCTCGCCTCCTACGGCATCGTGGGAGACCTTTTTGAAGTGGTGCCGGAACTGACCAAAGCCGCGAAGGCATTGGGTCTAGCTGCGCAGTAGCGCGATCAATGGCGTGAAACGCAAGGACCACAAAGAAGGTCATCTTCTTTGTGGTCCTTGTGTTTCAGCTTTAGGTGTTTTTAACAGATGCTTCTTGGCATCTATGGTGGCAAGTCAAATAAGTACGATCAAGCGTCGTCGTCATCGCCTGTAGGTAAGACTTCGAACGACTCCATAGTGTCCTGTGAATCATCCGTTTCTTTCGGATTCGGCTGAGGCCTGCGCTCGGGAGCATCTCCCTTGCTCGCGTTCCAGGCAAGGATCTTTAAAAAATTATCGTGCGTGATACGGCCTTCAAACAGGTTTTTATTCCAGCGGAGCAGGCAAAGCGATTTCCGCCGTCCAGGCTGCGGATCGTCGGCGACAATCTTCAATTCACCGCGTTTCACGACCTCCACCCGGGTGCCGTCCACGAAGGCCACAAGGGCCCAAGGGCCGTTGAACGCCACGCGCCAAACGCCGTGGTACTCAGCATCCAATTGAAGATACAATTTCCAGTTTTTCAAAGTCGCGGGTACGGTGGTGAACTCGGCCCAGGCATCTTCATAGGTCGGCGGATGGCCCAGGGCGGGTGCCAGCAACTCCTCGATCTGAGCTACATAATCCGCCGGAGCTGGCATTGCCAATTGTGTGGCATGAAGGCTCTGACGCTGGATGCGGCGCCGCCAATTCGGGAATTGCTGCACGTAGTAGAAAACAGGAAAGAACACCGATAACCATGGAAAAACCGCATTAAGGGACGGCAGGCCCGGGAGATCCAGCGGCATCACTTTCCAGATTTCCATGAACGCGATGAACCCGAGCAGCAGGCCCTCGATGGGGTAGGCGAGGATGGCGATGCGATAGGTGGACAGGTTGCCTTTCGGCATGAGCCTGGGCAGCACCAGAGGCCCCAGCACCAGCAGCAGCAGCAGGAAAAGGAACCATGGGACGCTGGCCTTGCGCGGAAAGGCGTAGGAACACGCCGCGCCGACGGCCAGGGTGGCAAGCCCGCCTAAATGCGTATGCTGCACCTCGGTTTGGGAGCGCAAATAATCCGTGGCGGGGACGGCTTCTTCAAGGGTGAGCATTGGCTTTGGGATTTCCTGTAGCCATGATGCCAGGGATCATTGAAAGCAGGGTGAATTGTCGAAGCTGCGGAACTCAAATTCGCGGACTCGCTCTAATGTCCCGCTTAGGACCCATGGCCTCTCATCAATCTGCCTCCGCAGATCATTACGCGGGCTCGAAACCCTCCTGATGCAGAAAAGCCCGTGCATCCTCGGGATCTCCAAACCGGGCGATGACTTCGGCTCCTTCCCGCACGTCCCCGTCGGCCCGGTCCAGGGCTGAAAAGCATTCGCGGATGACGCAGGCGCCGCCAATCTCATCCAATCCCAGTTGCACCAGCTCCCAGGAGACCCCGTGCTCATCACGCCAGACTTCCACGTGCATCATGGCGAACTCCGGGGCGCTCCGATCAGCATTGGGAAATCACTGATCACTAATCCCTTCAAGCCCTTCGATCCACTCACTGCTTCTCGAAGAACATCACCACCATGCCGAAACCGACCCGATCGCCGGGCATGGTTTCACGGGCGTCCCCGGCTTGCAGCCGGTCGCCCTTGACGTAGGTGCCGTTGGTCACACCGGGCTCTTCCACAATGAAGAAACGGCCATGCTCGCAAAGTATCCGCGCATGGCGGCGGCTGATGCTCAGATTCGGGTCTTCATCGGTCAGGTCGATGTCGGGATGCAGGCCCGTGGCAGGATCAAACCGGCCAACCAGCGCGCCATGGCTGTTGATGGGATACCGCTTGCCGGTGATCACCGACACCAGGCTGGAGCCCGACGTCGCGGGCACCACAACCTTCTGGCTCTTGTTCGGATCACCCCCGGGCCCTTCGACGTGGATGGACAGCTCGCGGTTCCGCTGGGCCAAGCGCTGCATCATTTTCACTGAGACTTCCGGGTTCTGCCGGATCATCCGCAGGAAAGTCCCCCGGGTGATCGCAATCAGTTCCGAGTCTTCCAAGGCAACCGCCGTGTGGGCTCGGGAAATGGCTTCCAGCAAACTGCCTTCACCGAAGAATTCCCCCTTGGACAACTCCTCGGTCCAATCACCCATTGGCTTGTCCCCGGTATACAGGCGGACTTTGCCGCTAAGGATCACGTACATTTGCTGGGCGAGATCCCCCTTCGTGTAGACCACCTCGCCTTCGCGAAAGCGAAGCTTGCTCTGGTCAATGAAACTGGAATCGGCCATCGGGGGTCCAAAGGAATGATTTAGGTTAGCCTGCCCAGGCCAAGAATGGGCAAGAGGCTTCAAAAACCTTTGTGCGGTTCTGTGCGGTTCAATGCCCGGCGATGGATCCAAAAGCCCCAAAAGTCTTATGCAACAAGGTCTGGAGCAAGTCGGCTTCCTCGATGCAAAAACCATCGAGGGAAGGGCAATCCAGGTCCAGCACGGACGTGAGCCTGCCCGTACGGTCGAAAACCGGAAGCACCAACTCGGAACGGGTGGCGTCATCGCAAGCGATGTGACCGGGGAAGGTGCTCACGTCCGGTACAAGCTGGACAGTCCCAGTCCGGGCGCAGGCTCCGCAAACACCACGTTCAAAGGAAATCCGCAGGCAACCCATCCCGCCTTGGTAGGGCCCCACGGCCAGCTCGGCCTCGGCCACACGGCGGTAGAACCCGCACCAATTCGTTTGGGGCAAACTCTCCCAGAGCAGGCAGGCCAACGTGGCTTCCAGCGCGATCTCGTCCATTTCACCCTGCACCACAGCAAGAATCTGCGGCAGGGCCTCTCTCAGCCGCGCCACCCGCTCCAAGGGCGGCAGGACCGTGCCGCGGGAAAGCTTGGGGAGGAAGATGCCTTCGGACATGAAACGATTGTAGGCGCGGTTTGATTTTGGATCAGCGGTTGGGAGAAGCCATCGCTGATTGATCCTTATTTGAAAATCGGAAATTCATCGGAACAGCTCTGGATTTTGCAGCCAAGGACTTATGGTTATTGAATGTCCCTTCTCCGCTGGCTGGCCGCGCCGCTCTCGCCACTCTACGGCGCGGTGGTGCGCCTGCGGAACCGCGCCTTCGATGCGCGCCCCGAGCGGGCGTCCCGCCTGGATGCATACATCATATCCATCGGAAATCTGACCACCGGCGGCACGGGCAAGACACCTCTGACGCTACAGCTGGCGGATTCACTCCAGGCCGCAGGTTGGACCAACGCAGTGGTATCCAGGGGCTACGGCGGCAAACGTGCATTCGATGTGATGGACGTGGGGCCCGGATCCAAGGCTGCGGAAGTGGGTGATGAACCCTTACTCATGGCCCAGCGCCTCGGCAAAGGCCGCGTGGTGGTGGCCCGGCAACGCATCGCTGGCGCGGCGCGGGCCCTGGCCATGAATCCCGCCACCAAGATATTGCTTCTGGATGACGGCTTTCAGCATCGCGCTTTGCATCGCGACCTGGACTTGCTTGTGCTGGATGGCGTGCGCAGGTGGAGCAATGGAAAGATGCTTCCGCTTGGCGATTTACGTGAGCCTCAGGACTCTGCGAAACGGGCCCATGCGCTGGTGGTGACTCGCGGCCGATTGGCTCCGAAGGACGATATCGAAGCCTGGTGGAAGCAATATGGCAGCGGCGGTCCCATCTTTTATGTGGACTTCGCCATCGGCGCTTTGCGATCTTTCAACGAACCCAAGCGACTGGAATTACCGGCCAAAGACCTAGGGCTTTTATTCGCATTCTGCGCGCTTGGCCATCCCGAATCGTTCTTCGCAGACTTGCTGGTGGCGGGCCTTTCCTGGTCCGGAACAAAAGCATTCCGGGACCATCATGCCCTCACTCCCCGTGAATTGTGGCTCGTGCAGGCAGAAGCCGCGAAGGAAGGGGCAACCGCCCTGGTATGCACCGAAAAAGACGCCATGAAGCTTGGACAACAGCATCTTGCCGTTCTTCAAATGCCCCTGTGGATCGCCGAACAGAAAGTCATCGGCGCCGAAGCACTGGTGACCTGGATTTTGGAGCGTCTGGAGGCAGGTTGATCTTTGCCTCGCACCGATGCTAGGCTTATCGCTTCTTGGGAGAACCGTGCGCTATCTGTGTTGTCGCTGATGCTACCCGGGCCTGATGGCCCCGAGGATAGTTCTAGACCGCACACACAGGATGGCAACCATGGGCAAGGCCAGATTCACGTTTTCCAAATACCACGCACTCGGAAATGACTACATCGTCATTGATCCGGCAGTGTGGCCCTTCGATCCGGAACCGGAGAGAATCAGGCTTCTTTGCGACCGCCATCGAGGCATCGGTGGGGACGGCATCCTGCTGGGGCCTCTGCCGACAAAAGACGGTTCCTTCGGCTTAAGGATCTTCAACCCCGATGGCAGCGAGGCGCAGATCAGCGGCAACGGCTTACGGATCTTCGCGCGGTTCCTGCTGGACGCTGGCTATGCCAACGGCAGCCGCTGCCGCATCCACATCGCACAGCGTGAAGCAGAAGCCGAATACCTGGCCCCGGACGGCAGCCTGATCGAAGTGGACATGGGTTTCCCGGATTTCCGCGCGGAGGCGGTGCCCTTCATCGGGATTCCATCTCCTGAAGAGGTAGTTCTCATCCCTGTGGATTTGCCGAAACGCACGCTGCGGGTGACCGCGCTCAGCCTCGGCAATCCCCACGCGGTAGTGTTCGTGCCGCGGCTTTCATCCGCCTTGGCCAAGCGCCTGGGCCCGCTTCTGGAGCGCCACGGGACCTTCCCCAAGCGCACCAATGTCCAGTTTGTGAAGGTGGTGGATCGGGCCATGATCCGGATTGAAATCTGGGAGCGGGGGGCCGGGTACACCCTGGCCTCGGGGAGCAGCGCCAGCGCTGCCGCCGCGGCCTCCCGCAAGCTGGGCCTGGTGGATGAAGGCGTGAAGGTGGAGATGCCCGGAGGATGCGTCGACATCGCCTTTGCCCAGGACGGCCGCATCAGCCTGCGTGGCGCCGTCCAGCGTGTCTTCAGCGGCCATCTCGATGAAGGGTGGAACTCATGACCATCAATGCTCCCGATCCTGAACGCATCGCCCAGTGGACCAAGGCCCTCTGCCAGGTGGATTCCACCACTGGAAATGAAGCTCGGTTGATCCCCGTCCTCACGGATCTGTTCCTCAATCTAGGCGCCCGGCTCCAATGGCAGATCGTGGAAGGAGGCCGCCACAATCTCCTGGCGACCTGGGGTGAACCGAAGGTGCTCTTCAGCACGCATCTGGATACGGTGCCACCCTACATCCCGCCGCACCGCGAGGGTTCCAGACTGCACGGTCGCGGCACCTGCGACGCCAAGGGGATTCTCGCCTCCATGGCCGAAGCCATCCGTCTGCTGCTGGCGGAAGGGCGGCGGGATATCGCATTCCTAGGTGTGGTGGGAGAAGAGACCGACAGTCTGGGGGCGCGCCTTGCGCTGGACCTGAAGCCCAGCCTTCCAAATCTGGTGGCTGTGATCAACGGCGAGCCCACCGGCAATCTGTTGGCCACGGGACAACGTGGATCGGCCCACCTGGCGCTGCGTTGCCAAGGACGCGCCGCCCATAGCGGAACACCCGAAATAGGCGTCAATGCCGCCTTTCCGATGTTTGATTGGATCAGCGCGATCCGCCAGCTGGAAGGCCGGAAGGATCCTGTCCTGGGGCCAGAGGTCTGGAACTTGGGCACCCTGCGGACCGGCCGGGCCATCAACGTGGTCCCGGATGAAGCCGAGGCCCGGATCTTCGCGCGCACGGTGTCCGGCAGCACTTTCGTGGATGACGTAAAGCGCCTCCAGCCCAACATTGGCATAGTGGAAGTAATCTTCGAGCGGAACCCGGAGATCTTCCCCACCCTGGAAGGCTTCCCCACGGCGCCGGTGCCGTTCGGGTCCGATGCCCACACCCTGCGCCACTTGGTGCAGGATGGCTTTGTGGTCATGACAGGCCCCGGCTCCATCCGCGTGGCCCACACCGCCGAAGAATATCTCGACTTGGACGAGGCCGTTGCGGGGGTGGACCAGTACCGCGCCCTGGCCCGCAGGCTCCTGGAGACGCGGCCCGATCCCGACTACGTGATTTGAGGATCAAAACCCTCAGGGCTGGTTCGTCCTCAGGATTTCTTCCCTTTCGCGTTCTTAGGTGTTCCGTCCTTTTCCAGGTACTGATCCGGATTCTTGATCAGCTTGGCGTCGCATCCAGGGCAGCAGATGTAATACTGGCGGCCTCTCACCGTGACGATGGGGCTTTTGCCTGGCGTCACGGCGTTGCCGAGCACCGGGCAGATAGTATTGGTGGGAGCAGCCGTGGCGGGGCCTGCGAGGGCGATCAGAGCGCTGAAAACGAGAGGGGTGAGCATGGGTGGTTCCTCATGGATGAGAGGCTTTCAGCCTCGGTTGGATTCAGTTGATGGCTGGCTCTGCTTGAAGCGTGGTGGGTTCTTCCGCTAACTCTCTACCTTTCCACAGGTAGTACACCGCAGGATAGACCAGCAATTCCAGGATGAAGGAGGTGACCAGCCCGCCCACCATGGGCGCGGCGATGCGCTTCATCAGGTCGGCGCCGGCGCCGGTGGACCAGAGGATCGGCAGCAGGCCCATGAAGGCCGCGCAGACGGTCATGGCCTTGGGCCGCACGCGCTTCACGGCACCATGGATGATGGCTTCGCGGAGATCCGCCTTCGTATTCAGACGCCCCGCTTTCGCGGCCTCGTCGTGGGCCAGGTCCAGGAACAGCAGCATGAACACCCCGGTCTCGGCGTCCAGGCCCATGAGCGCGATCATGCCCACCCACACGGCGATGGAAACGTTGTATCCGAGGATGTAGAGCAGCCACACGGCGCCGATGGCCGAGAATGGCACCGCCAGCATCACCAGGCTCGCCTTGAACGCGGAGCGCGTGTTCAGGTAGAGCAGGCCGAAGATCAGCACCAGCGTGATGGGCAGGATCAGTTTCAGCCGCTCGCGCACCCGCACCATGTTCTCGAACTGGCCGCTCCACAGGACCGAATAGCCCGTGGGCATCTTGAGGCCGCTGGCCAGCGCCTTTTTCGCCTGGTCCACGTAGCTTCCGACATCAATCTTCGAGGTGTCGAAGTCCACGAACACATAGCCTGTCAGCAGACCGTTCTCATCGCGGATCATGGCGGGGCCCTGAACCATTTTCAGTTCCGCGAGTTCCGACATCGGCACCTGGCCGCCCTTGGGAAGGGGCACCAGCACGCGGTTCAGCGAAGCCGCATCGCTGCGGTAATCCCGGAGCAGCCGGACATTCACCGGATAGCGCGCCCGGCCTTCATACACCGTGCTCTGGTTCTCCCCGCCCACGGCGGTGATCACGATCATGTTCGCCTGGTCGACGCTCAGGCCGTAGCGCGCGAGCTGTTCGCGCTTCAGCACGAAATCCAGGAAATAGCCGCCCTGGACCCGCTCCGCAAAGACACTGCGCGTTCCAGGAACCATGCGCAGCAGGGCCTCGGCCTCGACGCCGAGCTTCTCTATTTCGGTTGAATCCGAGCCGCTGATTTTCAGCCCCACCGGGGTCCGGATGCCCGTGCTGAGCATGTCGAGCCGCGCCTTGATGGGCATGGTCCAGGCGTTGCTGAAGCCCGGCATCCGCAAGGCCTTGTCCATCTCGGCGACCAGTTCCTCGTGGGTGATACGGTCCCGCCAGAAGGAACGGAGCAGCCCCTTCATCCAATCGGGAGCCCAGGAGGAATACCAGCGGCGTTTCTCGCGCCACTCGGCTTCAGGCTTCAGGAGCACGGTGGTTTCCATCATCGAAAAGGGCGCGGGATCCGTGGGCGTTTCGGCCCTGCCGGCCTTGCCGAACACCCGGCTGACCTCTGGGAAATTCCGGAGGATGCGGTCCTGGATCTGGAGCGCACGTCCCGCCTCGGCTTCCGACAGGCCCGGGAAGGTCGTGGGCATGTACAGGATGGAACCCTCATCCAGCGGCGGCATGAATTCCGATCCCAATTTCATGTAGACCGGAATCGTCGCCAGCACGAGGAGGGCGGACACGATGATGGTCGCCTTGGCGTGCTTCAGCACGAAGCGGCAGGGCGGCTCGTAGATGCGGTGCAGGAGCCGGCTGATGGGATGGCGTTCCTCGGCGTAGTAGGTGCCGATGAAGAGGGTGTCGCACACGCGCGCGAACCACTTCGGCTTGAAGGAAGGGGTCCATGCGCGCGAACAGCATCCGCATGGCCGGGTCGAACGTGATGGCCAGCACCGCGGCGATGGCCATGGCCAGGTTCTTGGAATAGGCCAGGGGCTTGAACAGGCGGCCCTCCTGGTCCACCAGGGTGAAGACCGGCACGAAAGCGACGGCGATGACCAGCAACGAGAAAAAGACCGAAGGCCCGACTTCCAGCAGCGCTTCGAGCCGCACGGCGTGGAAGTCGCCGACCCTTCCTCCCGAATCCCAGATATGCAGCCGGTTGTAGGCGTTTTCGACCTCCACGATGGCGCCGTCCACCAGCACGCCGATGGAGATGGCGATCCCCGCGAGGGACATCAGATTCGCGTTGAGCCCCATGGCGTACATGGGGATGAAGGCCAGCGCCACGCTCACGGGGATCGTCACGATGGGCACGATGGCCGAGGGCACGTGCCACAGGAAGATCAGGATGATGATGGAAACGATGATCATCTCTTCGATGAGCTTCCACTTCACGGTGTGGATGGCGCGGTCGATGAGATCCGAACGGTCGTAGGTGGTGATGACTTCCACGCCCGCAGGCAAGGAAGGCTTCAGGTCCTCCAGCCGGGTTTTCACCCGCTCGATGACGTGCAGCGCGTTCTCCCCCTGCCGCATGACGATGATGCCGCCCACCACATCGCCACGGCCATCCAGATCCGTCACGCCGCGGCGCAACTCGGGCCCCAGGGTGACGGTGGCCACGTCGCTGATGCGCACCGGCGTTCCGTTCTCGGCCTTCAGCCCGATGCCCGCGATATCGCCCACAGTCTTGGCGTAGCCCCTGCCCCGCACCATGTATTCTCGGCCGGAGAACTCCACCAGGCGCCCGCCGACATCGTTGTTGCCCTTGCGGATGGCCTCCACGACCGCATCCATCCCAAGGCCGTAACTGGCCAGGGCATTGGGATTCACGTTCACCTGGTACTGCCGCACCTGGCCGCCCACGGTGGCCACCTCCGCCACGCCCTGCACGGATTGCAGCTGGTAGCGCAAGAACCAATCCTGATAGGAACGCAGTTCGTCGCTGCGGTGCTGGCCGCTCTTGTCCACCAGGGCGTACTGGAACACCCATCCGACGCTCGTCGCATCAGGCCCGAGTTCGGTCTGCACGCCGGAGGGCAGCTTCGCCTGGATCTTGCTCAGGTATTCCAGCACACGGCTGCGGGCCCAGTACAGATCCGTGCCGTCCTCGAAAATCACGTAGACGTAGCTGTACCCGAAGTCCGAAAAGCCGCGGACGGCCTTCACCTTCGGAGCGCCTAGAAGGCTGGTGACGATGGGGTAGGTGACCTGCTCTTCCAGGATGTCGGGGCTGCGGTCCCACTTCGAATACACGATGACCTGGGTGTCCGACAAATCCGGAATGGCATCCACGGGGATATTGCGGATGGACCAGATGGAAAAGAGCAGCGCCACGAAGGTGGCAGCGATGACCAGGGCCCGGTTGTGGGCTGAAAAGGAAATGATGCGCCGGATCATGGCTCACTTCCCCGGGGCTGCGGCGGAACGCAGCCGCGATTCGGAATCCAGCAGGAAGGCCGCGCCGCTGGCGACTTTTTCGCCCTTCTCCAGGCCCGACAGGATTTCCACCATCGCGCCCGCCGCCACGCCCACCTTGACTTCCCTCGGGGTGAACCGGTTTCCGGATTCTTCCACGAACACGACTTTGCGGAGCCCCGCATCCAGCACCGCGTCCGAGGGCACCAGCAGGCCTTTCCGAAGCGCGCTTTTCAGCAGCACATCGCCGAAAAGCTCGGGCCTCAGTTCGCCTGATGGATTGGCGAAGGTGATGCGCACCTTGGCCGTGCGGGTTTTCGGGTCCAGCACCGGCTCCAGGAAATGCACGCGGCCCTGGAAGCTGCGCCCCGGGAACGCGGTAAGCGTTAATGTCGCCGCCATGCCCACGCGGATCTGGGACAGCTCGGCTTCATAAATATCCGCCACCACCCACACGCTCGACAGATCCGGTGATCTCGAAGGGCGCATCCATGGAACTGATGCGGGCGCCTTCAACCACGTTTTTCACGGTGACCACCCCCGATACGGGGGATGGGATGGCAATGGATTTCGTGGGCGTGCCGCTCCGCTCCAACTCCTGGATGGCCGATTCCGGGATGTCCCAAAGCCTCAACCGCTTGTGCGCGGACTCCAGAAGTTCTGGTTCCACTCGCGCTCGAACCCAGCGCGTTTTTCGTTTTCAAGGCCAACAGGAATTCGTTTTGCGCCGACAACAATTCGGGGCTGTACAGGCGGAAGAGTGGCTGGCCCTTGGCCACTTTCTGGCCGGTGGAGTCCACGAAAAGCTTTTCCACAAAACCCTCGACCTTGACGTTCACCTTGCGCACCCGCGTCTCATCCACCACCACGCGGCCCGTGGCGCGGATCTCGCCACCCAAAGGGCCTTCCGCCACCTGGACCGTGCGCACGCCCAGCATCTGGCGGCGCTCGGCATCAAGACGCACCGGCGCCAGGCCTTCCACGGGCTGGCTTCCTGCTCGTCTTCATAGACCGCCACATAATCCATGCCCATTTCATCCTTGCGGGGGGTTGGCGAGGTCTGGCGGGGATCCATGGGGGAGCGGTAGAAGGCGATTTTGCGCTCTCCTTTGCTCTCGGGCTTCAATGGCACCAGGCTCATCCCGCAGATGGGGCAATCGCCCGGTTGATCGCGGATGATCTGGGGATGCATGGGGCAGGTGTAGCTGACCGGCGCAGGCGCCTTCGTGGCTTCTGCCGAAGGCTTGCCGCGATGCATCAGGGCCACCGCCCCGCCGCCCAGAAGGGCGCCCAGAAGCAGAATCGCGATGCCGCTCAGGAATGGATTCTTCATGGTCATGGTGTCTCCCAAATCACATGGAGGGCGCTGCAGATGCAACGCGCCCGGAAACCTGCATGGAGTTTCCAATGCCTGGGGCCGTGATTGGATTCGCTTCATCCAAAGCGATTACCAAACCTTGGGCATCGGCCTGCTCTTTCAGGAATGCAGCGCGGTCCTGGATGTAGCCGTTAAGAACTTCCAGCACGGAGGAAAATGAAGCCCGCCCTGTTTCGAACTGTGCCAAAGCCGATTCAAAGGCGGCTTTGGATTGCACAAGCACTGGAGCATACAGCCGGAGAATCCGGGTGCTGGCCTCCAAGGCGGCGAGACGCTGTTCCGTGGCTTGGGCAAGGCGGCGGCGCTGGTCATCCAGATTGGACTCTTCGGATTTCTGAAGCGCCTCGTTTTCGGCGATCGCCCGCCGTTGTTTGGTGCGTGACCAAAGCGGAATCGAAACACTGAAGCCGACTTGCCACATGGGATCCAATGCGCCGCGAGGCATGATGCCCGCGCTCAAGGCGAAGTCTGGCCGCAATTCCAGTTTCGCCAATTCCACCCGCGATGCCGCGTGCATGATGTGGTGGCGGGAGGAGTGCAGTTCCGGGCTGCGGTCCTCGGCCTGTTTGATCGCCGCCTCGCGCGGCGGCACCGTGGGTGGGAGCATCCCCTCCAGCAAGGCCCTGGTCTCGATCGGAGCATCCAGCGGCCTTCCCGCCAGGCGGTCCAGCTCGATGACCTTGGCACGGGCTTCGGACTCCAACCTGAGGGCCTGCTGGGCCGCTTTCATGCGCTCCAATTGGGCTCGAAGCAGGTCCAGCTGGCTGCCCTGGCCTGCTTCATAGCGGGCTTTGGCAACGGCCTCCGCTTGCTTCCAGATGAGTTCTTGTTCCTTCTGCAGCGCCTGTTGCCCTCGAACCAGGAGCAGGCCCACATAGGCCCGCCGGAGGTCCGATTCCAAGGTCAGACGGATCCGGTCCACGCTGGCCCTCGCGGCTTCAGCATTGGCCGAAATAACATCCTCGCGCAACTTGCGTTTACCCGGATACGGAAAGGCCTGGGACGCCATGATCGTCCCCCAGGTGGTCTCCATGCGGCCGATCTCGAAGCGCTTGAAGCCATCATTCTGGTAGCCAAGCGAAAGCAGGGGATCCGCTAGGCTTCCTGCCTGAGGAATCCTTTCCTCCTCAGCCTCCGCGGCCCGGATGGCTGCGGCCAATTGAGGGCTTTTCTCCATCGCTTCCCGGATCAGTTCTCGTAGAACCGGATCCTCGGCTGGAGTGGTTGGAATGGATACTGGGCTGGCTTGGGCCATGGCTTGGGGTCCCACCATGAATGGCAGGACGGCGGCCAGGACCAAGCGCGAGGAAATGCGCATGGGAACTCCGGATCATTACTACACTTCGCGGAAAGCACGGTTTCGCGATAGATGGATCAGATCCGGAGGATTCTCAACTTCGAAAGGCGGTCAGGGACCCTGTCTGGAACACCATCAACAGCCCGGGTGAATCCTGAGGTTTTAGTTGCCGCAAAAATGGACATGGCCTGCTCGACCACGGCGGGCCAGGGATGTGCATAAGGGTCGCCGATCGCTTTGACGGCCTCGACTTCGTCAGGAACCTGGGGCAGCTGCGCTGCCTGAATTGGCGCCTGGCCTCGGCCACAATTGGCCGGAGAAGGTGTTTGATCCTGGCCACAACTGGTTTGAGGAACTGCCTCGGGCGGGCAACAGGGCTCCTCGCCTGCGCAGCAACAGGCCTTCGGTGGACAGTTGGTAGGCAGGCTCACGGCCCCGCCCACCGCCGATGTCATCAGCAGCGAGAAGGCGAAAAAGATGGAGAGGAGCCAGCGCATGGTCACGTACTTATAGAACGATACGCCGGAACGGGGGCGCGAGAAAGGGATGGTGTGGCATTTGTGACGCGGGTTGACGGATGGTCGCAATAGAAATCAGGTAACCGGCGCAGCATGCGTGCACCACGGATTGAAAAGCAAGCCGCTCGCGCGGCACGAAAAGCTTTTTGTGGATGGGGCTCCCTCCGCGCCTGCGGCGCTCCGGCCGCCCGGATGGCTGCGCCCGGTCATGCGGCTTCGACGCTCTCGCGTCTCGGCCTTGACCTACCGGCGCGCCACCGGGTTCGATCCCCATCGCCTGCTCCTAAAAAAAAGGCCCTTCCGGGCCTTTTTTGGAGCGGGCGATGGGGATCGAACCCACGACGTCCAGCTTGGGAAGCTGGCATTCTACCGCTGAATTACGCCCGCGGAGATGCCCATGGTAGCTGGATTCAAAGCTTTTGCCAATGAGGCCCGTCTACCCCGGAATGCTGGCCGGGCATGGCCTGCCCAGCCCATCATTCGTTTCAATGGTTCAGTCCTTGCCCTTGCCTTCAACCAGCCGCTTGGCTTCCCGGCGAAGAAGTTCTGGGATGTTACGATCCCGCTGCATGAGCTTCAGGTCGAATTCGATCAGCCTCTTCAATTGGTTCAGGGCGATGGCCAATGGCGTGCGGGGATTGAAAGCGAGATTTCTCATGATCGCGTATTTTTTCATCCACTCGCGGTTCATGGAGATGATGCGCAGCACCTCTTCCTTCACCGTGCGCATTTGCGAAATATAGGCCACCTCGCCTTCGCCGATGCGTGGGTTGCGGATCACGTTCACTTGGATCAAGCGGTTGGATTCCCGGATGAGCAAGGTGCGCTCTTCCTTGCCACCCTTGATGGCAAGCATGATTTTCTGGTTGGTTTTCAAGCGCATCACGCGCTGGGTGAGGCTCAATGGAATCTCTTTGCCATCCAGGTCCAAGATGGGTTTGAGCAGGCGCTCCCGGACGGCTTCGACATCTTCCTCGGGTGCGGGTTCAGCCTCTTCTTCATCAACCGGAGCTTCCACTGGCATGGGCAACTCCGCCCAAGCCTTGTCGAGTTTTCCGGCTATGACGTCTTCCAGGATCTCGATGCGCTCTTCAAAAACTTCCTTGGTGGCCGTGCCCAGCACATGGAAGCGGTTCTCGTTGACCCGCCGCTTGATGTTGTAGTCACCCTCGGGGTGTTCCTCGATCAGGTCCAGGATCCGCGGGCGCTTCAGCCACATCACCTGGTTGTTGAGGGGGATTTCCAGCACCGAACCCGGGAGATGGGGCACCGCCTGCTCCATCCATTCCGCGGTCAGGGCCTCGTGAAGCAGGGCCTTCTCCAGCAGGGCCGGCTCCTTCCGGTGCACCAGGATCACGCCCAGGATATCCGGGTCCTCCACTTCACCTGAGATGGCCATGCTCAGCAGGGACTCCGGCATTTCCATCAGGGTTTGAAGGCCCCTGGAAGCGAATTGCATTTCGCTGAAAATCGCGCCTGCGATGGCGTGCAGCAGGTCCTGCGGCGGAACCGGAAGGCTACCCCCCAACAGGGCCATGGCCATGGGTTCGGGCAACTGCTTGGCGATAAATCGCTCGACGAGGGGGTGCATCAGAACTCCGGTGGTGCGTTTGATTCTAGTATCAGGCCAACGGCTCCGATGTCACTGGGACGCTTCCGGGTCCACTTCCGGCGCAGTGGGTGGGGGCTCTTCTGGAGTCTTTGGATGGATCCATTGTCCTTCGGCGTTGAACCGACCCACCCAGGTTTCGCCGACACTTTGCCCATGGCGGACCACCCGCCCTGCCACTTCGAGGCTCACCACGCCAGCGTTGTCCAGGATGATGGTGAAGGCCCCCTTCACGCGCAAAAGCCAGGGTTCGCTCACCTGTAGCATACGTTTTTCATCCAGGCCATCGGCCACGATGTGGACTGGCGAGGCATCCTGGGCCCGCAACGCCACCAACAAGCCTTCATCGGTCCGAGGCGCTTCAGGCAACACCTCGCCCAGCACGGGATAATCACGGTTGGTGCCCCGCAGGGGAGCATGGGCCTCTGCCACAGGTTGCAGGACCGGATGTGTCCCGGAATGTTGTCCTTTATTTTCGTTCACCGCCCCGCGCTTGAGATTAGGACCGGGAACCACCAGCCATGCTAAAAGGCCGATGGAGCCCGCCGCAAGCACGCCCATGACAATGCGCTCGAGCCGCTCCTGCTTTGGATCGGGAGAATCCTCGGCCATGCTGCCGGGAAGGGATTCCCAGGCTGCCTGATGCTCGGCCAGGTCCACCTCCAGACGCTCGGCGACCTGCCGGACCAGTGGGCGTTCACCTCCGGTTGGAAGCTGTTCATAGACATCAGCTTCAAGGGACCGCAGCACGGATTCCTGCAAGTTCAAATCCCGGGCCAACCACTCAAGGCTCAGTCCCTTGGCTTCCCGCGCCTGGCGAAGCAGCGTTCCGAGGGATTTGCGCTCGACGTGGGCCGGGGGGGGGGGGGCGGGGGGGGGGGGCGAGGAGCGGGCGGTCCCCCTCGTCCTTGTTAGTCATTTCCAGCCGACGGGAGTTTCCACCAACACCCGCGCCAATTGGTCCCGTCGTTCACCACGATTGAGACGGCGGTCATCCATAGTGCCTCGGTGAGCCATCACATCAGAGAGGGTCGCCTGCAAATCGTCAGGCGTGATGAACTCCCGCGCCTCAAGCCAGGCTTCGGCTTGCGAGAGCGCCACCCAATGCCTTACCGCGCGGGTTGAGCAAAAACCACCGCCATTGCGGATCCTGTTCACCACCCGCTCCACATAATCCAACACCGCATCAGAAACTTTCACCCTCCGCACGGCGGCCCTCACCGCCCGCCATCCCGCGAGATCGAGCGAAGCCTGCAAGCTGTCCAGGCGCTCGGCGCCAGCCTGGCCAGTGATGACTTTGCGCTCGTTCACCGGATCTGGATAACCCAGGTGCAACACGCACGCGAAACGGTCCAATTGCGACTCCGGCAGCGGGAAAGTGCCCGCGTGGTCCATGGGATTTTGGGTAGCGATGACGAAGAAGGGATCCGGTAATTGATGGGAACTGCGGTCCAGCGTCACCTGGCCTTCCACCATGACTTCCAGCAGCGCGCTTTGGGTTTTCGGGCCGATGCGGTTCAGTTCATCCAACAGAAGCACATTGCAGAATACGGGTCCCTGTTGAAAACGGAAGGATTTGGTTTCCGTGTCCCAAAGGTGCACACCCAGCAGATCCGAAGGCAGCAGGTCGTTGGTGCCCTGGACCCGCTGGAAGCTGCCGCCCAGCAGCCGCGACAGCCCTTTGGCCAAAGTCGTCTTGCCTACACCCGGCAGATCTTCCACCAGGACGTGGCCGCCTGAAAGCAGCACCGCCAGCGCCCGGCGGACTTGCACTTCCTTGCCCACCACCACGGCCGAGAGAGCCGCCAGCCCAATGTTCACCTTCGCCCGCCCCTCGGCGATGGCGCTTGGGTCGAATGCTGTGGCGATGGAAGTCGGTGTCATGAAGGTCCGCAACGTGAACCCTTATGTTCGCAGAACCGGGCGTTACGAGGTATGAGCTTGTGAGGCGCGGGGATTAAGGAGCTGAGTGTGAGGCCATGCTTCACCTCATCCCTCGAATCGTTGAGCCATGAGGAATGCCCCTACCGTTCGGGGGGCAAAAATATACCGTTCGCGGGAATCCGGGTGTCGAACCCCAATCCGAGGCTAGGGTTTGGACAAGCCCCGTTGGAACTCGAAGGAACGCCAACCGCCAGATCCAGATTGAAGTCAGTACACATTTTTACAGGAGAACATGAATGCTTCGACGAACCTTTTTCCTTGGCTGCGCCCTGGTCTGTTCGGCCCTACTTGCCCAGACACCTCCAAGCCCCACGGGCCAATCTACGAGTTCCACGCTAGTTCCGATTGGAGGGGGCGACGGCAATCCCCCATCCGGTGGGACGGCTGGGATCACACTCCAGTGCAACATTTTGGGGGCGACCACCACGCCTACGGTCGTAACGGGGAAGCTTAGCCATCTGGGGGGAGATGTTGGTTTCAACCTCCCATGGAATGGGAAAACCTCTGTCCCTCCAAAGGGCCGGGCAGTACTCCAATTCGACACAGTCCATGTTGGCGGTAGTGATTTTGTGCCCCTGCCGTCCAATCGCGTCCTCCAGTACGGAAACCAGAGTGCTTGCGCCGTCACTTTCGTCCCTCCCTCCACTTCGGTCGGGTTTATCTCTGGTCTTGAAATCACGCAGGGAACGCAGACTTCGGCCAATAGTGTTCCCTTGCAGATCGGCAAGAAAGCCCGTCTGAAAATCATGGGATGCGGTCTCATTTCTCATGGGCCAATTACACCGTGGATGTAACCGTCAATGGGCAGACCACCAGCTTTGGTTTATCAGATTCGGTGTCTCCCGCCGTGAACAACGGGGGCTGGGACGGGGACCAAATCGCGAGATACACTTCCCTGGATCTTCCCGATTACCTGGTCTGGTCCGGAATGGTGGTCACGGTAAAGATGACCAACGCCCCGGCTGCTCCCTTTGGGCGGACGGATATCTTCCCGACCACCATGACCCTCAGCCCTTCGATTCTGATTCCCAATTGGGGTTCCTTGCCGGTTCGGGTCGTCCTCCTTACCCAAGGCGGCAATATTCCTCCGATATATCAGGACGTAACTGCTTGGTCAGCCATGATGGACCGCATCAATACACTCCTACCATGGGCAGATTTGCGTGCCAATACGACCTTTTACGGTCCTTTTGCCCTTGAGACTTTTACCCCTGCCAGTGGGGATCTGAATGACCCAATGAATTGGTGGAATAGCATCACGTGGGGTTTGTATCACCAACTTAAGGGAGGCTACCCGATCATCGGAATCATTGACCAAATGGCCCCGCGTGGACATTTTTTGGGATCCCAAGGGATTAAAGGATTAACTGCTGTCTCCAATGGAGCCATGCTTCCGGCAGCCGCTATCCTTACCTGGGATGCTGATCCCGTGGCTTCCGCGCAGTACTTCGCGCATGAATTCGGCCATACCTCCGGTCGGCACCACGCCCCCAGCGTGAATCCGCAGGGCCAAGTGGCAAACGATCCCGATTATTACTACCCCTACCAAACAGGCAATTCCAGTGTTGGCGCCATGGCGACCTTCTTTGATACCTTTGCTACCAACGAATATGCCCCGTCCAGGGGTGCCACGGGAAGCTCAACGGAGAATCAAGATTCTCAACAATCCCACGAACTAATGGGCTATGGGGGCTGGTTTTTTAGCAAGGGCACCAGCGATTACACCTTTGATGGAATCCGGCAGTACTGGGGCGTTTGGAGCATAGTCCCAGGCAGTGGCATTTCCACTGGGTTGGCCCCTGCGCAGACCATGGCTGCTCCCTATGTTTTGGCATCTGAACAGGTCAGGAATGCTGCGGCTCCAGTTCATCCTGTCCCCAGGCTTGTTCAAGAAGCTTTGGCCATGAAGGATGCGAAAGCCGCCTACGAAAAGATCAAACCCACCCTTGCCGGAATCCAATGAGAAGGGATAGGTTGATGATGATGAAGCTAACCTGTCGCCTGCCCACTTGCCTTCTGGTGCTCACCGTTGGAACCACCCTCGCATGCGGCGGGGGTGGAGGCACCAAAGACCCTGTTGATCCTGGCAAACTCTGGGTTATGCCTAGCCCTGCTTTCATGACACCCGGGGCTAGACTGGTCTTTTCAGCGGTGCCAGAAGTCAACGCAGAGGCACCGTATATCAATACGGCCGCATGGTCGGTGGTTGAACCCAATGGAGGAAGTGTCCAGGCCAATGGGCGCGGGGAAACCGCCACCTATACGGCACCAGCCAATCTAGGCACCTTTCATCTGAAGGCTGTGAGTGAATACGGAACCTCGCGCTACGTGCCACAGGCAGGGACGATCCAGATTGTTGATCAGAAAGGGGTGAGTGTATCGGTGTATCCGGCTTCTTTTACCCTTACAAGGGGGTCAACAGGAGCCTATCCAAAACCGGTTGCGACAGTGAATCCACTCACTAACCACCATGTGTTGTGGTCAGTTGTGGAGCCAGGATTCGAGGGGCCGAACCTAATCCGTATTCAAACTGATGATCAACTAAACACATGTCTAATCGTCTATAACGATACGGCCATTGATAACGTTCCTGGAACACTCTTTCATATCCGTGCCCAAAGCGTGGAAGTCCCCACCGCCTTTGCGCTGGTTGAATTCCAGGTTCAGCGATGATGCCGTGTGACGGATGATCATGGATTCGCCCTCACGCCGATCCAACGCCCTTCTTGTTTTTGCGCTTGGAACCACCCTCGCCTGCGGCGGGGGTGGAGGCAGCAAAGATCCCGTAGACCCTGGCAAGCTATGGGTTCAGCCCAGCCCAGCTTTTATGACGCCAGGGGCCAGGCTGATTTTTTCGGCGGTGCCAGAGGTCCGCTCCGAGGCACCGTATATTCGCACAGCCACATGGTCGGTGCTTGAACCCAACGGGGGAAGTGTCCAAGCCATTGGAAGCGGGGAAACCGCTACCTATACGGCACCAGCCAATCCAGGTACTTTCCACCTGAAGGCAGTCACGGAATATGGTAATTCCCGCTACGTGCCCCAGCCGGGAACGATCCAGGTGGTGGACACAAAAGGGGTAAACGTTTCTGTAAATCCGGCTTTATTAGTGATAATAAAAGGAGGCTCGGGGCCAGCTCCTCGCTTTTTCTCCGCAATAGCGCCACTCAGCAACACCAATGTGACCTGGACACTGGTTGAGCCGGAATACCAAGGCCCAGGACTCATGCAGCTAACCCCAGAGAACATTACTCGTAGTTGTTACCTTACTTGGGGGAACGATGCCGCTTTGGATCGTCTCCCCGGCACCCTCTTTCACATCCGTGTCCAAAGCGTGGAAGTCCCCAGCGCCTTCGCGCTGGTTGAAGTCCAGGTCCAACGCTAATGCCGGGTTGCAGATGACGACGAATTTGTTCTCACGTACCTCCAACGCAATTCCTATTCTTGCCCTTGCCTCCACCCTCGCCTGCGGCGGGGGTGGAGGAGGGAAGGACACTGTTGACCCAGGCAAGCTATGGGTTCAGCCCAGCCCAGCTTTTATGACACCAGGGGCCAGGCTGATTTTTTCGGCCGTGCCAGAGGTCCATTCCGAGGCACCCTATATTAGGACTGCCACATGGTCTGTGCTTGAACCCAACGGGGGAAGTGTCCAGGCCAACGGACGTGGGGAAACTGCGACCTATACGGCTCCATCCACACTAGGCACTTTCCATCTGAAGGCCGTGTCGGAATATGGCACGTCCCGCTACGTGCCTCAACCCAGAACGGTCCAGATCATAAACCCCGTGGGGGTGAGTGTTTCGGTGAATCCAACTTCTTTCGTAATCAAGCGTGACTATACTGGGATCGCACCAGAATCCTTCGCTATTGTCTCCCCCCTTACCCATCGTAAGGTCAGTTGGTCAGTTGTGGAGCCGGGATATGAGGGTTCGGGTTTGATCTACTTAACTCCACATGACTTGGTTAACTCTTGCCTAATATTGTGGGACGGTGCGGCGTCAATTGATCGCCTCCCTGGGAACCTCTTTCACGTCCGTGTCCAAAGCGTGGAAGTCCCCAGCGCTTTCGCTCTGATTGAAGTCCAAGTCCAACGCTAATGCCATGTTTTTGAACGCAACTGGGATTCAAGACTCGTCCATCAATATTCCCCGCTCCTTGGCCCTGGAAGCGAAGGCGCGCAAGGTAAGGCCGAGGGAAGCGGCAGCGGCGGCGGGATCGTGCGCATGGGTGGCCAAGGCTCGCCGCAGCAAGGCTGCTTCAACAGGATGCTGGGCCTCTCTCAACATAGCTTCCAACGTTGCTTCCTTGGGCCATGGCAGCGTCAGCCCACCCTCTTCGCGTCCACTTCTGCCACCCATGGGTGGAACCGCAAGCCCGCGCACCAGCAGGCTCGACGCACTGTGCAATGTCGCCTGGGCACACCAAGCCATTTCCCGCACATTGCCCGGCCAATTGCGCGACTGCACTTCCTTTTCAGCGGAGCGGTCCAAAGCGGGCGCGGCCCTGCCCTCTCCCGCAGCAGCCTGTTCCAATAGCGCACGGAATAATGGCACTAAATCTTCATGCCGGTGAGAAAGGCTGGGCAATTCGAACCGCAGCACCCCTAAGCGCAGCCGCACCGAATCGGGGACCGCGGGCTCATCGCCACAGGTGGCCATCCACTGAAAGCCATGGCCCAGCGGAATGTCCATGGCTTTCAGCAACTCTACCGCCGCCTTCGGGCTCAGGTGTTCCAACCCCAGCACCAGCAAACTTCCACCCTGCAATAGCCCCAAAGTGGCCGCAGTGATGCCTTCGTCTAGTTCCGAGGCGGCCATGGACAGGAAAGGGCCACGGGGTTGGCGCAAAGCATGTAGGCGCCGCGCCGCCCGGGCTTTTCCAGAACCCCTCGGCCCGATGAACAGGGCTGGAGCATCGCTATCCGCAGCGGCGCGAAGGCTCGAATCAAGCAGCCGCATGGCGGGTGAAAGCGCGACCCAGGGTTCCCGTGGATCCGGCGGGGGCGCTCCCACTAGGGCCTGGAGGCGGTCCATGAGCGCGAAAAAGATCCCCATGTCGAAGGGTTTGGGCAGGAAATCTTCGGCTCCCAGCTGCATGGCCGCGACGATGTCTTTAGGCTCGCCGAACGCGCTCATCAGCACAACTCGAAGTCCAGGCTGCACTCGTTTGGCGCGTCGTATGAGTTCCAACCCGCTGAGCCCCGGTAGCCGCAGATCCGTGACCAATACCTCGGCGCCATCCCCTTCGATCCAAGTCATGGCTTCAAAAGGATCCCCCGTCGCCCTGATGTTCCAGGCGCTTCCCTTCAGCGCCTGAATAAGGAGCTTCCGGAAACTGTCCTTGTCTTCAACCAGAATCAAACGCATGGGATGAAGCTAGCAGAATTGGGGGCCGGTTGATGGTTGATGGTTGATGGTTGAGGGTTGAGGGTTAAGGGTTAAGAGGTCGAGAAGTCGAAAAGTTGAAAAAGTTGAAAAGCAAGAACAGACATCGTGCCATGTCGGGAAACGGGCTGCTCTGCGATTAGTTATTAACTCTCGACTCTCGACTCGATTTCCATGAACCTCTGGCTCTGACCCCGAGCCTGGGATTCGAAGAGGGCAGCTCCTTCCACAAGGTCCAATCCGCCTTCATTCGCCCATTTCGAAAAGGCCGTGTGCTCTTTGTAGACCCATTCCACAGCCCACCTCAGGGTGGGTTTCGCGGCTTCCAGCTGTTCAGGAAAGGGCATGGGATCCCCGGCCTTCATCCCCAAGCTGGTGGCCTGGATCACACCGATGGGCGCAAAAGCTTCCACGGCTTCAGGCCGGGGCGCATCGTTTCGGGAAAGCTGCATGAATGGCCGTGAATCCTGCTCCAGCATCAGCCGAGTGGTTTCTGCCACGCCGCCATTCCCAAGGACGAGGATCGGTCCCGGCGGAAGCTGTTCCAGGGCCACCCACAGCGCCTCTGCATCGGTATTGGCGCTCTGCCATGGGGCCTCCAGGCTCCGTCGCCAAAGCGTATTGAGCGGGCCCTTCAGTTGGAGGAAAAGAGGCAATGATTCCTTTAATGGCGCCGTGATGCTGAGGCCTAGAATCTTGAGCGAATCAAGCGCTTCTGCCGCATCCTTCACGTCGCTGCATTCCAGAGGAAGGTAGATCAGATCCTTTTCCGCCTGCTGGAATCGCTGGTTATGGAAGGCCGGACCGCGTGAATGCAGCACAGGTTCACCCATGACGGCGCAAAGTCCCGTCCGCTCGGTGATGAGCTGGCACCCCCACTTTTTCATGGTTGAAAACCGCACCTGTCCAGGGGCCGCGGCCACACCATCATCCGGCGCAGCGTAGGTGAAGGCCCCGCCCCAGGCGCGTTGCAGACAACGGCTCGCCACGCCCCTTGGCCCCATGAGAAAGGCGGATAGGCAGACTCCTGTTTCTTTTGCATGGTGAAGTGGCGCCCTCACCCGTGCATTGTCCGATAGCCTCCCGGCATGGCCCACCCACTTGAAAGCATCGCCCTCAGGCAAGGATTCCATGCGTCCATCAAGATCGAACACATCCGGCTTCACATGCACCGAACGCAGCACCTTCATATCATGACGAAGGGACATGAGCCAATGCGGCAGCTCCAATTCCCATTCCAGATCAACCCACGAAGGCCCGGCGTCAGCAGCCTGGCGGAGCCGCGTCAGCCTTGAGCCTTCATCTCCCTCGAAGCGTCCATGCTCCGAGGCGCGCCGGCAGCTCACCAGGCATCGTCCATTTAAATCCCGCACCAGCCGAGCGGCATCGTGTTCAGGAAAAAGATCCAGCCGCAGTTCCGGCAGCGCATCCTCGGGCAAGGCCCGCGCATACGCCGCTGCCGCTTCCCAAGTGGGATGGGTGAGCGTGACGATGAAGAAAGGAAGGGCCACCGATGTTCCCGTTGCAAAAAGCTATAGCCGCAGATTACGCAGAAAAATCCATGAATCCACAGATTCCACCGATTCACACAGATTAAAAAACGCGAGGCTTCGGCCTGTTTTCAATGTTCAGCTTCAAAGACCCTGCCTTAAGTGCAGATGCCAATTTGTTTCTGAATCGGTGGAATCTGTGAAATCTGTGGATCAATTTCATTTCTTGTTCGGGTCGGCAGCCTTCTTCGCGGCTTGCCAGGCGGCTTCCATTTGCTCTAGGGTGCGCTGATCCCAACCCCCGTGGGCTTTTGCGTCGTCTTCTACTTTTTCGAAGCGGCCTTTGAAGCGCATCATCTGGCGGCGCAGGGCGCGATCTGGATCCACGCCTTTCTTGCGGGCCCACTGCATCAAAGAAAAGACCACATCGCCAAATTCCTCTTCCACGCGCAGTTCGCTGCTCTCGGCCTGGAGCTCGGAAATTTCTTCCACGACCTTGTCCAGCACACCCTCCATGTCGGGCCATTCGAAACCCACTTTGGCGCAGCGCTTCCCTATTTCCATGGCTTCTTCCATGGGGGAGAGGCTCGCGGGAATGCCCTCCAGCAGCCGCCTTTCAGGTTCCAGGCCCTTGGCCGCGCGCTCGCCTTGTTTGATGGCTTCCCAATTGGCCAGCACCTGGTCCGCTCCATCCACGGATCCATCGCCGAAGACGTGGGGATGCCGCCGCACCAGCTTGGTGATGATGGCTTCCTCGACGTCATGCAGATCCCAGGCGCCGCGATCCGAAGCCATCTGCGCATGAAACACGACTTGCAACCAAAGGTCGCCCAGTTCTTCGCGCAAGTGCGCCTCACTAGCCTCATCGCCTGGAACGTGGGCAGCCAGCGCATCCAGGACTTCCGCGGCCTCCTCGCGCAGGTACCTGGCCAAAGTCTGATGGTCCTGCTTCAGATCCCACGGGCAACCTGCGCCCGGTTTCCGGAGGGCGGACATGAGAGCCTGAAGTGTGGCGGGAGTCAATGTCATGGCCTCACCAGCGAGCTTTTCATCCATCCTTCGGCCCCGCACAACTTCCCTGCCAGGGCACTGGCCGCAACGGTGGCGGGGCTGGCAAGCCACACCCGGCCTGGGCCGCTTCGTCCTGGGAAGTTCCGGTTGATGGCGCTGACTGTGACTTGATCGGGCGAGGCGCTGACGCCAGGCCCCGCATTGATGCACGCGCCGCAGGAACTCCCCAGCACAATAGCGCCCACGGCCTCGAAGGCTTCAATCCAGCCCTCCTGTTCGGCATGCCGGCGCACATCTTCGCTGCCACATTGGACAAAGAATTGAACCCCAGCGGGCACACGCCGTCCGGCCTGGCGGGCGGCCGCCACCACTTCGAAGGCGGCTCGGATATCTTCGCGCTTACCCCCAGTGCAGCTTCCCAGATAGGCGATGTCGACAGCGATATCTTCGCTCATATCCGAGAGGGCCAGGCCGTTGCCTGGATCGCCGGGCGCCGCGAACATCGGCCCCAACGCATCGCAATCCACTTGAATGGTATTGGCGTATTCGGCATCATCATCGCCGCGCATCCAGCCTTCAAGCCGCAGTTCGACGCCACGCCGTTCCCGGATGAAACGAAGGGTTTCCTCGTCAGGCGCTACGAGCCCTGTGAATCCGCCAATCTCCGCAGCCATGTTGGTGAGGGTGGCGCGTTCGTCTGTGCTCATTCGGCGGATGGCTTCACCTTGATATTCGACCACGCGGCCAATGGCTTTTCCTTCGCGGATGAAGGGCAGAGCCAGAAGGTGCAGCATCAGATCCTTAGCCGCGACACCGGGCCTGAGCTGTCCATCCAGCAGGATTCTCAAGGTGGGCGGCACCGTGACGCGCACATCGCCGGTGATCCAGGCATTGGCGATATCCGTGGTGCCCACGCCGAACGCAAGGCAGCCCAAGGCCCCCGCATGGGGAGTGTGGGAGTCCGTGCCCACCACCACTTGGCCCGGCTCCGCGTAACGCTCCGCCATCAGGGAATGACAGATCCCCTCCGAGCCACTGCCATCAGACAATTCACCATGCAGGTGGATGCCATGCTTGGCGCAGAAGGCTTCCTGTACTGTTTTCAGGCTTCTTGCCACGTCGAGAAGCCCTGATTTCTTGCGTTCCTCGCTCATCGAATGGTGGAGGAAGGTCAGGTGGTCGCGGAAGGCCAGGATGCGTGATGGATCCCGGAGCGGGGCGCTTTCCCCACACGCTGCGCGCAGGAAACTGGCGGCCATGGGAGTCACGTATTCATGGGAGAAGCGCCAGTCCGCATGGACGAAAAGTCCATCGCCAGGTGCCACATAGTCAATCCCCACGTGGTTTTTGGAGGCTTCCACCACGGCGTGGCGGGCGATGATTTTCTCTGCGAGCGTCATGGGCCGGGGAACCTGGGACGGAACAGGAACAACCACTTCGCCCTTCAGACGCGCATCGTTGAAAGGGAACAGTCCGCCCAGCCGGACGATTTCCGCCGTGATGGGATCGAGGCCGCTGCAGAATTCACTCAACGGAATGGTTTCGCCCCGGCGGATGCGCTCGATCAACCCGAAGTCCGTGGACGTGAGCAGGCCCAGGTTCTGGCAGTTCTGCTGGTAGATGCGTTCAAAACTTTCGGCGATGACCAGCCGGATGCCCGCGCACTGCTCCGCATAGGGACTGGCTTCGCGGCTGCTGCCCTTGCCGCGGCGATGGCCCGACACGGAGACAGCGAACCCGCCAGCCTTCACAAGGCCTTCCCTCAAGGGAAAAACCTCGCCGCATTTCAGGCCTAGATATGGATAGTCCCCAAGTTTGCCGTCGTAGTGGTAGCAGATCCACGCGGGGGTGATTTCGTCGGTGCTGATCTGATCCCGCAGTGGCAGCGCGTCTGCAAGCAAGATGTCCTCACCGCGGAGCTGGCGTGACACCACCTCCGGATTCTCGCTCAGGAACAGGATGCGGCCCTCAAATTGCAAATTTTCCGGCTGCTCCACATCCCCTCCTCGGCCCTTTTCTCCGTGCCCTGTAAAGGCCGCTGCCCTTCTTAATAAAAAACCCCGGCGAGCAGGGGCTGGTAAAGCCTTATGTTTTCGATCAATCCTTCTCTTCTTCAGCTTCGAGCTTTGCGGCCACTTCATCGAGATGCTTCATAAGCCGCTCAGCCATGTCTTCGTCCTCCAGGGCTGTGAACATGTCATCCACAACCTCGAAGATCTCCAGGCTCAGGCCCTCTTCGCTCTCCTTGCCATCGCTTTGGGCCTGGACTTCCTCCAGGGGAGCGAGCACGCAGAAATGACGGCCTTCGAAATCGACCTCTTCTAGGATGGCGAATTCTTCCTTCTCGCCATTTTCATCCTCAAGCTCCACAACTTCGATTTCGAAGGAATCGTCGTGTTCGTGATTGCAATCGGGACCGTGCTCGTGTCCTTCGTGGGCCATGGGGTGCTCCTTTAGGCAAGCTTCCAGGTTAGGAGTAAAGGCCCTTTGGAACCAGCGTTTTTTATGATCCCCAGGGGTGCCGCTGCTGCCCTTCCACCCACACATCATCGCCCTGCTGGTACTTCTCCCGCTTCCAGATGGGCACGCTTTCCTTGATGCGGTCCATCAACCAGGCGGCGGCCTCGAAGGCCTCTTTGCGGTGGGCGCTGGAGACGGCGATGACCACGGCGGCTTCCAGCACGGGCACGAGGCCGATGCGGTGGTGCATGGCGCAGCGGCAAAGGGTGAAGCGGTCCATGGCATCAACACGCAGCCGCCGAAGCTCTGCTTCTGCCATGGGAATGAAGGCTTCGTAGGCCAGCGATTCCACAGCCAGGCTCTGATGATGGTTGCGTGCCGTTCCTTCGAAAACCACGATGGCGCCAGCGGCTGGATCGGACACCAGAGCCCGGATCGCAAGGACATCCAAGGGTGCGTCTAGTACGGCGACATCAGGAATCACGGTTCAGGAATCTCCAGCTCCACGGTACACTGGAGCGTTTGGAAAGGCTCCCGATGACCCACCTCAGCATTCAGCCCAATGACGTTTTCGATGCCTTGCGCCGCCATATCCTGGTGGACGGATTCCACCTGGTCATGGATCTGGAAAAGTCCCATGGTTCCTGGATCGTGGATGCCCGTGACGGGAAGAAATATCTGGATTTTTATACGTTTTTCGCCACAGCGCCTTTGGGGCACAACCATCCGAAGCTGAACACCCCGGAATTCAGGGCGCACCTTGGCGCCATCGCCGTACACAAGCCCGCCAATTCCGACATCTACACCACCGGCTACGCCGAATGGGTGGAGGCCTTCGCTACCCACGCAGCGCCAAACTATCTGCCCCACCTATTCTGGATTGATGGTGGCGCACTGGCGGTCGAGAATGCGCTGAAGGCCGCCTTCGATTGGAAAGTCCGGAAAAACATAGCCAAGGGCAAGGGTGAAAAGGGATCGAAGGTCATCCACTTCAAGGAGGCTTTCCACGGCCGCACGGGCTACACCATGTCGCTCACCAACACTGCGGATCCCAGAAAACACCAGTATTTCCCCAAATTCAACTGGCCGCGCATCCCGAATCCGAAGATCACTTTTCCGTTGTCTCCCGAGAATCTTGGCCAGGTCGAGGCCGCCGAGCGGGAGGCTATCCGGGCCATTGAAGCCGCCGTGTCGCTTGATCCGGATGACATCGCCTGCCTCATCATCGAACCCATCCAAGGGGAGGGCGGGGACAACCACTTCCGTCCGGAATTCCTGATGGAACTGCGGCGTCTGGCGGACGAACATGAGTTCCTGTTGATCTTCGACGAAGTCCAATCGGGTTTCGGGGCCACCGGCAAATGGTGGGCCCACCAGCATTTCGACGTGAAGCCTGACATCATCGCCTTCGGCAAGAAGACCCAGGCCTGCGGAATCGCGGCAGGACCGCGGCTGGATGAAGTGGACAGTGTCTTCAAGGTGCCTTCGCGCATCAACAGCACCTGGGGCGGCAATCTGGTGGATATGGTGCGCGGCACGAGGATCATCGAGATCATGGTGGAAGAGCAGTTGCTGGATCACTGCGCCAAACAAGGCGAGCGTTTGCTGAAAGGCCTGCAGGAGATCGCTGCGGACTTCCCTGGATTCACCTCGAATCCGCGTGGAAAGGGCTCTTCTGCGCTCTTGACATCGCCTCGCCGGAGTTCCGGAACCAGGTTGTTTCACGGTCGCAAGAGTTGGGAATGATGATCCTGAGCAGTGGAACCCATGGTCTGCGCTTCCGCCCTGCCCTGAACCTCAAGACCGAGGACCTGGACCTGGGCGTAGAGCTGTTGAGGAAAAGCGTCGCGGATGTAGTGTCCAGTCTGCCCGCCTCGCGTATCGGCGAAGCCGATGTCGAGAGATCCGCCCACTCCCTGGTCTAGCGTGGCCCCTCATCCCAAAATCGAGCTTTATTGCGATGGCGCCTGCCTGGGCAATCCCGGACCCGGCGGATGGGGGTTCTTGTTGCGCATGGGCAAGAGCGAAAAGGAAGGCAGCGGCTTTGAAGCGGACACCACCAATAACCGCATGGAACTATTGGCGGCCATTCGCGGCCTGGAAGCCTTGACGAAGCCCTGCGAGGTGACGATGTTCAGTGACAGCCAATACGTAGTAAAAGGGATCCAGTCCTGGCTCGATGGGTGGCGGAAGAACGGATGGCGCAAGGCCGACAAGCAGCCGGTGCTCAATGTTGAACTTTGGCAGGCTTTGGATGGCCAGCTACAGCGCCATCGTGTAGTGGCCCGATGGGTCAAAGGCCACGCGGGACATCCAGAAAATGAGCGTGTGGACACGCTCGCGAACCGGGCCGCCCACTCCGTCCAATAAAAAACGCCCGATGATCCGGGCGTTTTTTATTGGGTTCATTTCATCAATTCATCATTTCATCAATGGCGGCCGGAAGCCCCGAACATGTACTCGACGATGGTGTAACCGGCCACAGGTTTTCCATCGCGGGTGGCCGGAGTGTAAGTTGACCGGGAAGCTGCGTCATGGGCGGCTTCATTGAAGCCCCAGGCCCCGTCAACGCCAGAAATGACGGTGACTTTCTGGGGCCGTCCCTGGGCATCCACAAAGACCTTCACTTTTACCGAATGGGGCTTATCCACCTCGAAACGCATCTGTTTCGCGCGCATCGGGAAAGAAGGCTGGGCCCTGTTCGCGACGGTCGCCGCGGTTTCCTGAACAATGGTGGGGGTGTTTTGGGTTTGAGCGACCGCGGGAGTCGGCTTGGGGGGTTCCGGCGCAGGTGCGGGCGGAGGCGTCTGCTTTGGAGGCTCAACCCGGGCGGGCTCAGGCTTGGGTGGCTCTACCTTGGGCGCGGGCGCGGTTGTTGGAGTTGCCTTAGGAGCGGCCTGTTGGGAGGCCTGGGCGATCTGGCTGGCTTTGGCCCTGGCTTCCTCCTGCTGTTTCTTCAGATCAGCCTTCTTCTGCTCCAATTCTTGTTTCTTGCGCTCCTCTTCCTTGATCTGCTGCTCAAGCAGCGCCTGATCTTTGGCCGATGTCACTTCGGATTGCTGTTTCTTCAAGGCATCCAACTTGGCCTGGTTGGCCTGGCTGGCTCCTGCCAAGGCTTGTTCCTTCTCCGCCTGGGCCGCCTGGAGCTGGGCCAGCTCCGTGCGCATCTTGATGACTTCTTCACTTTCTCCCTTTGGCTTGAGCGCGAAGAATCCGAGCACGCCCACAGCCACGACAGCCACCGCGATGCCTCCGTAAAGGCCCTTCTTGCTGACCCGTGTGGTCTGGGCCGCCTCAGCTTCACTCACTTCGGAATATGGCCTGGATGCATGGATGCTGTCGGCTTCGGAGGAATAGGCCGCGAAATTATCGGCTTGTTCGGCCTTTACCGAAGCGCCGTCCCGATCATTCTCTTCGCGGAACAGCGTGTGCATGAAGAAGGCCATGTTGAAGGTCGTGGGGCTGTAATCGCCATCGTAAAGCACATGGTCCATCTCAGTGCTGAACGCCTGCACATCCAGGAACGGATCTCCGACCCCCATCAACCGCTTCATTAGGCTGAGGATTTCAGGTGGAACCGGAGTGTCTTCCTGGGCGGCTTTGAGGGTCGCCTTGCTGGTGGCGAAAGCAGGTTCGGCCATCACAGGCAATTTTTCGAATGTGAGCAATTCATAGAGAATCGCCCCCATGGAGAAGAAATCCTGTTGCAGCGCGTTGCCGCTCGAGTCGCGTAGATAGGATTCCAGCGATCCCTTGGTTACTGGAGACTTGGGCAGCACTTGCCGGATTGCCTGGGCATAGGGGGCATCCAGGATCTCGGTGGCGCCTTCGAAACTCACCCACACGCTATGGGGTGTAAGCAGGCCATGGGTGAGTCCCTTGGTGTGCAAGTGGATGATGCCCTGGGCGATGCCCTGGAGGATGGACAAGGCATGGTCCACGCCCAATGGAATCTGCTCGACCTTGGCCTTCTCGATCATCTGGGCCAGCGTGCGCCCGGGAACGTAATCGCAAGCGACGTGGGGCGGGGCAGCACTCTCGATGCGGTAGCCCTGGCCAAAAGCCTTGGAACCACCAAGCAGGGGAAGCACTTTGCTCGCCTCTCCCAGCTTGGAAGCCAAGCCTCCTTGCAGCAGTTCCTCGGAAAAGGTTCGCACGAGCCAATGATGATCAAAGGCGCTGCCGACAATGGACACGCCGCGCCGGACATGGCCGATGGGATCCGCTGTCAGTTCATCCGCCAGAAGGAAGGAACCAAGCCGTGTGTAGGTAGCCATGTTGGGGCTCCGAGTGAGGTTCTAAAGATAGTCTTGATGGGCGAAAAACCCAAGCGCCCCGGGTTCTTCCAAGTCGGTCGCATTGTTCACTTGCTGCTTCCACTGGAAGGATAAGACCAAAGATCCCCCGTGGCACGGTAGATGAGGATCCAAATATTGGCGGTGGCCTGGACCCCATTGGAAAAGGAAAGTTGCAGGAGCGCATAGGGAATGGATAAGTCATCCCACTGGCCCAGACGGCGTCCAGTCTTGAAATCAAAGTGTTCCATCAATTGCCCGTGGCGGTGGTATTTCAGATTGGCCCATTCAACCAGCTTGGATTTCGGATCCAGATCGGCCTTCAGAGACCAGAAGGGTTCCCGCGTGACGACGAGCATTTTCATGCGCTCATCAGCGAAGGACTCGAAGGATTCCCTCAGGGGATCCACTCCCCTCGTGCTCGCCGGAGCAGTGATTTCCTGAACCAGATGAGCCAGCCGCCCAAGCTCCCGTACGATTTCTCCAGGCTGTTTGCGTGCTTCGCTCAAGGCAAGGATGCGGCTGTATTGGTCCTCGATATCTTCAGCGGAGGGTGGCTGATCGTTGCCAACGCCTCGGGCGCCTTCTCTCAGAGCATCTGGATAAGCCACCAATAGAGCCGACATGGGCGCAGGAATCATCTGCGTAGCCACTTTGGTCTGGGCCTCATGGAATCGAGGCGTCCAGGCCATAAGCCCCAGGGAGGCCAGCCCCAGAACCAAGGCCCGCGATCCTGAATACAGGGATCTGCCCCTAATGAATGGACTGATGAGTCTCTGTGACGGCATGGGCACAGACTCCATCGCTCTCTGGAAGCTGTCAAGCAGTCCCTATGGTTTTTTCTGAAAGACAGGCCATAGGTACACTCATGTGATGCTCACAAGGGAAAGGCTCTGGCAACGGGCCAGCGGAAAGGATCTTTGGCCATTGGCCTGGGCTCTGGCCGCGGCCTGCGCGCTGCCTTGGCTGATTCCAGAGGACTGGACAGGCCACATCGGAAAGCCCTGGATCATCTCCGGGTGGATCCTTGTGGCGTTGGCCTCCCCGCTGATCCGCCACAAGCGCTTGGCAGTGATTCCTCTGGCTGTGGCGCTGGCCTGGGGCACCTTCGGGAATCTGCGGCAAAGGGCTGCTTGGGAGGTGGCGCTGCCATCGGATTTGCAGATGCTCGAAGGCAGTATTGATGCCCCATGGAGCGTACAAGGCGATCAGCTCATAAGCGTGCTGGACATATCCTCCCCACCCGCCATGAAGAGTTGCAGATGGCGCCTGAGCATTCCATGGCCCAGCGACCAGGAGCGGATTCCGCCACCCCTGCCGGGCACCTTCGTGCGCTTGCGTGCGGAGCTGCGGCCCGTGGAACCAGCCCCGCGCTTCCTGGTGGAACGCCCCCTCTGGCGGGCAAGGAGCGATCGCGCCCCACGCCGCATCCATCTTGCATCGGCGCTGCAATTCGAAATCCTGGGCGCGCCAACGCCATCGGCCATCTTAAGGCTTCAGGCTTTCGTGCGGGCCCGGTTCGAGGCGTTGCCTCTTGCAGACCCCACGGCCCGGGATCTTTGGGGAGCCCTGGCCCTGGGCATCTCGCCCGTACACGAAGAAACCACATCGGCCTTTGCGGAAAGCGGCACCCTTCATATCCTCATCGTCTCAGGGCTCCAGGTCACGCTGGTGATGGCGGCCGTGCAGGCGTTATTCCGCCGATTGCTGGGCCGCGGTGGTTCCGTGGGAGCGATTGTCGCGGGCATCGCCTACGCGGCTGTGGTGGGTTTTTCTGCGCCGGTGTGGCGAGGGCTATTCATGGGCCTGGCCTGGGCGATGGGCGGTGTCAGCGGGTGGAAACTGCCACCGGTATTGGGCCTCCACCTCGCACTGCTGCTGTGGCTCCTGGGGCATCCTGCGGCGGGTTGTGAGCCAGGCTTCCTGCTGGCGTGGTGGGCCCTGTTGGCCCTGATCTGGGGATCCGAACCGCTCGCTGGCTTGCTGGCTCCGCTTTTAGGTAAGTACGCGCTCACTGCCGCCCGTTTCACATCGCCCTGGTTGGCGACCCTTCCCTTGCTGGCCCTCTTCCACGGCGGTGTGCCAATTTGGGGTGCGGTGGCGAATATCTTCGTGCTGCCCCTGGTGGCCTTTCTGACGCCCATTTGCCTTTTTCTCACGCTGGTGCCGCTCCCAGGCTTGGTGCAGGGCATCGGCCTGCTGTTGACCTGGACAGGCGGCTTCCTGGTGCCTTTCTTCGCCCATGTCATCCCGATGGGCACTGCCCAATTGTGGCCGTGGATCCTGCTGGCCTTCGGATGGCTGGGATTGGCTCAACGGCAGTCTCAACTGCGCCGCACTCGCGCCTGGATCCTAGCCTTGGTGGCCGCATCTTCCGCCCTGCTCATCTCTGGAGGAATTAGCCGGAAGGCCAGGACCTTAAGCATTGAAGCGATGGACATCGGTCAGGGGGACGGGCTACTGCTGCGTATTCCCGGCGGCGATGCCACGCTGATAGACACTGGTCCAGCCCCATGGGCAGCCCGGCGCATCGCCCGCGTCCTGAGCCGTCGGGGTGTCACAGAGCCCTTGCGCCTAGTCATCACCCATCCTCACAGCGATCATGCTGGAGGATGGGCGACGCTCTCAAGACTGAGGCCGTTTGCATCAATAGCGCTGCCAGCGACGGCTGATGCGAGTGATCCTTGGGCCGGCTTCCGCCCGATGCAGGACCACACGCAAGGAAAGCTGCAGCGCGGCGACAGATGGCTTCTCGGGGACGGGGAGGTATCTGTGCGGTGGCCCCCGAAGCCCTTCGAGCTTCCGGACGCCAACATGGTGTCCACCGTGTTGCGGGTGCGATGGCAGGATCGCGAACTTTGGCTCATGGGGGATGCGCTGCAGATCCAGGAACGGGACCTGATGGATTTGGGAGAACCTGGGCCTGATGCTTTCCACCGCATTTTGAAAGTGGGTCATCACGGAAGCCGGAGCAGCAGCGCTCCCGAATGGATCAAAGCGCTTTCCCCTGATGCGGCCATCATCTCTGCGGGCCGCCGGAACCGTTTCGGCCATCCCCACGATGAGACGTTGGAGACACTTCGGGAGTCCTCGGTTCGCACTTTCATCACCGGCGCAGAGCGCGGCGTGCGCATGGAGGCTGTGGAAGGCGGATGGGCAGCGGAAAACGGTGGTGGCGGCCTGGCTTTCATTCCATTTCAAGCGCGCCAGAGGCCCGCAGCGCATCAATGAGCCGCTGACCCAATTCTTCGTGGTTCTCCAGCCATTGTTCATGGGCATTGGGCCCCACTTCATTCACCACGATGAGGGCAGCCGCCACGGGCACGCCTGCCGCATTGCAGGCTGCGAACACGCCATTCAATTCCAGGTGTTCAGCAGGCGCCATGCGGCCCAGGAGCCTGACGCCATCGTCGCTTCGGGTGATGGCTGGGGGCGTGACGACTGGATGATGCGGGAAGGGAAGCTCCCAGGTGCTGAGCCATCGCACAGCCTCGATGCTGGGGCGGTAGGATTCGCCGCGCTCTTCTTCCACAGAGGTTGCCAGGACGAAGTCAGGGGCGAAGATGGTGCCGATGGGCAGCCGTTCGTCGTAGGCGCCGCAGCTACCCACGAAAAGCACCCGCCTGGGTTTTTTCCGTTCCAGTAGAAAGGCCGTGTGGGCTGCGGCGGTCGAAACGCCGACACCGGTAGTATCCACACACCAGCCAAGGGGTGGGTCGTCCTTCAAATCCCCGAGTTCCGGCGGGAAAGCGGCAAGCAGGAGTTTCATTCCGATTTAGCGGGCGCGCCTTGTTCCAGCGCGGCTTGTTCGATGGTCGCTTGGGCCGCCGCCAGCATGGCGATGGGCACGCGGTAGGGGGAGCAGCTCACGTAATCAAGTCCGGCACGGTGGAAGAATTTGACGGACCGCGGGTCGCCGCCGTGCTCTCCGCACACGCCAATTTTCAAGTGCGGACGCACGCCACGCCCTTTCTCCACCGCGATGCGCACCAGTTCTCCGATGCCATCCAGGTCCAGGCTTTGAAACGGATCGTCATCAAGAATTTTTTTACTCACGTATTCGGGCAGGAAAGTGCCGGCATCATCCCGCGAAAACCCAAATCCCATCTGGGTGAGATCGTTGGTGCCAAAGGAGAAGAACTCGGCTTCTTGCGCGATCTTGTCGGCCGTGATGGCGGCCCGGGGAACTTCGATCATGGTGCCCATGGGCGCCGTGAAGGCCGTCCCGCGCTCCTGATTCACCTGGGCGATCTCATCCAGCAATTCGGTCTTCAAATAGGCCAGTTCGCGCACAGTGCCCACCAAGGGAATCATGATCTCCGGTAGAGCCTTGGTTCCGCTTGCGGCCACGTTCAAGGCTGCTTCGACAATGGCCCGCACCTGCATCCGGTAGATCTCCGGGAAGGTGATGCCCAAACGGCAGCCGCGGTGCCCCAGCATGGGATTGAACTCGTGGAGCTGCTGCACCCGGCGCTTCACCATGTCCAGGCTCAACCCCAGCAGCTTGGCCATTTCCTCGCAGCCTGCATCGTCGTGGGGAAGGAACTCATGCAAGGGTGGATCAAGAAGGCGGATGTTCACAGGCAGGCCATCCATGGCTGAGAAAATGCCTTCAAAATCGCCCCGCTGCATAGGTAGCAATTTAGCCAGCGCGAGGCGGCGGCCTTCCAAATCTGAAGCCAGGATCATCTCGCGGACCGCCTGGATCCGCTCCCCTTCGAAGAACATGTGTTCAGTGCGGCACAGCCCGATACCCTCGGCTCCGAAAGCCCTCGCCACCGCGCTATCGCCTGGCGTATCAGCATTGGTGCGCACCTTCATTTTCTTCGCTTCGGAACTCCAAACCATGATCTTCGCGAAACGCAGGTACACATCGCTATCTTCTGCCTTTAGGCGATGGTCCACCAGCACCTGATTGACTTCGGATGGATGCGCGCCCAATTGGCCAGCGAAGACCTCGCCGGTAGAACCATCTATTGATATCCAGTCCTGGCCTGCCTTTAGCGTCAGACTGCCGACCTTCACCACCCCTGCCTTTTCGTCGATGTTCAAGGCTGAAGCGCCGCAAACACAGGGTTTGCCCATGCCGCGGGCCACCACAGCGGCGTGGCTGGTCATACCACCGCGGGCAGTGAGAATCCCCTGCGCGGCGATCATGCCGGAAATATCCTCCGGTGAGGTCTCCATCCGCACCAGCACTACGGGACCTTCAACGGCCATCTTTTCCGCGTCGGCCGCATTCAAGGCAATCCGCCCGGTCGCCGCGCCAGGACCAGCGTTCAGGCCCGTGGTCATCAATTTGCCCTCGCCGCGAAGCCGGTCCTTTTCTTTGTGGTCGAAGACCGGCGCGAGCAGTTGGGAAAGTGAATCAGCATCAATGCGCTGAAGCGCCAGGCTCTTCGAGATGATTCCTTCTTCCACAAGATCCAAGGCGATGCGGATGCCGGCCATGGCAGTGCGTTTCCCGGTTCTCGTCTGCAACATGAAGAGCCGTCCGCGTTCGATGGTGAATTCGATGTCCTGCATTTCGCGGAAGTGCGTTTCCAGCCGGTTCGCTGTGGCGAGGAGTTGGTGGAAGGTCTCGGGCATGGCCTCTTCCAGGCTGAGTAGCTTCGTCCCTTCGGCCTGCTTCAACGAGATGGGCTGCGGCGTGCGGATGCCCGCGACGACGTCTTCGCCCTGGGCATTGATCAGGTATTCCCCGTAGAAAAGCTTCTCGCCAGTGCCTGGATTACGAGTGAAGGCCACGCCCGTTCCGCAGTCTTCGCCCATGTTGCCAAAGACCATGCTCTGCACATTGACAGCGGTGCCCCAATCATCCGAGAAGCGGTTCAGCCTCCGATAGGTGACCGCCCGCGGGGTGTTCCAGCTTTCGAATACCGCGGAAACCGCGCCCCACAGCTGTTCCATGGGGTCCTGGGGAAAGGGTTTTCCAGTCTCCTCCCGCACGATCTCCTTATAGGCGGACACGAGGGTTTTCCATTCCTCAGCGGTCACATCCGGATCCTGGTGTTTCCCAGTGCGATGCTTGAGACCTTCCAATTCAGCTTCGAAAAGGCTGGTGTGGACGTTCAACACCACATTGCTGTACATGGTGATGAAGCGGCGGTAGCTGTCCCAGGCGAACCGTGGATTGCCACTGGCCTTTTCAAGTCCCAGCACGGTTTGATCGTTCAAGCCCAGATTCAAAACCGTGTCCATCATGCCTGGCATGGAAACCCGGGCGCCGCTCCGGACGGAGATCAGAAGGGGTTTATCCGCATCACCGAAAGTGAGCCCCCGAGCGCCTTCCAGCCACTTGAGCGCCTCCAACGCCTGCTGCTTCACCGAGTCTGGAAGTTGCCTCCCTGCGGTGTAGTAAAGACTGCATACTTCGGTGGTGATGGTGAACCCCGGCGGCACCGGAATGCCCAGACCCGCCATTTCCGCCAAGTTGCAACCTTTTCCGCCCAGAAGGTCCCGCATCAAGGCGCTGCCTTCGTTGCGGTCGCCACCAAAGGAATAAACGTGTTTGGTCATGGGAGCCTCATCGGATGCTAATAGGATAGCGGGAAGGCTTTACGTAATTGTGATCACTTGCCCTTGGAGATGTGGCCTATGCCCTCGTTCCGCCCCACCAGCCTGATCCTAGCATTAGGGATGAGCATCACGGTTTTTGCGCAAGAAAAGGATTTGTTGCAGTACGGAATCATTGGCTCCGCCTCGACAAACAACAATCCTAATTATTTCCAGGTCATGAACCCCTTGGGGACTCAACGCGTTTTGCGTGAATTGGCTGATGGCCCTCTCAATCTGGCAATTGTCGAATCTCGGCTGAAGGGGACCTCTGTCTCGATGCAGGACCTGCTCGCGTTGCGGCTGGTTCGTCGGGATGGAAATCAAGTCTTTTTGAATTTCGCACTCTTTACTGCGGCTGACGCCAAACGCATCAAGGATGTCTGTGGACCCTACGGGGCATCGCTGGCAAGCGCCGTGCTGAGCCATCGAAAAGAGATCGAAAAAACGCTTGAAGCCTATGACGCGCCCGGAGTGGATAGAAAGGCCCTGGCATTCATTGTCGTGGGCTGCGCATCGCTCGATTGGGATGGCTTGGCCGTCACCGAACAGAAGGGATACCGTAAAACCACCGATATCAAGCCTGATGGGAAATATGTCGCCCAAGCCGAGGAGATATCCACAAACACGGTCAAAGGAATTTATTGGGCCAGCCGCGGGCGGTCTTATGGGCAAATCGGAATCACCACCTTCGGTGATGACGACGCCAAACGCCTAACGCTGCCAACTGAGTTCGCGGAAGCCTTGGGGCGCGTAGCCCTGTCCCTGCGTCGTTCAAGCAGAACCAAAGAGGAGTTTATCAAAGACGGCTTATCGCCCATGGATGCGGGACGCCTCCTACCCATTCTTGTCGCCTTTGACTACGTCTCGGAACAGGACGGCCGCTATCAAGCAAAGGTTCCTCTCCTGACCAAACAAGACGAGGCCATGACCAAGAACCTTCGAGCCTTGGTCCGGAAAATCATGGAAGAGTGGCTTGCGGCCAACTATTCAAAGATTAAAAAAGAGCTTGAGGGCCTGAGCCTGACCAAAGCTGGCGTTCCCTTTGAAGAGGGGTTCAGCATGATCTGGCACTATCTATTTGGCCTCGCGAACCAGAAATTGGTGGAAGCAGGTTTCTTCGCCGACCCCTACGGCCAAGATCAAAAGTTCAAGGGCTACATCCCAGTCGTCTATGACTGGGACTTCCACGGTGAATAGAATCCAAAATTAAACAACAAAAAAGGCCATCCCATATTTGGGATGGCCTTTTCAGATTTTTAACGTCGCAGCGACCTACTTTTCCACGTTTAGAAGCGCAGTATCATCGGCCCTCCGGGTCTTAACGGCCGTGTTCGGGATGGGAACGGGTGTGACCCCCGGGGTATAGCCGCGACGAAAGGTGAGAAAGATCGAAGGGTGGGCGAGAGGAAACCTAGGTTTCGCTCATTATTGCTCGTAAAAGTCCGTGGGGTGGTTTTGGCCACCTTTGGAAATGGAATTGATTGATGGAAGGATCAAGTCTATGGACCGATTAGTATCGCTTAGCTAAATCCCTTACGGAACTTACACATGCGACCTATCAACGTCGTGGTCTTCGACGGGTCTCGTGGGGATATCTCATCTTGAGGGGTGTTTCGCGCTTAGATGCTTTCAGCGCTTCTCACTTCCCGACGTAGCTACCCAGCATTGCATTTGGAAACACAACTGGAACACCAGAGGTCAGTTCATCCCGGTCCTCTCGTACTAAGGACAAATCCTCTCAAATATCCTGCGCCCACACTAGATAGGGACCGAACTGTCTCGCGACGTTCTGAACCCAACTCACGTACCACTATTAATCGGCGAACAGCCGAACCCTTGGGACCTGCTTCAGCCCCAGGATGTGATGAGTCGACATCGAGGTGCCAAACCTTGCCGTCGATATGAACTCTTGGGCAAGATCAGCCTGTTATCCCCGGCGTACCTTTTATCCGTTGAGCGATGGCCCTTCCATGCGGGACCACCGGATCACTATGACCTGCTTTCGCATCTGCTCGTCGTGTCTGACTCGCAGTTAAGCTCCCTTATACCATTGCGCTCTGCGGCTGATTTCCAAACAGCCTGAGGGAACCTTCGTACGCCTCCGTTACTCTTTTGGAGGCGACCGCCCCAGTCAAACTACCCGCCTGACACGGTCTCCCACCCGGATCACGGGTGTGGGTTAGAGATCAGCATTGCGCAGGGTGGTATCTCAACGTTGACTCCACCGACCCTAACGAGCCAGTTTCAAAGTCTCCCACCTATCCTGCACAGCACAATGCCAACCTCAATGTCAAGGTGTAGTAAAGGTGCACGGGGTCTTTCCGTCTAAGTGCGGGTAACCGGCATCTTCACCGGTGCTACAAGTTCGCTGAGCTCCTGCTGGAGACAGTTTCCAGATCGTTACACCATTCGTGCAGGTCGGAACTTACCCGACAAGGAATTTCGCTACCTTAGGACCGTTATAGTTACGGCCGCCGTTCACCGGGGCTTAAATTCGCAGCTTCGCTTGCGCTAACCGCTCCTCTTGACCTTCCGGCACCGGGCAGGTGTCAGCCCCTATACCTCCTCTTGAGAGTTTGCAGAGACCTGTGTTTTTGTTAAACAGTCGCCTGGAACATTTATGTGCCACCCCCTCGGGCTATGAACCCTACCGGGGGTACCCCTTCTCCCTAAGTTACGGGGCCAATTTGCCGAGTTCCTTGAAGTGGTTTCACTCGCGCGCCTGAGGATTCTCTCCTCGACTACCTGTGTCGGTTTGCGGTACGGACACAAATACCTCTCCTTAGCAGCTTTTCTCGGCAGTGTAGGATCATCGCCTTTCGTCACAAGTCTTGAGCTTACGGCACCCGGACTTCCCTAAGCGCCACCCTTGACAGGTTTCACAGCACATTCCATAGAGCTGCGCGACTACCTTCCTGCGTCCCTGCATCGTACAAACGAAGTATTCATGGTGCTGGAATATTAACCAGCTTTCCATCGCCTACGCCTCTCGGCCTCGGCTTAGGGCCCGACTAACCCAACGCGGATTGACCTTGCGTTGGAAACCTTAGTCTTACGGCGGACAGGGTTCTCGCCTGTCTTTACGCTACTTATGCCGACAGAGTCTCTTCCCATGTCTCCAGCTGTCCTTACGGTCAACCTTCGCAGACGTAGGGAATGCTCCCCTACCACTTTCGTTCGCAGCTTCGGTAATATGCTTGAGCCCCGTTGAATTGTCGGCACAGACCCGCTTGACCAGTGAGCTATTACGCTTTCTTTAAAGGATAGCTGCTTCTAAGCTAACCTCCTGGCTGTCTAAGCACATCCACATCCTTTTCCACTTAGCATATATTTTGGGACCTTAGCTGGCGATCTGGGTTGTTTCCCTCTCGACTACGGATCTTATCACCCGTAGTCTGACTGCCGGACTTCACGGCGTGCCATTCGAAGATTGGTTGGATTCGGTAAGCGGGTGTGCCCCCTAGTCCATTCAGGTCTCTACCTGCACGACGAAACATCCGACGCTAGCCCTAAAGCTATTTCGGGGAGAACGAGCTATCACGGAATTTGATTGGCCTTTCACCCCTATCCTCAAGTCATCCAAACGGTTTTCAACCCATACTGGTTCGGACCTCCATCCGGTGTCACCCGGACTTCATCCTGCTCAAGGATAGATCATCCCGTTTCGCGTCTATTCCCAGCGACTATTCGCCCTATTCAGACTCGGTTTCCCTTCGGCTTCGCCTCATCGACTTCGCCTCGCCACTGAAAATAACTAGCCGGCTCATTATGCAAAAGGCACGCGGTTCCACTTGTAAACAATAGTGGTTCCACTGCTTGTAGATTGACGGTTTCAGGTTCTATTTCACTCCCCTCATCGGGGTTCTTTTCGCCTTTCCCT